>NZ_LWEH01000001.1 GCF_001635455.1 Vibrio sp. HI00D65
TGATCATCCTCTCAGACCAGCTAGGGATCGTCGCCTTGGTGAGCCATTACCTCACCAACTAGCTAATCCCACCTAGGCATATCTTGACGCGAGAGGCCCGAAGGTCCCCCTCTTTGGCCCGTAGGCATTATGCGGTATTAGCCATCGTTTCCAATGGTTATCCCCCACATCAAGGCAATTTCCTAGGCATTACTCACCCGTCCGCCGCTCGACGCCGTTATCGTTCCCCGAAGGTTCAGATAACTCGTTTCCGCTCGACTTGCATGTGTTAGGCCTGCCGCCAGCGTTCAATCTGAGCCATGATCAAACTCTTCAATTTAAGATTTTGGTGACTCAACGAATACTGACTTCAAAACTACAAAAAGTAATTCTAAAGCTATTACCATTCCAACAGAATGATAATGAATTGACTGTGCCGATAATAAATTATCGATTGGTCACTCAGTTTATTGAAATCAATGTGATTCCTAAGAATCAATTTTGATATTCACCAACGAGTGCCCACACAGATTGATAGGTTTAAATTGTTAAAGAGCTTTGCTTATCGAAACTTTCTTTTTACAAAGAAACCCTTTAAAGCGGACGTGAATTCTAGTGATTTAATCTTAAGTGTCAAACACTTTTTAAAATTAATTTCTTTCGAAGTTTCCGTCTTACTGATTCCTGCTGAAGCCTTGTGGCGTCTGCCGCGTCAGTGAGCCGGCATTATAGAGATCATCGAAAACATGGCAACCCCTTTTTTGATAAAAATTCAAAAAAACTTGTTTAAGTGTCTACTTTTACGTCAAAAGTCTCTTTCAACGCTCAAAGCTCATACAATAATAGGAATATTCCTCAAAACTTTGTGATTAAATCTCTCGAAAAGGGTTCTATATCTAACTCTATAGCCCATTTTTTACTCAACTCTACGATGTTATCTAGAGAGTGCTGCACCGTCGTTATGGTCAATGTGTTGTTATCTAGGTCGTATACTTGTTTTTGTGTGGTGTAATAGAAGTACAGAATGACCAACGCATCTTGGTCTCCTTGCTCAGCCTTCGGTTGAATTCGTTTTAGCTTTCGATAGATTTGATTGTGGATTTGTTTAAGGTTCCACACGTACACCGCTTCCTTGAAGTATTCATGTCCTTTTACACGACTCGCAATAAAAGCATTTAGCGCCACAGACAAGATCACTCCAAGCACGTTTAAATGGAAATTGCCCGTTGATTCACCAGCAATTGAATTGGTTGTACCAAATAAGTCAATCAGAATGGTGCCGAATACGATAGCAAACACTGCAAGTGATCCAACTAAAGCAACCAACAATAGGTTCATCTTCTTTCTATATTCTTCTTTATTTATTTTCTGTATCTTCATCGACTACTTCCTTCCGTAAGCCACCTAATAATTTGCGCATACTATCTATGTAAACAACCGGTCGCTTCAACCTTCACCATCTTGTAATGTGTTCATTCTCTATTTAATACGTTGAGTTCTTGAAGTTAGCGCTATAAGCAACTCTATTTGACTTCATTAATAGAAAAGAGTTACATACCGCCACAATTTTGGTTATTCATCAATTCATGTTGCTAAAGCTCGTTTCGCTTTATCACATACTGACAAGGTACATTCTATGCGTTCATTTGTATTACGCGCTCGCGCAGCCCCTACAGAAAGCAAACTTATCTTAGAAGGCGTTGGTCAAGATGCTCATACTGAGATTCTTGCTCATACTCTGATGAACACGATCTTCGTTGCTCAGTCTCACCGCGAGAATGTCACCGTACACCTGGTATTAGAAAGTACTAAAGATTTTTCACGCACGATTACATTTGATTCAAACGAGATCACCAACATTGGTGGTTTCCATGAATCGGCGTTGTTGTCAGCGATAGTAAGAGCGGTTGACGCTTCCCAAGGTATGACTAAAGAGCAGACGCGTCAGGTTGAACCGGGCATCACTGTTCGTACTATGAGTTTTGAAAAGCTGGTTAAAGAACTGGCTGAAGACCACCAGCTTTACATGATGGATAAAAAAGGTGACTTTATCCGTGATGCAGAGATTGCTGAAAACCCATGTTTCCTTTTGACTGATCACATCCCTATGCCTAAGAAAAGCTACAACAGCTTAAAGCGCCTAGGAACAGAGAAAATCAGCTTAGGCCCAAACATGCTATTCGCTTCTCAGTGTGTTGTGTTAATCAACAACGAATTGGATATCCGCAGTTTCTAAACTCAATAAGATGAAATCCAATTAACAAAGCCCGGTTGTGCCGGGCTTTTAGTTTTTCCGATGTATATAACACCTTCGTTTAATGTGTCGCACGCTCCACCCTCACATGAGATCTCGCTTTAACGTCTCGTATTGCTCCGATGCTAAGGCGACTAGATGATTGAGCTCTTTCGCATCGTCCTCAGCTAACACAATTGTAATAAAATGCACGGCATACCCTACACCGCAAAAAATCGACTGTTTTGGACAAGCAAAGACCGAATCGGACAGAAAAGAGAGCGTCGCTTTGGTATTCCAATGTATCGTTTTCAATTCCCCGGTATTACTAACAATTACGGGGATGCAATTAATCGACACCACTGCGATGTGTTAGCAACTAATGCTTTCGCGACAAAAAGAACTTCTTCTGCACTGTCTAACTCTGTGTGATGTTGCGTTGCTGCTTTCCTTTAAAAACAAAAAGAGCTCAACAATGTGAGCTCTTTTTTATTAACTATACTTTCGTATCGATTGTGTTATTTAAGATTAACCAAAGATGAAAGTGTATAGGTAACCTGCACCAATCGCCATACTTAGTATTACGAATAGAAAGGCCGCAATCATCTGATTTTTGAAGATAGACTTAAGCAGAATAACTTCTGTCAAACTTGCGCCGGCACTACCAATGATTAATGCCATTACTGAACCTAAAGCCATACCTTTTTTTACCAATGCAGCACTCAGTGGAATCACAGCTTCAGCACGGATGTACAGTGGAATACCAATTACTGCTGCGATTGGAATCGCGTACCACTTGCCCTCACCTGCATATTCAGCAATCAGGTCAGTTGGAATGAAGCCATAGATGAATGAACCAATTGCGATACCCATCATCAAGTAAGGGAACACTTGTTTGAAGTCTTTCCAAGTTGAGAACCAGATTCTTACCCAGCGGCTAGGTTCTTTCTTCTCAACCACTGTCGCTGTACCGTCAGCCGAGCAGCATGATACTTCTACTTTCGGTTCTTCTTTCTTCGTTCCACAGCATGCGCTCTCTTTAACCATTACTGGTGCAGGCTCACCACATGCACTTGTACCACATGAAGATTCCGCTTTTGCTGGTTCTGCTTTCTTAGGAGCAGAGTCACCACAACTACTACCACAGCTTGAAGATGAGCCTGTTGATTCATACGCTTCTGATTTTACGTAACGCTCAAAGCCTAGTTTTTCCAGTGTGTAACCTGCTACTACTGATACCGTCATTGCGACTAAGAAGTAGAACGCTGCCACTTGCCAGCCAAAGGTAATTACGAACAAACCAATGATCACTGGGTTCAATAGTGGACTACCAAATAGGAACACCATCATTGGACCAAAACCCGCTCGTGCACGAAGCAAACCTTTTAGGAAAGGAATCGTCGAACATGAACAGAAAGGTGTAATCGCTCCCAATAGTGCGGCAATCATATAGCCCTTACCGTTACGTGAGCTCAAGATAGATTGAATCTTCTCGGGCGTAAGGAACTCTTGAAGAATCCCAACGATGTAGCTGATCGCCAAGAAAAGGATGATGAGTTCTGCTGCTAAGAAAGCGAACATATCCAGCGCGTCTTTTAGCATTGTTAACATTTCATTGCTCATAATTAACTCCAAACAGGATTGAAGGTCGAACTCTATGATGCAAGTATTCGACCCTTTCATTTCGAATATTATCGAATTATAGAAATAAATAGTTACAGATCAAGTTTTATTTCGATAAAAATCGAATTAAATTTACAATCGACTAAACTTTCAAGAACTTACGTCTTCACTTTTTTTTAGATTTGAATTTGACCTTTATTTCGACTATTATCGAAATTAAATCTTGAGGAGTTAATATGAACTTAGAAGTCGTAGCAAAAGCACTTAAAGAACTAGGCCACCCAATTCGCCTTAGTATCTATAAGAGTGTTGTAAAAGCTGGCTACCAAGGCATTGCGGTTGGCGGCCTACAAGAAGAGCTCGGTATCCCCGGCTCTACTTTGTCTCACCACATATCAAGCCTTGCATCAGCGGGCCTCATCAGCCAAAGACGTGAAGGCAGGACTCTCTTTTGTGTTGCAGAGTATGAATGTCTAGAAGGGGTTATTGGTTTCTTACAAGACGAGTGTTGCGTCAATGAACAGTGCAGATAGCACATCTTTAAACTTAGAGAAGGTGTGGGCTGAGTATCAGCAAACATAAAAAGCATTCCTCCACTCTAAAGTCCGTAATACCGCCGATGTAGAAAATTTGCTGCATGAGATCTTAATTAAGACTTTTCAGAACCAGCACTAAGTGCAAGATGCGAGCAGTGTTAAATCGTGGCTATTTCAATTAACCAATAACACGATTATCGACTTCTACAGTAAACATGCTCGCCAACAACGTGATAGCAAAATTGATGCGGACGATTTGTGGTTTGCAGATTTAGACCACAATGAGGAGTTCAAGCAGAAGTTGTCTTTATGCATTGAACTCTTCATCCAAGCGTTGCCTGAGCAGAGTGCCTCGCTATTGCTTGCCGTTGATATCAAGGGTCAGAGCCAGAAAGCGCTAGCAGAAGAACAAAACGTCAGTTATTCGACCATTAAACCTCGTGTTCAGAAAAGCCGTGGCGATCTTAAGAATCTATTTGAACAGTGCTGCAACTTGTCGCTAGACAAACAAGGTAATGTGATTGATTGCGAGCTCAAACCGGAATCCGGTTGTGGCAACTGCTAAGTGTTGAATGACTATTTTCACATAGAACAAAGCCAGCTATTGATGCTGGCTTTGTTGTTTTTTATTGGTTGTAATATAGGCTTAGACTCAAGTTCGCTAAGCCGCTTCCGCTTTTACAACCGGTTGGTAGCGCCCAGGTTTATGATTCATCACGAGAATCAGGTTGGTGACTACTGCACCCAATACTGACAAGAGTATTAGTGGTGCATCAACGATAAACAGTGAAAGCACCACAATGGTACAGTCCAATGCCATCTGAACCTTGCCTGCTCGAATCCCAAAACGTTCTTGTAAGAACAGCGCCAGAATATTAAAACCACCTAAGCTCATCTTGTGACGGAAAATCACCAACATACCAGTACCAATTAATCCGCCGCCAAGTAATGCTGCATAGAGTGCATGAATCTCGGCGATCTGAATCACGTGATATAAGTGATCCACTGCGAGCGAAACTATCGAAACTGCAATAAAAGTATTGATTGTGAAACGCCACCCCATACGAGCGACGGATAAAATATAGAAAGGTAAGTTTAGTGCAAAGAACACTTGGCCAAAGCTTAAGTCTGTTACTTTGGTGATGAAGATTGCTAGACCAGCGGTCCCCCCGGTGAGCAAGCCGACTTGGTTGAAAAAGATAACGCCAAGTGAAACCAGTGCGCTACCTAAGATCAGTGACAGCAAGTTTTCGCGAAAGTTATGATCTTTATCCATATGAATGACTCTCCCTGAATCTTTTAACATCGCGTTTCAGTCATGTTGAAACGATTTACGCCCAAATTTACGATGTTCAATAGATAAGTCGAGCAAGCGGACAATCTTATACGGAAATTAGTTTGTATATTAGTTTTTACAGTTTTGTGAAATATATCAATAAAGCATATAGTTACAGAGACATTACTAAGTATCCATATTGAATTGCTGGCTTCTCCCTTGGAATCGGTAAGTACCGAGTTTTCCCATTTTTTAGTCACATTTCGTTCTCAGAGCAACAACGTATAAATATATGCATGAAACGCATAGAGTAAATCACAAATAGTCATTTGATACATACCCTACCCATCATTATGATGCGCGACTTCTTACAACATCGAGCGCATGTAAACACCTTATGTTTTCACAATCTCTTTTTGCTCAACTAGCCAGAATGACGTTATTCCTCGTCATTAGTTTGGTTATTGTGCATCACAGTCAACCACTGATTGATCTTTTGGCTCAGCACGCCGTGAGTAGTGGCTGCCACCAGCAATCAGGGCATGAGCATCACCATCATATGACTGAACAAAACATGTCTGCGCAAGACCACTCACATCACCACCATTAATTTAAGAGTATTAGAATGAGCATTTTCCATTTTCCTTTACTGGTATGGCTTGGGATCGGCACACTTATTATCAGTCTAGGGATCAGACAATCATTCGGCATATTCATGATGCCAATTTCAGAGCATTTCGGTACCGGTCGTGAGTTTTTCAGCTTCGCTATTGCTCTACAAAACCTATTGTTCGGTGTGTTCCAACCTTTTATTGGCATGGCTGCAGACAAATGGGGAGCAAGGCGCATCATTATTGCTGGCGCATGTGCTTACGGTTTGGGTTTACTTCTTACCTCAATTTCTACCGAATCGAGCATGCTTTACGTTTCGTTAGGCGCACTGGTTGGCCTTGGACTAAGTGCAACAAGCTATGTGATCGTATTAGGTGCAGTAGCGAAAGTGGTACCTGCAGAACACGCTGCTAAAGCATTTGGTTTAACTACGGCTGCGGGTTCATTTGGCATGTTTGCTGTCATTCCGGGTGCGCAATACATGTTGAACGGATTTGATTGGCAGAGTGCTATGCAAGTGTTTGCAGTGTTGTGCTGCGTGATGATCTCATTTGCACTTTTCATGCGAGCGCCAAAAGTCGCAACGAGCAAACAAACGCAAATGGAAGATAATCAAACCTTGAAAGAAGCGCTGTCAGAAGCCTTCTCTCACAGAGGTTACTGGTTGATTCATGCTGGTTTCTTCGTGTGTGGCTTCCACGTGATGTTTATTGCGACTCATTTACCAAGCTACCTAGCTGACAAAAACCTGCCAGCGAGTAGCGCAGCAATGGCATTGGCTTACGTTGGTATCTTCAACATCTTCGGTTCTTACTTCTGGGGTGTGATGGGCGACAAGTTCAGCAAGCGTCATGTGATGTCTGCACTTTACTTAGTTCGAACTGTGGTTATCGGTGCATTTGTCACTCTGCCAGTAACAGAATCGACCGCAGCGATCTTCGGTGCTGCAATTGGCTTCTGTTGGCTTGGTACGGTTCCACTGACTTCAGGTTTAGTTCGTCAGATCTTTGGAGCTCGTTACCTATCGACTCTGTACGGTTTGGTATTCTTCACGCACCAAGTCGGTAGCTTCTTAGGAGCTTGGGTTGGTGGTTGTATTTACGATTATTACGGATCTTACGAACCAATCTGGTGGTCGACGGTAGTACTGGCATTTGCCGCAGCGCTTATCCATTTACCAATCAATGACAAGCCAATTGAGCGTCTGAAATTGGCAATGGCTTAACGTTTAATACTGATTCCCCCAATCAGAAACAGCGATAAGCAATCCAATGAGAGAGTGGATATTGAACGGAGTAGTTCCTGAGATATTCGCTCTCTTTTTTATTGGGCGTTAAAATCGAAATTATAACTAACGAAACTTGCATAAACCTCACTGAATATTAAGACTATTTCTACCGTTTTAATTTATAGTATCCATTCGCTCCTTTAGAACTTACTCGCAGGCCTATGGAAT
The DNA here is from genome assembly GCF_001635455.1 of Vibrio sp. HI00D65. GTDB lineage: Bacteria > Pseudomonadota > Gammaproteobacteria > Enterobacterales > Vibrionaceae > Vibrio. The sequence continues at coordinate 7,716 of NZ_LWEH01000001.1, forward strand.
ACCTAAATCAGACTGCCCTTATCGCAATGGCACTCATTTTTGTTGGTTCATTTGTACAAACCGCTATCGGCTTTGGCTTGGCTGTTGTCGCCGCCCCATTGCTGTTTTTGGTCTCGCCAGACTATGTCCCTGCGCCTATCTGCCTCATTGGTCTATTTATCTCAATATTTAATGCGTTAAAACACCGCGCAAACATCTCTATTGGCGGACTCAAAGTCGCACTGCTAGGCCGAATCCCTGGCTCATTGGCAGGAGGTGCTTTGTTGGTGATGGTGTCAACGAGCGTATTGTCACTGTGGCTAGGATTACTGGTAGTGTTTGCCGTGATTGTAAGCCTACTACCATTTAGATTAGAGCCAACACCCGCGAAGATGGGGATTGCAGGATTTTTCTCAGGGTTCTTTGGGACAAGTTCGGGTATTGGGGGACCGCCGATGGCGTTACTGCTTCAACACCAAGACGCTAACCAGCTTCGCGGCAATCTTTCTGCTTTCTTTGTATTTAGCTCAATCATTTCATTAGTCGTGCAGATCCCGATTGGCTTCTTCACGCTCCACCATTTGATCATCACAATACCCTTGCTGCCCGCAGCTTGGTTAGGTTACAAAATGGCTATGGTGACCACTCAAACGATTTCGAAAGAGAAGATACGTATCGCTTCTTTGCTGCTATGTTCTATCAGTGGCTTGACGGCTATTTGGCAAGGCTTAGCTGGCTAACTTCAAGCGGTATCCTAAATAAACACCACCAGCACGGAACTATAGAAAGGGCGCTCTATGACATACGATGAATTCAATGCTTTTTGCGAGTCACAAGCTGCTACTAGCTATGTCATGCAATGGAACAATTCCCACGTTTGGAAAGTGGGTGGTAAGGTGTTTGCGATTGGAGGCAGGGGGTCGAACGACGAGCCTGCATTTATCTTTAAGGCATCTGATCAGAATTTCGATTTTCTCAAAGAAGAGCCAGGGTATAAACCCGCCCCCTACTTTGCTTCGCGTGGAATGAAGTGGATTCAGCTGTTTGAGAGCACACCAGAAAGGGACGACGAGTTGAGATACTACCTCACGGAATCTCACCGAATCGTCTCTTTGGGACTAACCAAAAAGAAACAAGCAGAACTCGGGCTTAATCAATAGCCAGAGATTCCGCTTGTTAAGCTAATACCAAGTTGCTTTTGGGCCGCTAACTTGTTTTCAAGAACTTATTTTTTTAAAACTTAGTTGCCTTAAACAAAGAAGCTCTTCTTGAATGGTTAAGCCGTTCTGAGGAACTTAGGCAACAAAGGTTCTATTTTTTGCGTTGGCACCAGTGGTACTAATAAGTAGATTAAGCCCGCAAGAGCGATAGATGCAGCTAAATCTTCAGGACGATGCATACCAAGCCAAACGCGGCTATACGCTACGCCACCAGCCCAAGCTAGCATGCCACCTACAAGGTAAAAACGCTTCACCTCTAAGAACAACCCACCAAAGAATGCTAAGCAAACACCCACGAAAATCATGTGTCCAGACGGGAATGAATAGTCTGTTTCGCCAAGCCAATGACGCGTTCGCCATTCGCTGACCTTATCCTCTACAGACTCAATAGCCACGTTCTTTTCTTCTAGTGGCAGTTCATAAAACAACTCTGGCATATCAACCACTTCTTCGGTAACTAAATACTCAGTATATGGACGTGGGCTCTCCGTTGATGATTTAAGGAATGTCTTCGCAGCAAAGCTTAACACCAATAAAACACCGAGCTGCAAACAAAGGCTCACTAACTTTGCTTTTGAGAACTTTAACGTCAGCACCAATAAAGAGAGAACCGCGAGTGTGATTAGGAACCCTTGATTACCCGCTGAATAAGTCACGAATGTCATCACAGCACCATAGAAAGGCAACACGGCACTTCCAAGGTCGAAATGAGACCCAAAGTTCAAAAAGGGAACAAGAGAATACAAGCTTAAAACGAGCAGTAATAAGCCTTTGGATTTGTTGGAGAACAGAGAAGTCATGGCTAAGATCTTTTGGATAAAGTGGTCGGATGCTATCGCAGCTTAGCACCGCCAATATCAATTTTTTGTAAAAACGCCCAGTAAGACATCGTAGTGCAATAAACTTCATTTATTCGAGTCGCTTTATTATTGGTTACGTGAAACACCGCAACCCATCAGCAGCAACACCCTTATTTCACATTCCAATAGCAAATGGCGGGAACCAAGCTAGCCCATAATAAAGCGCCCTGCCTGCGTTCTGCTGATAAAGTGAACACTTACCGATTTAAAAGCGATGAATCTAAAAAACTTTGCTGTGAGTCCTTTAAATCCAGTATTGAAAGGATTACCATCTGATCTGCTTTCATAGCAAAACAAATTATTAATTTTTATTCTCAGGGCGGGGCGAAATTCCCCACCGGCGGTATGTCCTTAGCAAAATCTAAAGATAAGCCCGCGAGCGCTCGATTCGTCGAGGTCAGCAGATCTGGTGAGATGCCAGAGCCGACGGTTATAGTCCGGATGAGAGAGAATGGAAACACACTCGTTTAAGTTGGAAATGCGTACCTGTTTATTGGGTTCATGCCTCCAACTCATACGTGTGCATTTCGTTTTGGATAAAACCATGATGAACCGACTTGTAATGAGTTGGCTTTGTTGTGCTCGTTGAGATCCCTCATACAGCCCTGATTCTGGTGATATTTTAGGAGTTTAACCATGAATCAGTCTTCACTACTTGCCGAATTTGGCGAACCAATCACTCGTGTTGAAAACGCACTGCAAGCTTTGCGCGAAGGTCGTGGCGTACTTTTACTTGACGATGAAGACCGTGAGAACGAAGGCGACATCATCTACTCAGTAGAACACCTAACTAATGCTCAAATGGCGCTTATGATCCGTGAATGCAGCGGCATTGTGTGTCTTTGTCTAACTGATGATCAAGCTAACCAACTTGACCTTCCACCTATGGTTGTTGATAACAACAGCGCAAATCAAACTGCGTTTACCGTAACTATTGAAGCGAAAGTTGGCGTAACAACAGGTGTTTCTGCCGCTGACCGTGTAACTACGATCAAAACAGCTGCAAACCCGACAGCTAAACCTACTGACCTTGCTCGCCCTGGTCACGTATTCCCATTACGCGCTCGCAAAGGTGGCGTACTTGCTCGCCGCGGTCATACAGAAGGTACTGTGGACCTAATGCAAATGGCAGGTCTTCAACCAGCAGGTGTATTGTGTGAAGTCACTAACCCAGATGGCACAATGGCAAAAGCGCCAGAGATCGTTGCTTTCGGTAAACTACACAACATGCCAGTACTAACCATTGAAGATATGGTGATGTACCGCAACGAGTTTGATCTTAAGCTTGCATAAAGCTGAGTGCTTAATGACTCGCTTTGTAAGTCATTGAGTGCCGCACAAATATCGAAAGGCCTCATTCTTTAATGCTGTTTCTAGTGAGCACCATTAAAGAGTGAGGCCTTTTCAATTTCCTCATGGCAACAAAAGTCAGCTCTGAAATCAAAGATACATTCCACTTTCGATGGATTACCTCTCAAAAAACCCTGCAAAATATGAGAAACATTCACTCGAATGGTGAAGTTATGCACCAATTTTGATCATTCAAAAACCGCACAGAATCATAAGTAATTGAAATATATCAACTATCAGTTCTGGCACAGCATCTGCACTACCACTAAATAGGTATTAAGATATTGGGAGTTGAATATGTTTGTAGTTATCTCAGTGGGTTTATCCATAGCAGTGCTTGCCACTCTGTTCTATTTCTCCAGAAAAAGACAGACGGCGCTATCGCACAGGTTTGAGACCTTAGTTCTACTCAGAGAGCTGCTGTTGCTGTCACGAAAACACCGTGCAGCGACGCATTACGCTCTGGCTTGTAAATTATCTAGCAACTCAATTCGCAGAGTAAATGAGATATACGACAACATACTTGAAGTATCTGAGCTGCTTCAATCGCACGTCTCATTTGATAGCCGACCTATGTATCGCATCTACCACCTCAAGCTCATCGCCATGCACACTGATTGGCAAAACCGGAGCTTAGTTCGCAACCAATCGATTCATGGCAAAACCATTCGCCACTGCATGTTCTTGATGGATGAAGTGATGATCGTATGGTTAATCCAATCTGAGCGTGAAGACATGAGCCGTGAGTATCATATGAACTGGCAGCAAATCTTGGACTGCATGGATGTTCTGACAAAACTTCGTTTGTGTATCCCAGAAATTACAGATACTGATAGCGAGAAGCTGGAAGAATATCTGAGGTTTAAGTTCTACGCGTCTCAGATGCATCGGAAGCTTAACCAACTATCGATAATTTGCCCAATCAGCACTGGCTCACCCGTTTTTTCACGAGCAATGCATTCGCTCGACGAGATCTATTCAAGCAGTGAACTAACTCAGCCTGCAGATAGCATGTATGAACTAACCAGCGATATATCTCGTGCGATTTCGCAAGTCTATGATCAGATGCTATCTGAAATAGCCAAAAGCTTGTATCAGCCTTTACCAGACATCAATGGAAATACAGTAAATACCCGATTATCCGAGCATGGATATGTATAACGACTTCGTGAGAGGAGAGCGTGCTAGAACTCTAGATTATTGAGTTCAAATCCGATATCACCATTGATATCGGATTTTTGTATTTATGGACTTTTAAATGTCCATTGCTTTGTAACATTGCCTATAAAGTTTCAAACATCTCCAGACTTGATATCGCAAGACCAAGCTTCTGCTGCAAAATCAATGAACTGACGAACAACCGGAAGCTGATAGCTCCGAGATAAATACACGGCCAAAGCACGCTGCTTGGTGAAATAAAACCCTCCAATATCCGCTTCAACTGACCATCTGCAATCAATGGGTTAGCTAGGCTACATCGTAAAAAACACTGCGACTAGGTTTTTGGAAACATTACCAACTATCGGCATCGAGCGCTTGTTGTGGGTTAGTGGTGCAGGTTCATTAGAAGTGGCATCAAACGTATCGCTAGTGACCGTTCCAGATTTCCCTGAAGAATATAAAAATGAAGCCTCAGCGCAAGGCGAAGCCCTTGAAGTATTGGAGTCGCTTACTAGTGCTCAGACATGCATCAAGTAAGCTCAATAAGCACTAGAGTCTAAAAAGCCGCTGACTTTTGGTAAGCGGCTTTCTATTTTACTTGTCGAGATAATCATCATATCAGTGGCAAATGACCTGTTTTCACTAGGATGACCGTCTCTTCTTCCACATAAGGGAAATGCTCACTCATGTGAGGGCTGCGCATCCAAGTATGCTTGGGGTACACGCCCTGTTCATCTTTAAAGGTGCCCGACAACACAAAGATCTCTTCTCCACCAAAGTGATGGTGTGGCTGAAAGCGCTCACCGACAGGCCACTTCACTAAAGCGACATGTTCATGCTCAAACTCATGCAGTGGCATCACCTGTAACCCGCCAATACCCGGTAACCATTCCGTTTCTAGCGTATTGATTCGAACTTGAGTTGAGTCTCTCGCATCAAACTGATTTAGCTTAACAAAGATCGTGCAACCCTCTTTGCTCGATGGAGAATGCGCGCTGCCAGGTGGGTTGCGAATGTAAGTGCCTGCTGGGAAATCGCCTGTTTCATCAGAGAACACACCGTCCAACACGAAGATCTCTTCTCCTTGCGGATGTGGATGTTCAGAGAATGAAGATTGAGGATCGTATTTCACCACGCTAGTCGTGTGACCCGATTCTCTCTCTTCTCTTTCTAGGGGCTTACGCCATACCCCTTTGGCAGGGCTTGCTACCCAATCTAGTTTATCGGTTTCGATAACCAGTCTCTTTGAAAAGTCCATGTTGAACATAATAATGACCTTACTCTAAGTATTGCTTTAATTATTATTGTCTTGCTAATGTCTATTCTACGCGAATAACGAGCGAGGGGGAGACCTCGCTGTTAGCTGCTACTTGTTCATTGCTAACAAAGCATCCCCCCATATTGAAAGCTCAACTTGATTAATTGCGGCCCGCGATCACACCACCATCAACATCCCAGATTGCACCCGTTACCCAATCAGCACTGTCAGATAATAGGAAAGAGATGCTGTTTGCGATGTCTCTCGGTTGGCCCACTCGACCAATTGGATGGAAAGCATTGAAGCCTTCTAGCGCTTGGTCCACCTCTTCTGGCTTAATGAATGATTCGTAGATCGGCGTTTTAACGACTGCTGGAGAAACCGCATTCACGCGAATGTTGTGGTCCGCCAATTCCATTGCCATGTGCTGTGTTAAAGCGTGTAGACCAGCCTTTGCCATTGAATAAGCAGAAGATGGCGTCGCTTTAATAGCTTGTTTCGCCCACATAGAGCCGACGTTTACCACATTTCCGCCACCGTTTTTGATCATTAACTTGCTGACAGCTTGAGTGATGAAGAAAGTCGCTTTGTTGAGCTGCATGTATTGCTCGTAATCCGACTCTTGGTGCTCGACAAACGCTTTAGGGTTAAAGTAGCCAGCCGCATTAACAAGGTAACCAATACCCTCTTCAAGCGACTCTAAATGCGAAATAAGACTCGCTACACTCGCATCATCATAAAGGTTAGCTTGCCAACCAGAAGCGTGGCCTAGTGATTGAAGTTCTGACACCGCTTTATCTAACTTAGTAGGGTTATTGCCGACAACCAGTACATGGATATTTTGAGCGACTAACTGCTTCGCTGTTTCAAGGCCCATACCACTTGTGCCACCGATTACGACTGCAATACCATTTTTAGTGAAGTTCATTTTGTTATCTCCTAAGTCATGTGAACGTGGTAATCTTAGGCTTTGAACTAACACTATGAATAGTAAGTACAAATCGGTTAGGTAGGTACTTATTGGTACATCTTTATGAAAAATCAGGAAAACTTTTTTTCAAGAAAATCCGCACCAGAGCGTTCAGCTCGGATGGTAGAGACCATCTACGGTTGTAAATGGTCGCTCACGATTTACCAACTACTGGCAAATGGCATCAATCGTCCCGGTGAAATGGTACGCTCGGTCGAAGGGTTATCGACCAAGGTCTTGAATGAGTGTTTAAAGCGAAATGTAGAGTTTGGGATTCTAGATAAGCAAATGTTCAACGAACTGCCACCAAGAGTGGAATATCAAGTCACTCCATTTGGTGAGAAGTTCTTACTGATTCTGGATCAGCTAGAAAGCCTACAAAACGAAATCAACGAAATGTAAGTTCAAGCCAGCACAACTATTGTCAAAAACGGGAGACAAAAGAAGGAAGACAGCAAACATACTTAGCTGACTGGCATTTGCTCAAAGCGACTTTTCACAAAATCAATAAAGGTTCTAATCCGGCTTGGTTGATAGCGGTCTCGATGGTAGATCGCTGAAAAGTCCACTTTAGGTACCACCCAGTCATCAAACACCTGCACTAATTGCCCATCATTCAGTTCTTGTAAACAATAGATAGTCGGTACACGAATAATTCCGTTACCCGACCTCGCGCCCTGCACTAACACTCGACCATTTTTGCATTGCAACCTTCCAGTCACATTTACATCGAGCGTTTTCTTGGTGTCATCGAGCGCTTGAAAACTCCATTTACGCACCGAGCCGGTTAAGCAGTCATGATGGATCAACTCTTTAGGGTGGTTAGGCTTTCCTTTACGAGCAAAATACTCAGGGCTCGCGAGCGTTCCCATCTCTATATCCAATAACTTCCTTGCAATAAAGCCCGCATCTTCAAGGCTTCCCATACGAAAAGCGATATCGAAAGCGTCTTCAATCAAGTCGACTCGGTTACTAGTGAAATCCAGGCTTATACTAATGTCGGGATAGAGCAGCATAAACTCATTAACCAGATCAGCAATGATCACCTCCCCCAAATAACCACCTACGCAATTGACTTTGATGTCACCGCGTACCTCTTCGACATCATCAACCGCAGCAATCAGCGCTTGGTCTATATTATCTAGAGCTTGTTCGCACCTCGTGTACAGATCTTGCCCTGCGTGGGTCAACCTCAGAGTTCGAGTTGTGCGAATAAACAATGTCACACCCATCTGCTTTTCTAGACTACTGACTTGGCGTGATACGTGTGAACGCGACACATCAAGCTCCTCCGCTGCTTTAGTGAAGTTACCTAAACGAGCAATAAGCACGAAGGAACGAATATCAGACAGGTTAATTTGATTGAGCATAGCTGCCACTCACTTGTGAGATTAAAAGGGATGAAGCAATGAGGTGAACACCTTTATTGTTGCACCACAGTAACAGTGTTTCAAGTGAGGCGCTATATATCAACAATTCTATTTTCCTTAATATACCTCCATCGCAACGAAGCAAGGCAACAAGCACTTGATTCGAATGCACTTAAACAATACGTCGTAGCCAACCTACGCAATAAAAGTACAGAGGAAATAAAGTGAAAAAACTAATCGTAATTACAGGTGCAAGTTCTGGTATTGGTGAAGCAATTGCTCGTCGTCTTAGCGATGAAGGTCACCCTCTGCTACTTCTAGCTCGTCGTATTGATCGCCTTGAAGCGCTAAACCTACCAAACTCATTAACAGTAAAAGTAGACGTGACTGACCAAGCATCATTCGAAGCAGCTATCGCACAAGGTGAAGAAAAATTCGGCCCTGTTGACGCGCTAATCAACAACGCTGGCGCAATGCTTCTGGGCCAAATTGATACGCAAGACGCATCTGAGTGGAAACGTATGTTCGATGTGAACGTGCTTGGCCTTCTTAACGGTATGCAAGCAGTTCTTGCGCCAATGAAAGAGCGTAGCAGCGGCACAATCATTAACATCAGTTCAATTGCGGGTAAGAAAACATTCCCGAACCACGCAGCTTACTGTGGTACTAAGTTCGCTGTACACGCTATCTCTGAAAACGTACGTGAAGAAGTCGCTGCAGCAAACGTTCGTGTAACAACAATTGCACCAGGTGCGGTAGAAACTGAACTTCTTTCTCACACAACATCTCAAGAGATTAAAGATGGTTACGGTGAGTGGAAAGAACAAATGGGTGGCGTACTGGCAGCTGACGACATTGCTCGCGCAGTATCATTCGCTTACCAGCAACCACAAAACGTATGTATCCGTGAAATCGCTCTAGCACCAACTAAGCAAGAGCCATAGAACTGATCTATCGCTACTAAATCAGCGATAAAATAAACCATATACTAAAAGCGCCACTACTTACCCAGTAGTGGCGCTTTTGTTTTGATTCAATCTAATTGCTAGCAATAAGCGAGATTAGAAATCAACGCGATAAACTGATGTGCTACCGCTGACTTCATTACCAACCGCAATAAAGTGGTTACCAGAACGAGTGAAATGCTTGATTGATTCTGGACCTAAGTCACCGGCTTTCGAGTTGTAAGTATCGTTGTCACAATCGCCGTCTTCATCAATCTTAGTACACACAGGTTGAGTAAAATCACGATTATTGAGATAGCTGATGAAGCTTGCGTTCTTAGGCTGCGTTACGTCGAAAACCATGATGCCACCTTGGCGTTCAAGACCGATAAAGGCATAGTGCTTACCGTTAATCTCAGCCACTTCGATAGCTTCAGGTTCCACTCCTTTATCATCGCTGCGATCGTCACCACTCTGATTGTTATCATTGGTGCTGTTGAAGTTTGCAGGATCTTGCTCAAGTACGATTCGAGCAAAGTCATCACCACTATCAAACACTAACTCGCCTGAGTCATTCCAGATAGAGAAAGAGCGGCTACCGAACGCTTGAACCTTTTGGTCAGCAGCAAGCGTGCCTTGTGGCTTGATCACTTTAAGGCGAGCCAGTTGCTTATTGTCTTTCAATGCACCTACCAATGGGTGGTTAGCGTCAACGTCTAACTTTTTGCCACGCACTTCATCAACATAAGCAATACAAAAGTCTTTCTCTGTGGTGTAGTTCTCAGTGCCTTGATAGTCATCGCCATCCCACTCAAAGCCTTTATCATCGCACACTTTTTGCGTTGTCTTGATGCCATACTCGCGGCCGTCACCTTCGTTCGCTGTTACGATGTAGGTATTGCCATCGACACTGTAGCTAGTGATGCTGTCTGGCATGTAAAGTCCTTCTAACATCGCGTAGCTTTGCAGGTTGCCGATATTTTGATCTTTATTCGACGCATCCAATTGCGCGCTATCCCAAGATTTACCGCCTAAACCAAGAATCGCATCCACCTCTGCAGTTGCGACATCAATCGCTGCTAGTGCATTGTTCTCTTGCAGGGCAACGTAGAGCTTACCGTTATCAGCAAACGTTAGGTATTCAGGCTCTAGGTCTTGAGCAAAGGTCGCATTCGGAGCTGAGATTCGAACCTTGTCGGTGAGTTCTTTGTGACGAGGCTGACCTTGGTTGAATGCTTTGAAATCAATCTGAGTTACTTTAGCTCGTAAAGGACCATTGGCTAAATCAACTAGCGTCACTGAACCTTCAGGGTCAATGGTATAGTCCGAATTCGGTTCACCTTCATTTGCTGAAGCAATATAACGACCGTCTTTAGAAAAGCTCACCATATCTGGCAGTGCGCCCGTAGTGTACGTGGTAATTAATTCTAAAGTATCTGAGCGATACAGAGCAATCATGCCATTTTGTTGTTTGTCGGCGTTTTCAATCGCGACTGCAACTAATCCTTGATGTGTCGAGACACTATTTGCTGCTCCGATATTGATACCAGAAGCTAACGCGGCAGATTGAAGATCAATCGAGCCTTTCGAGTTTGGAGAGCTATCGGCATTCATCGATAGCACGTCAACTTTCTTTGCTTGAGCATTTACGACATACAATTTATCGGTACATGAATCGTAGCTGACAATTTCTGCAGCGGAAGTTGCGAAAGGAGCGTCGGCAATAGAACTACCAACCAAAGTAAGCCCGGTAATCTCAGCATCACTTGCGATTGGCTGTTGACTGGATTGACATTGGAAGCTCAAAGCATCAAGTGAGGTTTGAGAGTGTGTACTAGCCGTAGGTGATGTTGACTGAGAACACCCAGCGAGAGCAGAACTCACTGCGATAGGTAGTAATAAAGTCAGCTTATTGATTTTGCGATTCATATATCCTCCATAATTTGAATCGCGATTTTATGAGGTGATTATGACAGCTATCTTTCTGTTTTGTTAATAACAGATGACGACAATAGGTCTACTTTACCCATAACAACAAGACGTTACAGTGACTAATCAATTAATAATAAAAAAGGCGCACAAGCAGGCTGGTGCTTGAGCGCCTGAGTAAATGGAATCGTAGGTTAGAAGTTGTAACCGCCACCGATCATGAATACCCATGGGTCGATATCAACGTCAGTTTTAAATGTATCTGTCGCAGTCTTGTATGTTGCCGTTGTTCCAATATCTGCGTACCAAACCGATGCATTTAGGAACCAGTCTTCATTGATCATGTAGTCCATGCCAACGTTTGCAGCTAGGCCCCAAGAGTCATCTAAAGACACATCTGTTAGACCAGCGTTTTTGCCGTTAGCATTCAAACCTTCATCAAAAAATACGGTGTAGTTAAGGCCAGCACCTACGTATGGACGGAAGTCACTGTTCGCCTCACCGAAGTAGTATTGAACCATGAACGTTGGTGGAAGGTGTTTAGTATCAGCAATTTTACCTAAACCGTTAACAGAAATGCTGTGAGAAAATGGGCTGGCTGCTAACACTTCAAAGCTGATGTTGTCAGTGAACATATAACCGAAAGTCAGACCAAGCTGAGTATCAGAATCAACTGAGAATCCTAAGTCAGGGTTATTGAGTACAGCGTCGCTGCTGTCGTTCGGAGATACTGTTGCTGCACCTGCACGGATGATGAAATCACCTTCTTTATGAGCAAGAACATTCGTTGACATAAGAGCCGCAGTAATCGCAATACCACATACTGTTTTTTTCATTATTATTTCCTTTGAGGGCTTCATTTTATTGGTGAATGAGTAATCATTTCTTATTTTGCGTGCAAGTTATCACAGAATAGCCCTACTTTATTGATGGAAATCAATTTGTGAAAAGATGCGACTATTTATGTAACTTTATATCGATCCGGTCACTTTATTCCTTCATTTTATTGACAGTTTTGTAACGTTCCCTCCATGCATTATTCTGTTTAACCCAACCTCATCGGCTCGTTTTAACTTGTCTGAATCAAAATAGAGCAAGCTAAGATTCTAAATGCATCAATTTGGTGCAACGAGATGGAAATCTTTATCCCCTCTTCTAATATTCAGTGGGTTACATTTGGCTTAGTGCTTGCAGGACCTTAAACATAATCATAAATACATTGAGGTTCTGACTATGCAAGACACTCTAACAATCATTCTAGCCGGCGGTGTTGGCTCTCGGCTTTCTCCTCTCACTGATAACCGCGCAAAGCCTGCGGTGCCTTTTGGTGGCAAATATCGAATCATCGATTTCACGCTCGCGAACTGCCTGCACTCCGGGCTTCGCCAAATACTGGTACTGACTCAGTACAAGTCTCACTCTTTGCAAAAACACTTACGTGATGGTTGGTCGGTGCTTAACCCCGAGCTCGGCGAATACATCACCAATGTGCCCCCGCAAATGCGCACAGGTGACAGCTGGTATAGCGGTACGGCCGATGCGATTTATCAAAACTTATATTTGCTGTCGCGTAGTGAAGCCAAACATGTAGTGGTCTTATCCGGCGACCATATCTATCGCATGGATTACGCCCCAATGCTCAAGCAACATAAGCAGAATAAAGCTGACTTAACGGTAGCCTGCATGGAGGTCTCGATAGACGAGGCCAAAGAGTTTGGAGTAATGGAGATCGACGAGTCTCATCAGATTAATAACTTTACCGAAAAGCCGCGTTACCCCGCGAGCGTACCCAGTAGGCCAACACGAAGTATGGCTTCTATGGGAATTTATATCTTCGATAAAGAGATACTGACACAGGTCTTATTAGCAGACGCAGAAGACCCAGATTCGAGACATGATTTTGGGAAAGACATCATTCCTAAGCTAGTCGAGAACAACAGTGTTTACGCCTATAAATTTGGCGACGAAGAGGGGCGCGTAACTCAGGATGCCTATTGGAGAGACGTGGGTACTATCGACTCTTATTACCAAGCGAACATGGATTTGTTAAAGCCAACTTCGCCAATCGATTTGTACCAACAGGATTGGGCAATTCGTACCTATGAACCGCAACTACCACCAGCTCGCACCATTGCTTCGGTAGAGGGAAATCAGGGGATATTCATTAACTCGATGATTGCTAATGGTGTCGTGATAGAGGGAGGCTCTGCACAAAACTCTATCTTCTTCCCGAAGGTAAAAGTGAGCAACGCGGCAATCGTGATTGATAGTATATTGTTTGAAGATGTTGAGATTGGACGAAATTGCCACATTCAAAACTGTATCATAGATAAAAATGTAAGAGTACCAGATGGAACCCAAATTGGTCTTGATAGCCTTGCTGACGCCAAGCGTTTCCACATTTCGAAACAAGGTGTCATCGTCGTACCCTCCTCTTATCAGTTTGAAGAGTGATGTTCTATCTCGGGTAACTTCACCTCAAACGAAAAAGGCAGCGATTTTGCTGCCTTTATGTTTGTTTGAATGATTTCAAGCAAAGCTCATCCGACTAAAGCCCGAGCCTTAGAATGGACCTAACTCTATCATTTGAGCAATCACGACTGAAATCAGAGCGCCTAACGACCAGAACAAAAATAATGGTAAGAAGAAACGAACCCACTTGCCATAAGGTATTTTGGCAATCGCCAGTACCGCCAGCAAGCCACCGTTGGTTGGATAAATGTAATTCGAGATACCGTCACCCAATTGAGACGCCAGCGCCGCAACTTGACGAGTCACTTCACCAATGTCTGCCAGTGGAATAATAATTGGCATGGTGATCACAGCTTGACCACTTCCCGACGGGATAAACAGGTTAATCGCCGCTTGTGAGAAGTAGATACCCGCCGCAGCAACAAGCTTAGAACTTCCTGAAATGATCTGCGCCAGATAGTAGATGATCGAGTCGACAATCTTCGCATCTTCCATAATGGTCAACACCGAACGCGCAAAGAAGATGATCAATACAGCGACCAATACATCGCTGACACCTTTGGTCCAATATTCACAAATCTTGTTTGGAGACAATCCCGCCACTAATCCCGGAATGATCGCCATTGCCACAAACGCACCTGCAATCTCCTTAAAGCCAAAGCCCATCGTCAAGGTACCGAAGATCATATACGTGAACACACCCAAGAACGCGATACCCGCTAGCTTCTCACGTAGAGTTAGAGCCTTCGCTTCAACATTTGATTCGTAATGGTAGCCAGTGCCATACAACAAGCCTTTGGTTGGATCTTGTTTTACTTTTCTTGCGTAATTCAACACATACCAAGCGCCAGTCAGCAGCATAAACATACTGACAATAAAGCGATACCACATGCCTGAATACAAAGGTAGTTCAGCAATAGTATGAGCAATACCCGTGAAAAATGGGTTCGCTAACGCCGCAGCAAAACCCGCACAACTTGCCAGTAGAACAACGCCTAACGCTGTTATCGCATCGTATCCAAGCTTGATACAGATCGGGGTCATCAACGAGATGAAAATAACATCCAATTCACGCATACCGGTGAAGGTCACGTTGAAGAAGATCGCCGTCATGATCACTGGCGCGATCACATACAAGCCTTGTTTCTTAAGCTTAGTGGTGAGCGCAACAACCGATGCGTCTAGCAGACCCATGTGTTTGATGATACCGAAAGCACCACCAACAAATACCACAACACCCATCACGCCAGAAGCGGATTTGAAGCCTTTAAAAAATGATTCGAAAAAAAAGAGGCTAATGTTGTTGGGTTGCTTGCTAATAGTGTATAGCTGTCTGGATCAATCACCGTGCGGCCATTCATAACCACTCGTTCAAACTCGCCAGCAGGGATAAAGTAGGTTGCGATTGCTGCAACGATTACCATGATGACCAAAGAAAGAAATGGATGATTTACTTCTTTCTCTGTTGAAGCTGTATTACCAGCCTGAGATGTAGGTACGGATGTAGATACCGGAGACGTCATATAGACTCCTTACTTGTCAGCAACCAAGTAATACTTGGTGCCAGGGGGATTTTTGGAAAAACGAAACCCTTCACGCAGAACGTAGTTCTACGCTAACTAGGCTGTTTCTAAAAGGCCTTTGATAGATGGTGCTCTCAAATGTACATAGTGAAGTAGTGAGAACTACTCTCTTTGCGTCCGAGCAAAATGCAGATGTTCAACCAAGTCAGGCCAAACTGAATGAGGTCATTACAAGCAGATAAACGGAAAATTCTGCTTTAGTAATGCGTTTTTTATCAAAAACAAAGACAAGCGGCGCATTCTAGCACAACGAGCGGTAAAATGTCATAAAAGTGTGAGTTAAGTCATGTTTTGGTGGCAATACAAAAAGCGCCCTGCAAACCAGAGCGCTTTTCGGAAATGGAATCAAACTACTTAGGCGCTAGCTCGTAGTTCTCTTGTATCTCATGAGGGGCAATCCCGTACTCATAATCTGCTAAGTAACCGTCCTTATAAACCTTCATCCCTTTTTCATCCCAACTCACTTTTATTACGGCTGTTTTGCCATCTTCGGTGCCCATTAGCTCAAGCATTTCAGCGTCAATCGTAATGGCCTTGATGGTTTTAATACGCTTAAACGGCTTGAACTCAGTGATCTACGTTGGCAGTGAACCATAGCTACTGATCCACGTCTCTTTTGCAACCAACCATTGGTTGAAAACATCATCAACAATCGCCTTAGGCATGCTTGCAATAACCACATCATCCGTCATCACGTTGTTAGTTTCTAAACTGTAACCACCCTTTCCGTCAGAAACGTAGGTTGGAAATCAGTGCCTATTTCAGATTCAGCAGGCAAGCGCCCCAGAGTCACTGACTTTTAAACGTACAGGTCTGCAGTTTCAAATTGCTGCATGATCTCTGGAACTTTCTGAAACTCAACAGGCGCAGCAAAAGCATTTAAAGCGAAAGAAAGTGAAGCTGCAACAGCAGCCAATTTAACAGGCATTTTCATGGTAACGAATCCAAATTTAACGAAGATGTTATGGCATCCCGTACTAACAGATAGCCCAGTAAACTACCACAGCCCTTATTTGTAATTGTGATATGGAGTGACGAATTCATCAGTGGTTAGTGCGTTACTCAGAACTTTCGGAGCTTTAAACAAATTTCAATATGGAATGGGCAGTTGAGTGTCTATAAATTAAAGTCTAGTGGTAACTTATTTATCAAAAACGAAAGAAGTTGGCTAAGTGACAAGTTCGGAATTATAAAACCGATGAAGAGATATTCACTAGAGTGGCGCTCATAATTAGAGCAAATCATCAAAGATGGAGTATTTTTTAACATGTATCGAAAACACGAAACATAATATGCGCTCAGTTATTCGGACTTTCAAGGGAGTAAGTAGAGATTATTTGATAACACTGAAGTCAATCACACATGTGTACTTTCTCTATTGGTTAATCTAACCGATGTTTGCTACGTTTAAATGACACAGTCATTGGAAAGGTATGATTTATGAAAATAAACGTTCAAACACATCACGTATCAATTAACGACGACTCACGTAAAGACATCGAAGGTAAATTCGAAAAGATATCTAACCATTTTCCATCACTGATCAGCTGCGACATCATCATTACCAAAGAACATGGTCAACATCAGGTTGAAGTGTTCACCAACTACGAAGGTGTACGTGTAACAGCAAAGGCGACAGATGACGTTATGTACCCAGCTGTTTCGTCAGCAATCAAAAAGCTAGAAGCAGGCCTGAGCAACCGTAAGGGACAATTGAAAGCAGATCTACACGAGAAGCCAACAAGTACCAAGCCAGAAATCGCTTCGGACATCATCCAAGAGATGAAGCTGGTGTAACTCCTCAAGTAGTCAAAGTTTATCGATAAAAAACTTATTAAGAATTTCAAAGCCAGCACATGTTGCTGGCTTTTTCGATCTTGAGAGTCAGCAAGTCACTCTCGTTACCAAATCACTTTTCCAGCTCAGTCCATAATTCCAGCCCCTGATAGCTATGACAATCATCAGTGGTCTTTGGTAAAGTACCCCTAGATTACCTACACCAAACGGAATATTTGTTATGAAGAAAGTCGCGTTGATCCTTTTCCTAGCCACTCAATTAATGGCTTGTACAGAAGTTGGCAGTGAAGCTTGGTGTGAAGATATGAAGGAGAAGCCAAAAGGCGACTGGACAGCGAACGAAGCAGGTGACTTTGCTAAACACTGCATTTTCTAAGCGCCAACTCTCCGCTAAATGCAGTAAAAACTGCATAAAAAAACGACCGCTAGGTAGACCGAGTACCTAGGGTCGTTTGAGCTTTAAAATGCTAGATAGACAAGCTCTCAACTTTCACACGAATCACATGTCATAAGAAATATAGTGAACACAACACATCGGTTAGATTAGTTTGTTGCGGATGTGGATAACCACAGCTTCTGCAACGATAACCACCGCAAAAATACTCACTAATACCATCGATACTTTTTGCCATTCAAAAAGGTTTTGCGCATCGTTAAGCACCACGCCAATACCGCCGGCGCCCACCAAACCCAATACCGCGGATTCACGAACGTTGATATCCCAACGGAATAACACGATTGAGTAGAACGCTGGCATCACTTGTGGCCAATACCCTTTCAACAAGATACTCATCCATGAAGCACCCGTTGCGCGTAAAGCTTCAATAGGCCCCATGTCCACTTCGGCAATAGCTTCCGCTAACAGCTTCCCTACAAAGCCGATACTGCGAATTGCAATTGCCATAATACCGGCGAGAACACCGGGGCCAAACAGTGCGATAAATAGTAATGCCCATACCAGTGAGTTCACCGATCGTGAAGACACAAGGAAAAATTGAGCAAACCAGTTCAACGCTTTATTGGGAGTAATGTTTGGTGCATTTAACAGCGCCAAAGGAATCGCGAACACCAAAGTAAACAGCGTACCCAAGGTCGCGATGTGCAGCGTTTCAATCATCGCGGCATGGATCGTTTGTGGGTAAAAAGCGTAATCCATTGGCACCATACGCTGAAACATATCAGCGAACTGAGCAGGCGCGTCATAAAGAAATTCAGGAATCACTTCCACCGTCTGCCAAGACCAAACAATGGCACACACTAGGCTAAGGTAGACGGCGAATCGAGCCACACGTTCATTAGGTGTAAAACGCTGCCACTCTCTATCGATAGATGCAGTTGTCATTAGAAGATTCTCCTAACAATGTTGGAAAGGAATTCACCGACAAGAATCAGTGCGATAATGGTGAGCAAGATAGCGGCAACGAAGTCGTAGTCGAAACGTTGGAATGCAGAGAAAAGTGTGCCGCCAAGGCCGCCCGCCCCCACGATACCCACCATAGTCGAGTTACGCAGATTAGAATCCAACTGATAGCTTGCAAAGCCAATAAATCGCGTGAAAACCTGCGGCATCACGGCATACAGAATGACACTAACAAAGCTAGCGCCTGTCGCTCTAATTGCTTCAACCGGTTTAAAAGAGATCTCTTCAATCGCTTCAGCGAAAAGCTTAGCGATGAAGCCTATCGACGCAAACACCAAGGTCAAGATGCCAGCTAGCGCCCCAAAGCCCACCGCTTTTACAAATAAGATGGCGATGATCACTGGATGAAAAGAGCGACATAAAGCGATAAAAGCACGGACCGGTGTTGAAACGATCGCTGGCATCATATTTCTTGCAGCAAGTAGACCAAGAAATAATGAAATCACAATGCCAAAGAAGCTCGAAATAATCGCTATCTGCAAGCTCTCTGCTAGACCACTCAATAGCAAACTAGTACGCGAAAAGTCAGGCGGGAACATTCGAGATAGTAATCGTTCACTTTCACTAAAGCCGACGATCAAACGATCAAACGTCAGCCCCAGTGTCGAAAAGCTATAGAACAAATAAACGATAACACCAGCGATGATCGCACGGTTCGTCCACGACGCTTTAAACGGGTTTTCACGGTTAGCTTGCGAAAGACTTGGCGACGAACTTGGGTTTAATCCAGCCATGACTCCCCCCCATAGATGATTTTCAGATCCTCCTCTGAAATGCCTTCTGGGCTGCCATCGTAATGTACCTTGCCATTACACATCCCAATGATACGCTTGGCATAACGCTTGGCTAAGTTCACATCGTGGATATTCACCAACACCGGGATGTTTTTCTGTTCGGCAAAAGTTTCCATCAACTCCATGATCTCAACCGCGGTTTTCGGGTCAAGTGATGAAGTAGGTTCATCAGCAAGAAGAATATAAGGGTCTTGCATTACTGCACGAGCAATACCAACACGCTGCCTTTGGCCGCCAGATAAGCTGTCGGCACGTTGGTTTGCAAAATCTTGCAGGCCAACAAATTCCAGTAACTCAAACGCTTTTGCTAAGTCTTGTGCTGAGTAGTTACGGCGCCACGCATTCCAAGCGGTCATGTAACCTAAACGCCCACTCAACACGTTTTCGATAACCGTTAAACGCTCTACCAAGTTGTACTCTTGAAAGACCATTCCGATATGACGGCGCTGTTTACGAAGTGCTTGGCCTTTTAGTTGAGTCAGGTCGGCACCATCAAAAATGATCTCCCCTTGACTAGGGTTGTTAAGACGGTTAATACAACGTAGAAGCGTACTTTTACCCGTACCTGACGGTCCGATAATCGCGATGATACCAGGTTCGTCTATATCAATATTAATGCCTTTAAGGATTGGCTTGCCTGCCACATATTCATGAAATAGGTTGTTGATCTTTATTCCGTCATAGCTTGCTACGGCCATACTGCATTTCCTTGTGCGAATTTTAGAATGATCTATGCCCTACCCGCGAGGGCATAGATATTGATACCAATCGTAGTAAATAACTGGTTTTGGTTGAGATAAGTGTTCTTCGAACTGTGGGTTAGCCGTTGTTTGCTTGTTTCGCTAACTCAGTGGCTTTTTTCTTTGCGCGTTTAGCAGCGTCTTTTTCAGCCAGTTTTTTCAAACCTGCTTTGGTGTAAGCCGTGCCTGTCGCATGAGCTATATCACGAATTACGCCCCACTCTTCCTTATAGCTAATTGGCGAGAAACGGTCGGCCCCTTTGAATGATGCACTCATCTCTGGTGTGAATCGGTAACTAAAGAAAGCTTCGTTGATCTTCTCAACTAACTCTGGTTTTAGGTTGTATGCGTAACCGAAAGCAGATGTTGGGAAACGTGGGCTACGGTAGATGATCTTAAGCTCAGAATCATCAACACGGCCTGCTGCCACCATGCGATCATACACGTCAGATGCCACAGGTGCTGCATCATAGTCTCCGTTATAAACACCTAAGATAGATTGGTCATGCTTACCTGAGTACAGTACTTTGTAGTCTTCATCTGGCACTAAGCCTTTTGCTGGGAATAACGCTCTAGGAGCTAGGTTGCCAGAGTTTGATGATGCAGAAGTGTGTGCAACCTTTTTGCCTTTCAAATCAGCCATGGTGTTGATACCGCTATCTTTACGCACAATGGTGATCAAATTGTAGCCTTGGAAACCAGACTCATCGCCTTTTACTGCAATTGGAACGTAACCCGCGAGGTTAACCGCGTAGCCAGTTGGACCCGTAGAGAAACCAGCTACGTGCAAACGACCAGAACGCATCGCTTCTACTTGTGCAGAGTTCGAGTGCACCGTGTAGTAAATCACTCGCTTACCTGTAATTTTACTTAGGTGAGCTTGGAAGTCGGCAAACGCGTCTTTGTATAGCGCAGGGTCTTCTACTGGTGTATAGGTGAACACAAGCGTACTTGGGTCATTCCACTCATCTGGATTTTTTGGTGAATCTGCCACCAAATCTTGGTTTTCATCACAGTATCGATCGTCTAACACACCACGGCTAGAGCAGTCGCTTGCCATAGCCATTGAAGGAAGTAGTAATGAGCTAGCGATTAACAGTCCTTTAACACTGATTTTCATATTCAAACCTTACTTTTACTTATTGTTGAAAGTCGCCTTCACTATTGCAGCCTTTGTGCCAAATTTTTACTTATTTAAATTCAACAACTTAACAAGATATTCAAATTCAACAATCTATTTTGAGTCATTCATGTCCAGCCCAAAAGCTTACATTTGGGTCATTTATGTCCCATCAATTTTAACGGTAAAAAAAGAGCCCGAAGGCTCTTTGGTTCACTACTTCTTCTCTTATTATTCTTCAATAATCCAGATAACTTAGGCGTCGCTGTCCATGCAGTTTGCGTAGTAAGTTACCGTTGCAGGCCAGTCACTAAATACACCCATCACACCTACATCTTGTGCCAACACGTCGAGCATTTTCATCATGTCGCCATCATTGTTGATGCCATCTTTCACGCTCTTATAGTACCAACCGCCGCCTTGCGCTAGTGGGCCTGAACGTTCCAGAGTCCATGCGATAATCTCGAGGTCTGCGCCTTTAGCGAGCTTAGCGTAATTAGACGCAACCAGTTCGTTATTCTCATTTAGATCAACCAGAGCAAACAGAGGTGGCGCAATAATGTTGACACCTGCATCTTGCAGCTCTTTCATGTTCTCAACAGACGCAACAAAGTCCGCTTGCTTGTAAACACGGTCATCAAGATAAACGGCTTGTTTTCCGAATTTTGGTGCTGCTTTGATCCAGTACTTCACATCATCTAGGTTGAACGATTGCATGTAAGTCTCTGAAGGTGCAAAGCCCGCTTCTTTTAATTCATCCACTAGCTTTTGCGCGTACATCTCTTGGCTGAAGCCATTGAAAGGCATCTCAACCGCTGCCGATTTCAATTCAGGAGTCACTTTTACACCGTGGTCTTTAAAAAGCGCCGCACTTTCTGCGTGTGTCATCAGCGTCCCACTCTGGCTGTAAAGATCCGTTCTCCAACCTGGAGTACCGTTCATATACTCTTCGACAGTGGTTGCTTTCGGGTTCGCCCCATCCATTTTACCTTTTAACGTCTTAAACTCTGCTAGCGTGAAATCGGAAGTACGACACTCAACCTGAGCATCTTCACCTGTCGCAGGGTTCGCAGGTTTAAATGGAACTGAACACTTCTTGGCAAGCTCTGGGTGAGCCAACACATCGGTTGTGGTGTGCAGGTCACTTTGAGAATGCCGACACACCAATTCCTTATCTTTAGTAAAGGTTACATCACACTCTACGACACCAGCTCCCATCTGAATCGCCGCTAAGTAAGATTCTTTGGTGTGCTCGGGAAACTGCATTGCAGCTCCGCGATGCCCAATAGAAAAATCGCTGCGATGAAAAGGCCCTTCGCTACAACTGAGCAGCTTGGTTTTCAAAGGGCTCTCGTCCATATTGTTGACTATAAAGAGGGGACGAGGTCCTAGGTTTGCTGACTCTGTCGCCGCCCATGCTGTCATTGAGCTAACGCCGAGTATCAGAGCAATCGAACCTTTCAGTATTTGCTTCATGTTTGTATCTCCTTGCAACAAGCAATTATGTTTCTAATTTCCTTAATCCGGTCATTTCTATTTTCCTGAGGTGACCTCATGTGGGCTGATGCCACAATGTTGGGATTGCACGCTTTGTGCCAAATGTTAAAACTCTTTTATTACAATCACTTGAAACAGTTAATCATTCCACTAATTGATTAATGGGTCATTGTTGTCTGTGCTTTTTCTTCCGCTTGGTCTTTTGGTTTAAGTTTGCTCTTTGCTCCTCAAGAACCAAGTTAATGAATTAGGCTTTAAAGCTCTCTTTATCCAACTGGTGTTTCTTCATTTTTCGATAAAGCGTTTTTCGTGGTAGGTTCAGCTTACTTGAGACCTCATTGATATTTCCCGCGCTCTCTATCAAGGCTTCGGTTAATACGTTTCTCTCGTACTGCTCCATCTGCTTTTCAAAGGCGAAATCTTCCCCAGTCGATTCACAAATTGGCGATTGTAGATCAAAGCCATCGCCGACAATACCGAGTATAAACCGGTCGGCAACATTACGTAACTCACGCACGTTTCCAGGCCATTCATGTCGGCACAACTGCTGTATCTGTTCGGGATAAATCGTCGATGGACGCGTCTTGTACTTGTGGCTCGCTTGTATCACAAAATGGCGGAACAACACCTGAATGTCCTCTTTGCGTTGGCGCAGTGCCGGAAGGTTTAAACTCGCAATATTTAGACGATAGAAGAGGTCGGCTCTGAATTCACCAGATTCACTGAGGCCTGCGAGGTCAGCTTTACTCGCGGCAACCACCACAATATCGACAGGTATCAATTCATTACCGCCAACACGCTCGATCACCCGCTCTTGAATTACGCGTAGCAACTTAATCTGCACTGCAATCGGCATGCTTTCAATTTCATCGAGGAAAAGAGTGCCGCCATTGGCTTGTTCTATTTTTCCGATGCGTTTCTTATTGGCACTGGTAAACGAGCCTGCTTCATGACCAAACAGCTCACTCTCAATAATGCTCTCTGTCATGCCACCACAGTTTATTGCGACAAACGGCTTTGCCTTACGACGACTAAAATGATGTAAGGCGCGAGCAATCACCTCTTTGCCCGTTCCAGTCTCGCCGTTAATGATGGTGTCGACGCCAGTATGAGAGAGCGCAAGCACTTGCTTACGTATGGTGTCCATCGCTTTGGATTGGCCGATAACCACAGATTCAATCGGTAGTTCTGTATCCTGCTCGCCGTGTAACGTTGCAGGGTTGTTATGGTGACACTGTGCCAACGCCAAGTCGAGCTTTTCTACCAACTCACTGGTATTGAGGGGTTTTTCCACAAAGTCGAACGCACCCAACTTCATCGCCTCTATCGCCATAGGAATATCTCCATGCCCGCTCATCATTAATACCGGAACATTGGCTGCGCGATGTTGGATTGAGCTCAGCAACGTAAGCCCGTCGACTTGTGGCATTCGCACATCACACAGCACCACCGACTGACTATTTGCTTTCAGGGACTTTAGACCAAGGTTTGGGTCGGTAAAGCTCGTGACACGAAAACCCTCGAGCTCCAACATTTCGCTCACGGCTTCAACAACGTCTGTTTCATCGTCTATAAGAACTATGTGTTTTTCTGAAGTCATGCGCTTATGCCTTTTGGTAGAGTGACGATAAAGGTGGTGCCTTGGTGTTCAACCGATTCGACGTGAATCGAGCCACCAAAGTCTTTAATTATGTTGTATGCGATAGACAAACCGAGCCCGAGCCCTTTGCCAGTTGTCTTGCGGGTATAAAATGGATCAAACAGGTAAGGAATATCTTCTTCGTGGATCCCTAATCCATTGTCTTTAACTGATACCTGAATGGTGTTCAGATGCTCTTGAGTGGAGATGTTGAGCTGAGGTAGATCTCTATGTTCAACGGCATCCAAAGCATTGCTGATCAAATTCACCAACACCTGTTCTAAACGAATGCTGTTGGCTCGCACCAATTGGCCACTTTGTGGCGAATACTGAATTGACACCATACTCTGCCGCGTTTCAAAGAGATCGATCGCATCACCAATCACCTTATCTAATTCGACGTTATCTATTTTGCCATCGCTCTTGCGCGAGAATGCCTTCAAGTGACGTGTAATCGCAGCCACCTTATCTAGTAAGATCTCGATCTTTTTCAGGTTCTCTTCTGCTCTGTCTGGCCTCTCTTGTCCTAACCACAGTTGCGCGCTTCGAACGTGACTGTTCACCGCCGTTAATGGTTGGTTTATCTCGTGAGTAATACCAACACTTAACTGCCCCAATGCAGCCAGTTTTCCAGCTTGGATGAGCTCATCCTGAGTAACACGCAGCTTGGCCTCGGCTAAGGTGCGCTCTTCCACCTCAGCCTCCAATTTGCGGTTAGTTTGCTTGACGACTTTGGCCGTAGTTTGAAAGACCTTTAGGTACTTGGCCATTTGCGTCACTTCATCTTTGCCACGAATGGCCACTTCAGTATCTAAATGACCAGTCGAAATCGCGAACATGTTGTCTTTAAGCTGCAATAGCCTTTCTAAAATACTCTTGCGCACATAGAACCATGAGATAGCCGCAGCAGCTAACACACTAAAAAGAGAAAGAAAAAGTGATAAACGTTGGTTGGATTGCAAAGAGTGTTGAGCCTGCTGAATCGACTGATCAATATTGCGGTTCACTTGACTAGTGTTCCGTTCGATTTGTACCGTTAACTGATTCAAATGTTCACGGCTGTTTTGTAAGAAATACTGCTCCTGATAGAGATGATCAAGCGCTTTGTTTTTAAGCCCGTACAAGCTGCTATCACTTGAAGCTAGGTTGTAAATTACGGCGAGCTGATGGTCCAGTTCTGGAAAGGCACTTCTTAAATCGCCACTTACCCAAAGCTGCCACCACTCTTGTCCAACTTGCTCGAGTCGTAAGCTAGTGTAATCCAGCTCATTAAAACTGGAATCGTTATACAGTTTTTCTACCAAGCCTAATTGGTAGTACAGCAGGGACTTTAATTGCGTGAATTGAACCTGCTCTTTGGCTGATTCAGGCAAGCTATCGAGTGAATCACTGGCTTGCTGCAATAGCGGGTAAAAGCCTTCGAGTAGATTCCGAAGTTCTTGGTTGAACTGTTCAGATTCAATCTCACTTTGGTACAACAGACTGAGGCTATTGTTAACTTGAGCGATAAGAACTTTAAAATAGGAGTGATAATCCGGAAATTGCACCATAACGCTATTCATGACTGAAATAGCGCCTTCAATTTTTAGCATCGCTTGTTTACGCTCTAAATTTGATTCCGCGTCACTGAGTTGAGATGAGGTTGTGATAATGACACGCACCATGTCATTTAAGCGAGCTGCGTTATCTAAAGCGGGGATTTCACTCTCTTTTAGCTCAACAAGGCGTTGATTTAGGTTATCAAAGGTGAAACTGGAGACTACCGAGAGGAAGATGGTGGTCATCGATAACATGGCTAACGCCAACACCAAACGCAGCTCTATGCCTTTCCAGCCAACCCACTTACGACGAGGAATCTTGATCGGAAATGGACGTTCAAAACGGTCCTTGTTATCTATCACCTCTGAGACACGACTACTCACTCGCCCCACCTTCTCCTTATCAAATCACCAACATTAAAGGCCAATGATTCAATCAGTTAGGAGGTTAGCCCGACTTAAAGCCATTTCAATAGCTTTAGTGAAACTATGAAAACAAGAGTAATCATTAACATTTCACATAAAACACTATAACAATTATTTTATAAACCCTAGACTGTCTGTTTTGAGAGAGAAGAAAGTGACGTCACCGACAAAAACGTGATTACTCTATCAATACAGAAAAGCGCATAGGCTTTCATCTATGCGAGTTCATCAGTATCACGTCAATTTAATGTTTGAGACTCAACGAGTTAAAGAATGATCATTCCATCTCGATAAGTCAGTGCTGGCGGCACGTCTTGACCAAGTAATACAGGTCCATCAAGATCGACAATGTCAGATTGCGCAGCGATTGGCAACGCTGAACGCATTGCCAATGAAGTGCCAAGCATACACCCCGACATAAGAGTAAAACCAAGCCTTTGCGCTTCTTCGGCAAGTGCTAACGCTTCAGTCAGACCACCGGTTTTATCAAGCTTGATGTTAACCATTTCATACTTGCCCAATAGCGACGAAAGCTGCGACGTGGTGTGGCAACTTTCATCAGCGCACAATGGGATTGGATGCTTGATGTGTGCTAGCGAGGCATCATGCTTTTGCGGCAGAGGCTGTTCTATCATCGCGATATCAAACTCAGCCAATTGATTAAACAGCTCCTCGAGACTCAGCCCTGTCCATGCTTCATTGGCATCAAGTACAATTTTGACTCCAGGCGCTGCACCTCGGACTGCACTCACACGCTCTACCACTTGCTCGCCATCTAGCTTCACTTTTAAGAGTTTTGCACCATTAGCCACATAATCACGAGCTTGTGTTGCCATCGCTTCTGGTGTGCCAATCGAGACCGTCATTGCCGTAACTATTTGAGTAGGTAACTCAAACATACTATTTGGGAACATCTGCTCGTTTTGCTTCGCTTCAAAATCCCAAAGCGCACAATCGACAGCATTACGAGCAGCTCCTCCAGTCAATAAAGACTGAAGATAATCTCTTAATTCAACTGGCTCAGTCATACCACGTTCAAAGGCCTTTTCAAGAGAGCTCGAGGCTTGTTGAATTTGCGCCAAGACAGATTCGGATGACTCACCATAACGTGGGTAAGGAGTACACTCGCCTTGCGCTTGTTTACCGTTGTGCTCAATGTAAACGCGAACAACATGGCACTCTGTTCTGCTGCCTCGAGATATGCGAAAAGGCGTTTGCATCGCGATAGTAATTGGTTCTGATGTAATCTTCATAATTTCACTCGGTTGATGTACGCTTTAACAAATGGATCGTAGAAATGATGAAATCGTTAAAGTGAACGTCGCAAATGATCAGTAATAGGTTGTACACCAAATCGCACTGGATCCGTCACTGGCACTTGATAGGTCTCGGTCCATTCTTGGCACAATGTTTCAGCCTCTTCAATTCTAATCGCCGATGTATTCAGGCATATACCCACTAGCTTCACGTCTGGATTTGTTAATCGTGCGGCTTGTATATTTGCATCAATAGTTTGCTCTATTGTCGGCAATTTGGCATGCGGCAGATTGAGAATATGTGGTCGCCCTACTTCATGACATAGCAATAAAGCATCAGCTTGCGCACCATGTAATAAACCCAAACTCACTCCTGCAAAAGAGGGATTGAACAAAGAGCCCTGCCCTTCAATGATGTCCCATTCGTAGTCAGTAAAATCTGGGCTAATCGCTTCAACCGCACCAGAGATAAAATCTGCCACCACTGCATCAATCGAAATACCGCAGCCTTCAATCAAGATGCCAGTTTGCCCTGTCGCTTTGAATTGAGCAGATATTCCCACTTCTTTAAGCGATTTTTCTATCGCCAATGCAGAAAACATCTTGCCTACCGAGCAATCGGTTCCGACAGTGAGCAGGCGCTTCCCTTGGCGAGGCTTGCCATTACCTACATTTAGAACACCATCAAAATGGCGCACATCATGAAGCTTAGTCAATCCTCGCTGCTGCATGTCAGCAAGCGGTGAAAATCCACTCAAGCGCTGGTGCATGCCCGA
The DNA here is from genome assembly GCF_001635455.1 of Vibrio sp. HI00D65. Lineage (GTDB taxonomy): Bacteria > Pseudomonadota > Gammaproteobacteria > Enterobacterales > Vibrionaceae > Vibrio. The sequence continues at coordinate 35,815 of NZ_LWEH01000001.1, forward strand.
TGCAATCTCAAATCCCATTTCTGCAGCTGCCAGTATGGTTGGTTGCCATGACTCAGGGATCACGCCACCCGGATTGGCTGTACCAATAACAAGCGTTTTCGCTCCCTGCGCTTGTGCCTCTTGCAAGGTCATATCCGTCAAACCAAGAGAAACTGTCTCTGCTGTTAAACGTAATTGACCGAGGCAGATTTCAGGGCGCCATTGTTGAATACCACGAGCGGTTTTTGCAGCCAATAGGTCTGCAACATCCCCAAGAAAAAGAAGGTAAGGTTGAGCAATAGACATGAGCATTCCTAGTTAATAAGTCCTTGTATAGATTTACTTTAATTAAGAAATTAAGCCCTGCCGAATACCAATTCATAGCGCACCTATAACATGATGTTATAGGCTGTAAACTGAGCGAAAAATATGGTGATAAATAAAGTTATTCGTTCCCTAACAAGAACCCTTCAGTACTGCAATGAACTGCTTGGTAACAATCGACTGCGGCGTGTGCTCGGCATACAAAGTCGATACTGAGAATGGAATCTCTGGCTGCAATGACAACACACAAACAGCATCCTCATTTTGGTACTGTTCTGCCGTCCACGGATCGACAATCGCAAAACCTGCTTGATGCTTAACCAGCTCCGCCGCAGCGCTGTATCCGCGTACCGATATCGGATGGTGGTAATGCTCATCGCGTGCAATCAAGCTTTGATGAAGCAGCAAACCCAGTGGATCACGACTATCGAGCCCGATGATTGGCAACGGATAATTGATTAAGTCATCAAGGGTTAAGTCTGCTGGTAGATGCTCAACAGTGTTAAATGGAACCAGAACCTGAAGGGATTTGGTTAATAGCGTTTCTGACAATATCGCAGGCGGTGCTTCATCTCCAAATACGATAGCAATATCGAGTTCATGCTTTAACAACCCTGAACACAATTCGTCGCGATTGGCAGTCAGTAATTCAAAAGAGAGCTCTTGCTCGCGAGACATTTGGGCGATCACTAGTGTTAGTAATTTAGTTGCCAATATTGGTGGTGCACCAATACGTAAATGCTGATGGCCTTGCTTGACTTTGTTAGTTAAAGAACGGAATTGCCCCAGTTGTTGGTAGACCTTCTCCGCTTCTGGCAACAAAGTTTTCGCTTCAACTGTTGGCACCAGTCTGCCTTTAACACGCTCAAATAAGCCAAACCCAAGCTGTTGCTCGGTATGCGCTAGAATACGTGTCACGTTTGGCTGAGATACATGCAAACTACGTGCAGCTCCAGATACGGTTCCGGTCTGCATAATGGCGTAAAAGACTTCCAGTTGTCTTAGGTTCAAATCGGTGTCCTTGTAATTGGCGAGCTCAATTAAACCATTAGACTAACACACACATTGCTATTAGAGGCTGACATAAACGAAGGTTACATAGCCTCCGCGTTGGATGTGTTGGTCATGTAATTCATTGGTGTCATGCCTGTTTTCTGACGAAAGAAATGAATAAATGCACTGTCACTGGAGAACTCCAACCTATCGGCGACATCCGATATGCGCATGCCACTCGACAGCAATTCAATCGCCCCCAACAAGCGCCACTGCTGACGCCAACTTTGATATGGCATACCGGTTTCTTTATTAAAGATCCTAGTGATCGTCTTTTCACTCGCTCCTACAATCTGACTCAAGTATGCCAATGACGGTGCCATGAATTCTTTGTTATCGATATCTGATAGCCAAAATTTGAGACGATGATCTTGAGGTAACGGCAACGACAAGTACACCTCTTGCGAGTCGTTCAACTCTTCGATGAACAAATTCAACGTATTAATTTGCTCATTATTCGGCTTATCAAATGCCCAAAATGCCATTCGTTCAATCAAGACTCTCATCAACGCCGTGATATCAAAAATCATCACACCTCTAGGCAAGCGCTCTGACAAGGATGGATCAAAGTACAGTGAGCGATATTGGGTAATGTTGGTCATCTGAGCATCGTGTTGGACGCCTTTCGGGATCCATGCAGCCCTCATTGGGGGCAAGACATACTTCACATCTTCCAATGTGATTGTCATGCATCCGTGCTTCGAAAACAGTAATTGGTCTTTTTCATGAAAATGTATGCCGGAAACGTGATTAGAAACCTCAGCAGCAACACCAACGACTAACCCGTTATGGTCATCTGCACAAAAGTCATCTTGTTCTGAAATCAATGCCATTGAGCAACCCGTCCTCATTTCGATATTTTATGTGCTAATCTCATTATAAGACATTAGCATATAATGCCTATAATAGTACCTGTTCTGTTATCCCCCCTGATTAAAAGGTTCAGGAAATAACTAAATCATTACTATGTTAATTAGAGGTATTTGAAAACAAAAAAATGAACAAGATTATTGGAAAAATTTCGATCCCATTGGCGGTTGTGTTGCTAATGTTTCCACAAATAGTAGAAACCATGTATAGCCCAGCTCTGACTTCTGTAAAAAACCACTTTGGGGTTAGCGGTAGTGAAGCGGCACAAGCGATGTCTATATTCTTTATTGCTTTTGCGTTCGGAGTCGTATTCTGGGGTCGCATGTGTGATGTTATAGGGAGACGAGTTTCAACCTTACTGGGTTTGACCGTCTTTATCATTGCAGCGCTGTTTACCATGTTAGCACCGACTTTTACTTTGATGCTCACAGGGTTTGGCTGCTGTGCCTTTGGTGCTGCTGTTGGTTCTGTTTGCACCCAAACTATTATTCGTGATGGCTACCAAGGTAAAGAACTCAGCCACGTATTCTCGATTGTGGGTACCTCTATCGGTATAAGCCCTGTTGTTGGGATGCTAGCCGGTAGTTGGTTGACATCTGTGGGTGGCTATAAATGGGTATTCATGGCTATGGTGATACTTGTGGCTGCCTTACTGGTGTGGTCATTAAGTAAACTGCCAGAAACAAAGCCAACCAATACAAAACGAGACAGCCTAATTTCTGTTGCTTTAAAAATGCTAACTGATGCACACATCTGGTACGTAACCCTAATGGTTGGTCTATTTAATATAGCGCTATTCTCGTACTACAGTATCGCACCATTCATGTTTGAACATTTAGGTGCAAGTGTGAACTTTTTTGGTAACACCGGTTTTGTCCTTGCGATGGGTTCAGTATTAGGATCTGTTATTAATATGAAGCTTATTCGCATGCATTTAAGCCATGACAAAATTGTAGCGTTTGCGTCTTGCCTATTACTGATTGCTGGCATTGGTGTATTTATCATGCAGGAATCTGTTTGGTTCTTCATCCCAATGGTATTTGTATCATTATCATTCGGGCTTGCATTACCGAATTTGCTTAGTGGTGCTTTGACTAAGTATCACGACCACCTAGGCAGTGCCGGAGCTCTATTAGGCCTGTTCTATTACTTGATTATTGGCTTTGGCTTACACAGAGCAGCCGAGTTCGCCGACTTAGCATTGACGCTTTTGGCTTGCGCTGTTGCCGCCATTGTATTGGTTATCATGCACTCTCTGCATCAGATGAAACGTCAATAGCCTTAACCCTTAAAATAAAAAACCACCTTGTTAGGTGGTTTTTTATTACTGAAATACATTAACTAATATAAAGGTAACTAAAATGACAATGTTAATTTATGCCGCGTTATCTATTGCGAGCATCTTCTTTATATTTGCCATCGTCAAATATATTTTAAATCTGTTTACCTTCGATTTTAGCGATATTGAATTTTAAAAACATCTAACAACGAGCGTCAGATTAGCACTTCTCCTTGATAACCAAGTGGTTGCGGTTATCGCGGCTTTTCTTAATCAGCTCGTTACTCTCGTCCATTTCATCTGACTTAGCAAGGCGGTCATAAAGTAGCACATTCACGGTTGCAGCCAAGTTCATGCACCCAACCGTTGGAACGTAAACCACGTGATCAGCTCGATCGGCCACGTCTTGAGCAATAGAACCGTCTTCTGGGCCAAAAATGTAAATCGCGTTTTCTGGGTGTTTAAAACGTGGCAGTGGCGTAGCACCTTCCGCAAGTTCCACACAAACGATTTTGGTTTCAGGGTCAAGGTTATCTAAAAACGACTCAACGCCCGTCAACGGAATAGTACGCGTAGCACTCTTGGTATCAGTGTGAAATTTAGCGGCTTTTTCGTAGCGTTGCCCTGTGTATTTAACTTCGTCGACCTGATAACAACCAGCCGCACGCATGACAGCACCCACGTTTGTCGGGCTTTTAGGGTTAGTTAAACCAATAGTCACATGGCTTTTGTTCATGAATCTTTCTCACTTAGCGAATAGAAATAGTAGGGTGCTACAAAGCGCCGCATTCTAACAAAGCAACGTAGAATTCAAAAGCATCGAAACAAAAGGCCCGAACAAAAAGGACTTTTTCACCATCTAGCCTGATTGGAACAAATGTCACAACAAACATCTAACAGCCATCATATTTATAAAACAAAATCGCTCTGGGGTAACAATTCATCAATAAGCTCATTTACAAATAGCAACTGCATTCATATTGTGTTTTTAAAGTTGCACAAGACGATCAAACAGGAAGTAGACATGACCCTAACCATCAAAAAACGTCTTTATATTCTCTCTTTCATTCCTCTGCTACTGATGGCCATCGGAATGATGAGCGTAACATATATGAAGAGTGCAGCGCTGACCGCGCAACAAGTCGAATCCACACGCAGCAAAATGATGGCCATGAAAGAAAAGGAACTTAAAGCTTATCTACAAATGGCCCAGTCTTCTATCAGCCCGCTCTTAGAACGAGGTGCAACTTTAGAAGATGGCTTGCCAACCTTAAGAACACTAGAGTATGGCGAGTCGGGCTATATCTTTGGTTACGACTCTAAAGGAGTGAGAATATTCGCAGGGCAAAATACCGATGGTATTGGAAAAAATTATTATGACTTGCAAGATAAAAAAGGCCATTACCTGATTCGTGATCTTATTAAGAACTCAAAGCTTGGCAAATTCACTACCTACTATTTTCCAAAACTTGGCCAGTCGGAAGCACTACCAAAACTCAGCTACTCAATATTTATTCCGCAATGGGACTTAATGCTTGGTACTGGCTTTTACACAGACGACATTGATGCAGTCATCGCCGAGATGAAAGAGAGTTCAAACGTTGCACTACAAAGCTCACTCACCGCGATTACACTTTTTTGTGGTTTGATCGCTCTATTGGTTACTCTATTTGCCATTGCTGTAAACCGTACTATTATGAAGCCCATAGAACAGTTCGATCTGTCAATTAAGGCTTTCGCAACTGGTGAAGCCGACTTAACAGCTCGAATGGAAACATTCAAAGTACCGGAATTCGCGAAGCTTAGCGAGAACTTCAATGCTTTTGTTACTAACCTGCAAACCATTATTCGCAGTGTAAGCGAGGTAGGTCAACAAGTTGTGTCTGAAACATCCAGCATGTCTTCTCGCGCAGCTCAAGTTGATGAACTCGCGACAGGGCAACGGGAAGAAACTGAACAAGTCGCTACCGCTATGACAGAGATGACAACAACGGCTCAGGAGATATCAAGCAACGCTAGCCAAGCCGCGGATTCAGCGAAGCTTGCAGAGGGCAATGCCAAAGAAGCTCAGCAAATCGTAAACGCGGCGGCTGATTCAGTAGCTGTTTTAGCCAGTGAGGTGTCGGAAGCTAACGCTGTCGTGTCTCGTTTAGAAGACGATGTTCAGAACATCTCCTCTTCGTTAGCTGTCATTCAAGACATTGCCGAGCAAACCAATCTATTGGCACTGAATGCTGCAATTGAAGCCGCTCGAGCAGGTGAACAAGGCCGAGGGTTTGCAGTAGTCGCCGATGAGGTTCGTAAGCTGGCGAGCCGAACTCAGGAGAGTACAGGTGACATACATGAAATGATTGAGCAGCTAAAAGCCGCTTCAGATGCCGCAGTGAAAGCGATGGATTCAAGTCAGAATAGAAGTACTCAAACCGTCGAAGAGGCGAACGCTGCCGCAACTGCACTGGCGAAGATCCAAGAATCGATCGATACCATCATGGATATGAACTCGCTTATTGCGACAGCAACCGAACAGCAAAACATTGTCGGCCAAGAGATATCTCAACGTATTGTCGTCATATCAGACCAAAGCTCTCAATCGGCATCGCTAGCCAACCAAAACCGCGCTGGTAGCCAAAACCTCAATAACCGCGCGAATGAACTTTACCACTTGGTCGACCGTTTCACGGTCTGATGTGAAGCGTTCAATAAAAATAACCTTAACAAAAGAGCTTTAGAGTTTAGTTTCTTCAGCTCTTTTTTACGTCTATGAACAGACTGTTCAAAACTAATCTAATTGTTCAGAAAGGAAGTCCACCAGTAGACGTACCTTTGAAGACAGATTACGATTTTGAGGATAAAGCGCCCAAATACCTTCTTTATCGTCTCGATAATCAGAAAGCACCTCAACTAACTCTCCAGAGTCTAGATCTTCACTCACATAATATTCTGGTAACTGTACCAAACCTATGCTTTGCTTTGCTGCTTCTAACAAAGCCAAACCACTATTGCACTTAATACGCCCATTAACACGCACCGAGCGAGGACGACCATTTTCTTTAAAGCGCCAATGCTCAAAACCACCAACCAAACATTGATGATTGCTCAATTCGGAGATTGTGTGAGGCTCACCGTAACGTTCGATATAGTCAGGGCTTGCACATACGTAGAGCTGTCGTTGCGAAAGCCTCTTCGCCACAAGACTTGAATCTTCTAATCGACCCAGGCGAATCGCAACATCCACGCCAGAGTCGATCAAGTCAAGCTTTTGGTTAGTCAGCATTAGCTCTAACTCAACTTGAGGGTGAAGCTTTAAAAACTGATGGAGTAATGGTGCAAGCTGGCGCTCGCCATAAGTCACAGGAGCTGTCACCTTCAGTAATCCTTTCGGTGTCGATTGCATTTGAGTAACTGCTAACTCCGCAATTTCTAATCCCTCGACTAACAATTTACATTGCTGATAATATAGCTGCCCGGCTTCAGTTAATGAAACCTTTCGAGTCGTTCGGTTAAGCAGTTTCACCGCGAGACGCTCCTCGAGGTTTGCTACTCTGCGACTAATTTGAGCGACCGATGTAGCAAGCTTCTGCGCTGCACCAGTAAAGCTTTCACGCTCTGCAACTGCAACAAACTCACTAACTCCTTCCCAATTGGCCATGCCTTTACCTTGTGCTGAACTACGGATACCAATGCAGTGTATTGAAGTTACCGATCTCTGTCACCTTAATCAGCAGACTTTACCCATAAATATCAGTTACCTTTGGCTATCGGACTTTTTCAAGCAGCTTTGTTTTGAGTTCAAATATCGACTAATTTAGAATTATTTGTGACGAATCCTCTCAAATAGTGGAGAAGTATCAGAAATAACACCATAATATACTGCTCTAAAATAAGTAGGTAAGAACATGAAAATTTGTGGTGTTGAAATCAAAGGTAACGATGCAGTCATCTGTCTTCTTTCTCTGTCAGATGGTGTATTTAACATCCCTGATTGCCGAGTTTCTAAGGTTTCTATCAGTGACGCTAACGACACACAGAATATGAAAGACTTTCAATTCTCTTTTGCAAAGTTAATGGAAGATTACCAAGTAGAAAAAGTAGTGATTCGCCAACGCCAAACTAAAGGTAAATTTGCTGGCGGTGGCTTCGGCTTCAAGCTAGAGGCTGCGATCCAACTGATCGACGGCCTAAACGTTGAAGTTGTTTCTCCGGCAGACATCAAAGAGAGCCTAAAGCGCAACCCTCTAATGATGAAGTTCAAAGAGACGGGTCTTAAGCAGTACCAAGAAGCACCGTTTACAACGGCTTACGCTTGCTTGATGAAGCGATAATCCAAAGCCGCTAGAAAGTTATTGATAGAGAAAGAGCCTGAGTATTCAGGCTCTTTTTGTTTTTAACGGTTTAAAGCCGCTGGTCTTCGGAACCTAATCAATTCGGGTTTCTTCACTACCAGATAAACCGCAGTGGCTGACAGCGCAAAGCCCATTGCACCATAGACATCGAATGACTCGCCGAAGATAAGCCACGCTTGAATTGCGGTCGTCGGTGGTACGAGATAGAACACTGATGCCACATTTGAAGACGCCCCATTCTCCACCATGTAAAGCAACAGCAGTATTGCGACACAAGATAGAACGACCACCAGCCAAATCAGCGTTAACGTGAATTCTAGCGTCCAGCTCACCTGCATGGTTTCGTAACGCATAGCGAAAGGCAGGAACAACGTTGCCGAGGCCAAGTATTGCACCATTGCACCACCCACCATGTCTGTCCCCTTACAAAAACGCTTTTGATATAAAGTGCCGCAGGTAATACCTACCAATGAGACTAAGCATAGCAGTGTCGCCAGGACTTTTTGGTTATCCGATTGCCATTCAATATTCCCCATTAGCACCAAACCAATCCCCACAAAGCCAAGCGCTAAACCAAGCCATTGCGCAAAGTTAAAACGCTGTGAGGTGCAGCTGACCATGATCAGCGCGGTAAGAATAGGTTGTAGACCCACCAGTAAAGAGCTCAAACCTGCTGGCATCCCCATATCAATCGCCAGATAGGTACCACCGAGGTAAAAACCATGAATCAATATCCCAACCACACACGCATGAAAAAATGCTCGACCACGAGGGATACGACGTTTAAGGATTGCAATCAAAACCAAGAACAGTGCCACGTTGGCTACCATCCTAAGTGACAATAACGTTGCAGGCTCTGCGTATTCCACACCAAGACGTGCGCCCACAAAACCTGACGACCACAATATTACAAACACGAACGGAATCATTTTAATCAGCATTACAAACCTCTGGTCAACTCTTCATCAATGCTGTTACCTTAGTTGGGTACAGATAACTAATAAAGATACAGATATAACACTTTAAATGGTTACAGATTGATAATTATGGAACGGGAGAACCGCGTGGAAACAGAAGTCAGCGGCAATAAATACCTCGCCACCGAGCAACACATTAAGGCTCAAATTGACAAAGGGCTCTTTCACCCTGATGACCGCCTGCCCTCAATCCGCCAATTAAGTGAACAATTGGGTGTGAGTAAAAACACCGTGATTCGAGCCTACCAAGAACTCGAAGCAACAGGTTGGGTATATTCCGTTCCCAAGTCGGGTTATCGCGTCAAAGTACCGAATACAACGAGTTGGGATGCGCCAAGCCAGCCTCAAAAAGTTGATCTGTTATCTGTCACTAAATCTGTGCTCTCCCGTCCCAGCAGGCGTTTAAAGTTACAATCAGGCTCTGCTCACCCAAACATTAACACCCCCGCCATTCGTAGCCTGTACGCTGAAATTGGTCGCCACAGCCGCTTGCAGACTCAACTTCCCGGCTATTACCAACTGCCGCCCGGCGACGAACAATTAGTAAAACAATTGTTAAAGATCACCCATGATCTTGGTGTACCTGCGGGATCGAAAGAGATTGCGATTACTCACGGCGCGCAGCAAGCGATCAGTTTAGCGCTGCGTGCTTTAACCAAACCTGGCGATATCGTTGTGGTTGAATCTCCCTGTTACTTTGGTAACTTACTCCTATTGGAATCACTAGGCTTACAAGCACTTGAAATACCAAGCAGTGTGAGTCATGGAGTCGATATTCAAGCACTACAAAATGCCTTAGAACAATGGGAAGTGAAAACGCTGCTGCTGACACCAAACTTTACCAACCCAACTGGATCGAGAATGCCTCTGGCGAATCGAAAAGCACTATTGGAGATAACTGGATCTTTGCCGATTATTGAAGATGATGTGTTCGGGAGTTTGGCATTTGATGCTCCGATTGCGAGCTTGAAAAAACTGGATGACAAAGACCGAGTGATCTACGTGAACTCTCTATCCAAGACTTTGGACTCTCGCTTGCGTGTTGGCTGGCTGCTTTCCGGTCGCTATCAACCTTTAATCGAAAAGTACCTACTGTGTGACAACATGGGCAGCTCTAACCTGATGCAGTCAGCCGTCGGCCAGTTTCTGACCACAGGAAAGTATCGCAGTCATTTATCTAAGATGAAGCGACTCTATCAAACCAACCAAAAGCAGTTTCAAAGTCTTTTGATTCAAGCATTAGATAGCTACCCACATCTTATTGGACGCTACCATCTTTCCAAACCTGAGGGGGCATTTATAAACTGGATAACGCTCCCCGAATCTCTCGACAGTTATGCCGTCTACCAAGAATGCTTGAAACACAAAATCGGTATTTTACCTGGCACTATTTTTGGTACCCACGATCAATACAAACATTGCCTGCGCTTTACTGTCGCGAACATTGAAGAGAACAAGGATTGGAAAGAAGGAATCGCAACTCTGGCGAAAATTATCGCGAAGCACGTAAACTAAGAGTCTCTGAGTATTCAAAAATACTCAGGACTCAACTTTAATTTTAATAGCATGTTAAACACTAGAGGTTCGCGACACTCGCAGTCTTTGCTATCTTGATGTCATTTAACGATGTAGAACTACTCATCCTAACTAATTTGGTCAGGTCAACAAAATTTTAGAGACTTTTCTCGTCTTTCACCTATTTGCCTTCAAACTGGTAAAGCGATCTGAGTGTGTCTTTTAGCCATAAAACGAGCGGATTGTAGGCATTGCGTTTATGCCAAATCATAGTGAAAGGAATTAGCAATTTATTCGCATGTTCTTCATCTAACGGAATGGGTAAGCAGGTTAGGTTAGGATGAAGTTGCTCTGCATAGCGACGGCAGTAATTGGGCGCAACCGTCGTCATAGTGTGATTGGATTGAGCCGCCATAAACAGAGACTGCTCGAAGCCTGCAAGCGTAAGGGCAATGTTTCGATCTAGTTGCAGGTCGGTAAGCACTTCATCCAGTGCCCACGTTTCACTTTTTTCCCACACAATATTGATATGCGGATATTTAAGGAAAGCCTCAAGGTTCCATTCTTCCTGTAAGGCCGGATGATCTTTTCTGAGATACACCACTGGCATATCGTGGAACAGGACCTCGAAATCGATAAAGTAAGGCAGCGCGTCTAGAGACTCTTTTGAGCGCGGATGACTTTCTCGCCCTGAAAAGCCGATATCAGACTCACCACGCACGATGGAGTCTATCGAATCGTAATCCCAGTTGCGCATTTTTATCTTCGCGTTGGGATAGCGTTGATAAACACTTTGCGTCAGCTCGTTAAGCATGATTAGTGACAGTGGTGATTCCGCCTCTAACTTCAATCGCACATCTTTGGGCGCGTCATCACCACGAGTCGTAAGGATTTGACTGCCAATCTGCAGCCAGTCTTGAAGATCTTTTACCATACTTAGCGCAAGTGGTGTCGGCGTTAAACCTCTTGGCGTTTTTACAAACAGAGGATCATCAAACCAATCTCGAAGCTTAGTCAGTGATTTACTCACCGTTGAAGGGGTCACGTTAAGCTTTTTGGCAGCTTTCGAAACACTCTGCTCTTGCAGCAGCAATTGCAGAGTGAACAGCAAGTTGAGATCAAGACGGGCTAGTGGCTTCTTCATAATCACTTTTCACTTGGGAAGGACCTACCCATAGTATTAGAGCAATACTGATAACGCCACCAGCAGCCAGTATAGATACCAACATACTCAATGCGCTGAGTCCGATTACACCCATCAACCAGATAAACAGTGCTGATGTACACACCTGAGAAACACCAAGTATCGAGCTCGCCACGCCCGCTCGTTGTGAATAGCCACTCAATGCTTGGCTCATTGCGACGCCAAAACCGAGTGAGAAGCCACCGCACACGAAGGCAAAACCGATAAGCGTCACGTTGTGCCCTAAGCCGCCATCAATCGATGCAAGCAGCAAGATAGCTGCAATCACAAAGCATATTTGAGATGCCAGCATCAGGCTTTTCTGCCTAAATACAATTAGTGCAAACGGCGCAGAGAACGACACCAACATACTAACTAGTGCAGTAAGAGCCATGGTAGAGGAATATTGACCGCGGTCGAAGCCAAGCTCAGTCATTATCAGCATTGGAGACACATTCACGTAAGTCAGAATCGCCGTCACGCCCAAGCTGGTCATGATCACTCGGCTGATAAACAAGGGCTCCTTAAAAGTTTCGATTGAAGTTGATTGAGACACAGAAGCTTTTGTGACTTTCGAGCCTACGCTATTCGGCTTGGTTTCTCTTAGCACTAACACCGACAACAAACACACGACTACCCCCATACTTGCCATAGTCGTGAACAGACTCGGCCAAGGATATACCGTCATGATTAAATGACCGATCACCGGTGCAAGCACTGGCACGATGCAGGTAATGCCATTCATCATCGACAACACCTTAGCGCGTTTTTGATCGTCTAACACATCTCGAAGTATGGCGAATGCCACCACATAACATGAACCCGCGCCAACACCTTGGAAAAAGCGCACCGCTAGAAACGGTTCCGCACTAGTCAAGACCTCGCCTAACATCGAAGAGGTCGCAAAGACAATCCCACCGAAAATCGCGACAGGCTTTCTTCCTACCCTGTCGGCAAATTTACCGGCGAACAGCATGGTGGTTGCCATGCCCGCAAGGTAAATAGAAAACGCCACATGAAGCTGCGCCTCAGAGGCATTTAGGTCAGCAGCGATTTGAGGCAAGCCAACCAAATACAAATCAATCGCCGTTGGATACAAGAGAACAAGCGCGAAACTACAAAACAGAAAACGATACATAAGACCCTCACATAATTGGTGTGAGGATAATAAGAGTGGAACGCCCAACTACCGAGTGGCTTATACGACAACGGATCTTTCCATTTACGACAAACCATACAAGATATGAACAAAGAGACAGTAGTGGATTAATAAAAAAGCAATCACCAGTAAGATAACGAAATGTAACATCCATGTGCGCAGCAAATTCCGGCTTAATTATTTTAGAAAAATTGGAAAATAAGCCCTAACTACTTTACTGGATGATTTGTTATTCTCGGCGATAAATATTTACACTCCAACTAAAAAGCATAACTTGAGGTATTTATGGACTGTCCAGCTTGCGAAGAACATATTGGGTGGGAATGGGTAGAAGAGGAAGCCATCGAGCCCAATGAAGAGTTCGACTGCCCTGAATGTGAAGCAACTCTGATGTACACCATCGATGAAGGCACTTATTACGGTGCACAACATAAAACCGTCGAAGTTGTCGACAACTAGCCTTCATCAAACATTGAGCAATATTCCAAAGCAAAAGCAGCCAAAACTCTAGAGAAAACAGGGACGGCAGCAGGCCTTAAGATTAAGGTAGAAACACAAGGTCAAAACGGCATTCAGAACCGCATCACCGACCTAGATGTAGCAAATGCGAAACTGGTTATCTTGGCTCACGATATTCAAGTGAAAGACGCTCACCGCTTTGCCAATGCGAACGTGATTGAGTGCTCAACCAAAGAAGCGATGAAGAAAGCCGCGGATATGGTCACTATATAAACCGGAAGTTATCAAACACGAAAAACCATCCTCAAGAATCAATAAATTAGTGAATGCTCACTATTTATAAAGTTCCCCCTACTAAGAAAAATCCCCGTTCGTCTAGTCAACGAATGGGGATTTCTTTATTCAGCTCTCACCTAATTGGAGAGGTAAGATCAGCTCTTAGGAGCAAGCGTCTCTTCGGTTTCTAAATCGAATAAATGACATTGGCTTGTGTTGAAATGCAGCACTGTCTCTTCGCCACTGTTTGCCGTACGATCGGCATCGAAAGGCACGCGAGCCACCAGCTTATCGGCACCCAAGTTGAAGTAGAGATACAGCTCATTCCCCATCGACTCGACCACGTCAAGCCTGTGCGTTTGAGTATTTACCTCATACAAGGGTGCGTCGTGATTAGCCAACTGAATGTGCTCAGGACGAACACCAAACCACACCCACTCGCCCAATTTTTCACGAGCAATAGCTTGCTTGTCTTGTGGTAGCGCCCAACGACTGCCACTTTCAGAGATCACGTTCATCACACCATCAATCTCATCCAATCTCACCTTGAGAAGATTCATCGCTGGCGAACCAATAAAGCCCGCGACAAACTTGTTTGCCGGGTATTGATAAAGATTCATAGGCGTATCGACCTGCATGATCTCACCTTGATTCAACACACAGATGCGGTCGCCAAGAGTCATGGCTTCCACCTGATCGTGTGTCACGTAGATCATGGTGGCGTTTTGCCCTTCTTGCTTAAGATTATTATGCAGCTGCGCAATGCTCACTCGCGTTGACACACGCAGCTTTGCATCCAAGTTAGACAAAGGCTCATCAAACAAGAACACATCTGGCTTACGAACCATCGCACGACCAAGTGCCACACGCTGCCTTTGACCGCCCGACATTTCACCCGGCTTGTTATCTAACAAGTGCTCAATGTCTAATGTCTTGGAAGCTTCTTCAATACGTTCAGTGATTTCACGCTTTGGCAGCTTCTGTTGTTTGAGGCCAAAAGCCATGTTGTCGTATACCGACATGTGTGGGTAAAGTGCGTAGTTCTGAAACACCATAGAGATGCCACGATCTTTAGGTGGCAATTCATTTACACGCTTATCACCAATGTAGACATCACCTTCTGAGATATCTTCAAGGCCTGCGATCATACGAAGTGTGGTAGATTTTGCGCAGCCAGACGGCCCAACAAACACCATGAACTCACCTTCGCGAATATTCAGATCAACACCGTGCACGGCCTTAAAACCATTTGGGTAGGTTTTCTCTACCCCTCTCAGTGTGACTTCAGCCATAACCTGTCCTTAAATCAATTCGTTAAATACTATCTTTGCAATCTGTCGTGAAACGTTTTAACCACGTTCTTGCAGCTGATTAAGCTCAAAGTGAGCGACCGATGCGATGACCAGATCTGCCACTGGCTCTAATTCACTGTGTTGAGCCGTGCCAGTTAGCACGCCGACATTGCTTGCGCCTGCGTTACGGCCAAATTCCATATCCGAAACCGTGTCACCAAACATGATCACCTCATGTGGCTCAATACCGCATTGATCACAGAAGGCATTAAGTAGTGCTGGCGCTGGTTTAGGTTCGATATCCCCATCGGAGTAACCGACATAATCAAACATCTCACTCAAACCCGATTGCTCTAGTGTGTAGATCGTTGAGTCTTTGGTGTCTGCAGTTGCGATGCCTAAAATCATGCCCTGCTGTTTAAACACACCCAGCTTTTCAGCCACACCTGGTAGTGCTTCAATCCAGCTTGGGTTTTCTTCCACTTCGTCATTGAAAGCGGCTTTAGTCACCTTAGTAAACTCAGCGAGCGAGACATTGGGTTGCAACATGTTGAACCATGCTGTCGCGGTATCTTCCACTGGGTTTGAGGCTAGTAGTCCATAGTTATCAACCACATCACCTTCAACACCGATGGCCAAGAGTAACTCAGCAGGTGTGACAGTTTGATTACCCTGATGCTGGTCACTGTAAGATTTCACACGCTCACAAGCACCACGAGAAACGTTGAGCCACATCTTGTGAAACTCTAACAATGTGCCGTCTTTATCAAATAACATCGCCTTAAACTTCATCACGGCTCATTCGCTCCATTAGTTCTCCCCAAGTACGCACTAGGGGTTGGTTAAACTCTGGTTGTTTGCCATCAAATACGGCGTTGATGCAGCCTTCAAACTCACATTCCTCAGATGCAGGTTGAGTGCTGTTGATTAATGCTGCAGAAAGTTCTCCGCGACGAATATCGACACGGCACCAACGGTAACCCTCATCAATAAGGAGACTTTTCAGCTCATCACTCAAAGCGATTCGTTCAATAATCTCACCATCCACCACGCACTCCGCGTAGTAAGGGTTTTCTGAGTCAGAGACAGCAATTCGGTATGTAAGCGCTTGTCCTTGAGAGTCGTTACCCGGTAGCAAATCACCTAAGTTGATATCAAACTTCAAGCCGCAACGACGCTCTAAGTAAACTTGCCCATTACGCATTCCAGACAAGATGCCTTCACCACTCAAACCATGGCTGTAAACGAAGGTGGATGGGTCACCGTAGATGGAAGGCTCATCCGATTTAGGATTACGTTCATGCGGTTCAAGGTGTGAATCGCTGCCGCCAATCGCGGTAATGCGCTGGCCACAATTCCACATTTCATTAAGAACCAATAACGCCTCTTCGGTCGCTTTTGGTGAAGTTGACCAAGTAGGGTCACAACACACTTCAAAGGTAGATACTTGGCTTAGATCCACTTGATCGTAATGCCAGTGCCACGGCTTCATCATTGAGTGATTAATGCCAAGAGAGCTGTGTCCGCTTTTGGCTAAATTCAATCCTGCTTCCATAGTCGCTTGGCTGCTGTGTTCAACGTCTCTAAGGTCCAAAGACTTAACCGGACCATGCACATTGAAGTGCCCGAGATCGGTTGTGACTTCTAACGCAGGTAAGAACAAGCACTGCTTTGATACTGGCAATTTAGGCTGGCAGATGTTGTGCTCTGTAAAGAAGAAAAAATCGAGCCCTTGTGATTCCACAATGTCTTTAGCCGCTGCTAAGGTATTGTGACCATCAGAAAGCTGAGTGTGAGCGTGTAAGTCACCACGATACCAACGAGAATCGGAACTCAGCATGTAGCTGTAATCAAACTCGATATCGTGAGAACTTGTCACCGTTGGAGTCAGTTCTAACTCAACATCGTTATTAACTAACTCATTAGAGCAAAGTGCATCGACTTGATACTGCATCGCACGCTCGGTGCGAAACTCACCTTCAAGGTTGTAAAGCTCTAAGAACCATTCGCCCGATGGAATCGCCCCATCAATCGCGCCTAAACCAGAGTTTTGCGGTTGGATAGTGAGTGACTTGTGCGCCTTTTCAAACAGCACTTTGCCACGAAATGCTTGGTTGGCATCATACGCCGCTGCGTACAAGAATCCTTTTTTCACCGTTGTGCCGGTAATCGTTACGCTGTGAGAACCTGCTGGCACATCAAAGGGGATACGTACTCTACCAAACGGCAGCTCACCTTGAAATTGGGTCATTGTCTTCACCAAATTCGTCCTAATTGAAGGACTGGGTCAAAAAGAGGCCCACCCGAATAGATGGGCCTTGATGCGTGCAAAGATAGTTTTGTTATCTTTACGGATTAAGAACGATTCGCTCGGTCTAGTGCACGTTGTGCTTTCTTAGCCGCTTGTTTTAGCGCTTTGTCAGCAGGCACGTTTTGGATTTGAATCTGATCCGCTGCCACCTTCAGAGCATCCATGATCTTACCGTTGGTAGGGTCAAGGAAATCTTTGGTCGCCGTGTTCGCTTGCTTCAATGGAATTAGAGCTTGTGGGTTATCTTTAGTGAACGCTTGGTACTCTGGCACCTCAGATACGCTGTTACGTACAGGGATGTAACCGGTGAACATTGACCAAGCAGCCGTGTTTTTCGCGTTGGTGTAGAACTCAACAAACTCAAATGCACCTTTCGCTGCTGCGTCGTCTGTGCCTTTTGGCATTACGTAAACCAGCGCACCCGCTTGTGGTGCAGAAGGGTTTGAGCCCCAACCTGGTTGCGTGGTTGCTGAAAGCTTAGTGAAGTCCAAGTCACCTTGGTCACCCGATGAACCGGTGTAGCCTAGTGCGTTGTCTTTCATCACATCATCAATGGTTTTGTACCAGTATTCCCAACCTTGACCACCGTAGTGAATACGCATGATTTGATCATCGTGGATCCACTTACGGAAGCTGTCCCACACCTCAACCCACTCAGGAGAGTCAATCAGCACTTTCTTACCGTCATCACTGATGATCTTGGCGCCGTTAGAAAATGCCGCGTCAATCATGTTGTCTTGACCCCACATCGGCTCCCAACCGTAGAAGGTCACATTACCTTTCTCATCACGTTGTGTGACTTTCTCAGCGACCTTAGCCACGCCTTGCCATGTCTTTAGATCTTGCTCAGTAAAGCCGTTATCTGCCAACACCTGCTTGTTGTAGTAGAACACTTGAGTGGTACCGTAAGCAGGTAGACCGATGATGGTGCCGTCGTCTGCCGTCACTTGATCTTTGAACGCGCCAATGAAATCAGAGAAGTTGAACTCTTCATCCATGAACGGCGTTAGGTCACGGCTCAAACCACGTCCGTGCATTGCTTCCGCACGACCTGAATCTAGCAGCACAAGTTCAGGTGCCGTTTTAGACGCTAAACCAGCTTGCAGCTTCTGATAGGTTTCCGTGTAGTTACCTTGCAATGCAGGCTTTACAACATACTCATCTTGGCTCGCATTGAACTCTTCGATGAGCTTAGTCATCATTTGCTGTGGCTTAGTACCACCGGAATACCAAAAGTTAACTTCGGTTGCCGCAAGAACACTGCTAGAGAACATAGAAGCGCTTGCTGCGCCAGCACACACTAGTGCGAGAGTTTTTAGTTTCATTTCCGTTTACTCTTTTACGCCGTTATCGGCGATACCTGAAAGAATCGTCTTTTGACAAATGACGAATAGAATTAACAAAGGCAATACTGCAATGGTGCTCGCCGCCATGATTTGCGACCAGTTCAACCCATAGTTACCTTCGGCAATAAAGTAGTGACGAATACCAGTAGCGATCAGATTTAAATCCTGAGTCGTAATCACCAGACTTGGCCACATGTAGCTGTTGTAATTGGTAATAAAAGTGATGAGGAACAGTGTTGCGACTGCTGCTCGGCATTGCGGTAAGATGATTGCCCATAAGATTTTGAGCTCACCTGCACCATCAATTCGTGCCGCTTCAATCAGCGATGGATGCACCTTGATAAACACTTGGCGTAGATAGAACACACCGAACACCGAGGCTGCGTTCGACGCAACCAAGCCCATGTGTGAATCCAACAAACCCAGTTTTGCCAAAGTGATATAAGACGGAATGTAAGTCACTGCGCCCGGCAGCATGTAACAGCCCATCACGATGAAATAAAGCACGGTCTTCGAGCGAAACTTCAGCTGAGTCAGTGCGTATGCAAACATCGCTGAATTCACAATCACTAACAAGGTAGTGAACAAAGCCACACTAAAGCTGTTGAAGATGTACAAGCCAAACGGCGCGCTGTGGAAGGTTTCAACAAAGGTTTCCCAACGAAATTGCTCTGGAATCAAGTCCAGCGGGTTAGCAAAGATCTCATCGTTGCTTTTCAGTGAACCAGACAACATCCATAAGAACGGGAATACCATAATGGTTCCGCACGTTGCCAAGAATAGGTGCTTAGCCAGTGCGAGGAACGAACGGCGATCCACTGAGGCTTTCTTTGACGCAACTTCTGACTTCGTCGCTTTGACTTGAGCTCTAACTTTGGCTTTCGCGGTGCTCTGGTTTAATACTTGATTGGCATCCAATACTTGCGTGGTCATAATTCTGTCCTTTCAAAAATCGACTAGTAGTACACCCAGCGCTTGCCGATGTAGGTATTAATAAGTGCCAGTAATCCAGTAATCAGGAATATCACTAACGATGTCGCGGCTGCAGGTCCCATTTCGTAACGTTCGAACGCTTGTTGGTAGAACAAATACAACAGGGTGCGTGTTTCACCACCCGGTCCGCCTTGCGTCAGGATCTGGAACTGATCGAACGCCTGCATTGCCGTGATAATATTGACCACTACTAAGAAAAATGTGGTTGGAGAAATCAGTGGCAGCGTTATCTTCAAAAAGCGCGTTAAGCTGCTGCAACCATCAATCAAAGACGCCTCATACAGTGATTCTGGAATCTTGTTGAGCGCACTGATGTAAAACAGCATCGTCCAGCCAATCGCCTGCCACACCGTCACGATAATCACCGCAACTAAGGCTGTGTCTCCGTTCTCCAACCATGGAATAGCACTAAACCCTGCCGACTCTAACAAGTGGTTTGCCAAACCCGATTTGGTCTCGAATACCCAGGACCACACAATCGATACCGCGACTGTGGGTGTGATCCAAGGGGAGAAGATCACCGCACGATAAAACTGGCTGCCCTTGAAGTTTTTATGCAGCAGCATGGCAAATACAAGACCAAGAAGGATGGTTGGAATCACCACACCAACAGAGAACCAAAACGTGTTGAGCATCGCTTGGATGAACTCATAGTCCTCAACCATGTACTCATAATTTTCTAAACCGATGAACGAATAATCTGGCGAGATGTAATCCCAATCGGTGAAGCTGATGTAAATCGAATAACCAAATGGTACGAGCCAAAAAGTAAACAGTGGCACCAACAACGGTGCAGTAAATAGCAGTACCTTTAAGCGGTTTTTCATTGGTTCTGAGAAAGCACTCATGGTGACCTCGTCCTTATTTGTATGCGGTTAAATTAAGGGGTTTGTGTGACAGGTTCGTAAGAGCGTCCTTCATTTTTTTTATGGCTACCCATTAGAAAATCTTTCTTCCAGTTCACCATCTTCCATCTGGTGATAAAGCCAATCACAAAAGAAATTCACCTTGGCACTGCGCCGGTGTTTAGTGATCAAATAGTGGGCTGATTCAGCAGGCATCGAGGACTCTGTCGCCAAAACAAGTTCGTTTTTCTCCAACAACTCAGACACCGCAAGCGAACGCACCAACAGCACACCAATACCATGCTTAACGGCCTCTAGAGCGTGCAAAGAATTACTCACTTCAAGTAGCACCTTAGGTAAAGTCATCTCGAATTGGTTATGGCTCAACCATTGCAACCAGTTCTCTCGGTAGCCTTTTACTTGCACGGTCGGCAAAGCAGAGAAATCATGCTCAGCCAAGGTGTCTTGATATTGGTTCTTAAATTCTGGGCTGCACACTAACTGCCAATGCTCTTGAAACAGTCGCTCACTATGAGTGTCTTCGCTTTCGACCTTACCGTTGGTCAGTTCGATATCAACATTCTGACAAGGGTTAGTTGATGGCCAGTCCACCAGCTGAATATCGAGCCTGATAAAAGGGTATTTTTGATAAAAAGATGGCAGGCGAGGTAGCAGCCAGTTATGGCAAAAGGTGTGATTAACGCGCAGGCTCAAAACATCGGTTTCTTTTTCCCCGAACAGGATTTGAGTCTGTAGTTTCAGGTGCGCCAATGAGCCCGCAACAATCGGTTGATAATGCTGGGCAGCCGACGTTAGTTTTGCGCCTTTGGAGCTGCGTTCAAACAGTGTGGTATCGAGAAAGGTTTCTAAACTTTTAAGCTGCTGACTCACCGCAGCTTGGGTAACACAAAGCTCTCGCGCAGCAGCGCCAATAGAACCAAGGCGGGCAACAGCTTCGAACGCAACAAGTGCACGTAGAGGGGGTAACATGGCTTCACCTGATTGAAATAAAGGTGAAAAATACTTCAGTCAGGTTTCAGTTTTTTGCGCTTATCGTTACAGATTAATGACGAAGGGACGCTGATCAGAGATTTATGATCAACGTCCCTTTTCTTTATTTCAGACTTTTAATAATGTACCAGAAGCTCAACTACTCTTTGATGTAGAGATCCTTAGAGTAGATACGCCCTTCTACATTGTTCTTCGCAAAACCACCGACACTTGGTCGCACTAAACGAGCCTGCATGTAATAGTAGATTGGCGCGATCGGCATGTCTTCTGCCAGCAACTGTTCAGCTTGGTCATAGAAACCTTGGCGATCTTGTTCTCTGGTTGCGGCTAGTGCGCTATCCATTGCAGCGTCGTACTTGTCATTACTGTAGCGAGCAAAATTGCCCGAAGAACCAGAACGCAGTAGGCTCAAGAAGGTTGATGCTTCGTTGTAGTCACCACACCAAGAAGCGCGCATTACGTCGAAATCACCTTGGCGACGTGACACCAAGTAAGACTTCCACTCTTGGTTTTCAAGCTCAACTTGTGCACCTAGGTTACCTTTCAGCATTGACGCAATTGCCACTGCAATCGACTTGTTCGATTCACTGGTGTTGTAAAGCAGTTTGAAATCCAATGGGTTAGACGCATCGTAGCCCGCATCTTTTAGTAACTCTTTTGCTTTTTGATCGCGTTCTTTCTGAGTCCAAGTACTGTACTCAGGTTGTGTCGCATCAAAACCAGCTGTGTACTCATGTGCGAAGGTATAAGCTGGTAAGTTGCCCACCTGAGTCACACCATTGGTGATAACGTCACGCATCATAGAATAAGAGACAGCTTTACGTACTCGCGCATCATCAAAAGGCGGTCGCGTAGTATTGAATGCGTAGTAGTAAGTACACAGCAAAGGCACTGTGGTAAACGCTCCTTGGTATTTACTTTTAAGCTGCTGCGCCATATGGGTAGGCACGTCCGAAGTAATATCGACCTCGCCCACTGCATAACGGTTAATCGAGGCATTCTGATTCTCAAACGGAATATAAGTCACTTCGGTTAAGTGGGTATCTGAGCTATCCCAATATCTCGGGTTCTTCTTCAGTTCAATGCGCTCGTTCACCACCCACTCGTCTAGTACGAATGCCCCATTACCAACAAATTGCTTAGGATCGCTCCACGGCTTGTCGCTACTTTCTAGGGCTGATTGATGTACTGGCATCATGGATGTGTGGCCCGTCATCGCCACAAAGTAAGGTACTTGGCTGTCTAGCTCAAAACGGACTGTATGCTTATCAACAGCCGAAACGCCTAGCTCTTCAATCGGCTTCTTACCTTCTGCCACATCAATAATATTGTTGATTTTAGTGAGCTTGAGATACCACACATTTGGCGATGCTGTTTTAGGATCTACCGCACGTTTTATCGCATACACGAAATCATCGGCGGTCACCGGATCACCATTCGACCATTGCGCGTCTTTGCGCAGGTGGAATACAAACGTTTTGTTGTCATCGGTTTCCCAAGATTCCGCCACACCTGGGGTGATATTGCCATCGCGGTCTTGAATCACTAAGCCTTCAAATAGGTCACGTAGAATGTGCATTTCCGGTAGGCCCTCAGCCTTTGCAGGGTCTAGTGTCGCCGCTTCCGCATCATTAGCGCGCACTAAGTGTTGCTGCTTTGCCAGAGTAGTTCCCGCAGGCAATGTGTCAGCAACGGCAGTTACTGAGATAAAAGGGGTCAATAGAGATGAAATGAGTAACGCCGTTGAGTGTTTCTTAAAATCCATATGTTTTTGCTCTCCTAGCCTATCTTTGAAGCAAGTAATAAAATTAACAATGAGACTGTTGACGAATTTTAATGCTTTCGTTTATCTAAGTAGTTCTTTAATCGTTAATACTTGATAGTACTTGATCAATCAGGAGATAAAGGTGAGTTTAATTCCAAGAACGGAAAGAGCTGCATTTTCAATAAAGCCGCTACCATATGGAAAGTCGATACTGGGCGCACCCTTGCTCTATTTCCCTGCGCAAGTAGAAAGCGAATCTCGAGGTCTAATCATAGCAGGCACACACGGTGATGAAACCGCGTCTATCGCAGGTTTGTCTTGTGCGCTAAGAAGCCTACCTGCCAACAACTTGCGACACGATGTGATCTTGTCGATGAACCCAGATGGTAATCAATTAGGAACACGTGCCAACGCTAATCAAGTCGACCTAAACCGCGCTTTCCCAACTCAAAACTGGACAGAAGACGGCACCGTTTATCGTTGGAGTTCTCACACACCAGTCAGAGATGTAAAAGTAAAAACGGGTCAAGCCGACCAACTTGAACCGGAAGTGCAGTCGCTCATCAACCTTATCGAAACCCGTGAACCTAAATTCGTCATCTCTTTCCACGAACCACTCGCCATGGTCGATGAACCAAACCAATCGGAACTTGCCACTTGGCTAAGTAAGCAGTTCAACCTGCCGCTCGTTGAAGAAGTGGATTACGAAACCCCAGGCTCATTCGGCACCTGGTGTGAAGAGAGAAACCTACCGTGCATTACCGTAGAGCTACCACCGGTTTCTACGGACCTGACGATAGAGCAGTATTTAGATGCGTTTGTGGCGGTGTTGGGGTGTGAGAAAGGTTAGGTCAACTCGTTTTTTGGGCGATTACTAGCCAGCACTTTTGCTAAATTAGCAAACCTCCAATAACTACAGATATGGAAATTTACTTTGACTAACTAGTGCGATGAATAACATCGCACTAGAGAAAGTGTTGGTTTTTTTGTGTGTTTACAAACATGGGTTTACAAACAATGTTTGTGCAGCGAATTTTGTGTTAAATTTATTGCATAGGGTTTCTAGCAGAGCAAATTTCGCTTTCAAAGTCGCTACGGTAAGGGGTTATATCGAGCCAGCCTCGTCGCTTATATCTAGCAAAAACTGTCAGCTTTTCAGGCGCATAGCATCGTTTGATATCAGAATAAATACGATCGACACATTGCTCGTGAAATTCATTATGTTCACGAAATGAGATTAGATACCTCAGAAGACTCTCGTCATTGATTTTTGCTCCCTTATAACGAATATATACGCTTCCCCAATCTGGCTAATTCGTCACCAAACAGTTCGATTTCAAAAGGTGAGAGCATAAAGATTCAGAGACATATTCATCTACTTTACTTTCAGAGAGCGAATCCGCATCATACTCAAACGAGTCTACTGTGATGTCTAAACCATCAATACAATGAAATTGCTTATTTATTGAGGTTTGTTGTGGTTCATCTACATCCGTAAATGATACCGTCACTTCAGCATCTGCAGCATTAGCTAAATCAGACTGCATTTTCTCAATAACAATCTCTTTCGACTCAAAACATGTTTGATTCAAGCTATTTAAATACAATTTGAATGGCTTAGATTCAATCAAGTTGTCAGGAGTATGAGGAACTATAAACTCCGCTATTGCGACGATTGGCTTTCCTTTAGATCTTTAATCTCATCTCTGCCTTTTTTTCTTGGGATAGGGTCGAGCAACTCAGGTTGATACTGAGAGATATACTCACTTCTTTTACCTAGGTTCTTATCGTAGGTTGTCATTATTATTTAGCTCCTTGACGTTGATTAAACGGGTAAAAGTTTTCTTGCGAAGTAAATAGGCGCGACAATGAACAGCTATTCTACAAGCACCTCCTTGTCCATCTCTTCCTTAGTAGCCATCAGCTAACCACCACTATGTTAGAAGCAAATTCGATAATCTGCTCAAGAACTTCCTATTAACCATCGGCGATTGGGTCATGATCAATAACCAAGCGTTTTTCCAGCACGTAAATAACCACGGCGCTCCTCCCTATCGCTTGGAGAGGTAGCCCCCTGTGTGTATGATGAAAACATTCACATTCCTATATAATTTGCAATATATTGAAAGTAATAAATAAAATAGTAAAAATTATAGATTTTGGGGTGGAGCATGACCCCATATCAAGGGGTAGTTGCAGGAGGAGGGTTTGTTAATCTCTTTTTGTTAATGTTGATGCTCTCGAATCTAGGCGTTTTTTCTGAGAAGGCCGGAGAAGCCTCAGCTAAGCCATATTTCCGCTGGTTTCAGTGGGTGATAGTTCTCCCGCTTTCATTTGCAGACACGTATTACAACCTCTACAGTTCGCTGACTCAAGTATCCTCACTGGCCGTGCTCATTTCAGGATCTATTTTCTTTGTTTGTATTAGCAGTCGCTCTACTACTACATCGTAGAGCATCCTTTTGAAGTTGCTAAAGATAAGGCGGAGACTGAAGAAAAAAGAGGGCGATTTAAGAGAAGAGCTGAACACGCTCAATCCAAGCGATAAACTTTCCCTCCCACATCGTGAGCGCTGAATTAATCAGCGCTTTTTATTGCGCGTTTTTGGGCAATTGGGAAGGGGATTCCCAATTGCCTTGCCGCCATAGTTGATACTCGTCTATGTCTGGGTGAACCCACACTTCAGTGTTCCGCTACGGATTTTCGTGAATGCTATACCCATCTTCTTTTGCACGCTTTCCTTGCTGAATAATCTGATATTTGGTCAAAATACTCACCTTTTATTTGTTTGTACGAATTTTAACCATGCAATAGAAACTTGCTAAGAGTTAAATATACTCCAAGATATCGGATTTATACGTTTTCAAAACTGGAGCTCTATTACCGCTCGTATCATCAACCGAACAAACCGAGTAAAATAAATGGCCGTTTGAATTAAAAAAGTATTGAAAGATTCTTCATAAAGTACCTTTAGAGTGCATAAAGAGACCGCCACGGTGGACGGTCATTTTATAGTAAAGCTATTTATTCATACAAATTGAGCCTACACTCAATACGCCCACATGGAGAACTTAGCTATTGTGATTTGCCGTTCGATCAGCAAGTACTTCTTTGAACGCCAAAATCACATTCAGTGCCGCAGGAAAGCCAGCGTAACAAGTCATCTAAATTATCACCTCCTTAATCTCTTCTTCATTGCAACCCACATTAAGCGCCGTATTAAACACGTCAAGCTCTAGTTTGGAAGTCAACGGAAGGAGCCTTGGCTAATTGCGTGGGCGTGAAATCTGGACTATTTTGAAACAAGACCAGATAGATGTTGAAGGCAAGGCGGCCTTTGAGTGATTCTACGCGCTCGCAGTATAATTATATCTGTAGGATGGGCCTGTCAAGCTTCTAACTAGATTTGCGACAGAACCAATTACACCGGACTCTTCTTTCTCGTCAACCTTCAGTCTTTGCAACAATCACGTCCAATCAATTTTTAAGTACTTTATTAGTTATCTTTTGAGCAAATGGAGAAAAAAAGAATGATATAATTCCAGCGGCTGGCCAGGCTAATAAAAAAGCATTTACCCACAATTTAAAAAAAACTGGCGAACTGCCTATGTTTAAGTACGTAACCCATAAAGTCATTAGTGATGATAAAAAAAAAGACATTATAGTAGAAAATAAAACACGACGTTTCATATTAAATCCTATTAATTTAATTAATATATTATGATTTTAATATAGCTGTATTTATAAAACATTTAACAGAGATACAGAGATACAGAGATACAGAGTATGATGTTTAATTAATCCCTTTTCATAGTTAACTAATAATTATCTATAATTCTCCATCCACGTAATTTAGCACTCGATATTGTTTCTTTGTCCTTAGAAACAATTACGCCATCAGAGACACAAGATAACATTTGAAAGTCTGAAATATGGTCCCCATAAGCAATGCATTCATTAGATTCTACATTATGCAATTTCATAAATTTTTCTACAACAACGGCCTTACCATCTCCAATTGTTTGAGGAGGAATAATTTCTCCAGTTAGAATTCCATTTTCTTCTCTAATCCGTGTCGCAAGAACGTAGTCAACACGCAAGTCTCTAGCAATAAGCTCAATTAGTTTAGCTATAGAACCAGAAACAAATACGAGTTTAGTATTACTTTTCTTAAGGATATTAATTTCATCTATAATAGGATTAATAAAAAAGGATTCTCCCATTAATTTTTTTGTTATTTCATACCACTTTTCTACTATCGATTGAAACTTACATGAGTCAACACTTGAAAAAATACGGTAATACTCTTGATTTATTTCTTCACGAGGTCGTCCATTTTTCCAGTCATTTTTAATTTTCAACATATACTGATTGAAAATTAATTGCCCTTCTAATGGATTTATTTCATTATAAAAAAACTCTAAAAATTTAAACATTGTTTTAAAGCTAACTACGGTTTCATCTACATCAAAAAACGCATATTTGTAAGATTTAGACATATTACACTTCTATATTTTTGGGATTGACAACTTTTCAGTTAGAGCTGCAAGTTTTTCTGGTGTCAGAGATGCTTTTATTTTGAAATTCGCACACACTTTTGAATACTGCGATATTAAAATTTCAGCCTCTAAATTCGATTCCATTTTTGATATGTTAAAATTCATTATTGAAATTTTACCATCAACTTCTAATGGATAAACATAATTAACAAATTCGCTTGAAATTGATTTCAATACAAATCGAGATTTAGCTGACAGGTCTTCAAAATATACCTCGAGAACCGAAATTAAAGACTGCCTTGCAGCTTCTATCAACAATAAACCTGGAACGTGTATACCTGTAACATGATCAGATAATATCTCACTATCTTTGTTTATTCTAATTTTGAAGGAAAAATCCCTCTCACTTAATCTATTCAAGTTAGATATCAAAACATTTTTTTTGTTTTTCTTATGTACGGACTCTTGGTTAACCCACTCAATATTATTGATAAAATTTATTTTTTCATCTACCATTGAACTCAAAGTTAATACATCACCATGTGATAGGCCCTGACCTAAGTAAATACTATTAAACTTTTCATCATCGAAATTATCACTAAAACACAAAGGAGATAGTATATTTTTTTTATTAACAAAGGAATTAAATTCTTCACCAACAACTATGCAAAAATTATCACTCATGAATAACCTCTATAGTTTTATCATTAACTATCGTCTGATAATAAACATCAACAAACTCACCTATTGTCGAAATGTCTGAGATGGAATAAATCTCACTAAAAGGCTCAACTAAAATATCGTCCTGTACCAGCATTATTAGCTGTGCCATCATCAATGATTTGAATTCTAAATCTTTAACAAAACTAGTGCTGTCAAAAACATTTCTTTCTGATGAATCGTCAATGTCGTTTAAAATAAGTTTGATTTTATTAGTAACAATGTTAAATACTTCATTTCTTGTTAGCATGTCATGCCTCCATCTACAATTATATTTTGCCCCGTTATAAAAGATGCTTTATCAGATGCTATAAATAATACCGCATTTGAAATATCCTGTATCTTGGCGATTCTACCTAGTGGTGTTCTTTTTAATATCTGATTTCTTCTTTCTTCGTTTAAATATGAAACTAGTTCTGTTTCAAAAAAACCTGGTGATATAGTGTTTACTCGAATATTTGAAGGAGCTAATTCTTTTGCAAGACTCCGTGTAATCCCATCTAATCCAGCTTTTGATGCTGTATAAACAGATACTCCCTTATGACCTCTAACTGAATTTATAGAAGATATATTTATGATCACTCCACTTTTGTTTTTAATCATAGATGAAATACATAATTTTGTGAATTTAATAGGGTTTGTTAGGTTTAAATTAATTGTTTTATCTATGTCGATCATCGGAGTGAATGAGAGTAGACCCTCAAATAAGTATGCTGAATTATTAATTAAAATATCAACTTGACCAAATTTACCTTTAACTTGATTGTGGAATTCTTTTAGATTTTCAAATTTTTCTGCATCTACTGGCATCCAAAAAAAACTTTCATTTTTCTGTAATGTTTCTATGCTTCTATTCAGTTTCCTACTGAATGTCGCTACTTTGTATCCGGAATCAAGAAATTGTTTAACCAATTCATACCCCAGACCTTTACTTCCGCCTGTAATAATAACAACTTTATTTTTCAAAATGATCTCTCTCAAATTTTCTAACTTTTTTATAGCGATTTGAATATAGATCTTTATCTATAAATACGATAACCATAGGGATTTTATATTCTGATAAGTTTCTCTTACAATAGTTGATGATTTCTTTTCTTAACATTGATGTATCAGAGTCAATTTTAGCATTTATAAATGCTTTTATACCCATTCCCGTTATAGGGTTTTTTTCTCCAACCACTGAAACATCAACTACATCATCAACTTCTAAGATTGTATTTTCAACTTCCGTTGGATAAACTTTCTCGCCTCCAACATTTATGATCTCAGATTTCCTACCAAGTATTTTCATATACTCTTTTTTTTCATCAAACTCTATAACATCTTGAGTATTAAAATATCCATCTTCATCAAATGGAGATTCAGCATTTAAGTAACCAAGCATTGCTGTGTCTGATTTTATCCATAAAATGTTGTCTTTTACTCTGTAATCAAATCCTTTTCCACCAATTTTTAACCAAAGTTCATGGTTGTTTTTTGATTTTGTTGGTAGTATTCCCACTTCAGATAAACCATATGTCTGCTTAAATTTAACTTTAGTAAGCAATGTTGATATTTTCGTTAGCGTTGATTTTGGCATAGGCTCTGTGCCATATGTAATTAGTTTTAGTGAAGACAAATCATAATTCTCAAACAATCCGCTCATCAGCAACATATTAATGAAAGTTGGAGTTGTTGGCAGTATTTCTACAGACCATTGCTGTATATCTTTTAATACATCTAATGCTTGGCGTGTCTTAGGGATCACAACTAGTCCCCCTGAGCTTAATGTATAAAAAATTGTATTAATTCCACCAATGTGGTCAAATGATAAAAATGACATTATATTGAGATTTTTGTCTGATTTTTTAAACTTTTCAGCCATTTTGTCAAAATTTAAAACAGTTCCTTTAGGTTCTCCAGTTGTTCCAGAACTGAATAGAACTAAACCAGAAGCGTTAATTGCCGTTAATTTTTCATAAAGTTTGTGGCCAATATTTCTAGATGACGGATACACTTTGTTACTCACAGAGTCTAATCTATACTGAACATTCGCTACTTTTAAATACTTATCTATACTTTCTTTGTTGATTGAGTTTATAGGTACAATGATATTTTTATTTTCTATAAGTGCAATGATCGCTGCCATTACCCATGGCGAGCTTTCCCCCTCTACTGAAACCACAGCACCTTTAGGTACATTTGAAAAATAGATGATATCTTTCCACTCACATACATAATTATACATTTGGTTATATGTGGTTATCTTATCTTTGTAAACCACAGCTTTTTCATCAGCACATGATAGAAACCTATCCAGTAACCAATCCATTGTAATTCTCCTTACATTTTTTACTAAGACCAACTGATAAGTGCAAATCGTTATAGTTTGACATATATATTACATTTCTACTTGTAGGTAGTGATTTTTCAGCCACGAAGTTTACTCTCCATAACTCAAAATCTTTTGTTTTTTTAACGAAATTAACATTACTCCCTTTTAATATAATAGATAAACCATCTCCGTTTATTTTTGATGCAGCTTCTTTTATTGTCCACGTTTTCCTATCAATAACACTTATATCACTATTTTTTTTGTCTTCAATATCTATTGAAACAATATGACTTAGACTGACAGCAATGGCATAGTATTTTCTTGAATGTGACGCATTAAATGATATTTCATTGTCATATATATATGGTCGAATATTTTCTCTTTTAACTATATCAATTTTTTTTTTGTTAGTATGTTTTCTTAATATACTTTTTAGTATTTCTTCTTGATTTAAATTTAACCAATCGCACTTTCTGAAAACATATGTATAAAAAGACATTTATAGGTACTTATTTTCAGTTGAGTTAAACATTATATAACCTAATATTGAAATTATGATTCCCAGCAAGTGAACCATTTGAAACGAACCTTGATGCATCCAGTACCCAAACCACATACCACTACAAAGCAAACATGTAAAAACAGACATAAATGCTGAGATACTCAAGTTTATATAATTAAGGGTTTTATCTCTCAAGTCCCTTTTTTTTATAAGGTCGCTTAAATAAAGAAAAAATGCACTCCACATCAAAAAGTCAATTACTGCTTCAAGAGTTATTACTCCCCAGAGTAATACATTGGGTAAGAAAGGTAAGTTTACGGCTCTCCATAATAACCCTTCACCAACACCACTACCCACTGTGAATAAATCCATGGTCAAGACATTTTTTATAAACGAAGTGTTTGTTTCTGGATCCGTAATGTTATTTAAAGTAATAAAGGTCATCCACAGTGAAAATGTAAATAAATAGATAATTTTCGGCAAGTGCTTACTCAGCATTGTAAAGATCCTTTTTAAATTTTCGTTTTGTATTAGTGACTTCAACTTTAGTAACACTACACTCATTGTCGCGAGGCGTCAATTGTTTTATTAATAATTTTATAAAAGTATCTAAAGAGCATTAGGTGAGCTTTTGGTACTTTTAATGTTATCTTGTATTATTTCCAATCCCGAGATAACATTAAGTAAATCCCCCTTACTGAGTAAAATCCCAAATGATTGATATTAAAGAAGAAAGCACCAATTCTGAGAGTTATAGTTCATTTTTGAGGCAAGTTATTGTTGGTATCAGTGAAGTTTCTGAAATGACTTCCATACCTGTTCGTAAGCTACGTTATTGGGAATCAAAAAACATTATCAAAGCTGTTGATCCTGAATCTTCCAGTAGGCAGTTTGATTTGGCCAATATAAAGAAAATAATATTAATACAAGAGCTAATAGATGATGGTTATACGTTAGATGGTGCAAATGCAAAAGTTGAGAAACGTATAAAGCGTATTAATTCGCTAATGGCCTTACTCGATATAGAGTAACGTAAGCACCTCTAAATGGGCTAGTTCTAAAAATTGGCTTCTTTCTCAAAGTTTGAGTCTTCAAGTTAAAATTTACTTGATTTCTGTTCATGACACTGATTCTCAATACCTAAAGGCTGCCACTTTCCCTCTGAAGTTATTCTCGAAACTATCAGCTATTACCTTGCATACAAACACAGCTATCGTGAAATTGAAGAAATACAAATAGAGGGAGGTGTTGTTGTAGATCATGCCACCATCAATCGTTGCGTTATGAAATTTGCCCCATTATTAGAGCATAGATCGAGACGAGGAAAGAAGCCGGTATCTGTCTCGTGGCGTGTTGATGAAACCTATATCAAAATTAAAGGTAAGTGAATTTACTATTACCGAGTCGTCAATAATTTGGAAATGTCATTGATTATTATCTTAGTCCGAAGCGTGATGAGGCTGCTGCTAAAGCCTTTCTGAATAATGCTATTTCACAAAATGGCTCATCAAGTGAAGTCGTCATAGATGGAACTAAGATTCATTACGTGGGCATCGATTCTATGAATGTGCAGCTTTGATTGACGAGTTATTTTATGCACTCATTGGTAGAGATTTGGGACATTAACTACCTGAACAATATCATTGAGCAGAACCACAGTTGGGTGAAGCAGAAAGCACATCAAGCTCTAGGTTGGAAGTCAACGGAAGGAACCTTGGCTAATTCCATAAGCGTGAAATGTGGACGATGTTGAAGGCCAGGCGGCCTTGAGCTATTCTACGCACTCACATTAAAAATGTATTTGTAGGATGGGCCTGTCACGCCTCTAACTAGATTTGCGACAGAGCCTTGTTCGTCCTGTTTTACTTTGGGTGAACAAGACACGCTATTGAATAACACCTCCACTGGATATATCCCTTACCTTCATTCTAACCAAATCACATGACCCTAACTTACAGCCAATGGCTAAATTATATGATGCCAGTTCTTTTAGATTACCTTCTATCTCTAGCAGTGTACGGGTACGCCAGATATCTTCAAGTTTGAAGAGCTTTTTCTGCCCAGTTAGGTAATCTTTTTCTCCCGCATAACTCATTGAAGCGTAAATAATTTTTGTTTAAAGCCGCTCAATAATACGTATTTTTCACTCTTTACAAAAATAAATTTGAGACTAGTTATATTTGGGCAAAGTTCGCCTAAC
This sequence comes from Vibrio sp. HI00D65, assembly GCF_001635455.1. GTDB lineage: Bacteria > Pseudomonadota > Gammaproteobacteria > Enterobacterales > Vibrionaceae > Vibrio. Next base: position 69,030 of record NZ_LWEH01000001.1, read on the forward strand.
TAGGAACATAGACCCCTTAACTATTGACTCACCGAACTTGAAAACAGGTTGATGATCACCACACCTGACAGAATCAAAGCGATGCCGATGATCGCGTAGATATCGAGCTTTTGTCCGTAGACCAGCCAAGACAATGCTGCGACCAGCACTATCCCTGCCCCACACCAAATCGCATACGCCACGCCTAAAGAGATGGTTTGCACTGTGAGAGACAATAGATAGAAAGCACAACCGTAACCAATTAATACTGCGGCACTCGTGGGCAAAGAAGTAAACTGCTGCGTTTTAGGCAATAGAGAAGTGGCAACAACTTCAAGCACAATGGCAAGTGACAGCATTACAGGCGGTGAGAGAGAGAAAAGCATGTTCAAACCTACAAATAGAAAATAGGCGGCAAGCTTATGCTTAATTTATTTCGCATAAATGTCCCTTCTACTTAGTTACTGTTTAGAGTTTCGATAGATTCTCTTAGCAACATCTCCCCCTTCAAACTAACAAATTATTACAAATAGGTAATAATCATTTTCTATTTAAGGGGATTATCAAAACCCGTGACCGCACCTATACTGGCTCCAACAAAACGAGAGAGCGGAAGCAATTAAGCTCGACTACGCTTAACGGGTTGAACCAAATTGCAAAGTTATCTGCTGTACTGACATATAAAGGAAGCATCCAATGACTATCGAAATCAAACCTGGTCAAACTCATATCCAATCTAAAGCAATGGTTGCTTGGAAAGCTGGTGAGCCGCTAAAGCGTGAAACGGTTGACGTTGAACTGCCAAAGGCTGGCGAAGTACTTGTTCGTATCGTTGCTACTGGTGTTTGTCACACTGACGCATTCACTCTTTCAGGTGACGATCCAGAAGGTATCTTCCCTTCTATCCTTGGTCACGAAGGTGGCGGCATCGTTGAAATGGTTGGCGAAGGCGTAACAAGCGTTGAAGTTGGCGACCACGTTATCCCACTTTACACAGCAGAGTGTGGCGAATGTAAATTCTGTAAGTCTGGCAAAACTAATCTTTGCCAAGCGGTTCGTGAAACTCAAGGTAAAGGTCTAATGCCAGACGGCACAAGCCGTTTCTCTATCAATGGTGAGCCAATTTTCCACTACATGGGTTGTTCTACTTTCTCTGAGTACACTGTACTTCCAGAAATCTCACTAGCGAAAGTAAACAAACAAGCACCTCTTGAGGAAGTTTGTCTTCTAGGCTGTGGCGTAACCACTGGTATGGGTGCGGTACTAAACACAGCTAAAGTTGAAAAAGGCGACACAGTTGCTGTATTCGGCCTAGGCGGTATCGGTCTTTCTGCAATCATCGGTGCTCGTATGGCGGGTGCAAGCAAAATCATCGGTGTTGATATCAACGAGAGCAAATTCGAGCTAGCAAAACAACTTGGCGCGACTGACTGCATTAACCCAATGAAATTCGACAAGCCAATCCAAGACGTTATCGTTGAGATGACAGACGGTGGCGTTGATTACTCATTCGAGTGTATCGGTAACGTAAACGTGATGCGTCAAGCTCTTGAATGTTGTCACAAAGGTTGGGGCGAGTCTGTAATCATCGGTGTTGCAGGCGCAGGTCAAGAGATCTCAACTCGTCCATTCCAACTAGTAACAGGTCGTGTATGGCGTGGTTCTGCTTTCGGTGGTGTTAAAGGCCGCTCTGAGCTTCCAGAAATCGTAAACCGTTACATGGCGGGTGAGTTTGGTCTTCAAGAGTTCATTACTCACACTATGAGCCTTGACGAAGTAAACGACGCATTCGACCTAATGCACAAAGGTGAATCTATCCGTACTGTTTTACACATGGACAGATAATTCTCCTTGGTCTCGGCATTTAGGTGTCGAGACCACAGTTCTGACTTAAAAATCAGAGCGAAACTGTCTTCACCACCTCCTGCCCGGTGGGTGGTGAAACCTCTATCTTAAGCTACAGAAAATCAAATACATTAATTCCGAAACCATCAACCTAACGGAGCACAATAAATGACAATCGAAAACATTAGCCAAGCAAAGGTTGCTGGTGGTTGGCACAAACAATACACCCACTTTTCTGCAACGCTTGACTGCGATATGCGCTTCGCAATTTTCTTGCCACCAAATGCAAGCAAAGAAAACCCAGTTCCTGTTTTGTATTGGTTATCAGGCCTAACCTGTACCGATGAAAATTTCATGCAAAAAGCCGGCGCATTTAAAGCTGCTGCTGAGCAAGGCATCGCTATTGTTGCACCAGATACAAGCCCTCGTGGTGAGAACGTTGCTAACAATGAAAGCTACGACTTAGGCCAAGGTGCAGGCTTCTACGTGAATGCCACTCAAGCGCCATGGGACAGCCATTACCACATGTACGACTACGTGGTAACAGAGCTTCCAGCACTGATTGAGTCTTTCTTCCCTGTGACACCAGTGAAATCAATTTCTGGTCACAGCATGGGGGGACACGGTGCCCTTACGATTGGCATCAAGAACGAAGATAGCTACCGTTCTATCTCTGCATTTAGTCCAATCAGTAACCCAATGCAATGCCCTTGGGGCCAAAAAGCATTTAACCAGTATTTAGGCTTAGATATTGAAGAGTGGAAGCAGTACGACGCCTCTGAGCTTCTAAAAACGAAAGGCACTAAGCTGCCAATGTTGGTTGACCAAGGCGAAGCGGACAACTTCCTAATTGAACAACTGAAACCTGAACAGTTAGTTGAAGCAGCCACAGTATACAACGCGGATTTAGAGCTACGTATGCAGCCTGGTTATGACCACAGCTACTACTTTATCTCTAGCTTTATTGACGAGCACATTGAGTTCCACGCTGCTTACCTACACAAGTAGTCACTCCTGTTTAGCCCGCACCTTGCAAAAGCGTGAGGTGCGGGCTTTTTTTTGCCTGCAAGGCGAGCTAATCCGCGATTGGCACCAATGACCACTTTCAAACACTCTTGCTATACCAACACAAACAATACAAAGATAAAGGTACGAATATGAGCTGGTTTTTCTTGATAATGGGCGTAATGGCTGAAGCGCTTTCTCACGTTGCACTTAAAGCCACCGATGGATTTAGTTTGTCTAAACCAGTCCCAGCTTTACTGGTTATCTCAGGGCACTTGGCGGCATTTTTATTCTTAAGCCAAGCGATGAAAGAGATGCCGGTTGGGGTGGTGCACTCTTTATGGGCTGGATTAGCAATTTTGACAGTGAGCTTGCTCTCGAGCTTCGTTTACAGCCAACACCTAGACACAAAAGTTTGGATTGGCATGGGACTTGTCGCCGCAGGCGTCATGTTGATCAACCTATCACAAGGCCACGCGCACTAATTTGCCCAGACGCTTTTACATAGAAAACGTCTGAAACGTAAATTATGAACAGTGCGTCAATTCTTTCAGATTTCATAACAGAGTGATGCCGCTTTCACTTATACTTACTCTTACAATCGACAAGTCAAACCTGTTACCATAGCACCTTCAACATCACCTATTTTAAAGGTTGCCATGAAAGCAATTAAGACTCTTTTTCTACTGATGATTTTAGCTTGCGGTCTATTCACGGCTTGGTTGTTTATTTCAATCCCCGCGACGATAGATAAGCAAACACTTGATGTTCCATTGACGGAACCGTTCAAACTTGTGGCGTACCGTAGTAATCCAAATGATGCGAGTAAGCCATTTACTTATCACTACTACGTGATTTCAGATGCTGTTGATATCGATGATATGGACCCGTTTTTGGTTACGACAGACCAGTTTGTAAAACTTGGCGAGTTCGACGAAAACACGTTTAAGCTAACGGTAAATGGTAAGATCGAGAGTTACACAAACGATTTGTGGATCAAAAAAACGGACGGCACGCTTCAGCACTGGTATGTCAGCGTTGATGCGAACTACGTCCGTTAACTAGCTACTTGTTTAGCCTTTTTAAAACTGTGCTCTGGCGTCCAAGCCGAGCGCAATGTGCTTCTAGAGAACAATACGTATTCAGTCTATGGCGTTTGCTCACTTGCTCAAATATTGATTAAACTCAGTCATTGTACGCATCACTCCAGTGGCGATAATGAGTTGATTTCAACACTGCAAATAAGCAAGACAATGCAATCACTATTCCGAGCACCAAAGCACTACTATATCCACTCCCCCCCGCTAAACTTGTGGCTAAAGAAGAAAAGACTATCTCTCCAAAAGTCTGTGTTCCCTGAAAGAAAGCAATGTTTGTTGCAGGCTGCAAAGTCTGCTGAGAAAAACGCATTGAATATGTATAGGTGCTTACCGCAATAAAACCCATCCCCAAACCTACAATGACAGATGTTAACCACACACACCATGCACCCAAAAGCCAATCCTCGGCGATCGCTATCCAAAGAAAACCACCGAACATAACCAACTGCAAGCCGAACAGCAATGTTGAGCGATATCCGCAACGCTTTATAAGGTTGCTAGCAATGAAACAACCTACAAGCATTACTAGCAAATGACCAACTCCTGTTAGCATTCCTACTTGCGACATAGACCAAGATAAGTCAACCAAGATAAATTTTGACAGCGCCATTGTGATGACTCCACACAAAGTGGCGCATGAACATAGTACCAAAGTTGAAGTCGCTCTTGGGGCTTTGAAAAACTTGAGAAGGGATGCTTTTGCTGTTGTACTGCTGTGCTTCACTTTCGGCTCTTGCCAAGTGATAATTGGTATCAGACATACACACACTATTGCGGCCAATAGTAGTAAAGTCACCCGATACCCAACATATTCAAAGGCAACCATTGCAAACGGGCCCGCAATTAACATCCCGATAATAATTCCTGAAACCTGAATCGCATTCACTAAACCGAGTTGTGACTTCTCTGAATGATCAGCTGCTAAACCATCGGTCGCAATATCTTGTGTCGCTCCCACAATAGAAATGATCGCGAGTAATAATGTCACTATGGCCAAGTTCTGTTCAGTAACGTTAATCATCGCTAATGTTATCAGTGTCATTACCATCACCAATTGCATAGGTATGATCCATGACTTTCTTCGCCCAAGAGAGCCTAGCCAATTATTTTCCACTAATGGCGCCCACAAAAATTTAATGGCCCAAAAAATTCCAGCGAGCGGTACCATTGAGATCAATTCTAGTGGTAAACCGAGTGTTTTTAATAGTGTAGGAATAGCATGGAATGTTAAACCAATAGGAATACCCTGAACAAAATACAGACTACAAATAATGACAAAAAAGACATTGCTTTGTTTAGATCTAAAATTCTCACTCTCACCTTTAATATTGCAGCTTTCCATAAAAGTCCTTAATTTCATTTCTGTTCAATAGGTAAATTAATGTATGGTTTCTGAGAAACTAAATTATGCTTTACATATAAAAAAAAGTAAATGATAATTATTTTCAACAAGTAATTTGGTCATAACCTTAAAGTAATGGAAAATTTATCATCAGAATTTATTAATGACTTCAAATTTTTTAATTTTGATTATCAAGGTAAATCCTTAGATATAATGAAAATTAGTTTTTCTCCAGATAAATTTAGGGAAAACTTATTTTTTCACTTTGATATTGAATATCCAAATTCAGTCAGAGAGTCCGTACCCAAAAGAAAGAGGGAGTTTTTGGCAGGTCGGATATGCACCAAGTACTTGATAAAAAAGAATTTGGGTTACGCAATCGATGTTCCAATCTCCGCAGACCGTTCGCCAAAATGGCCTTGTGGATTAACAGGTTCAATATCTCATACCGATAATAGTGCTATTGCAATAGTGGGTAAAAAAGAACACTCAGACGACAACCTTTCATTTGGTATCGATATCCAGACTTTAATGTCTCAGCAACAGAGCAAAAGCATCCAACCACTTATTGCTGACATAACAGAATTATTGCTATTGAAGAAGCTTAATTACTGTAATGAATATTGCACTACATTGTTATTTTCGGCTAAAGAGAGCATATACAAAGCTATATACCCACATATTATGGAAATAGTCAATTTTGATGCTGTTAATTTAGTCAATATTAATCATCACAAATCAATCCTGACCTTTTCTACGTCCACGAACCTTAACAAAAACTTTAACATCAACAAAATTATCACGTGCAACTATCGCTATGACACCAAGAGAAATGAGATCACAACGCTATGCTTGTATAAACCAAGAAACTAAAAGCTGGCAAAACGTTATCTTGCCAGCTTTCTCTCAACAACAGAAAACTACGAAATAAAGTGCCAACTTTGAGCTTGCTGTTGAAGGTTCCAAAGCTCATTATAAAGAAGTTTATTTTGCAGCAAAGTGTCGTGCCCCCCTTGCTCAACGATCTTCCCTGAGTCTAAAACAACAACATGATCAGCGTATTGAACTGTTGATAACTTATGAGCTATTACAAGTACGGTTTTATTCTGAACTAAAGCTTGCATTGCAACCTGGATATCTCGCTCATTTTCAGGGTCTAGAGAGGCTGTGGCTTCATCTAAGATAACAAGTGGCGCATCTTTAAGAAGTGCACGAGCAATTGAAAGTCTCTGTTTTTCACCGCCTGATAAGTGTACACCACCAGCACCAATCTCGGTATCAAGCCCCTTTTCCATCTCTGACACTAAATTTTTGAGTTTCGCGAGCTCTATAACACGCCACAATTCATCATCTGTCGCACCTGGTTTAGCAACACGAAGGTTATTCGCCAGTGTGTCATTAAAAATATAATTCAATTGAAACACAATACTGACATGCTGAAGCCAATGCTCAACTTGCATACTTGCAATATCAACCTGACTTCCTTGTTCTCCTATTGAGATTGAGCCTGAATCAAGCTGCCAAAAACGAGCTATCAATGACGCAATTGTCGATTTACCTGAGCCTGATGGGCCGACAAGTGCGGTTACTTTATTGTGAGGGAGAGTTAGGTTTAAACTATCAAAGAGCGGATCTTTTGAACCCGGATAAGTGAAACTCACATCATTAAAGTTGATCGCCATATTTGAAATCTGCGGTCGGCCTTGACCATGTGGCATAGTAGGTAATGACAACACTTCATCAACTCGGTTTACAGCCAGATCTAAATAATTTAGCTCAGCCAAAAACATTGACATGTTAAGTAATGGCCTGAAAAAACGAACTGCTGCAATCAAAAATAATAATACTTCCGGTAAAGCTATTGTACGCTCTAACCAAGCCCAAGTAAGTACAACCAGCAACACAATTAAGCCTGACTCCACCAGTACATTAAAGCTGTATACAGGCCATACAGCAGCCTTCTCAGCTTTTAAGGCTTGATTACGTGTTGATGTTAAAACATCATTTAAACGTAAAAAAGCTTTCCCCATCATACTATGTGACTTGAGTTCCTTTAAGCCATTCATATACTCCATTACGGCATCATTCAGTTGATGCATCAAATGCTGCATGTGACTCTGCCACTTCCTAGCGTAAGCTCGCGTTAGTAAATAAGCGAAACAAGCTAATGGCAAGGTTGACATCATGGCCAGCCCCATTCGCCAATCTTTAGCTATCAAGCCTAAGGCAAAAAAGCACAATACTGAACCAGTGGCTATAATTGGTGCATACAAATGAGTAAAAATCCGCTCAATCATATCAATGTCTTTTAGCAAGGTGTTATTAACACTGCCAAAATCAGAACGCTGGAAAAAACCCATTGGCATTTTCCGTAAATGGTCACCTAAACGCTGACGAATTTGCCTTCCTGCATCAAAACCAATAAGAGAAATGTTCACGTGAATGACTCGTGCCAATAGGGCCCGTATGATCATCATGACAGCACATCCGATCACCAACAAAAATTGATGCTGTATATCTGGCTTATCGGCTAACATATCCAGCAGAATATAATAAAGAAAGCCATAGGGAGCAGAAGCAAAGAAAGCATCAAGCACTGTCAGAAATACAGTTCGATTTAAACCTTTCAGAGACGTACCGGTTAAACGCTTTAAGGTATTTATTCTCAACATGACTCTACACCCTCTGACACTGTCATAGTCTCTTGACCCTTTGATGATTGCCCAAAGTGCCAAGCTTTAGTTTCTTGGTGTGCTTCCCACATGGACTGATATAGCTCGCAGCCTTCTAGCAATTCACCATGTGTACCTTCTGACACTTTTTTACCTTTATCCATAACAATAATTTTATCGACATGAGTAAGCGTATTTAAACGATGCGCAATAACTAATACTGTTTTGCCTCGCATTAAACTTGAAATTGCTTGCTGGATGCGAACTTCATTGCGCGCATCAGCATAAGCCGTTGCTTCATCAAGGATCAAAATAGGCGAATCTTTAGCTATAGCCCGAGCAATCGCAATTCTTTGAGCTTGCCCACCACTTAAACTCCCTTGATCAACTATCGTCTCGTAGCATTCTGGTAATGACAAAATAAACTCGTGAGCACAAGCTGCTTTCGCTGCATTAACTATGTCTTCATCGGAAAGCTCATCATTACCCATGCGAATGTTTTCTTTGATAGTCTGCTCAAAAATATAAACATCCTGAAAAACAAAACTAACAAGCGACATCAACTGATCAAATGGAAAATCTGTTATCAACTTATTACCGATAGTGATCTCACCACTCTGGTATTCAAAAAATCGAGGAATCAACTGAGCCGCTGTTGTTTTACCCGCGCCAGATGGCCCTACAATAGCGGTAATTTTTCCTTGCAAAGCAGTAAAAGAAACATCATCGACAGTACTTTTAATCGCTTTATTATGTCGAAACGTTACATGATCAAAAGTGATACCTGTATGTGCTATAGTTTGCTGTTGAGAGCCCTCACTCTGAGGAGTTATTTCACAGAAGTATTTTATCTTTTCAACTCCTTTTAGCATCTCACTGAACATACCACCAAATTGAATAAGGTTGTAAAGAGGTTCCATCAACCCCACGCCCAGTAATATAAAAATAAATAATGTCGATAGCGTTAAATCACCTTGAGCGTATAACCATACACTAACAGGTAATAAAAAAAGCAAACCAAGATCAAGCGATAACTTAAATAAAGATGCTGGCGTTTTTGTATCTAACAACCAATTCGTCACCAGTTTATGATGCTCATTCACTGCATCTCGATATTTTTGATGCGAATCGACCGTCATGTTAAACGCTTTTACTACAGGTATAGATGCTACAAAATCGACAACACTAATATGCAAATTGGAAACGACTTTATGGTACTCATCTACTCTAACGTTGAAGCCTTTGAACATAAGAGCTTGTAAAACCAAAGCGATAGGTAAAGGTAAGAGAGCTATAAGTGCCAATCGCCAATCGATATATAACAAGAGCAGTGAAGCAACTAAAGGGCTCACAATCGCAGCAGCCATATCTGGTAAATGATGGGCAATAAAAGTCTCAATTCTGTCGACATCATCTGAAATAATTTTTTTCATTGATGCCGCAGCTTGTTTATTACTTTCACCTAATGATAACTGCCCTACGCTATCAATAATTTGTTGGCGTATTTCAAATAATAGTTGAAAAGCGGCTTTGTGCGACAATAATCCAGATGCTAGTTGCAACAGCATTTTCATCACTAATGCAATCGTAGCAAGTAAAACTAATTGCCAGACAATATAGGAGTCAGCAATAGCATCATTGATAAATCCATCAACCAAATGATAAATAATAAAATATGGTACTACCGTAAGTAAAGAATAAACAACGGCTAATACCATAGACGATAAAAGCTTACGGCGTTGGTTTGCAACCAATTGAATTAACCAAGAAAACGGCGTTCCTTTCATTTTTTTGCCTATATAAAGAAATAAAAAACAAAAGCGTAAAATTTCACCTTACGCCCCCAATAAAGAACTAAGACATTTTATTTTTAAGGTAGTCAAACAATGTAGGGCAGAGGTTATTAAGGTAAAAATGCCCACCAGAGAAACGCTGAAAATCAAACTCCCCCGTAGTTGCTAATGACCAATCTAGAATTTCACTTTCTGTTACTTCTGTATCTCCCTCACCCAGCAAAGCACTAAGAGGACAAGAAAGTGTTGGTAAAGAGTCTCGTTGATAGCTTTCTATTGCCTCAAAATCAGCACGAATAATGGGTAGCATTAACTTTCTAAGGGCTGGGTTATCAAACACAACCTCTGATGTTCCCCCCAACCCCATGATTTTGTTAACCAAAGCATCATCACTTTGCTTATGGTAGTTGGTCCCTCTACTTTTATGCGGTGGAATTCGTCCTGAAGCAAAGAAATGCGCCAATTTACGCCCCTGCTGCTCCCAGCGTATTGCGGTTTCAAACGCCAAAGCGGCGCCCATACTGTGCCCAAAAAAGGAGGTGGGGCGATGAGGCAAAAAAGATAAACTTTGCGCAACCTCATCAGCACACTGATGTAAGCAAGTCTTGAGTTTTTCTGATAGTCGATGACCACGACCTGAGAGTTGCACTGCATACACAGCGGTATGCTCATCAATATGGTCACGCCACGGCATGAAATATTCCGCATTCCCTCCAGCAAAGTGAAAACAGATTAGCTGCCTACGTGTGCCTGGTTTGATGAGTTTCAATTGCTTATGCATTTTCACTCTCCTGATGATATTCAACCAACCAACCTTCAATAGAAGGGCTCGTTAACATTGGCTCTTGCGCCGAAATGACTTCAGGATTCCCAATGCACCCCATTAAAGATCGCCATACTGATGCTTGTCCTAGTAAGAACTGTGCTGATGCAGGGGTTGGTGATTCAATATTACTTACCATGCTATGTAATGCTGTTCTGATTGCCTCTGGCCAGTGTTCGTCAATAATTTCTTCTAAGCTTGGCATTTCTTTGTATAGAAACTCGCAAGAAGCGGGCTGATAAAACTCTGGCGCTTGTTGTTTATCGAGCAACTCTCTCATCCCATTTTCCTCAGGGGTTCGAGGTATATGAAAAGCTCTATTCCATAGCACTGGGCCATGTGTGTTAACTAACACCAAATTGCCACTCGGTAACCCCACAGTAATGCGATGCATAATGTGGAAATGGTTATCAGGGTCGCCTGGATCCAACTGGTTCTGAATCTTCAAGATGAGCGGAATCCCAGCAAAAACACCGTGAATTACTTGATAAGGCGGTAATAGCTCCGACTTTAATTTTCTCACCTCAGACCAATCAACATTAGAATGGAACTCAAATGGCGTAACCCCTCCTAATGCCTGTCCCAACATATCGAGCAAGCCGCAAATCACTTGTACTCCACAGGTCGCTTCAATAAAGCAAGGCTGCTGAGTTTCACGCGCTTTCTTTAAGTACTCAACAAAGTGGCGAACAGCTGGCACATTAGGATAATGAGTATTAATTTGGTAATGACATCCATTTTTCCTCGCTAACTTTAAGCATTCCACGACATCTTTTTCATAAACGGGATGCTCTTGCAGAACATGTATGCCTTTTTCTAATAATGCGCGGGCAAGTTGTGACCCAGCCCCCCCTACAATTGCAGAACGAACAACAACACATGCAATATCAATATCTTGAGGTAATTCTGACACCTCACGATATAAAGGCACACCATACTCCTTAGCTATTGTTAACGAGCGTTCACTTCCTCTTGCTAAAATTCCAGCAAGTTCAAATCCTGGGAATTGGCGTTTAAATGCGGAAAGGTATACCTGACCAAAAAGCGTTCCACATACAACAACACGATATGTTTTCATCACAAAGCTCCCTCTTCAAACGCTAATTCATAATTAGGCTCAATCGAGAGGTCCCAATGACTAAACATATTTTGTTCGTGCAAAAACGAGATTAAATGACCTGTTTCAACTATTTCAGAAAGCCAAAACACCCCATTATTTAAATGAGATGATGATTGCGTTAACAATTGGTGCGCAGTAAAAGCGGCGACCAGTCCCGTCATTCGATAGCCATCATTAAACTTACAACGAAGCGTTAAATTAACTGGCTGTTGAGCAATCCAACCTTGCACATCCATTACGCAATATTGCTGAGTACCATGCTTCTGAACCATGGATTGACTCAGACTAACTAACGCTGCATTTTGCTCCTTAGCACTTTCATTTGCTGACATTAATAACTGTCGATCAGCGACTAAATTAAAGGCCGCGAAGTTAGATATTGAAAGTGTGTTAGCGACGCGTTGATGCTCAGCACTCAAATAAGGTAATGCGGTAAATTCTTTTCCCTCAGGTAGTGGTTGATACCCCTCTCTTGTCCCCTCTCTCACCTTTATATCATCTCTAATTACCACCCCGCTTAAAGCATCATTACCCCCTAAGCTTGCAATAAAATCTATCGCAGACGTTGATGTAAATGCTTCAATACCCCCTACATAAAGCTCGATACTGTACAGTTCTTGTAGCTTTTCTTTGGCAATAAAAGGAAGCAACGAGGTAAAACCGGGAACAAAACCCGCTCCAAAAACACAGCTAACTGGTAAGTCTCGCCCCTGCAACTGCTGCTGAACGTGACCGAAAACATCCTGCTCCCCCCCCACATCGACATATAAGGTATGAGTGTCTATTGCAACGCGAGCTATATTGTCTCGAATCGCCGACGCAGGCCCTGCTGCATTTATGATCAAATCATGATGATGGCAAACAGCTGCCACCTCCTTCTGATCATACAAATCAACAATCCTATAATGTGTTAAGTCAGGACGTGGCTGTCGTCCTATTCGAGTAACTTGATAACCAAGCGCACAAAGCGCTTGGTCAATATGTTGTCCCACTTCACCACAAGCTCCGAAGATGGCGACTCTATTCATGCTTTCCTCCTTGCATAGCAACTGTGTTTAAGTGCTTAGCTAGAGGTAAAACTTGAGATGATTGCATACAGGTGAAGTGATCACCTTCAAGCGAAATAACATCAATGTCACCAACACTATATTGCTGCCAAAAGTCATGCATATCGGCTTTAAGCGTGGGCAGTAAATAAGTTTCATCTTGCTGACAAGCGAAAGTGAAATCACCACTATAAAAAGATGGTTCATAATGAGTCACAGCCTGCAAACTGTGATGGAACACTGGATAGAGCTGAGAAATATCTCCTACTTTTGCCGTTTGTTGATTTGATTGGATATCAAGTACTGTTTGGAAATAAGCGATACGCTGTGCTTCATTTGCTTTTGCGTAACTCGCATAATTTAGTGAGAGCTTATCAAAGCCGAGCTGTTTAGCTTTAGCCACTACATCTTCAATATTAATTTGATTAGGCTTAGTGGCTAATAAAGCCAAATAAGTTTGCTCAAGCTGAAGTAAATCAATACCGCTCCAAGGGTTTGGTACATTCAGTTCTTTAGCAAGAGCGACATCCGTCATCATAGGGTCATTTACTTTGTACGGAATTTGATAACTACTTGCGATCGTCAATGATGCGAACGGAGAGCCACATTCCATCGCTTGTCTTGCCAGCTCAAAAGCAATTAACCCCCCCATACAAAAACCAAAAAGATGGCATTTAGACAAGTCAAAATTATCTTCCAACAAGGCTTTGTATTGATCAGCTAATTCAACGATCAAATGTTCACTTGGAATAGTTAAATATTGCTGTCTATCTTGAACACTAATGCCATAAACTGGCGCTGTAAGGTGCTCTACGAGTGCTAAGCAAGGCATCACAGTGCCGCTACCATCATGAAGAATAATGATAGGTGCGCCGTCACCTTCTTTAATACGTTGCAAAGCCGTTGAACTATCTTCAATCGCACTGCAGTGCTGCTGAATTGGCGTTTGTTTTCGTAAGAAGATCGCAAGCTCTTTAATAGTGGGGGTTTGCAATACCTGGCGAAGTGTCCCTTCCCAGGGAACAAATTCTTCACCTAATTCTTGGCGGATCCTACTCACCCACTGCGTTATCAATAATGAGTCACCACCCGCACCAAAGAAATCATCATTTGGCCCCATATTAGGGTTACCAATCACATCCCGACATGACGATAGTAATAACGTCTCAAGTTGATCAAGGTCTTCTGATACCTCGTTTTGTAGAGTCTCTTGATGGCCTATAATTTCAGGTAACGCCTTTCTATCTATTTTACCGTTATTTGTAAGCGGAAAACGGTCTAAGACAGCCAATTGTGCAGGTACCATATAACTAGGTAACTCTTTACTAAGCTGTTCTAAGATTTCAGTCTTATCACATTCATGCTTCTGACCATTGAATTGGGCCAGCATAAAACTTTGACCTAATTGATATAAGGCTTCTTGATTATTAGGGAATGCAAATAACTGCTCAGCCCCTACATCCGACATTGCGTTTAACCAACGTTCCTGAGGCATAAATGGAGAATTTAATGCTAAACGCTCATCATTATGAGCGGTCAAGCCATGTTTGAATTCCATTGAAGTCATAAGTTGGTAATTATCTCTTGTCGCCTCAATTACAAGTAACCAAGCCCCTGGCTTCATTAACTCACGTAAGTGATTTAACCCTTCACGTGCAACAACTGCGTTATGTAACACATTAGAAGAAACAACCAGATCATACTGACCGCAATCAAAACCTTGCTCTAACGCAGGTTGATTGAAATCGTATAAGCGATAATCAACAAAATCATAACCTTGGTAACGAAGCTTAGCTTCATTGAGGAAAAATGATGAAACATCAGTAAAGGTATACTCGACATTATGTGCTGCTAGAGCCGGAATAAGCTCGTTACTTGTACCACCAACACCAGCACCAATCTCTAGGATACGAATTGGCTGAGCACGTTCAGCTAAATGCTTTACTTTACTTAACGCCGCTGTGATCAACATTTTATTCATCATTTTGCTGATCAAGTTATTTTGGTAAGTTGATGTCGCGACATCTAACTTGCCATCAGGAAACAACAAATCGAGAGGATCGGCCTTATCTCGCAGTAACTCAGGCAAACATTGACTACTTCGCTCAAGGTAGTTAACTAAGCCTTTATCACCATCCAAACACTCCAGTGCTTCGTAACATCTTTTCCAACATAACGAGATATCATCTTCGCTCACTTGCTGTAGTAAAGCGTATGTTTCTCCATCATGTCGTGCTAGCTGATTTTCAATAAGCACTTTTAGCCATCGACTTAATAATTGTTTATGACGAGGCGCATAATTACCATCAGCAATCATGTCATCGATGTTTTTCTGTTGACCTTCACCTAATCCTCCACTTGATTGCAATGCTTGAACCATATGGAGCAAAGCGACTCTATCTAAATAATAAACAAAGTCTGTTACCGACTTCTCTGGCACTGTTTGCCTAATAGCTTCTGCCGTCAAAGTTAACTCGGTTTCCGTCTCTGCAAATTGATGCGAGAACAAAGTACTTTTTGCATCATTTTGGTAAATAGCCGGCTCAATGTAAGCTTGAAGGTGATAATTATGCTTATCTCCTCGCGCTAAGACGACAGCTTGAGATACTGATGATTGACGCTCAAGCGCTGATTCTATTTCACCAAGCTCAACTCGATATCCTCGTACTTTTACTTGGTTGTCATCACGACCAACAAACACGATCACACCATCATCTCGGTAATAACCTCGGTCACCCGTTCGATACCAAGATGTTCCAGTATTTGCATCTTGGAAGAAATGGGCAGCCGTTTTCTCTTCATCTTGCCAGTACCCGAGCGCTACCCCGCTACCGCCAATACACAGTTCACCAGCAACCCAGTCAGGGCAGGCCATACCTTTGTCATCCAGTACAGCAAACATCTGATTTGATAACGGAGTACCGTAAGGAATAGAAGTGTAATAATCAAAAGTAGGATCAATTGGGAAATAAATAGACCAAATAGCGGCCTCTGTCGCGCCACCTAAGCTGTATAGTCGGGCGGCAGGCATCAAGGTAGCAATCGCTTTAGCTAATGCGACCGGAATCCAATCACCAGACATCATTACGCATTTAATACTATCCAGTGTAGGTAATGATTCGTCGGCTAAATATCGCGTTAACATTGTCATCTGCGCAGGTACAGAGTTCCAAACACTGACGTTATGTTCTCGAATTTGACGAGTCCATTCTGCTGGGTTTTGAATATTTTTCTCGCAAGGTAGCACCAATGTAGCACCACAAGCTAAGGTACCAAAGATGTCATAAACTGAGAGATCAAAACTTAGTTTAGCCAATCCAAACACCACATCGCTTGCTGTAATGTCAAAGCGACGATTGATATCGACCACAGTATTCACAGCCGCTTGATGACTTACCATGACACCTTTGGGGCTTCCTGTACTACCAGAGGTATAAATAATGTAAGCCAGTCGTTCAAATGACTGAGTTATCTCTGTACTACCAATGTTATGAACACGACCTTGTAGCGCTTGCGCATTACAAATATTGACGGCCTCAAACCCATCGTCTGCTAGCTGTTGGGCAAGTTCATTTGAGCGCGTCAACACCAACTCTACATCAGCATCAAACAGAATTTGCTTCATACGAGAAACCGGCTGACTAACGTCAAGCGGTAAATACACCCCATCAGCTAATAACGTTGCTAATGTTGAAACAACTTGTTCAACACTTTTATCAATCGCAATCGCAATACGAGCTCCCTTTGGTAACTTGCTCGCCAGTGACTTTGAACGAACGATCAGCTCATCGTATGTCACTGTTTGTTCGGGCGTAACCAGTGCTGTCGCATCAGGCGTTAACACTGCTTGCTCTAACACCAGTTGATGCAACATAGATTCAGCAACAGGTTTAATCGTATTATTCACCTGTTCGCGAACCTGTTGTTGTTTATTCGGTAAAGCAAGGCGAGTAGCTTGATCCCACTGCTGAAGTCCACCAGCAATGACTTGTTCAATCGCACCTTCAAAACATGTAAACATTGACTCGATCATTGAGTCAGGGAATATGCCGTCAAGTACATCCCAATTGATGTACAAACTGCGGTCTCGATTCATAAGTTGGCAATCAATCCAAACTTGAGGCGTTTGACTAATACCATATGCAACCTCCATCCCCATCTCGTACTGAGATTTGGTCTCTGAAACTTGCTCTCTATTACTACCGACTAATGCACTCGTGAAGACTATTGGCATGCGAGCATAATCAGCACCACGTTGTCGGGCTATTTCACGCATAACCTCAACGCCACTAAACGCTTTATACTCTAAGTCTTGCCACAATTGATTCTGCTGCTCTTTCACTTGTGCTAATAAGGTTCGTGACTCCGTAAGATTCACTTCCAGCAAGTTGACACTCGTGAAATCCCCCACCATGTTGAGTAAATCTGGATGGATCGGTTCACGATTCATTACCGTCATGTTCAAGCAAAAATGTTTTGATTTAGACCACTTAGCTAACACTTCACTAAAGAGCGTCAGTAATAGCGATGAAGGACTAACCCCTTGATGATTACATTGACTTTCGAGTTCAGCCCATTGCTTTGGCGCTAATTGCATTTCATGGCGAGTGAAATGCGGTGTTTCTTTCTTAACTTCCGACGTCAAACCATCATTAATATCAGCGAGGAGTGATAACTCTGGTGCCATTGGCAAATGAGGCACTCGGTCTTGCCAGTATTGTCTCGCTTGCGCATATTTGTCTGTCAGCTTCTGTCGCTTTTCAAACTCCATGACATCTTTGAACGATAAGCTAATAGGCGCTAGCACCAATTCAGACTCATGATAAAAATGAATCAACTCAGACAAAATCACCTGAATACTCATAAAGTCTGCAATCAATAGGTCAATACTAAAATGCAGGTATGATTTACCTTCCGACTCGCTTACTTTTAAGTCAAACAGAGGCCATGCTTCAGTGTCATAAACGCGATGGGACATGTTTGCCCGATACGTTAACCTCGTATCAGTTTGCAAATCACATTCAATCTTATACTCAGGTACTTGTGATAGTATTTGCTGAGTACCATTAGAAAAGACTATAGCTCGCAACATCTCATGGCGTTTAATGAGCTTATTCCAAGCTTGGTTTAGCTTCTCAGCATCAAGATGTGCAAATTCGAGCTCAAAGTAACCGTGGCAGCCTGTGCCACCGAACTCAAACACATTTTGCCGTCCAATAAGATAAGCGGCCTGTACATCATTTACCGGAAAAACCTCATATTTATCTTTCGTACTAGGACAAAGAACAGCGCCCAATTCACGATCTTTTAGTATTGTTATTAATTCACTTTTTACTGCTTTCAGCTGCTCAACAACCTCTTTGGTCATCACGCCTTGAGGAGCTCTGAACTTCAAGGCGTCAGCTTCAAGCCAAAACTCGGCTTTCTTAGCTTCTAACTGTTGCAGTAACGCTAATGGTGACATTAATGTTGTTCCTTTTTTCATAAGGTTCCTTCCTCAAAATCAACCTCGTTGCTCTCTTTTTCTGAGGTTTCAAGAGCAAGTGCAATACGTGAAATCGTTTGTAAATTAAACACAGCGTGAAGTGGCAAAGTAATGCCGTGCTGTTGTTGGAGTAAGCTGGCTAGCTGAATCGCAACAAATGAATCTCCGCCTAAGGCAAAGAAGTTATCGCTCGCGCTAATTGGCGTATTAATACCAAGAACTTGTTGCATTGCTTGAGTCAGAACAATCTCTTCATCTGTACTTGGTGCAACAAACTCACTCTCATTAGAAATTGAAAGCTCCAAGGTTTTTAATACATTTCGATCGACTTTACCGTTAGCTGTGAGTGGCCATTCTTGAAGTACGGCGTAGCCATCAGGCATAGAGTAACTTGGTAAATAATTTAATAATTGCGGCTGAATAATCGACAGTTCGACGGCCATATTCGACAACAAATAAGCATGAATCTTAGGACGAGAATCATGATGCTCAATCAATACAATCGCATCTTTCACTCCAGCGCATGACTTAAGTGCTTTCACTATTTCACCGAGTTCAATACGCAGCCCTGCCACTTTAACCTGGTGGTCACGACGCCCAAGGAACTCTATAGTTCCATCAGGCCAGTAGCGCCCTATATCACCGGTTCGATACCAACATTGTGATTGATGTTCACAGAACTGCTGCTGAGTTAATTCCTCATTACCAATGTAACCTTGGGCGACACCATCTCCCCCAATCCATAGTTCACCGGCAACCCAATCAGGGCAGTCATCACCAATATCACTTGCAACTCTAAAACATTGATTTGGTAAAGGCTTACCATAAGGAATTGAACGCCATTGCTTTTCAACTTGCTGAACAACACAATAGTTCGACCAAATTGCAGCTTCAGTCGCACCTCCCATCGCCACGAATTTGGCAAGACAACTGTTACGACGTAAGCGTTCAGGTAATTCCAGATTGATCCAATCACCTGACAACATAACGCAGCGCAATGAGGTCAATAGCTGACATTCAGCCTGTGACTCATTCCCCATCAAAAGCATTTCTAACAATGCTGGTACGGTATTCCACAAGGTAATTTGATGCTGCTGAACCAACTCTAACCAAACGCCAACGTCTCTGGTTTGCTCATCGTTGATAAGCACTAATTTCCCGCCAACAGACAGCAAGCCAAAAATGTCATATACTGATAGGTCGAAGTACAAGGCTGATAACGCTAAGACACTGTCATCTGCAGTTACATTGTGCTGGCGATTGATCGCTTCAATGGTATTCATGGCCGCGCCATGAGTGATCGCAACCCCTTTCGGTGTTCCTGTACTGCCTGAGGTGAAGATCACATAAGCCAACTCATCAAGCGTGCTCTGAAGGGGCTCAACCAAAGCTTCTTCAGAAGCCAGCAAGCTTTCAACATTGATCCCTTGGCCACCATTCTCAAACAACTCGTTACGGTCACAAATCACGAACTTGATGCATGCTTGCGCCAATACAGACTCAACCCGAGCTTTTGGCCAATCAGTTGCTAATGGTACATAAGCCGCTCCAATCCACTGAATTGCAAGGACAGAAGCAATCTGCTCGATAGAGCGCGGCAACATGACACCAACGCAATCACCTTTAGCAATTCCATGTTTTTGCAACTGGTACGCTGCCTGACTCACTTTTATATGCAGATCTCGATACTTATAGCGCTGACCATTAGCGACAATCGCCGTCGCCTCAGGTGTTGCTTGCATTTTTTCATACACACTAATGTGCATTGCTCGCAGAGGCACCACGTCCTGAGTGCTGTTAACAAGAGTGCGAACTTCTCGCTGTGATGCAGGTAACGCTATTGGCGATGGCTGTGACCAATCACAGTCAGCAAGTTGCTCCAATAATTGGCAATATGCATTAAACATTGCATCAATTACGCCGTCAGGGAACAACGCCTCGACAACATCCCAGTTAAAGTGTAATTCTCCATCTTGCTCAAATACTTGATGGTCAATCCAAACTTGAGGTGTTTGAGATACGCCCCATACAGATCGGGTAATGCCTAACTCAGAAGACTCATCAAGGCTAGTGTCCGCACCTAGTGCACTAGTGAACACCACAGGCATACTCAAATCAGTCACTTCTTTTAACTTGGCTAACTCACGTATCACCCAAACAGCAGAAACATCGGCGTACTCCAAGTCTTGCCATAACTGCTGTTGCAAACGCTCAGCACTTTGCAACCAACTTTCACCTGCAATTTGATTTGTCTCGAGTAACAAGAGTGAGGTGAAATCCCCCATAATGTGCTGAATATTGTCATGGACAGGCTTGCGATCAAACAAAGTAACATTGATGCAATGCGATGAGGATTCGGACCATTTTGCCAATACTTGCGCATAACAGTTAAGCAACAAACAAGACGGCGTGATCGCACACTCTCGTGCTTTCTCTGTTAAACGGCTCCATAATTCTTTAGACAAGCAGGATTGGCGTCGAACGAAGCGTGGCTTCTCTAATTGATTTGGCTCCATGCTTAACGGCAGACGCGGAGCCTCCGGTAAACTAGGCAGTCTGCTTAACCAATAACTCTTCGCTAATGTTTGGGATTCATGTTCTTCTTGCAGATAAACTTGCTGTTGATAATCACGGAACGTAATCCCCAACTCTGGCAAGTCGGCTTCCAAATCACGATATAAAATTCCAAGCTCAGCAAAGAAAATCCGCATGCTAAGACCATCAAGAATGACATTGTCTAAGCCGATACATAGCCGTTTTTTCCCACATTCAGACTCAATGAGTGTAAGGTGGAAAAGCGGCCATACCTGAGGATTTAACACTCGATGAGATAGTACCTCACGTTGATGAGTAACAACTTCTTCCCATTGCTTTTCAGTACAAGAGACCATTTCCATCGGACAGTAAAGCGCTGACGGAATACAAACTTGTTGCCCTTGATCATCAAACACAATACGAAGGGTGTCATGACGCTCAATTAAACGCATAAGCGCTTGCTCTAGACGCGTCACATCAAAGCCATCAGCTTCAAATTCAGAATAGAAATGTGTGCCAACACCGCCCATCACAAAGCCTTCGTTTCGCCCCATAATGTAGGCTTGTTGAACATCAGTCAGCACAAATGGTTGATAACGTTCATTCTCGTTATGCACTAACGTGATTTGTGATGAAATTTCACCTGCATCAAATTCTAAATGGCGAGCAAAGTCACTCAACAAAGGAAGTGAAAAGACATCGGACAACTTCACACTATTAAAGCCAACCTCGCCCAATGCCGCCGTAATTCTTGTTGCATGAAGACTATCGCCTCCTAACAGGAAAAAATTATCTGTACGTGATGGTGTTACACCAAGAACTTGCGCCCAAACCTCTGCAACATACTTTTCATTGTCGGTTACACAATCTTGTTTATCTTCATGAGTAACCATAGCAATATTGGCAGCTGATAAGCGCAGTTGAGTACGGTCAATTTTGCCATTGTTTGTTAAAGGCATTGTTGAACAAACGACAATGTGTTGAGGCAACATATAATTGGGTAGCTGTAATGCTAACCAGTCAGCCAGTTGAGAGGTATCAGACACAGCAAGGGTTTCAGCCTGGCGCCCCGTCATCACTAATAAGTTCGCTTTATTTACTGCAGGCAAGACATTCATGCTTAGTGATGAAGTTTGCAAACTAGTTTGCCATTGTTGGGCATCAAGTAGAGGTGAAGCCCCCCCTCGGCGACAATCATGATAAGGGCTTTGATCTACGCTTCTCATTAACGCTTCTGGCTGCATTAATGTCACCGTTAATAATGCAAGAGGGCTCAGCGCTTGCGTCTCTATCGCAACAAAATGACCACTTGGTGCGATAAGTGAGGACATTAGGTTAATCCCTTCATTCACATCATTAAAACGATGGAGTGCATTGTTACTGATCACCAAATCAGCGTGATGCCTTTCAACGTCGCTTAATGCACAAGCAAAAGCATGATCCCCATAGCCCGCTAATCGGAATGTCGCTTGATCAAGAACCGACTTAGCTTGTTCAGCTACGCAGTAACTTACCTGGCTAGCGTCACATTGATTCAATATATGTGATGCTAAATGACCCGTTCTACCATTGAGTTCGACAACGTTTACAGCTCGACCCAATTGCTTAGAAAGTAAGACTATTGTTTCAACAATATATTGTTCCGTTGATGAAAAATCAGGGTGGATTAATGCTAACGCTTCAGGTGTCAACACCGGGTCATCAATAAGCGTAATTTCACTCACCTCGCCCTGCATCAAATCAACATACCAATCAACCTTATTTTCTAATGCCGATAAGATTGAAGCATGAGCAGGCATATGCGCTACCTTCTTTTGGTAGGCAACCATTGGACTAACGACTTCTTGCTCTTGACGCCAGTATCCCCGCTCAGCTGACCATTGCTTTGTTTCAACGAGAACATGCAACCAGCTTTCAAATACAGCTTGAAAACGAGGTGTAATATGCAAACTACATAGCCACTCATCCAGCGTCAATGACGCACCCGGTTTAACGTTATTTGCTATCACCATCTTATCGAGCACCAAACGCATAACATGCGTTGCCATTGCTTTCTCAATAGCGGTGTGATCGACAGACTTTTGTAGTGTGGGTTGCGATACCTTTGTATCAAGCAGCGTCATATCAGCTTCATACTCTGTTTGAAGAGCACTAACCTCACCTTGCTGTTTAGAAACAAAAAGTTGAATATGTTTCTGTGGTTTATCTAGCAATAGCGCTATCGCTTTTTGTACCCCAGAAAATTGCTCTGCCGCATGCTCAACGTCCCCAAGTTCAATCCTAAAGCCATTAAGTTTGACCTGGTTATCTCGTCGCCCAATAAACTCAACGATCCCGTTAGACCAAAAACGTCCCATATCACCAGTTCGGTAATACTGTTGCCCATCATGGAAAATAAATTGTGCTGCTGTTCTTTCAGGGTCAGCAAAGTACCCCTCTGCAACCCCCTGACCACCAATCCAGAGCTCACCAATCACCCAATCAGGACAATCTCGGCCCAAGGCATCCATCACTCGGTAACTTTGATTACTCAATGAATAACCGTATGGAATGCTTGTCCAATCCGTCTCTACGTAGTTGACATCAAAAGCATTAGACCAAATCGCAGCTTCTGTTGCCCCTCCTAATGCCGTCAATTGAATTGATGGGTTCAAAGCATTTAATCTTGGTTGTAAATCCAAACCAACCCAGTCACCTGACAACAGAACATTTGTCATCGAGCTTGGCAATTGACGAGTGTCATTTTCAGCTGCAATTAACAACATTTCGAACAGTGCAGGCACACTATTCCATATCGTAATTTGATATTCATGAATCAATGAAATCCACACTTTTGCTTCTTTTCGTTCTGACTGTTGAGGAACAACAACGCAGCCCCCTACAGAAAGTGGTCCAAAAATATCAAAGACAGATAAATCAAAGTTCAGTGCCGATAAAGCAAATGTTCGACAGTCACTAACCAACTGATAGCGTTGATTAATATCATCAATAGTATTGGCCGCTGCTTGATGGGTAGTAATAACGCCTTTAGGAATACCGGTAGAGCCAGAGGTATAAATAATATAAGCAACATCGTGTGGTGATACCGAAGCAATTTGTGTTGCTATGATGTGCTCTTGCCCACGTTCATCAATATCGAGCAATGACCAACCAGCCATTGCTTCTTGGTTGGTAATTGCCTCCACAGCATCCTGATTTATTACAACGATTTTAATTGCTGCTTGCTCAATAATTTGATTCAACCGAGCGACTGGTTGCTCAATATCGAGGGGGACATAACTAGCGCCCAATAAGTGTATTGCCAACACCGCGACAACTTGTGATGCTCCCTTTGGCAATAAAATCGCCACACGATCCCCAGACAGTACACCTTCTTGCTTGAGACGATAGGCAAGTTCACCAGCACTTTCTGACAACTGGCGATAAGACATCGACGCTTTATTTTCAATAACCGCAATGGCATCAGGTTGCGCCTCTGCCAATTCAAAGAATCGCTGATGGAGAGTGCGAGGGGCGTACGAAATCACGTCACTGCTGTTTCTCGAAGCACGATCTTTTCTTGCTTCTTCGGTTAAAAACGCGGGCACCGTTTGTTTCAGCATGTTAGGTCGCTGCGATATTTCAGTGATTAGCCTCCCCATGCTAGCAAACATCTGATCGACCATATTGGCTGGGAATAAATCATCGACTGTATCCCAACTTATTATCAACTCCCCTTTTCTCTCCATTACCTGGCAGTCAATCCAAACCTGAGGCGTCTGAGAGATGACATAATTCATCTCACCCAGACAACTATCGCCAAGGAAGTCATTACCTAGGTTACTAGTGAAAACTATCGGCATGGCAACTTGAGAGCCTCTCTGCTTGGAAAGCTCTCTTAACAAGCGAATTGCATCGAAATCACTATGGTCAAGATTCGCCATAAATTGGCGATTCAATGCACTTGCATTATCTAAGATATTGGATGCTTCTCCATCACGGCATGCTAATAGCATCAGCGTAGTAAAATCAGCAACAACACCCGACACATCCATGGCAGTATGACGTCGGTTGAAAATCGTAAGATTTAAACAAAAATCCTTATTATCACTCCAGCCTCTTAAGGTCTCCGCATAACAACTCGCCAACATCATTGAGGGTGTAATACGGTGTTGACGGCATGCTTGCTGTAATGCTCGCCATTTATCGGCAGCTAAACGCCATTCGCGGTGAACAAACACGGGTTGTTTGATTTCTTCCGGTCGTTTTGCCAACGGTAATTGCGGCGCCGAAGGCAAGCTAGGCAGTTGTGCTAGCCAATATTGACGATCAGCCTCTACATGCGCTTGCTCACGTATTGCTGATAGATATTGAGGGAAATGCAGGGTTGGTTGCGCAAGTTGTTCACAATTATCATCGAGATAGAACTGAGCTAGATCATCAAGCAGGATTTGAATGCTTAATGCATCAGCAACAACCATATCAATATTGAAGTGAAGACGACTACCTCGCGGACTATGACTTAAATTAATTGCCAAGCCAGATTCATTTTCTAAATCCAGAATCTGCGCTTCTAAATTACGCCTCAGACCTGCCTGTTTACTTGTTGCCAATTCACAGTCAAGAGTTCTCCAATCATATTCATGGATTTGCGTTGGAGCATTCGCTGTAATATAGCCAAGACCATCGCTATTCATCCTCATTCGTAACATGCTATGACGGGCATATAGGCGATCAAGCGCTAAACGAAGTTTGTCACCATCGATCCATTCACTATCAAGCTCTAAGTAGACCTGGCATGCAACCCCACCAAGAGTTTGTGTGCTGTTCCTACCTTGCCAATACGCTTGTTGAACACTAGTCAACTCGAAAGGGTGAGTTAATACTGTTTCAGTATCTTGTTCTTTTTTAGCATCTAGATATTTTTCAGCAACTTGGTCACAACTTACTGATGATTGCCATAATGCAGACCACGCAGCTAAAGTTGGCGCTTCGTACATCCGAACAAGTTCAAACACAACATTGTGCTTTTTCGCTTCATCAACAAGATCCATCATCTGCAATGAATCCAAGCCTAAGTTAATCAAATCAGCGTCTAAGCCTATTTCTCCTGGCTCGATAAGTAGCACATCGCTCAGCCATTCAGTTAAGAATGCTTGATGATCAATGATTGATTTCGTGGGTAAAGTGGCTTCCTCTATATTATTTTTGCTACCTGTATTTTGCCGTTCAACCCAGTATTGCTCTCGTTTAAATGGGTATAGCGGTAAAGCCAATAAAATTTCGGTTGGATAAGTCACTTTCTCACTAAAGTGCGACCAGTCATAATCAGCACCATTGCACCATTGTTCAAGTTCGGCTGGTAATGCCGACGGAACGAAAGATTGACCTACGGCAATTTGTTTTAATTTACATAGTAAGTCTTCGATATCTGTAAATGGAACACATCGCCGGATTGGTAAGTGATGCTCGCGTTTATCTCTCCAAGCATGGAATAGCTCAACAGCATTGTGACGGTGTGATTCTATAGTTTGAATCCAAGCTTTAGCCAATTGGCTAAGACTATCAATATGACTTGCTGTTAAGGGAAGGAACCCTATCTGTGGTAGTACATACTCAGATTTGTCCGTCACATCTTGATGATTACGAATAATAATGTGACCCAAAGTCCCAGTAAAACTAAAGGAACTAACCCCCATGCGTCTTAACGGTATTGGACGAACGTCGTTCTCAAAAATATAACGTTCAATCCAAGGCCGTAACTCAGGATTAAACGATTTAAACGTTGGGTGAGGGAAAACAGTTTGTGCACGCATTTGAGCAATCGCCCTAATCACCCCCGCAACACCAGCAGCAGATTCTAGGTGACCAAACTGCGCTTTGCCTGCAGTCAAATGCAGCGGTTGAATACGACTCTGATAAACACCATCAATAGCACTTAATTCGATAGGGTCGCCAAGCGGTGTGCCGGTGCCATGCATTTCAATTGCATCAATATCATTTTCTGTTCTTCCACTGCGCGCTAGTACTTCTTTCAACAGTGTTTGCTGTGCAAGTGGGTTAGGTGCCGTCAAGCTACTACTCTCACCGTCTTGTGCCACACCTGTAGCCTCAATAACCGCTAAAATAGGGTCACCATCTCTTATCGCTGCATCATAATCTTTTAGCAGTAGTAACCCTAAACCCTCAGCACGAGCATAACCATCAGCATCAGCACTAAAAGTAGCGCATCGCCCGTTCGGAGAAAGCATACCTGCTTTTTGTAAAGCACTCTCTATTTGAGACGAGAGAAGAAGGTTTACACCACCAGCAATTGCAGATTCACAACGCTTTGATTGAATGTTTTGGACAGCCATATCAATGGCAACGATAGATGATGAACAAGCGGTATCTACAGTAATAGCTGGGCCACTTGTACCGTAATATTTAGCAAGTCGACCCGAACTACCACTACGACTCGTGCCAGTAATTAAATAACTTTTTAAAAACTCAGGAGCGTTTTGATTAGCCAACAGATCACTATAATCTTGGCTTCCCTGGCCGACAAAAATACCTAATGACAACCCTTTTAATTTCGAAGGTAACCAACCCGCTTGTTCAAAAAGATGCCAACTTGACTCCATCAACCAGCGTTGTTGTGGATCGAGCAAGCAGGCTTCTCGAGAAGACATAGCAAAGAAATTAGCATCAAACTTGTCTATGTTATCAACCGCACCTATGGGTAAAGAAAATGTGCGTAACTCATCACTCACACTCGCTAGTGCTGATTCGCCTTTAATTAGCCAATCTGCGTACTCAACCCAACTTGCGTTTTGTTGCTTTGGTAAACGACTGCTAATTGCAATAATCGCAATATCAGTTGACCGAGATGAAAACGCCTCCACCAACTCTTTTGGGGACTGCTGCCTGTGTTGCTGTTGAACAAACTGACTAAAAGCGGATAGATTTGGATAAGCAAATAACTGTACAGGTGAAATCGAGATACCAAGCTGACTCGAAATTTGTGCGCACCACTGTGTCGCAAGCAAACTTGTCAGTCCGACATCAGTGAAACCTTGCTTATCACCCAATAGCTCAATACCGACAATAGCTTCAAGGGAATTTCGCAAATATTCAGAAATGTCAGTAATGAAAGCGGGAGTGGCTGGTAGCGACGATATGTATAGTGGCTTTAATTTTTGTGCTTGGAGCTCTGATAGCATCAAGCTTCGACGGATCTTACCGCTAGAAGTTTTTTGTAAGCAACCTCTTGCGATGAGGGTAACTTGACTCACTGACAAATTATGATTTTTAGCGATAAGCGACTTAATTGTTTTTGAAATTTTTATTAGTTGTCTTTGTTCTGTATGGCGATGCACTTCGCATAACCCATGAATTTCACCTGACTCAATATCTTGAACAAAGCAAGCCCCCCCAACCTCGATGTCACCACACATGCTCTCAATCGTAGATTCTAGGTCGTTAGGCATATGGTTTTCACCAGAAACAATAATGACATCTTTGAAGCGGCCGCAAATGTACAATTCACCACCCCACTTAAATGCCAGATCTCCGGTGCGCAGATACTCCCCATCGTCACAACTTGAATTTATCGATGCATTAAACGTTTGTTGAGTGAGCGAAGCTTTATTCCAGTAGCCTTTTGCCACGCTATTACCGCGAACCCAAACTTCACCAACCTGTCCCAACTCACAAGCAGCACCGGTATGAGGGTCAACAATCTCAACTTGCCAAGAATTAAACTGGCTACCGCTACTGACTAACTCGCGCCCCGACATAGATTCAACAGCATGTCCTTCAGCAAGGCAGCCAACATCAAAAGTCTTCATTGCTGCAGAGGTATTCGCAGGTTTATGGCTCACAATAAGCGTGGCTTCTGCCATTCCATATGCAGGTAAGAATCTAGATGACTGGAAACCTGACGATTCGAACTTTTGAGAAAAGCTCCTTATCGTTGAAGCGCGAATTGGCTCAGCAGCATTCATCACGACCTTCAAAGATGAGAGGTCCAGCTCACTGGCTTGGAGATCTGAAATAGAATCAACACACAGTTGGTAGGCAAAATCTGGCGCAGCGGTAATTGTGGCCTGGTACTGCTCTATCATGTTTAACCATTTTTCTGGTTCTACAGAAAACTGACTTGGCCGGATAAAACTGCACGTACCACCAGACAATAAAGGGAACATAAGACCGTAGAACAAGCCTAGATCATGATAAAAAGGTAACCAATTTGCGGTGTGGATATGCTGTAGACTTGGTTCTACTTGAAGCATAATGTCGAATTGATGATAAATATTTTTATCATAGTTGCAAACCGCTTTTGGGCTTCCCGTTGAGCCCGATGAATATTGCAACATAACGGGACCTGTGGGTGGGCACAGGTCATTCCAACAAAGTGGTTGTTTCTCTCCGAATAACTCATCCAGATATACAACTTCTCGGTTTATATCCCAACCAAATTTTTCAATTTCTCCTTTAGTCGCTGACAAAGCAACAATGAGGTTTGGTTCACAGTCATCCAGGATATGCTCAATATTAGATTTAACTCGCTGTAACCGTTTAACACCAGGCAAATTGACAGGTACCGCAGTAACCCCCACCATCAGACAGGCTAGGTACGAAAAAATAAAACTTGAGTCCCCTGGTAATAATAATAACGCTCTTTCCCCGGAAAAATATTTTATATTTCGAGCAACTTTACTCACTTCATAAAATAGTTCTTGATAACTATAGCTCTGATGTTTTTCACCAGTACAATCATTCAGTGCTATTTCTAATGCATTATTTTCAAAATTATGCATTAACCTTTGCTGCACCCAGCCAGCTACAATTTCTTGCATTATTTTTTTCCTACACGAATAATTTGTAGTTATCCCCCTCAAACAGAGGGGGAGTATATTATTGGAGAACTACCATTTTAGATTGACAGTGGCACCAATTGTCGCTGGGTCACCAGAGCGGCCGTACCATTTTTCATTTGGTCCATCCCCCATAGGGAAGGCACGTGTCAGGTATTCTTTATCTAATACATTTTTCGCCCAAAGAATCAGGTCAATATTATCACTTGTGTAACCACCCCTTAAGTTCAGAACGCCATAAGCATCTTGTTTAGTCGTGTTAGCACTATCGAAATAAAAATCACCCGTTACGTTATAATCAGTGTAAATAAAGTAGTTTTCTAAGAAGTTATAATCCACACCTAGGCTATAAGTATATTTAGGGGAGTTGGCTGGGCGATTACCGCTATAATCATGTTGACCGGCGAAGCCACCATTCATGTCGTAATCCTTGCTAACAAAATCATCAAAGCTTGCATCATTAAATCCACCGTTAACCCAAGTCGTTAAACCAGGCTGAATTAACCATGACAACTCAAATTCAGCGCCCTTACTAACGGTGCCCCCTGCATTTTGGGTAAAGGACTTAGGGTAAGCCTGCTGTTCAACTTGTTGATCTTTCCAATCGATCAAGAATACTGACGAATTAAAGCGAATACGATTATCTAACCATTCACTCTTCATTCCTAATTCATAGTTTATTGTGTATTCAGGATCATACTTTGGTGAAATAGTTGGCGGGGTTAGCATATTAAACCCACCACTTTTATAACCGCGCGCGATGCTCGCAAACATCATAATGTCGGGGGTGGCGTAGTAATTTAGACCAGCTTTAGGCAACCACTCATTAAAACTAGCCTCATCTGAACCATTTGAACTTGGGGCATACATATTCCAAAGGTCAAGATAATCAAACTGAACTTTCTGATAGTCATAACGTAAACCAGCAATCGCTTCCCATTTTTCAGAGAATCGATAATTAACATTGCCAAATACAGCATAATTTCCTACTTTTGACTTTGTTTTAGTTTTATTAAACATACCGGCATTTTTCATACGCATATCAATGTCATTTTTGGCAGTTTCATCAAAGAAGTACAGACCACTCACCCAACGAACGGCATCATTTTGATCAGAACTCAATCGGAACTCTTGTGTCATGCGAGAGAAGTCTGAATCAATAAACAGTTCTTGGTTATCAACTTGAGTAAAGTCTAAATCTTGATTATCAACTTTATCCTCTTTGGTATAAGCCGTAATAGACGTAAAATCGAAATTATCTGCAGCATAATTTGCACGAATTGAACCAGTCAAGATATCAGCTTTCGCTTGCCCCTCTAAGTTGGAGTAGACTTTATGGCTATCTTGATTAATCTGGTCTAGTGTAGCGAATGACATATTGCCATTTTTACGATTTTGGGCATCGACAGTTGCAATTACATCCCATGACTGATCAACGGGTACCCAACGAACTTTTAATCGACCATTAAAGTCTTTTACGTTATTAACGTCGTCTTTACCGTCATAGTCCCTTGTAAAATAGCCGTCATCCTTCGAATATTGAATCGCAGCACGGTATGCCCACTCATCGCTATCCGCAATAGCACCGCCCGAAATAAGAGTGCTCTTCTTTTGGTTATAACTTCCGTAGGTTAACCCGGCGCTACCTTCAGTGAAAAAGTCAGGATCCTTTGTATGGATGCTAATAACACCTGATGAGGCATTCCGTCCATATAGGGTACCTTGTGGCCCACGCAATACTTCAATACGTTCAACATCGAGTAATTCTGTGTCAAACGTTTGATACATGACACCATCAATTAAAAACAGTACAGATTGTGAGCCTTCCATGGTGGGGGTAATTCCTCTCATAGAAAGAAAACTCGCATCGGAAGGGTTACCTGCTTTAATCATGGAGACATTTGGGGTTCTTTTTACAATATCAAACGTGTTTTCGATACCCGCTCTTTCAACATCGTAATCCGATAACACTGAAATGCTGATCGGGGACTTTTGTGATTCTTCGGCTACCTTTCCAGCCGTCACCACCATTACTTCTAATTTATCAGGGTCAATAGCTTCCCCTAATACAGTAAAGGAACTTAATGATAAACACACACTAAATGCTAGCTTAGATACTTTTAACGTCATAGGTCCAACCTTTATCCATAAATAAGTAATATCTAATAAAAAACAAATGAATATAGTAATAATAATGTAAACGATTCTCATTTGAGTTGCGTATATTTCCTTGTATTGCAAATAAATGCAAATAACTATCATTTATAAAGAGAGGCTTACTTATTATATTTACATAAAACTCATTTAAATAAGGGGGAAATGCCATTGGCAGGCACAGTTTTTTAGTAGAAAAGGGATTTAAGGTTATTGATTGACTTCCTAAGCGATCGCTAAAATAAAGAGTAAGGACACTTAATTTACTATTTTAACAATAACACTCAACTTATGATTGTATTTACTAAGGCGTGGGGTTACCTCGTACATATCCTTTAATGATTAGAGTGTTATCGACACCTAAGATGATATAAGCTGACCAAATTCTCGACATTTAATAAATCAAAACCATAAAGGATCATCTGTGGAATTTACGCTCGATAAATTTAACGGCATCATCATCAATCCAGCAACAGTCACATATGATGTTGACTCATTCCATGCTGAGCTCAACAAGATCACCGAATTTTCAAAGCAAAACAACAAAGGCATCATTTGGATCAGCTTACCAATTGCATTATCACACCTTATCCCTGTAGCGACTGAACTTGGTTTTGTGTTCCACAACTGCCTAGAGGACGAAATTACGCTGATTCACAAATCCGAGATTGTTGAATTTGTGCCTTTTATTCCCACTCACACCTTGGGTGCTGGCGCATTGATCACCAATGAACACAACCAAGTACTGATTATCAAAGAACATGGTATGACGGGCTATAAATTACCTGGCGGCCACATTGAACTAGGCGAAAGTATTGAAGAGTCTGTGGTTAGAGAGACCATTGAAGAGACTGGCATCAAAGCAGAGTTTGTATCGGTAGTTGGCATGGCAACGCGCCACCCATATCAGTTTGGCAAATCGAACCTCTACTTTGTTTGCCACCTTATCGCTCAAACTCAAGAGATTGCGATTCAAGACACGGATGAAATAGCGGAAGCCAAATGGGTAGATGTAGAAGAGTTCATCAACAACGCTGAGAACTACCCGTTCAACCGTCAGATGGTCGCTTCTTTGGTCGGCAAACAAGGTTTGGAACTGACTCAACTCGAAGGCAATTCAGGGCCTACTCATAAGCCAGAAGTCTTCTTTTCCAAAAGCGAATAATAAAAAGTTTGTTCGAGAAGTTTACACCATGAAAAAAGCGCCATTAATAGGCGCTTTCAAAGAGGCAATATCTGAGTTAAGTAAATCAATAAACTCATCATATCCTTTGAAGCCCATATTAGCTTCGCCCAGCCAACGCTAATAAACTGCCTGTCCCAATAAATACACTGCCGAAAATACGGTTTTGCACAATCATATGACGGCGATTCTTAACCAATCCGGTCAAACGACTGGCTAATAGTGCATAACCAAACATCACAAGCATATCGACGGTAAGTAAAGTACTACCTAGCACTAGTATCTGCTCTACATGGGGACTGCTTGACACAATAAACTGGGGCAAAAGAGCAACAAGAAAAACAATACTTTTAGGATTGGTAACGTTGACAATCACTGACTGACAAAACATTTTCAAGCCACTTACTTTCTGCTGGTGTTCTTTGTAATCTGTATTATCCACCGTCTCGGTAAACTTCTTGATACCTAAATAAATTAAGTAGAGTGCCCCGACCCACTTTATAGCGTTAAACGCAACCTCTGACTGGGCAAGAACAGCACCAAGCCCAACACCAACTATCGCAATATTGAACATATTCCCAACTTGTAACCCAAGGTTTGAAATCACGCTTCGGCGAAAGCCGTATTTCATTGTTATTGACATCATATTCACGGCCCCTGCACCAGGAGAAACAGCTAAAACAATGCACGCCATCAAAAACGCAAACCACAAATCAAAATTCATTTAAGCTTCCTTTTAAAGTGACATCGACTCTAGACTTAAGCCGCAGTTGTAGTTAGTTTACTCACCACATAAAAGTAGAAAAACTAATTTTTCATATATTCATTCGTAAGGAAACCTATGGACAGTCGATTTCTTGAAAGCCTTGTCGCAGTCGTAGAGGAAGGGTCAATAGCCGCTGCAGCTCGTGCCCAAGGCATAACACCAGCAGCTATCAGTCAAAGGATTCAAACGTTAGAAAGCGAGTTTAACTGTAAGCTGTTTAGACGAGCAGGAAGTACTGTTCAGGCCACGTATGCCTGTTTGGCGGTTGTCCCCAAAGCAAAATCGATTATCAGGGAGACTCGTGATCTTATCGAAGTTGCGCAAGGGTCGGGATTAGATGGCACGTTAAGAGTGGGAGCTAACTCAACGTCATTAACCGCGTTTATCCCATCGACTCTCAAGTCCATTCGCGAAGTTGCACCGCAGGCTAAGTTTCATATCATTCCTGGGAATTCTATCGACTTAAATCGGAGCCTTATCAATGGCGACCTTGATGCCGCGATTATCGTTGCACCTCCCTCAGCTATCCCAAAAACATTACGATGTAGAGAACTGAGAAATGAGCCTCTTGCATTAATTCATAGCAAAACGATTCAAGGGTCTATTGCAAGTATACTGAAAAACAACGCTTATATTAGATATGACCCTACCTGTTGGGGCGGGCAGATGTCGGAACGATTCATGAACGACACGGGGATGACTAAGAATACCATTTTTGACCTGGATTCCCTTGAGGCGATTGCTCAACTGGTGGTGGAAGAGGTTGGAGTATCAATTGTTCCAGTTTGGCCTGGTTTGGAACTCTTTGATGAACACATCACCATCACACCAATAACCAACAAGAAATACAACCGGAAGATGGTACTACTGAGTGCATACCACCCTAGACAGCCCAAACTTCTCGAATTGTTTGTAAAACATTTAGGTGAACTCGACTCGATTACACTGCAAAAAAGTGAGTCAGAGCATTCAAGATCGGGGCAATAAAATGGGAATAAGCGCCGTTGATACGGCGCTTTGTACTGAGTCCAAATAGTCCCCTGAATCCATTTTAGTGTAATCAGAAAAAGCCTAGCGGATTCGTATCGTAGCTGATCAGTAGGTTTTTGGTGTTTTGGTAATGATCGAGCATCATCTTATGTGTCTCACGACCAATGCCCGATTTCTTGTAACCACCAAACGCTGCATGTGCTGGGTAAGCATGGTAACAGTTAACCCAGATACGGCCCGCTTCGATATTACGACCCATGCGGTAAGCAAGGTTGGCATCACGCGTCCATACACCTGCACCCAAACCATATTCGGTATCGTTGGCAATCTCTAACGCTTCCGCTTCATCTTTAAAGGTAGTCACCGCGATAACTGGGCCAAAGATCTCTTCTTGGAAGACACGCATCTTATTATTGCCTTCGAGCATGGTTGGTTGAATGTAGTAACCATTACCGAGATCGTCTGGCTGCTGCGCAATCTCACCACCAGTCAGGACTTTCGCCCCCTCTTGACGGCCAATCTCTAAATAGCTAAGAATCTTATCAAACTGCTCTTGAGAGGCTTGTGCGCCAACCTGGGTATCGGTATCTAGTGGGTTACCTTGTTTGATGGTTTGAGCACGCTCGACCACTTTCGCAACGAACTGGTCGTATACCGATTCATGAATCAGCACACGCGAAGGACAAGTACACACTTCACCTTGGTTAAAGAACGCCAGAAGCATACCTTCAACACACTTATCTAGGTATTCGTCTTCATGATCAAAGATATCCGGGAAGTAGATGTTTGGAGACTTACCGCCCAGTTCTACCGTTGAAGGAATCAAGCTTTCAGCCGCACATTTTAGAATATGATGACCAACCTCAGTTGAACCAGTAAATGCTAACTTAGCAATACGATCACTAGTCGCTAGGGCTTGCCCCGCTTCACTACCGAAACCATTAACGATGTTGACTACGCCAGCAGGCAGAAGGTCGGCGATCTTCTCCATCATAACCAAAATAGACGTTGGTGTTTGCTCGGCAGGCTTCATCACTACACAACAACCTGCCGCCAATGCTGGTGCTAGTTTCCAAGCTGCCATTAGAATCGGGAAGTTCCAAGGAATGATCTGACCGACTACGCCAATTGGCTCTGGGAAATGGTAGCTTGCCGTGTTTGAATCGAGCTCGGCTGCACTGCCTTCTTGCGCTCGAATACAACCCGCAAAGTAACGGAAGTGATCGACAACTAACGGGATATCTGCTGCCAGAGTTTCACGAACTGGTTTGCCATTTTCCCATGTCTCAGCAACCGCGATCTCTTCTAGATTCGCTTCGATACGGTCAGCAATTTTAAGTAGGATGTTAGAACGCTCTGTCACATTAGTGGCTGCCCAAGTTGCACGAGCTGCATGTGCTGCATCGAGTGCTAAGCTAATATCGGCCTCAGTTGAGCGCGCCACTTGGCAATACACCTGACCATTCACTGGTGAAGTATTATCAAAATACTCGCCGCTGACAGGCTTCACCCACTCGCCACCGATAAAGTTATCGTATTGAGCTTTAAAGTTCACCACTGCATTGTCACTACCCGGCTGTGCGTAAATCATAGTTAGATCCTTCTTAGATTTGTTGTTCGTTATTGAGCGAGAGCTGTCTTTTTTTGGCGACTTCTCCTGCGAAGAGAACTCATAATAAGACGCCCATGTTTATGCTTTCTGTTTAAAACACTAATAATTCTTACTTTCTTCACAACAAGAACAACGCAAATCACACGCCATAACCTCAAAGCTTGTTGTTAATGAGTTGTAAAACTATGATTACCAAACATTTACAAACCAAAGTGAGTTGGCATTGAACGGCCGTATAGAAACCAATCCAATGTTCAACTGTTCCAATTTGGTACACCTTCACTGTTACAACATGGAACAGTCATGCACCTTCAACAAGCAAACACCTCAGATTGGCTTTCATCTTCTTGGCACCGCAGCACAGAAGCGGGACTAAAACAGAGACGACTTCCCGAAGATATTCGCCTACCACAGTCGATTCTTAAGCAGCGACGTCATCAGTCATCGAACTTGATTCAAATCATCGAGCGCAATGCACTGCCTCTGTTCAACCAGATGTTTGCACGTACCGACAGTCGTTTGATCTTGACCGACATTGAAGGGGTGATTCTGGCTAGTTGGGGACAAGAGCGGTTTAGGGAAAAACTGACTTCGATTGCACTCAGCTCTGGTGCGTGTTGGCAGGAACAACTCAAAGGCACCAACGCCATCGGCACGGCGATTGTAGAAGCTAAACCCGTGACTATCATTGGTGAACAGCACTTCATCCACCAGCATAGGTTTATCAGCTGTTCAGCGAGCCCTGTATTTGATCACCAAGGGCACATGGTTGGCATACTGGACATTACCAGTGAGCAGCAACAACACGACAGTTCGGTACAGCTGCTCGTTCAAAACATGGTTCAGCTTATTGAGAATCAGTTGTTAAGCAATATCCCACAAGGCACGACTCGTATTGATCTCGCGTGTGAGAAATCGCTACTTCACAGTGGTTGGCAAGGGATTGTAATAGCCAATGAAGCTGGAGAGGTGGTCGCGCACAATCAGGTCGCCTCTCAACTATTGGATCAAACCTCGATCGTCGGTGAAAGTATCGATACCCTCTTCAACCGAACTTCAATAGATGCCTCCTTTGTGTTTGAAAAACAGCATCTAAAGCGCCCAACAGCCAAGCACACACGCTCTCTTTCCACATCGTGTGATTTACACCATGGTGAACAACAGATAGAACACGCTTGGCAGCAGGCCAATAAGGTTATCGACAAAGGCATCAGCCTATTAATCCTTGGTGAAACAGGCGTCGGCAAGGGCGAGTTTGTTAAGGCGTTACACAAGCAAAGCCAGCGTAAATCATCGCCCCTAGTAGCGGTAAATTGTGGTGCGCTGCCTAAAGATCTTATCGAATCTGAACTGTTTGGTTACGCACCGGGGGCTTTTACTGGCGCAAACAAACAAGGTTTTCAAGGGAAGATCCGTCAAGCAGACAAAGGGATCTTATTCTTGGATGAAATAGCTGATATGCCGTTAGAGGCTCAGTGCCGACTACTGCATGTTCTGCAAGACAAATCCGTGGTGCCAGTTGGTTCCAATCAAAGCTACCAAGTCGATTGCCAGATCATCGCCGCGACTCACAAAAACCTCGAGCAGTTAGTCGCAACCGGTGAATTTAGGCAAGACCTGTATTACAGACTCAATGGCTTAGCCTTTACCTTGCCAAGCTTGCAACAGCGACAAGATAAGCATGCCTTAATCGAACACATTCATCGTAAATACGCCGAGGCTGAGCAGTCAATTTGCCCGCACCTGATGAGTTTATTGTGCGCCTATTCTTGGCCGGGCAATATCCGCGAGTTAGATAACTTACTAAAAGTCGCCACTTTACTGGCAAGTGACGAACCACAACTCACTCTTGAGCATTTGCCTAACCATCTTACTCAACACCTCACCTGTTTAGCTCAAGATAGCCATCATCAGGTTACTGCTTCTCGTATCATCGAAGGTAAGCCAAATGCTGATTTAAGAAGCACCGTTGAAGAAGCCTTGTTGCAAACCTATCTAGCCAACCAAGGCAATATCAGCAAAACTTCACGCATACTTGGCATCAGCCGTAATACGATTTATCGAAAACTAAAAAGCTTAGGCATTCTCTTATAATGAACACAGGTGCTCATAGCCAGCCCTTTCATTATCGAAAATAAAATTCAATTCCAGTGAGACATTTTGCCCTCTGACTCGTAATGCTCCAAAACGAAAGAGGGCTCAGATGCAAACAATTAACGTAGTGTGGCTAAAGCGCGATTTAAGGCTCACCGACCACGCACCTTTACAACACGCTTTATCAGCTCGATACCCAACGATTTTGCTCTACATTTTCGAACCCATGCTGCTAAACAATGACCACTATTCTGAGCGACATTGGCGGTTTGTTTGGCAGTCGCTGCAATGCATGAACCAGTCGCTGAAAGAGTATGGACATCAGGTCTCAATACTTCATGGCAGTGCGGTGGACTGCTTCAAAGCAATCCAATCTCGTTACCACATAAAAAAACTCTTCTCTCATCAAGAGATAGGGTTAAATTGCACTTTTGAGCGCGACATGCAACTTTCTGCTTGGCTTAAAGAGCACAACATCCCATGGCAAGAGTTCGCACAGGGCGCTGTCGTGAGAGGGTCGAAAGATAGAGTCGGTTGGGACAAACATTGGAACAGTGTGATGCGTGCTCCCATCGAAGAAAGTGAATTAACTGCAGAATCACTACATACCCTTGATGCTGAAGAGCTTGAACTCGCTATGGAACCTCTAGAAGCATGGTTAACCAAAGTTAACGGTATACAAACGGGCGGAAGTGCACTGGCATGGGAAACGTTACACGACTTCTTTGAGCGCCGTGGTCGAGATTACTACCGCAGCATCTCAAGTCCTGAAGCCTCGCGACATGCCTGTACACGTCTATCTCCATATTTGGCTTGGGGTAACATATCGCTGCGTGAGGTTTATCAACACCTATTGGGGCACTGGCAGGTCGCGGGATTTCGTCGCAGCTTGATTGCGCTCTCCTCAAGGCTCCACTGGCACTGTCATTTCATGCAGAAATTTGAATCGGAATGCGCGATGGAATATCGCTGTATCAATCACGCCTATGAAGCGCTCTTACAAAAAGAAACGGTAAAAGATTCTACACTTCTTCAAGCATGGAAGATGGGGGTTACAGGGGTGCCATTGGTCGATGCCTGTATGCGCTGCCTGCATCATACGGGGTACATTAATTTCCGCATGCGCTCAATGCTGGTGAGCTTTCTCACTCACCATATGAACATGGACTGGCGTGATGGTGTCACTCATTTAGCCCGGCTGTTCCTCGATTTTGAACCCGGCATTCATTATCCACAGTTTCAAATGCAAGCTGGGGTAACGGGCATCAACACCATCCGTATTTACAACCCAACAAAGCAAGCCCAAGAACACGATTCTGATGGGGACTTCATCCGAAAATGGGTACCAGAACTCTCAGACATACCCACTCCACTTCTGTTTGAGCCTTGGAAGATGACGCCAATGGAAGTCATGATGCATGAGCTTGAACCAGATTCCCCTTACCTTAATCCAGTCATCGATCTCGAAGCTAGCGCTAAAGAGGCACGAGTGCGTTTATGGTCATGGAGAAAGCTTACGGAAGTGAAACAAGAACGAAGTCGTATTTTGTCGCGCCACGTTAGGCCACCGAAGAAACAAAGCAAAACAACACGGGCAAGCTAAGACAACGCATTCCCTCTTCAAATTACTTATAAAAAGAGTGGTCATCCACTAGGGTAGATAAAATTAATTGTGACCCTCGTCATATAATGAGTAATAGACTCGCGGTCACAAACTCGAAAAGAAGAATCGCTGCCTTACTAAAATATTGAACTCACTTAGGTATCATTAAAACTAATAAATACAGAAAGTTAGCAATTGCTAAATGATGATTTTGATCGTTCTCTAAGCGTTGCGACCAAGGCCAAAACTGCACATTATGCAATCTTGTTTATATTTTTGATCTCCCTATTCTTTTTGTGTTCATTTTTTTGCATTTTCCGTTCACTTATCTTGTTTAAAATCTCTGCAAAACTAACACTATTTAGCTAGAGAGATCATATGTTTAACAGTATACGAACGCGAATTGCGGTGAGTGCAGGCGGAGCGATGGCTTTCACCCTGTTGATCGCAATGGGCATGACCACTAGCGCTTTTACTGATGTGAACAAACAAGTCACAGAGAAAGTAAAACTCCAGTTAACCGACGCTACGACAACCGATTTACAGAATACGGCACTTCAGCAAGGGTTGAACATTTCCAACCAACTTAACCCGGTACTCGCCAACTTAACACAAGCACGTTCAATCATAGAGTTAAGTTCAGAAACTGACGCTAGCGCAGACCTCATCGTTAAACAGTTCACTGCCGCACTAGAAGCACAAAACAAAGCCGTATTTGCCGGCTACATGGTGTGGGAAAACAAAACTTGGCCACGACAAACCGATCTCAATGGCGAGATCAGCTTGGACAGTGAATTAGGCTTTAATAGTCAGGGCTATCTTGCCCCTTTCTTCTCTCCCAATGACCAAAACAGCTTTGATGCGGTCGCAATGGAGAGCTTCAGCAATACCGAGTTAAACAGTAATGGCGAACGCAAAGACGACTGGCACTTAATGCCTTATCAAACCGGTAAAACATTCGTAATGGAACCGTACTTCTATCCGGTTCGTGGTAAGCAAGAACTTATTACTACTATCAGCCAGCCAATCAAACAGAACGGTAAGATCATCGGCTCACTTGGCTTCGATTTGTCACTTCATGAACTGCAAAGCCAGAGTGAAGGTCTTGCTCGTCAGCTATTCGACGGACAAGGTAGAATCCTCATCACTTCATGGAAAGGCATTACCCTAGCCAACAGCAGTGCTGGAAATATGGTGGGTAAGAAAGTCTCACCAGCGCTAGAAAAAGAGTGGTCGCGTGTTCAGTCTATCGCGAAACAGTCTGGGGCTGGGCTGGTGACGTTTGGTGGTGAAGAGTACGCCATAACGGCTATCGAGACCAGCGACGCACCGTGGGTAGTCATGGTGTCGGTTCCCAGTAGTCACCTTGCAAAAAGTGTCGACGAGTACACCCAGTGGAGTGATGAACAGAATTCGAAAGCGCTTGAAAAAGGTGTGTGGGCGGGGATCGTCGCCGTTCTTCTAGGCATCATATCGATGGCATTGATCGCCAACTCTCTGGGCAAAGTTCTCAATAACTTGGTCGAGCGATTCAAAGATGCCGCACAAGGCGAAGGCGATTTAACCTACCGCATCGAAGTAAAAGGGAAAGATGAGACCGCACAACTGGCTCACTGGTTTAATACCTTCCTATCTCGTATACAAGAGATGCTACTTACTGTAATGGCGACAGCAGACCAAGTCGATAAAAACGCGACTGAAGGCCAAGCGCGTGCAGAGGTATCTCGTGACCAGTTGAACGCCCAAGTAAACGAAGTGAATTCACTCGCCACTGCAATCAATGAAATGAGTGCAACTGCGCAAGAGGTGGCAAACTCAGCCGTGCAAGCCGCTGCCGCTGCTA
Source organism: Vibrio sp. HI00D65 (assembly GCF_001635455.1). Lineage (GTDB taxonomy): Bacteria > Pseudomonadota > Gammaproteobacteria > Enterobacterales > Vibrionaceae > Vibrio. Next base: position 110,857 of record NZ_LWEH01000001.1, read on the forward strand.
GCCAAGTACAAAGTAATAGCCTTAACGGCATGACACGCATGGACAATGCTGCAAGCGCGGTGGATAGCTTAGCGGTTCAGGTGAATGATGCGCAGCAACAAACGCAAAACTTGGTCGATTCGAGCACTGCGATTCAAGGCATTTTGAGCGAGATTGGTGGTATTGCAGAACAAACTAACTTGCTTGCTCTGAATGCTGCCATTGAAGCTGCCCGCGCAGGCGAAGCAGGACGAGGCTTTGCCGTGGTGGCCGATGAAGTACGTAACCTAGCAAACCGTACTCAAGGTTCGACCGAAGAGATCCGTTCGATGCTAGCTCGCCTAGAGCAAGAGACCCAATCTATCGTGGTCTTGATGGAGCAAAGTCAAAAGCAAGCGAATGATACCAAAGGCGAAACTCAAGCCGCTCATTTGGCGCTGTCTGAGATTAACCAAGCCATTGAAGTCATCAACGACATGAACAATCAAATCGCTTCTGCAGCTGAAGAGCAAAGTTCAGTATCTGAAGAGATTAACCGTAATGTCGTCATCATTAACGACACCGCCGTGGAAGTGATGGACACCATGACATCCTCGGTAGAAATCAGTAATGAGCTGACAGTAAAAGCCGGAGATTTACACGGAGAACTGAGTAAATTTAAGCTCTCATAATTCGCTCTCTTCCATAAAAACAAGGCCGAGAAACGCAATGTTCTCGGCCTTTCTATTTATTGTTCGCTCTCGAACTCAATGCATCTCACCGAGCAAGAGCTAATTAGAATCCAATTCAACCAGCTGATTGAGTACCTCTTTGTCCAATACTGGATGATGCTTACTCGCGAGCAACAGTACGATGTCTACCGCAGGTAACGGTGGCATATCGTCGAGAATCTTCAAATCAGGCGTGACACTGAGCTTGCCCATCGCACCAATTGCTAACCCCGCTTTGACGATTGCACGCTGCGCTGAAGCCGTATTACTACAAGCCAAAAGCTGATATCGCGTGTCTTGTTTAGTTAAACCATTCACCGCCGCAGCATGATATTTACAATCCGTCTGGAACAGAGCAAGTGGGACAGGTTTAGAATCATCAAACACAAAATCAGGACTGCTTATCCAAACGCCCACATCATTGGTTAGCCAATATCCCTCTTCACTACCGGGAGCGCGGGTCACAATCGCAGCATCAAGCCGACCATCATCAAGCCACTCTCTAAGCGTAATGCTCGGCAAGCTAAATATCTGAATGGAGCACGTGGGTTCCGCGTTCTGCAACAGCTTAATCACGTTCGGCAAGATGCTGTCGTTATAGTCTTCAGGGCAACCTAATCGTAGAGGCTGTTTGTCTTCATAACGCTTCACTTGTTTCAATGCCGTATTGTGGAGTGCGACGAGCTGCTCAGCATGGGCACGCAATGCCAAGCCCGCTTCAGTCAAAACCAGGTTGCGCCCTTCCTTTTGAAACAGGGTGACGTTCAGTTCTTCCTCTAACTTGCGCATCTGAGCACTAAAGGCCGATTGGGTGCGATTAATCTGCTTTGCAGCACGTGTAAAACTGCTGGTCTCCACAAACGCGAGAAAGCCTCGCAACGCATCAATATCCATACTGTAATCACTACCCATCGTTTTTATTAATGTATTGCATCAAAATTATCCGTTAGTGCGCCGTAATACAATCCCTTAAGCTCAAATGCACATACACCAGACGCAAGGAAGCATTTATGCAGCTTTATATCGCTAATCAGAACTACTCCACTTGGTCACTGCGCGCATGGCTAATATTCGAACACTGCAACCTCAACGCAGACGTCATCAAACTTAAGCTATCCACCCCAGATTTTTATGACACGCTGGCTTCAGTTACACCCACCGCAAAAGTGCCGACTCTAGTTGATGGTGACGTTGCAGTGTGGGATTCACTCGCAATTCTCGAATACGTTAATGATGCCTATTTGGACAGTGCTGCATGGCCAACTTCCGTTGCTGAACGCGCCTTAGCCCGAGCTATCTCGGCAGAAATGCATTCTGGTTTTTTCAACATCAGAAATGAATTACCAATGAACTGCCGAGCCAAAAGAAAACTGGTTTTGAGTGAGGGTGCCCAGAAAGATATCGCCCGCATCGATGCGATTTGGTCAGAGCAAATGGAGCAATACCCAGAGGGCTGGCTATTTGGTGAATGGTCGATTGCTGATGCGATGTTTGCACCTGTAGCACTGCGAGTTGAAACCTACGGCATTCAACTTTCGGATAGAGCCCAACAGTATCAACAACGAGTGTTGAATAGTCCGTCGATAAAAAAATGGTTGGCAGAGGCGAGTTTAGAAAAAGATATCGTTGAAAAAGACGAGGCAGGAGAGCCTGTTTAATTTGGAGTGAATGAGTCTCGAATAACTTCGAGACTCATTGTTTTCATGAGAGAACACGATTTACTGACTCGCTATTCAGCAGCTACGCTCTCTTGATGAACGTTCGCTTCAAATTCCAATATGTCACCCGGTTGGCACTCTAACACTTCACACAACTTGTCTAGTGTCGATAACCTTACCGCTTTGGCCTTGCCATTCTTTAACACCGACAAGTTGGCTTCAGTAATACCTACCTCTTTTGCCAATGTCTTTAATCGCATTTTTCGCTTGGCCATCATAATGTCTAAATTAATGCGGATAGTCATGACAAGTCCTTTAAATCGTTTGGCTGTGCTCATCAGCCAGAATATAACCTTCTTTCATCACCCATGAGATGATTAAAATGATTATACCTACTATCAGGGTCAAAAAATCCATTCCCTCAAAACTAATCGCAAAGATACGCTCTCCGGGTGGATTATTGAACGACAAAATCACTGACATCAATGAACCATAGACAACGGAGCCGAATACCCAATAGAACAAGCTATACCCGAGCTTCTGGTAAGACATTGCATTTTCTAGTGAAAAAATTTCGCCTCGTTCATAGTTACGGAATAAACGTATCAGAACCATTAGGGCATATATCAAGATGCTAGACATCGCTAAGCTTGTGAACGCAGCCACCATTCTTGTTGTCATAGTAAGCGGCAACATCGTGTAACTCCCGATGTCATAAGTGAGATAAAAAATACCTGTCGAACTTATAAAGTCATAGGGGGTTTCAACGGTCAACCAAAAGTAGCACACCATGATAGGAGTAAGTACAAGAAAGGACTGCAATAGCATGCGGACACGTCGGCTTTGTTTTTGGATGTTAGGCATAGTTAATGTTCCTGTTAAGTTGACAGGTTAAATACTAAAAGCAAATCAAACTCAGAGCAAGAAGGTATTATTGTTTTACGATAATTTATTATCAAATAACAAAGTGTATAATTGGTATTCTTAAACTTGCCTTGGAAGCCGAGGGCCCTAAAGCAAACAAACATAAATCCAATAGTTCACCAAAAACACGATTTAGAGCACAACCAAAAAATAATAGGTGACTTATCTGATTAGCTAGCACTTTAATCACTTAAAATGGAAGTTGTATGTTGTGAAGCAAGATAAATTTAAAGGTAAACGTAGTCGGTCAGCTCGATAATATTCATCCTTGACAGGTTTTCTCAAGCGCACAACGAAAATGAGCCCGTTTAAAAGGCTCATTTAAGTATCTCTTGTTGTTTTATTATCTTCTTTTATTCTGCTCTACCAGCTTCTCATTCCATGCTGTATTGCCATCACGCTTAGAGACTTCATACTCCGCACAGAACTGGGATATGGTCATGTTGTTGTCGCCAGTGGCAAGCTTGAGAGCCAACTGAACTTGTTGCAGCTTGCTTTGCAGTCGCAAGATTTGACCAGCATTTGGGCTTTTCTCTTTGGCGTATTTTAAAGCCGCATGCTTACGTTCCGCCGCGCCAGCCCTACGATCCGCTTCTGATAACAGATACTTTAGCTGCGCAACACTCTTGCCCTTCTTAAAAGCAGGATCAAGCAGCTCAACGCACTCATCAAACGATGGATTAATAACGTATGGGTCTACTTTGTGTGCCTGTTGGCGCATCCACTCTAGTGCGAGTTTTTCATCTGACATAATCACATCTTTTCCAAAGAAATAGCCCTATATGGTATCGCTCAATAGCGAATGGCTGCAATAGCAAATTAACTGAACTCAAGCCTTTAAATACACCGCTAAAGAAAGTATTGGTGCCACGCATAAAGAAGCACCCTCTCTTCAAATATTGGCGTTAGAAACTAAATAAGGGCTAATCACACCGTTAAAAATCGCCAAACCAAACGCAAGAAAAATGAAATTAAAAACATTTAAATCAATAGCTTATTGATATTAATCCTTGTAATTCACATGTCAAATTACACGACTTCTTTGCACTCTTTCATAGTTTTGTGCATTACTCATTCTAGCCAATAAAACTCACCTACTTTTTTTATATGCATAGATGAATATATAAATCAGAGCAATGAAAAGACGTACATTTTTGAAAAGCGTAGCCGGGGCTGCATTTGTGCCAAGCCAACTTTTGGCTTCCCAAGACAACACCCCTTCCTCATTTCCGGTCTCAATTATGCAGGCTGGACGCAGCGTAACCTCAGGAGATTTGCACCTTATTGGTGGAGAGTTGCCAGCTGACATCCATGGCCATGTGTTTTTTTCTGAAGGAATACCATTGGAGCCAGACCACCTGAGTCCGAACGGCCGCGGCGCTTTAACCCGTCTCGACTTTTCGCCAAGCAAAGTTTCTTTCTTACGTAAGATGATTGATACCCCGTCAGCCATCATGCAACAGCATATCTCCTATGGCTATGACAGCTTTAAACTACTTGGTGGTATGGCTTATTACAGCCCGACGATGGGATTCGTCAACTATTGTAATACCGCGCCCAACTACCTGGGTGACAACCGATTCGCGCTCAGCTACGAAGGTGGGGTTCCCTACGAATTTGATGCGCTCAGCTTAGACCTGATCACGCCGATTGGTCACTATGATGAGTGGCAGAGCAGTCTTCCACCTTGGATGAGCCCTTTTATTCCTGACAAATGGCTGTTTCCACAAGTACGTACCACAGGCCATCCATATTTTGATCTCGAGTCGGATGAATGTTTCACCATTAACTACGGTGGAAACATTTCCAACACGGGTACTAAAAATGGATTTATTCGGATTCTTAAATGGGATAAGCAAAGCCCTTTACAAGGCTGGAACATTATTGGTCGCAACGGTAAGCCCGCCTTTATCGCCGCAACCGCTCACTCGCTGGGTGTAACGCGCCACCACATCCTCGTATTTGAAACTGCAGCGCAAGTCGAGCCATTACGTATGCTTGGTATATCGTCGGTTTATGCTCAGCAACACAGCACTCCAACTTGGATAATTCGCAAGAAAGATCTCAATCCCGAGCGCGATTATGTGGTTGCCGACTACCTAGAACTGGATTTCGATACCTCAGACATCATGTCTAATTACGATGACCATGAAAACGAAATCACTCTATATGGCCAATACTTAGGAGCGATGGACAAATCGGAGCCCCAATATACACGCGATAAGCGATTATTTGGTGGAAGAACTCCGAGTCAATTGGCAGGTTACCCGGCAGCACCCATTGATGTCGGCGGCTTAGTACGCGCAAGGATCCAAGTTCAGTCACAATCCGTTCGACAAATACATGAAGACTTCAGGCTGATACGAGACGATCAACTTTTTTGGGATATGAATGATCCCGCGTACCGTGGACACTTCCAGTTCCCAGAGCAATTTGAACATATTTATTGGGCTGCCGTTGGCTATCGCAAAGACCATGTCATTAAGCGCGTCGCAGACGCGTATGAGCACTACCCCAATAGAAGGTTCACCAACGATTCATTACCTCAAACCGACCAACCCTCGGCTTTAGTGCACATGGACTGCCTTTCGATGAATCTCGCCGATGCGTATCAATTTCCCTCAGATTGTGTGATGCGAACGCCTCAGTTTATGGCTCGCCCTAACAGCACCTCTCAAGACGACGGCTACATATTCACAGCCGTGGTTCGCAGTCACCCTACTAACGGCATTGGAAATGGGAAAGAGGTCTGGATCTTTAATGCGCAAAACTTAGCACAAGGCCCATTAGCTATCTTAGGACATCCACAGCTCAACTTTGCGACTACAAATCATGCGCTCTGGGTGGCAGAGATAGGCCCGAGACCCGGCGATGCCTATAAAGCTGACGTTGGAGACTTCTTCAGTTCACGTTTATCAAGTCATCGCAGCGCTATTCAAGATGTCATTCAACAACACATTCTGCCTAGATTTGGCTAATCCATTCGATGAAGAAAAACACCTTTAAAAATTAACGTCGACTAAACCACAAGGAAGTCTTAATGAAAATAAAAACCATGGTACTTGGTAACGCTTTACTTGCTGCCGTAATGGCGACAGCTTTCTCTCTTCATTCCAATGAACCAGAAAGAGAGATTTCGAACTATCAAGGAACATACACTTGCCACCCTGAAGCAGTCTACGACCCACGATCTATTGATGAAGTACAAAACATCGTCCAAGACGCTCTGATACGCGGTAAAAAAGTAATGACGGGAAATCGCAAGTTCGCCAGCCAAATCGATGCAGCTTGTGCTGGGGACGACCAAGTTCAAATCACTCTGAAAAATATGAATAAGATCGTTCACTTCGATGCAACAAATAAAACCGTCACCGTTGAAGCTGGTATGCGGTTCAACGACCTCAATGACTTCTTACGCGGGCAAGGTTACGCGATCAACATGGTGACTGAGTTAGCTATCTTTACCGTTGGTGGCATGCTAGGCAGTGGCACACACGGCTCTACATTAGATAGACCAAGCAACATGCTCGCTGACTACGTTACCCAGCTTAAAATTGTTGATGGGCAAGGCGAAGTCAGAGTACTTGAGGGCGAGTTACTGGACGCTGCAAGAGTCAACCTCGGTGTGCTTGGCGTAGTGGTTGAAGCGACATTAAAGCTTGAAGATGCCTTTAAAGTGAAAGCAGAAGTCACCGGTTATCGAGATGATTCCGACCTTGAAGACGTAGTGCTGGATATTGCACACAACAACTACTCAGCGAACATTGCATGGTTCCCCGGCTTAGGGCGTTACACCACAACGCTTTACAACCCCGTTCCAATCGAGACAGAGGGCCAAGCCTACAATGCACAAGCCGATGTCACAGATGCGGAAGAGTTTTTCTTCGGGCTACTATTTAATGCTGCACACGAATTCCCTGGCACTGGTTTGCAGTGTCTTGCTGCCATCGCTCGTTACAATGGCCGAGCAAAATCCTACTTCAGAGACAGCATCACCGGCAAGAGAGTTGATAAGCCTATCGGCTATTCAGACCAAATGCAGTACTTCGAGTGCAAAGACCCGAGCAAATGTATTTGGGATCGCCTGCCTATCGCGCTTCAAGAAGTCGCTATCGATATTGAGCGTCTGCCAAACTGGATCAATGATGTCCGCCAGATCGTCGACGCACACCCGCGAACTTGCTTCCCACTCAATGGTATTTACTTCCGATTTGGTAAAGCTTCCGACAGTTATTTAGGAATGAGCGCTGGACGAGATACCGCTTTCGTCGGCATTGAATACACACTGCGAAAAGAGGGGAAGAAAGAGCCTAAAAACTACTTCGTGAACCTAGAAATCGAGCAAATGTCACTACGAAAATATGATGCGCGACCACACTGGGGGAAAAACTCAGTCGCTATTTTTGAGGACATGCCCTCTCGCTTCCTGATGTGGCCTGAGTTCTTGCAAGCCAAAGCGGAGCTGGACCCTTTCGATACCTTCACCAACCCATTTTGGGAGCGTGTAAGTGGTGAAAGACCATTAGAAGATTATCTAAAACCAGGGTGTAACGTGCGCGGCGAATGTTACTGTAAAGAAGATGCCCACTGCCAATCAGGAACGACTTGTCAGTCAGGGCTCTACTTCACTGACGCTCGCATCTGCCGAAAATAATTGGCTCGTCAGGCATATAGCACTGTGCTCTATGCCTGATACTCGCTTTTCCAAGAGATCCAAAAAAGGACATCACTCCAATGAACCTCTGCCAACTACTGCGTTTAGGGCTAGCATGTTGCTGCCTGTTTGCAACACAAGGGTTTACTACCACACTCGAGGATATACGCCCTCATGCTCCATCATCTCAACAAACTTGGGCTGAACAATGGTTTTACAATATCGCCGTCCCAGAGGTCGGCTACTTTAAAGTCAGCCTGCAAACCTACATCGCACCTGACTTTGCTGACCCAACACCTAAGGCATACGTGCATCTCGCGTTTACACCGGTAAACGGCAAGACAGTAAAATACGACATCTTTCGTGATGAGTTAATCCTCCGTGGTTTTGACGACTCGGAAGAGTTCCATTACGAAATACCGGGGATTATCGTCGCCAATAAAGACACGCTGAATGTAACTTTCGAAGACTTTCAATTCTCGATGCGTTGGGATGGCGAACATGCTCATTATTGGCGTGGCAGAAATCCGGGACAAACGCCTTTCGGTATTATTCCTGAATTGCCGGGAGTCGGGGGTAAATGGTTTCTTTACACCGTCGGTACACCGATTCAGTACAGTTTCTACGATGGTGAGCAGTCTCTATTTGGAAGCGGATACGCTCAACTTGATAAAGGATGGTACGACAAAGAGTCTAGCGCAGGAATGATCTACACCATGGGACTTTCTGATGAACTCTATTACATGTTTACAGGCGCAAAAGTTGGGAATTCTAATATTGAACTGTGGGCTGGCCGCTATATCTCTCCTAATTATGACCTGATCTTCTACCCGGCGATTGGCAATATTTCACTGAAAAGAGAGGTAGACTCCTGCGCAGGATACTTAAAATTCGAGATGAACAAAATTAAGTACAAGATGGTCATGGAAGTAAAATCAGAACTGGAAAGCTTTTATCCGTTAGCCTTCCCTTCCGTAATTATCTTTGGCGGAGAGCAGAAGTACATGAAATCGATGAAGGCTGCGGTCAATGTCTCTTTATATGAGCACAACGTTTTGGCCGAAACCGTAGCAATGCCGCAAGCCCTATTAGAATTCAGTGGACCTTTCTATTGCGATGCTTTAGATGATATTCAAAATGCAGCACTTTAGATCGGTTTAAAGACACAATAGATGCGTCTAACAAAACAACAACGGAGTAGTACTTTCATGCTGCTACTCCACAACTTAACGCCTTCCAATCAGTTAACAATAAGCCCAAAAGACTCGCCTTTCATGCAGACGTAATGGTAGCTCACGAAACGGATAATTTTCCTGATCGATAAGAAGCCCCTATCCGTACATATAGGTTCATAAAAACGCAGGTTCATTTAATCAAGTAGGAAGAGAAAGGTATGAAGGACATCACCCTGTCAAAGAACGAGCTTCAAGCCATGGAGCAACGAGAACGCACTCGTCTAGTCAACTCATTGTCAGGATTCAAAAGTGCAAATTTGATTGGTAGCTGTGACAGCCAAGGAGCTGCAAATTTGGCCGTGATAAGCTCGGTGGTACATTTAGGCTCGCACCCTCCGTTATTCGGGTTTATTGTTCGCCCGTGTAAAAGACGCCGCCACACCTTGGACAACATCCTCGAAACCAAACACTTCACGATCAACAGCATTGGCGCTGACTTTTTCAAGAAGGCTCACCAAACCTCTGCACGATATCCTAAAGAAGTATCTGAGTTCGAGTCGGTCGGCCTGACACCTTATTATGACGATGACTTCTCAGCGCCGTATGTATTAGAAAGTGCTTTGAAAATTGGGTTGGAGTTGAAAGAACATATACAGATAGCGAGCAATCACACCCAAATGTTGATTGGCGAAGTCGTCACGCTTCACGCCCCAAAAAATGCCTTTATGCCCGATGGATACTTGGATTTGGAGGCTTTAGACACAGTCACGATATCAGGGCTAGACAGCTATCACGTGACACAAAGGCTACGCCGTCTAAGCTACGCCAAGCCCGATGAACCATTATTTCCGCTCACACGCGAAGGCGATCCCACCTCATGGTAGGTCCTTCAACCTAGCTCACAATCATTTTATTCAGAAATTGACTACGAAAAGTGGTAACTTCCTCGGCTTAGGTTTGTAAGGCTCTAAGCCGTTCCCAATAGCATTTACGTTATACACTCATTTCTGAGGACTCCTTTGAAGTTAACCCACTTTAAATACAAAACCCGCAAAGGCCCAGAATACCGACACGGCGATCAGGTGTCTTTCATGGACATTAAACAGACCTTCGGTATAGGCAGCATCCGTGTGGGCGCTTGGGTAACCAAAGAGGAGAAGGACTTAGCTGCGAACTTGATATTCGATTCATTAGCAGACCTAGCTTATATCTTGGCTCTGCCACCTGAAGCGATAGGCCTTCGTGGCACACTTGGGCTGGCATTTGGCAGTGGCGGCAGAAAAGGCGTGCAAGCACACTATGCACCCAACCAACGTGAATTAGCACTCGCGAAAAACGCAGGTGCCGGTGCGCTTGCTCACGAGTTTTGGCATGCATTTGACCACTACATCGCTGAAAAGGCGTTCGAGATTGGCGATACCTCAGGGCCTCGCAAACACATCTTGTTTGCCAGCGATTGTTGGCTACGCGATAGAAAGGTACGACCTCATCCATTAAACGAGAGTCTGATGTCGCTGTTCGACGCCACGCTACTCAGCGAAAATCACTTGGATAAACACGATTACGTTGCACGAAGTGTCATAGCCGACAAAGCGACGTCTGCTCGTTACTTCTCATTACCAACAGAGATGATGGCGCGTGCTTTTGAGTCCGCCATTGAATCCTGCTCAGATATCGAAAACTCGTACCTAGTCGATGGCACAACAAAGCCTGATATGTTCCCTCTCTATCCAGACCTCATGCACAGAAAGGAAATCTACAACGCGATACAAGGCTATTTTGCACCCCTAGGCCGCTCTTTGAGCAAGTAGCTCTTTGAGTAAGTAACGTTTGAACAGCTAGATCAATAGATGATCCAATCTTCAAAACTGTTTATAGTCGATACACTTCAACATATATGATTCAGAGGCTGTAATGATCCGTTGGCCATCTTTAGTCAAACTCGACGGCGATGATGAACTGATTTACGTCGCATCCGAGAGTGACTTTCAGGCAGAATGCTCAGACATGATCTTGGGCGAAGATGACTACCTTATTGATTCTGAAGGTAAAAGCTATTCACTTAAATCCAGCCTAAATGAACTATCTCTCACCAAACGACCTGAGCAATATTCGGTTGAAAACGTGACTAAACTGATTCGCAATCATGAATTCCAAAAAGCCGAAGTGTGCCTAATGAAAATTCATTTCCCAACTATTGAAGACGCGATTGAGTCGCTCGCTTTTGAAGCCCGTTGATATCGACTCAGAAAGTCAGTACTTCAAATATCCAAAGCAAAAACAGCGCCAATTCAGGCGCTGTTTTTCTTTGTCGTCTTGGCTATTTCAAAAAGAGCTAAATACATTAGGCTATAAAAATCTTTGCTAGTGCGTAGCCTAAACAACATGCGCCTACGACACCGATCAAACCCACCGACATGAATGAGTGGTTGAAGTACCACTTGCCAATCTTGGTAGTACCAGAGACATCGAAGTTCACTGTTGCGATATCTGATGGGTAGTTCGGAATGAAGAAATAACCGTAAACCGCTGGCATCAAGCCGATTAGCAAGGCAGGGTCTAAGCCTAACCCAAGGCCAACAGGCAACATCATACGTGCTGTTGCAGCTTGTGAGTTCACCACAACCGATACGATGAATAGCGCTAGTGCGAACGTCCAAGGGTAGTTAGTTACCATTTCCACGATGCCAGATTTGAACTGAGGCATTGCATATTGGAAATAGGTATCTGACATCCAAGCGATACCGAATATAGCAATGGCCGCCACCATACCCGACTTAAATACCACACCATTTGGCACGTCACGTGGGTCAGTTTTGGTTGCCAATAAAATGATACCGCCGAAGCAGAGCATCATCATTTGGATGATGACCGACATCTTGATTGGCTTGTCGCCGTCCACAATGGTTCTGATTTCCGGCACCATCGCCACAATAACGATCACGATAATAGAAAGTAAGAAAATTAACACCGCATTACGAGATGAAGCAGGTAGCACTTCATCTAATGATGTTGATGTGGTGCTCTCAATGCGCTTTTTCCACTCAGGATCTTTCAAACGCTCTTGGTACTCAGGATCGTCATTCAGTTCTTTTCCGCGCTTTAGGCTGTACAGAGAAAGTAGAAAAGTACCGAATAGCGTTGCAGGTACCGTCACCAATAGAATAGAAAGCAAAGTGATAGAGTGTTGAACATCCGACAACTGAGCTAAGTAATAAACGACGGCTGCAGAGATTGGCGATGCTGTAATAGCTAGTTGAGATGCAACAGAAGCTGCTGCCATCGGGCGCTCAGGACGAATCCCATTCTTCAATGCCACATCACCAATGATAGGCATGATTGAATAAACCGCGTGGCCAGTACCCAACAGGAACGTCATCGAATAGGTAACGAATGGAGCTATCATGGTGACGCGTTTTGGGTTCTTTCTCAGTACCCTTTCCGCGACTTGTAACATGTACTTCAGGCCACCAGCCGCTTCGAGGATCGACGCACAAGTCACGACCGCCAGAATAATCAGCATTACAGTGACCGGTGGCGACGTTGGTGGCATCTTGAAAATAAAGACCTCAATCACCAAACCAATGCCCGAAACACCCCCTAAACNAATACCGCCATAACGAGAACCGGTATAGAGGACAATAAGCAAAAATAGAAACTCAAAATACAACATAATCAACCCTACTAAAAATGTGGACTAGGGTTATTTTGTCTTTATGCTCAATGCGTTACTTATTAGTAGATCACACAATCATTGAGCGTTTTAATGGATTGTTTTTTATAAGATTATGGTCACGATAACAGACCAATAAGTATCAAGAATGTAATTTTTCATTCGAGCACAGCCGCCAGATTGTTATGCATTCTGATGTTCATTGTTTCTGTTAGAACATCAAAATCTATAAAATTATCCCATAAGATCTTTCGGCTATTAAAACAACATGATGCATATCACCTTCATCGCATAAAAACCAAGTGCCGTGTACTGCCTACAATAAACCTTCTCGTTTTTTCACAAAGCTTTGACTCGCCTATAATTAGTGGCTATGTCAAAATACTTGCCCTCTCGACCACAACACATAAAGAACCACGGATATGAAATTCCAAGCAGCTATTTTTGATATGGATGGCCTACTCCTTGATACTGAACGCCTGTGTATGCAGATTTTTGAAGAAGCATGTCACGCGCAGGGTGTCCCATTTTTAAAGGACGTTTACTTAAGCATCATCGGCTGTAACGCAAAAACTATCGAACAGATCTTTAAAAATGGTTATGGCGAAGATCTTGATTATCCGGCTCTAAATAATGAATGGCGCACTCGCTATAGCGCGATTGTTAAGAACCAAGCGATTCCGGTTAAAGATGGCGTGATTGAGCTGCTTGAATGGCTAAAGTCGAATGACATTCCAATCGCGGTGGCAACCTCAACTCAACTAGATATCGCAAAGAAGAAGCTTAAGTTAGCAGGCCTAGATTCTTACTTCACTTCACTAAGCACAGGCTGCGAAGTCACTAATGGTAAGCCTCATCCAGAGATCTACTTGCTGGCCGCTGAGCGCTTGGGCGCTGCACCTGAAACTTGTCTTGCTTTTGAAGATTCAAACAACGGTATTCGAGCATCGATGGCTGCCAACATGATCAGCTTCCAAATCCCTGATTTAGTCGAACCATGCGAGGAAGTAAAAGCGCTTGGGCACACCATTAGCCCTTCTCTACATCATGTATTGGCACAGCTTCAACAAGCTGCAGTTTAAGCTCTCACTGCCGTTGATAATGCTTTTATCAACGTAGACAAGTCTCTATCAAGCCGAGTCACAGAGTCGGTTTTTTGTTGGTATAGTTTTTATAAAAGATAAAAACTCGCGCTTGAAACTGTTACAGTCGATTTGAAATAAATATTAGGTATTAAGCAACATAAGTAACGGAGACAGAGCCGCGTGAAGGAAAAGTTTGAAGACCAACTGCTTGATTTTGCACAGCAAGAAATGACACAAGATGCAGCACACGACATCAGCCATATAAAGCGTGTCGTCAAAACCGCAAAAGCTTTGTGCGCTCAAGAACAAGCTAAGCTTGAAGTCGTGTTACCTGCTGCTTATCTTCATGATTGCTTTACCTTTCCTAAGAACCATCCAGACAGAGCCCAAAGCTCAAAAATGGCAGCAGACAAGGCAATCGCTTTCCTTAAATCTATCGACTATCCCGCGTCTTATCTTGATGAGATCCATCACGCCATTGTCACCCACAGCTATAGCGCCAACATCACACCGGAGACCTTAGAAGCGCAAGTCGTCCAAGATGCAGATCGCCTTGATTCTCTCGGTGCAATTGGTATTGCTCGCTGCCTGTACGTAGGTCAAAGCTTTAACGCTGAACTTTACAACCACGAAGACCCTTTCGCGATGCAACGTGACTTAGATGACAAGCATTACAGCGTCGATCACTTCTACGTGAAGCTATTTAAGCTCGCTGAAACGATGAATACCGAATCCGCCAAGTTAGAAGCTAACAAGCGCACCGACTACATGCGTGGCTTTCTTGATCAGTTGGGCGCAGAAGTTTAGTGGCTTAGAAAAAGAGGCTCATGATAAGGAGAGAAGAACATGGAAATAAACCGCTTTAAGACATCCGACGCCGACGAGATCGTCACTTGGTTCACATCGCTCGAAGACTACGTGCTTTGGGGAGGGCGAACCTTTGGTTGGCCATTAGAGGCCGAATCGATTATCAAACGCTCTCAAGAGCCTCAAGTTGAGCTTTATACCTTCTCTGAATCCAGTGCTCTCTCTGAACCGAGTTCAAAAAGCAATCACACTGAACTGATCGGGTTTATGGAGTTTCAACGTATCTCAGGCAGTGAACTTCGCTTCTGCCGAGTCGCCATTCATCCAAATCAGCGTGGTAAAGGATTTGGACAGTCCATGATAGAAAGTGCATTAGACTCTGCGAAACAAATCCCAGATGTCACCACTATCAGCTTAGCGGTCTTTCAGCAAAATATCGGAGCAAAACGTTGCTACGACAAAGCGGGCTTTCAAGTGGTCGACAAAGAACCAAAATGCAAAGAATTCAATGGCAACACCTGGCCTCTGTATCAAATGGAATTAAAGCTCAGCTAGCGTGTTTTACTCGGCTTGTTCGTTTTAATTAACAGACTTACTTTAGTTAACAGAATCGTTTTAATTGCCAGATTCGACCCTATATTTTAGAAAATCGTATTAATTTGGAACCTTCCATGACCCAAGAAAAATTCGACACCATTTATCAACGGGCAGCCCATCGTAAAGGTGGAGCAGCCGAACTCGAAAAGATTGTTCGAGCACCTCTATCGCAAGCTCAGCTATCACAAATCACCGATGACCGCTGGTTAGCAGCCTTTACTGAAAAGGTGTTCCAATGCGGTATTTCTTGGAATGTGGTGAGAAAGAAATGGCCGCAATTTGAAGAAGTATTCTTTGAGTTTGACATCGAAAAAATGCTAATGCTACCAAATGAAATGTGGGAGCAGAAAGCGCAAGACCCGCGTATTATTCGTCACCTCACCAAAGTAATGACAATTCCTGCTAATGCCATGATGATCCACAATGCCAAGCGTGAAGCGGATTCTTTCTCTCAAATGGTAGCCGACTGGCCTTCAGAACGGATTACAGAGCTGTGGGATTACCTGAAGAAACATGGCAAGCGATTGGGTGGAAATACAGGTGCCTACACCCTGCGCCAAATGGGTAAAGACACCTTCATCCTGTCTTCTGACGTTGAAGCACACCTGCGAAGTACAGATGTGATCGACAGCGGACGTAACACCAAGCGAGCTCAGGTTGCTACAAGCAAAGCATTCAATGAATGGCAGCAACAGTCTGGTCGTAGCCTGAGCGAAATTAGCCAGATCGTTGCGTACAGTTGTGGTGATAATCGCGTCTAGTTTTAAGAAGAATGGCTTAAACCCTCAAATTGCACACAGTTCTCAGCAAACTAAATGTTATAAGCCATTAACAAATAAGCGCGCATCGCACTTTCATCCGGTGGCATTGTATAGATAAATGTATACAATATAGAGTAATACTGATGAAATACTCTCGACCAACTCGACTCGACTAAACAAGGGCCCTTATCTCTATGACAGCTCTCAAAAACTCTGTCTCCAAAGGTGTAAAAACAAAAGTAACAGGCCAGACTCAAGACGATGTTGTTTACTGCCATATCTTCGATGCAATATTAGAACAAAGGCTGCCACCAGCCACAAAATTAAGCGAAGAAGCTCTAGCAGAAATCTTCGGAGTTAGCCGCACAATCATCCGTCGCGCCTTGCTTCGCCTCTCTTTAGAGCAAGTTGTAGTGATCCGTCCTAACCGAGGTGCCATGATTGCTGCACCAACAGTAGATGAAGCTAAACAGATCTTTAAAGCGCGCGAAGTCATGGAGCTTGCTATCATAGAGCTTGCCGTTAAACACGCGACTAAAGCTCAGATCGATGAGTGCAGAAAGCTGGTTGCGAAAGAGAACTGCGCCTTTGAACAAGGCGATTACGGTTCCGGATTGCGACTGTCAGGTGAATTCCATATCAAACTTGCTGAAATGGCAGAAAACGCACCACTGCTCGCTTTCCAACGCAGCTTAGTCTCACAAACGTCCCTGTTGATCGCTCAATACGAAACCGGTAACCATTCAAACTGCTCTCAAGACGAGCACGAACAGTTACTTGATGCTATTGAGTCCGGCGATGAAGAACAGGCGGTTGACTTAATGAAAGAACACCTAAGCCACATCCGATCTAAGCTCAACCTAGACAGCAGCACCGGATCAAGCGACTTGCACGTTGTGTTCTCTGATCTACTCAAAAGCAAATCGTAACAAGCGACCTTTCTAGGGCGTGTTGATCTTTCGAGCTGATTTTTGCAGCGAGTCGCTGGGTATTTATACAAGGCAGAGGCTTTGACGTGTAGCTAGCCTACATGAGAAGCCGCTAACGTAGTAGAAATGACCAGCAAACGCTGCCCGGAGGGTTCGGCTAAAAGCGTTTTACTCTTTGTTGAGGGAGATTTGCTTAGAATGACTAGGCTACTTCCCCCTCGCCGCGATTAAAACGCTTTTATCTCGAACAAAATTCAACCACGAAAGGTCAACACGCCCTAACGAACCGCTAGCAATTGTTTGTTACCAACCTTCTTTTAGCAGCTTTTGTTAACAAGACGGGAGAAGTAAGCCTCTGTGTTTACTTCTCTTTTTTATACCTTACCCACTAGACTAAATAAAAAGATCGATTCATTTTCACCTCTAAATACCACCCACTCAGACCTAAATGACGAATTTTCTCTCGTTTACACAATTCCACAATCGCCACAAACCTTGCCTTTATTTTGTATACATAGCCAACAATTCATTCACAGCATAAAACTAAACGCCTTTAGTAAAACCCCATATAAAACATAGCCCTAAAAACAAAACAAGATTGTACACAATTCCAACCAACACCTTATTGTTGCATTTTTGTAAATAAATAGTTGACCGCAGGGTCAGGATGGATAATTATTGACCTAGAAGTCAAAAAGAATACACATGGAACAATGTCGATTTACAAGGAGGTCTCTTGATTACTTTTTTACTTAATCAGGAAATAAGACGTGAAGACAATCTGTCGCCGAATATGACAGTGCTCAATTACCTTCGTACCAAGATAAATAAAACAGGTACCAAAGAGGGTTGTGGGTCAGGTGACTGTGGCGCATGTACCGTCGTTCTCGGTGAAATAGTTGATGGACAACTGCAATACCGTTCGGTGAACTCTTGCCTTACATTTGTGTCAGCGTTACACGGTAAGCAGCTTATCACAGTAGAAGATCTACAAAACCGAGATAAGTCATTACACCCGGTACAGAAAGCGGTTGTCGATTTTCACGGTTCCCAATGTGGTTACTGCACACCGGGCTTCATCATGTCGATGTTTGCGCTTGGTAAAAATAAGCCCGATGCGAGTAAAGAAGACGTCATGGAATCATTGGCAGGTAACCTATGTCGTTGTACTGGCTACCGCCCTATTGTTGATGCTGCAATGTCGCTTTCAACAGGCCAACCTTTGATTGATCAATTTGCTGAACTCGAGCGCAAAACCATCGAGAAGCTAGAAAGTATTCAAGACACCGAAGCCAACTTACGTCTTGGCCACCTCACTGCTTTTTCCCCAAGAAGTACTGATGAGTTGGCCAAGCTTTTTCAAGCCCACCCAAACGCTAAGCTGGTCGCTGGCGGTACGGATCTAGCACTGGAAGTAACGCAATTCCATCGTGAGATTGAAACACTGATCAGCGTAAACCTTGTTGAAGATATGAAGGTATGTGAAGAGACAGACACCGACTTAATCATTGGTGCCAACCTTCCAATCAGTGACTCTTACTCACTTCTGAAGAAACACTACCCAGATTTTGGTGAACTGTTACACCGCTTTGCTTCACTGCAAGTACGCAACCAAGGCACCATCGGCGGAAATGTTGCCAATGCTTCGCCTATCGGTGATACGCCTCCCCTGCTGATTGCGCTTAATGCAAAAATCAAACTGCGCTGTGGTGATGAGTCTCGCATCATGCCGATCGAAGATTACTTCATCAGCTACAAGGTGACAGCTCAAAAAGAGAGTGAATTCATTGAGCAAATCATCATCCCTAAACCAGCCAATGACAGTTTTCGAGCTTACAAGCTATCTAAACGATTGGACGATGACATCTCTGCTGTATGTGGTGCGTTTGATATTCAAGTCGAAGAAGGCAAGGTAACACACGCTCGTATCGCCTTTGGTGGTATGGCTGCAACGCCTAAGCGCGCAACCCGTTGTGAAAATACGTTATTAGGCAAACCATGGACAGACGCTAATATTAAGTTAGCGATGCAAGAACTGTATAACGACTTTGAGCCGCTATCTGATTTCCGTGCAAGCCAAGAATACCGTTCATTGTCGGCGGCTAACATGCTGCGTCGTTACTTCATTGAACAACAGAACAAAAACAACCAAATCGAAACAAGGGTAACGTCTTATGTCTAAATCAAATTCCTCTGTTCACGAGAGCAATGCGATGACCCACGAAGAGATGGTTGCCATTGCAAAACAAGACCTAAAAACTGGCGTGGGTAAAAGCGTTAAACACGACAGTGCAGCCAAGCAAGTAACGGGCGAAGCGGTATACATTGATGACCGCCTAGGGTTCCCAAATCAACTGCACGTGTACGCACGCCTCAGTACTCAAGCACACGCTAAGATCACTAAGATCGACGTATCACCGTGTTACGAATTTAAAGGTGTGGCCATTGCTATCCAAGCCAAAGACGTACCGGGTGAGCTGGATATCGGTGCAATCCTACCGGGTGACCCACTGCTTGCTGACGGCAAAGTAGAATATTACGGCCAACCCGTGATTGCGGTTGCAGCAAACGATCTAGAAACGGCACGTAAAGCGGCACATGCAGCCATCATTGAATACGAAGAGCTACCAGCCATCCTTGATGTTAAAGAAGCGCTAGCAAAAGAGCACTTCGTGACAGAGAGCCACACTCAACAGCGTGGTGACTCAAAAGCCGCATTGGCAAAAGCGAAACACGTGATCTCTGGTGACCTAGAGATCGGTGGCCAAGAGCACTTCTACCTAGAAACTCAAATCAGTAGCGTAATGCCAACCGAAGATGGCGGCATGATCGTCTACACGTCAACTCAAAACCCGACCGAAGTTCAAAAACTGGTTGCAGAAGTGATTGGCGTACCGATGCACAAAGTCGTGATTGATATGCGTCGTATGGGTGGTGGTTTCGGTGGTAAAGAGACTCAAGCAGCCTCTCCAGCGTGTATGGCAGCGGTGATTGCGCACCTGACAGGCAGACCGACCAAAATGCGCCTGCTACGTAACGAAGACATGCAACAAACCGGTAAACGACACCCATTTTACAACCAATACACCGTCGGCTTCGACGACAATGGTGTGATTCAAGGAGCAGACATTACCGTTGCAGGTAACTGTGGTTACTCGCCAGACTTATCAAGCTCTATCGTCGATCGTGCAATGTTCCACTCAGACAACGCATACTACCTAGGCGATGCAACTGTGGTAGGTCATCGATGCAAAACCAACACAGCATCGAACACTGCGTATCGTGGCTTTGGTGGTCCACAAGGCATGATGACTATCGAACACATCATGGACGAGATTGCGCGTTACCTGAAAAAAGATCCTTTGGAAGTACGTAAGGCGAACTACTACGGCGAAGAAGGCCGTAACGTAACCCATTACTACCAAACCGTTGAAGACAACTTTTTACCTGAGATAACCGAACAGCTTGAACGCAGCAGTGACTATCACGCACGTCGTAAAGAAATTGCTGAGTTCAACAAGCAGAGCCCTATCTTGAAGAAAGGTCTTGCTATCACACCGGTGAAATTCGGCATCTCGTTTACTGCGACTTTCTTGAACCAAGCAGGTGCGCTTATCCATATCTACACCGATGGCAGTATTCATTTGAATCATGGCGGTACGGAAATGGGGCAAGGCTTGAACATCAAAGTGGCACAAATCGTTGCACAGGAGTTCCAAGTCGATGTCGAACGTATACAAATCACCGCTACAAACACAGACAAAGTTCCGAACACATCACCAACCGCAGCCTCATCGGGCGCCGACCTCAACGGTAAGGCCGCGCAAAACGCAGCAATAACCATTAAGCAGCGCCTGATCGATTTCGCCTCTGCACACTTCAAAGTGTCTCCAGAAGAGGTAGTGTTCAAGAACGGCATGGTGCAGATCCGCGATGAGATCATGACTTTTAACTCATTTGTTGAACTGGCTTGGTTTAACCAAATTTCGCTATCGAGCACTGGCTTCTATCGCACTCCGAAGATCTATTACGATCACGAGAAGGCGCGCGGTCGTCCATTCTACTACTACGCCTATGGTGCTTCTTGTTCAGAGGTCGTCATCGATACTCTCACTGGGGAGAACAAGATTCTGCGTGTTGATATTCTGCATGACGTGGGCGCTTCACTGAACCCTGCGATTGACATCGGCCAAGTCGAAGGCGGCTTTGTGCAAGGTGTTGGCTGGTTGACGACAGAAGAGTTGGTATGGAACCAACAAGGTCGCTTAATGACCAATGGCCCAGCAAGCTACAAAATCCCTGCGATTGCTGATATGCCAATTGATTTCAGAACGCACCTTTTGGAAAACCGCAGCAACCCAGAAGACACAGTATTCAACTCGAAAGCCGTGGGTGAGCCACCTTTCATGTTGGGTATGTCGGTATGGAGTGCATTGAAAGATGCGATTAGCTACGTGGCCGTTGATGGAGCGATTCCTAAGCTCAACACACCAGCAACGCCAGAGCGTATTTTGATGGCGATTCAGGAAGTCTCTGTAACAGCCCCGACTTCGGTCGATGCTCAATCCGAAACGGCTTAAAAAGGCTGATATAGAGCTTAGGAAGCGAAGAAGGGATTTAGGAGGACATATGTTTAAGGATAATTGGATTCACGAACTGGCAAAACTGGAAGAGAGCTACGAACCATGTGTCATGGTGACAGTGCTTGAAGACAGAGGCTCAGTGCCACGTGATGCGGGTACCAAAATGCTTGTCACTCGTGACCGAATCATCGCTACGATTGGTGGTGGTCACCTTGAACATGTGGCCACTAAAATGGCGCGTGAGATGCTGATAGCCAGTGAGAAATCGCTCAAAGTGGAACGCTTTAACCTAGGGGCTCGTTTGGGCCAATGTTGTGGCGGAATGGCAACATTAAGCTTTGAACCGATTGGCACTCAACAGAACCACCTTGTGCTATTTGGTGCTGGTCATGTTGCCAAGGCTCTGCTGCACATTGTCGCGACTCTGCCCTTCCGTGTGACCTGGATTGATGAACGTGAAGAAGTGTTTCCTGACACGCTTCCTCATGGCGTCAAAAAGCTAGTCACCGACGATCCGGTTGGCGAAGTTAAACACATGCCACCGAACAGCTACTACCTAGTAATGACCCACAACCACCAGCTTGATTTCGATTTAACGAAAGCCATTATCGACCGTGAAGACAGCCGTTACTTCGGCATGATCGGCTCGCTGACCAAGCGTAAGAAGTTCGACTTCCGCTTAGAGCAACGTGGTTACAGCCAAGCGCAAATTGAAACTATTATTTGCCCGATTGGCATTAGCTCTGTGAATGGCAAACATCCCGCTGAAATCGCGGTATCGGTTGCGGGTGAACTAATCGCACACTATCAGGGCCAAGCGCTTGAACAAAAGCGCCCAACCAAACAATATCAAAATCAGGATTTGACCGATCAACACAGTCAACCAAGCGATGTAGGCGAACCTCCTTTGGAAGAGAAGATCGCCTAATACAAGTCGCAAAGCTTCGGTAGCCATAACGTTACTGAAGTCATTAAAAGGAAGTAAACATGACAACGCAACGCAAAGCTTATCGCGCCAGTATTTTACACAGCGTAGCCGACCCAAAAGACGTCGGTATCGATGAGTCTTACGACTATTTTGAAGACGGTGTTTTAGTGGTTGAGAATGGCCACATCGTCGACTTAGGCCATGCCGATGACGTATTGGCACGTCAGCCTAAAACACTCGAAGTAAAAGAATACAAAGACAAACTGATCACCTCTGGTTTTATTGATACGCACATCCACTACCCTCAAACAGGGATGATCGCGTCTTACGGTGAGCAGCTACTTGATTGGTTGGAGAACTACACCTTCCCAGAAGAAAAACGTTTCAAAAACCCAGTCTACGCGCACAAAGTGGCGAAGCTATTTCTAGACGAACTGGCGAGCAACGGCACCACGACAGCACTCGTGTTCGGCACCGTGCACAAAGAGTCGGTTAACGTTTTCTTTGAAGAAGCTGAGAAACGTAACCTACGTATGATCGCGGGTAAGGTTTTAATGGATCGCAATGCGCCCGATTACCTCACCGACACTCCTGAATCTGGCTATGAAGATTCAAAAGAACTCATCGAGAAATGGCATAACCGTGGCCGCTTGTTGTATGCAGTGACACCGCGCTTTGCGCCAACCAGTACCCCGGAGCAACTGGCAACTGTAGGGAAATTGTTAGAAGAGTATCCAGATGTGTACATGCACACTCACCTTTCTGAAAACAAGAAAGAGATCGACTGGGTTCTAGAATTGTTCCCAGAATGCGACAGCTATTTAGATGTGTATGACCACTATGGCTTACTACATAAGCGTTCAGTATTTGCACACGGTATTCACCTATCAGACTGCGAATGCAAACGCCTAGCGGATACCGATTCTGCAATCGCCTTCTGCCCAACTTCCAACCTGTTTTTGGGCTCTGGATTATTCAAGCTGCCAAAAATGGAAGAGCACGGTATTCGTGTTGGAATGGGGACAGACGTTGGCGCCGGTACCAGCTTCTCGATTCTGCAAACCATGAGCGAAGCGTACAAAATCATGCAGCTTCAACAAGAGAAACTTCACCCTGCTAAATCGCTGTTTTTGGCAACTTTAGGTGGCGCACGTTCTCTACATTTAGAAGATAAAATCGGTAACTTAGAAGTAGGCAAAGAAGCCGACTTCGTGGTACTGGATCTGCACGCGACACAACTGATGCGCTTCAGAATGGAACAAGCGACCAAGCTTGAAGAAAAACTATTTGTACTGATGAGCTTGGGTGACGATAGAACCGTCAGCGAGACTTACATCTACGGTGAGAAAACCTACGATGTGAATTTCAAAGATTACAAAAAGCTTGTGAGTTAAGTTGCGAGAAATAATCACACAGCGGCTTAACTTAACGATGGTACGCTCTCGTGCCATCGAAAAATAGCGAAAAAGTTCAAGATTAACAAATACCTTTAGATATTGGCCTATAAAAAATAGACGATATATCTAGTTGAAGCGAACTTCCTATAGTTGCACATCAAAACTTCATCAAGTCACGAACAAAGATATAGCATCGAAAAATCCCTACTCCCCCCCATCAAATAATGACAAATAAAATTATAAACAATTAAATCACCCAAAAATATAAAATATGCAAGTGAGATCTATTTTAAGATAATAAAAACAAAAAAAACTTTTTATTATCTTTTTTTATACTATATTAGGCCAAAAAAGGTAATTAGTTATGAAACTCAAAAAAATAAAAACTGGAATTTTTCTAATGTTGTTTGCTTCATCGGCCTGCGCAGGCCCGCTAGATGAAATCATCACCACGGATGAAAAAAAGATATCAACTATTACTGTTGGCGTTGACGGCAGCTGGTTTATTAAATCAGAAGATAGCTGGAACTTACAAGGATGTAATGAAATAGAAGTACTTAAAATTGAATCAAGCCACCCAAATAAAGTAGATTACATAAATTTACTGTCCACAATAAATGACTATTCAAAAGCAAAAATAAAAGCCCATGCTTATTGTGAGAAATATGACAATTCCGTCATTACTGCTGGTAAATTTATATCTATCACCTTCAGCCAGTAGTTATATTTAGATAAGTTAAAAGTGGGCTAATTAATAGAACAACACTGTAATCTTTGGTAAAAAACCAAACCATAGCTTAATCATCGACATTTAATTAGCAATTTAAATAATCTACTAATTATAAGTATGAAAAATATTATTATAAAAATTGCCTTTTCCAAATTTCTATAAAATTTTAATTAGAAAGGCTGATAACCATACCCCGAGAGAAAACCAGAAAAGTGTAATTTATATTTAATACTGGCTAGGACGATTTAAAAGGGTAGACTATGTCTTTAAATGCTCATCAACAAGAGAAATTAAAAATTTTCATAAAGGATATTCATAAAAAAGCAACAAGCTTTATGGGTTATCCAATTTCAACTGACTTTAACTATCAACAACTAAAAGAATTAATCAACTTTCCTTTAAATAACCTTGGGGATCCTTTTGCTAAATCTACTTGGCAAGTTGATAGTAGAGAGTTTGAATGTGAAGTAATAGAATTTTTTGCAAAACTATTGCGAGCACCTGAAAAAGATTGGTGGGGGTATGTCACAAATGGCAGTACTGAAGCTAATCTATATGCTTTATATTTAGCTCGTGAACTCTACCCTAATGGTATTTGTTATTTTTCCAAAGAAACTCATTATTCTGTCGCCAAAAATTTACACTTGCTCAATATGCGTCATATAATGATCCGATGTGACGATAAGGGTGTAATTGACTATGATGACTTGCGAGAAACGCTAAAAGTCAATAGGGATGTGCCTGCTATTATTTTTGCGAATAGTGGCACCACTATGACAGAAGCCAAAGATGACATAAAAAAAATTCGTACTATTTTAGACGAGTTTTCTATTTCAAAAAGTTATATCCACAGTGATGCCGCATTATGCGGAGCTATAAATCCTTTTTTAACACCCAGACCATCGTTTGATTTTGAAGACGGTGCCGACAGTGTTTCACTGAGTGGACACAAATTTATTGGTTCTCCAATTCCTTGTGGGGTTGTTGTAGCCCGTAAATCAAATGTTGATCGTATTGCACGCTCTATTGCTTACATTGGCTGTTTAGATACTACTATTACAGGCTCACGTAATGGCTTTACACCGATGGTACTGTGGTATGCCATTAACAGTTTAGGGTTAGAAGGCCTGGCTAAACGTGTACTACACAGCCTAGAAGTTGCAAAATACACGGAAATTCAATTACAAAATATAGGTATAAAAGCTTGGCGAAACCCAAATGCGATAACTGTTGTTTTACCAGCTGTGCCAGAGGAAATAAAGAAAAAATATCAATTAGCAACAGCAAATGGTATGACACATATTATTTGTATGCCAAATATGAAATTTTCAGATATTGATGCGTTTACTTCTGCATTAAAACTAGACATGAATGACCTATGAGGATATTTAAATGGAAAAGATAATATTAATATCTGAAGACTATATCGGATTGATCACAGACATAACGGAAATTTTATCGAAAAATAAAATAAAAATAAAAAATATAGATGCTGACAAAATAAATAACACCGCATTAATAAAGATAAGTTCAGACAATAACAAGTACACGTATGAAATATTGATTAAAGCGGGATTCAATATTATTTTCAACACTGAGATAATAATGGTAAAAATCGATGATGAGCTTGGAGCGTTGGCAAAGTTAGCAAGGAAATTATCAGAGAATAATATTGACATTAGAAGTCTGAATATTGTCGAACAAGATGAAAACCATTTGATTTTATCTATCACATGCTCAGATCCAGAGAAGACTAAAAAATTGATGAGTCACATGTTGATATAAACAAAACCTGACAATACCAAATTTTATTTTTGGCAACTTTAGGTGGCGCACGTTCTCTGCATTTAGAACATAAAATCAGTAACTTAGAAGTAGGCAAAGAAGCCGACTTCGTCGTGTTGGATCTGCAGGCGACACAACTGATGCGCTTTAGAATGGAACAAGCGACCAAGCTTGAAGAAAAACTATTTTTACTGATGAGCTTGGGTGACGACAGAACCGTCAGCGAGACTTACATCTAGGGTGAGAAAGCCTACGACGTCAATTTCAAAGATTACAAAAAGCTTGTGAGTTAGCGAATACCTCACTGTTGTTGGGTGACCTTTGTTGTTAAAGAACCCGTCCAGATTCGCCTAGCCTTAAAAGACCAGTTGCTAATGCCACTGGTCTTTTTTGTGCTTCATTCAAAGAAATACAAATTATTATTCGTGCTGTGCTCAACACCCATGACGCAGCCAAGTTATGTTGGTACGTTAGACGATGGTCGACCAAATATTGTCCGTTTAAAACAACACACGCTTAGAAAGGAATTCTATGTTCGAACAGGTCGTTAGCATTCTGTTTCCCGTTTTTGCACTCGCCAGTGCTGGCTTTGCAGTTGGTCGTTGGCTTAAGCCCGATTTCAAGCCAATCAATCGCATCAACATGGATGTTTGTATCCCTGCTTTGGTGTTTGCATCGCTGACCACCATGCCACTCGACACCGAACAACTGCCGCTGATTTCTGCCTATTTGGTTGCGGTATTAGTGCCTGCACTGCTGATGATTCCAATCTGTAAGATCTTTAAGCTCAACTTCAAAGCTTGGGCTCCGCCACACATGTTTCGTAATAGCGGCAACCTTGCGATCCCCCTATTCACGTATACCTTTGGCGAAAGTGCATTAGCCCCAGCGGTACTGCTGTTTGTGGTGTCGGCGTGTGTTCATATCAGTGTCGGCTTGGCGTTATTAAGCGAAGGTAACCCGATCAAACAGATCTTCAAGATGCCGATATTCTTGGCTGCTTTATTAGCAATGACACTGAATTTGTCCGGCATTGCAGTCTGGAATCCTATCTACGAAGCCACATCGCTGCTTGGACAAGCTGCTGTTCCTATCATGCTTTTGTCACTGGGATCACAAATGGTCAACTTGAGGCTGAGCGGTCTGAAAGTCGGCTTGTTATGTACCGCGCAATCTCTGTTCACTGGAGCGATCGCATTTACGATTATCTACTACTCCATTCCTCTACCTACTCTACACTTGCAGATGATGGTGTTGTTCACCATGCTGCCACCTGCTGTGATGAATTACCTGTTTGCAGAAAGGTTCAACGTAGAGCCATCTAAAGTCGCCTCTATGGTGTTGTTCGGTAACTTCTTAAGTGTGGTAACGCTGCCGATATTGCTGTCTTTTGCCCTGTCGATGTCCTAAAAATTACTGCGAGTCCGCTGTACGACAGGCACACAAGATAAAAACATAAAGTTCCCACCATAAGAATAAATATCATTGTTGATGTTTAATAAACGCACAAAATAGAAACTCAATACAAAATAAGTTTGATATCACTCTTTCCCTCCCCCCCTTCCTGAACAAAAACACAAAAATGAACAACAAAATATTTTATTTATTTTGACTTTGTTCTCCTCGAACTTCATCTTCCTCAAGTTACCTAGTTAATAAAATACCATCCGATTTTCGCCCCGCTGGCATTACCTTTTATAAGTCATATGAAAATTAAAAATTTAATACCTCTACTGCTATGTACCTTCTCTCACCAAGTATTGTCTGCTGCAAATTTCACTACAGATTTTGTAGAGCTTGGGATTCAAACAAAGCCAAATGGTATTAGTTTGGAAGGGGGGCGAGATATCAATGACAGCCTGGCGCTTCTAGGTGGAGTAAGCTCAAATGCCGATCTCGATGAAGACAACTATGACGTCTATATTGGCCCTCAAGTTTACGGTCCTATCAACCAAGCCATCGATCTCAATACTCAATTATTTCTCCACTACAACAAAGGCTCTTACGCTCAAGGGAAAAACAAAGCCTTTATTGAATTCAACGCAGGGCTTCGAGCCTGGATTACCCAACGAGTAGAGGCAAATGTCATGGTCGGTGCAAATGGAGAGCATTCGATCTTTACGTTTGGCGCGAGATTTCATGCAACGGATAAAGCCGCGTTCTCGATATCTTCTAAGAACAACGGGATTTACGGGCCTCAACTACAACTTGGGGTTAGATACAATTTTAATTAACTGACTGTAAGTAAAGATTCTTAAAAGCAAAGTAGCCATTTGATGAGACATCTTGTATTCAACATACTTAGCGCAGCAAAAATTAAAATCAGAAGGGCTACACGCCGATTAACGACTAAAGCTGCATTCAGAATATACAGAGAATCCACAGCGAGCATCAGAAACACTAACTCACGACTTTAATGGTAAGAAGGTTCCTCGCTACCGAACTCTTGTCAGTTCCTACTGCTGGAGCGTGTATACATCTGCCACCACCAGCGAACCAAATTGTCAACATCTCTTACCCTTAAAGCGACAAAGTAGAAACGGTTCAACACCCAGCCTGGGTAGAAGGCGTAATTTCCTCAAAACTGACCACCAACAATGTGTATCTTGTCAATGGCGATACCGATCTGACCATGGAGTAAGATATGAATGCTTCATTGGTAGTGAATTACCACTAACTCAGCAACGTAAATCACGAAGTGCTAATGCTAGCTTTGGTTTAACCGACAACTCATAACCTATAACGAAAAGAGCCTCATCGAGGCTCTTTTTAACATCCAATCAATTCCAAGCTAGCTTGATGGTTCGAAGACCAACGTATTGTCATGTCCGATAATCGTCAACTGTTTACCTGCATCGTCGTAGGCCACAGTAACGCTCTCTTCGAGTGTATCAAAAATCAAATTCTCTTGAATCGCTTGAGTTCCACTACAGCCCATTCTCGTGCTGGCAATTGGGGTGAATGCCAAATAGCCCTGCTCAAATGTCGTTACTTGGGTGACAAAATGGTTACACCCCGTACGGCCGTAAATGTTATCTCGTGCTATTTGTATTGATGCTTGGTGTGTCGGCTGCTCACCATTGATACGAAAAAGATTCCAAGGCCCCATAACAGCCTTGTGCATTGGTGACAACTCATGAGATGTTTCTATTTCTTGCGCTTGAACGGCTGTCCCTAACACGCCAGAAAATAACAACACACTAAGTGATAAAATTACTTTTTTCATTATTCTTTCCGTTACTTATAATTACCAACGCGTGAATTTAATTGAGACGGCTTCACCCATTCCCAGACCTAACCCACCAGCTTTAAGGTCAAAAATCTCCCCAGCTTCTCTGTCCCAAATTTTCACCTCATGGTAAAACAAGCCGCTGAAGTAATGCCCCTTATTATCGAGTAATTCGATCTGTTTCCCCTTCTCAAGCTTATCGAAGAATCGCTCATCAATATAAGATGAACCAGAGAAAACAGGGATTGTTGTAATACCAGCGAAGCGCATCACTAGCTCACCATAATCACCAACAGCACAGGCAATCACAATACCTGCACCGCCACAGGTCGTGACACGATATTGCCAGCCAGAATCGGTAGTAAAAGCACGCTTGATCGTTCCTCGTCCTAATACACCATCTATTTGAATATGCACTTCTTCCGGCAATGTCGTACCTTTAATTTCAAACATATGAGGTTGAGAGTTACGGAAGTAAGGTATAGACATACCTTGACTAACGAATCGCTTAGTTGGTGTGATAACTTTGATTCTTAACCTATCACCATCAGTGTAACTAATGAGATTAGACAAGGAACTCGAGTCATCCATATCAAGCTGTTCAATATCAATCCAAGCACCTTTATTAATGGAATAGAAAGCTTTCATTTCTTCGCTGGTACTTTCTCCAGTAAAATCCAAACTGTTCTTTATAAATAAAGTTGAACTTAG
Source organism: Vibrio sp. HI00D65 (assembly GCF_001635455.1). Taxonomy (GTDB): domain Bacteria; phylum Pseudomonadota; class Gammaproteobacteria; order Enterobacterales; family Vibrionaceae; genus Vibrio. Next base: position 141,172 of record NZ_LWEH01000001.1, read on the forward strand.
CACTGAGTTAGAAAACAGCAAAGGTAATAATAGTAATATAAACTTAATTTTCTCCAGCATACACTGACCTTAAGTATGATTAGTTAATGGCTAGAGATTATTATTTTAATAACTATAAAAACAATGAATAAAAAAAACAATTTTTAAATTTCAACTCGGGGCGCATAATTTTCAACACTTATAATAACATTTTTATCATAGCTAGAATAAATGTAATAAGGATATACTTAAGAAGCTTTATTATTTTCTCTATAGGTGCATTGACTATCTGAATCTACCCAAAAAGTAACAGATTTCGATCAAAAACTGCATAGAATGTTTGGATTAACCGCAACGATATGCTCGACTACTGAAGGCGAATCGCCAACCATAAGAACAATACAGCCAGTCAAGCATTGTTAAGTCAGTATTTATATTGAGTACTAAATACTGAATCAATAAACTAACTAAAACTAAAGTATCAGATCACTAACAATTTCGTCAGCTGTTGCGACAAAAATAGCACCTTGTTTTTCTAAATCAGCGATCACTTCGGTGCTTTTCTCAGGTAAAACCGCTCGGGTTGATGCGAGATTAACAATAACATTAAAGCCTAAGGTAAGAGCCTGAGAGACCGATTTTCTTACACAAAAATCGAGCGCCAGTCCACCAATAATGAGAGTGTCGATTCGGTTGAATTTAAGAAATTCATTAGCTCCTGTTGTGATGGTATCTGCAATATCATGAAAAAACACACCATAAGGGTGAGCATTAGGGTCCATGCCTTTATTAACTTGAAAATCATACTCTAAAACTTGAGGTAACCCATCGAGTAACTCGGCTCCCGGAGTGCCGACCACACAATGCCGGTTCCATTTAACATCAACATTTGGCAAACCAACAGGATCTAGCATATTCGCTGGTGTTTCAGCATCCCAAGACGCTTTAGGTGGATGCAGGTCACGACTGACAAGCTTGAAACGACCTTTGGTATGGTTCTGTATCAATTCGGGAACAATTGCCAATGCGTCTTTTACTGGAAGTTCATTTGGGCACAGTTCGGTGAACCCTTGTTGAGGGTCAACATCAATAACTGCTGTGTTTTGATAATTAACTTGAATGGTCATAAAATTCCTACCTTTAACTGCTTGATTATTAAAGCAGTAGAGTTTTTATAAAAATTTTCGATACCTTGGGTTCAGTCTCGTTTAGTAACGAAATACTACTCAACCACGTAAACAGTTTTGAAAGAAAGTTACGTCATCATCTGCGAGTTTATAAACCATAGCTGGTTTACCTCCTTTTCCCTTGTTCGTTGAGGCAATCTTATTGGTTGGTACTATTACACCTGAGTCAATCAAACGACGTTTAATGGTCATTCGGCTGATAGGAACACCAAACTCTCTATAAGCAGCGATAACATCAGCGACCAAAAATTCTTTATCTAAAGCAAATAATAAAACAGAGGTATATTCGATGGATGCTCTGAGCTTTTTCTTGGCAATTTCAATCATTCCCTTATGATCAAAAGCAAGAGCTTCATCTCCATTGAGAAGAGACTCTAACGAACACCATTTTAGTTGACATTCTTCTATACCACTCTCATTGATTTGCTCTACGTTATTTCTATCCAATAAAGCATAGTAAGTGATATTTAAATTCCACTCTTCTGGGGCTCGTTTTGCGTCACTGTCGAAGAAAGCCTCACTAAAGTGACGGGGGTAAGTATGAATTTTTTCTCGACAGATACGACGACGTGCGGCTTCAAAACTATCATCCGCTGGCTGGCCTCCTTGGTCTGTCATGTCTTTATCAAAAACGACGCCTCCGGGCAGTGCCCACATACCATAGCTAGGTCGACTAGGGTTAGAGCGCTTTAACAATAGCACCTCAAGTTTTTTTTGAATGCACCCGGACAATCGAAACGGAATAATATCGACACAAACAATCATAGTAAGTCCTTAAATATGATTTGTGGGCAATTTAGCTTATAAGCGCGACTCAATCAACAGGTAAATAACAATGTGATACAAACTTCAATGATTTGCTATGATTAGAGCGATCCAATCAAAGGTCAACCAAATATATCGTTGATATTCATAACGTCATCGGTTCTTTATAAGAAGCTCATGAAACATTAAACAAGTGAACCTTGAAAAGAGCTGTTAACAAAAGTTGACAAACAAACTTGAGGTATTTATTGTTTATACAACCAGTAAGTAACAAACAGTTATAAACTCAACTTTTTCGGTATCAATAACTTTTTAGTGTCGTAATATGCTAATTCTTCATAATCCTGGAACAAGCTTGAGTCAATAGGGTTCCAAATGCGCGATAATTTATTCTCTTCTCGTATCATCCAAAGTGCGCTAGATCTTGACGTGTATAAAGTAAATATGATGGCAGCCGTAGCATCATATTACCCAGATATTGAAGTGACTTATAAGTTCATTGTTCGAAGCGACGAAGATCTTTCCGCTTTGCTGCCTGAAGTAGAAAAACAAGTGAATCAACTTCAGAAGATTAAATTCACCTCTGAGCAGCTTCAATACGTTAAAAATGTTGCACCATATTTACCAACAGAGTTTACTGAGTCTCTCAAAGCATTTTGCTTTACACCTAAACGAAATGTGTCTTTTAACATTAAATGCAACTCGAATGGTAAAAATCAGCTACACATTACTATCGGGGGTTTATGGCAGGAAGTTATTCTCTATGAGACTCTCATAATGAGTATAGTTTCTGAGGTTCGAAGCCGAACACTCTGGGCAGAAATTCCATCTGATCACTTTCTTGCAGTGCTTCATGAAAAAATACATTTCCTCAAAGCAGAATTGAAGCGACGTAATATTACTAACTTTAAATTTTCTGATATGTCTACTCGTCGACGTTTTTCATATAAAACGCAAAAGTTGATGTTGGATTATATTAACTCGACATTACCTGAGTGCTTAACGGGAACCAGTAATTATCATCTTGCTCATAAACTAGGCCTAACTCCCATCGGAACCGTTGCACATGAATGGTTCATGGGACATCAAGCACTTACGAATATCCAAGACTCACAAAAAGTCGCTCTACAACGTTGGCATAGTATGTTTGATGGAGCTTTAGGCATTGCTTTGACGGACACCATTGGTATTGATGCTTTCTTAGCAGACTTTGACGAAAGTTTAAGCCATGCCTATTCTGGTGTAAGACATGATAGTGGCTGCCCTTTTGAATGGGGCGAGAAAGTAATTAAACATTATCAATCACATGGCATCGATCCAATGAGTAAAACATTAGTTTTCACTGATGGACTAAACTTTGAGCAAGCATTAGATATTTGCGAACACTTTCAACAACGAGTTCAAGTTAACTTTGGTATCGGGACCTTTTTAGCAAACGATATGGGTAATTACTCTAATGATAATGGTAAAGCCTATTCACCACTTTCGATCGTAATCAAAATGGTAACATGTAATGGCTCTCCAGTAGCGAAGATCAGCGATGAACCAGAAAAAGCGATGTGTGAGGACATCTTCTTTTTAATGAACCTCAAGCGACGCTTCAAGCAAGACCTTGATTTAGACCACTGTCATAAATTGATTGATCGTTTACAAAATGAAGGACAAAACTACCTGATCGAGATCTAAATTCAGACCTCAATTTTTAATAATAAGGTTGAAATTGCCTCGATAGCGAAAAATCGCTATCGAGGAAAAATAGTCACTGTAACCACCTCCAACTGGTGATTGTTCTACTTATCGTTAAGCAGCTCCTTCCAGTGTGTAACTGGACAATACGTAAGAAAATTGCCACTGGGTATTTAGTTAAGATGGTTTAAGCTTCGTTGTCTCACTAATAATCCCATTTTCAACGTTACTCCTACTGTGCACCAATGATTGGTTCGGTATTAAGAGTCAATTAAACAAGAGCTAAGCCTTCTGTTCATTGTCTTTGAGGCAATAGTTAGGGTTATACTATGGTTCTTCGATCAACCTTCACTGAGTTACCTGCAGCCCCAACTGAGTTGCCATGCTTAACTCGTTTCTCTCTACAATTTCTTCGATAACCTTGCCTTCATTATTGAAACGAAAATAGGTAAGACTTGTCCACGTTAAATCTTTGCCCGTTACGTCAAAACCCATCCAAGTATTGGCATTCTTTGCTTTGTGGGTAAGTGCGACAACAACTTGATCGCCTCCTTCAACAATACGTTGAAAGCTTGTTTCTACACTCTCATAACGTTCAGTAACACAAGACTTCAATTTAGCTTCAAATTGCACCAAACCTTTTAAGGTTTTGCCACAATCAGGCCTATGGATAAGTGCATCTTCAGCAAAGAATTCTCCAACTCGATTTGTTTCCTTACCGTCAACACAAAACTTAAAATAATCTCTTACAGTTTGAACTTGTTTACTTGCCATTTTCGTACCTCACATTTTGCTTTTGAATTTACTGAATTATTAATGAATAAATGAAGCTTGAATAGGTCAAAAAAGAGCGATAGTCTGTCAACAAATAGTAAACAGTAGCCACAATTATGAATTTAATTACGTTAATGAAATCATTTATCAGTACAGTAGAAGAAGGCAGCTTTACCAGTGCGTCCAAGAAACTAGGAGTGTCTAAATCTCTTGTCAGTCGGAATGTGCGCGACCTCGAAACCTATCTCAAAACTCGATTGATGAATCGATCAACAAAAACACTCTCTCTCACCGATGCCGGGAGACAATATTATCAAGAGGCGCATACACTGATTTTTCAACTAGAGTCGTTAAATGATGCTGTAAGACTTGCAAGTCATGAAATGTCAGGAACTTTAAATGTGCTTGCCCCGAACGGCTTAACTGAAATTACGATGATGCCCTTCGTATGCAACTTTACTACTCAATACCCAGAGTTGAGTGTAAATTTACTTCTGAGTGATAATCTAAGTGACATTTCAGCGCAAGGTTATGATGTGGCAATTCGCTCAGGTCAATTAGTTAAACAAGATTTGGATCTCGTGGCCCAAAAAATCACCGAACATCACAATGTAATTTGTGCATCTCCAGACTATTTGCGAACCAACGCTCCAATTCGACAACCAATGGATTTGCACTCTCATCGGATTATAGAAGACCCAAATTTGATGAATCACAAGGTATGGCAATTTACGAAAGAAGGGCAAGAGCAGACCTTACAGATTGTGCCATCGCTTTCAGTGAACAGCGTGCAAGCCGTAAAAAGCGCACTGAAGCAACATTTCGGCGTAGCTATGCTACCCAGAGAATTAGCAGAAAAAGAACTGAAAAGAGGTCAATTGATTGAAGTACTGAACGACTACCAACTATCCAAACGGAATGTCTATGCGCTATATCGTGAACGTACCAACACGCCGAAAAAAGTTAAAGCCTTTATCGAAGAGCTGAAGACATATTACACTCAGTTTCCCCATCAATGAACAATTTAAAAGTCTAAATAGCTTGATAGCTTGATAGCTTGATAGCTTGATAGCTTGATAGCTTGATAGCTTACTTTGACTCTCTGATAGGAATTCAAAACATACTTCAATCTTAATGAATATATTAACTTTAAAGTTAGTAAAACACATCGGAAGAATAATTTAAATTAACATCAAAATACTCAGTTTTAGTTGTATCAGAATGAAGCAGAAACTTTGAAATGAAGTTAACAGAAATAAACATATTTAATCAGTATGGTAATAATGATTTTTAAATACTTTGTTTAACCATAACCGAAAGAGATAATTGTTTATGAGAAAAATAGCACTATTATCAACAGCTCTAATTTTTTATGTTCCTTCAGCTTTCACGAGTGAATTCCAATCATCCAAGTTTTATAGTAACAAAGAATTCATAAATACCAATTCAATCACATCTTACACAGCTTTAACCGAGTCAATAAAAACAAGAAATAACGTAGATAGCTTCAAATTTAATGACATAACGATAAAAAAGAAAGGCGAGTTGACATGGGAGATCACGAATAATACACCAATCCCAACCTCCTTTTTTCCCGTAAAAGTTGACACTTTAGATGGTCTAAAGCTGATTTCATCGAATGAGGAAGTATCTGCTTTTAGTTCTGCAATTGTATCGATAAATGGGCTCGAAGCCGATAAGCTCGATTTTGTATATCAAAGTAACATCTTTCTTCCGAAGGTCACCCTCGGACCCTATGACTCAGAAGCCTGTCAAAGTCCTCAAGACAAGCAAAATACATGCTATAGCTTCCCAGACTCAGAGCAAAAAATTACCATTCAAAATATGATTGCCCTGACCCATAGCTTGAGCAATAGAAAGCAATATTCTGAATTACTGACAGAGTACATGGAAAATCGTTGCGCTAGTAAGCCTTCAAAGTGCGGGAATTATGCAGATGCCCAGTTACCCTATGGTATTAGAAACTTACTGGCATTGGGGGGACAAGATCACAATCTGGCTCTAAAAGTTATGCGTAATAAATATCGATCCGAAGGGGTTGGTGGAGGAAGAGGCGTGAAGCTAAATCAGTTCTTAACAAACACTGGTGGGTGGGCTTCCACTTGGCATTCGATACTGACTCCCTCTCAGGCTTACTCAACTCGCTTTTATAGAACTTGGCTACATGAAATTGGCCACGCTCATGGCTTTAACCACTCGAGTGGCATGACATATGGATTTGCAGACTATTTTGCAGAACAAATCATTCCACAACTCACCACTGAAGAGGAACGTCAAACAATCCTTCCTTATCGTTCTCCAACAATTTTATTGGATTTTCAAAAAGAGGGCACTTCAGATATTGAAGGAAATAGTAAAATTAACTTAAACTTCCTGAGTGATAAAATAGAAATTAGTGAAGTCGATTTCCAAGTCATTACGTCCTGTGATTGGGAAAAAACCATTGTTAATTCTGAAGGTAACATTTCTTTATTGTACAAAAAAATCCCTAACTGTCCGGTTTTCGTTCGAGTATCTGATGTAAATTCAGATATATTTTCAACAATTAAGTTGTCTCGCCATGATTTTTCTCAATCCAAAAGTTATGATATTAACAATAAAAAATTTACAGTGTTAGATAGTGAACTATTAAATCAAAATGATAATGGTTGGGACATCCGAAATAAGTGTAGATTACCGAATAAACATTTAGCAACAAAAGAAGAGTATCAAGAGTTATGGAACTATCTGAGCAAAAATGAGCTCTTGGATACACTAGATTACCAACAGTTTTTATCATCAGATGGCCCACGTTCATACTATATTTGGCAGCTTACCTTCGATGAGAATAAAATGAAAAGCAATAGGTATAGAATGAAAAATAAAATTGGAACAAGCAATGGACTTGTATGTATCAGTGATCATTAGGAATTTGGGTTTTAAGCATATACTCCAAATTCTGATTAAAATGACACCTTAAACAACGGTATTACTTCCGTAGGAAACATATTAACGAGGGTGATCAGACCCTCGTTTTTTGGGCGCTGTACCTTGCATAAACTAGCTAGATCTATCTAATTTAAGTTCTGCCGTCACCTTAGTAAGGCGCAGAGCTATCGCAAAGCAAACTAAATAAGGGCTCACGTACCAAAAAAGACTTTCTAATGGCTGCTTCACCTGTGCCTCTCTGGTCTTAATATACTGGTTTTTCTGTTTTTCATACTGGATCAGCATCCCACTCACCCAGACTGCATCGCTTTCCACTAACGGTACGCTAGGTGCAGGGACCGTAAAATCAGCCGCATTTGGCAACAGAGTGAAATCCACATCTTTAAACGTCATCGCAGTATTCAAATACCACAAACACGCTTCATGGTGCTGCCCATGGTTGTCTAATGATGCTTGTCCATTGCAAACATCACTTCTTAACTTATCCAAAGAAAACTGCTGTACAGACTCTAAAATCGCCACCGCTCTGGTTTGTTCTGTCTCGACCCAGTCGCCTGCGACTTTAGCACGAATTTCAGACACGGCACCGAGCATCCCAATACCTGCCAGTAGCGGCCACAGATAGTCCATCCGTTTCCATTTTCGTCGGCTCAAGTTGAACCCACACCAAATAGGAAGGTGTAAAAGGAGCGTTAGCCCCAGTGATAGCAAAACGAAATTTAAAGAGCTAGAGAGCATGAGCTCGCTATCGAAGAAGTTCTTCATAATGAGTTACTTGCTGTTAAACAAGGAGTGATTTGATACTAAAAGCGATATGAGAAAAGAATGTAAGGGAAAAGTAAAAACAGCACCTAGAATTGGAGTTAGTGCTGTTTATTTGAACATATCAGGCATGAGCAGATTCTTTGAGGAATCAAGCTTTAGCTTTTAATTAAATGCTTCTCCATCGGGATACAGTCGAGACTAATACCTCTAGGAGAATGATAAGTGGAAAGCTCTTCACCAATAAAACCACACGAACGATAAAACGCTGATGCATTCAGGGTTGATTCTAGTTTTATTAGAGGCAAGTTATGTTGATTCGCTAACCCCTCTAAGAATTGCAGCATCATTTTAGCTGCACCTTTACCGAAAAAGCCTGGGTCTACGAAAATGGCATCGACCACACCCGTTTGAGTGTTGATCTTACCGCTACCAATCACTCGATCATCCACTTCAGAAACGTAAAATGTTGCTTCCACGTCAGCAATAAATGTCTCAGACATCTCGCCCTGCGTCCATAATGAAAGCTGTTCTTCTGAGTAATAAGCGGGACACTGATCAAGAATTGCGCGGCTTCGAATATCAAAAATATCCTTAGCATCAGAACGAGCCGCTTTCCTTATGTTAACCATAATCAACCTCCGTAAAGTATTAGATAATGTTTGCTAACTGATAAAAAGACTAGTCAATAGCTAATGCAGGAGATCGTTGCGCTTTAGCTGACATAAAGTAGAAACCAGCCGCACTAGCAAGCGAAATTAAAACCACACTCAGCCAAGTAAAGGTGTAACCATAATCATCAATAAAATAGCCAATGACAACAAAGCTCGGCATAACAAAAAGCATTCTTAATGTAATCAACACTCCTTGAATACGTCCACGATGGCTCGCCGGTGAGTTGTTTGCTAGGTATACCCCTTCTTTTGTTAAAAGGAGGACCTCGCCTGCAGAAAGAAATAGCCAAGCAAAGAAGTGAACAGGAATGGTTGGATACAACATCACCAGTATGTAACCGAATGCAAACATCAAACCAGCATAAGCAAGGCTAACCGTCTCAATTTTTTTTGAGGTTAGCCTCATTAAAATGGGTGTGATCAGCACCACTAAAACACAAGCGTAAGTCATTAGTTGCCCAAAAATAACAGGGCCTTGCTCTCCGAACACATGGCTCAAGTACAGTGGGCTAGCCATTGTCATTTGATTCAATGAGTACCATAGTAATCCGCATAGAAAAGTGAATACTAAAAGCCTTGGCCTTGATCGTAGAACGAACCAAACAGAGCCTGAGACCGGCTGTTCAAGCTCGCTATCGTTGGCCGATTCTATTCCCGGTTGCACGCTCACAAAAGCAGCAACAATAACAACACAGCAAAGAGCAGCCAACCCGTTACCAAAGAATATCCACTCGGTATGATTCCAAAACAGGTAACCAGCCATGATAGGACCAAGGGCTGAACCAAAGTTGTATGCTAAATAACTGAGCGAAATAACTGCATCACGATTTTTAGGTGTGGAAAGATCAGCTACTAAAGCATTGCTCGCGGGAAGAGCTAAACCACCAAAGAAATAGGCTGACAGCAACAGCGTAGGCACGATGACTGGATCATCAGCGAAAAAACCACAAACAATCAACAAGACTGCAGACGTAAACTCGCCAAAAACCATGATTCTTTTATGTCCTAATTTATCCGATAGCCTACCACCTAAAAAGCTCCCAAAGAGGTATCCTCCCGTTCCCGTCATTGCTAAGGTGCCAGCTACCGTTGCGGAGTACCCCAACTTGTCAGTAAAAAGTAAGACAAGAAATGGGAGAATGAAGTTACCCATCCCTAAAATCATTCTAGCCAAAGCTAAATAATAAATATTGTTTGGTAAGTTCCTGTACATTGCAGTGGCAGAGAATAGCTGATTGATCATAATATCCTTAAAGTAACATTAAATTTTTGGTGGCTGTGTTTCATTCGATGGTGCTGAAGTCGAGGTTTCTCGGCGCAGCAACACTCACCACCTGAGTACCTGCAATTAAGTCATGCAAACAGCGTCTGTCTTTACGTAAAGCAAACAGGTAATTAAGAGTCGATAGATACTGAGCAACAACAGGAATATAAACAAAGATACTCATCGGTAAGATTCGTTTGATCACTATGTTGAATAAACCTAGTTGTTTGCCATCCATATCAACAATTGCAATTTCCATTACATTTTTACCGATCGTTTGTCCCTTATTTTGCAGTAAGTAGCTGTGACACAAGAGAAACATCACCCAGCCATAAACAAACACCATGATTTGTTCGTGTAGATTTATAGTTCCGTTAGAAGCAGCTCGATCGAACAAGTCGGTATACAAAACAACTGGAATCATAGCAGCCGCGTAAATGAGGCCATCAATAAAAAGCGCCCAAAAGCAAGACCATCGAGATTCGAAAACTACTGTGTGTGTATTTGATATGACTTCAGACATGCCCTTTCATAAGGTAGTGTTAATTATTAATGTAGGGAGTGCGATTTCTGCTAACTAAAGCTTAATTATTGATAAAAAACGTAGAAATAGGTATGAAAAAATACTTTGATTTCAATAAATAAAGCTTATTTATAAATTCAAAAGAAACATATCATGAACAAATATCACAATAGGTATCCAATGCAGTTTATGTGAGTTGCATTGCATAAAATAAAGATAAAGATAAAGATAAAGATGTAATGATAAATTGGAAGGACGCTTACGAAGCTAAAACTTGGAAGTAAGAGGTGGAGACTTAACACGCTGTATAAATGCATTTTTCACTAAATAGTGATACCAAAAATGAAGAATATCGCGTCTACTCTAGCCCCAACACATACTCGATAAAAGCTGACTTCTTTTCACGATATTTGTCTTGTTACCAACCTTCACAAGACATTTTGAGTGTATTGTATTTTTCGACTAAATCGGCGCTTGCCCTCAGCCTGTCTCGAAACCTTAGAAAGCACTCAAACTCAGAACCATTGGCGACTACTTGCAATGCTACGTCATCAGAAGATATGGATTCCAACATGCACAATTCGGGCGTTCTTAGCGTATCAAACTTCTCTTTAAAGCCGAGTGTTGTAAGTCGTTCTAGAGCATCCTCAAGCTCGTTAAATTGAATACCAACGAAGATATCTAAATCGCCCTTAGATACAGTTAACGGAATGGATGATGCGCCGACGTGCTCAACCCTCGCGTTTGGGAGTAGCTTCTTGATATCACGCTCATATCGTTCAAACATCTTACGGCAAGCAGCTTGGTATTGTTCTGCTGGGTAAAATCGCATGCGTCCTCACTATTCAAATTAGCACTAGTACGTTAAAGGCTGTTAAATACACCAATTGCCAAAAGAAACAACAATAGAGTAATAGCCCCGATATTGGACACTCGATCCCGCTCTTTTTCGTCAGGCGTAAACGAAGGAAAACGCCCTAAAGTGAACACCTTAGATACAACCCATCCCACGCCGAAGCATATAATGTCCATAATGAAGAACTGGAAAAGCATTCGAAAGAACGCACCAACGAACCTAAAGAGTGTGAGTACTATATCTTCCATTTTCTGCCCTAATTAAAGTCAACTAGGGACAGAAAGTGCCATGGGTAGAGATTCATATCAAGTATCTTATACCGAACAACCATCATATATCTCTATGATCTATTTGATATTTCAACTGTATTGATTCGATTGCTTTTCTCCAAAAACAAAAAGCCCCGGTTATAGGAACCGGGGAAACAGGGTGGGATGAGTTTGGCGCGTGCCCGTAAGACCAAACTCTCCCCAAGCCTCACCTAAGACTCATGCTCTTAGGTAAAGGATGCTGAGCACTGTTATTGAAAGTACGGTTATTGAATCGTAGCGCCTTGTTCTACCCAAGTTCCGATGAGTGCTCTCTCTTCGTCGGTCATTTGAGTCATGTTACCAAGAGGCATCACCTGAGTTGTTACGGTTTGAGCAACGATCCTTGGTGCATTAGCTTTGATCTCTTCTGGCGTATCAAGCATGACACCTGCTGGCGCAGCAGCAAAAGCGGCGTGGCTAGGCGTTGCAGAGTGACACACTGAACAGCGCTCTTGAATGACCTTGTTGATGGTTTCAAAGCTGACACCTGCACTCGCCGTTGACATAGCAAGGTCAGCAGGCACTGCTTGAGAGTCAGCCGCTGTTGAAGCCGCATTGCTTGAAGCGATCTCTTCAGTCGTCGATTCCGTCGTGCTCACAGGAGCTTCTTGTACCACTGGTGCTTGCACTACCGGAGTCATCTGTTTTTTCGCGTAAGGTGAGGTAACAAACGCGAGAGTAATCATACCTAATGCCGCTACTGGCACTGTCCATGCGAACTTCTGACTGCCATGACGTGTGTTAAAGTAGTGACGAACTAAGATACTGAAGATTGCTAGGCCAGCAAGGATCAACCAGTTGTATTCCGAACCATAAGTGCTTGGGAAGTGGTTACTGATCATGATGAACAGCACTGGCAGTGTCATGTAGTTATTGTGACGAGAGCGCAGTAAACCTTTCGCAGGCAGTGCTGGATCCGGTTCGCGCTTCTCTTCAATCGCTTTCACCAAGTTGCGCTGCGCAGGCATGATGACGCGGAATACGTTACCCACCATGATGGTACCGATAATGGCCCCCACGTGAATGTAAGCACCACGGCCACTAAACACTTGCGTAAGACCGTAAGTTGCACCAACTAGGCCAACAAAAAGTACTAGGCCAAGTAAAACTGGCGTTTTGCCTAGCGGCGAATCACACAGTAGGTCATAGATAAACCAACCTGCGATAAGAGAACCAATACCAATCGCGATTGCCGTTGTTGAATCAAGGCCAGAGCCCGGTGCAATCAGGTAGATTTCTGCGTTGAGGTAGTAAACCACACCCAGTAGACACACACCTGTGATCCATGTGAAGTAAGCTTCCCACTTGAACCAGTGTAAGTGCTCTGGCATTTCTGGTGGCGCGAGTTTGTACTTCTCTAGGTGGTAAATACCGCCACCGTGAATCGCCCATAAGTCGCCTGAAAGGCCTGTTTTAGGGTTAACTCGGTTAAGGTTGTTCTCTAACCAAACAAAGTAAAATGATGCGCCTATCCACGCGACACCAACAATCATGTGAATCCAACGAATCGCTAAATTCAACCACTCTGTAACATGCGGATCCATAATAAACTCCTGTATCACAACGCTTTAGCTAAGCGTTGCTCTTCCTTGTTGTCTTCCGTTGGCATATCTTCCAAATGCAATGCCACTAGGTTGTTCTCAAAATAAACTTCATCACAGTTATGCCCTTCTCCACCTCTATCGACAATCAAGAACTGGTCTTGATCCGTAAGTGCAAGAACCGGGTGATGCCACACCCCTTTGTGATAGTTCACTCCTTGACGGCCGTTGCTTAAGAAAGCTCGGCAATTGGCTAACGATGGGTTACCGCCTTTTGGGGCAACAACAATTAAATAGGGTTGACCGAGTAATGGAATGAATGCCTGAGAGCCAAGTGGATGACGCTCTAGCATTTTGATAGTCAGTGGGTAGCTCAACTGCGTAGCTTGGAAGATGCTGATGATCGCTTCCCCGCCTTGGTCTTGCACATCCGTTGTCGCTAGCTTGTGGTAGCGACGCGTTGATCCACTGTTGATCATGAAGAAATCACTATTATCAGACTCGATAACATCACCAAACTCAGCAAAAGCTTGCTTAGTTAACGGTTCGATAGTTAAACGACGTATTCCATTGCTCATACTGATTTCCTTACCTATTTCGCTTTCGTCCCAAATAGACGCAGACGGCTGATACCACCATCTGGGAATATATTTGCACGTACGTGGGTAATCGCACCAAGGTCATTTACCTCAGAAATAAATTCGTGAATCTCGTGTGCTTGCAGCTTTTGAGCAGGCAGCAGTTCACGCCAGAATAGGCTTTGTGTTTCCACTTGATCGTCGGCACCACCTTTCACGTAAGCCGCTTGAATTGAGCAGCTGTCTGGGTAGTTACCTTTAAAGTGCGCCGTATCGACGATGATACGTTCGATATTACCTGGATGGCCTAATGCCACGATAACCCAGTCATTACCCGGCGTACGACGACGTGCTGTTTCCCAGCCATCACCCATGTTTTCACCGCGGCCTGGGCCTAAAATATTGGCCTTGTTACCGTAGTGTTCATCACTACATGCCAGTGCTCGACCGCCATGCTCAACGGCTGCTAGGTCCACCTGTTGATGAGAGTCTATTGCGTCCCAATCAACACTTGGTCGGCCGTAAACACGAAGGCGTGCAACACCACCATCTGGATAGATGTTCAAACGCAGGTGCGTAAATACTTGGTCACTTTCAATGTCTTCAAAATGGTGGTGATCACCTTGTAGTGCCATTGAAGGCAGAATTTCTTGCCACTCTGTTAAATCGGTTGGCTCTCCCTGTGGTGAATAGCATGCGTCGATTGATGCCGAAGGTGGGTAATTACCTGTGAAGAATGAGGTATCAATATCAACGCCAGCGATAGTGCCAGCTAAGCCAAGGCGCACCACACAGTAGTCGTAACCTTCGCCACGTTTACGTCGGCTTTCCCAGCCGTCCATCCACTTGCCGTTATCGTCGTATAAGTCGTCTTTCCACTCTGGTGCTGCATGGCTGAGTAGACGGCTTTTATCTGCGAAAAAATCGTCTGTTGCAAAGATAGCTTCTGCGCCGAGTTTTTCGTCTGCAAGGTTGATGTACTGTTCAAATATATGGGTCATTTCCGTGTAATCCTATGAAATTAATCAAGTAATAATAAAATGAGAACTTAGTGGGTTACCTTTATTAATATCAAGTATTTAGCACACTAAGACTGGGCAGAGATAGCTGTTAACTCCGTTAACTTACATATCCCAGAGACGAAACATCGCGATCTTATTGATCTCTTGAATCGCCGTAGCAAACTCAGTTTCACTATCATTTCCTAATCGCATCTCGAACGACTCAAGAATTTGGTAACGATTGGCTCCCTTCACCGCCATGATAAAAGGGAAATTGAAGCGACTTTTGTAGCTGTTGTTATAAGAAGTGAATTTTTCAAATTCTTCGGCGCTGCATTGGTCAATGCCCGCACCCGCTTGTTCTTTTGTCGACGACTCAGTAAGTTCGCCGTTTACTGCTGCTCTGCCAGCTAAGTCTGGGTGAGCATTGATCAAAGCCAACTGTTTACCTTGGTCGGCATTCAACAAGGTGGACGCCATTTTTAGATGAAGATTCTCAATGTGGTCGTCTTCAGCATTCAAACCTTGGTCATATACCGCCTCAGCAACCCATGGGCTGTGTTCGTAAACATCAGCAAAGTGCGCGACAAAAGTGTCACGGTCCATGGTTGTTGGTTGGCAAGATCGAAATTCAGTCACGTTAAGCCTCCTTGCTGTTCGTTCTAATTTTGTTGTCCGTTGTATGGGTGATGTTCGTGCCAGTGGTTGGCAATATCGATTCGACGACATAGCCACACGCTGTCATGCTGTTTTACGTAATCTAAGAAGCGTCTCAATGCAGCAATACGACCGGGACGACCAATAAGACGACAATGCAGTCCTACCGACATCATTTTCGGTGCGGTTTTGCCTTCCGTATAAAGGGTGTCAAAAGTATCTTTTAAATACTGGAAGAACTGCTCACCAGAGTTGAAGCCTTGCGCCGTTGAAAAGCGCATATCGTTAACATCAAGTGTGTATGGAATCACTAGTTGTGGATGGCCGATTTCAGTGTGCCAATAAGGCAGGTCATCGTCATAGGCATCTGAGTCGTAAAGGAAGCCACCTTCTTCTGCGACTAAACGACGAGTATTCGGCCCTGTACGACCGGTATACCAACCTTGCGGGCGTTGACCCGTTACCTCTTGGATAATCTCAATCGCTTTGGTCATATGGTCACGCTCTTCTGACTCATCAATATATTGATAATCTATCCAGCGATAACCGTGGCTACAGATTTCGTGACCTGCCTCTACCATGGCTTTGGCTACATCTGGGTGACGCTCAATGGCCATAGCAACCGCAAATACAGTGAGTGGAATTTCATATTCATCGAACAAGCGAAGAACACGCCACACACCCGCTCGGCTACCATACTCATAGATGGATTCCATGCTGATGTGACGCTCGCCTTTGATCGGCTGTGCTGAGGGGATCTCTGAGAGAAAGGCTTCAGATTCGTCGTCTCCATGTAACAAACAACGCTCACCGCCCTCTTCATAGTTCAATACAAAAGAAACCGCGACGCGCGCATTACCAGGCCATTGAGGGTTAGGAGGATTAGCTCCGTAACCGATCAAATTTCTTGAATAATCCTTATTCATCCAAGTACTCCTAACATAAGTGGCTGGCTTAGCCGCTCTTCAGCTGACCCATCGAAATAATTCAGCTAGTGATTTATCAAAAACCGAGCAACCTCACCCCTATACATTTATTGTATACAATTATTTATCTTGATGTAAAGATTTTGTTGCTTAAGTTAAAAATCCAAACTAAAGATTAATAAAAACAATACTTTAATGAAAACAAACGCTACTAATAATGAATATTCAACATCTAAAAACCCAGATAAAAAGACACATTGGTTAACATTTTTACAACAATTAACTTTACTAATTGTGTACAGTTCGTACATAGTTAGTGCTAACAAAGTGACCAATTGCTCTCTTTTGCAAGATCGAAATGGATACATAAACCACGGAACAGAGGAGCGCCAAAAGCGCTATTAAAGGACTATGGGAAGATTAACAACACACGTTTTAGACACCACTCACGGCTTGCCTGGTGCAGAGATCAAGGTAGAGCTTTACAAGGTCAACGAGGATTCCACTGAAAAGCTGGCGACCGTGCTGACTAACTCAGATGGTCGTACCGATGCACCAATTCTGGCTGGGAATGAATTTCGACCGGGGAAATACCAATTGGTGTTCTACGTAGCCGATTACTACAAAAGCAAAGGTGTGGAACTCGATGGTGTACCTTTCTTAGACGACGTAGTGATTCGCTTCGGTTTGGATGATCCTGATGCGCACTACCATGTTCCGCTTTTAGTCTCACCATACAGTTTCTCTACTTATCGGGGCAGTTAATCTTTGAGCCTAGATTTTCAATCTAGGCTCAAACAACAAACAGATTCATGCGTGATGTGTGCATCCAAAAAGGTGTGCACTCACTAAACACGCTCATATAAAAATACTAACAACGTTAACAGTTAGAAAACTCGTCAAAAGAGGCTTAGCGCTAGGAAAATCTTAAAACTTCATATTGAAATTTCGCTGTATTCAATAAATGGATCACAACATAAAAGGACTTGCAGACATGAGTGAGAGTAAAACAGAAATACTCAACCAAGATGCGAATAACGGAATTTTAGAGAAATTCTTTAAAATTAAGGCCCACGGAAGCAGTGTGAAAAATGAGTTAGTCGGCGGTGTCACTACCTTCGCGACGATGGCTTACATTATTTTCGTTAACCCCCAAATCATGGCCGCTTCCGGTATGGATGCAGGAGCAGTATTCGTTGCAACCTGTATCGGTGCCGCTATCGGTTGTTTATTAATGGGCTTATTTGCGAACTGGCCTGTTGGCCTAGCACCGGGCATGGGTCTGAATGCGTTCTTCTCCTTTACGGTTGTGAGTGAGATGGGCTATAGCTGGGAAGTCGCACTGGGTGCGGTGTTTGTCTCTGGTATCTTGTTTGTCGGGATGAGTTTCTACAAAGTCCGTCAATGGATCATCGAGAGTATTCCTGAAAGTTTACGCTACTCGATGACTGCCGGTGTGGGTCTGTTCTTGGGCTTAATTGGCTTGAAAACAGCTGGTATCGTCGTTGAAAACCCTGCAACTTTGGTTTCACTGGGTGATTTCACCAAACCAGAAGCCTTACTTGCGGCTATCGCATTCTTGATTATTGCGGTTCTGAGTGAACGCAAAGTATTTGGTGCTGTACTTATCGGTATTTTAAGCGTCACGCTTATCGGTATGATGCTGGGCTTAGTGCAATACAATGGTTTCTTCGCTGCGCCGCCGAGCCTAGCACCTACCTTTATGGCAATGGATATTGTAGGTGCCCTGAACGTATCCATGATCAGCGTTATCTTGGCCTTCCTTTTTGTAAACATGTTCGATACTGCCGGTACGCTAATGGGCGTGGCAGAGCGTGCAAACCTCACAAACCTAGAAACCGGCAAGATTGAAGGCCTGAGCAAAGCACTCAAAGCCGATAGTATCTCAAGCGTTGCAGGTGCGTGCGTGGGTTGCCCGCCAGTAACCAGTTACGTAGAGAGTGCTGCTGGTGTGGCTGCTGGTGCTCGTACTGGCCTTTCAGCAATCGTGGTTGGTGCTTTGTTCTTAGCGGCAATTTTCCTATCACCGCTCGCAGGCATGATCCCCGCTTACGCAACGTCTGGAGCTCTGATCTACGTAGCATTCGTAATGATGAGCAGCATGCAACACGTCGATTGGAAAGACTTTACCAACGGTGCTCCAGCTGCGATTACCGCACTGATGATGCCACTAACCTTCTCTATCGCTAATGGTATCGCACTCGGTTTCATCACCTACACCGTACTTAAGCTTGCGACAGGTAAAACGAAAGATGTCTCTATCTCGATGTACTTCCTAGCGG
This sequence comes from Vibrio sp. HI00D65, assembly GCF_001635455.1. Classification (GTDB taxonomy): domain Bacteria; phylum Pseudomonadota; class Gammaproteobacteria; order Enterobacterales; family Vibrionaceae; genus Vibrio. The sequence continues at coordinate 159,908 of NZ_LWEH01000001.1, forward strand.
CTATCTTCATCGCCAAGCTGGTGTTCATCGGTTAATCCTATAGTTCCGAGCAGTCGTTTCTTGATTGTTCACAACGTTGCTTGGCTGGTTCGCAAGCCAAGCAACAATATGATTTAATTTATTGATGAGTCTTGGGGAAGATGAAGAGTGATGACGACCAAGACACAACATTCAAACAGAACCAACCATCATTGATGGCAGCCAACGCTTGATTCGTGATTGCCACCAGCGCAATCAAGGGGCAATGATTCAAATCCCACTCGCGCCTTATTCGCCATTCTCAGTCACTACCTACCCGATGAGGGAAACCGCCAAGATCAGTGAATGTGAAAACGTCATGATTCACAGCTACTTGTGCGAAACCTTAGACGAAGAAGACTTCCGTATGGAGAAGTTTAATTCTGATTATTAAATACGCCATCCTATTGGTTGTTCTTCCATTAAATATCTAACTAGACCTCACCCTACAATTGATACCAATAATTTAATTATCACTAATTTAAAACTAGCTAATTAAGCTAAGGCTAAATAATTAAGCAATCTTATTTATTTGGCACAGATCAAATTTAAAACGCTTGTTCTAATTACATAAACATCAATTCAACCAATAGATTTAGTAATAATCACAACAATCATGATAATTACATTATTATCATTTAACCCATTAGTGAATAGAATAAAAAGTCGCCGACGCCTTTCTAGATCTAGCCTGAAGAAAGAATGGAAACTAATGATTTAAATATCACCAAACCCAATAGATCAACAATTACACAATATGAATCTCAATATGTGATCTAGATAGGACTTTTAATTATAATTTTGCTATAAATTGACCAAATCTTATAAAAACAAAAATAACATTAATGGAGGGTATATTTAAAACCCACAACATAATTACAAAAATAACAATACAAACAATTCAATAAACCAGAATAAATATATAAATATCATTTTTATGGTAGGGGAATTTATTGTCTCTAAAAAAGCTAATAACAAATCTAACAGGGATTCAAACATGAAAAAAATCACACGAACACTCGTATTATCTTCGTTCTCGATTGGACTGCTTTCCTCTTTTGCTTTCACTTCTCAAGCAGCACCAATTCAAGTTAATCAAGCGTCAGCCGAACAGAACATACATCAAATCACCTACGATACGATCATCGGTGAAAATGGCGTCTTTATCGATCTAGAAACCGACAATTTCATCCTCAAGCAACAAGAGTGGTACCAAATCCAAGCTTATGTAGAGGGAGCACTGGCACTGCCCGTAACAGAAACCAGTATGAAATCGGCTTTTAGTATTCCTAACGACATCCCTTTCTCTAACTTCCAAGCCTTAATTCAGCAATATTCAAATATCCATGACACCGCTTTCTACTGGAAAAAGGATCTATACCCAAGCATCGTTAACCTGTCACTAAGCCTGGCTAACTATGCGCAAATCAAAGATTTCATGCTTAATCCTTTGAGCGACGCCCTTAATGAGATGTTGGCAAAGGCATTCTCACCGTTACCAGAAGACATTGAAGCCGTTGAACGCAACCGAAAAATGGCGATTGCTTACCTGAAAAGCCTGCAAAACTTTTCATTGAGATACCAGCAAGAGGTATCCGATGTTGGTGATAACTTGTTGGACTTCTCTGCGCAGCTAGACACGCAAAAGCTACAGCTTGAAGTGTTAGAAGGCACACATAACGGCTATTTAACGGATGATGGCAGTGCACTTCAACAACAAGTAAACGACATCAATGCCCGAATCGCGCAACTCAACAAAGACTACACTCACTACGTCACGGTTGCCTCTACCGCCGTTACCTACGCATGGTTCCCTTTGGTCGCCGTGCCAATCATGGGTGTCTACGGAGATAAAGCAGAGAAAGCACGTAAGCTTCGCAATGAACTGCAGAACGAAGTTAAAGATTTAGAAGAACAACTGTCTTACACACAAAAGGTATATAACTCTTACCATCGTTCTTCAGAAAGCATTGATCTTATATCTCAGCAAATTGAAAACGCTATCCCACATATTAATAAGCTGAAGTTGAATTGGCAGAAAATGAATACCGACTTCACATCACTGCTTGCTGCATTGGATGAAGCTCAAAACAATGCTGACATCATGAAAGACGACGCAATGCTTGGCGCCATCGGTGCATTAGCCAATACATCGGTTGCAGAAATGAACTGGAATAACATCAGCGAGAAAGCCAAGGCATTTGCAAATAATGCTTATATTCAAGAAATGGAGTAGTCCATACCCATCGACAAATAGCTCTGCAAAGCGACGCCTCGCTATAAGTTCAACCAGCAAGACCAATTAAAAATAACAACAGAACACCACGCCTTATGAAAAATAAGGTGTTGGTTTCTGCTACCCAAAATTTGGCTAATACTCATTTCGACAGGACATTAATATGAGAATTCTACCGATTATTATTTCTCTTTCACTATCTCCACAAGCTTTTGCTAGTAACTGGCTAGAACTTAATAACTTGCCTAACTCCACCGAATACCCAACTTGGGTTCAATCTGCTTATTCCGATGTCGATGTTCTCTCTCGCTCTACATCTGATCTCCACATCAACCTCAGTGACTGGATTGCGGAGCAGAACCTCTACGTGACTAAACCCTCAAAGATCGTCGTTTTTGCCGATACTATTGAGGTACCAGAAAACTTTAACTTGGTAATGAATAACCAAAACATTCTCATTTTTGCCCGTAAAATTGTTGGTCAAGGAGCCCCAACTTTCGTTCTCGGGCAACAAGGCGCGGCGGCATCAGTGACTGTAATAGCAGGAGAGATCGAAACTCCGATTAATGTCCTAGCCTTCCAAAGCGATGGCAGCATCACACGAGATGCCCTTTCTGCAGAAGACGGTGATGGAACCTCTGTGGTACTAGCAGGAGAACACTACCGAAGAACCACCATCGACTCGAACATTACAGGGCAAATGAAACTAGCGACCGCACCTTTTACCGACATTGTTAACCGCTCTTTTGATATGGCTGCCAGCTTATTCGACACGAATCCAGAGCTTAGTCTCGAACTGATTAACTGGATTGAGAAGAGTTTACGCCACGCAGGCTCTTTGGTGGAAGATGACCCTATCCTTTCAGACCTGTACCTACAAACCGTCGCCTTTAAACAGTTCATTAGTTTCAGCACTAAAGAGAGCAACTATGTGCCTTATCTCGACAAGGTACTATACCAAGACAAATACGAAGCGTACCTGAATGCAATGATCTCGTATCAAGCACAGTGGGATATCATTCAAGATAGAAGTACGGTGATCGAAGACAAGATTGAAGCTTCGAAGTTAGCGCTCGCTAACGTTGAAGACATTATCAAAGCAAAAGACTCGATCATCACTCAAACCCAATCCAACATCGACAAAATAGGCGACAGCCTGACCGAAATCGACAGCCAATACAAAGCTCAGGAACTTGTGACACTGAGTGCCAGAACCACTTACTTGGTCGGTGTGGAAAACTGGAAAACTCAGCAAGAGCTCAATGCAGCATTGGCTATCTTCAAAGCAATAGCAGAGATTGGCAGTGCCGTCAGCGGTGTGTTCACAGGAAATCTATCTGGTGTGAACGACCTCACCGAGCAGTTGGCTAAAACGCCAGAAGCACTGGATAAAGCGAAAAACTTAGTTACCAATATCAAGACCGTCACGGGGATCATTGATAGCGTTACCAAGACTATTTCGGGCATCGCGCAACTCACTGCCGATGTGAAATCGACCATCAAGCTCCATAAGATCTCCGAAGCGATGGATGGCTTTGACTTTAATATTCCGACGTTGAATGAGAGCAATCTGGCCTGGGATCTGATGATCACCGAGATCCGCAGTAACTTAAGACTTGCTGATACCTTAGGGATTAAAGGCGCGAGACAATACTTAGTAGAACTTGAAAAACAAGTGCTATTAGGTAAAGCAATTAACACCACTCAGCTTAATTTTGTACAAGAGCAAGCCAAACTCGTCGACCTATTATTGACCAAGAACGTCACCGCTAATCAACAGCAAAGATTGAGTGACGCCATTGAGAGTTATCAGGTAGACAGCGAAGGTTTCGACTCCATAGAGCGTGAGCTGTCGCGAGTGCTAATGCACTTCAAACGACCAATGTATGTGGCTTTATCTAACTATGTTCAGGCATACGAATACTGGGCGTTGAAACCAAGTGAGATCACACCTTCGCTGAATAAAAGTTACTTGGACTACCAGTTTGACCTCGCGTCCATAGAAAATGAGTACGTGAATGCACTCTCTTCATTCCAACCAGCACCACAAGACTTCACTATCGACAACTACACCATATCTAGCCCAGAGCAACTCGATAACTTCGCAACCACTGGCGAGTTGAACTTCACAATTCCATTAGGGCAGGCACAACTATGTTCATTCGACCGAGTTAGACTCTCTACCGTGCGTGTGTTCTTAGAAGGGGAAAACTTACCTTATGGCAAGCAGTTCAACCTTAGAATATCGAGTTCAGGTAACTATGCCGACCGCTATCAAGATCAGGATTACCAGTTCAGTTCTAATCCGGTCGCACGAGCGTTTTACTACCGCTTAGATGATCCAGCCACCAATGACGTTAGCATCATCACCGATGGCGCAGTGGCGAATAAGTTCGAGTATGCGTACTTCCAACCAACTCCATTCTCGACATGGAATGTCACCCTCAACAACTTCGATGAGGCAGACCAAGCCAACAACCAATACCTAAAAGATGTCGAACAAATTAGGGTTGAGCTCTTAGGCAGTGGTATCCCGAATAGCAATAGTTGTTCTAATTAGTCGAAATAGCGAAAAAGGATACCATGCCCCCCCCTCAAGCTATCTGAGGGCCAGCATTATTACGCATAAACCGTTGGAAATCCCTATTCTAGGTATAGAAAGGGATTTCTTCAACTATGATTCAAGCTAGATAGTAAGCACCCTAAACACAGTGTGTTAATTTTTATCAACTACTCATTTGGAGGACAAGTTATGACTTTGACCTGATTCTTATACTGAAATACCAATAAACAATCTTCGTAGTTAATAATTTCTATTTTTTTAAAAATCATATTATTAGAAGTTAACTTAAAGGAAGTTTTGTTTTGTTCAACTTCAAAGTAAGTGACTTTTTCTCCTCTATCAACATACCAACTATCAATAATAATCTTTGAGTTAAACAATAGGTTGATTAGCGACATGTCACTATAGCTCTCTTCTACACCGACTTCCTGTTCATTTTCGTTACTTATATTTTGAGGAGTTTCAGTTTTTAATTCTCTTTCAGAAGTTACCGGTATGTCTTTTTTTTCTTCTAAATTTACATGGGCTTTAGAGTGACTAATATAAGACTTTAAGCTAAAGTCTCGTTCTGTAGAAAAATTATAAATTAAAAATACGAGCGTAATGGCAGCTAATACTGGCCAAAACATAATGTTGCTTTTGTTATCAAAGTGAAAAAGGTTTCCAGTTTTTACATAATCTCGTTGATAAAAAGAATTATAATTCGAAAACGTCTTTCTACTATAGAATCTAAGTTTGGATGACAGCACAACGACGCGTTCTAGCGAAGGCACACCGTCATAAACTTTCTTTATATAACTCCACTTCTTAAGAAAGAAGGGGTTATGCGTTATTTTATGTGAAAATGATATTAAATCTTGCATCTTTTCAGACAGCGAGAGCGGGGATTGAGTGATAATAAAAAAATCCGTTCTGAACTTACGATGTTGTGCCAAAAGTTGGAACCAAGCATCTTCATCTTCTTTTAGCAAAAATTGAAATTCATCCAACACGAAAGTTAACTCCACATCTGAGGAATCAATTAATCTAACAATATCAAAAATTTCAGGAGTTTCATTTACTGTAAGATATTCACTCGATACATTGATAGGAATATTAGTAAATACTTTATTACCAAGTTTAAGGTTCGGTAAAATATGATACTTCACGGCTTCATAGGTTTTTCCAGTCCCAGGTCTTCCGTAAATCAGTGTAATCATAACTACCCCTTAAGAACTCGAATAAACGTAACAATAGGTAGCGCAAGCAAGCCGCAGAAGATTACGAGGAAAAAGCCTAAGAAAAAGGCTTCATTTACCAATTGAACCGCTTCTATATCTTGCCCGTTTTTCTCTAAAACTATTGCTAACCTGTCTAAAGAGTTTGCAAGTAAGACATTACTATCACCTCCGATACTATCTTCAAATCCACCTAGATAACTCTGACAGAAATCATCAAACTGGATGTTTTCATCATGTTGTTCTTTTACATCTAATTTGATTTTGGACATAACACTTCCGCCAAGGCTAAACATACGAACGAAGCAAAAATCGATCCGAGATCTCTTCCTAAAACTAGTATTTTTCTCTATCACGATTAAGTAACTAGCATCAAGTTAAATAGAAAAATTTCTCCCCTAAAAGGTAAACCTAATATGGTATCAACAACGCAAAAGATGCAACCAATGGCAATGCAACTTTAACTTAGTTTTCTGAACTTATTTTGGCTCAAATATTGCAAAAAATTCTATCGGAGGTGAGTTTATGGAAGTAATAAGTTTCTTAGTCGGATCTTTATGTGGGTTTGTTTTTATGCTGCCTTGTCTTATAGCGTTGGTTCAATAAATTCAAATTTGAGAGTCAAAATGAAAATGAGATAGGAATATGATAATAAAAAGCGCATTAAAATTTATGACCCATGAAGCGATCGTATTATCTGTTATCTTCATTAATGCTGTTGTGATGGTCGCACTCGAAACAACACCAACATTACCAAAGACTATCGGCTATTGGATTCTTTGGGTAGACTTCGTTTGTGTGCTCTATTTTGCAGTGGAACTTGGTGTCAAATGGACAGATTTGGGTACCAAGGGTTACTTTTCTGATAATTGGAATAAACTGGACTTTTTAATAGTAATACTGAGTATCCCGGTTCTCATTGAACCTTTCTTAAGTGGTGGTATTGGATGGTTGGGAGACATGGCCATTCTTCGCCTCGCTCGTTTCTTGAGACTATGGCGAATTCTTCGTTATGTCTACACTTCGGAAACATACAAGTGTCTGCGTATCCCAGTACTACTTCTGATTGTGTTAACAGCCGTTACTATGCTGATTGATAGCAGTAAAGACTTAGTATCAGACATTTACCCTCAGATTAAGCTCACTTTGAATGTTTTGCTTGTACTCAGCCTCACTTTTTTACTCACGAGGATGTTACGAGTTTTATTTTCTACATTTTTTCACAGAAAACTCACTCAAAATCCTTACAACTTTGACAGCTCCCTTGTTGATTTTATATGTCTGATCGCGGTTGTTTTGACATCATTAAACGGAATAATGATAGCAATAAGCACTGCAGGTCATGATCCCTTCGCCCTCCTCGCTGGTTTGGGGATCGGAGGTATGGCGATAGCATTTGCTGCACAGGACGCAGTGGCAAACATTATTGCTGGAATAATGTTACTGGTTCAAAAACCATTCAGAACAGGAGATTGGATTTGTATTAATGGAAATACAGGAGCCGTACATCATATCGGGCTTAGATGTACAGTTTTAGAAGAGTTTGGTGGGGAACACTTAACATTCCCTAATAAGATATTTATGGATAGTCCTGTCAGAAATATAGACAAAAGAGGCTTTTATTTACTATCGGGGAGTATTCGACTGCATCATAAAACCAAGCATAATGAAATTACTGAAGTCATAGATATGATGAAAAAAATATGTGCCGAACACCCTGAGCTATATAACGACTGTGGCGTGCGCTTCGAAGGATTTGGAGAAGCATGCTTCCCTGTTTCATTTTGGATGTGTGTTAAAGAATGGAGCCAGAGTGAACAAATAATATATCGAGACCGTTGGGAAAAAATAAGAGTGGTTGAGCAGGATTTTTATATAAAACTAGTGAAGGGGGTAAATGAAAAAGGGATTACGTGTGCAATGCCAATTCGCGAAATGATGGAAGAAAACAAAACATTACCACTAACAGAAAAGGACGGATACCATGAAAATTAAACATCTATTAATACTACTAACGTTGCCATTTGTGCCTTATGAAGTACTAGCAGCTGCTACAGAAAATATTGAACAAATTGCAGGGTCAATTGACTTAACTTCGGTAGAGTCAACCGCATCTGATGTAGGGGTTACTGCTGTTGCAGTCAGCGCCACTGTAAAGGCGGTCGGTATAATTAAAAATGTTATTAACCAAGCTTAAATCAATGCGTTGTGATTGATGCGAGTATGGTTGCCCCCTTACTGTACTCGCCACATCAACACAACATCGTAACACTCAAATTTAGTGGCTAGCCATTGTGCCAGTCAATGTCAGATTTACCTACTTACCAGCTCCTGGAAGACATAAATTGTATCAGCCTTTCATACCGCAACCTTTAATCACTAACTGAGTGAGAAATTCAGCGGCTTCTTCATAGTCTTTATCATCGAGCTCATCTTTCTGCATAACACTGCAAATCTGCCAGCCAAAATCGGCATAGGTTTGAGTTGCCGCCCAAATGGTAAACATCAGGTGATGCGCAGGTACGTCGTCCATCAGCCCTTTTGCTGACCAAGTCGAGAACTTATCAAGGATCATCTGTGACTGCTTATACAACTCATCACCGATCTCTTTCGGAAGTACATTAGCGCCTGACATCACTTCATTAGCAAACACTTTAGAAGCGTGTGGGTGGTCGCGTGAGATGATTAACTTAGTTTGAATGTATTGAGATAGGGCTTCTACGGGATCGCTCAGCTCTTCAATAGGACGAGAGGCTTCAAGTAACGGCTGCGTGACGGTTTCTAGAACGGCATTGTAGAGCTTATCTTTCGAGCTGAAGTAATAGAATACGTTAGGTTTGGGAATATCGGCCGCCTTCGCGATATCCGCCATTTTGGTTGCGGCATAACCATGAGTAGCGAATTGTTCACACGCCACTTCGATGATTAAATCTTGATTCTTTTGTCTGATCCTAGACATATGACTTCCTTTACAGCTCATTACTTAAACCATAGTAATCAACGTGCTTCATTAGTCCAGAAGATAATTCAAGAACTCAAGGTCACCGCATTGATAACAAAAAATGGCCGCCCACATGCACAGTGGAGCGACCCTTTTATCCGTTTGCTAAAGAATCAATATTGCACGGAAGTCATTGACGTTAGTCAGCGTGGGTCCTGTCGTCAGCAGAACGCCTGTTTGCTTGAAAAATTCATAACTATTATTCGCCTCTAGATAATCATCGGCTTTGAGTGATAAGCGAGTACCTTCCTGCCAAGTTTCTGGTGTTATCCATGCTCCGGCATTATCTTCCACACCGTCAATACCATCCGTATCAGCGGCCAACGCGAATATGTTGTCCTGCCCTTTCAGTTCGTTGTACAAGCTTAGAAGGAACTCACAGTTGCGCCCACCACGACCGTTTCCCTTAACCGTTACTGTTGTTTCACCACCTGAAAGCAATACACAAGGAGTCTCTAATGTATGCTTATTATTGGCGACTTGTTTAGCTAATGCTGCGTGCACCTTCGCCACTTCTCTCGCTTCCCCCTCGATGCAATCACTCAACACATACGCAGGGATACCCAAACCTTCAGCCTCTGCCGCCGCTGATTCAAGAGCAGACATTGGAGTCGCGATAATATGGTGCTCGGCGTTTTTCCAACAAATGTCATCTGGCTTGATGGTTTCAGATTCTGGGTTATTCAGCCATTCAAATGCCGAGCCTGGTATTTCTATTTGGTAGCGTTCCAATATGGCGAGCGCATCAAAACGCGTGGTGGTGTCCGGTACGGTTGGTCCAGATGCAATCACACTGATGTCATCACCCGGCACATCCGAAATCGCCAATGACACCACTCTTGCTGGATACGCTGCTTTGGCAAGTCGGCCGCCCTTTATCGAAGATAAATGCTTACGAACACAGTTCATCTCATCAATGGCTGCACCAGATTTAAGCAACGCTTTGTTGATTTGTTGCTTCTCTGCCAAGCTAATATCACCACCAGGCAAACTCAGTAATGCGGAACCACCTCCCGACAAGAGACATATCACGGTGTCGTCTTCACTTAGGTTGCTCACCAACTCCAACATCCGGTGACCGACTTCAAGCCCCATCGCATCCGGAACTGGGTGCGCCGCTTCGATCACCTCGATGTACTCACATGGCGCGAGGTGTTCATAACGAGTCACAACCAAGCCTTCTAAATCACGTAGCGCAAGGTCTTGCTGTTTCTTAGCTTGCCATACGGCTTCCAATTCAGCGGCCATCGATGCTGCCGCTTTCCCTGCCCCGATAACGAGAGTTCGCCCGGCTTGATTTGCCGAGCGATAAAATATGTCTTGAGGAAGAAAAGGTTCAATGTGATTTTTGGGTAGTGCTTGATTTACAGCACTTGAGAAAAGGGTTTTCAGAAACTGCTTAGCATCAATGTCCATCAGCCACTCCTTAGTTGACGGAGGAAAAAAGAACCCCAATACAAGGCGAAAGGGTGCCTGCTAAGATCAAGTTGGAAGGAACAACTTCAACCTTTGCCTCGTATAGGGATACGCGTATAAAAGGAGACGAAACTACGCTATTTATAAACAAACTGTTTGAAATTGGGGGGCTAACTTATCGAAGCTAGCCCTGATTCATTGGTTTTAGTTTCAGCAGAAACTACAAAACCAATTATTGAGACGGATTACTCGTTAAGGATTAGCGAATTGAGTGATCAGAACGCTTTTCTATCGCTTGAATCAGCGCAGAGTGATCCCAACCTTCACCGCCCATTTCAGCACATTCACCAAACAGCTCTTGCGCGTTAGTTGTGTTTGGCAGCGCAACGCCTAGCTCTTGTGCGCCCGTTAGCGCAAGGTTTAGATCTTTCTGGTGAAGCGAGATTCTAAAGCCAGGATCAAATGTGCCTTCCACCATGCGTTCACCGTGCACCTCAAGGATCTTAGAATTAGCGAAGCCGCCCAGTAACGCCTGGCGAACTCGTGCTGGGTCAGCGCCGGCTTTTGATGCAAACACTAGCGCTTCAGAGACCGCTTCAATGTTCAGCGCAACGATGATCTGGTTGGCAACCTTACACGTTTGACCAGCACCGTTATCACCCACCAGCGTGATATTTTTGCCCATCACTTCAAATAGAGGTCGAGCTTTATCAAAAGCGTCTTGCTCACCACCCACCATAATAGTCAGAGCAGCATTGATCGCGCCCACTTCACCACCAGAAACCGGAGCATCAAGGTATGACGCACCACCTTCGTTGATACGCGCCGCAATAGCTTTAGTGGCGATAGGTGAGATAGAACTCATATCGATGACTAACTTGCCCATCGCACCACCAGCAGTAAGACCTTGCTCGACACCGTTATCACCAAACAGCACCTCTTCTACTTGAGGAGTGTTCGGCACCATAAGAATAATGACATCCGCCTGTTCCGCGGCTTCAGCAGGGGAATGACAAACCGTCGCGCCTGCTGCAACCAACTCGGCAGGAGCAGCGTTGAAATGATCCGACAGAATCAAATCGTGACCCGCTTTTTGAAGGTTACTCGCCATAGGTTTACCCATGATGCCAGTTCCGATAAATGCAATTTTAGACATGTTGTTCTCCTTAACGTTTGAGGGTTACCAGGCGCAATTAACGGTACTGGTTCAGCCAACCAAGGCCTTCTGTCGTTGTCGTTTTCGGTTTGTATTCGCAGCCAACCCAGCCTTGATAGCCAAGCTCATCAAAGTAGTTAAGTACGAATGGATAATTGATTTCTCCGGTACCCGGCTCGTGTCGACCAGGGTTATCAGCCAGCTGCACATGAGCGATTTGACCGATGTTCTGCTGCATGGTCGGCGTAAGATCGCCCTCCATAATCTGCATGTGATAGATATCGTATTGGATAGAAAGATTATCGCTCGCCACCTCTTTAATGATGGCTTTCGCTTGCTCTGTGGTATTCAGGAAAAAGCCCGGAATATCGCGCGTGTTAATCGCTTCAATCACTAGGCCAATGCCTTCCGCAGCCAGAGCATTTGCGGCGTAGTGAAGGTTAATCACAAAGGTTGCCTGAGCGTCTTGCACAGTCACTCCCTGTGGGACAATGCCAGCCAAACAGTTCACCTGTTTACAGCCCAGTTTCTTGGCGTAAGCGATCGCTTTAGGAACGCCCGCTTGAAACTCTTCTATGCGTGCTGGGTCAACCGCAATACCACGTTCACCAGCATCCCAATCCCCAGCAGGCAAGTTAAATAGCACTTGCTCTAGATTATTAGCATCAAGCTTTTGTTTAATCTCATCCGCATCAAAGGCATATGGGAAAAGGTATTCGACGCCCTGAAAACCGGCCTCTGCGGCGGCTTCAAAACGGTCCATAAAATCAACTTCCGTGAATAACATTGACAAGTTTGCTGCAAATTTTGCCATGACTCCGTCCTTACTCTTTGTTTGGTGAAGCTAATGTGGTTTGGTGAAGCCTCGCTCTATTGGAGGCTTTCCGTAGAGATCAATCTCGCTCTACGGATACACATTATTTCGTGATTACTTGTACGCTAGCGCGGTTGGCGCATCGCTGCTGCTTTCCGCAAGCGGTTCAAATTCGTTGATAGCGTTGATCTCTACGCCCATAGAGATATTGGTTACGCGCTCCAAAATCAGCTCAACAACCACAGGTACTTTGTGCTTGTTCATGAGCTCTTTGGCTTGCTCAAACGCTGCTGCAATTTGGTCTGGCTCACGAACTCGAATGGCCTTACAACCAAGGCCTTCAACAACTGCCACATGGTCAACACCGTAGCCTTCAAGCTCTGGCGCATTCTGATTATCAAATGCCAGTTGCACACAGTAATCGATATCAAACTGACGCTGCGCTTGGCGAATCAAGCCTAGGTAGGAGTTGTTCACCAGTACATGAATATATGGCAGCTTGAATTGAGCACCTACTGCCAGCTCCTCAATCATAAATTGGAAGTCGTAGTCACCGGATATAGCGACGATATCGCAATCCGGATCCGCAGCTCGAACACCCAATGCAGCAGGTGTTGTCCAACCAAGCGGACCAGCCTGACCACAGTTGATCCAATGTCGAGGCTTGTACACATGAAGGAACTGCGCTGCGGCAATCTGCGATAAACCAATGGTGCTGACATAGCAAGTATCACGACCAAAGGCTTTGTTCATCTCTTCATAAACGCGCATCGGTTTCATCGGTGCTTCATCGAAATTGGTTTTGCGTAGCATGGTCGACTTGCGCTCCTGACATTCACCTACCCAGCCACTTCGATTTGGTAATTTACCTGCATCACGCCACTCTTTAGCGACTTCAACCATGAGCTCAAGTGCTGATTTTGCATCTGAAACAATGCCTAAATCAGGGCAGAACACACGACCGATTTGGGTAGGTTCAATATCGACATGAACAAACTTACGACCTTCCGTGTAAACATCGACAGAGCCAGTATGGCGGTTAGCCCAACGGTTACCAACGCCAAATACGAAGTCAGAGTTGAGCATGGTTTCATTACCGTAACGGTGAGAGGTTTGTAGACCCACCATACCTGCCATTAACTCGTGGTCATCTGGGATAGAACCCCACCCCATCAAGGTTGGAATTACTGGTACACCTGTGATTTCTGCAAACTGCTGCAGCAACTCAGATGCGCCAGCGTTGATAACACCACCACCTGAGACAATCAGAGGTTTTTCAGCTTGTGTCATCATGGTGAGTGCTTTCTCAACCTGTTCGTGAGTCGCTTTTGGTTTGTATGGTTCAAGCGGCTCGTAGGTATCAATATCGAACTCAATTTCGGCTAACTGTACATCTAGAGGTAGGTCAATCAGCACTGGACCAGGACGCCCTGAACGCATCAAATGAAAGGCCTTTTGAAAAGCGCGTGGCACTTGAGCTGGCTCCAGTACCGTGGTTGCCCACTTAGTGACAGGCTTGGCAATGGATTCGATGTCGACCGCTTGAAAATCTTCTTTATGAAGGCGAGCACGTGGAGCCTGACCTGTAATACATAGGATAGGGATCGAATCAGCCGATGCCGAATAAAGACCTGTGATCATATCCGTCCCTGCAGGACCTGAAGTGCCAATACACACACCAATATTATCTTGGTTAGTACGTGTGTAACCTTCAGCCATATGTGAGGCACCCTCTACATGTCGAGCCAAGACGTGATCGATCCCTCCGAGTTTTTTCATTGCTGCGTACATTGGGTTTATTGCTGCGCCGGGAACACCAAATGCGATGTCTACTCCTTCACGTTTAAGCACTTCAACCGCTGCTTCAATCGCTTTCATAATTGCCATTCGAACCTCCAGTCCAGATTGTATACAATTAAATAAATCTTTGTGTACTATGAATCATCCTCAGCATTTATCAAGCCCAATTTGAAACAACTTTGTTACATCAACCTACCCTATTGAGCAGCAGAAAAGCCTGAAAACCTTACAATTCATCACTTTACATAAAATATCTTTACGTGAAAATAAATACCAAAAAAATCAAATGATAAATAAATGTTAAATATCATTTGCTTGTTTACAATTTCTACAATATAAATACCGTTAAAAAGAACATTTTGTATACAAAATGACATCATATTGTGTAAAGGAGACAAGCAATAATGAATGACGTGAAAGAAAGAGAAGAAATACTGTGTATGCAGGTACTTGGGAATATGGACACCCCCGAGTACAAAGAGATCTTGTCTAAAGGTGCATTGAAGTTCTTAGAAGCTATCGTTAACAAGTTTGGAGATCGCCGTCATGCCCTGCTCAATGATCGCGACATAAAACAAGCGCAATATGATGACGGTGAGCTACCTAATTTTAGAAAGGACACTCTCTCTATTCGTCAGAATAAAGAGTGGAAAGTCGCAACACCGCCATCAGAATTACTGGATCGACGCGTAGAGATCACTGGCCCTATCGAGAGAAAGATAGTGATCAACGCATTAAACTCAGGTGCGAAAGTCTTCATGTGCTGTTTTGAGGATGCGTCCTCCCCAACTTGGGCCAACATGGTCGAAGGGCAAATTAACTTAAGAGATGCCAATTTAGGCACCATCAGCTATTTTGATGAGAAGAAACAAAAGAACTACCAGCTAAACAGCGATCCTGCCTTACTAATCGCTCGCCCTCGTGGAATCCATTTACCGGAACAATCGATTCAATTCAACAATCAACCTATCGCAGGTTGTCTGATGGACTTTGCGTTGTACTTTTTCCACAACTATCAATCACGTGCACAGCAAGGGTTGGGCGTTTACTACTACATTCCAAAGCTTGAGAGCATGGAAGAAGCACAATGGTGGGACGACATTTTCAGTTTCACCGAGAACTATTTCAACGTAGCAAAAGGCACCATCCGTACGACTGTATTGATTGAAACGCTGCCAGCCGTTTTCCAAATGGAAGAAATCTTGTACGCCATGCGCGATCACATCGTTGCGATGAACTGCGGCCGTTGGGATTACATCTTCAGCTACATCAAAACACTGAAAAATCATAAAGATCGTATCTTGCCAGACCGTCACGGGATCGGCATGGATCAAGAGTTCCTGAACGCTTACAGCCAACTGTTGGTTCGTACTTGTCACGCTCGCGGAGCACTGGCAATGGGGGGCATGTCAGCCTTCATTCCAGCAAAAGATCCGCAAGAGATGGAGCGTGTTACCGCTAAAGTTATTGAAGACAAACAAAGAGAATCACAAAACGGTCACGATGGCACATGGGTCGCGCACCCTGCCTTAGTTGATTTAGCGATGTCGATCTTCGACAAGCACCTTGATGGCAAAGTGAATCAAATGGATTTCCAAAGCCCGGAGCACACCATCAATGCCGACACCTTACTTAAACCATGTGAAGGCAGCCGCGACGAGGCCGGCGTACGCAAGAATATCCGTATTGCGCTGTATTATATCGAGGCTTGGATCCAAGGCTACGGCTGTGTACCTATTTACGGACTAATGGAAGATGCCGCCACCGCAGAGATCTCAAGAGCCAACATTTGGCAATGGATTCATCATGGCGTCACGCTCGATGACGGCCGAATCTTTACCAAACAACTGCTCCACTCTTGGCTTTACCAAGAGTTAGACACAATAAAACACGAAGTCGGTGACTCGCGCTACGCAGTAGGTCGATTCGAAGAGACGGCCGATCTTTTCTATCAACTTTCTACAGCCGAAGAGTTCGCTGCCTTCCTAACTTTACCCAGCTATGGGCTTTTGCAAGAATCCAGCTAGGCGTCTTGCGGCGATTCAAACAGATCAATAAACACTGATTTTGGTCTGCTTGAATTAGCCAAGCCCCTGAAAATTAGGAGATAACATGGGAAGTTTGACTCTACAACAAGCGTTAACCATCATAGATGGCACCTTTAAAGCAGGCAAAAAGATTCACACAGAGCCACTCACTGTTGCTGTGTTAGACAGCGGTGGCAAACTGATTTCTCTGCAACGTCAAGATGGCTCCAGCATGATGCGACCTGACATCGCCATTGCTAAAGCCTGGGGCGCACTCGCACTAGGGTGTTCCTCAAGAAAACTCGCCCAAGATGCTGACAACAGGCCAGCATTTATCTCCGCCGTGAACGTACTCGCACACGGAAACATGGTGCCAGTACCAGGGGGCTTACTGATTCGAGACAAGGATAAAACGGTACTCGGTGCTATTGGTGTCAGCGGTGACATTTCAGACATCGATGAAAGCTGCGCCATCAATGGAATTGGCTGCGCAGAACTGTTTAGTGACGAGATGCTGCAGGCTTAATCCAGCAATAGAGATAACTTAAAAAGAAAAACCGAAGCCTTATGCTTCGGTTTTTTAATGAATCTAAAAAGAGATAAGCGAACCTACTCGTAGGCACTCAACCAAGTTTTTAAAAGTTGGTTAATGTTTTTCTTCTGGCTTGCCGATAAAGACTTAACCAGCTTTTTCTGCATTTCGACATGCTCAGTCATCATCTCATCAATCAGAACTAAACCATCTTTAGTCAATTTAACGCTGACGCTTCGTCGGTCTTCTTTACTGTGCTCGCGGCTGATTAACCCTTTAGCTTCCAGTTTATCAAGGCGATTAGTCATCGCACCTGATGTCAGCATCATTGACCCAATCAGCTCAGAGGGCGTTAATCGGTATGGCTTGCCAGAGCGTCGCAAGGTTGCCAATACATCAAACTCACCCAATTTCATGTCGTATGTTTTATGAAGGTCGGCAACTTGCGTCTCCATATACTTGGCAATACGCATAATCCGGCCCATCATTGCCATAGGCTCAGTTTCTAATTCGGGCTTTTCCTTTGCCCATTGCTCTACAACGCGGTCGATAGCATCCATTTGCAATCTAGCTCCGTTATTAGTCTGAATACTTTAAACTAGTTTAACATAAAGATACTTTACAACCACTAGTTCTCGGTATACAGTTCACACAATAGTTATCTTAACGTAAAGATATTATAGATGAATATATTATTAGCAATGATTCCCGCATTCTTTTGGGGAACAACTTATGCAGTGACACAATTTACGCTACAGGGGTGGCCACCACTATTACTAGGTGCTTTACGTGCATTACCTGCTGGTTTGTTATTGCTAGCGGTAAAGCCAACACTGCCGACAAAAGGCGAGTGGCAAATCATTTTCACTCTAGGCCTGATCAACATCGCGACCTTCTTTGGTTTGATCTTCGTGATGGCACTAACCCTGCCTTCGGCGATTTCCGGCGTGGGTATGATCTCTGTGCCTGTGTTCGCAATGATCTTCCATTGGGTAGTGAAAAAGCAGCGCCCACATTTGATTCAAGCCTTGTCAGGTATTGGATTAGTCACCTTGGCGTGGATTCTATTCAACCCAAGCCAAATCGCATTGAACCCTATCGGTTTAGGTGCCATGTTTGCCGCGATCATGTGTATCGTTATCGGCAGTAGCATTACCAAATCGCTGGGTAATCGCATGCACTGGTGGAAGGTACTGACATGGCAGCTCATTCTGGGCGGGGCAATCTTGTCCATCGCGTCTGGCATTCATGCCTTCATCGACCCGCAGCCTTATGTGAATGCTGTGACTCATTTCGATACTCGCAACGCAATGGGCTTGGTTTGGGTGATTGGGCTAAACACAGCGCTGGGTTACGGTATGTATGTATGGCTACTACAACGTATGACGGTGGTTGATTTCACCTTTGGTGGCATCGCCAATCCAGTGGCGGGCATCGTGACAGGTATGGTGTTAATGGGTGAATCCTTCACTGCAGTACAATACTCGCTCATGACAGGCATGATCATCATGTCACTGCTACCACAACTGATTCTTGCAATCCGACAGTCCAAAACCGTCAAACCTGTTACGCAGTAAAGCTGCAAACTAAACTACAAAAACGCGCCTTAAATTGGCGCGTTATTTATTAATGGTCATTACAAAACTTAAGCCTAAATCTAATCAATATATCGAACCTTGGTCACCATCAACCCAAAGGCAGCCAACACTTGAGCCACAAAACAGCTGACAAAAAGTACCGACAAACCAAACATTGTCACCAGGTATCCAGAAGCAGCCAAACCAAATGGCATCAAGAGTTTAAACAAAGACCCTGTAATTCCAGCAACACGACCAAGGTGCTTTTCCTCGAATGCTTCTTGGCGATAGCTCCAAATACAAATGCTGCTGTAGACGCCAATCGCACTCACCCATAAGAACGAAATCATCAATACGCCTTTTTCAATGACAACCATGTGCGCTGAAGTCATACCTTGCAGTAAATAGCTTTGACTCAGCAATGCAGGGAACAAGAATCCAAACGCCTCTAATACAATAGACAAAATAAGCAGTACGCCAAGCCCAATGCGCTTTCTAACCTTATCCGCGGTAAAAGAACCTAATAATCCACCGACACCGGACGCCGCGATCAAGTAACCCACCTCGATATGACTGAGCGCTAATTCAGCTTTGGCAAAATAGATGCCTTGAATCCAGAAAATTGCACCTGTGGTATTGATCACCATCACGACCAAGGTGATGTGCCACATGTTTTTATTCGCATATAAGATCAACCAACCCTCTTTAAGCGCACTAAGCACCGACTGTTGAGCCACGGGGGCTGATGGCTTGAATTCCAGTTTATTGAGCTGCCAAAACGCTAGCACATACATCCCCACAATAAGCAAAAACACGTTATGTAACGCAGACAATAAAAGCAGCCCCCCAGACAAAACCGGGCCAACAGTTTCTAACAAACTGTACAAAGAACTCATTCTCGCGGTGGCGGTATTTTGCATGTGCAGAGGTAAAACATTTTTCATCATCCCAATACGCGCATTGTGGTAACCATAGTTAAACGCCATCATCAGGAACGCGCACGGAAACAGGGCGTACAATGGGTTCGGCAACCATCTTACTGCAATATAAGAGACGACCAATACTGCTGCTTGCCCGATCAACATGCATTGTGACCACTGCTTTTTATTAAACCTATCAACCCAAACACCGATGAACAGCGCTAATAGTAGGTTGGGTAAAAACTCGACGGCTCTCATCCAACCCATCATCTCTGAAGACTCTGTCAACTCGTAAACCAACAAGGGCAAAGCAAGGTCATAAATCTTGGTACCAAAGGCAACAAAGAACGCCGTTGAGAACAAAACAATAAAGCTTGAGCTTTTCCAAATAGAGGGTGACGCCTCTGCACCTTTTACACTTTCCATTTCTTATTCCTTTTAAAAACAATCGAATAACCCTATTATCGAAATTAAAAGATGAAGAAAAATAGAAAGATTAAACAAGGATTTCACCTTTATGCATTACTGGAAGGCTCTGGCATTTCTACGTTCTCGGGTACTCGTTAACCAACCGACCTCACTCTCTTTAACTGAAATAACGAATGCGCTAGGTTGTACCAGACGCAACGCTCAATTGGTGATCAAAAAGCTAGTCAGCGAAGGCTGGATTGACTGGAAGTCGGGAGTTGGCAGAGGCAACCTACCCACACTCACGCTATTAAAAAGCTTGGAGCGTGAGCTTGAGATACGAATAGATGAATTGCTCTCTGAGAATAAAGTTGACCAAGCATTGGATCTGGTTGATGAATCACAACGGGATCAGTTTCTACTAGGTTATATCAGCCGCTATCAAAGCTTGCCGACTGAACTAGATATTCTGCAAATCCCTTTTTATCGGGGAACACACAGTCTGGACCCGATTGAGGTCACACGACGCACTGAAGCTCACATCACTAGCTACCTTTTTAGTAACTTACTACGTTTCAACAAGTCAACTCACTCGTTTGATGGTGATCTTGCCATTGATTGGTACCAAACAGAGCACCGTTGGCACTTCACGTTACGCAAAGGCTTAGTCTTTCATGACGGTTCACCGATTCTAGCGCAAGACGTCAAAGCACACTTTCAACGTCTGATAGGCAGCAGTCATCACAATAGTCAGCAATTTAAATGCATCTCCGCTATTACTGTTATCGATCCGCTTCACCTCTGTTTCGATATCAATGCCAACACAGGCTACCTTCCGTCACTCCTGTCGTGCTCCGCCGCAGGTGTTGCCAAAGAAGTAGGAGGGAATATCATTGGTAGCGGCAGCTTTAAATTGGTGGAACAGTCCGAATGGCTAACCAGACTCGAAGTTTTCAGCTCCTACCATGCGCACCGACCTTGGGTAGACGGTATAGAAATTTGGAATGTTGGTGATAAAGCCAAAGACTATGAAATGCACTGCGATATTGTTCACTCACACCCACATTACCAGTACTCATCGATCTCAAACGAGCTTGCCGAAATAGAACAGTGGGAAAAGGGGTGCGAGTACGCTGTGATAAACCCACATCGACACACTTGGCTATCAAACCCACAACACCTTAAATCACTGAGTGAATTACTACGTTTGCTGGGGATCGCGAAAGACATACCTCTGGACACTGTCGGCTACGCCGCGGGGATGCTATCGACGTCCAATCAATCAACACAGCCAAAGATAGAAACGGCGAATAACAAAAGCCCATTGCAAATGGCTCGACAATTCGCAGACCAGCTTAGCAAGCCTAAACAACCGTTAAAGATCCTAACCTACCAGCTGTTTGACCACATAAAAATGGCTCGCCACTATTGTGAGCGGTTGAATGAACTTGGTTTTATCTGCGAATATCAAGTGCTTGAGTTCCCTGAATTTTGCCAGTCAGATAGCCTAAAAGAAGCTGACATATTAATTAGCGGCGAAGTATTTTCAGATAACCTCGATAGTAGTTGGATGGGGTGGCTACAAAGTTCTATCACATTAGAAGTGTGCCTCACTGATGAGCAAAAACAGTGGCGAGATGAAAGCCTTGAACGGCTCTGGAAAATAACCGATTACCAACAACGACAACCTCTCTTCCTAAACATAGAAGCGCAATTGATCGCATTCGGAATCTATCGACCAATTTTTCACGTTAAACAGCAGCTCAATTATGCCAAAACCGTGAATCCTGTGGAGCAGTTGGCGAACGGCTGGATTGATTTCAATCAAATCACTATGCGCCGCTAAATTGGTCAATTCTCAACCCAAATTAAACCTCACAAAGAACAATGACTTTATGTAAGTATCAATTGATAAAAATATTTACCTATAAAAGTCAATATTATAGATTTAATTTCTACATTTAACTTCAATTAGAGACAAAAAGACAAATTTTTTCTCCGACGACCTCCTTATACTGTGACACGTCATTAGGGCGCTACAAGCCTATGATTTAAAATAATTATTAAAGAGTAGTCACCATGAATTCGAAGTCGCTAACTATCTTACTTTTTGTCTCTGTTTGCTTAATTTGGGGAACCACTTGGTTCGCTATGGAAGTGGCATTGCATTCTATACCACCAATTTTTGCTACTGGACTGCGCTTTTTACTTGCTGCCCCTCTGCTTGCAGTACTAGCAAAAGCCTTCAATCAACCTTTGCTGTTCCCTAAGGGCAAGCGTCAATGGCTACTTATTGTGGCACTGATGTATTTCGCGATTCCGTTCACTTTGATGATCTACGGTGAGCAATACATCTCTTCTGGTTTGGCTTCGATCATCTTCGCTAACATGCCTGTTGCTGTGATGCTGATGTCGGGTTTATTCCTTGGTCTACGCTTAGCGAAGCATCAAATATTCGGCCTAGTTACCGCGGTTATCAGCCTGTGTTTAATTCTTGGCAACGAAATGCAAATGGGTGGTGATGACTACTTTATTGGTACGGTTTGCCTAGGTCTTGCGGTTGCGATTCACGCGGTAATGTACGTGTTAGTTCAAAAACACTGTAAAGGCATCGAGGTACTGACTTACAACGCTGTACCAAGTTTCATTGCTGCAATTTTCTTGTTTACAGTATCGGCAGTAGGTGAGAACGTGAACGTAGAATCTTTCACTTGGGATTCTATCTCAGCGGTCGTGTACCTAGGTTTTGTAGCAAGTGTCGGCGGTATTGTGGCTTACTTCAAACTAGGTCAGGTTTCGACGCCGTTCCAAGCATCCATTTGTTTCCTTATCTTCCCAGTGGTTGCACTGTTGATCTCTTGCTACATCAATGGTGAGGTGCTTTCGGAACAGTCTCTGCTTATGATGATCCCTCTGCTTTGTGGCATCTTGCTAACTAAAGCACCGAAGAGCATCTTCAAGCTGCGTTCAACCCTTAAAGCGGCAAGCACTAACTAAGTAGCTAAACAACTAAAACCAAAGCCATATTCAAACTGCCCCAGAAACAAAGCGTGTGTTTCTGGGGTCTTGTCTATTAGTCTATATGTTTAACTGTAGTGAGGATGAACACACTCTCTAACTACGCAAAGTAGCACTTACTCAGTCATACAAAACTTCTTACCCAGCCTCATATATTTCTTCAAGGGTTGTGACTTGAGAAATTGAATCCATTTGACCGAGTAGAAAGTTCGCAATTTCACGGTTATTGGACACTCTAGGTACCTTTTGTTGATTATCAACTTGTTTTTTATTTTCAGTTAGGTAGTCGCAAAATGAGCGTTCTCTTAGCCTTGTTACTATGGGTATGCTGAGTTCTCCCTTACTTCGGAATGCTTGATAAAACGCACATTGTGCCATTAATGCTTCATCAAGCTCTTCAGCTAAAATCGATAAATTAACCTGTTCATTATCAGGTATTTCAATAAACCAATGATGGTAAAATAACTTGGTGTCATTGCAAATCGGGCTAGGAGCGACCGTAAACTCATGGACACTAATATTTAACTTTTCCGCGACTTGACTCATTACCAACTCAACATGTTCGCTACGGATATGTTCACCCATAATATTTAACTCATGCTGTGTCCTACCACATACCACGATACGGTAAGGGTTGATGGAAACAAATCTTACGATATCGCCTACACAATAACGGTATAAGCCCGAAAACGTCGAAATCAACATCACGTAGGCTTGATCTCTCTCAACCTCTTGTAAAGAGAGACATGTGGGCGTCGCTGTATGAAATTCGCTCAACGGAATGAATTCAAAAAAAACGCCGTTATGAGTGTCGAGCAACATACCGTCTTCTTTTAAATCTTGCACAGCAAAAAAGGCCTCCGAGGAACAATAAAACTCTCGAACATTGATTTTATGGCCTAGCATTTTTTCTATTGCGGGTAAGTAAGGTTGATATCGAGTCCCCGAAGAATAGAAGGTATCAAGATTTGGGAAGATATGATGTAAGCACTCAGAGCCAGAAACTTTTTGGCAAGCTTGTAACATTACAACTACCCATGAAGGAAAGCCGACCATAGAACGAATATCCTTGGCATTAATGGCTTCTCGCGCAATTTGTAGCATCATCTCTTCATGCTCAGGAATGTCTAAAGTTTCTTCAACCGGTACCACTCCTTTAAACAGCCTTTTAGGCAATAGCTTTCGAGTCAGCCCTGATAGTCTACCAATAGGAAAACCATTCATCGAGACTGTTTTACATGACCCCGTTAGAGCAATACAATTAGCATGAACTAGTGATTTTTGCTGGCTTATTAAAGGGTATAAATGTGCCAATTGCATTGAGCCTAACAATTGATTTGCCTGACTTTCTTTTGTCACAGGAACATATTTAATTTCTCCCGTGGTACCTGACGTACAAGCAAAGTAACGAGGCTTGCCCGGCCAAAGCACACTCTCTTCTCCAAGAACAACTCTTCGCATGTAAGGGGCGATTGTTTCGTTAGTCTGAATGGGAACAAGTGATTGAAAATCTTTAACGGTGCAAATACTAGAAAAATTATTTTGCTTGCCGAATTGGGTCTTCCGACCCGACTTTATCAGTTTCTTAAATACATTACTTTGTCCAGAGATGGGGTCTTTAAGTAGTTTTTTATATTTCCTCTTAGTTTGAGCATACCGAAGTGTGTGGATAATTTTCACTTTTTAGTCCTTATCATTAGGTGGAGTTTGTTTACATGAACTGCGTAACAAGAAGGTAAGTGGATAGACGGTATTGAATGCGCATCTTTTTAGTAAAAGGCACTGATATTCATGCATAACCTATAAAAGCATGTAAGCCATTACTATTTGATCTTTCACGTTCCGCTTGTCTTTGAAAACCAAATTAGTCTTCGCAATTCCAGTCATTACTCCTTTGTTAGCCAACTAACATTAGCCAAACAAATGATACTCACACTGTTTCATATCTAAATATTTTAAAGGACTGTATGATTTTTGAATTCAATCACTATTTATAATGCAACAACCATAGTGTTGCGTAGGGTGGTAAGTTCTATTGACTGAGGACGCATTTACCTACAAAGGGGCTATTGCTAATTTTGACACTCGCATTAACAACTTTATGCTCAAATTTAATAATGAACTACGCGAAAAATGAGGAGGTTGCTTTGCATGTTTTTCAACAAGCAGGCTGTGCTGGTAAGGCTAGGAATCAGGACACCAGTAACTAGCCCATAAAATCTTTTCGTTGGCTACTGTTACTAGCACCTTTGCGACTCGACGCTGAGTAATTCCTACAACGCTATTTACACAGCTATAAAACGTTCTTTCATCACAAAGCGTTGAATATTGATAAACATTCTTTTTATAGTAACGCCAGTACTCGGATAAAGCGCGAATAACGCATGGGGCAAGGTGTGAAAAGGCGGAAAGTATCCAACCGAGTGGCAAGTTTCGATTCCGATTAAACAGTTTAAGCTCACCGTATCTGGTCTCAACCAGAACGCGAAAATGTCGCCTTCTAAGCCTAATTAGGAAGACCCAGTATGTATTGAGGGTTCTCATTCTGGTATTGGTTATATGGGACTTACCGACTCTTAATCAAAATAAAAGCCGTGCAAAATAAAAGTCATTCGATTAATAATAAAGCCATCATCTCCAAGAACGGTTGAAAACTTCATGAGCAATATCACCCTGCCTATTCCAAAAATACCGCTCATTTTAGGAGAACCTTGCCGAGCGCTGGAATTTTCAGGTATCCAAGAAGCACAGTTCATCGAGCCGCATCGTCACGAGTACTGGGAAATCGTGTGGTGTTTGGATAATAGCGGAACGCAGAGCATCGATTTCATCGAATACCAAAACCGCCGCGGCCGTTTCTTTACCATTTCACCGGGGCAGGTTCACCATTCTGAGTTCATGGGCAAAAGCGTTCGCATGTTGATATTCAGCCCCGGCTTCGCTGAAACTAATCCACGCAACACGCAACTGGTGAATACCGTATTTTCTACGATTGATCGTCCACCGTACCTTGATTGCAACGAAGAGGGTTTTCCCTACCTAGAATCAATTTACACACTGCTCCTAGAAGAATGCGAACAAGAGGCGTGCGACTGGGAGCTTGTAGAATCACTCCTTAACAGTTTTTTACGTTACGTATTGCGCTTTTCTAAAAAGCCATCCCAAAAAGGGAAGCAGAAAGATGCTCGCATTGTTCAATTGATCGAATTGATTGAACTGCATTATCGCGAAAAAAAGAAATGCCAGTTCTACTCCGATGCCTTAGCTCTCACCAGCAAACGTCTCAACGAATTAGTGAAGGCGGACAGAGGCAAGACGGTCACGCAACTGATTCATGACCGAATTATATTAGAAGCGAATCGAGAGCTGGTGTTTTCGACCAAATCCGTCAAGACCATCGCCTTTGAATTGGGCTTTGATGACCCTGCTTATTTCAGCCGCTTCTATCGAAAGCAAAAGAGAGAAACACCTGCAGAATTTCGTCACCGATGTTTAGATAGTACAATATAAAGGACGGATAATCCCTTTTATCCACGTTTGAATGTACCAATAATACCCGAAAATAAATTCATCACATTCGGGTATTTTTCTATTCCATGGCTATCAACCTAAACACTGATCCTATTTCAAAATCCTTTTATCAGTATCTATGGCCAGCGCTGACTGGCATGTTAATAAAATCCTTGTTCATAATGGGCGATACACTCATCGTCGGGATGGGCATCGGCTCCGAGGGAGTTGGTGCAATGGCATTAATTGTTGCGCCATTCTCCATTTTTACCGCCATTGCAATGATGGTTGGGATTGGTGGCGCCGCCAAAATGTCGATAGAAGTTGGCAAAGGAAAATCCAGAGCCAGCCAAATCTGGTTTAGTCAATCAATCTTGCTCATAACGCTGCTTTCGAGCATAACGGTTGGAGTTGGCATAGTCTGGCTAGATGAAATTATTGCCTTAATTGGAGCCACAGGCTCTATAGCGAAACATGCTCACGATTATCTGTCTGCGATGCTACCGTTTTTCGTCATCTATTCACTCGCTTGGGTTCTATCCTGCTTTGTGCGCAACGATACAAACCCTAAACTGGCCACTTATGCCATGTCTTTTGGTGCGATAGCTAACCTAGCATGCGATTATTTTTTCATCATAAAAATGGACATGGGAATGGCAGGGGCAGCCTATGGAACGGCAGTCGCACAAACACTAATTGCATTAATTTTGATCACTCATCTCGCCGGAGAGAAAGGCACGTTGAGGCTTAATTTAAAAGGCATCGGATTAAGTAAAGCGAAAGAAATTTTAAGTATAGGTACACCGACTTTCTTTCTTGAACTCACATCAGCAATGACCATTATTTTGTTCAATTATGTCCTACTAAACCAGTTCGGTGAGGGCTACATTATCGCCTACGGTTTGACCACAAACGTTGGTATATTTGCCCTATTTGTCATGGTAGGCATCGCACAAGCATGTCAGCCAATCCTTAGCTTTAATCACGGAGCAGGACGCCCAGAACTCATTGACGAGACTCTAAAACTGGGGGTGAAAGCAGCCATGGGCAGCGGTACGGTCTTTCTGTTAGGTATCTGGCTGTCGGCGCCACTGATTGCCTCAATTTACTTAGGTAATGCGAATGACTTAATCCCAATCGCCGCAAGCGCGCTGACGTTTTACTTCTTTGGCGTACCTTTGATGGGGTTAAACATGGTGATTGCCAACCTGTTCCAAGCCATTGCCAAGCCAAAACAAGCGACGCTTATTTCCTTATGTCGAGGGTTTGTGTTTGTTGCGCTAGGTGTATTACTACTGCCTAAGCTCTTCCCGCAAGACGGCATTTGGGCAAGCATTGTCTTTGCAGAATCGCTCACCGCGGTGATCAGTTTGAGCATGTTGATAAACTACAAACGTAAAGCTCTTTCACCCGCCTATTCTTGATATTAAATAAATCGGGCCTATAGACTTGCTGTAGGCCCGGATAGATTAAAAAAACGACTTATTCACGTTCATCAAAGACGAACTGGCCCTCCACACTGAAGTGATCTGACAAATGCCACTCCCCCCAAGTCTCTTCGCTCACTCGCTGTCTCAACTTAACGGTATTCGTATTTTCAAAGGCTCTGCGGTGCTCTGAACTAACGAGTACATAATCGAGGTACTCAGATTGGGAGCCACCAGAATATTTAGCAGACGCGTATGAGTTTATACTCGGGTCAAATGTTGCTTCTCGATATCCAAGGTAAGTTGGCGGATCAACCTCAAGTGCAGCCAACATAAGCAAGTACTCAATAAAATCGCTATTTTTATCGATGTTAAAGTCACCTGCATAAATGACTGCCTCATCGGCTGGAATTTGCTTAGTCAACATAAAAGTACGTAATAAACCAAGCTGCAAACGACGCAATCTTTTGGCAGCCTTTGTATTGAACGAAGCTAGGTGTGTATTGAAAATATGGTATATTTGACCATTTTTATCGATTTTAGTGTAAACAATTCCTTTATCTGCATAACAATCTGTCCCAGAGCAATGATCAAAAACCAAAGCATCCGTCTCTAAAATTGGGTATCGACTTAACGTCACAACACCACCATCATAGAGTGCAGCGCTATCACCGCCGACAACATCGGTTTGGTAAGGGTATTCCAGCTCTAAAGCGTCAAACATTGGATCTCTCGCGCTCGAAAACGCTTCCTGTAAGACCAAAACATCATAGCCGGACAAACTGTGTTCCATCAGAGCAGCACGAGCATCAATGTCTGAAGAGACAGAAGGAATCATCCATAGGTTATAAGTAGCAACCGTCAGCACATGATCTCGGTACTCCATGTCGGCAATATCATGGTCAGCAATCACAAACTCAACGTCATCAAAGCCAGAGGTATAAACCGCTTTTACTCCGAACTCAGTATGACTACCGTCACCGCGGTTAAGATTGGTCACGTAGGGATTATAATCTGTTTTTAAAACGAACCTTTTATACCCGTAGGAAAGCGTGGTACCAGCCCCATGACCGACTAAACGCAATTGCGCTACCGGAGTACCGGTTTCCTCTATCCATCCTCCATAACCGTTTGCACGTTCAACATGCATAAAATAATCATAAGTTGCACCGTTGACTATCCCGTAATAACGATTAAAGTCAGCAACCTTAACTCGTTGGTAAGCGGGTATGATAATTTGCTCTGAGGTCAAGCGATATTGGTTGCCGTTTTCAACAGGGGCCGTGGCATCCGCGATAAAGTTAATACGGACAGGTTCATCCGTGCGGTTTATGTAGTAGACAGAAGTAGCTAGTGCTTGGAACGTCATTGCCCACAACAAAGCGGCAATAGTCAATGTTCTCATCATTAATAATCCTTATTCGTTGTTACACGTAGACATGCGGGTTCAAGCTAAACCCCATATGCAACTAAGCGCAACGATAAGGAAATCAAAATGTGCGGTGTAACCAAATTGTTACCTTAATGTTAAAATTGTGACATTCTGTTTAAATTTATGACCAATTAATTCCCATGATGAAAAGTTTTAATCTCAAGGCTGAAGCACTAAGCATTGCGTGCACCAGGTAGTTTTTATGACTACTATTAATATCGACCGAAATACACTGCGTTCTCAGAACATTTGAAGCCACCGATCTTAGCCACTAGAGTCGCGTTAAATGTTCTCGCCTAATACCAATATAAAAAGCCTGCGTAATTGCAGGCTTCCTTTTCTTTGTGACATGATAGAACGGCTTAGATCGCTTCTCCATTTACCGTTACTGCGACATTAATGTTGCCACGAACCGCGTTTGAGTACGGGCACACCTGATGCGCGCGACGAGTTAGCTTCAACGCTTCTTCTTGTGACATGTTTAGCTCAACCGCTAGGCTCACCGTCAGTGCAAATCCACCGTCATTATTCGGTCCAATCCCTATTTCTGCAGTAACAGGAGCTGGCTCTATATCCATTTGATCTTCTCGCGCTACGTGCTGAATCGCACTAGAAAAGCATGCCGAATAACCCGCCGCGAAAAGTTGCTCTGGGTTTGTCGCCGAACCCGTTCCCCCCATCTCCTTAGGATAAGCCAGTTCTAACTCCAAAAGACCGTCATTTGTTTTTACTTGACCATTGCGACCAGCCACTGCGGTAGCCTGAGTTTTATAGATTGTAGTCATACTAATTTCCTTTTTAATTTAAGTTGTGCACCATCTAATTGCTAGCAACCTTATATCGAATTAAAGATCGTTGCAACTATATTGCGCACAATTTATTATGTTTTTTTCCATGGATAGCGAGGCAACGCCAATGAGCCAGTGTCACACCGACAACATCATGACCGACGACGATAAACTCTTACTCGAAAACCAAACTTGCTTCCCTCTCTATAGCGCAGCGAATGCGGTGATTCGAGCTTACCGTCCGCTGCTGGACGAGCTTGATTTGACCTACTCACAATATTTAGTGATGATTGTGTTATGGGAGAAAGACGGTGCCAGCGTGAAAGAATTGGGATCACAACTGCATTTAGACTCAGGCACACTCACGCCGTTGCTTAAACGATTAGAAACAAAAGGCTACGTAGAGCGTGGTCGCAGTGAAACGGATGAGCGCGTTCGTGTACTCAATCTAACCGAGCGGGGTCGTGACCTCAGAGAGCACGCCAAGTCAGTGCCAAACGCCATGATGTGCAAAATTTCATTAGAGTTGGATGAAATGATCATGCTGAAGAAACTGTGCGGCAAAGTGCTCGATAATCTGGGCTAACAAAACGGAGCGCATAAAGACGACTTTTAAATCAGAAACAAAAAGCGCCTTAGTCAATGGCTTACTGTTTATAAGCTTTGTGTATCGGCTTGCTCTCAACATTTCTGGTCTTTACTTAGGGAGATCACATCATCTGATTGAATCGATTGCTACTTCACTCGCACTAATCTTGTCATCAGCTCACTCATGGGCATTAACTTAGTGATAGCTAGACTCTTTCAGGCCGCGGCAAGCCCCAAACAAGCAAAACTCATAGCAATTGCTCGCAGTTTTGTTTTCACGGCATTGGGTATCATCATTTATCGAAGCTATTCCCAGAAAAAGGGGAGAGTCTTCTATTTGTTGAAATCTGATCGGCAATCTTCAGCTACAGTGTGTTACGCAGCTGCAGAAAACACTTTGCTAGTTCTTTAGATCAACAGAGCGTTTAAAAGTATCAACCGCAGAAACTAAAAAAGCTCCAATATCGCTATTGGAGCTTTTTTGCTTGATGCCTGTGATATAAGATACCAAACTAAAATTTCAATTTTAAAATTAAAAATTGACTAAGTATAAAAATAACACAGTACAGACCTAAGCGGCTAAGTTGTGTAGCCATTTCCCAGAATTAAAGCGAAAGATAGAAAGGATAAGTTTTAAAAATTCTTCAATCAAAACAATAGAATATATATAAATTACTGACATTGATATTGAATTTAAGTACAAAACAAGAGGCAAAGTAAATAGCCATTGAAAAATAAAATCACACCTCAAACAAAAAAGACCATCACCGCCAGCTCGTATAACACCATTCATCAGCTGTATTGATAAGCTTTTAATGAATATACTAAAGATCATAATATAAAAGAACATATCAGCATCGATAATTAGTTTATTGAAATGGAATAATTTAAAAATTAAATCTTTAGATATTAAAAGTAGCATTGAGATTACAAATGACATTAAAAATGAGCTTATAATTGATATTTTGGCATCTTCAAATATATAATCATTACTTCTATTAGGTATGTTTTTCCCTATTTCTATACCGGTTGATACAGAAAGCCCAATAGTAAAAGAGAGAACAACAGCTTCAATTGGACTAATTATTGACATAATATAGAGAACTTCTTGACCTCGACTTCCTACTAAAATATAAAAAGCGGAAGCACCTACAGCCCATATTACACCTGAAGATGAAGAGAAAAAAGCTTGCTTAAATATTCTAGACATTAAACCTGGTTTGTAACATTTTATTCTCAACAAGCCAAAGAATCGTCTATAAGATATATAAACGATAATTAGACATTCTATTAAAGAGCTTATAACAGTACCATAAGCAGCACCTATTACACCAAGTTTGAAATTATATACCAACACAAAACTAATGGTAATATTAATAAAAACAGAAAAAATCGATATATATGAAGGAGTCCTATAATCACCTTTAATACGAATTAGACTCGATAATGTTAAGGTTACAGAAATAAATATAAGACTAAAAAGAACAATATCTATATAACTAGAGGATAAGGAAAGTATAATTTTATTTTCACTTGAAAATGAAATTATATAATCTTTAATGTAATATACTAAAATGATAATAAGTAGAGCAACCCCGCAGCCAAACCTAAGGGTAAATTTGCTAGAATAGCTTATACATTCAACACTTTCAGAGTTATGAGACATCACATAACTAGCACCTGTTGAGATACCTGATAAAATTATAAAGGCAACAAGAAAAATTTTTGATGCTATACCTACGGCAGAAACACTTTCAAAACTGGATAAAGTTAACAAATATGTATCAACAAATGATTTAGATGAAACAATTAAACTCTGAACAGCGATCGGCAATGCAATAGAGTAAAGATAAAATATTCTTTTTAACATAAAAGTACCAAATGGGAAGCTATTCGCTTCCCATATTAATATTAAGGTGAGATTTCGATAGAATGTTTATAATTTTCATTTAATAAGGAAAATTCAATAAATGTATTTATATATCCCACTTTTGAACCACAGTCATAACTTTTTCCAATCATATAGTAAGCACAGGAGTTATATAGCTCTCTAATTGCTGTTGTTAATTGGACTTCACCTGAAGGGTCTGGAGTTACATTACAAAGTAAATTCCAAATATTTTCTGTAAAAATATAACGGCCAATAGCCGAGAAATTAGAATTTATTTCACCATTGAGAGGTTTTTCAACCATGTTTACAATCTTACTTATAGAACCTGGTGAAAAGGAATTTTTGTTTTCAACATCTATTATTCCATAAGATGAAACTTGATCCCATGGAACATCTTTTACCATCACTTTGCTTAGGTGATCTTGATAAAAGCTTTCTTTCATACTTTTAAAAGATCTATTTGACGGTTTCAGCAAGACATCAGGTAAAGCTACTGCAAAAGGTTTATTTCCGATATAAGGGTATGCACACAACACAGCATGGCCTAAACCCAATGGCTCTTTCTGGTAAATGTATTCAAACTTAATACCTTTATAGCTATCACTGTTTTCAAAATAATCTTTGATAGATTCCTTTCCTGGACCTAAAACAAAAACTATTTCTTTAAAACCTGAGGCAATACATTCACCAACGACATAATCAATAACTGGTTTATCTGTAACGACTAACATTTCTTTGGGGATGCTTTTACTAGCAGGGAACATTCTGGTGCCACGACCTGCTGCTGGGATAACTACTTTCATATTGACTTGATATTTTTGACTACTTTAGCGGGATTACCCATAACAATTGAGTATGCTGGCACATCACGAGTAACAACACTATTAGTTGATACCACTGCATGCTCTCCTACAGTTACACCTTTAAGAATTGTTGCACCTTTTCCTATCCAAGCATGTTCCTTAATTATGACTGGTTTTGATAATATACGTTCGGCTTCATCGCTTTCCCCTCTTCCAAGCAACGGGTGACCATCAGAGTCCATAATCGTAACACCAGGGCCGAAAGTGACATTGTCTTCTACAGTTACAGATTCATAAGAAATAATACACGTACCTTGTAAAACAACATTGTTGGCGATAGAAATAATACCTGGACTTCCATCGTTAACTTTAACTGATGTTAGCTTTATTTTACTATTTGGGAATGCAAGGATATCTCTCGACTCCAGATAACACCTCTCACCAATACTTATAACATTTTTAAATGTATCTTTATTAACAGGAAGGTGATTGTATTTTTTATCATAACACCAGGTAAAAGTGAGATCAGGCTCACCACAGGCAGCACTGGTTTGCCCAAGCAACGAGCTAGAGCCATCAAATCCCGTAAGGTAAATGTTTTTATACAAAGGCATTACATATGCTCCGCATTTAAAAATATTGATTTATTGAGAGAGAAAATTTTATCTTCTATTGGTATACTATAGAAAGATGTTTGCCATATATTATATTTATCATGAATTCTCATTGCTGCATTATTTGCTTCTGCTGCTTTATCACTAACTTCTTTTTCATGAGGCCAGTGAACGGAGCATAAACCTCTATCTACAACAAATTTATTGTTATTCATAAATAATCTGATACCGAGGTCTACATCTTCCCCACCCCATGAATTGAATGACTCATCAAATGCACCAGACTTAATTAATTCCTCTCTTTCTGCTGAAACATGACAAGTCCAAAAAAGATCAAATGGCGCTGGCCAAGATGAAATGTTATAGCCAAATTCATCATATAGTGATTGTCTAATATCTAAAGCATTTAAGTCTTCCATCATAGAAATTAATTGCTCTGTATTTTTATCTTTAAGGTGAGGCTCTATCTCTTCAAGTTTTTCATTCGAAATCTCAAAGCCATACACATATCCGATACAGACAGTAGGGAACTTTGAATTCTCATGAATTTCAATATGTTTATCTATAGCATCTTTTTGTAGAAGCACGCCAGTATCAATAAAAACAATATAATCACCCTCAGCTGCATATAAACCTAAATTTCGAGCTTTTCCAGCTCGAAAGCCATCGTCTTTTTGCCAAATATACCTTAAATTTAATTTGTCTTTGAATAGTTCGCAAACTTGTCGTGAATCATCACTACCACCATCATCAACGACAATAACTTCAAAATTACTATTAGATTGAGAAACCAGAGAAGTTAATGTGTAGCTTAGCAATTGACTTCTATTATAAGTTGGGATAACAACACTTAATTTCATTATTATTTTCTTCTATATTGACAAAATCATATATTCAGAATTATCACCATAGGAAAACATGTTATGAAGTGGTAATTCTTTCTTAAAGTTCATTTTATTCCAAAATTCAGAAGCACCATTAACCGCAACTAGTGAAATAGAGGAAAAATTAAAATCTTTAGATTTTTTTTCAAAAAATCTAAAGAGTATACTCGCTAGGCCCGCCCCTCTTTTCTCAGAAGATAAAGCTAAATCATGAATATGTATATTCTTTGATTTATGAGGTTCGTACTCAATGCTATTTAAAGCAGGGTATGAATTTTTGGGGTATGGCAATGCTATAATATAACCACATATAACCCTATCCATCTCGATAACAAAACAAGTTTTTTTTGAAAAAAATACTTTTGACTCAAGTGAAGCTCTCGGCTCTTCGAATTCAAAGCCATAAGAGTCTCTCTGAATTTTCAATATAAAATCCCAGTCTCGCTTCTCTATCTCTCTTATAATCATAAGTTAATTCTTATATTTTATAATAAATTAAAAATCATCAATTTACGAACTTATGAGTAAGAGGTTCAAAACCATTAAAACCCAAAGTTGTATAGCTAGCAGAATAAGCACCGCATGATAAAATCCAAACTGGATCTCCTGGTTTTAAATCTTTTGGAATACCAATTAACTCTTTTTCACAATTAAATACATCATCGCTATCACATGTCGGACCTGCAATTATCGCCCCAACACGTTCTTCAGATTGGCTGTTAGGAAAAAAAAGTGGGTAAGTCAGTGCATCTGTTTCATAAAGCCCATTAAACTTACCACAATTTAAAAATAGCCAGTTTTGCTTTTGACCATTAGGTTGTACTCGCTCAGTTAAACGCACGACTTGGGTCTTGATTATTCCGAAGTCTGCAACAAGAAATCGTCCAGGCTCCATAATAAATTTTAATGAATATCCAGCAGTTTTTTCTAACTTTTTAATACCTGTCTTAATAGCTAAAATCAAACTATTAATTGGAGGCGTAAGCTTATTACCAGATTTATCTAAATAACCTGAAGCTGGCAACCCCCCGCCTAAATTTATATATTTTAACTGTATACCTTCATCTTTTATTTTTAAAAGTAATATATCTAACTGATCAAATATTTTATCCCAAGACAAAGGGTTCATTTGCTGTGAACCTATATGTAGTGAAATACCAGCTGGAATGAGACCGTTAATTTTAGCTTCTTTAAGAATTTTAATTGCCTCACTCAACGAACAACCAAATTTCTTACTTAACCCCCATACAGCACCTTTGCCATCGGTTGCTATTCGGCAAAAAACATTACTTCCAGGAGCATATTGTGCAATGGCCCTAGTGTCATCGATATTATCGGTTGCAAAATCACGTATACCTAAGTTAAAAGCATTCGAAATTTGAGCATCTGATTTAATAGTGTTTCCATAATGAATTTTATCGACTTTGGTTCCAGTCTTTAGTGCTTGAATAATCTCATTAGGACTTGCAGCATCAAACCCAGAACCTTTATTTGATAAAGTGTTTAGGACTTCGTCAAGAGGGCAGGATTTAATAGCAAATCTTATATCCAAGTTAGGAATTTCTTCCTTAAGTCTGTTATACTGTCTTTCTATATTTTCCCTATCAAATACAATACAGTCTTCTTTTGTACTTTTAAGTACTTCTATTTGTTTATTTGAGATCATACTTACTATATAAATTATCTATTTAAAGCTGTTGAAATTAGATTTGGCCAAATGGAAACCAAGTAAGAGAAATTTTTAAAATCTTCCTTTACTTCATTTAACAAGCTAACTTTTTTCTCTTTCAAATCAGTTGCAAATTTTTCATATCGACCTCCGAGCTTTTCATACTCGTTTATCAAAATTTCTATTTTTTCGTTACAGACATTTTCATTTATCAATATACTCTTATCGATAAAACTTTTAATTAGTTCAACTCTAGGTTCATACTCTTCATTAATTATATTACTGCCATATTTTTCCATGCTCTCATAAAT
>NZ_LWEH01000002.1 GCF_001635455.1 Vibrio sp. HI00D65
AATTATTTATTTTGGTGACTAATGTAAATTAAAGAATGTCCTATTTTTAATGATAGATTGAATAATTGAACTAGTTGATTGTTAAGTTAATAAAATACATTTAAAAATAAAATTTATTTAAATTGAAATATATAACTAGCATTTTCAACATCTCAGAATGTAATTTGCTAGTTAAATATAAACTTAACTTTACTTTTCAGTAGTTTAGAACCGGTTTACTTAATCACACCTTAGTCCAAAAATTTTGACTGTTTGATACGATTTATTCATCATGTTAGCTTTCCAGGTTCCACGTGCCATACAAAAGGCTTCGGTGTGATTTCTTTTTGCAAAGCCTCTATTAACATCCAATTCAACAAACGCTTTTCTAATTCATGTCATTGTCGCCCTCAAGGTGGCCCTGAGCTGAGCTGAGCTGTCGTAGTTTAGAGTAGGCTAGTCAATGCACCCTAATATGCATTCCATTGCATTTTTGCGTGTAACTTACAGACAAATCTCAAAAAAAAGGTACTCTAAAAAATCCATGTTGTTGGCGAGTATTTTTGTATGCGTAAGCTAAAAATTGACACGTTTTGCTTTGAAACTGGCGAACTAAAGGACAGCTTGTCGGTTCCTTTAGGGTTGGCAAAGCTGCTTGTGACACTCTTACCTCAAAATATATCGTCTAAATTTGACGAAAACGGGGAGTAATTAGAAGTATTAATCAACGAATTAAAAGACGTAATGGCCGAAGGCATTTTATTTGAGTTGAAAGATGATGAAGGCAAAGAGCGCATTGTGTTTTCAGTGGCTTGATTGGCTGATCAATAACAAGCAATCCGACACGTTTGGTATGTGAAGTATGTATATGTTAAGTATGTTTTATTGATTTCAGAGGAAGGAATGAAAGA
Organism: Vibrio sp. HI00D65; assembly: GCF_001635455.1. GTDB lineage: Bacteria > Pseudomonadota > Gammaproteobacteria > Enterobacterales > Vibrionaceae > Vibrio. The sequence goes on from NZ_LWEH01000002.1 coordinate 891, forward strand.
GTTTAAGGTTGAGGGCTGTAACGCGATACTTAGGTATCATGATCTTCCCGGTTCGGAAGTGCCTATTATTTTTATACACGGTATTGGCTGTGCTGCTTCGTTTGATTACCCGGCCGTTGCGGCCAGTGAATGTTTGCTTTCTCATCGGCGCATTCTTGTCGATTTATTAGGTTCTGGGTTTAGTGATAAGCCTGAGAGTTTCGACTACTCCATAGGTAGCCATGCGGCTTATCTTGAGGCATTCATTCAATCTTTGGGCTTGGATAAGTTTGTGATTTATGGTCACAGCATGGGTGGTGCTGTGTCGGTTGTATTGGCTGAAAAAGTTCTACCACAACTGCAGGCCTTGGTTTTGAGTGAGGCTAATCTTGATTCCGGTGGTGGGTTCTTTAGCAAGAAGATTGCGAGCTATACCGAGTCTGAATATGTCAACCACGGCCACGCTCAGATAGTGCAGTACAGCATCGATGAGCCAAATACTCAGTGGGCAGCCAGTTTAGTGGTGAATTCAGCAGTAGCGACACACAGGCAAGCTGTTTCCTTGATAGAAGGGCAGGACCCAAGTTGGCGTGATAGGTTGCACTCTTTTAATGTAAGCAGAACCTTTCTGTTCGGCAGTAAATCTTTGCCAGACAACGATACCGAGAAGTTGAAAAACCACGATATCGCGATCAGTGTGGTTCCTGATGCTGGACACTCAATGGCGTGGGAAAACGCGAGCGGGCTAGCAGAAGCCATTAAGAGCGGGATACGAACAGTTTAACCAGCATTTACGATTATCGCTTATTTCATCGTGTTAAGTATGTTCTCTTTTGGTCTGTCTGTTCAGGAGTAACAAGGTTTCAGATTTAGGCTCTATGTACTATTGATTCAGGGAATAACATACAGAACGTTTATCTACTAGGAAAATTGCGTGATAAGTACAGTATTGATAGATTTTGATGGTGTCATTCGCCATTGGTCTAATTTTGAAATGGAAGAGTATGCTGCTTCGTTGGGATTAGTTAGTAACCCTTTATTCGCATGCGCTTTTTCTGAAAAGAATTTGCTTCCAGCAATCACTGGTCAAATTTCTCATGATGAGTGGTGCGAGGCTGTTTACCTCGAATTGTCGTTAGTTCATGGTAATAGTATTGCGAAAAAGCTAGTGAATAAGTGGTGTTCACTTGGTGCTGTGATCGACCTGGAGTTTCTTAATAACATCCGGAGTCTACTTTCTAGTTGTAAGTTAGTTTTAGTCACTAATGCGACCAGTCGATTGCCTAGTGACCTTGCAAACGTTGGATTAGAACGAGCGTTTAATGAAGTTATTAATTCTTCAGAGATAGGCGTCGCCAAGCCTAATAGCCTGTTTTTCAATAGATTAATGACTCAGCTGAGCGTAACGGCGGAGCAATGTATCTTTATCGATGACAGCAGCGCTAATGTGGAAGTGGCAAGGGCGTTGGGGATTGAAAGCCTTTTACATACGAGTACAACAATAACGTTGGATTTTATTAAGGATAAATGCTTTTAAGTGCGGATATTGAGACTTATCGGAACATGCATGAGCTGCTGTTTATATAGCGAATTGGAATAGTTGTTGTTTTACAAAAACTCAAAAATGAGGTGTTATGGAAAGAGTCATATCTAAAGATATAGTCCTAAAAAGTTTGAAAGTTTCAGATGCTTTTGCATTATTTAATGCCGTTGATTCAAGCAGGGGAAACCTATCAAAATATATGCCCTGGGAGAAGAGTGTGGTCGATCTTGAAAGTGCGCGAGCTTATATTGAAGGTCGGCTGTACAGTGGTATCGAAGGCTCACAGTGTTTCGCAGTACACTTCAAAAAACAGTTTTCAGGCGTATTTGGTGTAAAGTCAAATCACCGCGAGACTCGAGTCTGCGAATTAGGGTACTGGCTTGCTGACAGTGCAACGGGGAATCGAGTGGTAGGGCAAATTTTGGAGGTTCTTGTTCCAACCTTAGCAAGCGAACAAGGAGTTAAAACCTTTGAGTTCCATTGTTTAGAGAGTAACCTGGCCAGTGTTAGGATTGCAAAACGTGCAGGTGCGACAATGAAGTCTAGGGGGCAACACACATTGGATGTGCCTGAAAAAGAACAATCTATGTGTATCTATGCACTTGAGCTCTAGGTTTTATAACTCGTTTACAGGTAGGCTGAAGCTTGAGAACAAGGCCGAAATTTTCAATATACTTAAGAAGCTAGTGTGACCAGTTATATCCACGGTTGGTATCAATAGCACAATAGTTTTTAATGGGTCCCCTGATAAGCGATCGAGTTGTTGGAGCATTATTTTTTAAAGGGGGAGGTTCACTGTGCTGATAATTAATCTAAAGCTAAATTAGACTATATAAAAGTACAGCAAAGATTGCACAGTACAGCTTCAGATTTGAATCGACTGTGCATGACAAACAGGCTGAAATGACTTATAAATGTGCTAGCTGATATACGGTAAGCAAGTGATGGCTATGAGCTAAAATTTTCGGTTGTTTTTTTGTTATCATTTAGGCTCGGAGTCTCGGTAGCTGGAATCATTATTATTTTATGTTACTGAGAATACCCATCATGTTGATATATCAGTAATTATTAATTTATCTATAAACTATAGAAATCAATTGAAATTTTTTCTAGCTATATTACATTAACGCCTTCTGACACTGATTGTCAGTTGACTAAAACTAAAAATGAGAACTTTATGAAAACTATTTCAAAACTAACTTTCGTTGCTTTGGCTCTATCTGTACTTGCTGGTTGTACTGGTACAACTTATAACCAAGCAAAAGATTGTTCAGAAGACTACCTGATCCACCCTGCTATCTCTGTACCGTCAATTATTGGCGCATGTGGTGAGTAATAATTATTAAAAGTATTATTTATAAATACTTTTTCAATAATTTATATATCAAGGCTGCTGTTTGCAGCCTTTTTCATTTGTTGAATAATTTACTACTGTGTGATGTCTAAAAGTTGAACTCCTGGTCTAACTCTGCGACAGGACGGACTATAGTTGTAATAAATTAACTCTTGTTTCTGTGGCTACTTGTTGTTGCTGCCTGAGCAGGTTGATGGTTAGGTTGATCGGCATCGGCTTATAGAAATAGAAGCCTTGGATATAGACGACGCCTAGCTTAGACAAGACTTTTACTTGCGATTCATACTCTACGCCTTCCACAATAACCTGCATGCCTAAAGTGCGGGACAGTTGCAGCATGGATTCTAGTAAAGGGACCCCAAAGCTGGATTCGTCTGAAATGTTTTGCACGAAGACGCGATCAATCTTTAAGATGCTGAACGGGAATTGCCTTACGAAATCTAACCCTGAATAACCCGTACCAAAGTCATCAATCGCGACTTTCACGCCCATGTTCGCCAGCTTGGTCAGGTTCTCTTTTATCTTGGCCATATCCGCATCAGAGCACTCGCCATCTTCGGTTACTTCAAATACCACTTGCTTAAGAATCTCTGGGTTTCTTTTGAAGATGCCTGATACTTTGTGGGCAAAGTTACTGTTAGACACGACGTTTCGGCTAATGTTGACGCTGATGTATTTGTCTTCGAAAAGGTCTTGATTGCCTTTGATGGTTTTCAATACTTCGCGTAACACAAAGTATGTCAGCTCTTCTATCAAACCTAAGCTTTCTGCTAGTGGAATGAAGATGGCAGGCGACACATTACCTTCAATTGGGTCATTCCATCTTAGAAGCGATTCACAGCCTACAATTTGGGTGGTTTTTTGGTCGACAATAGGTTGCATGTGAACTTGTAAATGTTTGTTTTTTAGAGCGCTAGAGAGGGAATATTCTAAACTGCGTTGGCTCTGCTTTTTATGCTTGGCGGAGAGCAAACAAATGGTGGTGATTCCCGCCATAAGCAACCCAAACCACGAGAAGCTCATGAGGAAGTGTATGTAGTACTGGTGCCCGATGTAGGAGGTAATGGCCAGTGGGTAGGTATCTGACTGTATGTGTACTTCTGAAAGATAAGCCCCGGGATCGGTCGGGTGGATGTCTCTCTTAATCACTTCAACTTTAGAGCTTATTCCGTAGCTACTGAGGTTAGATTCAACAAGGTCGTAGATGAAGTGTGGCGGTATCATCAGGCTTACACCTGCATCATCTTTGTTTGAGAAAATCAGCATGATGGATTGCACTTTAGTGATCGCTGCACTCGAGTATGACAGGGTGGTTAAATTTGGATCGTCATTGAGCCTTTGTCGGATAGTGCTATATAAGCGAAACGACACCTCGCCATCGGTAGTGGAGCAATAAAAGCGATTGTGCTTATTGAATACGGCAGCTTCTTTTACCCAATCGGCATGGAATACATTCTGACGAAGCTCAGTAACGATGGCATCACAAGTAAGGTCGGGCGTGATCTCTGAGAGAAAGCTGCCAAATCGAGCTTGGATCTCTTGAAGCCTGGTTTCGACTAACAGTGAAGACTCTTCGGTTAACGCATGATAATGAGAAGGTGTAAAAGGGATGAGCAATGCCATCGACAAAACGAAAGAGATGGCAAAGTAGAATGTGGTCTTGGCAAAATGTTGGTACTTGATATCCATAATTGGAGAAGCGTTACCGAGTGTATGAGCAGTCGATTTAATTTATAAACTTAACGATTAGTTATCAAGAGAAATAATAATTAATGTGAATGTAAGCATGTGTTGTGAACCGAAATCACATTTTTTATAGTCTTACTATAAAAATCATAGTGTTACAATTACTTTCAAGGTTAAGTGCGTCGCTTGTTGTTTCAGTACTTTTGAGGTTTTGATGGGCCGGAATCTTTTCGGGCTTATAGTATCAAATTGAGACCCACAGTTTTTGAAATAACACAATTGGGTAGGTTTGAGTGTAATGATAAAAAATATAACTTGGATGTTGGTGCGTGTGTTCATTGCCTATTTGATGATCGCTCCTACCTACGCGATCTTTATCTTGTCTAATACCGCAACACCTCGTCTTTTTGATACTGATCCAGAAGTGTTAGTTTGGCTCTCGTGCTTTCTTCTTGTGATTGGCTATGTACTTATTAGGTTTTCTAGAACCAAGTATATGGGAAAGTTATTATCGCTTGCTGTATTGGGAGCGGTAGTGTTAACCATGTACGTCGATGTACGTTATCGGATTTTTGAAGTCAGTGTTAATGCGTGGAGCTTATTTTTAGCTGTTCTGTATCTGATTATGCTTTTGTATTTCATTTTTCCAGTTAGGCAATTTAAGCCGCTACTGAGTTTGGCGCCTGTCACTAGTGTGTCTTGGTTTTTAGTTTGGGCTCTGGTGATGCCAATAAGTTTAACGTATGAGTTGATCAGCAGTAAAACAACCATCTCTATGGAGAATTATCAGAAGGTAGTCGGTTGCTACCAGAGGTTTACCTACATGGTTTCCAGTCAGGTTTGTTTGCCATGTCTCTTGTTATTTGGTTGTATGCTTTTGTGCTCTTTAGGCATAACCCTAAACGTGGTTATCAACAATTGGTGTCCCATGCTATTAGGATTCGCAACGCTTGGCATTAAGAGGGTGCATACACGTACTTTTAAATTAGGGAGAGCAATAATGAAAAAGTTTTTATCGATTGTATTATTAGCGTGTGTACCTTGGGTGGCATCTGCTTCTGAAGGTGTAGTTGATTGCGACAATGCGATGAACACGCTAGAGATAAACCACTGTGCTGCACTTGAACTTGAAGCTGCACAGGCAGAGCTGGCAAGCTTATATGACAGCGCATTGTGACTCTGTATATACCCAATGGCGCGACGGTTCAATTCGTGGGCTGATGGCGCTTTCTTGTAAGACCAAGTTAACCAAGCAACGCACACATGAAGTGTGGGAAAACTTTTTAACTTACATGGGCAGCACACCGTCTGTGTTGCCAGAACCTCAGGTGATGGAATAAAAAATTGTTAGGTTTTATCTATCAGAAAGACGGAGGGTACAGTTTGATGGACGACACTTGTTAATGGCTAATGAGCTGAAAGCTCAAACTTAAAGCTAAAGGCTAAAGGCTAAAAGCTAAAGAAAAAAGCCAACTGGATAAGCTGGCTCTTTGTTCTGGGGTTGGGTAGCTGTGGGTTAAACTGCTTTTACGCTGCTTCGCTCTACCAGGGTCGGCTCTAACTCGACGACCTGTGGGTAGGCGTCTGGCGTTTGTAATCGACTCAAAAGTGTATCAACGGCTGCTTTACCCAAACGGTGTTTTGGCTGGTGGATGGTGCTCAGAGCCGGTGTCATGTATTTAGATAAGTGGATGTCATCGTATCCAATGATTGAGAGATCGTTGGGTATTGATGTGCCATCTTGCGCAGCTGCGTGAATTACGCCCATTGCCATCATGTCGTTACTTACAAACAGTGCACTCGGCATTTTGCCACGCGCCTTTAGTATTTGATAAGAATCAAAACCACCATCACACTCGAAGTTAGATTCGACAATCCAATCAGCATTGATCTCCAATCCTGCTTCTTCCATCGCTTGTTTGAAGCCTTGGTAACGCGATGATGCCTGGTTACGATGCAACGGACCTGTGATACAGCCAATGTGAGAGTGGCCGTTATCAATCAGGTGTTTGGTCGCCATGTAGCCACCTTGATGCGAGTTGTCTTGAATCTTGTCGCTCGCAAACAGCATTGGGCCCCAATCCATCACTACAACAGGCAGTTCTGGGTAACGCTCGAATACGTCGATATGCTCGCCTTCAAGGGTAGAGCACATCAGCATTAAGCCATCGACACGCTTTTGTAGTAGTGTATCGATAGACGATTTCATACGTTCGCTATCGCCTTCGGTGTTACACAAGATAAGGTTGTAGCCTTTTTCATAACAACGACGTTCAACACCTTTTACTACTTCACCAAAGAATGGGTTGGTAGAAGTTGTCACTAGCATGCCAAGCGTTTTGGTTTGCTTCATCTTCAAGCTACGAGCTAATGCAGAAGGCGCATAGTTAAGCTCTCTCGCGGCATTGTTGACACGCTCAGCTATCTCTTCACTGACAAAACGCGACTTGTTAATCACATGGCTTACCGTAGAAGTAGATACCTTTGCGAGCTTAGCGATGTCTTTCATTGTTGCCATAAAAAATCCTTGTGGGAGTCATTTGTCCACGTTGAGCGATATTCTTTCTGAAAACAGGGGCTTATGCTTGTTATTTAGAAGGCTAACATTAGGGTTTAGCCAACGAGTCAGCCTTCTAATAGGCATCAAGCTAAGCAGACAGTTGCAGTGCCAAAAACGCATCGGCTTCGGCGCGGCTTGGAATTGAGGTTTGAGCGCCAAAGCGAGTCACTGAAATTGCCGCCGCAGCGTGAGCAAATTTAATCGCACGCTCCATTGGCATGTCTTCAAGTAAGCCAGTAACTAATGCACCGTTGAAGGTATCACCAGCTGCGGTTGTATCAGTCGCTTCAACGCGGAAGCCTGCTATCAGTTCACCTTCACCGTGTCTACTTACCCATACACCCTTAGCGCCAAGCGTGATCATTACTGTCTCGATGCCTTTCGCATGCAGAGCCAAAGATGCCTGATGAGCAGATGCGCTGTCGGTTACGGTAACGCCTGTCAGTACTTCTGCTTCGGTTTCGTTTGGTGTGATCACATCAACACACGCTAGTAAGGTATCCGATAATGGACGAGCAGGGGCTGGGTTTAGAATCACGCGAGTTCCGCTCTCTTTTGCGGTTTTCGCTGCGTATTCAATGCCTTCGATAGGAGTTTCCAATTGAGTTAGAAGATATTTCGCGCCGCGGATCTTCTCTAAGTGTGGTTCGATTTGTTCGCAAGTCAGCTTGTTGTTCGCTTCTGGAGAAAGACAAATGCTGTTTTCACCCGCTGCTGATACTTGGATCATCGCGATGCCCGTAGGCGTGTTCTCAGCCATGATTACGCCATCGATGTTGATGCCGTCTTTAGCAAAGTCTTGACGAATGTTGATGCCGAATGGGTCGTCACCGACACAGGCAATAAAGCCGATATCTGCGTTTAATCGCGCTGCAGCGACCGCTTGGTTTGCGCCTTTACCGCCAGGGATGACCTGATAGTTACCACCAATCAAGGTTTCACCCGGGCGAGGGAACGAAGGAACTTGCAGTACGTGGTCAGCGTTAACGCTACCTAAAACAATCAGTTGAGTCATGATACGAGCCTTATGATATATCGTATTTGAAAATGCATGGGTGTTTCTCATTGCTAACTCTTTAAGTCGCGAGAGAGTCATTAAGTCGCGATAGGAGATGAGAAACAGCGATGCACTGTCGGTTTTTGCTTTTTGCTTTGAGCCAGTGAGTGATTGAGTAAAGAAAGCAGGGAGATAGGGGACTCCCTGCTTTGTATTACTCGTTTGGCATCGATTATTTAGCGATGATTTTTAGAGGTACTGGTACGTACTCGTCTACTTTTTCGCCTTTCAGTACTTTGTCAGCCATCTCGATACCTAGAGAACCGATTAGGTCTGGCTGTTGTGCAACGGTTGCGCCAAGTAGGCCACGGTTAACAGCAGCGATGCCGTCGTCTGTGCCGTCGAAGCCAACGATCATTACATCTTTACCAGATGCTTGAACTGCGCGTAGTGCACCTAGAGCCATTTCATCGTTTTGAGCGAATACTGCTTCAACATCTGGGTTAGCTGCCAGTAGGTTTTCCATTACGTTCAGACCTTTAGTTCGGTCGAAATCTGCTGGTTGACTAGCAAGAAGCTCAAGGCCGCTGCTGTCTACCGCGTTCATGAAGCCTTCTCCACGTTCACGAGCTGCAGAAGTACCAGCGATACCTTCAAGTTGGATTACTTTCGCTTTTTCGCCCACTTTTTCCATGATGAAGTGACCCGCCATTTCACCACCGATTACGTTATCAGAAGCGATGTGGCTCACTACGTCACCACGGCTTGCACCACGGTCTAGCGTTAGTACTGGGATGTTAGAGCGGTTAGCCATGCGAATTGCGTTAGATACTGCATCTGAATCTGTTGGGTTGATCAGGATTGCCTTAACACCACGAATGGTTAGATCTTCAATGTTCGACAGCTCTTTGCTTGGGTCGTTTTGAGAATCAAGAACGATAAGCTTGTAGCCTAGCTCTTCAGCTTTCGCTTCTGCGCCATCTTTCATGGTTACAAAGAATGGGTTGTTCAATGTAGACAGAACGATTGCCATTGTATCTTGCGCCTGTGCAGACACAGATACCGTTGTAGAAAGCAGAGCAGCAGAAATAAGAGTCGCTAATTTTTTCATGGTGTAAGTCCTTTGTGTAGGGTGAGCTAGGAGGTGAGTCCTAGCTCGTTGTTACATTATTTATAGATTTAATGTTTGTTATTTATTGATGCTTTTCTGTTGAAAAGCAGGGTGTTGCATTGACTCAAACTAGAGTCTTATTTGTTTTTGTTGTCGACCAATACTGCCAGAAGAATAACCACTGCTTTTGCAATCATCTGGTAGTAAGAAGAAACGTCTAGTAGGTTTAGGGCGTTGTTTAGGAAGCCGATAATCAGTGCACCAATCAATGTGCCCATGATACGACCACGACCGCCAGCTAAGCTTGTACCGCCAAGAACCACGGCTGCGATAGCGTCTAGCTCATACCCCATACCTGCGGTTGGTTGAGCTGATGACAAACGAGAAGCCACAATGATGCCCGCAACCGCTGCTAACAGACCACAGATTGCGTAAACGCCGATTTTTACTTTGTCTACGTCGATGCCTGATAGGCGGGTTGCTGATTCGTTGCCGCCAAGTGCGTAAACGTAACGGCCAAAGCGTGTGTGGTTAAGTAGGTACCAAACGGATGCGAATACTACGACCATGATCCAAACTGGAACCGGTACACCCATTGCGTAGCCTGTACCAAACCAAGCGAATGCGTCTGCTGTGTCCGTAAAGCCTGTTGAGATAGGGCGACCGTCGGTGTAAACCATGGTTACACCACGAAGTAGTGTCATGGTTACTAGCGTTGCGATGAAGGCTTGAACCTTACCCTTAGCTATAATCACACCACTAATAGCACCTAATGCTGCACCAGCTACTAGAGCCGTTGGTACTGCGATCATCACAGGGATTTCCATGCCAATCATGCTGGCTGCGAATGCACCACAAAGCGCCAGTACAGAACCAACACTCAAGTCGATACCTGCGGTTAGGATAACCAGCGTCATACCTACAGCAATGATTGCGTTAACCGAGGTTTGGCGCAGAATGTTTAGAATGTTATCGACAGTAAAGAAGTTTGGGTTTAAGAAAGAAACGATAACAATCAGGAAGATCAAAGCGATTAATGACTTTTGATCAATCAGCCACTCTTTGCTGATTAACGGCTTTTTCTTCGGCGCTTCAGTTTCAGTTGTTTTGCTCATGGTTTTGGTACTCATGCTGCGTCCTCGTTAATCTTTTTACCGACCGCACACGCCAGTAATAATTCTTGGTTTGCTTCTTTAGCGTCAAATTCACCGCTGATGCGGCCTTCATGCATCACCATGATGCGGTCACTCATTCCTAATACTTCTGGCATTTCAGAGGACACCAAAATGATGCTCATACCGTCGGCTTTAAACTTATTAATGAGTTGGTAAATCTCTTTTTTCGCACCGACATCGACACCACGGGTTGGCTCATCGAGAATCAGTACTTTTGGTTTGGTCATCAAGCCTTTAGCGATAGCCACTTTCTGCTGGTTACCACCAGAAAGGTTGCCGATGATTTGCTCGCGAGTAGGGGTTTTGATGTTGAATAGCTTGATGAAGTCATCCACTGCGATCACTTCGTCTTTGTGTTGGATTTGACCGCTTTTGGTCAGTAGATCCAGTGAACAAAGCGACATGTTCTCTTTCACTGAAAGCCCAAGCACTAAGCCATCACCTTTACGGTCTTCAGAGATGTAAGCGATGCCATTAGCAAGGCCATCTTTTGGGCTCACAGGGTTGATGGTTTTGTTTTCTAAGTTGATAACGCCGCACTCACTCGGAAGTGCACCGTAAATCACCTTCATCAATTCTGTACGGCCAGCACCCATTAGCCCTGATACACCAAGGATTTCTCCACGCTTTAAGATAAAGCTAACGTCATGAACACCAGAACCAGTAAGGCCAATCACTTCTAAGCAGGTTTCGCCATGGCTTGGAGCGATGCGAGGGTATTGTTCGTCGAGCTTACGACCAACCATCATTTCGATTAAGCCGTCTTCGTCTGTATCTTTTACTTCACATTGACCAATGAACTTGCCGTCACGAAGTACGGTGATGTCGTCACAGATCTCGAAGATCTCTTTCAAGCGGTGAGAGATGTAAACAATGCCGCAGCCTTCATCACGCAGTTCGTTGATTACTTTGAACAGAGATTCGGTTTCAGTATCGGTTAGGGCATCTGTTGGTTCATCCATGATGATGACCTTAGATTCAAACGATAGGGCTTTCGCAATCTCTACCATTTGTTGCTCACCTAGGCTCAGTTCGCCTAGTGGTGTTTTTGAGCTGTGTTTTACGTTTAGGCGTTTCAGTAGCTTGTCGGCTTCTTGGTACATCTCATTCCACAAGATTCGACCCATGGTGCCTGTGATTTCACGACCTAAGTAGATGTTCTCGGCGATGGTCAGCTCAGGGATCAGGTTCAGTTCTTGGTGAATGATACTGATACCGGCTTGTTGAGAGTCACGAGGCCCTTTAAATGCAGCAGGTTTACCTTGGTAGGCGATAGTACCGCCATCCAATTGATAGATACCTGTTAGTACTTTCATGAGGGTTGATTTACCTGCACCGTTTTCGCCCATTAACGCCATCACGCGTCCTGGGTAAACGTTGAGGCTTGCCTTATCTAGTGCTTTCACACCAGGGAAGGCCTTCTCAATTGAGCTAAGTTCTAAAATGGCTTGAGTCATGTCGGTTCCTTTACTCGGGGCCAGTTGTATTTGGTTATTCTGTCTTTCAGCTGTAACGCTGGGCTGTCGTTATGTTTCGCTTGAGCTAAAACGTTACGCCAGCTTGGAAAATGACATTCGCGTAAGGTGTGCATTCACCGGTACGAATCACAGCGCGGCTTTCATGAGTGCGCTGTTTAAACTCTTCATGAGTGATGTAAGAAATCGCAATTTCTTTACCACAACGGGCTTCTTCTGTTTTGATTTGATCAATCAGTGCTGCATGATGCTCTGGGCTAACTTTTGCAAATTCTTCTGCGATAACTACACCTTCAATTTGAGATTCATTAAGCATGGTTTCTACCGTCTGAGCAAAGCTTGGAACACCGTGAGTTAAAGCTAGGTCTATACGAGAAACATGATCTGGAATCGGCAGTCCTGCATCACAAATCGTAATTTCGTCTGTGTGGCCAAGAGTCGCCACTAAGTAGGAGAGTTCAGAGTTTATTAGAGTACTTTTTTTCATATTACGACCTATCGAAAAAACACGTTTGATGGGATGAGAAACAACTCAAGAAAAGCCATCGAAACGTTTCGATAGTGATAATAGTGTGTGATTTGTCATTTGCACCTTTGACCTTCTGAGAGTGTGATAATGATCATCGAAACGTTTCGATTGGGCGTTTTTTGGTGATCTTAATCACCGTGATTGATTGCATACATTCAAGGGAAATAGGGACTAGGTTGGTTTTAGTGGAGCCCAAACGATGCCAAATCTAAGAACAAGTTTACTCACAGTGTCGCTTTACCGCTGGATCCAATAGGGCAAAGCCTAAACCAGTACACCTTCTTTTATCGATAGAGCGTAACCAAACTTAGTGACCGTGAGAATTTGGATGTGAGGTGTTCTTAAGCGAGCGAATACGTTACGCAGGTTATAAATAACGTTAGCTAGGGCGTGAGGTGATGAGAGCTCTCCGTCCCAACACACATCAATAATATGTTCTTTAGTTATCGGCTTTCCTATGTTTTCTACTAATAGACAGAGCACAGACAATACCTGAGGGCGCAATGCAATACGGTTACCTTGCTGGTTGGTAATCGTTCGAGAGTTGGTATCAATGAGTAGGCCGCTGAAGTCTATGGTGTGGTTCATCGTATTTATGTTCATTTGTTCTGAATAGTAAAGATTGGTTTATGGCTTGTTGTGCACGTAAGCGAGCAATCAAAGCGCGCGGATTATGCAAAATCACACCTCTTTTGAAAGTAAGCACACGTAAGCCGCGTAAGAAAAAATATAAAAAACCGTTGGTTTGAAAATGGATGTGAGAATTTTCACTTAAAGTGAAGGTGATTTATTTCTATGTTATTCAGTTAGTTATTTGTTTTTACTGATTGTGTTGTTCGAGGTTACTAAGTGATTATATTTTTATTTATTTTTTTGTTATCTGTGAGCGTAAGCTGCTTGCCAATTCGACGGGGTGTCGGATGACTCTAAAAAGATTGTGCGGTTTGGGAACACTAAGCAATCTTGATTTGAAATTTTGAAATAAGTAAGGTTAAGCAGTAATGAATAACAAACTAATTTTAGGCGTGGCATTGATGTCAGCTTTAGCGACAAACAGTGTAACGGCGGCAGAGAGTGGCTTTTACTTAGGTGGTGCAATTGGTACTGCTGGCGTGGATGATGATGGCTTTGTTGCATCATCGACAGATCCGATGACTTTTAAAGCTGAAGACAACTCTTACCGTCTAATTGCAGGTTACAAGTTTAACCGCATTGTATCGCTGGAGGTTCAATACACAGACTACGGCGATGTAGTGGCAAAAAACCACGCTGCTAAAAACGAAGGTTTCACATGGACACCTCAAATGTTATCGGTAGCTGCAAACCTAGGATACACATTTGATAACGGCATGCGTCCGTTCGGCATTATCGGCCTATCTTCTCTCGACCTAGACATGAAAAATGCAGATGGTTCTCGCCCTTCTGGTTCTGAATTTGATGATACTGGTACTGGCGTACGTTACGGCATCGGTGTTGAGTATACATCACCAAAATTATCAGCGTTAAGCGTAAGACTTGGTTATGAAGCTGATGTTTTTACTGTCGAAAGTTATGAGGGCTTTTTCTGGAGCCGCAGAAAAGTTGAAAATGACATCGTACTAGATTCGTTCTACCTAGGCGCAACATACAACTTTTAAGTTTCACACTTTGTTAAACGGTAAATCGATTTCTAAATGGGGGCGTCGGTTGGCTCAACCCGTTTGTCTGAAGTGGAAAGGCCGCAGTGTTTGACTGCGGCTTTTTTATGTCTAACTCTAGGCTTCGCGGATATGAGCGGTGACGGAAACGACAGCGTGATCGGTACTGAATTGGTCGCGTTCGAAGCTTGGGTTAATCAGATGATGGTCGAGCACAGTGTAGTTTGATATTTCCATCAAACTTGAGGAGTTCTGGCAGTCAAACTCGTTCGACATCAAAATGTAGTCCAGTACAGAACCTGATGCTCCGTAATAATGAGTTGGTTTACGTTGTGAGAGTAAGTCTTCTTCGTGTAATTGATGGTAGAGGTCCCAACTGTCTCTCAATCTAAAGTGTGAAAGCCAATGTTGGCTGGTTTCATCTCGATTCAACGAATAGCTCAACAACCCTTTGAATTCATCGTTGAATAGGGGCTTGTTAAAGTCGCCCATCAACACAACGGGTTGGTCGGTTAGATAGCGTTGATTGGTAATGTATTGGTGTAGCATTTGAGCTTCTAGTCCGCGCTGAACACTCGATAGCCAAGACCCAAGTTGTTCCTGGTGAAGTTTAATCAGAGTATCGCTTTGTGGCTTTTGCTCTGCTGCACTGTCACTCGGTTCTACCGTTTCAACTTTAGGCTCTGTTGCGCGTTGTGACTTAAAGTGCACGACATAACAATCGGTTGAGCCTAAGTGAGGCAGTTCAATAGTGGCGTGTACTGGTGTTCGGTTGAATGAAAAATTGTCACCAAAGCTAAAGGCGGCAAGTAAGCTAGAATCCGGCGTGACAGGCTGAACATTTTCAATCGGATAACGGGAAGCAATGCCCACAACAGGGGAGGTGTATAGGTAATGATCTTCAACGTGTGCGTTATCGACGACGGCAAAGTGCGGATAGCCCAACTCTGTCATGAGTTTCTTTAAAGATTCGGGGCTGAAAATTTCTTGGAAGCCAATCACATCACAATCTAATGAACGAATTGCTTCCGCAATCCAATTTTGCTTCTTCTGCCATTCATCGAAGCTGTAGATGTTCTCAAAATCATAATAAGCGTTCGGTGGCTCAAGGTAGTTCAAAAGGTTGAACGTTGAGAAGGTTACTTGGTTTGGTTTGTTCAAGGTTGAATCCTATTGAAATCGCTCTTTTAAGGATATCTAAAATATGAAGATATTGTTCGGATTTAGTCAGTTATTTTCATTTGATCTAGCGAAGGTCGTTACTTTCTGCTTAGATTCTCTCCGTTCGACGCGGCAAAGGTGTCGTGTCTAATTTTCTCTACGATCGGTCGGTCGTTTTCTTATGGTTTTACTATGAAAAAATATATTTCTCTCGCTCTTGTATTGTTTAGCGCCTTCTTCTCTACATCGTCACTGAGTCAATCCCTTAAACCGGAATCGATTGAACAAATTGAATCTCGTGTTTCGGCACGCATTGGTGTGGCTGTCTATGATTCTGCGACCAAGCAGACATGGAGCTACAAGGGGGATGAGCGATTTCCTATGATGAGCACCTTTAAAACTCTGGCTTGTGCGAACCTTCTCTACGATGCTGAACACAAAGGGCTAGATTTGGATTCAAAGGTCAGCATTAGGTCTGAGGACCTCATTGTTTGGTCTCCGGTGACTAAAGAGCTGGTCGGCAAAGGTATTTCACTGAGAGATGCATGTAGCGCAACCATGACGATGAGTGACAATACTGCCGCAAACATTGTGCTTGGTGGAATCGAAGGCCCCAACGGCTTAACTCAGTTCCTGCGTTCTATTGGAGACAGCCATACTCGCCTTGACCACTTAGAACCAGAATTGAATCATGCTCGACCGGGTGATGCTCGCGATACCACGACACCGAATAGCATTGTGATGACGCTGAATGAGTTGATGTATGGCGATACGTTGTCACAAGCGTCCACATCGACGTTAACAGGGTGGATGATGGGCAATAAAGTGTCTGACGGAATGTTCCGCTCTATCTTGCCTAGTGGTTGGAATATTGCCGATAGATCGGGTGCTGGAGCGTATGGCTCTCGCGCAATTACGGCTATCGTGTGGAGTGAACATCGCGCTCCATTGATCATCAACGTCTCTCTTACAGAAACTGAATTCACTCTCCAACAACGTGACAAGGTGATCAACGAAGTAGGTCAACTTATCTTTGACGCGTATCTGGTGCAGTAGCTAATAGCACAGTTAATCCTACGCAATCACGCGCTAGCCACAGGTTCAGCCATGGCGCTAGCGCGTGATATTTCTTAGAACATTCCCGAGTAATTTGTAAATAAAGCGTAAGACTTATGGTGCTGATGGTTTTATTAGTTATTACATGATGTTAGATTTGATTCTATACTTGTTTTAACGGCATGCATTCAAAGCCGACAAATCAAGCTGAATATTGAATTCATGACATTTGAAGGGAGAGTCAAATGGTAACAGATCTTCGACGCAAGGCCTCGCAGCGCACTCAGTTTTTCAGGTTAAAGTTAGCCTCATGTGCAGCTATGCTGCCGCTTATTGCTCTACAATCCTCCGTTACTTACGCATCCGATACCGAATCTACTCCCGCTGTCACCGTTATTGAAACCACACAACTGGTTGGTTTTGGTGAAGCAAAATACCCAGCAAATTTTACTCACTTCGATTACGTTAACCCGAATGCACCTAAGTTTGGCAAAGTGACTTACGGTAGCATTGGTACTTACGATAGCTTTAATCGATTCGGTTCCCGCGGCGTTGCAGCCAGTTATTCAGGTGAAATTTACGATACGTTAATGTTTTCACCGAATGATGAAATTGATGCGTACTATCCATTGATTGCTTCTAAAGTTCGTTATGCGAGTGATTTCTCTTGGATGGAAATCGATATCAACCCAAATGCTAAATTCCAAGATGGACAACCGATCACGGCTCATGATGTGGCGTTTACCTTCATGAAGTTTTCGACAGAAGGTGTGCCACAATATCGTGTGTATTACAAAGACATCGAATCCGTTACTGCGATTTCTGATTTGGTTGTTCGTATCGAGATGAATAATCCGAATCGTGAGAAATTGTTTAGCTTTGCGCAAAGCACTCGCGTGTTACCTAAGCATTTCTGGAAAGACAGAAAACTCTCTGAGCCGCTAAGTGAACCGCCAGTCGGCAGCGGTCCTTATAAGATCATCAGTTATAAGTCGGGTCAAAGTGTTACTTACGGCCTTGATGAAAACTATTGGGCGGCATATCTGCCCGTTAACGTGGGTCGTAATAACTTCAAGGAAGTGCAGTACGACTACTATCGTGATGACACTGTGATGTTAGAAGCCTTTAAAGCAGGGGAGTTCGACCTTAGAACAGAGAACTCAGCCAAGTTCTGGGCTAACTCTTACACCGGCGCAAACTTCGACAAAGGCTATATCGTCAAAGAAGAGATCAATCACGAGAAGCCAGAGTCGACCCAAGGCTTTGTTTACAATATTCAATCTCCGGTGTTCTCAGATCCTAAAGTTCGTGAAGCGTTGACGTACGCGATGGACTTTGAGTGGATGAATAAGAACATGTTCTACGGCCAGTACAAGCGAACTCGTAGTTATTTCCAAAACACTGACTATGAAGCAAAAGGTTTGCCAAGTGAAGACGAAGTGGCGTTGCTGTCTCAGTACAAAGACCAGATCCCACCTCGAGTGTTTACGGAAGAATACCAACCTCCTGTAACCGATGGTAGTGGTCGCATTCGTAGCCAAATGCGCACGGCATTTAAACTGCTGAAGGAAGCGGGTTGGGTACTAAAAGACAAAGTAATGACCAATCAAAAGACTGGCAAGCCTATGTCATTTGAGTTGCTGATTTACAGCCCAACGACGGAGCGTATTGCGACACCTGTTCAAAAGAACCTAAAACGAATGGGTATTGAGATGAAGATCCGCACGGTCGATACCACGCAATATATTAAGCGTCTTCGCGACCGAGACTTCGATATGGTCTCTTCATCGTTTTCGCCAAACCCTTATCCAAGTCCGAACTTAATGATTGTTTGGAATTCTAACTACATTGATTCTACTTACAATACAGCAGGTGTGATGGATCCTGTGGTGGATGCGTTAACTGAAGAAATCGCGCGTAACCAACAAAACCCAG
The DNA here is from genome assembly GCF_001635455.1 of Vibrio sp. HI00D65. Lineage (GTDB taxonomy): Bacteria > Pseudomonadota > Gammaproteobacteria > Enterobacterales > Vibrionaceae > Vibrio. The sequence goes on from NZ_LWEH01000002.1 coordinate 19,089, forward strand.
AAAAGCTGCTTACGCTAGGTCGCTCTCTTGACCGTGTGTTGCAGTGGAACTTCTACAACATTCCTCAATGGCACGTGGGTGAATACCGAGTGGCCATGTGGGATAAGTTTGAGCGTCCGGATGTACTGCCTAAATACGATTTAGGTATCGATACATGGTGGATTTCAGAAGAGAAGGCGGCATTGCTTCCTGAAAAACGTCGCTAGGAGTTAGTTAGCATGGCTGCGTATATATTTCGACGTTTGTTGTTGGTGATCCCCACGCTGTGGGCGATCATCACGATTAACTTTTTCATTATTCAGATTGCTCCGGGTGGCCCAGTAGAACAGGCTGTGGCACAGTTAGAAGGGCACAACTCCGGTATTATGGAGCGCTTCTCTGGTGGTGGGCAAGAGGTTGATTTAAGCGAGAGTGATCAAGCGTCTGCCAGTGGCTATAAAGGCTCTCGCGGGCTGGATCCGGAAGTGGTTGAAGAGATCAAAAAGCAGTTTGGTTTTGATAAGCCGATTCACGTTCGCTACTTTGAGATGTTGAAAAACTACGCGACCTTTAACTTTGGTGAAAGCCTGTTTAAGGGCGGTAATGTTATCGATTTAATCATCGAGCGCTTGCCTGTCTCTATTTCTCTGGGGCTTTGGAGTACGTTAATCATTTACGTGATTTCGATACCTCTGGGCATTATGAAGGCGATACACCACGGCTCTCGTTTTGATATTTGGTCGAGCGCTGTGGTGATTGTCGGCTATGCGGTACCTGGCTTCTTGTTCGCTATCATTTTGATTATCTTATTCGCGAGTGGTAACTATTTCAGTTGGTTCCCTTTAAGAGGCTTGGTCTCGAGTAACTTCGACCAACTCAATTGGTATCAGCAAATTGGCGATTACTTCTGGCATTTAGCTTTGCCTATTTTTGCAATGGTGATCGGTGGTTTTGCCACACTCAGCATGCTGACCAAAAACTCCTTCCTTGATGAAATCAACAAGCAATATGTGGTAACGGCACGAGCGAAAGGTTTGGACGAGAACAGCATTCTCTACAAGCACGTTTTCCGTAATGCGATGTTGATCATCATTGCAGGTTTCCCAAGCGCATTTATTAGTATTTTCTTCACGGGTTCTATGTTGATTGAAGTGATGTTTTCACTCGAAGGCATTGGCTTGCTTGGCTTTGAGTCGACGATTCAACGTGATTACCCAGTGGTATTCAGCTCTCTCTATATTATGACCTTATTGGGTTTGGTGTTGAGCATTATCTCCGACCTGACTTATACCTGGGTTGATCCTCGAATTGATTTTGAAGCGCGTTAATGGCGAATGAATAACAAAGGTATTGATTAAAAATGTTTAGCAACCCTTTAGCTGAAGCTCGTTGGTTACGTTTTAAAGCAAACAAGCGTGGTTTTATCTCTTTGTGGATATTCACCTTGTTGTTTGGCTTGAGCCTGTTTTCAGAGATCATCGCGAACGATAAGCCATTATTGGTTTCTTATGATAATCAATGGTTTGTGCCTGTCATTAACGAATACGCAGAAACAGAATTCGGTGGGGAGTTTGAAACCGAAGCCGACTATAAAGACCCGTATGTAATTGACCTGATTAAAGAAAGTGGCTATATCGTTTGGCCTATCATTCCTTTCAGCTACGACACCATCAACTTTGATATCGCAGGCGCGGTACCATCGGAGCCTGACTCGGTGAACTGGTTAGGTACGGATGATAAAGGGCGAGATGTGTTGGCGAGGATTATTTACGGCTTTCGTATCTCAGTGCTCTTTGGTTTTGTTCTGACGATTGTTTCAAGTTTTATTGGCGTGGTCGTTGGGGCTACGCAAGGATATTACGGCGGTTGGGTTGACCTGTTTGGGCAACGTTTCATCGAAGTGTGGTCCGGAATGCCGACCTTGTTCTTGCTAATTATCTTGTCGAGTTTCATTGAGCCGAATTTCTGGTGGTTGCTAGGGATTATGGTGCTGTTCAGTTGGATGAGTTTGGTGGGTATTGTTCGCGCCGAGTTCTTACGTTGTCGTAACTTCGACTATGTACGTGCGGCACAAGCGATGGGCGTGGATGACAAGCGCATTATGCTTCGTCACATGTTGCCAAACGCTATGGTTGCATCACTAACCATGATGCCGTTTATCCTTTCTGGTTCGGTGACCACATTAACGTCGTTAGACTTCTTGGGCTTTGGTCTTCCTGCGGGTTCGCCTTCGTTAGGTGAGCTTCTGGCGCAAGGTAAAGCCAACTTACAAGCGCCTTGGCTTGGTATTTCTGCATTCGTTGTACTTTCTTTGATGCTTACGTTACTTGTCTTTGTCGGTGAAGCGGTACGTGATGCCTTCGACCCACACCAACAGAAGTAAGGATAGGTTATGACTTCAAATACAGCTCCTGCTTCTCCAGTGCTAACCATAGATAAACTGTCTGTCGGTTTTGGAAGAAAGAAGGCGATAGAGCAGGTAACTCACGATGTTTCTCTCGAAATATACAAAGGGGAAACACTGGCTCTGGTGGGAGAGAGTGGCTCGGGTAAATCGGTGACGGCTAACTCGATCTTAAAGCTACTGCCTAAAGGTTCGTCTCATTACTTGAGCGGAAAGGTTAACTTCTCTGGTAGCAACATCTTGAGTTGTTCTGAGAGGCAACTGCGTGGTATTCGTGGTGGCCGTATCGGAATGATCTTCCAAGAGCCTATGGTTTCGCTAAATCCGCTTCATCGAATTGGCAAACAGCTTGTTGAAACCCTAGCCATTCACCGCGGAATGCGAACCAATAAAGCGCAAGCCTTGGCGATAGAGTGGTTATCTAAAGTAGGCATCCGTCATCCAGAGCAAAAAATATTAGCCTATCCGCATGAGTTATCTGGTGGTGAGCGTCAGCGTGTTATGATCGCGATGGCACTGATCAATGAGCCGGAGCTGCTTATTGCTGATGAGCCAACGACTGCACTGGATGTGTCGGTACAAGCGCAGATTCTCGACTTATTGAAAGACCTGCAACAAGAGCTTGGCATGGCGATGCTGTTTATCACCCATGATTTGAGCATTGTTCGTAAGATTGCCGATAGAGTTGCGGTGATGAAGGATGGTCGCCTTGTGGAAAGCAACGACTGCCAGACACTGTTTAATGCGCCAGCTCAACCTTACACGCAAAAGCTAATCAATTCTGACCCTAAAGGCTTGCCTGTTACGGTGTCACCTGGCAGCCAACCGCTACTCGATGTAAATCAACTTCGAGTTTGGTTCCCAATTACGGGCGGCTTATTTAAGCGTACTATTTCGCATATTAAAGCGGTCACTGATATGGAGTTCACCCTTAAGAAAGGGCACTCAATTGGCTTAGTAGGAGAAAGTGGTTCAGGCAAGTCTACTACAGGTATGGCGATATTAAAGCTGGTGGAGAGTGAAGGTTCGATTACTTATGAAAGCGAACAGCTTCAAGGGCTAAACCGCCAGCAAATGCTGCCATTTCGAAGCCGCATGCAAGTCGTCTTTCAAGACCCATTCTCAGCTTTGAACCCAAGAATGTCGGTGGCACAAGTAATTGGTGAAGGCTTACGCGTCCATCAGCAGCTTGATGAGAGCGAACTGGACCAGCGTATCTGCGATGTGATGAAGGAGGTCGATCTTGACCCAGAAACGCGTCACCGTTACCCAAATGAATTTTCGGGCGGTCAAAGACAGCGAATTGCGATTGCACGAGCACTGATTCTGAAGCCAGAGTTTATCCTACTCGATGAGCCGACGTCTTCATTAGACAGAACGGTGCAAGCTCAGGTCTTAGACTTACTCAAGTCACTCCAAGAAAAGTACGATCTTACGTACCTGTTCATAAGCCACGATCTGAACGTCGTGAAATCCCTATGTCATTACACCATCGTGATGAAAGCGGGTGAGGTGATAGAGAAGGGCGACACCGAGACGCTGTTTCGCGCTCCTCAACACGAATACACCAAGCAGTTGGTGAGCCTCTCGAACGTGGGTGGCGTGTAAGTCGCCAATAGAGGCACTATTCTTTATAACAAGGGCGATCATGTTGAATTCAACATGGTCATTTAGTGGTTTTACTATTACACTGCGCCCAATATTTCAGAAGTACATATTTAGGTAGAGGTCATCATGGACCAAGAACATTACGAAGACGCTGACTACGAAGGTTACGAGCACGGCGAAGAAGGCGAAGAGATTGAAATCGAGGCGATTGGTGTCGATGTGTCATCTCAGCCAATTGAGCTCTACAAAGTGTTCAAGATCGCGAACTTAGTGAGTGGCGGTGGCGAAGCTAAGCACGTTATCTCTGAAGGCTACGTTGCGGTAAACGGTGAGTTGGAAACACGTAAGCGTCGTAAAATGTACGATGGTGACTTCTTTGAATTCAACCAAGAATACTATGTAGTGTGCTGTGATCAGCCAGTACAAGAAGTAGAAGATAAGCCAAAGAAAAAAGAAGCGGCTAAGAAAGACAACAAGTCGAAGAAAGGCCAGTCTAAAAAGGATTTTAAGAAGAAAGAATCTAAGAAAAGCACTGCTGAAATGTTGAGTGCTAAAGCAGAACCAAAGAAAGAGAAAAAGAAAGAAAACAAGCCGAAAAAGAAAGCGGACACGCCAAAGCCAACACGTGACGACAAAAGCGGCCGTAATTCTATCGAATTCTTCTAATTTACCGTTCTAAATTGCTGCTTAACTATCGGTCTAAAACGACTCTTCGATAGCTTATTAGCAGCGCTGAATGTGTCTTTAGCGTTCGCCAGATACTAAAAGGCTCACTGTGATAGTGAGCCTTTTTTGTTGTCGCTAGGTTAAGTTTTAGGAGAACCTTAGCTGACTTGTTCTACTTCATTTGATGGCTTAGAGCGTTTGAATGAGTAAATCATGTAACCAATGATACTTGCAGCAACAATAACAGAGCAGACTCGGATGAAGTTAATCAACATTGGTGCGTTCTCAATGAACTCGTTAATTCCCCAAAGTAGAACGAGTGAGAATACAAACATGACGAGCAGTCCCCAACAAGGTGCATCGATTTTACCCGGCACAACATACCAACCATCTTCTTTGATCGGCTTGTTCAAGCGAGCATATTCTGCCTGTTGACCTTTGACTGTATAAAGGTGCATTTCTTTTTGTTTGCCAGTTAGCAGCAGGCTTGCAGCGTAGGCGACAATCGCATTCACGAAAACACCGATGACACAGTACCAAGGCCAAGCAATATCAGTCGCTACTGCTACATACCAGATTGCTAAGAAGCTAGCTGCGACACCAATTAATAGTCCTTTTTCTGTAATATGTTTGGAGTAGAAACCAAGCACGAACATACAGAAGTTTGCGCCTACAAAATAGGAGCCCGCTTTACTCAGTATTTCTAAAACTGAGCCTGTGCTGGTTGCAAACATGAAGGCTGGAATGATGATACATAGCGCCCACATAACCGTGAAGAAACGCGATGCTTTTAGGTAATGTTCCTCTGACTCATTTTTCTTGTAGAAGCGTTTATAGAAGTCAGTAACAGAGACGGTAGCCATAGAGTTAAAAGCGGAGTCTAAGCTCGACATACTTGCTGCAAGAATAGCTGCCGCAATGATTCCCATCAGCCCTGGCATACCGTATTCACTGGCATAGTGCAGGATAATGGTATTGCCATTCTCGAACTCTTTACCATCGTAGTAAGCGTTAAATAACACGCCTAATAGAATGAATACGAAGTAGATGAAGAAAGCAACGTAGCCCATCATTAGCATCGCTTTTTTCGCATCACCCATATTTTTAGCCGCCATACAGCGTTGAACCATCATTTGGTTACCGCCATACACAGTCGTGTGGAACATTGTCATTGCGATAACGCCAGCCCATACCGTGGTCACTTGGCTTAAATCTAAATTGGTTTGCAACGCATTGGTCATGCCTTCTGCTTTAAGGTTTTGCATCACTTCAGTCATTGGTTGTGGCATGCCATTCCAAACGGCTTCGATGATGATGAACGCGCCAAGAAACAGAATGACCGCTTGAATGACATCTGTCCAAATAACGGCGGCAATTCCCCCCATTACGGTATAGATTAGCGCGATAACAGTGACGATGATGATGCAGTAAGTCACGTCGATGCCTGTAATGAACTCGAGGATTAACGAGGTCGCATATAAGACCGCAGCTGAGCTTATCGCCTGTTTAATTAAGAAAATCAGAGACAGAGTGATACGAGAAGCTTTTCCAAAGCGTCGTTCTTGATATTCATAAATCGAAGTGAGGCCGTTGTTGTAGAAAAACGGCATAAACACGGCAACGATAAAGAAAATCACCAGAGGGTAGTTTAGGTGGATAGCAATCACCGACAAGCCTTCTTTGTAAGACCAAGCTGGCCCACCCAAGAAAGACATCGCACTGACATAGGTACACACAACAGAGATACCTATAGCCCACCATGGAATATTTTTATCACCTAACGCAAATTGGTTAGCGGAAGTAACACGTCTGCCAACTAGTGCCCCCATAACTAAAGTTAGGACGACATAGGTTCCAAGAATTGTCCAGTTTAAAGCGCCAAAATCATACATGCTCACATCCTTTTAATTGTTCTTCCATTTGCTCAAACAGATCGTATCCAAGCTGTTTTAAGATGTGTGCGATATCGATAGCAACCCAGTTCTCCTTGAGTAGTTTGCCTTCTCTTCGCCAGATATCCATAACGCGAAGCTCGATGTGCTTACCTGTCGGTGTTAACCCTAACCAGCCACTGCTGCCGGTATGTGTCCCATGCATGTGTGGCCAACCGCCTGTGGATACGTAGTCATTTTTGGACAAAATATTGAGCTCTATATCGACACTTCGGTCAGGGAAGGCAAAGACAAATGGTCCTTGATGGTGGTCGCGGAAACCTTGGATACCACGAGTCGTACCAATCCCAGCCGGTCCGTACCACATAAAGTCGTCATGCCAGTAGTTTTCTAGATCCATTGAATCAAGGCGTTTACCATCAAATCGGCCCAAGCAAGCCAACATATCTAGCACCAATTTCTGGCTTTTCTGACTCTCTTCAGTGTCGACGCTACCTGCATATATGCCATCTTGAGTCGCTGGGGCAGGGACTAATCCAGCATGGCCTAGGCTCTTACGTAACGGATTCACGCCAGCTTGGTTCATTGCATCGATAAAATCAGGGATTAGATAGGACTCAATAATTTGACCATCTTGGGTGCAAACCATTTCGGTGTAGCGTAAGTAGAGTGTTTTTCCTGTTGCTGGGATACCAAACAACGGTTTTGCAAATGTGCCAACAAAGTAGCCGGTAGAGTTTACCCAAGTGCGGCCTTCGTACTCACCTTGCATAATGATTGAAGGTCGTCGTTCAACATCAGGTAGCGAGTTTACTAGCGGTAATAGAAACGCTTGCTCAGTCGTATCGACACCAGAGACGTCGTTAATCGGATGAGCGACACACCATTTAACGTCAGCATTTAGCATCTCTTGAGCTACTTGAGTCCGTTCGGATGAGTGAGCGTTAAAATAGGTTCTGTAGAAATTTTCTATTAAGCTGTTCAACATAATACTTCCTTATATAGTTAACCGATTTGGATGAGAATCTGTTTCCAGACAGCACTTTCATCAAGTAGCGTGAATTCTCTGCGTAGGCCCCAAGGCCCAAACTCTGCATGGCTGATACCCATGATGTAAACGTCTTTTCCTGTAGGCTTTCCAAACATACCGTAGCCTTCGTGCTTGCCTTGTAGCGACCAACGAATAGCTGCACGTGGTGACATCATTTCGTCATTGCGACCAATACGGTGGTGAATTTTGAACTCCGCGTTCGGAAATGAAGAGCGCAGTGACATCCAAAACTGGTCAATCTCGCTATGAGAGAGTGCAGTTTGACCGCCCGTGTATTCGCCAATACAAGCTCGGTCATACTCTTTTGGTATTACCGAGAACTCAGCACTCATTACACGTCGCAGTATGTCTTCATAGCGCTGACCGTATTGATTGTCATTTCCTACACCAAGGTAAGGGCCTTGAATGTCGACTTGGGGAGTGAAAGGGAAGGGGCATTGCTCAACGCCACCCTCTATTTCGATTTGCTGACGAGCGTACTCTTCTGACGTCATACCCAGTTGGTTTGCAATCGCAGCGATGTCTCGGATCATCCACTCGTCATTGATTTGGTTATTGATGGCATGGCAGTCAGCGATAATTCGAAACTTAAGTGTTTTGTTTGTGGCTTTACCAAATACACCATCATTAGTGTGAGTAGCTGTTGAAATGATTCGATGTGATGAGAGCATGCCTTGCTCAGGAGTCCCTGACCAAATAACGTCTTCACCTAATAAGGTACGGTTCGGGAACTCGGCTAGTGTGCCCATGGTCGCGCTGATGACCTTTTCGTTTCCCTTGGTGATGGAGAGTGGTGTACGGACGATAATGTCAGGTGAGTAATAGTTATGTAGGGTACTCAGACCTCGATCTTCCCAAATTTCTTTAGTGATGCCTAATATGTAATCCGGAAAATCTTGCCATTTAGAATCAAAGCCAACCATAGCCATTAATCACCTCCTGATGCGTCATGAAATTAGTTATTGGATTATTTTTGGTTACGTATCCAATATTGCCTTTTGTTATCACTGTGTCAATGAGGTGTTTTGCATATGTTTCTTTATTGTGGGTTTGATCTGTTTTTTAACAACTCTCAAAATACGGTTGTCAGTCAGCTAATTGAGTGATGGTTCACTGTTTATCGAGTGTATACAAACAAAATAATTAAGTTTAAATGTAGTGTTTATCCACATAACCAATTGTATTTGTTGGTTTTGTCTTGGGTGTGGTGAGGTGGGTATTAAACCAGAGAACACTCTGTGACGATTTGTTATATCGAAGTGATGACGAGAGAAAATTTAGAGTAATGATTCTTATACGATGGGGTTTTAATCAGGTTGTTAATTTTTTGTTTACATTCTTTGATTAGAAATGGATTCGAATGCAACGATAACTTTAGGAATGGTTGGATTGAAAAAGCCACTCAAAGATGAATATTGAGTGGCTTTGTTGATGGGAACGCTTAAGACAATAATTCTGGGAGGAACAGTGATATCGCTGGTACAAAAGTAATGATCATCAAAGCGACGAGCATGGCACCAATCCAGCCTAAAATCGCCCGAGACAAGGATTCAATCGGCACGTTACCTACTTGGCTGGCCATAAATAAGTTGGCGCCGAGTGGGGGAGTGACAAACCCGATGGCTAAGTTCACGATCATCACGATACCAAAGTGGATTGGATCCATTCCTAATGCGGTCACGATAGGCAGCAGGATTGGAGTTAAGATAACAATCGCCGCTAATGTCTCCATGAATGTACCAACGATCAGTAGCAATGCGGTGATACATAGCAAAATGAGCAGCTTGTTTTCCGTGATAGAGAGAATGAACTGTGCGATTTCGGTTGGTAGACGCTCAAGCGTTAGGATTCGACCAAAGGTAACTGAAGCGCCCACAATCACAAGTACTGCTCCTACCAACAATGAAGATTCTAAAATGATCTTCACTACCTTGTTGTAATCCAGCTCTTTGTAAACAAACATGCCGAAAAACAAGCCGTATAACACACCAATCGCTGCAGATTCAGTTGGCGTGAATACACCAGAGTAGATGCCGCCAAGTATGATTACGGGTAATAGTATTGCCCAAATCGCTTCTTTAAGCGCTGCCATTCTCTCTGGCCACGTTGCCTTTTTATCGTTACCTTCGTAGCCTCGGATTTTCGATACGATCAAACAGTAACCGATGAGGACGAGTCCGACGACAACCCCAGGGATAATGCCGGCCATGAACATTTTCGTTGCGGATACTTCTGCAGTAATGGCATACACGATCATTACAACAGATGGTGGAATAATTACACCGATACCGCCGGAAGAGGCAATCAATGCACCAGCAAAGCTTCGGTCGTAGCCTTTTTTCACCATAGATGGAATCATGGTTAAGCCAATCGCCGCAACGGTTGCTGAACCTGTACCAGAGATAGAAGCAAAGAACATACACGCAACGATCGCCACAATCCCTAAACCACCGGTGAAGTGACCAAAGAAGACTTCAGCAACATGCAAAAGACGTTTTGATATACCGCCTTGGCTCATTAAGTTACCGGCCAATGTGAAGAGTACTACGGCCAATAGTGGGAAAGAGTCTAAGCCTGTCACCAAGCCCTGAACTAAAAATTCGATATTTAAGAAGGGTAGGCTCAAGATTGCCAGCATGCTGGCACCTGCGAGTGCGATACCTACGGGAACGCCAATAAGAAGCAGTAATCCGAAACTACCAAATAACAAAGCAGAGGTCATAAGCTCAGCTCCAACAAGCGGTTAGAAGTGCGGTGTTTTGCTTTCAAGTGGCGGTAACGGTGTTGCGTTAGTCGAACCGACTTTGGTGAGTAAGCAATAATTGAAATACGCTTATTGATGCTAACGACAAGGCGAATGGCACTGAGTACGGCACAAACAAGTACAGAAGCATATAAGCATGCAATCGGGATTTCCATTGCTGGAGCGATTTGGCCTAGTTTTAGGCTTCGACCAATCACTTTGAAACCAAACCAGGCAACGGTATAGCTGAAGGCAAGGTAGATAAGGTCTGAAAGAATCAAACTGTAGTGGGTTAGATTACCCGGTAGTTTGTCTATGAATAGGCGAATGCGAATATGTCGATCATCACGAATACAGTAGCTGATGCTTAAGTACATCGCCCAAACGAAAAGGTAGCGGGCAAGTTCTTCTGCCCAAGCAATTGAAGCGTCAAATAGGCGCAATGCTATCTGTAAACAAAGAAGCGCGGTCATCAACGAGATAGAAAGTACGATCAGTGTTGGTTCGAAGTATCGGTCGAACAGGCGAAACCATTTCATACGTAACTCCAAAGAGTATTGAAAAGGGCATTGAATGCCAATGAATGAACTGCATCTCAGGCTTTAAAGCGGTTTGTCTGTAAAGTAATAAAACTGCTTTAAAACCAAGCCTCAAAGCCTGAGTCAATAACGGGCACCAATGAAGGGCTAGCAATCGTGATCAGTGAATTAGAGTTGCTCTATTTCTGTGATCACACTGTCGAATAGCGCTTCACCAGTTTTGCTACGAAGTTCTTGGTAAACCGCTGCATTCATCTTTTCTTTCATTTGAGTACGAACGTCGGTTGGCACTACGTTTACTGTCATGCCTTTCGCTTCAAGCTCTTTGATGACTTCTTGGTTCTGTTTCGCTGCAAGATCACGCTGTACCGCGATAGTTTCTTGGCTTACTTCATTGATAAGCGCCTGTTGATCACTCGGTAGAGAGTCCCAGAACTCTTTATTCATGAATAGCACGTAGTTAGTGTAAATATGGTTAGTGAGCGATAAGTACTCTTGTGCTTCATAAAAACGCTCAGCGTAAATTGAGTAAACCGCGCTCTCTTGTGAATTGATTAAGCCTTGTTGTAACGAAGTGAAGATCTCACCCCAAGAAAGCGGTGTCGGTGCCGTACCTACCGATTTCCAAGCACTGATTTGCGTCGGGTTAGACGCTGAACGAATCTTTAAGCTGTTCAAGTCTTCAATGTTGTTAATAGGTTGCTTGTTATTGGTGATGCTGCGGAAGCCAACTTCCATGAAACCTAAGCCATGAAAGCCTTTTGATTCCATTGAATTAAGAAGTGGTTTGCCGATCTTGTCGCTGTCCAATGCTTTGTGTGCTTGCGCTTCGTCTTCAAACAGGTAGAAGACATCAAGTACGTTGAACTCAGGTACGTAAGGTGAAAGCAGTACCGATGCACCAAACGTCATCTGTAAGTTACCTTGCTGAACAAGCTCTGTGGTTTCTCTTACATCGCCTAGTTGACGGGCAGGGTAGATTTCAACTTCAAGTTCTCCGTTAGAGCGAGATTCCAACTCTTTTTCGAAGTGAAGCATTGCTTTATGGACGGGTGATGTTTCTTGGCTGTCGTGAGCAAGGCGGATCACATTGCTTGCAAAGGTATTCATGCTAGACAGCGTTAAGCCGAGGGCAGTAATCGAGGTAAAGATTGCGCGTTTCATCGTTCTTCCTTGTTCATCACATGGCTTTTATGTGCATTCATTTGAGCCATGTTGTTCAGTGGGTTATTTATCCGCACTTCATATCCTAATTTTGCATACGAATCCAAAATATAAACACAGAGCTAACAAGTCAATAACAATTGGAGCGATTTAATAGTGAAGTTAATATGAATAGGCGAATTTTTAGACGAGATCACAGAAAAAGCCCTAACTTGAGATTAGGGCTTTTAGTTTAAATTTATCGATGTTGAGCAGGTTGATTTGCAGCGAGCTTGTGAAAGGAAAGCTGGCTAAGAGCCTTTGGCTGTACTCCCTCGCTCAATAATGATGCCAGATTCAAGCAGGTATTCGCCTTTAGCGTCCACGTTATCGTTGATGCGCTGCATTAAGTCTTCGACAGCTCTTCGCACGATTTTATCGGTAGGCTGAGCAATAGTAGTGAGGTCATAGCTTGGCCAAGAGGCCATTGGGATATCATCCACTCCCATCACTGCAAAGTCTTCTGGAATATGGCATCCGAGCTTTCTAAGACCGTCCATAACACCCATAGCTAGGATATCATTGGCACAGAACACAGCATCAGGTTTGGATGTATGCTCCATTAACTCTTTGGCTGCCTCTAACCCCGCTTCAAAACTGTATTTGGCATTGATGAAGATAGGTGAAGCTGCTTCACGAGTTTTTGCGGTCTCAGAGAAGCCAAGCCAACGTTTATCACTGGTCATTGAGCCAGCATCACCACTGACATAAGCCAGTTGTTGGTAGCCCTTATCCAGCAAATAATCCGCCGCTTGCGTGCCAGCTCTTTGGTTATCTAGGCCTGCGCTGTTCGCATTAATGCTTTCTGTATAACGGTTGATAAGGCTTAAGTGAACGCCAAACTTTTCACATTGTGCGAATGCTCGGGAAGTAAGACGGCTGGTAGCAATGATTAAGCCATCAACTTGATATTCAATCGCACGTGAAATGGCAAGATCCAAGTCGTCTTTATCGATAGGGCAAAGGACAACTTGGCCACCGCGCTTTTGAATTTCCATCGCGAGAGCACGAGATTGCAAGTCGTACATTGGGTTTGATTCGCTATCAAGTGCGATAGCCACTAGCCCTGAACGATTGGATATAAGGCTACGAGCGATCGCATTTGGCGTGTAGCCAAGCTTGGTCGCGGCATCCATAACCATTTTACGTTTCTTCTCACTAATACTCGCTGTCGGACTGAATGCCCGAGAAACGGTAGACTGAGAAACGCCAAGCATTTTGGCAACATCAATAGAGGTAACTTTCGCTTTTATGGTGAATCTCCTTATATCGCGATAAATCCAAGCGCCACCTTGACCAGGTCAACAGGTCCGAATGAGCAAGGCTCGATAATTACAATACGTGTAACATTTGAAATCACAAAGAAAATTTATGAATTCATGACGGCTTGCTCATTTCGAAAGCCATCAATGATCATTTTGTGTTCAGAACCGACGCAAAAGAAATTAACGCCGAGCTCTTTCCATTGACGAGCCGCTTGAGCATTTGCGACAAACATACCAACGGGCTTGTTAACTTGCTGAGCTGCTTTGATTATTTTAATGCTCGCTTCTCGCACGCATTCATCATTCACACTTTCAGCTCCGTAAGACACGGACAAATCGACTTGTCCAATGAACAGTGCATCAATGCCTTCCACTTTTGCAATCGATTCTGCGTTTACCACACCTTCTGGGTCTTCAATTTGTGCAATGACAACCGTGTTGTACTGGCTGTCCTTTAGGTGATTGGCCATCGGTTTGGTTGCGTATTTTGCTGCGCGGCTTGAGCCTGCATAGCCTCGACCACCTTCACCGTAATGGGACATCTTCACTAACTTTTCTGCTTGCTCGGCACTGCATACATGTGGGATCTGGATTCCTGTCGCTCNGCAATTAACAAGCCCGTTGGTATGTTTGTCGCAAATGCTCAAGCGGCTCGTCAATGGAAAGAGCTCGGCGTTAATTTCTTTTGCGTCGGTTCTGAACACAAA
>NZ_LWEH01000003.1 GCF_001635455.1 Vibrio sp. HI00D65
CCTTTGGCATCAGCATTTATCTAGCTTAACCCCAGCAGTTGACATGGCACATTCTGAAGGCAACTTAAAACCTCCGCCACGCCAAGTATGGAAAAACATCGTATCCCAAACAATCAAACCACCGAAGCAAACTCAGACTATGCGTTGGTGGTGGCTCCCTATTAGCATGGCTTTTTCTCTGCTCCTAGGGTTGTCGCTACAACCTTTTTTATCGCCAACCTCGCAACCAACA
>NZ_LWEH01000004.1 GCF_001635455.1 Vibrio sp. HI00D65
ACATCTGGTTGAACAGAGGCAGTGCATTGCGCTCGATGATTTGAATCAAGTTCGATGACTGATGACGTCGCTGCTTAAGAATCGACTGTGGTAGGCGAATATCTTCGGGAAGTCGTCTCTGTTTTAGTCCCGCTTCTGTGCTGCGGTGCCAAGAAGATGAAAGCCAATCTGAGGTGTTTGCTTGTTGAAGGTGCATGACTGTTCCATGTTATAACAGTGAAGGTGTACCAAATTGGAACAGTTGAACATTGGATTGGTTTCTATACGGCCGTTCAATGCCAACTCACTTTGGTTTGTAAATGTTTGGTAATCATAGTTTTACAACTCATTAACAACAAGCTTTGAGGTTATGGCGTGTGATTTGCGTTGTTCTTGTTGTGAAGAAAGTAAGAATTATTAGTGTTTTAAACAGA
>NZ_LWEH01000005.1 GCF_001635455.1 Vibrio sp. HI00D65
TGGGTCTTCAATTTGTGCAATGACAACCGTGTTGTACTGGCTGTCCTTTAGGTGATTGGCCATCGGTTTGGTTGCGTATTTTGCTGCGCGGCTTGAGCCTGCATAGCCTCGACCACCTTCACCGTAATGGGACATCTTCACTAACTTTTCTGCTTGCTCGGCACTGCATACATGTGGGATCTGGATTCCTGTCGCTCCGCAATCTAACGCATTCAAAATGGTCGATGGCTGGCTATCTTGAACTCGAACTACGCAAGGAAGCTGACTAGCGCGCGCAGCCAGAATGCAGCTATCCAGTGTCGATCTATCAAAAGGGGCGTGTTCCGCGTCTAGCACAATGAAAGGGAGTTCAGCCAACGCAAGCACTTCGATGATGTGTGGGTGAGGGGTTTTGACAAAGGTGCCAAGTAGCTCGGTGTTGCTCAGTGTGTTCTTAAAGTTATCCATTACTTTTTATTCTCCATTACTTTTCGTTTTTATTGCAAACGTATGCAAAACTTAACATGTGTTGTTGTAAAAAAAGAGTGAAAAAATGTGATCAATGCAACATAAATTGACTGTATTTTAATCCGATAGACATCGTAACTAACCGTTTTTAAATACTTTTGTTATTTAAAACAATGGCTTGCCTTGAATTTTTTAGGTTGAGAAATGAATTTGCTAAATGTTAGAAAAATGTTTATTTTTGCTTTGCATTCGTATCCAAATTAATACAAAACAAAAATAACTCTGTTAAAACTACACATAAGCAAACACTAGGCATACGCCACAAGGAGAACCAAGCATGGCTCGCATTCTAAAACACGGCATCACTGAAGAAGCATCAGCATCAAACAACGCGCAAGTACGTCAAACGGTTGAGAACATCCTTTCTAACATCGACAAGAAAGGTGACAGTGCAGTACGTG
Source organism: Vibrio sp. HI00D65 (assembly GCF_001635455.1). Classification (GTDB taxonomy): domain Bacteria; phylum Pseudomonadota; class Gammaproteobacteria; order Enterobacterales; family Vibrionaceae; genus Vibrio. The sequence continues at coordinate 909 of NZ_LWEH01000005.1, forward strand.
AGCTTTCAGAAAAATTTGATAACTGGTCGCCGGAGCAGTTTCGCTTAACAGATGACCAAATTCAGGCATGTGTGGACGCATTGGACGAATCTACTAAGCACGATATCGAATTTGCACAAACACAGGTTCGTAACTTCGCTCAGATCCAACGTGACTCAATGCATGATGTTGAAGTAGAGACCATGCCGGGTGTTGTACTGGGCCACAAAAACGTGCCAGTAAACAGTGTTGGTTGTTACATCCCAGGTGGTAAGTACCCATTGGTTGCATCAGCGCACATGAGTGTTCTTACTGCGAAAGTGGCTGGCGTGAAGCGTGTGATTGCTTGTGCTCCTCCTTTTAACGGTCAACCAAATGTGGCGATTGTTGCGGCAATGGCGATGGCTGGTGCGGATGAAATTTACTGTTTTGGTGGCGTACAAGCGGTAGGTGCAATGGCACTGGGTACAGAAACGATTGCTCCAGTTGATATGATCGTTGGTCCGGGTAACGCATTTGTTGCAGAGGCCAAACGTCAGCTGTTTGGTCGTGTTGGTATTGACTTGTTTGCTGGCCCAACAGAGACGCTTGTGATTGCAGACGAAGAGGGATGTGACCCTGAATTAGCAGCAGCGGACTTACTAGGTCAAGCTGAGCACGGTTACAACTCTCCAGCGGTACTGCTAACGAATAGCGAAGCTTTTGCAGAAGAGACAGTAAAAGAGATTGAGCGTCAGCTAACGATTCTTCCTACTGCTGAAGTAGCTGGTAAAGCTTGGGAAAACTACGGTCAGGTTATTGTATGTGATAGCTACGAAAAGATGGTTGAAGTAGCAGATGACATTGCTTCTGAACACGTACAAGTAATGACAAAAGATCCTAAGTACTTCCTAGACAACATGACTAACTACGGCGCATTGTTCTTAGGTCGTGAAACGAACGTTTCTTACGGCGATAAGTGTATCGGTACTAACCATACACTGCCAACAAACAAAGCTGCGCGTTACACCGGCGGTTTATGGGTTGGTAAATTCATTAAAACATGTACTTACCAGCGCGTAACTGAAGCGGCTTCACTAAAAGTAGGTGAGTACTGTTCACGACTATGTGCACTAGAAGGTTTCGCTGGTCACAAAGAGCAAGCAGACATTCGTGTACGTCGTTACAAAGAAAAATCGGTAGAGGCATAACATGACAAAACTCGCCTTAGTTACAGGCGGCAGTGGCGGCATCGGTGCCGCCATATGTCACAAATTAGCGCAATCTGGCTATCGCGTTGTCTTTACCTACAACAGCAATGAAGTTGCAGCACAACAGATCTTGGACAGCTTGCAAGATTCTGGTCATGCCATGTATCAACTGAATGTTGAAGACAGCTCTGCGATTGGCGCATTAGCGGACCAAGTTAAAGAGTCGTCGGATTCATTAGACTTGCTAGTGAATTGTGCAGGTATGACAAAGTTTGTCGCGCACAATGATTTAGCATCTTTGAATGATGAGCTGATAGACAAGATCTTGCGCGTCAATGTTCGAGCTCCATTTGCGATGGTTCGCGCGTTTGAACCTTTACTTCGCAGCGCTAAGGGTTGCGTAGTGAACATCACTTCGATTGCAGCACAAACGGCAATGGGTAGTAACGTGGCGTATTGTGCGAGTAAATCAGCGGTTGAAAACATGACACGTTCATTAGGCCGTGCTTTATCTCCAGATATCCGAGTACTCGCTGTTGCTCCTGGCTTAGTGGATACCGAATTTGTCAAAGGGTTAGATGATGAATGGCGCAATGCACAAGAGCAGTCGACACCGCTTAAACGACTAGCGAGTGACGAAGAGGTTGCCAACGCCGTTTATGCAGCTGCAGAGATACTGACATTTTCAACCGGTAACACCATCGCAGTCGATGGTGGAAGACCGCTAGGTTAGGTAAGAAGGAATTTAGAATGACTCTACAAACTACAATAAATAACAATCTCGTTCGTTACATGGAGCTTATCCCAGGCACGAGTGCTTTCATTGATGCACGTACACCGGGAAGCGACCTAAAAGACAACTTCTGTATTATTGGTGCTGGTGTGGCTGAAAGCAGCCGTCAACATGTTCATATTCGTGAAACGGCAGGCTTTAACATTGGTGCAGCAGGTCAGCCTCCAGGCATCAAGAACTCTCTGCACTCTCATCATACTGCTGAGCTATTCGTGGTTTTCAAAGGTCAGTTTAGATTCTACTGGGGTAACGAAGGTGAACACGAAGCCGTATTGTCGCACGGTGATGTTATCTCGATTCCGACGAACCTGTTCCGAGGCTTTGAGGTGGTAGGGCGTGATTACGGCTTTATGTACTCTGTGTTAGGTGGTGACAACTCTGGCGGTGGCGTGGTTTGGCACCCAAGCGTGATTACAGACAGCCAAGGCTATGGTTTATACCTAAAAGCAGACGGCACGCTGATTGATACCGTTGATGGTGACGCAGTGCCTAGTGAGTCTGAATTGATGCCACTACTAACGGACGAAGAGCTGAGCAAGTTTGATACCTACACAGCTGAGCAGATGATGCCTTTCGTTGCACTGAAAAAGGATTACCGAGAAATCTCAGGTGATTTTGACAAGCCTGGCGTTAAACAGTTTGCATTAACGGGTCACCCATCTGCGAGCTACGATTTCCAAGTTAAGAGCGTGGATGACGTGAGCATCATGGCGTACGAGTTAACGGAAGGGGCGAGTATTCCCGTTCACCAACGTGATGAAAAGCAGGTGTTGATTAACTTTGAAGGCGATACTTTGCTCAACCTGGTGAAAGATGGCGAACAAGCTCAACTGGTGTTGACGATTGGCGACGTGTTTAGTGTACCAACAGGTGCATCGTACAGCCTAGAGAACCTAAGAGGTACGAGTTTCACCTACGTGGTATTGGGTTCTGACCAGCCACAAACACTGCAGGAAAACTAATGATGAAACCAGAAGTACCACTGTTATGGTTACCTGGTTTGTTATGTGATGAAGCGTTGTTTCAAGACGTCAATAAAGAGCTGCCCGATTGGGTGGCTCCTTTTACTTGTGATTTGGGAACCGACACATCCATGCAAGCCTTAGCGAGTAAAGTGCTTGAGAACGCCCCGGAAAGATTCGTGCTTGGCGGTTTATCTATGGGCGGCATTCTTGCGTTTGAAGTCTTTCGACAAGCGCCACAACGCGTGAAAGGTTTGATCTTAATGGACACCAACTCTGCAGATGAAAAGCCAGAAGTGTCGGAAAAAAGAAACGCCTTGGTTGATAAAGCAAAAGCAGGGGAGTTTGAGTCAATAACGCCTGATATTCTAATGCCAGTGCTTATTCATCCGAACCAGTTAGCAAATCAAGAGCTGACTCAAAGAATCACGCAAATGGCGAACAATATTGGCGTTGAAAGGTTTGAAGCTCATGCTCAAGCGTTGGCGACTCGTCCTGATGCGAGACCACTACTGGCCGATATCCAGGTTCCTACGTTGATCATTACTGGCAAAGATGACCTTTTATGTCCAATCGATAATCATTTGTTGATGGCAAAACACATCAAGCAGATATCGCTTCACGTCATTCCTGATTGCGGACACTTATCGACAATGGAGCATCCAAAGATCGTTGCGCAGCATATTCGTAGTTGGTTTGAAGCCAGTCAGCTATGATTCTTTATAGTGAGCTGAAGAAGCCACTTTTCATGCAGTGTATGCAATATAAAGTGCAGTGCGCTTTTTATTGCACTTGTTACCATGTTTGCCACTGCACTTTGCACCTTACCTAAGCACTAATAGCCATCGCTGACTTACAAGCCGCTTCTTACCTGCTTCGCCACAAACTCTAGAAATCTATCCCTGAGTGGATTCTCACTCTCTCCATTCCATATTAATCCGACAGGCCAAGTGGCGTGTTCACCTTGTAATGCAATGAATTCAACTTTGGTGTTGCTTATCTGCTGTGCGCTGCTCGGTACTATGGTGAAGCCAATGTTCGCCGAGACTAACGCTAGCAAGGTAAGGATATCATCAGCTTCTTGCGTCTTTGATAGATCGAGGTTGTTCGCTAGGCAATATTGTTGGATCTGTTTGTCTAGGCCCGGGCCGCGATATTGAGCGAGCTTTAGGTAAGGCCATTTCGCTAACTCAGAGATAATCAGAGCTTTGCTTGGCGCTTGCTTGAGAAGATCTTTGTGTATCGCAATCACAAGGGAGTCATCGAAAAGCGTTAGGCTGTTTAGAACGGGCGAACAGGGGATTCGATTGAAGCTTATATCGAGTTCGTGACTCAATAACTCATCCGTCTGCTGCTTAGAAGGGGTGTCATTCAAGGTGATGCGAACATTCGGCTGCTGTTGTTTGTACGCTGCAATCATCTTAGGTGCCTTATGATAAGTGGACACGCCAAATCCAATGTTTAAATGCCCCTCTGTCCCGTTGACCACCGAGCCAGAAAGCTGCTCAAAGGTTTGCATTGAATCGACCAAGCGTTGGGCATCTGCCAGTAACGTCTTGCCTGCGTGTGTTAGCTCTGCGCCATTTCGACCACGAGAGAACAGGCTCGCTCCAATATTGGATTCAAGCCGCTGAATCTTTTTGGTGAGTGCCGACTGAGTAATGTAGAGCTGCTCTGAAGCCAAACGATAATTTCCCGACTTAGCCAGCTGACAAAATGCCTTCAGTAAATCAAATTCCATTCCAAATGCTAATCAAACTGAGAATATCTTTCATTATATGGAATTGAAGTGATTTTTTATACTGGCTTCATAGCAAATCGGATAAAGCGAAAATTAGAGGACGAATCATGAAAAGAGATATCAAAGTAGCATCGATCCAGTTTAACCATCATGCCGGCGACAAGGCTTACAACTTATCGGTGATTGAGCATTACGTTCAACAAGCGGCGGGCAGTGGTGTAGAGATCATCAGCTTCCCTGAGATGTGTATTACTGGCTACTGGCATGTGTCTGCTTTAGCGCGAGACGAAATCGAAGCACTCGCGGAGCCAGTACCGAGCGGCGAATCCACTCAACAGCTCGTTTCGTTGGCAACACGATTTGGACTGAGCGTTGGTGCGGGCTTGATAGAGCAGGATGTGAATGACGAGTTATACAACACTTATGTATTCGCGATGCCAAATGGGGAAGTACAAAAGCATCGCAAATTGCACACTTTCGTAAGCCCGTATATGAGTAGCGGCGATCAATACTCAGTGTTTGATACGCCCCACGGTTGCAAAGTGGGTATCTTGATTTGTTGGGATAACAACTTGGTTGAGAACGTTCGAATTACCGCTTTGAAAGGGGCCGATATATTGATTGCACCCCATCAGACGGGCGGTTGCCATTCACGTAGCCGAAATGCGATGAAGCGGATTGACCCGAAACTATGGATTAATCGAGATGAAAACCCAGAAGCGATTCGTGCTGAAATGCAGGGCAAGAATGGTCGTGAGTGGCTAATGAGGTGGCTACCGGCAAGAGCACACGATAACGGTATGTTTGTGGTGTTCAGTAACGGCGTTGGCGTTGATATGGATGAAGTAAGGACAGGCAATGCGATGATCCTAAGCCCTTACGGGGAGATCATCACAGAGACGGACAGCGTTGGTAACGACATGGTAATTGCAAAGCTAAAAGCCGAAGAGTTAGATATGTGTACCGGGAGACGTTGGATTCGTGGTCGTAAGCCAGAGCTTTATCATGCACTGACGCAGTCGTTAGGTAATGAACTGGACCCACACCAAGCGCGTTTTGCAGAGAAATAATGTCGAAGGTACTGGTGGGTAAAGTGAGCGAGTCAAGCGAGTGATTAATGGATAAGTGGGCAAGGGGTCTGTTCTTTAGCTCTTAATTTAGTCTCCCCACTTAAATCGTTTTTAAGTTGGGAGACTATCTACACTGGGATAAGCAATTGCCTATGTTTAGTGGCGAGTTCGAGACGAAGTAAGATCCGCAGCTCTAAGTTGAGCAATCGCTTTTGCTAGTTCAAGCTGAGCTTGTGCGAAGTTAACGTCTACGTTGCCCTTATTGATGTTTTCTAGAGCAGCGTGTTTAGCTTCTTCAGCGCGAGCGCGATCAATGTCTTTTGCGTGCAAAGCAGTATCGGCCAACACGGTCACTACATCGGGTTGAACTTCAATTATCCCACCAGACACATAAAGCACTTCATCTTCTGCTTTTGGGTCGGTGACAAACACCGTCACGCCCGGTTTTATTTTGCTGAGAAGCGGAGAATGACCGGGACGAATCCCGAGTTCACCATCTGCTCCAGAAACGGCTAGGGCATATGCCGGCCCTGAAAACAGCGTACCTTCCGCACTTACGATATTAAGTTGAAATGTATTGTCTGTAATTCCAATAGCCATGATGCACCTACCTGTTAGAGTGATTTCGCTTTTTTAAGCACTTCGTCGATAGAGCCACAGTACAAGAATGCTTGCTCTGGAATGTCGTCGTATTCACCATTTAATAGGCCTTTGAAGCCTCTTAGCGTTTCGCTGAGTGGTACAAACACACCTTTCTGACCGGTAAAGACTTCCGCTACGTGGTAAGGCTGAGTTAAGAAACGTTCAATCTTACGTGCGCGAGATACGACCTGCTTATCTTCGGTAGAAAGCTCATCCATACCAAGAATCGCGATGATGTCTTTAAGCTCTTTGTAGCGTTGCAGCGTGGTTTGAACCGTTTGTGCAATGTCGTAGTGCTCTTGGCCTACGATCAGCGGATCCAATTGACGTGACGTTGAATCTAACGGGTCAATTGCAGGGTATAAACCCAGTGCCGCGATGTTACGAGACAGTACAACGGTCGCATCTAAGTGAGCAAAGGTTGTTGCTGGCGACGGGTCAGTCAAGTCATCCGCAGGTACGTATACCGCTTGGATAGAGGTGATAGATCCTTGTTTTGTTGACGTGATACGCTCTTGAAGTACGCCCATCTCTTCCGCCAATGTTGGCTGGTAACCTACCGCTGAAGGCATACGACCTAACAGCGCAGATACTTCTGTCCCCGCAAGCGTGTAACGGTAGATGTTATCGATGAATAACAGTACGTCACGGCCTTCATCACGGAAGCGTTCAGCCATAGTTAGACCAGTAAGCGCAACACGTAGACGGTTACCCGGTGGCTCGTTCATTTGGCCGTAAACCATGGCAACTTTGTCTAGTACGCCAGCTTCTTTCATCTCGTAGTAGAAGTCGTTACCTTCACGAGTACGTTCACCTACACCGGTAAACACAGACAAACCTGAGTGAGCTTTGGCGATGTTGTTGATAAGCTCCATCATGTTGACGGTTTTACCTACACCTGCACCACCAAACAGACCAATTTTACCACCCTTAGCGAATGGACAGATAAGGTCGATAACCTTAACACCTGTCTCAAGCAATTCAGTGCTGTTCGCTTGTTCTTCATAAGAAGGGGCTTCGCGGTGGATCTCGTAGTTCTCTTTTTGGCCGATTTCACCACTTTCATCGATAGGTTGACCAAGTACGTTCATGATACGGCCTAGTGTTTCTTCACCTACCGGAACGGTGATTGGAGAGCCTGTATTTTCAACGGTTAGGCCACGACGCAAGCCGTCTGATGTACCCATCGCAATACAGCGAACAATGTTGCCACCCAGTTGCTGTTGAACTTCTAATACTAGCGAGCTTGCTTCGTCGCTAGTGACTTTCAATGCATCATAAACGCGCGGGCTGTTATTGCCGCTAAACTCGACGTCGACCACCGCGCCGATCACTTTTACTATTTTTCCTACACTCATGTGTAATTCCTCAAATTCTATTCTGACCCGCTCTTGTCTGCCCTTAGACAGCTTGAGCACCTGAGACGATTTCACTCAGCTCTTGGGTAATGGCAGCTTGTCGTGCCTTGTTGTACACCAATTGCAAATCATCGATGAGCTGGCCTGCGTTGTCGGTAGCGGCTTTCATTGCTACCATTCTGGCAGCTTGCTCACAGGCAATGCTCTCAACGATGCCTTGATACACTTGAGATTCGATGTATCGGTGTAACAGTTCAGAGAGTATGTCTCTTGGCGCTTGCTCATAGATGTAGTCCCAACGACGTTCTTTCTTGGCTTCACCGTCTGCCTCCGAGTCAGAAGGGTGGGGTAGAAGCTGTAAAGTCGTTGGAGCTTGAACCATGGTGTTAACGAACTGGTTGTAGACTAAGTACAAGCTGTCGATTTTGCCTTCGTCATAGTGACCAAGCATCGCGTTAACCGTACCTAAGATGTCTTCTAACTTAGGTGCGTCACCTAGGCCTGACGTTTGTGCGATAACATTGCCGCCGCGTTGGAAAAATGAGATAGCTTTTGAACCAATTAAGGTAGTTTCCACCTCAACACCCTTAGCACGCCATTGCTCCATTTCTTCCAGCACTTTCTTGAACAAGTTGGAGTTCAAGCCACCACATAAGCCGCGGTCAGACGAAATAATGATGTAAGCCACGCGCTTAGGTTCACGCTGTTGAAGGTAAGGGTGCTGGTATTCCAGCGACCCTGATGCAACATGGGAGATAACCTTACGCATGTTTTCGGCATATGGTCGCGTCTGAGTCATGTTGTCTTGAACCTTACGCATCTTACTTGCCGCGACCATTTCCATTGCACTTGTGATTTTCTGAGTGTTACTAACACTGGCTATCTTGGTGCGAATTTCTTTAGTACTTGCCATAATCTGCTCCTATTTGTTTTTGTTTCCAGCTAACAAACCGGAGCACTTACCAAGCTTTCATCCCAACAAAACCTTCTAGAATCTCTTTAAGAGCACTATCGATTTCGTCGTTGTAATCACCTGTCGCATTAATCTTGTCGATCAGCGCTGGGTTTTGAGCTTTGGCGTACGCGATCAGCTCTTCTTCGAAGCGGGCTAGGTTGTTTAGCTCAACATCGACTAGGTAGCCTTTTTCAGCCGCGTAAATCACAGTAGCTTGCTCTGCAACCGACATAGGGGAGTACTGCTTTTGCTTCATCAGTTCAGTCACACGCTCACCATGGTCAAGTTGCTTACGCGTCATCTCATCGAGATCAGAAGAGAACTGAGCGAATGCCGCCAATTCACGGTATTGAGCCAGTGAAGTACGGATACCACCAGATAGCTTCTTGATGATCTTGCACTGCGCAGCACCACCCACACGGGATACCGAGATACCTGGGTCAACAGCTGGACGTAAGCCTGCGTTAAATAGCTGAGTCTGTAGGAAAACCTGACCGTCGGTAATCGAGATTACGTTGGTTGGTACGAATGCCGATACGTCACCTGCTTGAGTTTCAATGATAGGAAGCGCAGTTAATGAGCCTGTTTGGCCTTTCACTTCACCGTTAGTGAACTTCTCTACATACTCTGCATTGACTCGTGCTGCGCGTTCTAGCAGGCGTGAGTGAAGGTAGAATACGTCGCCAGGGAAGGCTTCACGACCCGGTGGACGTTTAAGTAGCAATGAGATTTGGCGGTATGCGACCGCTTGTTTGGATAGGTCATCGTAGATGATCAGTGCATCTTCACCACGGTCACGGAAGTATTCGCCCATGGTGCAACCCGCGTAGGGTGCTAGGTATTGCAGTGCTGCTGATTCTGAAGCTGATGCGACAACCACAATGGTGTTTTTAAGTGCATCGTGTTCTTCGAGCTTACGAACCACGTTAGCGATGGTTGATGCTTTCTGACCAATCGCCACATACACACATTTGATGCCTGAGTCTTTCTGATTAATGATGGCGTCGATTGCTAATGCCGTTTTACCTGTCTGACGGTCACCGATGATCAGTTCACGTTGACCACGACCGATAGGCACCATGGTATCTACCGCTTTGTAGCCAGTCTGAATAGGCTGGTCTACAGACTTACGCTCAATTACACCTGGGGCAATCACTTCTACAGGGTCAAGACGGTCACAACTTATTGGACCTTTACCATCAATTGGCTCACCTAGAGTGTTTACTACACGGCCTAGGAGCCCATTACCGACTGGTACTTCCAAGATACGCCCAGTACCTTTTACTTTCATGCCTTCAGAAAGGTCAATGTAAGGACCCATTACCACAGCACCAACAGAGTGGGTGTCTAGGTTAAGTGCAAGTGCGTATTTGCCACCAGGTAGTTCAATCATCTCGCCTTGCATCACATCTGCAAGGCCATTGATGGTGATGATGCCATCACGAACCGATACGATAGTGCCTTCGTTGCGAGCTTCAGTGCTCACGTTAAATTGCGAGATTCGTTCTCTAATTAGATCACTAATTTCATTTGAATTTAATTGCATTTTATTACCTATCTCGCGTGAAGTTGATTAGCTAATCGGCTTATTGATGTGTTCAATGAACCATCGATAACGGTTTCACCCGCCTTGATGACAATCCCACCGACCAGTGAGTCATCAATCACCTGTTCTAATTCAACCTGACGCTCTAATTTCTTCTCAAGTGCAGCCGTTAATGAGGTAACTTGACCTGATGTAAGGCATTCTGAGCTGGTGACAGTGACAGGAATTACACGTTCATGTTCGTCCTTCAGCTCGTTGAACAAGCTAAACAAGTCTTTTACGACGGAAAGGCGACCATTCTCAGCCAACACTCGAATTAGGTTGATAACGTGTTCATCAACCAACCCTTGGCAAACGTGAATGATGAGATTGGCGAGCTGTTCAGTTTGTTGGGCGCTTGCCCCTTCTGCTGAGATAATCTGATCAGCGATCGCTTCTTCTTCCGTTATTGCCACAAGAATCGAAAGCATCGAGTGCCACTCTTGTAACTTGTTTTCACCCAAAGCAAAGTCGAATGAGGCTTTGGCGTAGGGATGAGCAATATTGGTGTAATCTGACATACTGCCTCCGCTTACAGTTCGCTAATGAGCTGATCAACTAACGCTCGGTTCGTTTCTGAATCTAGGTTTTTGTTGATCAGCTTCTGTGCACTTTGAATAACGGCATCTGCCATGTCTGCCTGAAGTTCACGACGTAACTTTTGACGCTCACTTTCTAGTTCGGCTCTGCCTTGCTCTAGGATGCGAGCTTTTTCTTGCTCTGCTTCTTCGTGCGCTAAGCTGATGATTTCGTTGCGGCGTTTTTTGCCTTGTTCAATCAGTTCAGTGACGTTGCGTTTTGCATCTTCGACAAGTTGTGCGCCATTGGATTTTGCTAGTTCTAGTTCTTTCGCTGCATTCTCTGAATGGCGTAAACCATCAGCAATTTCTTTTTGGCGCTCGTCTAACATTGCGGTGAGAGGGGGCCATACATATTTCATGCATAGCCAAACAAAAATCACGAATGAGATTGCTTGCCCGAACATGCTTGCATTTAAGTTCATACCTTCCTCGCTAAATCTTGATTAATTACAAATCGATCTTTTCAAAGCTTTTTGATTAAGCCACGGCGAAGATGATGTATAGACCGATACCAACACCGATCATTGGTACTGCATCCACAAGACCCATCATGATGAAGAATTGAGTACGAAGCATTGGAGTAAGGTCTGGTTGACGAGCAACACCTTCAAGGTATTTACCTGCCAAGTTACCAATACCTGACGCTGCACCTGCCGCACCTAAACCAATCAGTAATGCACCTGCTACATATAAAACTGCGCTTACGATATCCATTTGTATCTCCGATAAATAATTTGTTGGTTAAATTTTTAGTTATTAATTAGTGGTGTTCTTCTGTTGCCATACCTAAATAAACAACGGTCAGTACCATAAATATAAATGCTTGCAAGAATACGATTAATATATGGAATAGTGCCCAAGGAACACTCAGTGCCCATTGCATCCACCATGGCATTAATGCGATAAGAATAAATATCATCTCACCTGCATACATGTTTCCGAATAATCGTAAGCCTAGTGATATAGGTTTTGAAATTAATGTTATTAATTCAAGAACTAAGTTAACAGGGTATAAAAGAGGGTTATCAAATGGCTGAGTAGTAAGCTCTTTGATAAAGCCTTTCAATCCTTTATTTTTAAACGTATAAGTTAACAGTAAGATAAATACACCGAGTGCCATCGACATTGGAATATTTACGTCTGCCGTCGGTAGATCTCTAAAGTGTTCTAGACCTATCGCACGACTTAATGCCGGTATGAAATCTATTGGTAATAAATCGACCGCGTTCATCAACAACACCCAAACAAAAGTGGTTAATGCCAGTGGTCCTATTAATTTATCCTCCGCTTGAAAAATCTCTTTTACTAGGTTGTTTACAAAATCAAATATCAGTTCGATAAAACATTGAAATCGACCTGGAACACCGCTGGTGCCCTTGGTTACTACGTATCGAAAAGCTCCAATAAACAGTAAACCCGTAATCCAAGATACCAACATCGAGTCGATGTTGAACGCCCAGAAACCATCACCTGTAGTTAAGAAGGTTAAGTGATGCTCTATGTATTCGTGAGCGGTAGTTACTTGATCCATACTACACGTACTCCGATCTTGTAGAGGCAGTAATAAATGGTGTTAAGAAGTACCCAACCATAGTGAAAATATATGCGTACAATATTACTGGATTATCCAATTTGAAAAACTGGAATGCCAAGATAAACATTAAGAACGTATAAGTTATTTTCACGACACGACTCATTTGCATTAAGTCACGTAAACTATAATTAGAGTTCTTGCGCACCTTTAGGCTTGCATATATAAAACCAAACAGCGGAGGTAACATCGCAATAACAATGCCCAAAGCTGATGATTCCATATCTACCTTATTACCAAAAAACACTTCATATAAAACTACACCGACGGCTAATACTATTTGGCAGAGAACAACTCTTTTAGCAGCAACAAGGATGTCACCACTTATCCCGTTAAGCCTCATAATAAAACCTTATATTTAACAGTGTTAGCTCATATAAAACACAGTTTGAATATGTCTTGCTACTCGCATTTACTTGTTAATAAAATTTTGCTTGTTAACAAAGATATAATCTTGCTGGTTTTATATCTCCTGACGAAATATAACGATATAAACTAATTCGCTCTCGTTTCGACAAAACATAAACTACGCCTAAAATTATGTGATAAAAACGACAAATATCGACATCAATAATTCCATTTTTGAAATGGGTGTTTTTCATTTGTGAAATTAATAATTATGCCACTTTAATCATGAATATTTCAGATGCTTTATTGATAACTTTTAGTATTAAGAATTGCCTGAATAATTCAGAGTCATGCTAAGTGATCTTAAGGTGGTTAGTTTATACTTTTCATGCACTTACTGAGTGTATTTGTAAGGGTGAGAGTCAGGCGGTAGATGTGTTAATTCATCACTACTCGGTTATTTATAACGAGCGGCGTGCGTTTATTTACGCAGAAATATATATTTTTTATCTATTACTCATGAAGCGTGGAAAAACTGTGTCACATCAATGGTTATCCACGTTTTTCTTACTCATCGAGATATTTATGGTTGGTTAGATTGGAAGGTGAGGGGAAGAATTGAGAGTGTTAAAACGGTTTTTATTAAGTTCAGACCCTACTTCAGAGCTTGTTGATTGTGGTTGATGCGACCAGTTAAAGCGTATTCCGCCAGTAACAAATGGCAGTGACGCACTGCCATTTGTTAAATTTTGCTTATGGAGCTTCATAGCTCAGATATTGAATACACAAATCATGAAAAGCTTGCGCTTGGGGTGAGATAGTACGGTCAGACAGTCGGAATATTCCAATTTGACGCTGTAACGGCGGGTCGATCAAAGGAATCCACAGTAAACGTGTTTCATTGGTTGGGAAAGCAAGCTTAGGCAGTGTGGTTACCCCAATGCCTAATTCCAAAACAGAAAATAGAGAAGTGATGTTTTCTACCGAATACAGGGCTTGTTCACTGAGCATACGTGCAGGTGTTGGATCGAGTAGGGTGCAAGTCCCGTTACGAATAAAGGGCTGTTTTAACAGCGTTTGCCATTCGATCCCTTCAGGTTGAGCGGCGATAGGGTTGTCCTTTAAGCAGACCACACCGATAGGATCGGAAAGAAGTGGGGTGAAGTCGATACTCTCTTCCTCTAAATGGGAGGTATTGCCTAGGGCGACATCCACCTCTCCAGAAAGTAATCTTGCTTCTACACCTGCCGCATTATCATCAATGAGGCTCACCTCAACGTTTGGGTACTGTTCACAAAAGGCCCCTAACACGCTAGGGATCAATTTGGCTGCCACCGACGGCACGCTCGCTATTCGAACTCTTCCTTGTTGCCCGGCCGCCGCTGCACGTAAGTCATTATCTAATGCTTTGTAAACATTCAAGAATTGGATAATTTTTGGTAGGCATATTTCACCGAAAGGTGTCAGCGTAGATTTGTTGCCTGTTTCAAACAGTGGCTGGCCGAGTATTTTCTCAAGCTCTTTTATCGAAGTAGAAAGTGCCGCCTGAGAGCGATTGGCTCGGTGAGAAGCAGCTCGAAATCCACCTTCTTCGACGACTAAAACAAAATGTTTTAACTGTTGTAGCTTAATACTCATTACTTCGATCCCTCTCTAGCCCTTGCTATACCTTACTTTATGCAAGGTGATAGATTTTATTTATCAAATGCACAAAATTTACCGTTAGATTTATCAGGCGTCAAGGTGCAGTATTTAACCATCTTGAAACATAGTTGTTACAAAGTTGGATGAAATCGTGAACGCACAAACTAAAAAACACCCAGTAAAAACCGCTCTTTTTGCTTCAAAAGCACCACTAGAGTGGGCAATCGTTAATAACGGCACTCTATACACGGCTCAGATTCCAATTGATGAAACGGGCGCAGTAGTAGAGGGCGGTATTGAAGCGCAAACGCGTCAGACTTTTAACAACCTTGTTCATACCTTGGAGTGTGCAGGCGAATCGATGGATTCTGTACTTCAGGTTCTGATTTACGTAACTGACCGTGAATACCTGAAAACGGTAAACAGCGTATACGGAGAATACTTCAACGCACCTTATCCTAATCGTGCAGCAGTCGTTGTTGCAGGGCTAGCTAGAGAAGAGATGTTGGTTGAGTTCGTGGTTTATGCATCGGCTTCTCAACCTGAATAAATGGACTGTGAACTGAAGCAATTTGCCAATCTAAGCTGTTTGTCTACGTAGATCTTTACTGATACAAGCGAATAGTTTTACGTCTAGATACAAAATTAATACTTATTCTCTATATAAATTAACAATTTATTAATTAATCCGATGGTTGCCAGACTCAACCGCAACCTAACGTTACAAGGACAGAATGATGACTCACTTACAGAATGTTCAAGCAGAAAACGCACTTTACATTGGCGGCGAATGGCAAGCGGGTGTAAGCACCGTAGCGAACATTAACCCATCAGATATTTCTGAAAACATTGGCAACTTTGCGCAAGCAAGTGGCGAGCAAGTTCAACAAGCGATTTCAGCGGCAAAATGCGCTCAACCAGAATGGGAAAAAACACCGATTGAACGTAAGCAAGCCGTGCTTCAAGCCATTGGTGATGAGCTGATTGCTCGTTGCGATGAGTTGGGTACTTTGCTTTCTCGTGAAGAAGGTAAGCCTTTTGCTGAAGGTCGTGGTGAGATTTACCGTGCAGGTCAGTTCTTCCAATACTTTGCGGCTGAAGTGCTTCGTCAAATTGGCGATAACGCAGACTCAGTACGCCCTGGCGTTTCTGTTGAAGTGACTCGTGAAGCCGTTGGTGTTATTGGCATCATCTCTCCTTGGAACTTCCCGACAGCAACAGCAGCTTGGAAAATCGCTCCAGCGCTTGCTTTTGGTAACAGCGTTATCTGGAAGCCAGCAAATCTAACACCAGCAAGTGCCGTTGCGCTTACTGAGATCATCCACCGCCAAGGTATCCCAGCAGGTACGTTCAACCTTGTTCTTGGTAGCGGTTCAACGGTTGGGGACGCACTGATCAACTCTAAAGAAGTGAACGGTGTCAGCTTTACCGGTTCTGTTGATACGGGTCGTAAAGTGGCAGCGGCTACCGCACCAAACTTCGTTCGTTGCCAATTGGAAATGGGCAGTAAGAACGCGCTGGTTATCGCTGATGATGCAGATATCCAAACCGCAGTTGAAGCAACTATTGCCGGCTCTTTCTCTGGTGCAGGTCAAAAATGTACAGCGTCTTCTCGTCTTGTGGTTATGGATAGCGTTCACGACCAGTATGTTGAAGCACTGATTAAACGTATGAGTGAGCTGAAAGTGGGTCACGCATTAGAAGAGGGCGTGTTCATGGGCCCAGTTGTTGATGGCAACCAGCTTGAAGCGAACCTAGGTTGGGTTGAGAAAGCGCGTCAAAGTGGCGGTGAGCTAGCATTCGGCGGCGAACGCTTGAGCATGCAACACGAAGGCTTCTATATGTCTCCAACGTTGTTCTTGAACACTAAGAACGATTGGGAAGTTAACCAAGAAGAAGTGTTTGCACCAATGGCAAGCGTGATTCGAGTGGCTGACTTGGACGAAGCGATTGCAACAACTAACGATACTCGCTTTGGCCTAACAGGCGGCATCATCACTCAAAGCCTACGTACTAGCGCACTGTTCAAGCAACAAGCGCAAACAGGCTGTGTGATGGTCAACCTGCCAACTGCAGGTACGGATTATCACGTACCGTTTGGCGGCCGCAAAGAATCTAGCTTCGGTCCTCGTGAGCAAGGTCAATACGCGAAAGAGTTCTACACAGTAGTGAAGACGGCTTACCAGCGGCCTTACTAATCGCTCTATATATAAGAATTGGATAGCTCAAGGCATTAAGTCACTCGCTACCCAGCTATCGAATTGGCCTGAACCTCAGGGTCAGGCCAACATTCAAACTCAAACAGAAATAACAGTAGAGAAGTGATTTAACCCATTTTTGAAAACATGTTACTTGAGCATGTTTTCAAAACCGAGCTTGAACACTGAGCTTTCAATAGGAGTGGTTATGTACCAGCAACGGATTGTTATAGATGGATTGCAATACTGCAATTGGAACAGAGAATATTTCCAAACACTAAAGGCGAGCGGCATTACAGCAGTTCACGCTACCGCGGTTTACCACGAGACGGCTCGTGAAACCTTATCTCGCTTTGCAGAGTGGAACTTAAGATTCGAGCAGAACGCAGATCTTATTATGCCGATTCATTCAATGGCTGATGTTGAGACTGCAAAAGCGACCGGCAAAGTCGGTATTTTCCTTGGCGCTCAAAACTGTTCGCCAATCGATGATGAGATTGGTCTTATCGAAGTGATGCGTAAGCAAGGTCTTTTGATCATGCAACTGACATACAACAACCAGAGCTTATTGGCGACGGGTTGTTACGAGAAGAACGACACCGGTATTACTCGTTTCGGTAAGCAAGCCATCGGAGAGATGAACCGAGTAGGCATGATCATCGATATGTCCCACAGTGCCGAGCGCTCAACACTTGAAGCGATTGATTTGTCTTCGCGTCCTATTTGTATCAGCCACGCTAACCCAACATTTGCTCATGATGCACTGCGTAACAAATCAAACGATGTGATTAAAGCTGTCACCGCACGTGGTGGCTTAATCGGATTCAGTTTATACCCATTCCACCTACCTAATGGTAGCCAATGTACTTTAGAAGACTTCTGCCAGATGGTTGCAACTACCGCTGATATGGTGGGCGTAGAACACCTGGGTATTGGCAGTGACCTGTGTTTAAACCAGCCTCAAGCCGTTCTTGAATGGATGAGAAATGGTCGTTGGTCTAAAGCGATGGACTACGGTGAAGGTTGTGCGAGTAATTCAGGTTGGCCAGATGCGTTGCCTTGGTTCTGTGGTAGTTCGGGTATGGAAAATATTTATAACGGATTGATGCGTCATGGCTTTAGTGAGTCTGAAGCCGGGCAAGTCTTGGGAGAAAACTGGTTTAACTTTTTGAAAGATGGCCTAGAGCCTCAAAGCCAAAGTTAAGCTGCGCTTCTTACTAATAGGCATCTAATAAACAGTCTGCTAGATATGTTCATTTAGCGAGTACTGCTTCAATCAAAATCACTATTTAAAAGGAACAACGGTCTATTTCGCAACGCGGTAACCCAAACATGGATTAGCCTGCCCAAAACAAAAAACAATAGGGCAGGTGTTAAATACACCCTTGTAGTCATCATTTTTATGACAGCTGCAAAGAAACCTCTGGAGTCAGAGTATGTCTGATTTAACCAATAGCGTGAAATCTTCAAGCGTAAATGCGGGTCAAGCACACACAGCAAATAATGCAACAAGCAACACCAACCAGTCTGAATCTACCTCAGACAAATTAGGGTTATCCAACCCGGCACTTTGGTACAGTGGCGGTTTTATCGCTCTGTTTGTGACACTGGCCCTATTTGATGGCGAACTGTTATCAACTCTGGTTAACAAGGGCTTTGCGTGGTCGGTAAAAGTATTCGGTCCTTACTGGCAAATACTACTTCTTTTGACATTTCTTATTGGTCTTGGCCTAGCGGCAGGGCGAACAGGTAAGGTTATTCTAGGCGGTATCGCGAAACCTGAAATGGATGGTTTCCGTTGGATGGCGATCATCTTCTGTACGCTACTTGCGGGTGGCGGCGTATTTTGGGCTGCAGCTGAGCCGATTGCTCACTACGTTAGTCCACCACCACTGTACGGTGCACAAGAGAACGCACAGCAAGGTGCTGTGAACGCTTTATCGCAATCTTTCATGCACTGGGGTTTCCTAGCATGGGCAATCGTCGGCAGCTTAACGTCTATCGTGGTTATGCACCTTCACTACGACAAAAGCTTGCCACTTAAACCGCGTATTTTGCTTTACCCAGTATTAGGCGAACGTGCACTGAAAGGTCACATCGGCGCTTTGATTGATGCATGTTGTATTGTCGCTGTAGCGGCGGGCACCATTGGTCCTATTGGCTTCTTGGGCTTGCAAGTGAGCTATGCACTGAATGCACTGTTTGACATCCCTGATGGCTTCACGACGCAGCTTATCATCATCTTGTTCGCTATCGTTCTATACACATTATCGGCATTGAGCGGCCTTAACCGCGGAATGCAAATGCTAAGTCGATACAACGTGATTCTGGCAATGGCGTTGATGGTTTATATCCTTATCTTTGGCCCTACAAACTTCATCTTCAATGGCTACATTCAAGGTGTAGGTAGCATGATCGATAACTTCATCCCAATGGCGACATACCGTGGTGACGAAGGTTGGTTGAGCTGGTGGACAGTATTCTTTTGGGGTTGGTTCCTAGGTTACGGCCCAATGATGGCAATCTTTATTGCACGTATCTCTCGCGGTCGTAGTATTCGCCAACTGGTTTCAACCATCAGCTTAGTTGCACCCTTTGTTACTTGTTTCTGGTTCACGATTGTTGGTGGCTCTGGTCTTGCGTTCGAAATCGCAGACCCAGGTAGCGTAAGTAAAGCGTTTGAAGGCTTTAACTTACCAGGTGCTCTACTAGCGGTAACTCAGCAATTACCAATGCCGATGCTTATCTCTGTACTGTTCCTGATCTTAACCACGATTTTCATCGTAACGACTGGCGACTCAATGACTTACACCATCAGTGTTGTAATCAGTGGTGAGACAGAACCGAATGCAATCATCCGTACTTTCTGGGGTGTGATGATGGGCATAACTGCGTTGATTCTGATTTCACTAGGCTCTGGGGGTATTTCAGCGCTGCAATCTTTCATCGTAATTACAGCGGTTCCGGTATCCTTAATCTTGCTGCCATCGCTTTGGAATGCGCCTCAAATCGCAATTAAGATGGCGAAAGAGCAGGGTCTATAAAGAAACTGTAGAGATAACGCTCTCTAACAATGAAAGAGAAACAAGGTATTAGCCCTTGGAATAAGGCTGATACCAGATTCCGAAAGGAAGAGAAAACCCGTACTGGTGAAGATACATCGGACGGCAAATATTTAGGTCAAGAGATCTAGTCAGGACAAATAATAAGGGGTGAGTTCGCTTACTCCAATAACGTGAAAGCTAACCAACATACTGTCGCTATAAATGCTTCAAAAGACAGCAACGATCGGTTCTGAATGGCTAGCAAAACCCTTATAACTACAAAGGTGGTGAGCAAAATGGATGCACATCGTTCTACCTACACTGAATCAGCACTACGTGACGCAACGGTCGTCATGGCACCGGAAAGACTGGGTGCTATGCACCAAACACGCATCAGCTTCGTAAGAACTCTGATTCGTAAAATGGCGCAACAGCAATGGAAAGTGACTAAGCATGAGTGGCAATTAGACCCTCAAGGGTATGGTCATGCTATCTATAAGCTACAGACGCCAAACCATGTTTATCATTTGGTTGTTTTCTGCGATGAGATTGCAGACGACGAGCGAAATGACCGTGTAATTGCTGAAAAGTGGGACGTAACATTTGCTCTGGTTTTTGGTGATGTGGATGTCGCTCTACTTGAGAGACTTCGTGCGAATGTACCGCTACAAGAAGCAGGCCGTAACTCTAACAATGTGCTTGTTTTAGCGCGTGCTAACAAAAGCGTACGTGTGTTTGAACACATAGTGAGTCACTTGGCTAAAGGGGCTCAACCAACGCCAAAAGAGTTAGCGGAAGTGGGCTACATCCTGCGAACCACTGCGGTTTATGGCAATGGTAAGTTCGGTATTGCTGACTTCAAGATCTTAGAGAAGAATCCAGATTTCAATCAGTCGTTTAGCGCTCAAATGTGTGCGGTATACATGTTGCGTGAATTCAGCTTGGACTGGGTTCATTACCTAGCAGAGCAACAAGGCGGTGAACAAGCGATTACCTTGCATAGAGGCTTACAACGCTATCTAGGTGTGGGTAATGCTACAGGTTTAGGCATGGCGCCATTTTTGATTAACCACCCAAGTATTGTCGACCAATGGATGACAACCCGTGAGCATGCATTAGCTGACGTGTTGGCTAATCACACGGATACGACGTTGATCAAGCCAATACGTACATTAGTTAAAAAAGCGATTTGTCATTTAGAACAAGTCGTTACCATCAATGAAAATCAGCAAGAGCTGAACAAAGCTGCTGTGCATGAGTTGAAGCACGCAGAGCAATCGCTAGAAGCGTCTGTCAGCCAATGTGATACATGGGCGCAGTTAGTTGAACAATCTAAGCACATGAGTATGGAAGCCCAAGAAGTCCTTATCTCATGCTTGATGGAGTTGTACCCGGATTTAGTGGACGCCCATCAGGAGCAGATGAATTGTAGCGAGACACTGTCACTTCCTAGCGGTAAGAAGATACAAGATCTGTTGGTGATCTTAGAAGAAAAGTACCGTTGGGCAATCACAACCGACTTTACTAAAGCAGAAAACAACTACTGGTTCTGGTATCGCTCTCAAGACAAAGAAGAGCCAAGGCTCGGTGTTCGAGGGGAAGAGCTGGGTGAAGAGCGTGAACTGCCGCTAGATATCGCTCGTCAAGCTTACCGCTTGTACCATGCTTTATTGCAGTTTACGCCGGAGCTCTCATTAGCCGAGTTCTTAGTAAAACAGCCACAGCATCGTGCTATAGCTCGCCGCGTATGGACACTGGGCAACAAAGCGATGGGGGACATTCAAATGAATGTGCTTCATAAAGCGTCGCTGCCGATTCATCTGTTACGTTGCAAGTTAGCGATGTTTGGTGCAACTAAGTTTGATCCGCGCTCTGATCGTTGGGTTCGCGTGACTTTCTTCCAAGGGGCGCCGTTGCTTGACGAAATTCATCAAGACGAGTGGGTATTCCCACTGTTGCCGAGTGAAGCGGAGCTTGCAGGCTCACATAACGTTCCTACACATATCAATGCTCAACATGGAGGTAAATCGCTATGATCGTTTCTCACAATGAACTGGTCGCGGCCGTCAACAAAGCCTTTTTAGGGATGCGTCGTACATGTGGTGAAGCCGATGTAATAGCGAACATGGTGGCTGATTTGCAAATGGTAGGCTTGGATGGTGTGCGTCATTTTAATAATGCGAGCAACTTTATCGGTCTAGAGAACGACTGCCCAGTTGATATTCAATTGACAAGCGATAACACGGTCGAAGTTGACTTACATAAGGCAAGCTTGGCGTGTCACCTTCCTGTCGTGATGGATTACGCGATTGAAAAAATGGTCGGCAATAAATCGCTTAAGATTGAGCTAAACAACTGCCACAACCGCTGGTTAGCCTACAGTGAGCTTGTAAAACTAGCAGCGAAAGGTATTGCGTGCACTGCACATTGGGACAATGGCTCAAACCCTAAGAGCACCTTGTATGTGCTTAACCGTGGTTGCGTTGCTCCAGAGCTGTTTTTATCAGATTTGCCTCTGACATCGGACGAACATATCCATAATATGACCATCGAACTATCCGTCCAGGATTTCGATATCGAACGCTTGTCAGATGGCTACCAAACGCATGTCACGTCTGAGTCGTTATTTAAGACACAAGAAGAGGCGTGGCGTGATGGCATTGAGGTCAACGACGCAGAGTGGGCGACATTAAAAGAAACCGCCACGGCGATTCTCGTTGAAAATAGCCAGCGTTCAATTCAAGGGGCAGGAGAGTTAGTAGCCTCATAGCGGATTGAATTTAGCGCAAGATAAACATCAGACAACACCAAAAGAGCTTAACGTATCCTCACCTCGTTAAGCTCTTTTTATTTTCCAGCTTCTTTATTTACTCATTCCTTGATAAAGCCTCAAACACACGCTGTTTTGACACAGGTTGTTACGATACGAACACTCCTTAAGCAATCAAATGAAGCACCTTCACATTCATGCTAAACAAACGGTTTCATTTAAGAGCTACTATGCGTATCTTGCTAACTATGTGTGCCAAAGGGCGCCACTTTTATTCGTACCGATGACATTAGAATCAGATAAAAAGGAATGAAGCGTGCAAGCTAAGTTTATAGATGGAACCACCCTGTATCGTCAGCACTATTTTGAACTACCACTCGATTATCAAGCGAAAGGTGGACAGCAGATTCAAGTCTTTGCTCGTGAAGTGGTCGATCTAGCAAAAGACAGCCAAGAGCTCCCGTGGCTTATTTACTTTCAGGGTGGCCCAGGTTTTCCTTCACCACGAGTGAGTGGAGAATCCGGTTGGATAAAACGTGCGTTACAAAACTACCGCGTTCTGCTTCTCGATCAGCGCGGTACCGGTAATAGTACGGTAATCAGCCATGAAACCTTGGCGCATTTGTCTCCAGAGCAACAAGCTGAATATCTAACGCACTTTAGAGCCGACAACATTGTTCGTGATGCGGAAGCGATTCGTGAAAAATTTGGTGTTAAGCAGTGGTCGACAATTGGCCAGAGCTTTGGTGGCTTTTGTACTCTAAGCTACTTGTCGCTGTTCCCGCAAAGCTTGCAACGCTGCTATGTCACGGGCGGTATCCCGTCTATTGAACGTGAAGCTGACGATGTCTACCGCGCGACCTATAAGCGTGTTGAAGATAAGAACAGAGCCTTCTTTGCTCAATTCCCACAAGCACAAGCCATGTGTCGCGAGATTTCTGATTATCTGCTTAACAATGAAGTGAAGCTACCAAACGGTCAGGTATTTACTGTTGAACAATTCCAATTGATTGGTATTAACCTTGGTGCTGGCGCGGCAAACCTTCCTATGTACTTCACATTAGAGAGTGCGTTTGTTGAAGCAAATGGTAAAAAGCAGCTGAGCTACAGCTTCTTAAATCAAATGCAACAAGAGCAGGGTTACCTAACCAACCCAATCTATGCGATTTTACATGAATCGATCTATTGCCAAGGGACAGCATCAAATTGGTCGGCTCACCGAGTTCGCGAGCAGTATCCACACTTTAACTATCAATCGGGTGGTGAATTCAGGTTTACTGGCGAGATGGTCTACCCATGGATGTTTGATCAACTAGAAACTTTGAAGCCACTGCGTGAAGCGGCGAATATCTTAGCTGAGAAGTCAAATTGGGGCATTTTGTATAACGCAGAGCAGCTTGGCAAGAATACTGTGCCAATGGCGTGTGCTGTTTATGCCGACGATATGTACGTTGAACTTGATTACAGCCTTGAAACACTGGCGAACATTCCAAACTCAAAAGCGTGGATCACTAATGAATATGAGCACAACGGCTTACGGGCAGACGGCGAAAGAATCGTAGACAAACTGATGACCATGGTTGAAGCATTAGAGAATCTGCCAAAGTAATTTCGCTAGCCTTATCTGAAATAAAGGCGTTAAAAATAAGCGACGTCAGAAAAAGAAAACGCCGCATCCGTGCAGCGTTTTTGTTAGGTCATCGAACTATTCGATTTAAGGAACTAGGAGGGGTAGCTCAATAAGCCATTAAGGTTGGATGACGATATCTTGATGTTCTGTTGTGGTTAAGCAGGCGCGATTTTGTTCGATTAGTTGAGCCGCGTAAGATGGGGTCACAGCTTGAATCTCGCCTTTCGAGCGAATGGTTAGTGCTTCCCAAGCTTGATCACGATATTTGCCTGTCTGTGTGTATTCAATAAGTACTCTCATCATTCTTCCATCCGCTTTGTGGTTAACGTGCTACTAACATTAGCGCCATTATTGTCGTTACACACCTGTTAAAAATGGAACATAAGATTAACCAAATGAGAATGGTCGTAACTTGAAAATTTCGACAAATTGCACATATCAGCGCTAGAGATTATTACTCTAAATTGCTATTCGTCCGGCTAGAGTGTTGAGAATAGTCAACAGTGGTAAGTTCTACCTGCGGCAAATTGAAGCATAAAAAAACGCTGCATAAGGCAGCGTTTTTTCAAAATTCACTTGGACGACAGATCAGTTGTCATCTAGGCCAACAATCTTGCGCGCAGACATTACCGCACTGTCTAAATCGGTCAATCTACCAGCACTTGCTGGACCAAGAACGGATGAATACAAGGCCAACTGCTTCTCAAATGATAGATCTAGATGGTTATATAGATTTTGGCGGATTTGAGCGTGTTGATGTGGCTTAGCGCTCGATAGACCTTCCAACGTATCGTAGATGAGTGTAGTTGTATCCATATTAGTCCTTAGTAACTCATTATAAAATTTTGCACATTATGCACTTGGTGTCATCTTTGTTCTGCGAGATCGATCGCATTATGTTCAAGTCTGCTTAATTGTGTAATCAGTTAGTAATAACTGTGTTGTAGTAACAAAGGGCGTCTAAAGCGCAAAAGAAAAGGAGACACTAGGATCTCCTTTTTTCTAGCTTCGATAAATTGAGTTAATGCTAACGGATGTTGATGTTGTTATCTCTTCGGTCATACATGTCTGGTGTAGTATGTAAGCCACCAGCATAACCCGCTGCTTCTAGAGTTTCCCTCACTTCTCGAACGTGCTCTGCTGTGACAGGTTCGTCTCTATCACCTAAATGTAATCGGACGAAAGTGATCAGCTCAGCTAGCCTCTGATCCGATAAGACATCTTCAAAGCTCGCCATTGGCATGAAGTTTCTGTCTTTGTCGAGGTAAGTAGGTTGTAAGCCCCTGACCGTTACCGCAATGGTGTTGAATGGATCTCTGTGCATGATGATGCCATTGTTTAGCAGGGTAGGAGCAATAGGGTCTCGCCCTTTACCATCGTCACCATGACACGCACCACAGGTTTGGCGATAAGTCGTGTAGATCTCTGCGGTGTATGACTCTTCATCAAAGCCTTTCGGCTCTAACGGTATCGCGTTACTGCTTATAGTATTGTTGATATCACCATTAAGTAAGTAGTACGACATTGATTCAATATCTTCGCGCGACATCAAACTTAGGCTGTTTTTCACTACGTCAGCCATACCAGCGAAAGCCGTGCCTTTGTCTGAGTGACCTGTATGTAGGAAGTCTGTGAGTGTTTTTTCATCCCAGCCATCGATATATAGCTCGTTTGCGGTGATGTCAGGTGCATTCCAACCATCGATTAAGTTACCTTGGAAAATTCGCTCCGGTATCAATGCTTGGGCAATGTTACGAGGCGTGTGACACTCAGAACAGTGACCAAGCCCTGCAACCCAGTATTTACCTTGTTGCCACTTCTCGACGTCATCAACCTTATCTTTGAGTTCCTCTGGTACTTGATAGTCAACCGGATCGGTATCCATGAATACGATATTCCAGCCAAGCAGACCTAGGCGAATATTCGACGGGAACATCATACTGTTGTCGTCATTACGTCTTGGTACAGCTGTGATGGATTGCATGTACTCCCATAAATCGACCATGTCTTGGTCAGTCAGGTATTGATACGAGGTGTAAGGCATAGCAGGGTACAGGTATCCATCTTTACCTTTGCCATCAACCAACGCGGCTCTGAAGTCGTCGAAATCATAGGTTCCAATCCCCTCGGTAGTGTGAGGAGTTATGTTGGTCGAATAAACTGTGCCGAAAGGAGTGACGAAGGGTAGACCTCCAGCAAAGGGTTCACCACCTTCCGCGCTGTGACAAGCGACACAGTCGCCAGCATGCGCCAAGTACTCCCCGCGCTCAACTGACTCTGAGTTCAAGCTTGCAACCCTCTGTTGTTCAGCTTCTCCTGCATGTCGGATGTAGGCGCCTAGAGCCAATATCTCATTTTCGGTAAGTTGGTTATCGAACGCTGGCATCAGGTTGTTCAAGCCATAGTTAATCGTATGTTGAATCTCTTCAATACTACCTCCGTGTAACCATTTGTCATCGGATAGGTCAGGAATGCCAAGCTCAGGATTGGCAAGCGTGCCATCGGCGTGACAAGACGAACAGTATTGGACGAACAAGCTTTTACCGAGTTCGACCTTAACTTCAGGTACATCGGTGTGGCGTTGATTCAATGACGCTAGATAGTAAGAGACTTTTGCCACTTCATCTGGGCGCATGATTTCACTCCAACCCGGCATGGCACCGTTTCGCCCTTTGGCAATAGAGTGAATAATGGCTTCATCACTGCCTCCATATAACCATTCTTGGTCAATCAAGTTAGGGAAGTGTTTTTGCCCTTGAGCGTTATCTCGGTGGCAAGCGGCACAATGGGTCTGGAATAGGACTTGCCCACTGTTTACGATATAAGGTATTTCTGCTAACCCAGCCAAAGTGGTTTCGCTTGTTTGTTGAAACTGCTCATCAAGGGTCGTGGTAGGCGAACTGAGTTTATCGTCACTTTGCTGCCAATCGACTAAGCCTTTCCATTCTCCGACCCCGGGGTATAACACGAGGTAGCCTGCGGAGAGCGAGAAAGCGACGGCATAACTGACAAACAGTAATTTAGGTGGCGGCGCATCTTTCTCTTCAATACCGTCGAAGGTGCCAACGGTGTGGTCTTCGTCAGCCTTGTGATTACTACGCCAGTATTTTACGACGACGGATACCATTAGAACAAAGAATATTACGGTTAAAAGTGCCGCCCATAAGTTCCAAAATGTGCTCATTGTGATACCTCCTGTGACGTATCTTTACCTAGGCTTTGCAGGTATCGGATTAAGGCTTCGCCTTTGGTTTTTCCTCTAACTTGTAGTCTTGCATCACCAATTTCTTGGTCGGTATACGGAACACCTAGCGTACGTAATACCTCCATTTTCGCACTGATATTATCTCCCGTGAGTGTTTGTTCAAACAGCCAAGGGTAAGATGGCATTATAGAAGTAGGCACTACTTGTCTAGGGTTGATCAGATGTATCACATGCCATTGGTCAGAGTATTTTCTTGCTAAATTGGTTAAGTCAGGACCAGTACGTTTAGATCCCCACAAGTTAGGAAACTCATATATGTCGTCTGCTTCTTGGTTTGGACGTCCGTTACGTTTGATTTCTGGGTCAAGAGGGCGCACCATTTGCGTGTGACAGACGTGGCAGCCTTCGCTGATGTAGATATCTCGGCCAGCTAGCTCGATAGCGGTTAATGGCACAGCGAGGCTGTTTTTGGCGATATCATCCCCTCGAACGATGTTTGGGACCACCCAAACTACTAGTGAGAACGAGGCGACAACTACGGTCGTTAAAATTAGAATGACCAACGAGTGGGTAAAGTCTTTACTCATGATTTATGCCTCCCCATTTGCTGTACGTTTAACATCAAGCTCTGCTGGCATACGCACCGTTTTGTAAAGGTTTAGTGCCATTAAGAACAAGCCAAGTACGAATAGAGCACCACCAAAGAAGCGTAAGAATAACCATGGTGCTTTGAAATTCATGGCTTCAACGAAGCTATATACCAGCTCTCCGTTTTCATTTTGAGTGAGCCACATAAAGCCTTCACCAACGCCAGCTACCCAAAGCGCGACAGCATAGATAGCCACACCTGCGTGTGCGAGCCAAAAATGCCACTTTAAAAGACTTGGTGACCAGAGGTCGGTTTTTCCCCACAATCGTGGAATAAAGTAGTAGAACACAGCGATACCAGACATACCCACCCAGCCTAGCGCGCCAGAGTGTACATGACCGATGATCCATTCCGTGTTGTGTGCAACCATGTTAAACCAGCGAATCGCGAGCAGTGGGCCCTCGAATGTCGCTAAGCAGTAGTAGAGAATGGCCGAAAAGAAGAATAATAGAATGTAGTCGGACTTAAGTTTCTCTTTGTTTTGCAGTAGAGTCATCGCGCTGTTAAACGCACCCGCCCACGATGGTAACCAGAGGATCAGCGACATCACGATACCAATGTTCTGTACCCACACCGGAACGGAAGAGTAGATGAGGTGGTGAGTACCCGCCCAAGTGTAGAAGCCAACTAAGCCCCAGAAGTGGATCACGGACAATCGGTACGAGTAGATAGGGCGATCAGCCGCTTTAGGTATGAAGTAGTAGTTCATACCGATGACGCCAGCCGTCAGCAAGAACCCTACTGCGTTATGTCCCCACCACCATTGTACTATGGCATCTTGAGCTCCTGCGAAGACAGAATAGGACTTCATTGCCGAAACTGGCATTGCGAGGTTGTTGACGATGAAGATCATCGCGATCACGATAATGAACGCTGCAAAGAACCAGTTTGCCACAAAGATGTGGTCGACTTTTCGTTTGGCTATAGTGCCAAAAAACAACACAGCATAAAGCACCCAAACAAGTACAATAAGTAAATCAATTGGCCACTCTAGTTCTGCGTACTCTTTTGAAGTGGTGTAACCCGCGGGTAGAGAAATGAGTGCCAGTAGTAACACAAGCTGCCAGCCCCAGAAGACCATCCATGACAAGCTCTTGTTGAAGAGTTCACAGTGACCGGTTCGCTGAGCAATGTACAATGATGTACCCATCAGGATATTGACGACAAATCCGTATATTACGCCAGAGGTGTGTAAGGGACGGAGCCTACCGAATTGAAAATATTCTGAGTCGAAGTTTAAGATGGGCCAATACAGCTGTGCGGCGAGTATCACACCGATGATCATGCCTAAAATAGCCCAAGTTAGGGAAGCAATAGTAAAGTACTTCACCACCTTAATGCTGTACTGCGTTGTCACTTGTTCCATAACAAGGCTCCTTGCCTAGGATTTTAATTGCTGATTGCGCTAGAGTCGCTCACCGAATTTGATTCGCTACCGAGGTTCGAATAGAAATAAGAAATATCTCGGATGTCTTGGTCTGATAGCGTGTCAGCTTGTTGTTGCATAAGAACCGCCAGTCCACTGGTTCGTTCTCTTGTTTGGTAATCTTTTAACGATGAGATCAGGTAGCCCATTTTTTGCCCACGAAGATTTGGGTAGGGGTCTTGCGTTGATATGCCGTCATCACCATGGCAAGTCATACACACCTTGGCTTTTTGCTTACCTAATTCATATTGTTCCTGGTTAATTTCAGCTGAAACAGGAAACATGACCAACGTCATTAAGAGGGTAGACAGTGCCGTCATGGGGTTAAACTTTCGCTTATTTAAACTCATTATCGATTCCCTTGATTATGAATTGAGTAAGTGACTCAAGAGAGTTAGACAAAAAAGCTGGTGATATTTGTAGTGGCTCACAGCAATTAATCGGGCTCTTAAAATGACTTACGTTCGATTAAAGATTATGCGGTGTCACGGAATATCGCTACTAAATGCCCCATATTTCTTGTCAATTTTATTAGTCACTACGTATTCACACGGGGAATTGGATTACTGAGTGAGTAAAAGAGCTTGTTTTATTTAAAAGGCTCTGTTGATCTTCGCAATACGGTTTGGGCGGATATGAGTGAATGTTCTAGACAAATTAAGCCATGGTTAGGTGAGTCAGACATACAATTTGAACTAGACTCAACTTAGTGACCTCTTTAAGTGGAGTTTTAATGAGAACTACTCTTCTTGCCTTCCTTTACTTGTGCTCATTTCCCATTTTTGCATCAGCAAATCTAATTGTCTTTGACCATTTAGGACAAAAACATGAGTTAAGCCGAGAGCAGCTCCTGCAGTTACCTCAAACTGAAATCACAACAGCGCTTCCATGGAGTGAATGAGAATCTGTATATGGTGGCGTTACTTTACAGGTCGTTTTAGAAGCTTGCTGCTTTAAAGAAATCACTTAAGTGTCCGTTCAGTGGTTGAATCACATCGTCAGACAGAAATTCATCCCAGTTGTAGAGATAATTTTCGTTCTTCTGAGCAAATACCAATCCACTCAAAAGGGCGGTTGAGGCGAGAAATGAAACATAAATTGATTTCACAGAAGGATTCCTTTCCTACTTTGCCTAACTTAATCCTAGCTCAATATCTGCGACATGCTTCAAGTTTAAGTGACTAATTTAAATTCAACCTAATGCATTTCGCGTGTGCGAATAACGGTTGTGTTCAATGGTTACCCTTAAACGTGTGTAGTAAGGCTTTTAACATTTAAGTATTTTTTAACTCCGTGAATGCTAATGGTGGGGTAAGTTGCTATTGAGTTGACCATAAAGCAAGCGTAGCTAAGAGCTGAATATAATTCTTTTTTATCAGCGCCTTATTGGTTTTAGTTGTTGGTTTAAAAAGTTTTGAGGAATGACTTGTAGCAAAGGAGCTTTGTGCTTATTGTGAGCACTGTTTGAAACTTAAACTTAGAAATGGAGCTCTTGTGGAACTAGAAATGTATCAAGTGGATTCCTTCACTACCCAAGCTTTCAAAGGTAACCCTGCAGTTGTCTGCATTTCCCAAGAGTTACTAGATGAGTCGCTGATGTTATCTATTGCAGAAGAGATGGCGGTACCTGAGACGGCTTTCCTCGCACTGGATACCATGTCGCTAAAGTGGTTCACGCCAGAAGTGGAAGTTAAGTTGTGTGGCCACGGCACTCTGGCTACTGTGCATGTGATGAAAGAGCAGGGGTTAGCCAAGGTTGGCGACAAAGTTGTTTTTCGTACTTTGTCTGGGGAGTTAACTGCTACGGTTTGCGAATCAACTATCGAGCTAGATTTCCCTAGTACTCAGTTGTTGCGTGCAGAGCCTGAATTAGCTCTCTTGGAGCATTTGGGTATAGCGCAAGACCAAGTCGTATCATTCATGGAATTTGATACTAAGCAGTTTATCGAGGTGGCTGATGAGCAAGTGCTATTGGAACTCTCTCCGAATTTTGATGCTTTAAAAACAATGGCAGGCAGAGGCGTGCTAGTGACGAGCCAATCATCAAGCACAGATCTCGATTTTGTTTCTCGATATTTCGCCCCTTGGGTCGGGACCAATGAAGATCCTGTTACTGGGTCGGCACATTGCGCTTTAACGCAATATTGGGCTGATAAACTCAACAAATTGTGTTTTCGTGCATACCAAGCTTCTCGTCGCGGGGGCTATGTATCGACTGAGTTATTGGCGAATGGTCGAATAAAGTTAGTGGGTTCAGCCAAAACGGTGATTAGCGGCGTGCTAAAAATTTAGCGGACTCGTTGTTAGGAAAGGTAAGGGCTAGGTTGTTGATGTGATGGCAGTTTTATTTCGAGAGGTTGCATTGAACCCGTCCGAATATTGTAAAAGGAATCACAGTGTCAGCTTTTTATTTGTCTCAAGCTTTAGTCGCCATTGCGATTTGCTTTGATCTTATGTCTTTCCAATTTAAGGAGAGGAAGAAGATCGTAACCTGCTTATTCTGCGCAGGGGTACTGATTTCAAGCCACTTTATTCTGCTAGAACAGTGGACTGCAGCATGCTTGTTGATTATTGCAACTATTCGTTATTTAACGAGTGTGTTTTCCGCATCATCTAAGTTCAAATATCTGTTTTGTTCACTGTCTGTGGTTGCGACAGCCTTTACTTTCTCAGGATTAATGAGCGTATTGGGTTGCTGTGCATCAATGTTCCAAACATTCGCTGCTTTTAACAAGGATGACCGTAGACTTCGAGAGCTAATGATAATCGGCACCAGTTTTTGGCTTGTTCATAATTACTTAGTTGGCTCTCCAACCGCGGTTGTTATGGAGGCCTTATTTCTTGGCAGTAACTTGCTTGGCTACTATCGCTTTTACTTCAGAAAGAATGTCACGGCTTAGTATACACACTGCTAATCATCACCAGGCTTCAGAGAAAATTAGGAGAGTCTATGTCAAATATCTATGCGGATATCCCTTCGTCGATACCCAATGAAATATTCAATGACTTGATAGCAAATGACAATGTTCGAATAGAGAGGATACTTTCACATGGACACAGTTCTCCTGAAGAGGGTTGGTACGATCAAGATGAGCATGAATGGGTTCTAGTGCTCGAGGGGCAAGGCGTAATCGAATTTGCTGATGGTCGCATTGTTACTTTGTCTAAAGGGGGCTACCTCAATATTCCCGCGGGTGAAAAGCATAAGGTTATAGGTACCGACAAAGACTCTGTGACGATATGGCTTGCGGTGTTTTATTGTTAATTTTTAGCTAGAGATAAAAGTGCGTATGTGGCTAAAATTTCGTGTTTTTCATCAGAAAATGTCGGTACAGAGGCAAAACGAAGAGTGGCTACTTTATCGAGAATCGGAAACATCGATACGTGCTCGAGTCTATGACGTGTGCTCGAGTCTATGACGTGATCATACTTTCTGGTTTAGCAGAGGAAGAGTTAGCGCGTTATTTAGCGGACATTTATCATGAGTTTGCTTCAGAAAAGTACCCATCAGTGACACGTATCCTTTAACGGGAATAGTGAGTGTCCTAATACAGCTCTGTGTTAACTGATATGTGACTATATCCAATAGTTAGAATCTTAAAGCGATCAAAGGAAGATAGTGTGGTTAGAATTCGAAATTATCAAGAAAGTGATGCTAAAGCGCTATGGGA
This sequence comes from Vibrio sp. HI00D65, assembly GCF_001635455.1. Classification (GTDB taxonomy): domain Bacteria; phylum Pseudomonadota; class Gammaproteobacteria; order Enterobacterales; family Vibrionaceae; genus Vibrio. The sequence goes on from NZ_LWEH01000005.1 coordinate 33,941, forward strand.
GATCTTTTTCTACACGGTTCGCAACGTGAACATACGAGATTACTCTCAAGAGCAAGTCGAGGCTTGGGCACCAAGTGGTTTTGACTTTGCATTATGGCAAAAGCGTATGGACGGGTTAAAACCTTTTGTCGCAGAGTTAGATGGTCATATTGTTGGCTATACTGACCTACAGCCAAGTGGTTTAGTCGACCATTTTTTTTGCCATCATGAATATCAAGGGCGAGGTGTTGGCGGAGCGCTGATGGAGCATGTATTCACGATTGGGCAAATTCGTGGGGTATCAAGATACTTCTCGGAGGTAAGTATCACTGCGAAGCCATTTTATGAGCGTATGGGTTTTAAAGTAGTGAATGATCAGCAAGTCGATATGCGTGGAGTAACGCTGACGAATTTCGTGATGGAAAAGGTTGTCGACAATTAGGCTTACGTTAAGAGCGAAGATTGTGAAGAGGAACAGGCCTAAAAGGATTATTAAACCTTTTTAAGGGTAAATTTTGCTGATCTACTGATATTGTCGATGAGTTCAAATTGTGTGCCAGCCAATTTGTCTAATCTTAAAGATTGAATGAATACAAGGAGTGTTGTTCATGATTCATGTGAGTAGATTAAAAATATATACATTAGTGTCGATGTTTTCTTTTGCAATCGGAGTGCTAGCTCTGCAAGCCGGGGTCTCTGGTTTGTTTCCGCTCTTCGTCGTGGTTATTTCATTCTTTTCTTTTGTCATCAATTCATTCCTTTGTTTATTCGGGCATAAATATGAGAATGCCAAAGAATAAATCTCGAAAATGATTGCCAAAATCTCCTCTAAGTCTCAATTGTGGGACAAATGTTGATGATGTTTTTACAAATGTCTTAAGATTTCCTCTTTAATTTCAATGTACTATTCGGTTCGATTGAAAAGAGTGAGAGTACTACGTGGGAATCGAAGCTTTAGCATTTGTTATGGATGCGCTAGTCACGGCATGTTGTATGTACATTGCATCTAAGATGTCGTTTGTGGTGGCGGATTTTAAGTCTCTTCTAACGATAGCGATTATCGTATCTTTAGTCTCTATGATCCCGACAGTGGGGGGGAGGGGGCTCTAGGGCTTATACTGTTCGTATTTCTACTTGGGAAGGCAACCCATTCGAGTATTGGTGACTGTATTTGGGTGGTGGTGTTTACCAAAGTGGTCTCAGTGGCCGCGTTCCTGATATTTGGCCGACTGTTTGTATAACCCAATATCAAATTACTATCTAAAGTAATAAGCCCAAATCTACTGTTCGAATAGAAAAAGGCGTGACATTGCCACACCTCCTAAATCTCATTTAACGACCATTGGTTGTCTATTACTTAGGTAACAGCACAGCGTCAATGACATGTATCACGCCGTTGCTCGCTTTAACGTCTGCCGTTACGACATGAGCTTTGTTGATCATTACAACACCACGGTCAGTACTAATTGTTACTGGCTCACCCTGTACGGTGACTGCGCTGTCTAGTTTTACCACATCTTCAGCCATTACTTTTCCTGGCACTACATGGTAGGTGAGTACTGCGACCAGTTTGTCTTTATTTTCCGGCTTTAATAACATGTCTACTGTGCCATCCGGTAGAGCGGCAAACGCCTCATCTGTTGGTGCAAAAACAGTAAAAGGACCTTCTCCTTTCAGTGTATCCACTAACCCTGCCGCTTTTACTGCCGCCACTAACGTTGTGAAAGAGCCGTTTTCTACTGCCACGCCCACGATGTCTTTTTTCATACCATGATGGTCAGCATGGACAGCCGTTGATAAAAGAAGTGATGCGGCGAACAGCGACAGGCTTTTATATAAGTTCTTAAACATATTGGGTTCCTTTTAGTTTTTCCGTTATTTCCGAGGCTAATTACGAATGTCCAAGCACGATAGATCATGCCTTCGTCGCGCTGTAGACGTTGTAGTCTCCCGAAAACTCAACAAAGTGGGGATGTATAGAGGTTAAATACTTGTTGTAATTCCAATTTTGTACGTATATTTAATGGGTGATTATTCAACTAGTGGAGGTGAATATGAGGCCTTTTTTGCCTGTAGTACTTTCCGCGGCTATTTCTATGCCAGCGTACAGTGGATTAGCTCCCAGTGAGGGCTTTAGTGGGAACTTTAGTGTCTTGGCTGGGTTCGATTCTGACAGCAGTAATTTGAGTACCGAACAAGACGCAAATCAAGCAACCAATGCCATGGAAGGTGACGGTGAGAATCAAGGTTTGCTTGGTTTTCTCGGAACCGTTAAATACACCTTTGGTGAATCCCTTACTCACCAAGTTTATGCCGGTACCACTCGAGAGGATATCGCAACCGGTACCATCGCCTTTGAGATTGGTTACAGACATCAACTCTCTGGCGGCACCATATTAGATGTTTCCGTGTTACCAACGCTTATCTCTGGTAAAGCTTGGTCTGATCCATACGCCGTTGGTGTCAATCGAAACGAAACCGATGTAAAAGGTAATGTAGGACGACTACAACTGACCAATATTGGTGGAACGGCCTTCCAAACGGATTTCGCGATTGGTGAATCTGATGTTGATGATGAATTATCGGGCACTCTAGGTACCCAACCCATAGCGGCACAAGACGCAGCGCTATTAGATAGAGAAAGAACCTATCTGTACGCTAAAGCAGGTTATCGCTTTATATTGCCTAATCAGGCCGGTTTGTTAGTGCCTTCTATGGTGTATTTCAATTCAGACGCTGAAGGCGGTGCACTCAGCTTTGATAGCTACGGTATTGAGCTAAACTACGCTAAGAGAATTGGCCGTCACGGTTTTGTTTTTACGTTAGATGCGAATGATCGTCAGTACGATCAAGCCAATCCAATTTATGGGAAAACTCGTGAAGAGAACGAGTACGGTGCGTTTTTAGCGTATGAGTTTGGTGGGTTGATGGGTTATGAAGATTGGTCGTTTATCACCTTACTTGGTCTAAGAGCGATTGATTCCAATATCGACTTCTATAATTCTGAACAGGCACTCGCGAGCGTCGGTATCGACTATAAGTTCTAAGAGTTAGATATTCCAAGGCGTTGTATAACGTTCCGATTTTGTTGAGGTTATTATCTGTTTAAGTATTTCGAGCACTTATAATCTTTAAGGTTGTAGGTGCTCGTTGCTATCCGTAGTATGAAAGTCGTTCAGTTAAAAAGATCAGATAGTAAGGAAGCGCTTTGGAAATAAAAATTAGACATTTAGAAGCAACGGATAGCCAAGATTTATTCGATATTTATCGCCGTCCTTCGATTTCAGCAAACACGTCACAAAAACCATACCTAAGTTCAGATCAAGTGGATCGGTTATTTGGTCATTCAGACCATTTTACTCTAGTCGCTGAATCGCCCGAGAAAGTCGTAGGCCACATCACTTTGTTTATGACAACTAAAGTAAGGGATCGACACTGCGCAGGGCTTGCTATTGCCATCCATCCGGATGTTCACGGAAAAGGGGTTGGTAAAGGCTTGATGCAAGAAGCCATCAATCAGGCGGATAACTGGTTAAACCTCGTCCGCCTAGAGTTAGAGGTTCATGCCGATAACCACGCTGCGATTGCGTTGTACGAACGCGTAGGTTTTCAGTTGGAGGGGACTAAGCGATTGAGTACCTTCAAAAACGGCAAGTACATTGATATGTTGCTGATGTCGAGAATAAAGCCTGAATATCTATCATCTTGAACTCGCCTTAGGTGATTGAAATTATAATCTGAATAAGAATTAAATTACTGCTGTAAAGCAATAAAACAATAAAGCCCTCAAACCGCAGAAGTTTGAGGGCTTTTTACTTTTGTTGCTAGTTAACATGTGTTGACTAACTAGCACGGGCATTGTTCTTGGTAATAAGCACTCATGGGTTATCAATACCAACGCCATTACGAAGCATGAACTGGATTAGCTCCGTATGATTATCGGTTTGAGGAGATCTAACATTCGATATTTGTGTGATTTGATCGTTCTTAGGCTTAAAAACAGAATGTCAGCACATTGCTGAGCGGTGTAACCTTGCGCCAGTTGCGGAGATAAGATCCCAGTAGCGTATGCTTTTCGCTAAATGGTTGAAAACAAGTACCTACAACTTTATGGGTAAACTGCAGGATTGCGTTCTTTTGGGAACATACATAAGGTTTTTGGACAGATAACTTCTACCTAATATTTATAAAATTACTTTTGAGTAAATCGTGTTGTTATGAACATAGCCGTGTTGGAATGCAAAGTGTGCGGGATAGGTGAGTGGATAAAAACCAGAATATCAAGACACTAAGCTTACTTACTGCTGAGTATGAATTGATGGGATGGTATGGCAAATTGAAATCGACGGAGAAGTGTTTTCTCCTGAGAACGCATAGTGCAAACGCGCACTAATAGGGCGAATGCGGAAAGGTAGTGACCATAAAATTGATACAAAAAAGCTGGTGATTGAATGCCAGCTTTTATATTAAGACGATCAACAAATAGGGCTTACTTGTTCACGAACTCTTTGAATTTTTGCTTGGTTTCAGCGTCGGCTTTTTCATACCAGAAGTACAACATTTCTTCGGCCGTATTAGACGCGTTACTATCAAATTTTGCTGGTAGCGTTACTGGCTGAACAACTGTAGCGGCTGTTGCACCTGTAGTTAATGCGGCAATACCACCTGTACGGTTGTATTCTTTCGCTTCTTGAGGGTATTTACGGCCAATCTGCATGCCATCTTTGGTTAATTTGTCTTGCTTAACACTGATTGCATTTTGGTTCTCATCAACCAATTTCCAATCTAGGTTCTGAAAGCCTTTTCTTGCTTCTTTAGCGTTGCGGAACTTAGGCATATCGAACGTTACTGTTGTGTCTGTAACATCAAAAGTAGCAATAATTGCGTCGCTATCGACAAACTCACGGTCTTTACCTTGACTAAAAGCAAGCTGATATTGAAAAACGATTTGGTTTACACCGTCTGGTACGGTGATCGTTTTGCTTGAAGAGAAAAAACCACCCTCAAGAGCAGGTTTAGCTTCATTAACCGATAACACTTCAACTAGAGCATCTGCGCTAGAAGGAACTTCAATTTTTACGTCAGCTAATGCTTGTGGAGCTGCGACCATACAAGAGAGCAGCGCAATAGATTTAAATATTTTCATAATCATACAGTTATTAGGGTGAGACACTTTACGATTGCACGCAAAACGAAGTTTTTCAAGTTACCTTCTCTCCTTTTGGTAAAATTCACCGAAACTTAACTTAAACCTAATTGCTGAGTATGTCACCTGTGCATTTTTTACTCATACAAGAGCGATGTAGCCCCTGATGCTCACTTATGCTGGGGCCTGAAGGGGAGTAGAAACTTCTCAAAATTAACTTTTTGTTCCGGTGAGGCGAGTGCTTGTTAAACTATTATTTCCCATAAAGTAAGAGATCCAATCATCAATCGGCAATGGTCGAGCAAAGAAATAGCCTTGCGCGTATTTACAACCTATCTGACGTAACGTTTTGACATGGCTTTGTGTTTCAAGCCCTTCTGCTATGACTGAAAAATCAAGTATCTGCGCAAGCTTTAATACCGCACATGTGATCTCGTAATCGACCTTGGATGAGTTGATGTCTTCGATAAAACTACGGTCTAGCTTGACGCAGTCAGCAGAGAGGTTTTTTAGTACTGAAAGAGATGAATAACCGGTACCAAAATCATCAATTGCGATCTTATACCCCTGAGAATGAAGCACTTCTATGGTTCTCGAACAGGTTTCGAAATCTCGCATCATATCCCTTTCTGTTATTTCAAGTAGTAGTTGATGCGGTTTGCAGTCGGTTTCGTCGAGTATGACTTGCAGTTGTTCCGCAAGATCGGTCATGTAAAACATTCGTGCAGAGAAATTGATAGAGAAAGTCACCCCCTCCAAATTGATTCCAGAATGTTGCCATTCAGTAATCAGCTTCGCCACTCTCTTAAATACCCATTTATCGATGTCGATAATCAGGTCACTCTTTTCTGCTACTTCCAGAAAATCTACGGGTGAAAGCAGACCTAGCTTCGGGTGTTGCCAACGAACAAGTGCTTCTGCCCCAATGATCTCTTGCGAATCTAAATCGACTTTTGGTTGAAAAAACACTTCTAATTCATCATTGGCAACCGCTTGATGCAGCCCCATGTTGGTTTCAATTATATCGTTGACTTCGTGGGTCATCTTATCGGCATAAACGCGGTACTGGTCTCTGCCATTGCGCTTCGCGTGATACATGGCGGTGTCAGCGTTTCGAATTAAAGTTTCACCGTTAGCGCCATGAGTTGGGTATTCACATACGCCGATACTGGCTGCAACAAATATTGAGTTGTCGTCGGTATAGTAAGGCTTGCGAAGTGATTGGTTTAAACGCTCTGCTAGCTGTTCGCCTTCGCTCAAGCTGATGTTAGAGAATACGACCATAAACTCATCACCACCCATTCGTGCGACAAAACCGTTAATGCCAACGAGGGTCGTTAGAATATTCGATACATTGATAAGCAGGTTGTCACCTTGTCCATGACCGAGAGAGTCATTAATGGTTTTAAACTCGTCGATATCTAAATAAAAGAGCAAGAAACAGGAAGCCTGTTCATGTGAACGTTTGATCTCTTCATCCAGTTTTTTTGTGGCTAACAGTCGGTTCGCTAACCCTGTTAATGGGTCGTGGTGGGCGAGAAAGTCGAAGTTCTTTTTCTCCTCAGTCAGTTCTAGATAAGCTTCAGACAACCTTCCTGCCATGTCGTTGTAGGCTTTTTCCAAATGAGACCACTCATCATTCCTGCCAAGTGCGATAGGTTCTCTTAAGCTGCCAGATTCTAAACGGTCAAAGCCGTGCTTGAGTGCATTTAGTGGTTTCTGAATGTGATTCCTGACCACATAGTTGAGCAGTAGTAGAGACAAGATAACCGCAGAGAGGCTGATCATAATGGCGTTGAGTCGTGATTCGCCGATCTCTTCTTCCAATTTAGCGGTAAGAGCCAATGCTTGATTCTGAACGCGTGATTCTGTGTTCTCGACCATTTCGAGTAAGTCGTTTTGCGCATCTAAAAGCGAAGCCATCACCAGCCAGCGTTGCTCTAGGTTGGCACGAATTCGTTTCAACGCTGCGTTATAGCGTTTAACTGTTTTCTGAATACGCTTCTTCTGTTTAGTGACAGCTGTCGTTTCAATATCAACATTTTCTAGATGCAGTAAGAATATGTCGAGCTCTTTTTCGACTTTAATCAAAAGCACTTTTTCTGTTTCTGGCGTAATGCGGCTATGTATATCACCAACCATTTTCCCAGAAGTAAGAAAGGACTCTCTCAACATGTTCATGAGATCGAGCTCGTTGTTATAACGAATAAAGTCATGTTGGTTGAGATGTTTTAGCTTGCTGTCGGCAATCGCAAACTCCAATTGGTTCAATTGTGCCGCTAGTGTGGCATCAATTTGATTGGTTTGCTTGAGTATTCGATTGAGTGCGAGCGAGCTACCCAAGAAACGATGGAAGTTATCAATGAACGCATCGATCTTTTGTGAAAACCCTTCATTGGTCGATAGATCTCTGAGTTTTTGAAGTTGGTAGTCAACGTTAAATGCTTCTTCCGACAAAGTGTTTTCACTGAACAAAAAGGTTTGTTCGAGCAGTTTCACTCGAGAGGTAAGCGTGAAAACTCGGCGGCTGATCTCTGAATTCACAATCAACTCAGATACGTGTGTTGAGGTTTCGTTTTTAAGTGTCGACTCAACATAATACAAAGAGCGAATCACCATGATCACAGCAAGGCTAACGATGAGTAGCGAAATGAAGTTGGAGATGATGAAACGCTGGGTAATGTTTATTTGATTCAGTTTCATTGTGGCTTCCAAATATTCAAATACGCTTCGCGGTAGCCATTTTTAGGGTCATAAATACCAGTCGCTTCGTTGTTAATTAGCTCTGCGACATTGTTTGGCGTTACGAGGTGAACAGGCGCAGAATAACCACTGGGTGGCATGCTATTGAATGCTCTATTGAGTTCGTCAACAATTTGCCAACCTTGCAGGTATAAAGGCTCAGGAACAGTCGCCGATTGGAACTGATCTTTGCTAATTCGCTTGTAGGCGGCCTTGCTTCCATCTCCCGCAGAAATATTGTTTGGAATCAGTTTGTTTTCTTCTTGGTTAGATTCTAAAGAGGGGATGGCATAGTCGATATACAGGTCGTTTATCGCCAAAATATGCGTGATGTTGTCGCCGTGTCTTTTATCCAGCATCTTTAAGGTAGCAGGCATCTTTTTGTCGATTTGATCGAGTGGTAGGTAGATGAGCTCTAGAACATCACAGTTACGACACTGTTTAATGGTGTCGACCATAGCGTTAGCCTTAATCATCGCAATTTCGTAGTTTGGGTCTGTGAACACCACAATTTTTGCTTGTTGCTTGGAGTCAACAATCGCAAGCAAGGCCGCAACTTCAGCGACATCTAATGGGTCGGTAGTGATATTCGTAAAGAGACCAATATCAGGGTTTCCACCTGCTAACTCCGTCGCGTGCCAACCAATGATAGTAATACCTAAATCTTGAGCTTGTTTTAAGATCTTTTGGTGGCGGACAGCATCAATTCCACCAAGTACGATTGCGTCTGGCTGAAAACCTATCGCTTTTCTTATTGCTGCCCCTTGGCGAACTTCAGAGCCTAGACCGTCGATAAAACGTAGGTGCCAATCAATGTTGGATATGGCTTCTGATAAACCTTTACCTACGCCATAAACACCACCGTTGCGCAGATCAGACGCAACAAAAATAATGTTCTTTTCATGGCGAACGGCTGGGCCTTCCGTTGGGCCTCCCCATGTGACTTGGTTTGATACAGCACGTGTGACTTTGTTTTCTGCGTATTTGAAAAATACGTCCTCTGGATACCCTGCAAAACTCGTTGAGCTACAAGTGATAGCAAGTAATAAACTCGCAAAGTGAAATGTTCTATTCATCATCTCTATAAAAGTCTTTAAATTATCACCTTACTATATTTATAATATTGTTAATAAACATTCAAACACTTGGTAACATTTATGTTGGGTCAAAATTATAAAATCCTTTTACCTACCCTCCTAACTACTTGTTTTATGGTTTCAGAGCCTGTGAGCGCTTATGGGGAAAGGCCTGACGATGATTTTGAAAAACTTGAAAAATTTCAAGAAACTGTAAGCGGAGAGCCGATCTCTTTAGTATCGAAATCTTCTGAAAAGCCCGTAAGGATCGCTTTAATTTATCCAAGTGCAGATATTTCTGACTTTTGGATACGTAATTTCATCGCGTTGAAGGAAAGATTGATTGCCTTACAGCTTAAATTTGAGATTGATGAATTCACATCTAGGCAGATTGAACACTCACTTCAAACTCAATACACCGAGCAAGTACTCAGCTCGGAAAAGCCTTATGATTTTGTCATTTTTGGACCATCAGAGTTGGATATACAAGCCGCTAATATCCAAAAACTGTCTGCTTCCACTGACTTTAAAACCTTCATTTGGGCATTTCATACGCCAAACGAACAGTGGTCTCACCAACCAGATAGTTGGTTTGATTTTTCCAGCGAAATGGGAGCCGAGGTGTTGTGTGACCACGTGGTCAAAGAGTTAGGTAAAGACGTGGAGTTTTCCGCTAACCGAGGTATTCCAGGTATTACTGATACACAACGCTCTCAAGGGTTTATTGATTGTGTTGAAGAGAAGGGCGATTGGTTAACGGTTTATGAGCATTTTGGGCAGTATCAAAAAATTGGTGGTGCTGATGGGATCCGTTTGGTTTTGGGTAACTTTCCAGAAGTGACCATGGTTCACAATGCGAACACGGCAATGACTATGGGCGCTGTAGACGCGCTAGGCGAAGCAGACAAGCTGTCTGAGATATATGTGACAGGTTGGGGGGGAACCGCAAAAGAGATAGAGAAAATCCGATCTGACGAGCTTGATGCAACACCAATGCGAATGAGTGATGATCTGGGGGTAGCCACTGCAGAGGCTATCAAGTTTCACTTGGAAGGTCGACAAACAGAAGTGCCGTTGATTTATCTTGGCAGAATCACCGTGGTGCACAGCAAAATGGATGAGGAAGAGCTGAGCCAATTAACTCGGGAGGCTTTCCGTTATTCAGGAAAAAACTAGTGCACTAAAAGTCACTCATACACCAGCAAAGAAAAAGTCGCTTGCCTGTATTAGGCAAGCGACTTTTTTCGTTTGTAATGCTTAGCTTATAGTTGCTACACATATGGACTCTCCAATTCGAGGTTTAATTTAGTCGCTCTAAGGTTGACTGAAATAAAAGAGTAAGTTCTTGAGCCTATCGCCTTCTTACATAAACTTGACGATGTGGACACAGTTATTCCAGCACTAATAGGTGCTGAGCACTTCATCGATTTGTTGATTAATAATTTTCATCTCACTGTAGATCAGTGAAAGGTCTTCAGCTTCTGGAGCTATTTTGTTAAATGTGTTTTGTTCAACTCTTTCTAGGGCAACGGTTGCTGTCTCTTCTCCAAAACTGGCCAAAATGCCTTTTAAAGTATGCACCGTAAAATGAAGCTTACCCCAATCTTGCTGTTGTACCAGTTCTTCGATCTCTTGTAATGAATCGCCATGGTCTTCTTGGTAGGTTGATAACACGGCGAAAATTACATCTCTGTCATTGTCTAGGTAGGCATTTAAAGCATCAAAATTTAGCATATAGACTCCTGTCGACTGCATATTGAGAATGGGCTGGGCGGCTTAGTGGAATAGCCATATTTTGATGAGTCACTAATCCATTGATTCCAGCTAGGAGGAAGGTCTAACTGAATGAGATCTTCCATGTATTCGTCGCAAAGGTCTGTTTCAACGCATGCGTTATTGACAGCGTAAAGGTAGTCTAGCTTAGCGGCGACTGAATAGGGATAATTGGTAATAAAGTCGCGTAATTCTTGGATCGAGCCTGAGTTTCCGATGTTGATACAATGCGAAGGATCGTCTTTTCGAGACTCAAGTTTATCGTTTATTGCCTCACCGCGTAATTTCAAACACTCTTCGACGATGTGGTACAGAGAGTATTCACCAAAGTGGCACAGCAAAGGCAAAAATTGCGATAGCAGTGAAGTCGGTTGATTGTAAAACTGATTAGCTAACAATTTAGTCGCTCGTATCACTTTTTTGTGCGCAACTAACGGGCTGCCTTCAATCAACAATATATTGCTTTGGAACAGTGCTAGGCTTGCTAATACTTGTTGTTGAAGTTTGGCTGGTAGCTTCAAATTGACTAATTCGGTAAATTGGGAGGCGTGCTCAAGCAAAAGACGTTTATTTGGTACTTGAGTTTCTCTTTGGTACGTCGCTCTTAGGGAATCGAAGTGGGTTCCAATTGAATGAATTACGTCGATATCGGCGGGTGAAATATGGCTTGCGTACATCTCCCCAAGCTTAATGAGCATGTGTGTATTATCAGCGTTTTCAGCCAAATCGATCGCTCTGATTGCGCGATGGCTAATACTTGGCGTCATCTCAAATGCACGAATAGCCAATTTTAAAGCGGGCAGTAGCATCTTGTGTTTTTCATAAATACAGCTGAGGCAATCAATCACGCTCAAGGATAGTGGTTGAACGATAAGATAGTTGTGTAGTTTCTCTATCGCCAAGTTCGGCTTTCCTAAGCTATCTAGAATTAACGCTTCTGCGACCAATTTGGTTGGGTGCATATTAGTTTTAGAGTGAGTGATTAGACTAGAGAGCAGTTGCCACTTCTTTCCTGCGATTAAGTGTTCAATCAGTGTTGCTTCGAATTGAACATTGGATTTTTCGCTGGTTATTTCTAATGCCTGTTTAAGCAATTCCGGTGTCGTAATAGGGTATAGGCGGTTGAGTTGGTCTATTTGTCTTGACTCGAATACAGCACTTTTGATTTTCTTGCCTAATACCTGAGTGTTAATTGGCTTAGAAATAAAATGGTGGGCCTCTCCTGATAGGGCGGTAAGTACTGTTTCTTGGCGCATATCCCCGGAGAGTAAAATTGTTGCAACCGTGTGGTCGATAAGACGATTACGATACAGAATACTTAGTAGCTCAAAGCCGGTAAACGACTGCTCTAAGTGATAATCAATGAGCAGAACATGAAACGCATGCGTTTCGACAGCCTTAATGGCTTGTCGGTAATCTGTCGCAATGAAAATACACTCGTGCGCAATGCCTAAACTGGCAAGCTGTTGTTTGATCAGAATCGTCGCACTCTTAGAGTCGTCGACGATTAACACCCTTAGGTCTCCTGGTAAGGCCAAACCCATTTTCCTCTATACCAAATGATATTCTTAATTTAAGTGTCATGTTGCACATTGTCAAGGTGCTCAGTTCACATCTATGCGGTTAATAAGTTATTGGTAATTAAAGAATATTTACAAATAATCGAGAGTGTTTCTTTGCGGCGACTGATTCTGCCTGACTTTCTAAGGTCAACACTATTTTGATCACAAGAGGCAAGTGATTAGTCCTGCTTTTTTGTTGAATTAGAATCGTACTTATCTACGAATCAAGCGGCGTTTTTAAGCCTTCAACCTTAATCACGCATACTAAAAATTAACACAGCAGCCAATGCCAAGAATGCGGTCATCATAAGAAATACATCATTGTAGGCCATAATTGCCGCGTCACGTTGCATGGTTCCTAGCAAACTCGCTTGGGCTTGATGCATCGCCGTTGCAGTGTCACTTCCTGATTGAATAAAGAACGCCTGTTGTTCCTTCAGTATTTGCCACCCCAATTGGTTTACTGAAGGCAATGACTCTTTAATATGACCAAGGTGTTCACGCGTTTTGTTGTCCAACAGAGTAGCGATAATCGCGATACTGAAAGCCCCGCCTAAGTTACGCATAACGTTAGTTAGCGTAGAGGCGTCCGGTGTATCCATTTTATTGATGTTCTTCATTGCCACTAAAGAAAGTGGAACCATGATGAACGGGCTACCAATCGCACGCAGCACCATTGATAAAATCAACTGTTGGCCCCCAAAGTCTATGGTCATGTGGGTATTTACGTAACAACTGAAACCAAACATAGCGAAGCCAAAGGTCACTAAGTATTTCGGCTTAATGACTTGAGTCAGCTTAGGCACGACTGGAAATACGAATAGTTGAGGGAAGCCCATCCACATGAGCACTTCACCGATTTCCATCGCGTTGTATTGCTGAATCTGAGTGAGGTACAGTGGCAATACGTAGATAGAGCCAAGTAATGCCATACCCAAGATCAGATACGCCAAACAAGACATCGCAAACTGACCATCACGCAGGAGCCTTAAGTTAACCAATGGCTTTTTGTGTTGAAGCTCGTTTATCACGAAGTAAACCAAACTCACGACAGAAATAATGCTCAACGTAATGATAAAACTTGAGCTGAACCACTCTTCACGGTTGCCTTCTTCGAGTACTACTTCCAAACAGCCAAGCCCCAATGCCATGGTAGCGATGCCAAACCAATCGGCTTTTTTCAGCGTGCCGAGGTCGAGTTTCTCATCATCCAAGCCATATCGGATCATGGTGATTAATAGCAGAGCCGGTGGGATGTTGATGTAGAAAATGTAGTGCCACGAGAAGTTCTCGGTTAACCAGCCACCAAACGTGGGGCCGATAGATGGAGCAAATGTTGCAGTAACACCAAACAAAGCCATGCCGACAGCACGCTTGTTGATAGGCAGCAGTTGAATAACGAGTGAGAAGGCGAGTGGTATCAAAGCACCACCACTAAAACCTTGCATCGCACGGAATACGATCATCGAGGTCATGTTCCAAGAGAGTGAACACAGTAACGACGATACGGTGAAGATCGCTGTAGTCCATGTTAAATAGCGACGTTTACCTAATGCTTTAGAAAGCCAACCACTGAGTGGAATCGCGATCATTTCAGCAACCAGATAAGAGGTCGAGATCCATGAACTTTCATCCAAGGTAGCAGATAGGGCACCTTGAATGTCTTTAAGAGACGAGTTGGTGATCTGGATATCCAAGATCGCCATAAACGCACCAATCAAACCACCGAATAGGGCGATCCAATGGCGAGTTGTTACCTCATTATCGTCATTCGTTGAGGTGATAACGCCAGTTTTGCTCATGGTCTAGCCTCGTTTATCAATGGTCGCAACCACAGACAAACCAGGAAGCAGACGACCTTGTAGCTCTTTCTGGTCTGGAATTGTAATTTTCACAGGTACACGTTGCACGATCTTGGTGAAGTTACCCGTTGCGTTTTCTGGTGGAAGTAGTGCGAACTTCGCGCCGGTTGCAGGTGAGAAGCTGTCGACAACGCCTTCAAGTGGTTGCCCAGGGAAAGCATCCAATTCAACTTTAACTGTTTGGCCTTCGTGAATACCACTTAGTTGCGTCTCTTTGAAGTTCGCCTCTATCCACACTTGATTGTTTGGCACTAAACTCATGAGCGGTGCACCAGCTTGAATCAATAAGCCTTCACGTACGCTTCGCTTACCAATTACGCCATCTGTTGGTGCATAAACTTTGGTGTATTGAAGGTTTAGCTGTGCCTGCTCTTGTTGTGCTTGAGCTTCAGTGACCGATGCTTTTGCTTGTTCTATTTCGCTAGCAATAACCGTTAATTGGTCGTGACTTGCAATCAGGTTCGCTTTTGCTTCTTCTAAGTCAGCAAGGGTTACTTTTTGTTGAGCGACCATGCTATCGACTTCATCTTGCGAAGCATAATTACGTTTTAACAGACTACGAGAGCGCTGCACTTGTTGAATTGCACGTTCGTACTCTGCTTTGGCTGAGTCCACACCACTTTCTGCTTGGCTAATTTTGCTACGTTGTAACGTATTTTGGGCGATGAGATTCTTTACATCAGACTGGACAACGGATAGGTGAGCGTTAGCCTGTGCAAGCGCAGCTTGGTAGTCACGATCATCGATTTGAACCAATAGATCGCCTTCCTTAACTGATTGGTTGTCCGTTACATAGGACTTAACGATATAGCCAGATACCTTAGGGCTGATATTGGTAATGTCGCCCTGTAGGTAGGCATTATCGGTCGACTCAAAGTACTGACCGTAACCGTACCAATATCCAGCACCAGCTAAACCCAATGACAGCATGATCGCAGTGGCAATAAGCGGGGCTTTTTTACGTTTTTTTGTGCTTACTGGTTGCGAAGCTGTGTTGTTCTCTGCCATTGCTCTTTTCTCTTTTTGTTTTTATTTGGATGTAACGAATTGTAAATGAATCTGATTGATTGATAAGATAGGAATAAAGGGAAACACTGTTGCAAAAATATTACTAATTGTAGTTTTGGGAGGTCTTATGGACTTAAATGCTGTGACTGTTTTCACACAAGTTGTTGATTGTGGGAGTTTTACGCACGCTGCTGAAGTGTTGAATATGACTAAATCAACAGTGAGTCGAAAATTAGCGGAGCTAGAACAGCATTTAGGTGTGAGACTGATCACTCGTTCGACTCGCAGCTTGATGCTCACGCCTGAAGGAGAGCGTTTTTATCAGTCGAGCCTTCAAATGCAAGAGATCATGAATCAAGCAGAGTTAGAAGTTTCTGCAAACCAAGACCTGATTCGCGGTCCATTGAATGTAGTACTACCAGTAGAGTTGGGTCATCAAGTACTTGCTAAGTACATCCATAGTTTTCTGCTTGAATACCCGAATGTGACGATGAACTTGGAGCTAACCAACCGTGAGGTTGACATTATCGGCGAAGGAATCGATCTGTACGCACAAATTGGTGAGCTAGTCGATTCAAGCCTAGTGTCACGATATCTAACAACCTCTAAACGTGTGCTAGTGGCGAGTCCTAAATATCTAGAACAAGTTGGTCCGATAAACACGCCAAAGGATCTGAAGATCCCATTTCGCATGATAGAGGTGGTAAACAAAGCCGCGCGCTTACCTAAGTGGGAATTGCAACTAGGTGATGGGGAGTCTGAATTGGTTCAGCTACCAAGCCAACTTCGGGTTAATACGATTACCGCTTGTTTAACGGCTTGTGTCGATGGCTTAGGGCTGGCAGTGTTACCTGAGTTCATCTGTCGTGAGCATTTCAAGACTGGTCGACTGGTGAATCTGCTGCCGAAATACAACATCCCTCAAGTCTCGGTAAGCTTGGTGTATGCCGACAGACAATTAATGCCGAAACGCAAGAAGGTATTTATTGATTATCTACTCACAGCGTTTCAAAGTTAGGAGCTCAAGTAGCTTTGCTAGCTTAATCCTGAGTGCTATCACGGAAAGCTCAAACGCTAAGCTTTCCGCTACCAGCCAATGGGTCAAATTAATCACATTCAGTTAAGTTCGGTTTTCCACTTTATGACTTCTCCATTGCTTAACATCGCTTTGATAGAAGCCGCAGCCACATCGATGCCACCTTTATCAAACGCTTGGTCAGAGAAGTTAGCGATGATCGTACTGCCATCACTGAACGTGGTTTGTTGGACGGCACCGTGGGTATCTAACCATGCAAAATCAATCAACGTTTTATTCCACAACTGTTCATGTATCGGCTCAAACCCATCTTGATAGTGTTTTAACGCTATGAGCCTCGTGCTTGTGCTTTTGAGAGCTTCGTCTCTGGTTAAGTGCACCATCGCGGGCGTGTTATATAGCATGGCTGTTAAGTCACGGTTGGTTTTCACATCGGTAAACTTGAGACTGTCTGAGTGCCAATGGTGCATATTAATCACTTCATCATGAAATACAGCTTGGTAAAGCGGAACACGATATTGAGGCGAAAATAGTAGCGACTTGTACGGTTCTTTAACCTTTGCTGGTTTGAAGAAAAAGTCGGGTTTATGACCAGGATACCAACGACCTAGAAAGTAGGGGGACTGGCGGTCTTGTTTCATCTCTTTATCTGTCCACCCAAACCCAATCGTTTCCAAGCCGTGCGCAAACGCAATGCCTTTGGTGGTTAAGCTGTTGCCGTCTTCGGAACCCAATATCAGTGACGGTTGCTCACTTAGCCAATGCATTCGGTTGTTGAAATCGGAAAGCATCTGCAATTCACTTGTATTGTCACTGTAGTCTTCACTTGCCATTGCGGTCGCATCGACATCTAAAAATAAACTATTAAAGTGACCAAAGTTTATGATGTCTTTAGCGCGCTGTTTAACGTAGTCCAAATGGCAATTGGGATTCAAGTAGAAGCCTTTACCACGAAATCCTTTTTTCAAAGCCCCATTAGCTTGTTCAATTGCGCATGTGTTTCGTATTGGATCTGGTAGCTGAGCGGTCAACCAGCTGTCATTTAACTCTATCGGTATTGCAGTGTTATAGGAGTCGTAAGTCCCAACCAAGTAACCAGTTTGCTTTGCTAGCTCGACCGCGTTTGGCTGATAAAAGGCAGGCATCCAGTTGTCAAAGCCCAACCAAAGCTTGTTCAATCCGGCGTTAATAAGATTATCGATCATGCCGGATGATAAAGCTTGTCCCCAAGCGTCTGGTGAGTTTAAAAATGGAGATGCATGTTCAGACAACCATTTTTTTCTACTTTGCGCTGCGACGTATTGTGCCTCAATCGTGTTATCAGTCAGTGTAGGGGATGTTACGGGGTATAAGCTTTTTAGTGACTGGCTAATCGAATCTAACAGTAACTGTTTGTGGTATTGGCTCAACCAGTCCTTACCCCTAGACAAAGGTGATAGCCCACGCTTAGCTTCATCGGATATCTTGAGCTTAGAGCGTTCAAAGTACCATTCTTTTAGTCCCCACCAGTCTTTCACATCTTGAATACTTAAAGGATCTTTACCAAACAGGTAGACATGACTTGCACCAATCAGCTTGCTGATATCTGGATTACGTCTTTGTTTTGTCCCCAATGATTCTGACAAGCCATTGGCAATGCGCCAGTCGCGGTACTGCTTGGCACCGTCGAGCATTGAATCGCCGAGCGTTATGCGGACAGCAAAAGGTTGTGATTGATTTAGCACTGTGAATTGATGCGATGCACTCATATCAATAAGGGACTTACTTTTAGAGATCGATTCAGACGTTACATCATTAAAAAACAGTTGGTTATTGGTTGGGTTGATCAACTGGTAGCTGATGAATTGATCGCTTTGCTGTGTAGTCCAAAACGGCATCTTTAAGTCTTGAGTGGTGTTGCTTCCGGAGTGGTTATTGGCGAGATAGTTGGTCCATAGTTTATGGTCGGTAGGTACGCGCATACCTTCATTAAAGGGCAGCAGCAGTGTTTGTGTTTCTTTTTCCGCAAGGTCAAACCAAGCCAGTTCGATTGGTTGGTTGCGCTTTACTTTTATATCGGAAGGTAGGGTGAATCGCAGGTCTAGCTCACCTTGGTTTAACTCCGCTTTTACCGCGATTCGGCTTGGCATTAACGTCCAAGAGGCGTTGGTTGAATCCCGGGTTATTTTGGCTATCGTTTGAGGGATACCGTCAACGGTTAGCGCGTCACTGTTGACGCTCAGGCCATTCCAATCAATCGTGAGTGTCGAGGGGTTTATTAGAACAGTGTTTTTGGTGATATCGCCAGTCTGGTTTTTAAGTGTAAATTCACTCGCTTGTGTTTTTGTTGAAAAAGTACAAGCGGTGAATAGGGCTAGCATGGCACAAGATGAAGCATTTAATTTATGGTGGATATTCAGCATGTTTAGATTCCGTGGTAGTAGTTACGGCTATTACATCTAAGATGCGTTAGTGTTTTGTCACCTATATGTCTCTATTTCTGCCTCGTAGAACCATCAAAGCGAGCCATCAAAATTATCAGCCTAGATATCCCAAAATGCTTACTAGAAAGGTACAGCGACACGTTGAACGTATTGGACCTCAATCGCACCTTGGTACTCGAACATTTCCACTGATGCGCTTAGGTGTTTGGCCTTTTTTCCCGCTGGACTTTGTGCAGGGACGGCAACTTGCATTGCCCTGAAAGGCACTTTGAAACCTAACATGTTGTAGTTTTCATCAAACCATTGCCAACTTACGTGGGTGCTAGGGCAGTTATCAATAACCTTTGGTGGCGTGACCACAACATGTGCGTTCTCAAGTTTACTTTCAAGTGTTAACCAGCGCTTGCTGTCATCAAAAGCAACAACAATGGAGTAGTTGTTTGTCCCAACGGTTAATTGATAAACACCAGACTCTGGCTTAATGAACATCTCATTAGTCTCGATTTCTTGGTAGTCGACTCCCGAGTTGAACTGACCTTCAATCATCGTAAGGCCATCTGGAGCGATGAGTGTGACTGACTGTGCCTGTTCATCTAGATCAATGCTGCGTGGTTCGGCTGAGATTTTAATCTGATAGCCTTGTGATGAAAGACCGTAGCGTTTGATAAAACTCACTTGGATATTGTGGGCTGTTACATCACTTTGCTTGAGTATTCTTCCACATTGAGTTCTAGTGAGTATTTCTTGTTTTACGGGCAACCAAAACTGACTATCAAGAGTTTCTTGATTGAGCGCGATCTGAAGCTCTTGCCATGCAAGCTGCGGTTGCTCATCAAGTAACGATTGATAGGAGCGCTGTAAAGGTGTCTCTGCAAACCAAGTCGCATGACTCGCAAACGGTAACGCACACAGCAAAGCAGTTAACGATGTTACTTTCATTTTGAATCCCCAACTAAACGATAACCAACACCGCGGTGAGTTTCTAAGTGGAGTGTCGGCAGTTTCTGACGCAAACGGAGTATGTGATTGTCCACGGTTCGGGTGCTTGGAAAGGCTTGATAGCCCCAAATTTTGTTGAGCAGTTCGTCTCGATGAAATACTCGACCTTGGTTTTGGATAAACAGAACCAGTAGTTGAAACTCCTTCGGTTTCAAAGCGATTGGGCTTTCTTCCAAATATGCAATTCTTTCTGATAGATTGATCTGTATGTTGGCGTAATTTAGATGACTTACACCCAGTGGACGCAATTGAGTGATGACCCGCGCCAGCAACTCTTCATTTGAAAATGGCTTAGTCACATAATCTTTGGCGCCCGCCATTAAGCCTTCTACGCGCTGTTGAACTTCCACTTTCGCGGTTAATACAATCACGGGTAGCGCTTTAAGGAGCAACCAGTTTGGAAGGTGTTGTAAGCTGTCACCGTCTTCTAGTTGTCTATCGAGTACGACAAGATCGGCGCGTAACCACAGTTTATTGGCGTTACTTGAATCTTGCGCCCAAAGACATTGATAACCGTTAGACTCAAAGAAACTGACAAGGCCTTGCCCAATTAGCGGGTCATCTTCAATCAGTAGTAGGGTATTCATAAGCTATTTCCAAAATACATCTGGTTGGATTACGAAGAATAATGAGGCGTCCATTTGCCTGTCTCATTAAATGTTCCACAATGGTGAGGCCAATACCCATGTTATCGTGTTTGTGGGCATCATTTGGTGTCATTCGCGACAACGTCCGTTCTATTAATGAAGGGAAATATCCTTGATCTTGGACTTCAATTCTTAGCTTATTTTTAAGAGTGACGGTAACTGTTACTTCGCCTTTACCGTGTTGCTTGGCGTTCTTGATTAAGTTATCCAAGCAGATGGTCAGCCAGTAATAGGGTAGGTTGAGTTCTATTTCACTGGAATCACATTGATAAGCAATGTTGTGCTTTTCGCATACATGATCGAGCCACTCTTCTAGAGATGCGTTTTGCTTTAATAGAGGTTCAGTATTTTCTGTGCTCAGGTAAACCTTACTGTTTTCAGTAAGTTGAGATAGCCTCTGATAGTCAGAGATTAAACGCCAAACTACATCTTGAGTGGCATCAGGGAGCTCGTCATAACGATTTCTGAACATTTCAACGGTTAAACCAAGGCTGGTAATTGGCGTGCGAAGTTCATGAGTTAGAAGCTGCAACACAAACTGTCTCTCTTTACGCTGTTTTGTTCTTAGAAATAGCGATCTTGCTAGTAGTGAAAATAGAACAATCAGTAAAGAGAAGATCATCACTTTCATGAAAAGAGTGTCGTTGTTCGTTTCACTCATGCAGAGATTACTGTATCGAAACGAACATCTTTCTCCAGATAAGGTCATGCCTTGTTGCTTCGCAATTGGCTCCCAAACATCCTGCGAGACCACTTTCCAACCTTGCTCACCACTTAACCAAAGTACATCACCTTGTTGCCAGGCTCGGTAACCATCAAGCAGCGCTTCTCTTCCTTCTGCTGTTAAGGGCTGTAGTTTGGTGTACAGCGGGTGCAGTGGGTTGGTAATCGTTAAAAACGAGTAAATCTGTTCGCTTGTCTCTGGGTAATGCGCCACATAACGGTCCGCGAAACTTCCACCAGCAGGGTGTTGTTTAGAATGAGCGGCAAACCAGATTGAATCTAAGGTTTGTTGCTGACACAAAGCAAGCTCAAACTCGATGGCATCGTTTAACGCTGAATTAGAAGGTTCAAGCGCGTGGCATGTTTGCTGTATCACGGCTAACGACGCAATATCTTGCCAACTGAATTTATTGAAATTTGGGTAACGGCTACGGTCTTTAAGAAGAGCCTTCGGGTAATGGGACAACTCTTGTTGAGAAACAAAGATCGGGGATGCTTGCCAGCTCGATTGATAGAGTGTTTGCCATTTGTCTTGCAAGCTCTGTGCATTGGCTAACGTAGGGAGCCAAAACAAAAAACAAAGGGCTAAGGTGAACCTGCGCATCCAGTTATTCTCGTTAAAAGTCATTCGCGGGAGTCTAGAGAGTTTTGCTCGAGATTTGTAACCTCAATGTCAACAAGTGTCCCCACTTTATCAAATTGTGACCTAGAGTCGCGAAACGCGTATTGCGTTTTAATTGACGGTTTCTTTAACTATAAACTCAAAAGTGCAATAAGAATCAATTATTTGGTTTTTATTAGATAATTGTGTACTTACTGTTACCTTTAAAACGATGGGGCTGAATATACTGGATTCAAACCAATAAGAGGAACCATCATGAAAACAATTATTAAACCAGTATTGGCAATCAGCTTCGTAGCATCAGGAACAGCTCACGCTTTTGAACTAACGAGTAACGATATTCAAGAAGGCCACCCAATGGCGAAGACTTTTGAATATTCTAGTTGGGGCTGTGATGGCGACAATTTGTCTCCTCAATTAATGTGGAAAGATGTGCCAGAGGGGACTAAAAGTTTCGCTATTACTGCTTATGACCCAGATGCACCAACCGAAAGTGGTTTCTGGCATTGGGTCGTATTCGATATTCCGACAACGGTTAATGAACTGCCTCGCGATGTGGATATTGCAAAGCTAGGTGGTAAGGAAGGTCGCATCGATTACGGAACCGTTGGCTTTGGTGGCGCTTGCCCTCCAGAGAAAGACGGCATGCATCGTTATCAATTCACTGTTTGGGCGTTACCAACGGATAAGCTAAACCTTGATGAGAACACACCGTCAGCTGTCGTGGGCTTTACACTGAAAAGCATGGCGTTTGACAAAGCAAGATTGACGGCAACCTACACACGCTAATTTGCTGCGAGAAACGTAAATACGAATAAATGGGGGATGAGATGAATCATCAGTATCAAGTGACAGTTTTTCGAGCTGAGCAGTTACAAAAACTGCGTAATGTGAGGATTCTATGCCCCAGTATTTTTCAAATCATCACAGGTAGTAAGCGTTTATTTTGGAAAGTCTCGGCAGCAGAGCTTACTCATTCTGAGTTGTTGCTGTGTGAAGCTTCGGTATCACTGCGTTTTGAGAATATGCCACAGAAAGGGCGTTTCCTGTCTCGTGTTTTCAGCTTTCATTTTCAACCTAATAAGGCAATGCTGGAGGTGAGTGAAAAGAACTCGAAAACATCCGACTTTCCTAGTGTTGCAGTAGATCGTAACTTGCAAGACTCTTTGAATGCACTGTTCACGTTTGACCGTCAAAGCATGAGTGAAACAACACAGCAATTTTGGTTGCAAGGTTTGTATCAACAACTAGCAGAGAAAGGTGTCTTACATCGGTTGTTTACAAGTTCTAACGTTTCTTTCAGCCAAAAGCTCAGTCACTACTTTTCACATTCTCCAGACGAGAAGCACCCTTTAGAAGATGTTGCAGAGCGCTTCGCAATGAGTCGTGCGACGTTAATCCGTAAGCTCAAGTTGGAAGGCATGCAGTATCGTGAAGTGTTAGCAGAAGTGCGTTTGAGCCACCGCTTTAAGGGTAAATTTAGTCTGTCACCAAGCGAATACATCAAGACAGTCGCCTCAAGGGTATAGAAAAGGAAATACCATCCTATTGATGTTACACGTAAGCTTAGGTTATTGAATCATTTCTTTTTTGCGGCTCTAATAGGTTGCACATCAAGTGATTGAAATAGCGCAGAACGCTCAATACCACAGAAGGTAGCCCATGATTGAACTGAATCTAAATAACCTCACCAGTGACTTTCCATTACTAAATAAGCTTATGGCGCTCGAAGAGGTGGTTTGGTTTAACCCAAATGTCACAACACTAGAGCAGGGCTTACCTTATGTCGGCTTGGATGAGAAAGACATTCATGATGCGAGTCTACGTTTACAACGATTCGCCCCTTATCTAGCAATAGCATTTCCTGAAACTCAATTATCTAATGGCATCATTGAGTCTGAACTGGTTGATATTCCAACGATGAAAACCGCATTGGAGGTGCATTATCAATTGCCGATAAAAGGGCGATTGATGATGAAGAAAGACAGTCACTTGCCTATCTCTGGATCTATCAAAGCCCGTGGCGGTATCTATGAGGTACTGACTCACGCCGAGAAACTTGCGTTTGAAGCTGGGGTGCTGAGTGAAAGCGATGATTACAGCAAACTGTTAGAGCCTGAATTTCGAGACTTCTTTAAACAATACAGCATTGCGGTAGGCTCAACAGGCAACCTAGGCATGTCGATCGGTATTATGAGCGCGAAACTGGGCTTTACAGTATCGGTTCATATGTCTGCTGATGCTAGAGAGTGGAAGAAGAACAAACTGCGCGAACATGACGTAAATGTGGTTGAGTATGAGCAAGATTATGGCGTAGCGGTCGAACAAGGACGGAAAGAGGCAGAGCAAGACCCAAGTTGTTTCTTCATTGATGATGAAAACTCGAAAACACTATTCCTTGGTTATTCCGTCGCTGGAGAAAGGCTGAAACAGCAATTTGAGCAGCAACAGATTGTCGTGGATAAAGCGCACCCGCTGTTTGTCTACTTACCGTGTGGCGTAGGCGGTGGCCCTGGTGGTGTAGCGTTTGGTCTGAAGATGGCATTTGGCGACCATGTTCACTGTATTTTTGCAGAGCCAACCCATTCACCTTGTATGTTATTAGGCGTTCACACTGGGTTACATGACGAGATTGCCGTACAAGATCTTGGTATTGATAACCTTACTGCCGCTGATGGGTTAGCCGTAGGCCGCCCTTCAGGCTTTGTTGGCAGAGCGATGGAGCGTTTGTTAGATGGTTACTATACATTAACGGATGATCGCATGTATCAGCTGTTAGGTGAGTTGAATCTTACAGAAGGTATCAAACTAGAACCCTCTGCTTTAGCTGGCATGCCGGGCGCGTTCCGTGTCGAACACGATAGTGAGTATCTGACGAGATTAGGTATCGACGATGCGACACTAGGCAACAGCACACACCTTGTTTGGGCAACGGGTGGAGGCATGGTACCTGAAGAAGAAATGGCAGCATACCTTGCTAAGTCATCAGTTTAGTTGCGCAGATCGTTGAGTAAAAAACTTACTCTGATGCTTGCCAAGTCGTGCTCTAGAGTTGCCGATTATTCAAATAATACAGTAGATTAAATAGAATTTACAAAATGGCTTGTCGTTAGCCAATAATATTGATACGTTTTAATAATGAATTTTATTTCCGCTTCAACTTCAGTTTTCTTCTGGTGGTGCTCTATCTAGAGCAGCACGGAATACTCACATTCTTACGCTGCTGGAAGGTAGCTAAGAGTGTCATCAAGATTGTCCTCTCTTTATATCTCCAGTAGCCTTTTTAACTTGGAGATACACAATGAAAACAAATCAAAGCAATAATAAGTCAGAAATTATTCTTACCGGCGACCGCGCGACAGGTCCTTTGCATTTAGGGCATTACGTAGGCTCTTTAAAACAACGTGTGTCTTTACAACATGTTCATGACCAAACAATATTGGTTGCCGACATGCAGGGCTTGACTGATAACGCGAATAATCCCGCAAAGGTATCTTCAAATATTCTCAATGTCATTGCCGATTATTTGGCTGTGGGCATTGATCCAACTAAAACGACAATTTGTCTTCAATCTCAGCTTCCGGCATTGGCTGAACTGACCATGTTTTACAGTAACCTTGTATCTATCGCACGTTTAGAGCGTAATCCTACGGTCAAAAGTGAAATTCAAAACAAAGCGTTTGGTCGTTCTATTCCTGCAGGCTTTCTCACTTATCCCATATCCCAGGCTGCTGATATTACGGCGTTCAATGCGACGTTAGTCCCGGTTGGCGATGATCAACTGCCAATGCTAGAGCAAACAAACGAGATTGTTCGAAAGCTAAACTCACTCGCAGGTAAATCAATTTTGAACGAATGTAAGCCGCTTCTGAGTAACGCATCACGCCTTCCAAGTACGGATGGGCAAAACAAGATGTCTAAGTCGATGGGTAACGCGATTAACCTAGGTGCGACTGAGAAAGAGATTCGAACGGCGGTGAAGTCCATGTATACCGATCCAAACCATTTAAAAGTTGAAGATCCGGGCCAAGTGGAAGGGAATATCGTGTTTACGTATCTCGATGCGTTCCATAGTGACACACAGTATGTCAGTGAGTTAAAGGATCATTACCGCAGAGGCGGGTTAGGGGACGGACAAACTAAGAAGGTATTGGAGGAGTGCTTGCAGGAGACGTTAAGGCCGATAAGGGCACGTAGAGCTGAGTTATTAAATGACAAACCACAGCTCATTGATATTTTACGCAAAGGTACGCAAGTCTCGAGAGAGAAAACAGAAGCCGTTTTAATCGATGTGAAGGGCGTGTTTGGCTTGAATATATTCTAAATGACAGGGTGCTTTCTGGCAAAACCCTACATTTAAAGCTTGAATTATCAATAATTTAAATGTGGGTTGTATGTAAATAAAGTCAACTAAATTGAATGGGGTTAACAACTAATTCATAAATTGTTTTTGTTATGGTACTTGTCACTCTGAGCTGTTCTTTATTTGAATACAACTGAGAGTGGATAAGGCCTTATCTTCACATGAGCGAATTAAATGAAAATCAATCTGTTACTCCCAATTTTACTTCTACTGTCCGGTGGTTCGGAAGTGGTCAGCGATGAATATGCAACCTACAAACTAGCTCAACAAGATCGCTTGTTTGATAGAGGTTAGTTGCCAGATATCGTGCCTAGTTCAGCAACACAGATTGAAGTAAATAACGATTTAGACACCAATACTTCGGAGGGAGTTTTCGTTTAGATGAGCCTCAACTAACCGAGTTCATCGCCAAACTGACACCAACATCGTCCAAGGGTGAATTTCACTTTACCAGCGGTGACAGCACTTGGGTGTTTAATATAGGGTACGATAACATAATCACTTACACACTCAATAAATTCAAAGGCTAAGCCCCAACCTCAACTATCATATTCATCGCGAACACACTCTCATTATTATTTTAATTGGCCCCTTATGAATGGGAGCGTTGAATTTTGTGATGGTGAGTTGGCGTTGCTATTTTAAAAACGATATCGAACCCTAATCTGGTAACGATTTGAAGCGTCAAATTTGAGGGAATTATCAAAATTTGATGTCCCTTCAAATTTTAGGTGTATTTACTGAGGCTTTTCTAAGTGTATGAAACTATAGGTTTTTTGACTCCGCATCTCACTTTTCATTTCGTGAAAGGTTATCTTTTGAATCAACATCACATATAAAACCAGACGCACTTAATCATGCGTTTTATCTATCGTTAAGATGCAGACTCATCCAGAGGGTGAATCTATAAAAACAAAATTATAAAGGTGATGTATGCGTGGTACACATTTATTAATGCTATTCCCGATAGCGTTTACTTCTCAAGCTGCCAATGTCGTGAATTATTCCGATGTCGATCTATCAACCATTCTAAATCAAAAAAATCAGGGCTTTAGTATGGCAAATCAACCACTTGCTTACCAAGAATCAAGTCGAGTTGAGACCGGAACAACGACACTCCTTCGTAAACAACAACTTCACTATGGCGTTCCAGTTTACGGGCATTCAGTCGTTGTTGATCTATCCCAACGTGGTATCGCTCAAGGCGT
This sequence comes from Vibrio sp. HI00D65, assembly GCF_001635455.1. Classification (GTDB taxonomy): domain Bacteria; phylum Pseudomonadota; class Gammaproteobacteria; order Enterobacterales; family Vibrionaceae; genus Vibrio. Next base: position 61,110 of record NZ_LWEH01000005.1, read on the forward strand.
TGATGGAGAGGTGTTAACGGGTATTGAAGCTGATATTGGTTCTACTTTGCCAATGATCAACGCGCAGCAAGCGATTGATATAGCCAAGTCTCAGCATAAAGGCATTGCAGCGATGACAGTGCGTAACCCTAATGCTGATCTTTTCATTTGGCTTGATGACCAACAACAGGCTCGCCTGATCTATAAGGTTGATTTCCTGCAAACCAAAGGTATGGCACCTTCACGCCCAATTACGCTCGTTGATGCAAAATCTGGTGAAATAATTGATCAGTGGGAAGGGATTGCTTTCATTGAAGCGGAAGGCCCTGGTGGTAACCAAAAAAGTGGTCGCTACTACTTTGGCCCAAATACCCAGTATGGTGGATTCCAAGTTAACTCATATTGCCAGATGGACAGCCAAAACGTTGTCACCATGAATATGAATAATCGCCAAGATTACGGTCAGGTTCACCAGTTTGCCTGTAATGGTAACTACGGTAGAAACGTCAATGACTATCGCGCGATTAACGGCGCATATGCACCAATGAACGATGCGCATTACTTTGGCCAACGTGTATTCGACATGTACAAAGAGTGGTTGAACACTCGTCCTATCCAGCAAAAGCTAACGATGCGTGTACACTACGGGTCGAATTATGGAAACGCGTTCTGGGATGGCCAACAAATGACGTTTGGTGACGGTAACCAGTCTATGTACCCGTTGGCTACGTGGGATGTGATTGCGCATGAAGTAAGCCATGGCTTTACTGAACAAAATTCAAACCTTGAGTACCGTGGTCAGTCAGGGGGTATGAATGAGTCATTCTCGGATGTGGCAGCGGCGGCTTTAAGTGAATATGTTCATGGCAGTTTTAACTGGAAGATGGGTGAGCACGTTATGAAGTATAGTCCTGCGATGCGCTACTTCATTCAACCTAGCGAAGATGGTATGTCTATCGACCATGTTAACCAGTACTACAATGGCATTGATGTCCACCACAGCTCGGGTATTTTTAATAAAGCCTTCTACCACCTAGCAACTAGCAACGGTTGGGACATTAAAAAGGCGTTCATGGCTTACGCAACGGCTAACCAACTTTACTGGTCATCAAGATCGAACTTCCAATCAGGTGCTGAAGGGGTTTGTAAGGCTGCACAACAACTAGGTTATGAATCATCAGCGGTGCGTACTGCATTTAGCCAGGTTGGAATTAGTGTTCAAGATTGTGGTTCCGGTCAGCCGAATCCGAACCCTAATCCGCCAACACCAACACCAACACCGGGCATCACGGCTCTTGAGTTTAATGTGCCTGCACCTGTGTTGAGAAGCGGTAACGATCAGCAGCAATTCGTTCTAAAGAACAGCTCTCAAAGCGATGTTTGGATCCAAACTTACAATGGTTACGGTAACGTTGATTTGTATGTTGCTATTGGTCGCCCTGCATCCTTGAATGATTATGATTGCTCGTCTACCAACTTGGATAACTATGAGTATTGCGGCTTTGGCGGTATACAAGGGGATGATATCTACGTAATGGTATCTGGCGCACAAGGGGCAACGGACGCTTATGTAGCGATAAGCAGTGTATTGGAACTGCCTCAGCCTGAACCACAGCCAGAGCCAGAAGGTTCTTGTGTTGATATTCCTGAATGGAGCTCAAACATTTTCTATCCTGCAGGCGCTACCATTCAGTATTGGGGTAACCGTTTTACGGCCAACGTTGATAACTGGGGATCAGATCCATTCCAGAGTTACTGGCATTGGACATTTGACGGGATGTGTAACTAACTTAACCCGTTAATCCAATAGAAAAGTCGAACAAAGGGAGTGCTAAAAAGTACTCCCTTTATTCGTTAATAATGAGATGTAACGACGTATAAGATGCTTGTGTCACTCTTCTAGGCGCTAGATTATAAATGATAAATATTCAGGACTTTTGTAGAACGGTTTAACTAGGAAGTCGGTTATTCATGGAGAGCTATCATATATGAGAGTAAGTCATCTAGATCACCTTGTATTAACTGTTAAAAATATCGAGATAACTGTAGATTTCTATGAGAGAGTGTTAGGAATGAAACCTATACAGTTTGGAGAGGGACGCTGGGCATTATCGTTTGGCAACCAAAAGATAAATCTCCATCAGCAAGGGAAAGAGTTCGAGCCTAAGGCTAAACATGTTCAAGCCGGGAGCTCGGACTTTTGTTTCATTACCAACACGCCCATTGATGAGGTGTCCGGTCATATAACGGGACAAGGTGTGATCATCGAAGAAGGGCCTTTGGAGCGAACGGGTGCGGTGGACAAGATCACCTCAATTTATCTACGAGATCCTGATGGCAGCCTAATTGAAGTATCGAATTATTAGAAGGTCGATGTCGGTGGGTTGTGCTATCCATAAACCAGCTACTCTATTTAAGCTTAAAGTAAGACTCCGTAAAGCCAAGAGCCTCTGAGTAGTATGTAATTATGTACACATCTCGTTACGACAAAACAAGCGTGTAACTGGAACTTCTGGTTTAATTTACTTACAATTGAATGGTGTTTTATTAATCCAGTCTCAATCGTAATGGTCAGAAAATCAATCACAATAACTATTAGCCTGTTGCTTTTATCCGCTTGTGCGACGACCAGTGAAAATCCAACTGACGAAAACACACCAAGTAATGGAAAAGTGCTAGATAGCAGTGTAAAAGAGGCTGCGGTTAATGAGACGGCAAGTGAAGCACTCATTGAGTCTGCCGCAAATAACGTTAACGACAGCTCCGTTATTACTCCAGAATACAGTGATATCAACAGCGATGAAGGTTCGGCTTCTCATGAGCTGAGTGAATTTCCTGAAGTTAATGAAAATACCCAAGAGACAGATAAACAAGCCCCTGAGGAGCATGCTAAGGTTCATAGCGAAAAAGGCTTGGGCAACCATATATTCAATAACGGGCCTACGAAGCAAGTCGTCAAATCATTGGAGGGGGTGACAGATGCTTTGAATGTCATGACTTTCGGAATATTTGCTTCAGGAACGCGACCAGCACAATAGCTAGATGTTAAAAATCGCGACTAAAAAATAGGCGAGCCAATGGGTTCGCCTTTTTTGATCCTGAACTTGGTGACTGGCAGTAAATTCGTCATGATTACGTAACGTTTTGTTTCTGCTCACTAACACAATAAGAGTTGGATTTGAGTAAGGGGTGCGTCAGCGCAGTTCGCTATTTACTTGTTATGGCAGGGAGTCGCCGTATTTAACCTATTGCTCTTGTGATATGCTCCAAGGGTTTGAATACTCTCCCAAAGTAAGCATTGAAATCTAATCTTACAAAGACAATGTCTTATATTCACTCGTGAGCATAGTAATATGCCGTTGTGACACAGTCAGTTAGGTTAAATAAATAAGAGTCTAGGGAAGAGATATGAAAAACAAAAGTGTGTTTTTAAGCGTCGCCATGGTTATGTTATCGGCACAGACGAGTGCGTCTGATACTAGCCATGAGGCGGTTTCAGACAGCGTTATCGCCGAACAAAGGGCACAACTGTCCGAAAATACACAAGGCAAAGGTTTTGGTCCACAGGCACCACGTGATCTAGCTTCATACGAAGGGACTAACGAGCGTCTCTTCTCTGATGCGCCAGATTCTTCCGCGATGAACTTATGTAATATTCACTTTCATAAAAATGCAGAGCACAAAGGCGGCGAGTTTACCCAGTATGCAGGTAATGGTGACGGCAAAGGTTTCCAAAGTGGATTCAAATACACGGGTAAGCTAAGTGAGGCTGAGCTGAAGCCATTCGGTCAGGATATATGCCCGAGCGACCATGGTTCACTTCATTCTGGTGATACTATCGAGGTGCATTATGTTTACTCAACCGCACAAGTGGGGCCTGGGGAAACATTGGGGGCGTGTTTCAATGATGCGATTACCAACCCTCAGTTGCGTGTAGAAACCCAAGTTTACGTCTTAGTGAACGACGACAACGCTCTCGATTTTGAAGAGCTAGCTAAACACTCTAAAGTGAACGGTTTGCACCAAGCGACCAACATTCCACAAAATACTGGCTCTGCGATTCAATATGCAGGCTCTACTACCGGACCTGGCTACAATGAGCAAGGCTCACCATTCCAAGTAACATGGAGCGTGAGACCACAAGTGGCGAAAGTGAACATCGCAACAGTTGGTAGCTGGTGTGAGGGTAACGATTTTAATGAAGACCACGCACACGGTGTGAGAAACTTAGTTGTAAACCCTAAGTTGCTGTCACCAATCGCCAACTAGTTCAGTTTTTTCAACTGAAGCTTAAATATTAAGAGCGAGCCATACGGTTCGCTTTTTTAGTAATAAGGGCTTTTGAGTGTTGTTCATTCGCGAGCCACTGTCATTAGGTGAATATTCTAAGCCAGTAATAAAGGCAAATTTAAACGCCTTGGTAACGTTAGTAAAGAATCGATGAATAGTTCCTTTACTTCCTTTAAGTTCGCATATTACGTTCAGAAAATATCATGTTGATCTTTGAATAAGGACAAGTCAATGTCGTTTGAGGGTGCGGTTACATTCTTTATTGCCATGTTTATATTTGGCATTACTCCGGGGCCAGGTGTATTTGCGATTTTGGCTCGTGGTATGGTTGATGGATGGCGAAAGTGCATTTCTCTTTCTCTAGGCATGATATGCAGTGATCTTATTTATTTAGCGCTTGCTTGTTTTGGCTTAGCAACCATTGCGGAGAATTGGTCATTTGCTTTCGAGATCATTCGTTATGTCGGTGCTGCCTACCTTATTTACCTCGGATACAAGATGTTTAAGGCATTACCTGAAGTACAAGATTCAGCAGAACACGCGGCCAAAAAAAGTCAGAAATCAGAACTTGCGAGCTTTGCGCAAGGTTTTCTGATCTCGGCGTCAAACCCTAAAGTGATTCTGTTTTATATTTCCTTCTTACCCACGTTTGTTGATCTGACAGTTTTACGCTTACAAGATATTGTCTTAGTTTCTGTATTAGCCTCTATTGCACTAATGGCTGGCTTAATGCTAATTGCAATGGGAGCAGGGCGTATGGTGATTTTGCTGAAAACCCCGCGCGCGCAGAAACGCTTAAATCAAAGCGCTGGTGGAATAATGATTGCTGCAGGCTCATATCTGGCGATTAATCGATAACAATGACTTGTTAAGCTCGATTATTTAAAAAAGGCGAACCAATTTGGTTCGCCTTTTCGTTAGCTATATGTAGATTCTATTTGGTCGTTCATGCTTTAGCTCAAATAATTGAATTAAAGTTGAACCGTATATAGCCTCATTTGATCTGAAAGTATTATTGATAGAAAGCTTATTTATCCCTTATGTGACAACGCTTGCAACTAGTTCTGGGTTTATAAAGTGAGCCCTTTCAAGCTATTTGTGGCGAAATGGATAGAGTTTTAAGTGTGTTACTCAGGGTGTATAGTTAATGATAAATCATTAAGTTATCTAATAGTTGAGTTGTCGAATCTTTAAGTTGTCTCTGATGTGGGTGTTATGAAGAAAAACGGCTTTACGTTAATTGAACTAATCGTTGTGATCGTGATAATCGGCATTATTGCTGTAGCGGCAGCGCCGAGGTTTCTTAATATCCAAGAATCAGCGAGAGAAGCGATGCTTGAAGGTGTTGCGGGTGCAATGGAAGGGGTTATTACACAAGTAACGTCTAAAGCTATTATCGCTGGACTTAACCCAGATGCATCAAATCCAGGTGATCAGAGCAACTATGTGATCGATTTTGGTATCGGTAGTGTTGAAGTTGACTGGGGAACACTTTGCCCAGAGAGCCGAGGGGAGTCGGGCGACAAATTAACTATGATCGATTTTATGATCTTGTCTAATGATGGCAGTATAATTTCTGACTTTGGCAATAGACACACTGTCGTCGGATATAACCAACCTTTTAGTGACGATGATTTAAATAAGAACCATATAACTGATGACGCGTTACCGTCAGAGTGTTATGTACTTTATGACTCTTTCGGACGCTCTAATGCCAGTCAATGTCCGACGGAAGGGTGTGTATGTACTGTTCGTGTTGTGAACGATGAGTGTTAAACATATGAATTCATAGCATTTAGAGGCGGAATAAAAAAGCGCGTTATTACCATTTGGAAGTAACGCGCTTTTTGTATCAGTTTATTGGTTTATCTTAATTTGTCGGTACCGCATCTGCTGGTGGTAAGTCACGTTTCTTAATCACGTATCGTAAGCGAAGTAGCATCAGAGCTGCTGAAACACTCAAGCCCGTTAGAATGCCAATCCAAAAGCCTTCTTCGCCCATTGCTGGAACTACGTAGTCGGTTAAGCCCAACATCATGCCCATAGGTAGCGCTAAGCCCCAGTATGAAGCGATGGCTAAGATCATTGGGATCTTAGTATCTTTATAGCCACGTAGAGCACCATTTGCTGAGGTTTGCAGAGCGTCACTGAATTGGTACATAGCGGTAAAGGTTAGCAATACCGCTGCCGTTGCGCTGATTACTGGGTCTGTCGTGTATAGCCTAATGATTAATTCCGGGAACAGTAGGAACATCGCTACCGAAAGCAACGAGATCAATGCTGCCACCAAAATACCGACTTTACTGCGCTCAATCGCACCAAGTTCGTCTTTTTCACCCAAAGCGTGACCAACACGAATCGTAATGCCAAACGAGATACTCATTGGGATCACGTAAGTCAGGCTCGATATATTGAGAGCGATTTGAGCTGCTGCCACGTTCTCTGCACCAATACGGCCAATCAGTAATGCGATAACCGCAAAGATACTGCCACACACAGCGATGTTCATGCCGATTGGTAAACCAAGCTTTAGAAGGTGAAGCATCTCTTTCGCTTTTGGCTTCGCATCGGCAAAGCTGATAATGGTTTTGTAGTGGTGATGACATTTAATGTAGGAATACAGCATGCCCGACATAAGCCAATAAACTAAGCTCGTCGCCCAGCCACAGCCCACAGCACCCATTTCAGGGAAACCAAACTTACCGTAGATAAGCACGTAGTTGACTGGAATATTAATCAGCAAACCAACTACCGAAATGATCATTGGTACTTTGGTGTTGTTCATACCTTCACAGAAGCTGTTCAAAGTGTAGAACAGGGCAATACCCGGCACACCAAAGGCTAGGGCAAACGCGTAGTCACTGCCGATTGGGACGATCTCAGTGGCAACCCCAATCCATTCTAAGATCGGTTTAGCACTCACCAAATAAGCGATGAGCAGCACACTCGCTATTAATGCAAGCCAAACCATCTGGAAGAACTCTACAGAGATACTATGGAAGTCACGTGCGCCGCGGTGGTAAGCAACTACTGGCGTTAACGCCATAATCACACCACGTAGCAGCAGTAACACAGGAATCCAAAGGCTAGTGCCAAGAGCAATAGCGGCAAGATCGGCAGGGCTGACTTGGCCAGCCATTGTTGTATCGACAAATCCCATCGCCTGGGTAGCTATTTGAGTCAAAATGATTGGAATCGAAAGATGCATAAGCGCACCCGACTCGCGAGTAATAGGACGAAGTTTCGTTAGCATGGAAGTTCAAAACACCAATATAAATGCACCAGTGATGGCAGGATGGCCTGTGTGCATTTTAGGATGTGCCCCGTTTGAGCGGCGACAATGTAAACACCTTACTGTATAGAGTCAAGCATTGGATTCATAGAGTGTCACTTGCTCAAACGTATGTGGTGGCTCTAATGCTTAAAACCGAGCTCCAAGGTTGATAAATGCATGATTTATCGGGGATGATGCTAGGGATATAAATTTATTATTTTCCACATCAATCACTAAGTAGTAGGTATAAGTGATTGTTATGAAGAGACAAAGGCTAGTACAATTGATGGAATAAAAAACTAGATAGAAAAGCTGTGTCGCTAAGTGTAAAGCTATTTATCTGGCAGGTGTTATGCAAATACAGGGGTGCAAATGGAAATTACAGTTAAGAAAATCTCTAAAAGGTCTCTTTTCAAAATGCTCTTTATCGGCTTTAGTCTGAGCTTCTTTGTTTTCTTCTTAATATGTGGCGTCGCATCCATCTTTGGTGCGGAAACGGTAAAGTGGGAACAGACACCAGTCACAGGGCTGTCTGGTCTGTTACTAGCTTTGGCAATGTGGCCGATGTTTAGTTTGTTTCTAACGTTGTTTATGTGGTGTTTTGCAGCGTTCGGTTTGTGGATTTTCTCACTAGTTAAACCACTTAAGTTGGTCTTCAAAGAGACTACTATCTCCAACTAACCACCGTTAATAAACGGTTTAGAGTGGTTCGCAACGAGTGGTAAATATAGTTGTTTCTTTAAAATGCCAAAATAACTAAAGTAGCTAGTTGCCTATAGCAATGACTGAAGGTTATCTGCCCCTATCTCCGCTCTCGTTTTAATTTTTATGTGAATCATTTAATTGTTACGCTCGCATCCGTATGAATGATTAGGTTAACCTTTATGAAATTAAGACTGCTGAGTTTAGTGTTCGCGGTCGCCCTAAGTGGTTGTTCTTTGCTTGTGACTGAAAGCTACTTTGGTGAAAGTTGGACCGGGCATCATATAAATAATCTCGAAGAGCAGTGGGAGGAGCCCCTCCAAATGAAGTCTAAAGGTGATGGTGTGATTGAGGCGGAATATAGAATTTTTAACGACAGTTGCACGTATACCTTTATCACGGATGATCAAGGTGTAATTGAATCCTATAAACGTTTTTAGGAACATGTAAACCAATAGGGTAAACACCCATAAACACTATGGCGCCAATATCAACTTGGCGCTATCTATCTTGTCCATACCAACACGTCTTAGTTTCAGACTTAGCGCCATATAAGCAATCTTACTGCCACAAAGCCAGCAGAAACACAAATAGCCCAATCACAAGCGTTACTTTTAGAAATAAGCCAAGAGGGCTCCCACCTTTTGGCGCTTTATTGCAACATCCCATAATTGTTTCCTCATTCTTCATTGGATTTATTCACCTTAAACCTTTCCCTTACGGTAAGGTCAATGTGTTTTTTATGAGATTTCAGAACACAAAAGGCGAACCATTTGGTTCGCCTTTTGTTATGTTTTGCTGCTTAGCGCCGCTACGAATTAGTCTTCGTAGTTATCGATGCTTGGGCAAGAACAGATAAGGTTACGGTCACCGTATACGTTGTCTACGCGGTTAACCGTTGGCCAGTACTTCGAGTACTTCGTTGCTTTCGATGGGAAACAACCAAGCTCGCGAGAGTAAGGGCGATCCCATTCTGTGCCAGCTAAATCAACTTGTGTGTGCGGTGCGTTCACTAGAGGGTTGTTGTCTAGTGGCCATTCACCCGCTTTCACTGCTGCCATTTCATGACGGATTGCGATCATCGCTTCACAGAAACGGTCTAGCTCTTCTAAATCTTCTGATTCAGTTGGCTCAACCATTAGCGTACCAGCTACTGGGAAAGACATAGTTGGTGCGTGGAAACCGAAGTCCATTAAACGCTTAGCAATATCTTCTTCGCTGATGCCTGTTTCTTCTTTTAGTGGACGAATATCGATAATACATTCGTGCGCTACGCGGCCGTTAGTACCACGGTAAAGAACAGGGTAGTGAGGAAGTAGTTTTTCCATCACGTAGTTCGCGTTCAGAATCGCAACTTTAGTCGCGTCTGTTAGGCCAGGTTCGCCCATCATTGCAATATAAGCCCAAGAGATAGGTAGGATTGAAGCACTACCCAAATCTGCTGCTGATACCGCGTAGTCAGAACCTTGTACACCATTTTCGATGTGACCTGGTAGGAAAGGTGCTAGGTGCGATTTAACACCGATTGGACCCATACCCGGACCGCCACCACCGTGTGGGATACAGAATGTTTTGTGTAAGTTCAAGTGAGATACGTCTGAACCGATGAAGCCAGGTGAAGTTAGACCTACCTGAGCGTTCATGTTCGCGCCGTCTAGGTAAACCTGACCGCCCGCTGCGTGTACTTGTTCACACACTTCTTTCACTTGTTCTTCGTATACGCCGTGCGTAGAAGGGTAAGTGATCATGATGCTTGATAGGTTGTCTTTATGCTTCTCGATTTTCGCTGCTAGGTCTGTCATGTCGATGTTGCCATCTTCATCACACTTAACAACCACTACCTTCATTGAAACCATTGATGCTGTTGCAGGGTTAGTACCGTGCGCAGAGCTTGGAATCAAACAAACGTTACGGTGAGCTTCACCGCGGCTTGCGTGGTAACGTTGAATCGCGATTAGACCTGCGTATTCGCCAGATGCACCAGAGTTAGGCTGTAGTGAGAAATCGTCGTAACCGGTGATTTCGCATAGCTTCTCTTTAAGATCTTTCGCTAGTGCTGTGTAACCAGCCGCTTGCTCTAGAGGTGCGAATGGGTGAATAGAACCAAACTCAGGCCATGTTACTGGGATCATCTCAGCAGCAGCGTTCAGCTTCATCGTACAGCTGCCCAGTGGGATCATACCGTGCGTTAGTGAGAAGTCTTTATTCTCCAGCTGTTTTAGGTAACGCATCATTTGCGTTTCGCTGTGGTGCGTGTTGAATACTGGGTGAGTTAGGAACTGAGATTCACGACGGCAGTTTTCTGGAATTGCTGCAAACTCGTTTGATGCAATGTCAGAAGAAAGTGCTTGAACGTCTTCTTTCACGTCGAAGATAGCGAATAGGGCATTCACATCGTCTACTGTGGTTGTTTCGTCTAAGCTGATACCAATCTTACCTGGAAGTAGCCGTAAGTTAATGTCTGCTGCTTGCGCTTTTGCGTACAGTGCATCTGTCTTCTCTTCTGAGTTTATAGTGATGGTATCGAAGAAGCTGTTATTCGTTAGCTCGTAACCTGCTTTAGTCAAGCCGGCTGCTAGGATAGCTGTCATGTGGTGTGTACGACGAGCAATAGTACGTAGGCCTTCTGCACCGTGGTAAACCGCATAGAAAGACGCCATGTTTGCTAGAAGTGCTTGAGCTGTACAGATGTTCGATGTCGCTTTCTCGCGACGGATGTGTTGCTCACGAGTTTGCATCGCCATACGTAGCGCTTGGTTACCGTGCGTATCGATCGAAACACCGATTACACGACCTGGCATTGTACGCTTATGCTTTTCACGAGTACCCATGAATGCAGCGTGTGGACCACCGTAGCCCATAGGAACACCGAAACGTTGTGCTGAACCGATAACTACGTCTGCGCCCATTTCGCCGGCAGGCTTTAGTAAAGCAGAAGCAAGTAGGTCAGTAGCAACTGTAACTAGTGTTTTGTTAGCTTGAGCTTTCGCAATAATGTCTGTTAGATCACGTACTTCACCTGTTGTACCTGGGTATTGAACTAGTGCACCAAATACGTCTTGCTCTGGAAGTGTTTCAAGAGCGCCAACCATTACTTCAAAACCGATGTACTCAGCACGAGTTTTAACAACTTCTAGTGTTTGAGGGTGAACATCGTCAGCAACGAAGAATACTTTGCTCTTGCTTTTACCAGCACGCTTACAAAGTGTCATCGCTTCGCCAGCCGCTGTCGCTTCATCAAGAAGAGACGCGTTCGCGATTTCCATACCTGTAAGGTCCATGACCATTTGTTGGTAATTAAGCAGAGACTCAAGGCGACCTTGAGAAATCTCTGGTTGGTATGGTGTGTACGCTGTGTACCAGCCTGGGTTCTCTAAAACGTTACGTAGAATAACGTTTGGAGTGAATGTGTTGTAGTAGCCTTGGCCAATGAAAGTACGTTTCACTTGGTTTAGGTTAGCGATCTCTTTAAGAGAGGTCAGCATGTCCATTTCGCTCAGTGGCGCAGCAAGTGTCATTGGTTTTTCAAGACGGATTTGTGCAGGAACCGTTTCGTCGATCAGTGCGTCTAGGCTAGTCGCGTTGATCGTTTCAAGCATTTTTTGCTGGTCTGCTTTATTTGGGCCGTTATGACGAGCAACAAACTCGTTTTGTGTACCCAAGTCTTTCAGTAATTGGCTTTGAAGTAATTCAGTCATGATATCGTTCTACTTTCTCTCTGGAGCCGTGAGCTAGCCCCTAAAATTAAGCTGCTCACAAGAGCAGCTTTATCGTAATGAGGTTACCTATTAGTCTTCTTCGATAGAGCTAAGGTAATCTTCCGCATCTTTAAGGTTGTCTAGTTCAGACGCATCAGACATCTTCACTTTAACAATCCAACCACCTTCATAAGGTTCTTCGTTGATTAGCTCTGGGCTATCTTCTAGTTCTTCGTTGATTTCTACGATTTCACCAGAGATTGGTGCATAGATATCAGAAGCAGCTTTAACTGACTCAACTAGAGAGAAGCTTTCGCCAGCTTCGATTTCGTCTTCAGTTTCAGGCAGGTCAACAAACACGACGTCACCCAGCATCTCTTGAGCGTGCTCAGAAATACCGATAGTTACAGTACCGTCACCGTTGTCTTTTACCCACTCGTGGCTGTCTGCAAACTTAAGTGTATTGTCCATTGCTTATTCTCCAAAAATTTATGAGGTTTTAATTTAAATTTTAAAACGGATTAACGGTAAAGAGGGAAGCGTTTACAAAGCTCTTTAACTTGCTTGCGAACACGCTGCTCAACTTCAGCGTTGCCTTCAGGGCTTTCAACTAAGCCATCAAGAACATCACCGATCCATTCACCGATAAGTTTGAATTCTTCAGTGCCAAAACCACGACTGGTTCCAGCTGGCGTACCTAAACGGATACCCGAAGTAATCATAGGCTTCTCTGAGTCGAATGGTATGCCATTTTTGTTACATGTGATGCCCGCACGCTCTAATGCTTCTTCAGTTATGTTACCTTTCAAACCCTTAGGGCGAAGGTCAACCAGCATTAGGTGCGTATCAGTTCCGCCAGTCACAATATCACAACCGCGAGTTTGCAACACTTCAGCAAGAACTTTTGCGTTATCGATCACTGAATTAATATAAGTATTAAATTCTGGGCCAAGTGCCTCACCAAATGCTACAGCTTTAGCCGCAATTACGTGCATTAATGGCCCGCCTTGTAGGCCAGGGAATACTGCAGAGTTGATCTTTTTATTGATGTCTTCGTGGTTAGTCAGAATCATACCGCCGCGTGGGCCGCGAAGAGTTTTGTGCGTTGTTGTCGTTACAACGTGTGCGTGTGGTAGTGGGCTAGGGTGAGCACCTGTCGCGATAAGACCAGCGATGTGTGCCATATCTACCATTAGAATAGCGCCAACTTCGTCGGCGATTTCGCGGAATTTAGCGAAGTCGATAACGCGTGGGATAGCACTACCACCAGCAATAATCATTTTTGGTTGGCATTCGATCGCTTGAGCGCGTACCGCTTCGTAATCGATTTCTAGTGTGTCACGGTCTACACCATATTGAACTGCGTTGAACCATTTACCAGAAAGAGCAGGGCGTGCACCGTGAGTAAGGTGGCCGCCAGCGTCTAAAGACATACCAAGGATAGTGTCGCCTGGTTGAAGCAGGGCAAGTTTAACTGCGCCGTTCGCTTGAGCGCCTGAGTGAGGTTGTACGTTCGCGTATTCACACTTGAATAGCTGTTTAGCACGTTCAATCGCAATAGCTTCTACTGTATCTACGTGCTCACAACCACCGTAGTAACGACGGCCTGGGTAGCCTTCTGCGTATTTGTTGGTAAGGCAAGTGCCTTGAGCTTGCATTACTGCTTTAGAAACGATGTTCTCAGAAGCAATAAGTTCGATTTGTTCGTTTTGACGAGTGTTCTCTGCTTGGATTCCAGCAAATACTGCGTCGTCAGTCGCAGATAGGTTCGTAGAGAAAAAACTGTCTAAGCTATGGTTTTGATAAGCGTTCATTGTCGAGACCTTTCATTAAGCTAATGGTGATTTTTTTTATAGTCCATTAGGTCTTACGTTGATTTCTGCATCGGTATCGTTTGCGTTATGTAGGTGTATAAATAGTGAGTTGCTTATTATTTATACGACCATAGCGTCAAAGCGATCGTTGTAGGGTCAATGCAGCACGAATTGGTTCCCAAAATATCGGGTAAAAAACAGCTCTTACAAATGTTAAATCTATCACTTGCGACAAGCTGAAGTAGCATCTCTTCATCTAACAAGTCGATAACATAGCTCCGATAAAATCAATTTTCAACAAAAATTTCCAATAGGAAACAGTTTTTCTGGTTTTGCTACAGGGAGCACGCTTTATTTCCCTGTGTGCTCTTTAATCAACAAAGCGCTTCATGCAACAATGAATCTATTAGACAGGAAGCAAGAAATGAATGAGGGACCTATGTCAGAAGACATTTATGATGAGTACCCATCTTTAACGTTAGCGAAGGAAACGTTAGATCAGAATATCGAGCCACTTAAGCTTGGTCAGCGTATTAAAGATATCCGCGGTAAGTTAGGTATTACGTTAGAAGAGGCGAGCCAACGTACTGGCTTGGCACGCTCTACGTTGAGTAAGATTGAGAACGAACAAATTTCGCCAACGTTTCAAGCAATGCAGAAACTGGCAATGGGGTTGCAAATCGACATGCCGCAACTCTTTGAACCACCAAGGAAAAAAGTTGCTACGGGGCGTCGTGACTTAACTAAGGCAGGCCAGGGTAAACCTCACCCAACACCAACTTACGAGCATGAATTACTGGCGACTGAGCTTTCCAATAAAAAGATGATGCCATTCAAAAGCCGTGTTAGAGCTCGTACTTTTGAAGAGTACAACGATTGGGTTCGCCACGATGGTGAAGAGTTCTTGATGGTTATCTCCGGTGATGTGATGTTCTACTCAGAATTCTATGAACCTGTACCGATGAGCGAAGGGGATAGCATGTATTACGACGCAAACATGGGCCACATGTTGATTTCCATCAGTACAGAAGATGCTCTTATTTTATGGGTGACTGCAAAATAAGTTAACAAAGCTAGAATTTCTTATAGTGAATGCAAACGTTTGCTTTTGTTTCTAACGTTTGCCAAAAGGCGCGATAGTGCTGTGAAAAACATCAATATCGCGTTTTTTTATGCAATTGAAAATTGTTTTTAAATTGTTAAATGTCACATTTTGAGCTGTTTTAATCTTGTTAAGGGTGTAAAACTGACTCAGGCTTGTTTACTATAGTAAACACGGTTTACTCATGTTGATTGAAGTTTACTGAAGTGAATTCTTAGAAAGTGAGTTGTAGAGGTTTTGTACAGCTGTCTGTTTTTATAACGCTGACGATATAAGCCTATATATAAGACATCACTTTTTACTATCTACTGTTTCTAACGTTAATCCATATCGTTAGAGGCGACTCTAAATAGAGATATAAGCGGCAGACTCGACGTTGGAAAGCCTGCAACGCTTCATGGAGAAGAAAATGACTCAAGAACACGCTAATCAAGACCTACTAAAAACACCTCTGCACGCACTTCACGTAGAAGTGGGCGCAAAAATGGTTCCTTTCGCTGGCTACGACATGCCAGTTCAGTATCCACTAGGTGTAAAGAAAGAGCACTTACATACTCGTGACGCTGCTGGTCTTTTTGATGTTTCTCACATGGGGCAACTGCGTCTGCACGGTGAAAACGCAGCCGCTGTTTTAGAATCTTTAGTACCTGTCGATATTATCGATCTTCCTTCTGGTAAGCAGCGCTACGCGTTCTTTACTAACGAGCAGGGCGGCATCATGGACGACCTTATGGTCGCAAATCTAGGTGATCATCTATTTGTTGTTGTTAACGCAGCTTGTAAAACACAAGACATCGATCACCTTACCGCTCATCTTCCTGCAGATGTAGAGATGGAAGTGATTGATGACCGTGCACTATTAGCACTTCAAGGCCCTAAGGCGGCTGAAGTTCTTGCTCGTTTCCAACCAAGCGTTGCAGACATGCTATTTATGGATGTTCAAAAAGTTGATGTTGACGGTGTTGAATGCATCGTAAGCCGCAGCGGTTACACGGGTGAAGATGGCTACGAAATATCTGTACCGAACGATCATGCTGAAGCACTAGCACGTAAACTAACCTCAGAAGCTGAAGTAGAGTGGATTGGCCTTGGTGCGCGTGACTCACTTCGTCTTGAATGTGGTCTATGCTTATACGGTCACGATCTAGATACAACGACAACACCTGTAGAAGCTAGCCTTCTGTGGGGTATTCAAAAGGTTCGTCGCACTGACGGTGAGCGTGCTGGCGGTTTCCCAGGTGCTGGTATCATCCTTGAACAAATCGCAACTAAAGACGTTCAACGTAAGCGTGTTGGCCTAGTGGGACAAACTAAAGCTCCTGTACGTGAAGGCGCTGAGCTGTTCGATGCGGAAGGAAACAAAGTAGGTGTGGTCACGAGTGGTACTGCTGGCCCTAACGCGGGTAAGCCTGTTTCAATGGCGTATGTACGCACTGATCTAGCGGCTATCGGTACAGAGGTATTTGCTGAAGTTCGTGGTAAGAAGTTACCAATGACAGTAGAAAAAATGCCATTCGTACCTCAACGTTACTACCGTGGCTAATCTCTATTAAGAGAAATTACAAAGTATAACTAAAGCCTATTGTTAGCTTCTCTTTTTAGGGATGTTTAACGGTAGGCTTTTGTTTTTTGGACCGTATACAAGACTCAATAGAACAATTGTGGTCAGGCTGTAAAATTCGTCTATAAATTAGGAGGTGCGGCAATATCGTTACAAATACTTACTATAATGATGGCTGGTACGTGTTATGGTGTCTATTCATCAAATTTGTTAATAAGTAGTTGGGGTTACAAGGAGTTATCTATGAATGTGAGCCATACAGTAAGTCCGGTTCGTAAGGCCATAGTTGGGCTTTCGGCTTCATTAATGTGTACAGCAAGTGTTATGGCGGCAGAAAGTTCGGTTGAAGTTTCTCCTAACGTGAGTGTGACTCCTTATATTGTTAATGGTAGCGATGCATCAGTTAGCGATTTCCCTTCAATGGCGAGTTTGTTTATCGATCGCATTGATTATGATGGTGTGTACTCAACAGGTGCCTATTGCGGCGCAACCATTTTAGACCCGACTCATATTCTGACCGCCGCCCACTGTATCTACGGTAATGAAGAAGGTCAGCTGTTTACAATAGTGGTACCGCAACTTGAAGATACGTCTGAATTTCCTAATGGTAATATCCAGAAATCGCGCGTAGTTGAAGTTTACTATCGAAGTGACTACTCCGATAACCTAAGTGATCTTCTACGTAACGACGTTGCTGTTTTAAAGCTTGAAAGTGCATTGAACATTGACTCTGTTAATGACGTAGTTAAACGTCCTTCAGATGATAGCTACCGTATTGGTGTAAATGACTTTGTTGCAGTTGGACATGGTAATACAGAATCTGACTTTGATGCCACAACGATATTACAGAAAGCGCCACTTAACTACGTGGATAACAGTACTTGTGCTTCAGCCTTTATAGATGGTTCTGCGTTAACTGATAATCAACTCTGTTTTATTGGTGATTATAGTGTGTTCACTCGGCTATATGGTGGTACATGCCAGGGCGACTCAGGGGGGCCAGTGTATTGGAAGGATGGTGCTGACTACCGACAAGTAGGTATTACCAGTTTTGGCACTGAAACTTGTGGTGGCGGTAGTATAACTTCGGGCGTGAAAGTGACATCTGTATTCACCGAGATCCTCGACTATGAAGCTTGGATTGATAGTGTAGTTGCTGGCAATGAAACGCCTAAATTTGTCTCTACAGATGCTAAGCGTACTGCTTATGTGAATGCTCGTAATTCATCAGGCTCTAGCAGTGGTGGCGGCGTTTCGTTCGGTTTATTAGGCATATTAATGTTGATCGCTGGTGTGAGAAAAGCGCTTAAACGCTAGAAGTTGATTGCTTTGAATAAGTCGACGTTTCATCGAACGATGACGTCGACTTTTTTGATTCTGTATTGCTGAGTTTTTGACGGTGTTTTATATAGCTATGTTGACGTTGGTGGTTACGCCAACACTACATTGGTCTTCCTACTGTATCTTTCGATTATCTCATCTATTTCTTTAATAGCACCATTGATGCTTCTTATTCCGCCTTGCGCGACACTTTTCTCATTAGTACTTAAAGCGGAAAAAACACGTTTAAGCTCTTTGCGTTCTAGCATATCGCCGTGGAGTAAGACCTCTTTGTAAGTAAGAAGTCTGTGCTGAACTTCGATAATATCGGCACGTGTTGTGTTTGAATCTAAAGCCTGCTTTATACAAGGAAACGCTAATTTGTAGTTATTCGCAATTTCCAACTCGACTTCTTTCTTGTTCGCAATATGCAATTTCTACTATTTCCCAAGACTTGGTTAATCAAGTTTACTAGCCTGAATAGCTGTTATAGACGTATGTGTAAATGTTTATGATACGTAAGGTTTTTTAGGGAACGAATAATATGCCTTTAATGACTTATGTAAACATGAGTGAGTCAATATGGTCTGCTTCTTGCTGAATATAGGTCATAACTGTCTAGTGGGAGTAAGCTTATGTCACAAGAGCCGATTGTCATGGCGCTCATCGAGCGTAGGAAGCGCGCTAATTTGTCGCAAGAGAAGCTGTCTACTAGCGCAGGAATGAGCCTTAAAACTTATCAGCGCATCGAACGTGGTGAAGCGGATATTAAAATGTCGCAGTATCGCTCGATCATTAGGACATTGAAAGCGACAGATCTAGATGTGGTATTAGATGTTGTTGGCGCTTCTCATGCAACGGCAGAAGACGTCGCTGCGGTGAGTCGTTTGCTCACAAATGAAGAACGCATGTTGCTGATAAAGCTAATTCTCGCGTTTAAAAAGCCACAGTGAATATGTACACGTGAAACAGTGGGAGTAAAGCGAGTATGGTAGAGGGTTCACTATGGGGAAGGAAACAGCTAGCTCACTCTTCCTCTTAGTTGCTTAGTTGTGCTTCTCTGTTTTTTGTTTTCTAAGCGTTTTCTTTGCGAGCTTCGCGTCGGCTTAGTCGCTCTTCTTACTTTTTGAACCTTTGTTGCTTCCAATATCAGTGCTTTCAAGCGTACTAACGCATCTTCTCGGTTATGTTCCTGAGTTCTGTATTGTTGCGCTTTAATGATGATCACACCGTCTTTAGTAATTCGGCTATCTTTGAAGGCTAACAGCTTTTCTTTGTAGAAATCGGGCAGAGTAGAGTGCTTGATATCGAAGCGTAGATGTATTGCGCTTGAAACCTTATTGACGTTTTGGCCTCCCGCGCCTTGAGCTCTGATCGCAGTTAACTGAAGTTCCCAGTCTTGAATTGATACAGAATTAGATATTTGTAACATAAACTTCCATTTTGGACCGTAATTTGGCGTCATGATACTGAATATTGGTTATGGTATCAGTAACTTTCTTAAAGAGTGGTAACAGAGGTGAAAATAGACTTAACGATATATGGAGGATTAATCTTTGATATGGATTGTACGTTGAGCGACACAATGCCGGCTCATGTCCAGGCTTGGCAGCAAACGGCACAGGAGTATGGATTTCACTTTGAAGCATCTTGGCTGGACAGCTTAAGTGGCATGCCGAGCTACAAAATAGCAGGTTAAGTGAACAGTAAATACGGTTTGTCTCTCGACCTGCAGGCGGTGTCTAAGTTTAAGATGGCATCATTCGCGGCGATTGAAGACAAATGGGATTTCATCCCTTGTATACATTCGTTATTACTCGAAGATTTAGGAAATAAGAAGATTGCGGTTGGAACAGGAAGCCAGTTTAAAAGCGCGGAGCAGTGCTTGAAAAGACGAAAATTCTTAGTAAACTCGATATTATTGTTACGACTACAGTCGGCAAGAATTATAAGCAGAACCCTGATACCTTCTTAGAAGCGGATTTTGGAATGGGACTACAACTGGAGCAATGCGTGGTGTTTGAAGGTGCGGACCTTGGTAAACAAGCTGCTCACGCTGCCCAAATGGACCGTATTCTAGTGATGGATGAAGATACGTTATAATTTCACTCTGCGCCGAACTGATTAGCATCAAGATGTGAGCCCGCTTAGGTGTTATTACGTGCTAGGCGATTTCACTCATTTCGGTGTCTAAGAACAGACATACGCTATCACGCCCTGCGGCTTTCGCTTCGTATAGCGCTAGATCGGCACATTTATAGTTTAGGGTAGGGTCTCCAGTTAGATTCGTGATACCAGCACTAACGGTAACAACAGTGTCTAGCTCAATATTAACCGCAATTCGCAGTCTATTGAGTACGTAGTCAGCGTCTTCTGTTGTGGTGTGAGGCAGAATAACGGCAAACTCTTCACCACCAATACGAGCAACGAAGTCGGTTTCACGACACTCACGTTGTAATACTTGTGCAACGGTTTGAATCACTCGATCGCCGTAGTCATGACCAAACCTATCGTTAATGCGTTTGAAATTATCAATATCTAGGATCGCCAAACAAGAATGTTCTCGGGTAGGGTAACGATTAATACGGGAGCATTCATTGCGCAGCTCCAGATCAAACTTTCGTCGGTTCCAGCACCCTGCTAACGCATCTTTTTCGCTCAAGTTTCTAAGTTTATTCTCTAGTTCCTTGTGTTTGCTGATATCAACAAATGACGCGACATAAAATTTTATTACGCCTTTAGCATCTTTAATGGTTTGGATGCGGAGTATCTCAGTAATCAACGAGCCGTCTTTACGGCGGTTGACGACTTCACCTTCCCACATGCCTTGTCTTTGAATAGCACTCCACATTTTGGTGTAGAAATCTTGGTTGTAACGCCCTGATGCAAACATTGAAGGTTGGTTGCCTTTTACGTCTGCTAACTTATAACCACTGACTCGGGTAAACTCTTGGTTTACCTTGATGATGCGGTTATTACTGTCAGTAATAACCAACGCCGACATGCAATTCATCGCAGCTTTTGCTAGCTGGCTTTCGATACTGTTCTTCTTGTGGTTTCTGTTCCACAGTACAAAACCTGCTGAGATCATTGATATTAAAACCGTCAGGGTAATGATCTGTATGACAATAGCGTGGTTTTCACGTTGATACTGGCTATTAAACTGTTGACTCTTAATGTGAAATACCATGTAGATAGGGCCTTTAAACTGCTTGATCTTGGTGCTGATATCAGTGTGAAAATACCAGTTTGTACCATCAAAGTAGTTAAACGATGTGTCGTCCTTTATCGCAGCCCAAAGCTTAGGATACAGCTTGGCGTAGGTTTGGTCTGAGCGAGAGTCAATAACATTACCGAATGACTTTGAATGATCTGGCCCCATGATGATGTGACCAGTCTTATTGAGAAGCACTGGGACAGCAGAGGAGTCTCCGATTTGGTACTGAAGGCGTTTATAGATTTCTAACATGTTTAAGTTAGCAATGAAGTAGCCAATAATGCGATGACTGTCAGTGACAGGGGCCATAATGCGCAGCGCCGGTATCAACGGGCGAACTATCTGACCGTTTTCGACTTCAAGATCGATGCCTGTAGTTCTGACCTCACCGATCTTAAGTTCTTGGAGTGCGGAGAAGTAACTACGTGATGATTTATCTTGAAGTTCGTTTTCCGGAACAACTAAAGCCTGACCATCTTTATAATTGATTCGGAACACTTCATTACCGGTTAAATCAAGATAACGTAATTGAGAATAGTAATTTTGGCCACGTGCAAGCATTACCCAAAGGTCTTGTAGTGCCTCTGTGTGAATGACCGACGGCTCTTTAATCGCTCGAAGTAACGTTTTGGAATCTGCGATAGAGGGAACGGAGTTGAAGGCTTGTTCAACAATGACAGCGAACTCATGAAAGCTATACTCAATTTGGTTTTGGCTAGATTGTTTTATGTTTAGCGCGTGCTGGGCTTCGACTCTATCGAATTCAGAGTTGATATAGAGTGCAGGGACTAATCCTAGGGCAAATATGGTGCACAGAAATTGGCCGACTAGTTTTTTTATACTTGTATTCATCACTGTCCTCAAAGAATCAGCGCAATACTATATATCTTATAGGATTTTAATGTGATCTTTACCCAGAACTTAAAACAAGATTTTAATATTAGTGTGGTTTTAGTGCAACTTTGTGCAGTTTGGCTTGATTGATGAGCAATCACTTAACGATAAAATGATTGCTCAATATAGAATAGTGCTCCGAAAAACGAGGTGATTAAATCCCGATATTTCGAAATTTATCTGGATAAAGGTGTCTAACTAAGGCCCACAATATTTCCATAACTATCAATATCTAACGACATGAATGCCGGTTTATCTGGTAACCCGGGCATGGTCATTACATTGCCGCATAAAGCGTAAATAAAACCAGCACCTGCACACAGTTTTAGTTCTCTTACGGGCACATCAAATTTGCTTGGTGCGCCTTTGATATGTGCTTCCGTTGAAATAGAAAGTGGTGTTTTAGCCAAGCATACCGACAGGTCTTGATAGCCGTGTTGTTTAAATTCAGACAACTGCTGCTTTGCTTTCGGAGAAAGTGTAATACTCGCTGCACCATAACCAATTTCCGCAACCGCCATGAGTTTCTCTTCTAAGCTTTGAGCTGTTTCGTAGAGTGGCTTAAAGTCACTGTCACTTTGGCATGCTTTGACAACCGCTTGTGCAAGTTTAGTAACGCCGTCACCGCCTTGGCCAAATGCTTCACTGACTTCTACAGCGACATTGCTATCGAACTCTATAATCAGCTGTTTCAATTTGTCGAGTTCTTGTTGTGAATCTTGCGGGAAGCGGTTGATCGCGACTACGGTAGGCACACCGTATTGCTTAACGTTATTGATATGCCACTTTAGGTTTTCAAAGCCAGAGAGTAACCCGTCGTTGTCGTTACTGAAGAGCGAATCGGGTAGTGGTGTTCCTGGTCTCAAATCATACAAACCAGAGTTCGCCTTGAGTCCACGCAATGTCGCTACGACTACCGCGCAATCGGGCTTCTTAGCAGATGCTTTGACTTTGATATTGCAGGCCTTTTCGAAGCCCATATCTGAACCAAATCCACCTTCAGTTACAACGAAGTCGCTGAGTTTCAGTGCGATCTTATCTGCAATTATCGAAGAGTTACCATGAGCAATGTTCGCGAAAGGGCCTGCGTGTATAAGTATCGGAACCCCTTCAAGTGTCTGCATCAATGTTGGTTCGATAGAGTTTTTCATTGTTACTGTCATTGCACCTGCAACATCAAAGTCTTCTGCGGTTAAAGGCTGACCTTGTTTATTGTATGCCAGTACAACACGACCGATACGTTTACGTAAATCTTGCAGGTCATCGGCCAGTGCTAAAATAGCCATAAGCTCTGAGGCAGCTGAGATATCAAATCCATCTTCGCGTTCATAGCCGTTGATCGTTTTACCCGTTTCGTTTTTACCCACGGTAATCATACGTAAGGCACGGTCATTATGATCGAGTACACGTCGCCAAACGATTCTGCTAGGGTCTATATCCAGTGCTTTCAATCCTGAGCGACTTTCAAATGCTTGTAAGCCCTCACGCTGTTCATGATATAAGCGTGCATCAATAGCAGCAGAGGCAAGGTTATGAGCGGCTGTCACGGCATGGATGTCACCAGTCAGATGGAGGTTCAACTCGTCCATAGGAGCAACTTGAGAATAACCACCGCCAGCAGCACCACCTTTAACACCAAATACAGGGCCCATGGAAGGCTGGCGAATACACGCCATTGCTGATTGGTTAATCTTCGCTAATCCTTGTGCTAAACCGATAGTCGTCACGGTCTTTCCTTCACCAAGTGGTGTTGGTGTAATTGCTGTCACGACAACCAATTTTCCGTCTGGCTTTTGAGATAGGCGTTCGAGTGATGCTAGAGACACCTTTGACTTGAATTGCCCTAATGGCTGGTGTTCATTGTTTTGTAGGCCAGCGTGCTTGGCAACCTCACTGATGTTTTTAAGTGGAGTCGAGCGACAAATATCGATATCAGACAGCATATTTGATCCTTATATCAGAACCGAAAGGTGGTACGTAAACGTTTGTGTAGCGATGGTGCTGTATAAAGGCAAACCACGCAGATTATGTGCTGGAAGATAACAGATCTGAAGAGTCATTGCGCGAGATCAAATCTTAAATGAGCAAAATATTCGATTTGATTTTGTAATAAGTGTACGTATTTACGCTGAATACAAAAAGGGCTGCATATCGCAGCCCTTTAAAATAGGAGAGGTAACTCACGTAATGAGTAACGTGGATTAACGATCCCAGTATGTTTCTTCTAAGCTATCTTCGCGTTCTGGTAGTGCACGAGAAAGGCGAGGTGAGTGCTGTGTAAGCACTTCGTAGCTTACACGGTTTGCATACTTACAAATCTGAGACAGTGAAGAGTATGTTAGACACGTGTGTTCATGTTTCTCTGAATTTGGTACGTTAACGAAGTGGTAACTGTTTGCTGCCATGTCATGTAACAGAGCAGAAAGCGCGCCATCACCCGCACCATTAGTGTTCTTAATCTCTAATGGACCACCAAGGTATGGGCCAATGTGAGAGTACACTTTAACTGGGTTTTCACAGTCTTGCTTACGCATAGCGCGGCTGAATTCATATTTATTGAACTCAGGGATATTGCCTGGTAACAGTGGAAGCGTAGTTTCGCGTTTTGCTAGCTCGTCTGTGTAACCTGCCATGTAAAGGCCGATTGGACCAGCAGTACACAGTACTAAGTCAACCCATTCTAGTGCTTTGTTCGCTGCAAGAAGTGGATCTTTTTCGCCTGTTAACGCTTCACCTTCGTCTTCATTCATCGCAACGATAGTTACGTTCTCTTTCAGGTATTCTTGCCACCATTCAGCGTTACCTTTGATCACGTATTTAGTACCAAGCGTTAGAACAACAGGCACGTTGTGCGCTTTCGCATATTCAATCGCCTTTTGTACTGCTTTTGGCATTGGATCTTCAGGGTTACCGCGCATTAGGTACGAAGAAACGACTAACGCAGATGCTTTCTCGAACACTTTCTCAGGAATGCTTTCTGGAAGCAGCTGGTTCATGTGTCCTTCATTAATCGCAAATGTACGCTCGCCATCTTCGGTAATTAGCGTGTAACAACGACCGATTGGACCATCTACTGTTTGTAGGTGGTTTAGGTTCATACGAGAAGAAGTGCGACAAAGGTAACGGTAACCGAATGAGCCAACTTCAATTTTCTTAGACATAACGCCAAGCAGTACAGATTTGCTGTCTGCAAGTACGGAATAATTGTGCAGTGTGTTGCCGATAGTATCGCCAGGGTATTGATGCGTAATCAAACCGCGCTCTACAAGCTCTTCATACAGCGTATCAGCTTTACTTTCTTCCAATACCAGTGAGTGACCTTTACTCAGCTCATATTTATCAAGGAACGCACTGTCAACACGGGCTTCGATATCAACTATGGTTTGGCCTACACCAACAATCGTTGCGCGGTGCAGTTTAGGTGTTTGTTGAATTTGGTTGACCAACGGATCACGTGCGTGAGTTGGAAAGTAATGCTTAGATTTACGCTGTCCAGGAAACTTCATATGAAAAATACAGTGAAAAAATTTTGCCGCATGATATCACATTTTGTTTCTGTTTCTTTCATTTTTATTACATTTTGAATCACCTGCACAATGTCTGTACAGGTGATTCATATTGATTATTCTGTTGGTACGAGTGTTGCTGGATCAACGTAAGCCGCAGTACCCCACAGCGGAACAGTAGATAGGCTGTGTTTGAAGCTGCCTTCAGTCTCTTTAGTGGTGTAAGACAAGTAGAGTAGGGACTGGTTTTCTGCGTCGTAGATACGGCGAACTTTCATGGTTTTGAAGAAAATACTCTTCGACTGCTTGAATACCACTTCGCCAGATTTACTTTTGTCAATTTGCGCAATCATTTCAGGCGTGATATCACCCGTTTGGCGGCAAGAAATAGAGCTATCACTTGGATCTGAAAGACTCAGGTTCGCTTCGATGGAAGCTATGTGACACGTTACGCCCGGGATTTTATCATCGTCTAAAGATGACATCTTAATGTCCTTCATTGTGAAGAAACCTAAAGATACGTCGCCAACCTCATTGTCCGAACAACCTGCTAACATTGTCATGATACCGGCTGCTATTAAGGCTTTTTTCATAAGAAGTCCTTTTTATTTGTATAGTTCTGTTTACTATAAGGAAAATCGAAAGCTTGAACACGAGTGTAGAGCTTTTCGCTAATTTCTTAAAGGATGTTGTTGGATAATGAAAAATATGAAGCATTTAAAGTACTTGTTGGCCTTGGTGATGCTCTGTATGCTCTCTGCATGTAGCTCGGCGCCTCAGCCGACCGTATGTCTGCCAAATAACTGTGATATTTGGGGATACTAACTGTAGGTACTAAAAGAATGAATAACGAAATACCTGAAATCGCATTAAAGAAAAATCAGTGGCTGTTTAGCCAGCTTGATATTGCATACCCCGCAAAAGAAAGCCTCTTAGGTCTAGGTATCTATAAGAATCAGCTTTCTCAAAAGACTTACCAACCTCTCCCGCAAGACCAAGCGCCCTCACAAATTGACGAACTGCATAAAGTAGATTTTCACAAACTAACGGTTCTTTTCTCTCTGAACCAAGCTAGTGCTTATCAAGATGAAGCGGAAAGGGCGTACATCCTCGAATTCTTAAGCCAAATCATGCTGTCAGATGAACATGAGCTGTACGTAGGTACTAAGAGCGGTGATGTGATGGCGAGTGCTATCGTCACGGTGAGTGACGATGAACTGCTGATATCAGATATTGTTAACCAGGACGATCAAAATATTGTCGGGTTTGCTAAACAGTTACATGATTTTTGGGCTCAAGATCAAGATAATAACTATAAAGTATTGTTCGAGAACTAATGACTCTTTGAGAAAGCGTTAATCTGACTACAATGCACCGTATTTTAAAAACGGTTCGGTATGCACAAGCTATTCATCTCAATCGCTGTATTGTGTGCTAGCGCTTTTTCTCCTGCAATTTATGCTAACGACTGGGATGTTAAACAAATCCTAGTATTACACTCCTACGAACCTTCCTATCAATGGGCCGCTGATTTCCAAAAGGAGATCGACAACGCGTTCAAGTAATCCCATGGCGCAGTAAAGCTCTCTATCGAGTATTTAGATACCAAACGCATCCATAACCAAGACTACCACGACTCTCTCGTGGATTAATCCGAAGCAAAATATTCAGGTTATGAGTTTGATGGGGTTATCGCGACTGATGATAATGCCGCCAATTTCCTTGAGTCACTAGGTGCAATCATAGATCGTTCAACACCTGTTGTTGCGGTTGGTATTAATGACTTAGACACAGATATGGTTGTCGATTTATTCGAACGCGGGTGCGGTTATCAATTCGACCCACAACTCACTCGATTACTTCTAAAACATTTGCCTGAGTTTGTCGCGATACGTGATACTTACCCTGACACCGCAGTTTTTGAATATAGCTTCAAGATAGAAGATAAATCCAGAGTCGAACAAGAGTCGGCTATCAGTTAGTACTTCGTACAATGATTTTTGCATTCTAATATTTATATTTTCTCCTATTAACCTCAGTTTTTTGTAAAGCTTTCAGGCATTGATACTGCGAGTCTGCTGATAATTTGACGAAAACTTTTGCTTGTGTCGACACAGAAGGTGATCTGCTGCATATTTCGCGAAGAGAAATAAGTACACATCAATAAACTGTTACCTCAGTCATCTCTCACTTTGAAATAACCCTATAGGATAAAACTTGGATTTAATCTGAGTGAGAGAACTATGCGGTTAGAACAGACTAAATGTGTGATATTTGATTGCGATGGCACGCTTATCGACAGTGAAAAGCTGTGCTGCCAAGCCTTAGTCAATGTCTTCAGCGAATTTGGGGCCAAGCTAAGCCTCAACGACTGCTACACTCACTTTCAAGGGGGAAAGCTAGCCGATATTTTAATGGACACACAGACACGCCTGGGTCTGTCTATCTCCATTGACACACTAGAGCCATTATATCGAGCAGAACTAGAAGCACTGTTTCAACGTCACCTAAAGCCAATGGATGGGGCCGTTGAACTGATTGAGTTTCTAAAGAAACAAGACATAGAATTTTGTATCGCCTCAAACGCACCTAGATCTCGTGTTGAATCTTCCCTTGCGATGACAGGTATGCTCGACGATTTTAAAGGTAAGGTGTTTTCTGCATTCGACGCAAATAGCTGGAAGCCAGAACCTGATTTGATCATGTACACAGCAATGAATATGGGCTTTTTGCCCAATGAGTGTATTTATGTTGATGATACCTTGAAAG
Source organism: Vibrio sp. HI00D65 (assembly GCF_001635455.1). GTDB lineage: Bacteria > Pseudomonadota > Gammaproteobacteria > Enterobacterales > Vibrionaceae > Vibrio. Next base: position 89,236 of record NZ_LWEH01000005.1, read on the forward strand.
GCATAGAAGCTGGGGTCCGTGCTGGCATTCAGTCATTTAGGTTAAGACCAAATCTAGACGAATCAATAAATGGCAAGCATTGCTCAAGTGGTATAAACCGAACTCTGCAGCTTTGGTAGTTTAGCGAAGAGTTGAAGGCTGATTACTTTACTAAATTGTTTTGTGTGAAACCCGCAGGATGCGCAAGTAAACTTCTGTCCACTTTCTGAAAGTAAGTATTCGTCATGTTGGCATAAAGGGCATGTCACGTCTTCGATGTTTGGTGCTTCTGTATTATTCATTATGTGTCACCTGCAACAAGAGGGTAAGCGAAAATAAGATCCGCATAGATAGACTACTCTTAAGCTCGTTTATTGGACAGTTTTGCTCCTTTATATTCTCTCCTTTACGACTTGCTTCATGGTAATGATAACTTCATCGTTAGTAAGCGCATTTTTCTTATGGTATTAACGCCATCCAATAAAAAAGGACTCATGTGAGCCCTTATTTGTTGTTGTCCCTTTACTCTAAAACGGGATGATTCTTTCTCGCGAGCTAGGTGCCACTTATCTACAAACGTTTAGGTGCGATATCTCGCCAATGTTTGCGATAGGGTTACAGACGCTTCTGTCAACTTAGACACGCCACTCGATGAGTTTTGTGCCACGTCTTTAATCACATCTGATTGACTGCGAATATCGTTAAGTTCAGCTGCAATGGTATTTGCAACGTTGCTTTGCTCATTCGCTGATGTGGCGATTTGAATACTCATATCCATCAGCGCTTGAGCTGAATCTGCGATTGAGTTTACGTCGTCACCGATATTAGAAATCAACTGGCTGCTAGTTTGTGCTTGGTCGACCGTTTGCTCAGTGATCTTAGCGATATTTCGGCTCTCTTGTTGCAAACGCTCTATCATCGCTTGGATTTCTACCGTTGCAGACTGAGTTCTGCTTGCAAGCGTTCTTACCTCATCGGCGACAACTGCAAACCCTCGACCTTGTTCTCCAGCACGAGCGGCTTCGATCGCTGCGTTGAGTGCTAATAGATTTGTTTGTTCTGAGATTGCGTTAATTGTGGTGATTACTTCATTAATTTGGCTAGTGTTAACGTTCAGGCTTGTTACTGAAGAAGAGGTTTGCTCAATCAAAGAGGAAAGTGTGGTGATCTCTGAGATAGCTTGCTGAACTTTAGCGTGGCTGTTATTGATTTGTTGTGCGTCTTGCTCAGTTTGCTCGGTAGAGCGTGCAGAAATGTTTGACACTTCATTTGCTGAAGCCGTCATTTGATCCATAGCCGTTGCAACAGAATCGAGAGAAGCGTTCTGGCTCATGATTTGTGTTTCGCTGCGCTTCATCTCCGTTTCGAAGGAAGAGGAGGTTTCACTTAGCGTTGCAGCACTTTGGTTCACATTATTCACAAGCTTAGTTAATGTATCCATTGAACGATCTAGCTCGCAGCCGATCGTACCAAACTCATCGCGTCCAGGATGGAAGCCGAGTCGTGAGGTTAAATCACCGTCACCAATCTTTTGAGTGGTTGTGTAAAGGACCCAAAGTGCACCACCTAAGAAAGTAGCGACCCAGTAACAGAAAAGACCAAAAGGCACACACCATAAAAAGCTGAGTAATAAGGTGTACAGTGCTTGCTGCTTTTGGTTTTGAATATCGTTATTAGAAACGGTTAGTGAGTAATAATTGCCATCATTAGCGATTGCCGTTGCAGTAACAATACCTTTACTTGAAATCGTAGTTTGTTGTGGACGAGGTTGTTGAGCAATGCCACTCACGTTTGTAGGGATATCTGATGCTGACAAAATGCCTTGGAGCTTATACTCAGCTTGATGCTTCGCACTAGCGTCAATATATTCCACTTTATTAACGTAATTTAAGCCTGACAAGCTTGCCACAGCGGCGAGAAAGATTAAGAAAATAACCCAAAATTTGTCGTTAATAGACATTTTGATAAATAGTTTGTCTATCGTTCGAAATTGTACTTCTTTCATAAAAACTCCACGGTAAATCCTTTACCGTGGACTCTAAATAACCGACATCAATAAAAATGTGATGCAAGCCAAGTAATTGTGAAAACTAATGATATAGAAATTCCATAAATGAGAGCTTGATCGATCATATCATTGGTGAATTGTTTTATTAGCCGAGTGACGGTAATAACCCTACAGATATAAGGATTTGAATCGCAATGATAAATACACCAACGCCGCCCGCTAAAAACAGTGCTTTGCTCCCGCCCAAAACTTGGTAATTAGATTGTGAGCCGTTAGTCGCAACGGTGAAACCTGTGTAGCGTACTTTGTAGACCATGACAGTAGGTAAAAGAATGGCTAGTACAGAAAGTGCAATGGCTGCGTAACCTAAAGCCATGATGAAGCCTTGTGGGTAAAATAACGCGAAGCCTAGCGGTGGTAAGAAAGTAATAACGGCAGTCTTTACTCGTTTTGCACTACCGAGTTTATTGCTTAATGAGTCGCCCATAAATTCGAACAGACCTAAGCTAACTCCGATAAAAGACGTAAGAAGTGCAAGGTCAGCAAACACACCAACGATCACACTGAGATTTGACTGATGCACAGTTTGCGACAGCGATACCAAAAGTGCACCCAAGCTAGTGTCAGAGAGCAACTGCTCTTGACTCACAACACCTAAAGTAACGCCTTGCCAAAAAATGTAGATAACTAAAGGTAACGCGGAACCTACAATCATAACTTTGCGTAGAGAGCGTACATCACCATCAAGGTATCTAACGATAGAAGGGATACTGCCGTGGAAGCCGAAAGACGTGAACACGACTGGAATTGCCGCCACAATCAGACCTTGCTGTAAAGGCATGCTCAATAGGTATTGAGAAGTGATGTTGGGCGCTAAGAAGCTCAGAACCAAAACCATCGTGACCAGTTTTAGCCCAAATAATACACGGTTAACCTTATCAACACTGTGCGTCCCAATAGTTACAACGCCAGCCACCAACAATGTAAACAGCAAAGTCGTCACTTGGCCATTGAGCTCAATTCCTGCAATGTCGGCAATTCGCTGATTAAACTGCGTACCACCACCTGCGATGTAAGCGCCACACAATGCGTAGAATAAAAACATAACGGCGAAGCTCGCAATCCACTTTCCCTTTGTTCCTAGAATAGTGTGAGCCAAAGTGTGTAGGGTGGCATCAGATTCAACGAATTGGTGTAGTTCCACCATTAATAACGCTGTGAACGCCATTAATGCCCACAAACCAAGCATCAAGAAAAGTGAAGTTGAAAAGCCGATACCTGCAGAAGCAAGAGGAAGAGCGAGCATGCCGGCGCCAATTGTTGTGCCAGCAATGATCAAAGTACTACCAAAAACCTTTGATTTATTCATTGTATATAATTCTTTACGTTATGTTGTGTTTTGATTGTAATTCTTCTAGCTTAAGCGCGTAAACCCAAAGAATATCTCGATTTTGGAGTATTCTGATTGAGTTTAATTCCAATTGCAACGGTAAATGTAATCTTAAGTATCCACTGTAAATTTATTTTTACATCAATGGCGTTGAGGTGCTGAAAACGAGGTGAGCAAACGTTTGACCATGATCGGCTTCAAAATAATTAGAGTAATTTATTGTACTTGATGTATGCTGGCAGTACATATGTCGTTCGCGTATACCCCTTTAACGCAAATAACCGTTAATGATCGCGTGTAGCTTCAAGCTATAAATATGGAATGGGTAGAGTAGAGTGCGTTCATCAAAGTGACATAATATAAGTCCAAGATGGTGCACTGGTTAATTGGACATAACGTCCACATAAAGGAATAGAGGGGGCACTATGAGTGACCAATCTTTAAATGACGAAAGTCTAGAGTTGTTAGATGCTATGGAAATTGGCATTGATTTATCTGACTACGAACAAACAGTTAAACAGTTAGCTGAAGAGCTTTTTCCGTCTTCTAACTAACGTTTCATTTCGATTCTTGTACTGAGTAAATCTGATTCGCTCATTCGTCATACCAAAAGCTATCCTCATTAAAGTTCGCGAAGTTAAACAAGTACGTTTACCATGTTACTTAGTTCTCGACACTTTAATGAGGTTCAATGAACTTTCTCGCACACCTTCATATCGCCAAACACTGTAACAGCAACCTAGCAGGCAACTTGTTAGGTGATTTTGTGAAAGGCGACCCAAATAAACACTATTCAGATTCGCTTTCCGATGGCATTCGACTTCATCGGTTTGTAGACAGCTATACAGACAGGCACAATGTTTCTCGTTCTGCTAAATCACTCTTTTCAAATCAAACGAAACGCTTTGCACCTATCGCACTTGATGTATTCTGGGATCACTGTTTAGCCAATCATTGGGCTCATTTTTCTAAGCAATCACTAAAGCGTTTTTGTCTCGATAGCCATCAACAAATATTTGCTCATCAAGAACCTCATTGGCCAGAAAGATTTGTGGTCATTCATCAGAAAATGGCAGAACAACGCTGGCTGGAGAGTTATCAGGATATGGAGTCCATCGAAATGGTGTTACAGCGAATGGCGTTGAGACGGCCAAAGCTTGGCATGCTAAAAGCATGCTACGCTGACCTGGAAAACCATTATGATACGTTGCAGTGTCACTTTAATGAGCTTTATCCTATGGTTTTAAAGGAAGCAAGAGAGTTTAATACGCTTCAATTGAAGAAAAATCAAAAGGAAAGGTAAACAGTGTAATGTAGGTTTGCTACAATCCGCGCCTATTTAATCTTTGAGCATCTTACTATGTCTGAATCTACCAAATCTTTTAACCAACTAGGATTGTCTGAGCATTTAATTGCTAAACTAGAAGAGCTCAACTTTACGGCTCCGACCAGTGTTCAAGAACAAGCGATTCCTTTGGTTTTAGAAGGCAAAGATGTACTGGCTGGTGCTCAAACGGGTACGGGTAAAACGGCGGCTTTTGGCTTACCAATTATTCAAAGATTACTTGCCAATAAAGATAACGTAATTCCAAATCCTAAACTGGTTCGCGCTTTGGTTTTAGTGCCAACCCGTGAGCTTGCACAACAGGTGTTTGATAACGTAACCAGTTATGCAAAAGGTACCGATCTTAAAGTGGTCGTGGCTTACGGTGGTGTCAGTATGAAGGTCCAAACTGATAACCTTCGTCAAGGCGCTGATATTTTAGTCGCGACACCGGGTCGTTTAATTGATCATATGTTTACTAAGAACATCATGTTAAGCCAAACAGAAGTATTGGTACTTGATGAGGCTGACCGCATGCTAGATATGGGCTTCATGCCCGACATTAAACGCATTCTTTCGCGTATGAACGAGGTTCGTCAAACTCTGTTCTTCTCTGCAACATTTGATAACAAAATTAAGGCGATCGCACATCGTATGATGCAATCACCAAGTGCAATCCAAGTAACGCCTACTAACAGCACTGCTGAGGCTGTTAAGCAGATGGTTTACCCAGTCGATAAAAAGCGTAAAAGCGAATTACTGGCGTACCTAATTGGCTCAAATAATTGGCAACAAGTATTGGTTTTCACCAAAACTAAGCAGGGCACTGATGTGTTGGTTAAAGAGCTTAAACTAGATGGGATCAAAGCGGCGTCAATCAACGGTGATAAAAGCCAAGGTGCGCGCCAAAAGGCTCTCGATGATTTTAAATCAGGTAAAGTAAGAGCATTGATTGCAACTGATGTAGCGGCTCGTGGTATTGATATTCAGCAGCTCGAGCAAGTGGTGAACTATGATATGCCTTACAAAGCGGAAGACTATGTTCATCGTATTGGCCGTACAGGCCGTGCTGGTAATAGTGGTTTAGCTATTTCTCTTATGAGCAATGACGAAGAGTACTTACTTGGCGCTATTGAGCATCTACTTGATACTCGCCTGCCGCAAGAGTGGCTAAAAGGTTTTGAACCTAGCTTAGAACAAGATGTTACCCCTGACCGAGGTGGACGTAGCAAGAGCCGTTCTTCAGAAAAACGTAAGATGAAAGCAAAGCTTAAGATCCACCAAAACCGTGGTAAAGCACGCCGTTAATCGGGCTATCTAAACTTTTTCTAACAAAGCGCGCCGTTACATAAGTGAGGTAACGGTGCGTTTTTGTCTCGTTCAAATTATTTTTTGTATAGAATTGATGTTAGTCGTGGTTGTGTTATGGGTTGCATTTCCACTCGCACGGCACTTCATAAATTAATTCTTCTAGAGTGTTCGGGTTAAGTACCCATTCTTCTTCAATAGCAAATTGATTGACCATTTGTTTATTGAACATCTGCCAGTGCTTCATTAGCGCTTCTTCTGCCGTTGCTTCCATATCACCTTCGTTCCACGTGCTCTCCATGAATGGAGTAAGGCAGACTGCACCATTAGCAAACATGATCATTTGCCACCTAATTTCGAAGATATTGATGGCTCTGTCTGGATTTTGTTGGTTGTACTGGTCAGCAAGCATGTTGATCTCGTATTCGAGGTCACCCACGTTGTCGATAAAATAATCAACCAAGTTGTCTTCTTGACGTACCGAATCAGACAGAAGTTGCATTGGTCTGCGTGAATGGAGCATGTTGGTAAACAAACGCATAAAAAACATATAGATAGCGATATTCGGTGCGACGTCTTTCGGTAGTTCTTGCATGATTTTACTGATGTAAGACTGGAAATATACGTGCAAACAATCACTTATTGCATGCCATATCTTCTCTTTACTACCGAAATGGTGGCGAATAAGGCTATGAGACACACCCGCTTTCTCACTGATATTACGTAATGATACCCGCTCGTAACCTAAGTCACAGAACATCTCTGCAGCCACAGTCATTATTTGAAATCGAGTTTGTTCAGCGTCTTTTGCGCTTCTTCTACCTTGTTTCTTTTCAGTCATCTTCATTTTACACACTTATCTGATTAACACATTCTACACTGTTTTTACTCAAATAAAAAATACTGCACAAGTGGAAAGTAAATCTTGAGGATCTTAAAATTTTCAATATTCTGCACACCTGTGTAGTAAGTCATAGTAGTTAAATGGACACGCAAGATGCAATCCAAGGTGTCTATTCAAGGCAAAGCGAGTAAGCAGTTAGGAGCGGTAGCTGCCGCGCTATTACTCGCTGGTTCACTGAGCGGATGTAATAAGGTTCAGTCAGAAGAAAGTATTCAAGTTGTAAAGCCGGTAAAGCTATTTGAAACCCCTCAGCAAACAGATATCGAGCTTGATAGCTTTATTGCAAAAGTCGATGCTACTGATCGCGCGGCATTATCGTTCCAAGTGGGGGGCGATATTGAAGTGTTCTTCGCACGCATGGGAGAAGAAGTTAAAAAAGGCCAAGTTTTAGCTGTATTAGACGCAATGGATTACCGTATTGCAGTCGATGCTGCGCAAGCTAAATTCGACCTAGCCAATAGCCAATACAAACAGGCGTCAGAGTTGTACTCGAAGAAACTCGTGAGTACCGATTACTACGACCAAGCCGTAAACACTTTTACTGCTGCTGAAGTTGAGTTGGAGCAAGCGAAAACAAACCTTGGTTACACAAGATTAGTTGCTCCTTTCGATGGCGTGGTATCCATGGTGTTTGGTAAGCAATATCAGTTGATTGCCGAGAAACAACCCGTTCTTAATATTTTGAATAATGGCGAAATGGATGTGACGTTCTCTATTCCAGTTTCAAAACTTGAAGACCGCTCGATTCAAGACTTTGTCGGTTCAAATATGTGGGTAGTATAATAGATAGACATCATGGTGTTCGTATTCCTACACGCTTTAAAGAAATCTCTACTCAACCAGACGAAGATACCAACAGTTATCAAGCGGTTGTATCTATCGAAAAACCTAACGGTATCAATTTACTGTCGGGTATGACAGCGCAAGTTGAAGTGCAGAAAAACAGATCAGAATCGGGCATCGGCATTGTTGATTCTGCTTGGTTAAGCAAAGACGCGGACCATGGTAAGTTGTGGCGTTAAAACCCAGATTCGCAATTGATTTCTAAGGTACAAGTAACCTTGAATAAACAAGGTAATGTGATTGATGGTCTTACGTCTGGCGACTTAATCGTTGAAGCTGGTGTAGACGTTTTATCTGAAGGGCAACAAGTAAAAGCATGGTTACGCGAGGGTGGTATTTAATGAACCTTTCTAAATTATTGGTAGTCGTTGCATCTGCGTTGCTGCTCCAAGCTTGTAATAGTGAAATCGAACACCGCGAACAACCTTCTTTACTGGTTTCTACTTTTGAAGTTGGTGCGCCACTGACGGAGCAATTCAGAAGCTTTAATGGTCAGGTAATGCCTGCAGAACTGACCCCATTGTCATTCAAGCTTGCAGGTGAGATTCAACAAGTGACAGTAGAAGCCGGTGACGATGTAGAAAAAGGGCGGCTGCTCGCAACGTTGGACAATGCAACCTACATCCAGGAGCTGACAAACGCTAAATCACAGTTTGAACTTGCCAGTAAGCAACTTGCTCGTGGTAACGAAATGTTGAGAAGCAAGATGCTATCGCAATCTGAGCACGATCAGCTAATAGCCAACTACAAACTCGCTTCTGCGAACTTGGCATCGGCGGAGCGTAAACTCAGTTACACCAAGCTGCTGCACCTTTTGCGGGTACCGTTTCTAACGTAGACAAACAACGTTTTGAAAACGTGACACCGGGTGAAACGTTATTAAGCTTGTACCAAAACGACAAAGTGTATGTACGTATACAGGTGTCAGATTCGATTTTAGCGTCTATTAGCCCTAACATGCGCTCAAATAGCTATCGTCCGAAGGCGACATTTGGTGGGCACAATTGTCCACATCAAGATGCACCAATTTTTTAGGCAGTACGGACTATACACAAGAGAAAAATAGGGTTAAAAGACTAGTTAATGGGTGAATGTAAAAGTTGTAAAATCGAACAGCTTTGATTTTTGCATAGAAATGATATCTACTTCTCAAAATACATTCGAAACACCAAGTCGTTATTATTTAACCTAAGCTAACTTTTGGATAAATAATAAGCGCATGGAAAATAGATTTTTGTAAAATATCGAGATGAAGGTCTAGAATTTGTATTTTAAGCACGAAGAGAAAAGCTGGCAGATATTTTTATTGCCACTGAAGTACAGCATAAAGCTGTAGGTATTTGCGGACCAATTGCTGATTACCTGAACGTTTTAAGGGATGTCCAAATTTTATAAAACAGGGGCTAATCCTAAAGTTATTATTTAGTTCAGCCGAAAATTGAGAATCGCTCTCTCTAAGTGTAATACCTTGCTGGCTGTACTCGTTTATTTCATCAGGCAACTCGCCCATCCACCAGTGTAGTAACTCTCCACTATTCTTGCTGCGGCTAATCCAATGGTCAGAAACGATAATTAGAAGGTCATTGGGTTGAATTGCAAACCCGTACTCCTGTTGCCAGTTATGAATATCTAACATCAATTTTTTTCGACAGGTCTTTCCTGCGCTGACCATATGATGGCTTATCATCCAAACGGTCCCGACCTCAGACGAGATTCGAAAGTGTCGTGGGTTATCTCCAGAAGAAAGCATCTCTAAAGAGCTGATGATACTTGCATGATTAAAGCTAATGAAGGTGTGTTCCATTCGGCGTGCAAATGCTTTGCCAATGTGATGCTCACTGATCCCTTGGTTGTGCACTGTAGGGTAATGGTGTTCACATAGCTTTAGGCAATCGTCTTGAAACTGATTAACGCTTTTAATCACGAGATCTAATAACAATGAAGTCCCTTATACATAGTTACTATCTTATTGATGGGCAATAGTACGGTAATTGATGTGTCATTACCTATTAGCAAAGTCCGAGTTCTTGATCCCTATATCAAAATTAGCGTTTGCCGGGTGATTTTCTGGATAGTACTGGCACTTCGTAGGTCTGTATTCTAAATTATGAGGAATTCTAACCAGTTAGAAGGATTTGGTTAGTTAGCAAAGTGGCAGCCAGTTATCGTAAGCTTAGTCAGTTAATCACAATTCTTCTACTTACATTTTATTTGGACACGTTAATGACCATTCAATTAGATTCGAAACAGAAGTCAGAACTTACTCATACGCTTCAGAAGTACCTTCAGGATGAACTTGATGTGGAACTTGGTCAGTTCGACGCTGAATTCTTGGTTGACTTCATCAGTAAAAAGTTTGGTGCGGTCTACTACAACAAGGGGATAGAAGACGCACAAAAGGTCATGGAACAGAAGATGATGGATATCTCAGATGAACTGTATGAGATTGAACAAATCATTGAAATCTAACGTCGTGCCCAAACTTATTCAAAAATTTTGAATAACTTGTTTAATTGGAAATGATGTTACCAATGTAAAGCTTAGTAAATACTATGTTACACAAGTTGAGTGTAGGGTACGCTTTGAAAACTATACGACTCGTTAACTTTCGGAATAGATGTATGGAAAACAACGTTAGAAATTACAACCCTTTAGCAAGAGCGATGCATTGGATTTCAGCGCTAACAATTTTTGGTTTATTTGGCGTTGGCCTGTGGATGGTTGACCTTTCATATTACAGCGAGTGGTACAAAACAGCACCAGACTACCACCGTTCGACAGGCATTCTTTTGGCTGTAGTTACTGTCGTTCGCTTGGTTTGGAAGTTAGTTACCGCGTCACCGAAAGTGGAAGGTAAGGCTCACGAAGTGGTAGCTGCGAAGATTGCTCATGGTTTTATGTACCTTAACTTAGCGGTTTTATTTATCTCTGGTTATTTGATTTCTACATCAGATGGCCGTGGGATCGATGTTTTTAATTGGTTCACCGTGCCTAGTATGGGCGAACTATTTGCCAACCAATCTGATCTTGCAGGAACGGTTCACTACTATGCTGCCTGGGTACTGATCATTATGGCATCAGTGCACGCTTTAGCGGCGATAAAACACCACGCTATCGACAAAGACGATACGCTACGAAAAATGATAGGAGCTTCAAAATGAAAAAGTCAATTATCGCTACAGGATTAGCATTCGCAATGGCAATGCCTTTCGCTGCTAACGCTGCTGATTACGTGATTGATACAAAAGGTGCACATGCATCAGTTAACTTTAAAGTTAGCCACCTAGGTTACAGCTTTATCCAAGGTCGTTTTAACACATTTTCTGGTGATTTCTCGTATGACGCAAACAACGTTGAAGCATCAAAAGTAAACGTTATTGTTGATACAACGAGTCTAGACTCTAACCACGCTGAGCGTGATAAGCACATTCGTAGCTCTGACTTCATTGACGCTGGCAAGTTCTCAGACGCTACATTCAACAGCACGAAAGTTGTTGATAAAGGCGACGGCAAACTTGAAGTTATGGGTGACCTTAAACTTCACGGTGTAACTAAGCCAATCGCTATCGAAGCTGAATTCATCGGTGCTGGTCAAGACCCATGGGGTGGTGAGCGTGCTGGTTTCGTTGGTACAACTCGTTTAGAACTTGCTGACTTCAACATTCCAGTAATGGGTGCCTCAAGCTATGTAGATATGGATCTACATGTTGAAGGTATCAAGAAGTAATCTCACGATTAATGGTCCCTTGTAGGTATCAATCTTTTTACCTAAACACGACAATTAGAAATAGAGAAAGGCGCAAAGTATTCACCTTGCGCCTTTTTATTAACGTAAATGGCAACGCGTTTTAATCTGTTTTGTGTCATATCTTTAGTCGCGTTTTAAGCCATCATTTACTATTAGCCTGTCAACGTTGCTATGACTAATTCATTTACGAAAGCGACTAATCTCTAATCGACTACCTTTGCCTTCGCATATCCCATCGCTAGCTAAATTCTTCCTAGCTAAACTGTTGTAAGTTTGACGATAAACTAGTTATGCTCTTTCTAATTCAGCTTCAGCAACCACGTTTAGACGGTCACCGTAAATAGTGCGAAGTGCTTGCACCACCTCAGTTCGAGTCAGAACACCCACCATTACACCGTTTTCTACATATGTGGTTGACTTACTTTCATCGCTTTAGCTCGTTCTTCTAGAGAAAGAGAAGTCAGTCGAGTCGCGAAGCCGATGCTAGTAGTAGGGTACAGTTGCTCCTTGTCGATACATAGGAACTCAGCCACATCAACTAGCTTGTCGTTTGCATCGCTGGCCACAACGTCACGGCTCATTAGGTCTACGACTTTTTGGCCTTTAGTTGGGATGTAGTCTTAGCACCATAAATCAACCATTACGTCGTGAACAGAGAAGATACCAACAAGACGACCTTCAACACCGCAAACAGGAGCGCTAACCAGTTGAGCGTCTAAAAGTGAATCAATTGCCACTGATGTAAGCATCTCTACGCTTAGTGTAATTGGTTGAGTGTTCATGATTTGCTTGATAGTTCACTTCTACTGCGTTATCGGCTTTTCATTTAGGTTAGCTGCACGTTAAAGCCTCTGTCTTGTCTAAATTTCCCACAAAATCTACAAAATAAAGCTCGAAAGGTTAATAGCCCTTATAACCAAATATGTTGAAAAGGCGATTCCTGTCTCTATTTGGTGATAAATGCATATTTGCATACATTATTAATGTGATCACGATCGCCCCAAAGAAGGCGTTCTTACCATAGTATGCTTACTTGATTTTAAGTGAGGCTAAAACCGGTTGCGTTCAATAACGTAATTAGGCTTTAGAAATAGTATGAGTGCATTAGTCGCGATTTCATTAACAACAGGTATTTTATCAGGTCTTTGGGGATGGATAGCTATCTCTTTTGGCTTATTGTCATGGGCGGGTTTCTTAGGTTGCACCAGTTACTTTGCTTCGCCAACCGGTGGTATTAAAGGGTTGGCGTATAGCTTATTAACCAACATGACAGGCGTATTCTGGGCAATGGTAATCATCGAAAGCTCAGCCTTCGCTGGGTTAGAGATTCTTGGCTATGTAATTACTGCTATTGTCGCTTTCTTTATGTGTATTCAAGCAAAACAAGCGTGGTTAGGATATATACCCGGAACCTTCATTGGTTGTTGCGCGACATTTGCTGCAGGCGGTGATTGGCAACTGGTTGTGCCTTCTTTGCTGCTTGGTGGCGTGTTTGGATACTTAATGAAAGCAACGGGCTTGTGGCTTCACGCAAAATCAACTCAATCTTTGGAAGTTGTTGAACAACACGCTGAGCAAGCAAAAGCCTAACGAATGCGTTAAGCAAAGATGCTCTAGTTACTGTGAACTCTTGCAAGATAACCCCCAATTAATTTGTATATCAATTTATACAGGCACACAATTTGGTGTGCCTTTTTTGTTTTTGGTGGTTGTAAGAATTCAATAAGCTTTTTCGCAGAAGGACTTATACCGTCTATCAGAAAAGCTAGAGGCTTAGGTATTCCCATTTGCCATGGTGATCACTCGTTTCAACGTCCACCTCAACAGCAGTGGGATACATTCTTGGCCTCGATCTTCGCAATGCGAAACAATCGCCAAAGCGAGGTCAGGTTTTGCATGTTTCTTCAATACTTTAGCCACCACTTTTTTCGGAGGAATAGGGTGGTCATATGGGATCTTAACCATGTCCCTGAAAAAGCTCTCAAACCCATTCATATACAAATAGTGTTCGATGTCTTTATCGGGTAGTTCTGTTAAGCGGTGACGCTCTTGGTCGTTCCCGAGTTTAGAGTGAACTGTGGCGGCGTACTTTTTTCCTGCCGCATCACCATCAGTAACCACATGCCAATCAATACCAAACTCTTGTGCGACTTTAATTAGCGCTTTTAGTCCAGACTGTGCAAACTCAATGATCTGTACACCTTCGGCTGCAAGGTTATATCCGCATTGGTTTGCCAACTCGTTAAACAGCCAAACCTCTGTTTCTCCTTCGACTAACAACCAACACCGAGCGAACAGTGCACCAGAACGATGGAATCGGATATGAAAACCTATTCGCCTTAGTTCATCTTTACTAAAGTGATTCATGTTCAATTGATTAGCGATGGTTTTGTCTGATTGACGAACCAAACGGCGAATAGATTGCAATGGAACTGCGGCAAGCAGCTCACCACTATTAGTAGTGAGGATTTTCTGCATTGGCAGCTTTTGCATCAGGCTCCAAGCTCTTGCTAAGTGAGTAGGGTGCAATCGACCTTCGGGATCTTCTAGGATCAAAAGTGGACGCGCGCAACGCCTCAAGTCGTTTGGTCCTTTGGCTTGCAGATATGCGTTCAATAAACCCATGAACAACAGGCGTGTTTGTTTATTATTAGTTTCTTCTACGAGCTGATGGATACTCTGGTCGTTAGCACCAGCAGAATAAAGCAATCCATCTCTTTGTTTTCTTGGGTTTCGGCGAGAATTACTTTTGAAAGAAAAGTAGTGTTCAACCAAGCTTTGCATTGACTGTAAGCTACTGCGCATTTCACCTTTGTTTACATGACCAGGGATCGCCATTAAACGACGGCAGGTATTATCGATTCGTTTTTCGATTCTAGCTTGGCGCGCATTGCCATTGCCATTATTGCTATTGCCATTATTTGAATTTCCGTTTCCGTTTCCGTTTGGGGTGACCGACTTAGCGTTGAAAGGGCGATCAAAATGCCTTGCATCGCGTAAGCGAATGACCGGATGCAAGGTCATCAATTCTTGTGCGAGCTTTTCTGAATGGTGCAGTTTGAGAGGATTACCATCTAACCCTAAGAATGCATAGTGGGTGGTGGTTTCGTACTGCTCCAACGTCGCGCTGATTCGGTAATAAATGCGATAAACACCAAATTCATCTTGGACCCAGATAGGCTTGAGCTTGCGGTAACGGCCTGCATTCAATTCGCTCTTGTCGTTAGCTTTGAGCGACAGGACGATTTGAAGGTGTTGAGACTGCGGGTGTGAAACTGAGTAATCGACATGAAAATCGGTCATTTCAAAGCGGTATGGCACACCGTCTGAAGGAAGAACGACGGACAGGGCATCCAGTAACGAAGACTTACCCCAAGTATTTTCGCCAATAAGCGTGGTTAGCTCGTCAAATGCCAATGACATGCGCTTGATACCTCTAAAGCCAGAAATCTCGATTCTTTCTAGTTGCATAGGCTTACTCCTAAGGGAAGGTTCTGCTAATTGTTTGAAAGCTAACAGATATCTTTAATCATAATCGAAAAATAGATATTCGGTATGCTCGTTTGTCACAAAACCCACACTTCATTTATACGCCGCAAAATGAGGTTTTTGATCTATATCGAGTATTTTTTTGCAGTGCAGTTTCATAAAATTCACGATTCTGTCATGATTCCCGACCTAGTATGAAGGGACAAAGAGAGAAGAAAATATGACTAAAAAGAACAAGCCGACAAAGATTGTGTTGGCACACATTAACGACACCCACTCATACTTTGAACCAACGTCATTACAGCTATCACTTAAAATGAACAACCACATCATCGAACCTTATGTCAGTGCCGGTGGTTTCGCACGAATTGCAACACGCTTTAAACAGCTCCAACAAGACGCTCAGCGACAAAAGGTTGGAACCCTTTTCCTTCATGCCGGGGACTGCTTTCAAGGCACTTTGTACTTCTCACTCTTCAAAGGCAAAGCCAACGCCGATCTACTGAATGCGCTGAATATAGATGCAATGACCCTTGGCAATCACGAGTTGGACATGGGTAATGAACCTGTTGCTATGTTCGCAAAGAAGATCCAATTTCCACTCTTAGCTGGTAACTGGAATTTGTCGAATGAGGATATCAATAAAACTCATACGTTAGCGGACAACGAAATTGTTAAGCCTTACTTAACTGAAACACGAAGTGCTTCTTTTATAACGAAGGAGTTCGGTGGCGAAAAAGTCGCTATTTTCGGATTGAGTATCGACAAGATGGCCAGTATTGCTAACCCTGATATCGATACACCATTTGAAAATGCTCTAGCAACAGCAAAATCGACCATAGAGCAGGTTCATAAAGCCGGTATCAATAAAATTGTTTTACTCAGCCACCTCGGTTACGAAGCCGATTTAGATCTTGCGGCTAATGTATCTGGTATTGGCGTGATTGTTGGCGGGCATAGTCACCGATTACAAGGCGACTTCTCGGATATCGGCTTGGTCAAGGACGATGATTACGGCGTTAAAGTGGGCGACACCTACGTTGTGCAAGCGGGTTTCCACGCAATGAGTCTGGGTCATTGCGAAATAGAGTTTGATTCACAAGGTAAAGTGATTCAGTTCAATGGCAAAAATGAACTGCTGTTAGGGCGTCGACTATTTATAGATGCTAAGTTGAGTGAGGTCGGGCAGGACGATGCTTATGATATGGCGTGCGAGTATCTTAATAACCACCCAAACATCTCGGTGTGTAAGAAAGATCCTAAGCTGCAAAGCATCCTTACGGATAAGTATCAACCTAGGGTTCGTAAACTGCAGCAACAAGTGATTGCTCATGCAGACACAAAACTTCGCCATGTTCGAATCCCTGACGAAAACGGACCAAGCCAACTTGCACCGCTTGTCGCACAATCATTCCACTATTTAATGAACCAAAAAGGTCATCGGGTAGACTTCGCAATCCATAACTCTGGTGGTGTAAGAAACTCACTCAATAGCGGTGATGTGTCCGTTGCCGATATTGCCGGAAAGCTACTACCGTTTGCCGTACCTATTGGGATGTATGAGATAAAAGGCGAGACAATCGCCGCTATGCTAGAAGGTGCCATTAATAATGCGTTAGATAACGGCGTGGTAGGGACAGGATCAGGAAGTTTTCCATATACCCATAACTTAAGGTTTTGTTACCACAAAGAAGCGCCAATCGGGCATCGCATCCATCACTTGGAAATTCATTCAGACGAGTCAGGTTGGCAGCCAGTTTCCCGTGAACGTATTTACCGAGGTACATCTTCGGCTTACACAATGAAAGGGAAAGAGGGTTACAACGCTGTGTTGGATATGATTGGTGACGGAATTGTAACGACTTACTCGATGGCCGATTGTTTTATTGCGTTCTTACAAGACAACCCAGAGTCACTAAAATACAACGAGCCACTAAATTGCATGGAGTGTTTTAGGTAAACATTCCAAAAAATAACCATTTATAAAATTGGCACTGTTTATGCTAGGTTTCTAGGGCAAGTTCCTGTGGAGGCAAAGCATGAATAGGAAAGATTGGTTGGATGCAGCCGCTGTTGTTGGCTGGATTTCCGTTTGGTCTGCATTAGTGTATCTCATTCCAATGGCGGGGATATAGCATACCTAGGCTCATTATCTCAACGAGACTCAATAACTGAACGAATGTCATTGAACGTATTGTTAGCAGGCTTCAGGGCGAGCTATCAGCATGAGTGGTATTGTTTGAATCAATACGAGACTCTTATTGACAGACGGGCACAAATAAAAAAGGAGCGCTTTGCTCCTTTTTTATTAATTTCAGAAAATTTTTCTAGACGGAACAAAGTTTGCCGAATACTATCCATGTGTTTGGGGAGTAGTTAGCGCAAGTTTACGTATCGTCATCTCGTTAGGCCAATTGTCTATCCGGTGCGTAAAGGTGAAATCCCATATTTCACTTCAACGAGACCAACGCAATCACAATCAAGATCCGTCGTGGAGCTTGATATGTTTTGTTTGCGGAAGGTCTTTGAACAGTTCTTCCGCCCGGAGGAATAATGAACTCAACTCAATCTCTATTATCTACCAATAGTGAATCCTTTTTCTCATCGTCAATCATGACGACGTATGTGGGCTTTTTCCTACTGGTAGTCATTCTCGTTTCTATTGACATTTATCAGACTCGTGGTGGCAACGTCACAATCAGAAAAGCGGCAATCTGGAGTATTTTCTGGTTCTTGCTAGCATTCTTGTTTGCAGGTTCTATCTACCTGTTTTGGAATATTTACGCGCCAAACAGTGATTACACTTCGCAGAAAGCGACCGTATCATTTATCACGGGTTACTTGTTGGAAAAATCACTTAGTATCGATAACTTATTCGTGTTTGCGATGATCTTCGCGCAATACCAAGTTCCTGAACATTTAAGACCTCGTGCGCTTCTTTGGGGGGTTATTGGTGCGTTGATGTTACGTGCAATCATGATCGCGTTAGGCGCGCAGTTACTTACTGAATACCACTGGGTACTTTATGTGTTTGCTGCGTTCCTAATTGGTACAGGTATTAAGCTAGCATTAGACAAGGGCGAAGAGGAGAGTGTGAATACACTACCTGAAAAGCTACTTCGTAAAGTTATGCCAGTGACAGAAGATTTCCATGGTCTTGCACTAATGATTAAGCAGGGCACCAAATGGGTACTAACACCAATGATGTTGGTGATTGGTGCGATTGCAGTCATGGACGTGATGTTTGCACTGGACTCTATCCCTGCAATCTTCGCGGTAACACAAGAACCGTTCTTGGTACTTGCGGCTAACGTGTTTGCGTTACTTGGTCTTCGCTCGTTGTACTTTGTACTTCAAGGCATGATGGACAAGTTCATCTACTTGAAGCCTGCACTCTCATTCATCATGGTGTTCATTGGTGTGAAAATGCTATTGGTTGATAGCGAGTGGGCTATCCCGACACATTGGTCTTTAGCGGTATTGGTTTCTACCATGACGATTGCGGTTATAGCGTCGATTTATGCAAAGAAGCCAGCTATTGAACAAGTAAATTGAAACAAATATAACTTATCGAAAACTCGATAAGCAATACGTGGTCAATGAAGCAAGAAATTTATTTATGTAAATATTTTGTGATATTGACCACCTTTGTTTGTGGTTTTTTTAGACTAAATTCATGATTTAAGCATTATTATGAATTTTTAGTCAGATTTGCTGAATAGGTATTTTTGAGCATTGTTAATGGCTTGTTTCATTAGAAAAACTAATCTATAAATCTAAATTTAGTCATTTTTTAACTTGCAAAAGATCACTTATTATTCTTGCCATCAGAATGAAACATACAAACAAATTTATAGAGAGGCAATCATGGCTCAAGCAATACAAATGAATACTATCGCTGTTCCTAACTCTATGGATAAGAAAACCTACTCGGTTAACTTCAAAGGATTGATTGCACACATTTTTGATATTCTTTTCGTAGACAACTCTCCACGTAGTTACTACGAAAGCAACCTATCAGGTCACATGCAGCGCGATATCGGTATCAACCGTTAATATCAGCGTAAACGCATAGAATAGATGAAATAAAGATTTTAAAAAACGCCAGCTTCTTAAGCTGGCGTTTTTGTATCTAAATAACTTAGTTTCTGAAAGAAAGAGTTATGTGCCGCGGCCTTTAGATAAGTAGCTTCTATAAACCTATAGAGGCGATAAAGCTGCTCGCGCTGTCGTTCTACATAGCGTGTGAATTGGTTTAGTTTGTCGTGACTGGTGAGAAAGAGGCGATTTAGTTACGTAATAGTGCTGAAGTGCGTTAATATAGCGCGCTATTATTTTAGCTTTGAGTTCCTGCAATTAATGACTAACACCACGACACCAACCAACTTTTCTGATCTTGGCTTAATTTCTCCGCTGATGGCTCGCCTTACAGAGCTCGAATATCAACAGCCAACACCTATTCAAGCGCAAGTTATTCCTTGTGTGTTAGCAGGACGCGATTTGATTGCAGGCGCGAATACGGGTTCTGGTAAAACCGCTGCATTTGCACTTCCTCTGTTACAACAGATCCACCAAGGCGCACCTTTAGACCGTCGTTCGGGCAAAGGTAACTTCGTTTCTGGTCTTATCTTAATGCCTACTCGTGAACTGGCGAAACAAGTTGCTGACAGCGTTAAGTCTTACGCTGTTCACTTTAACGGTGCGATTAAGACAGTTTGTGTATTTGGTGGTGTGTCTGTGAACACGCAGATGCAAGCGTTACGCGGCGGTACGGATATCCTAGTGGCGACGCCAGGCCGTCTGCTTGACCTAATCTCAAGCAATGCAATTAAGCTTGATAAAGTCAAAACACTAGTGCTTGATGAAGCCGACCGTATGTTAAGCCTTGGTTTTACAGAAGAACTAGGCGCTATCTTGAGGCTATTACCGAGCAAGAAGCAAACTCTTTTGTTCTCAGCAACCTTCCCTGAGCAAGTTCAAGCTCTCACTGAAGAGCTACTTAATAATCCTCTAGAGGTTCAACTGCAAAGCGCTAACGCAAGTACATTGGTTCAGCGTGTATTCGAAGTAGAGAAAGGCCGCAAAACCGCTCTATTAGCACATTTGATCAAGCAACACGAATGGCGCCAAGTTCTGATCTTCGTGAATGCAAAGAACAGCTGTGAACACCTAGCAGACAAGCTTTATAAGCGCGGTATTATTGCAGAAGTCTTCCACGGCGATAAAGGGCAGGGTTCTCGTACACGTATCCTTGAAGATTTTAAATCTGGCGAGATCGACGTTCTGATCGCGACAGATATCGCAGCACGTGGTCTGGATATCGAAAAGCTTCCAGTTGTTATCAACTTTGATTTACCGCGTAGCCCATCAGATTACATACACCGTATTGGCCGAAGTGGTCGTGCCGGTGAGGTTGGTTTAGCACTATCTCTGATCGATCACGAAGACTACCATCACTTCAAAATCATCGAGAAGAAGAACAAGATTCGTCTTGAGCGTGAACAAATCGAAGGCTTTGAAGTCGATGCTGAAGCGGTTGCTGAACTGATTGCAGCACTTAAACCTGTTGCTCCACCTGCTGGCACAGGCAAGAAGAAAAAGAAGAAAAAAGCAGCACAAAATCAAGATGTTTGGCTGAAAAACAACTAAATTGAAAATAGTTAGATAGCAGATACAAGAAAGGCGCTCAATCGAGCGCCTTTTCATTTTTATCAATTACTTAATGCGAGATTACTTCTTACGACAGAACTCAGCGATTACGTACATTGATTGACCGCCGTTTGTTTTACCAGAAACAAGCTTAGGGTCGTCACCAACGCTAATACCGCGGATAACAGTACCTTGCTTAATTACTTGGTTAGTACCTTTAACTGGAAGGTCTTTAATGACTGTTACGTCGTCACCTTTCTTCAATTCAACGCCGTTTACATCAAGCGGTTTGTCATCAGCAGACATGCCGATCTGAGCCCAAACAGATGTTTCTTCTTCCATGTACATCATGTCTAGCGCGTCTTGAGCCCAGCTCTCTGAGTTAAGACGAGTTAGTTGGCGCCATGCTGTTACTTGAACAGGGGCTTCTTGACTCCACATGCTGTCAGTTAGGCAGCGCCAGTGGTTAATATCTTTAGGCTCGTCAATCTCACCAAGACATTTGTCACATACCATGATGCCGTGATCCACTGTTACGTGGCTGTGTGGAGGTACTGCGTATGCAGTAAGAGAAGAATCAGAACCACATAGTTCACATTTAGATTGGCAGCGTTCTAGCATAGTAGCTTCAGAAGACATAATGGACTCACATTTATTAGGTATTAATATACGGGGCTATTATCCACTTTATTTACAATAAATAAAGAGGTCGTACGGCATTCTGTCTTGATTAATTTTAGCCGAGATCAACCATTTGTGTTTTAAAGTTTTATGCATACGGTTAATTAGGCTTTGGTAAAAATTGCGGATACAAAAATGCCAGCGGTTAGGCTGGCATTTAGTTTTAGTGATGGAGAGTTATTATTCCAATACCGCTCCATTAATTGAGCCTGCTGATAAAGCGTTGTTTACCAAGAAATCTGTAGCTTGTGTCTGCATGCTAATGTGATGGTTTAAATCTAGTGGCATAGGCGTAGTGTCATCTTGCGGAGCAACAAATGTACTATGCGATTCCACATCACTAAACTTTACAAAGTCTTTAGTGCCGTTTGGTGATGTATTGCTTGCATCTACCACAGTTAAGCCAAGTTTCGTAGCGAGCGGTGTTGTACCAGCAAAAGGTGCATCCGCAACAGTATTTGGCACTGTTTGGTCGTCTTGTGCTTGCCCCATATAAATAGGCATCTGAGTAGAAGCTGCTAGCAAGTAATCAACATTAGTGTATGGATCAATAGTATCCAACACGGTTTGTGCCGCATAAGCGAACTGTTGGAACGCGGCCGTCATTGCAGCTAGTTGTTCCGGCGTAGCATTACCTTCAAACGTGCTATAACAAACTTGATCTGTTAAACCTGTACAGCTTGCAGAAGCGAAACTTGCATAATCAGTAGAAGCACCCAAAGCTACATTATGCTTAACTTGCGGTCCAAAGAACGGTGAACCCAACAAAAGGTTAGATATTTGTCCGCCAGAGTTTTCAATAGCTGCAGCACTGAAGCTATATAAAGCATCGGCACTTGTGTTTCCCAGCGAGCGATTTGAAGCCGCGACAGCAGTTGTTCCAACAATACCGCCTAATGAATGTCCCAAGAACTTAACCTGTGATCCAGCAAATGCTTTCAAAGGCGAACCGGCAAGTAAACCAGCTTGCAAAGAAGCAGTTAAAGAGGCTCTTAAGCCCATTACATCCAATGAACTTTGGCGTACGTTATCGCGAGCTACAGGTAGGTTAGCAAGGTTCAAGTAAGCCAACACATCTGCGTTTGCTGAACGGGTATCATCTAGACTGCGCGTACCATGTATTGGTAAGTCAATTGCGATAACAGCAACGCCAGCTCTCGCTAAATTGTAAGCGAACGCATAAGCATTTTCTTTAGCGGAGGTTATACCGTGTTGGTAAATCACCACATCAGTAGGATCTGCACCATTAGGTGTAAATAACAAAAACTCTACAGACTCTAATGATTTTACCTGAGGAACTAGCGAGTATTTCGTAATAACTCTTTCGCTATCAAGTGGTGAACCATCTGCTAGAGTCAGGTTTAGGCCAACAAGTTTAAGCTGTTCTGTTTGGTCAGTCGCTAATACACTAGTATCAATACCTGCTGCAACTAATTGAGCAGCCATGTTAGCTTGCTCGTTAGCATCACTTAGAGCATTTGATACTTTAGCTAAGCTAGGCATACCTGATTCGAATGGCTGAGAATTCCATTCGCTAGTACTGGTTTCTAGGTAATAAGGTAACTGAACGAAACCCTGAGTCACATCAACGTTGTCAGTACCACCGTATAGTTCGTTAATCGCAACCTTTAGAGTAGCGATAGTTTTCGCGTCACCGCCAGCAACATACTTATCAAAGTCTGTATCGTTTGCTAATGCTGTAGTGAAGAGTTCTGTAGAACCGAATTGCATTGTGTAAGCTGCTGTAAGATCGACAGAGTTAGGGTTTGCGCTGCCTTTCCAGACACCATTTAGGTTTGTCGCTGCCAATCCTGTTGCCGTAGCGCCTTTAGTAGCAAATAGCGTGTCTCCCACAGACTCAGTAGTAAACCACGTAGAATAAATGATGTCCTCAATATCAAGGTTAATTGCACCTGTTGCTGTCGCGCCAGCGAAGATCTTCTCTACACCTTGAGTGACTTGTTGAGCTTGTGCAAGGCTACCTTCGGTATAAATCACGGCACTCGATTTAAGTGCTGCGTAACTTGCTGACATACCAACAGGGTCACCATTCACATCCGTAAGTTCATTTGATAGTGCCAACACATATTCACTGGATGCATCAAGTGAATCTTTAAATACGATCGTGAATGTGTCGGTTGTAGCACTAGATAGAACCCTGAATTCATTACCTAGTGTCAATACTTTTGTAACACTTGGTGTGGTTTCAGATGTAAGTGAACCACTAAGTTGTAAAAGGTAAACGCCACCAGTCGCAGCACCATCCCCTAATCCTGCACCTTCAAAATCCATGGTGATCGGCATAGAGGTCGACCAACCATCCATGGTATTCATTGCGGCAATAGGGTTAGTCAATGAGTCATCACCGCCTGTCGGTAGGCCAAGTGTGCCGTCTGTCGTATCCATCAACGCAAAGCTTGGAAGAGGAACCGAAGTATTTTCTCCTGACAAGTGGAACTTAATATTCGTCGCTTGAGCTAACGAGTCTTGAATGTGTTGTTCGTATTGCGGTGTCGTTGAAGCACCTGAGCTGGATGTATCGTCGCCACAGCCAGCAAGAATAATGGCTGACGCCAAGACTGAAACTTTAAATAACTTTTTCATAGCATCATTCCATTAGTTGAAGGTGTAGTTTAGTTGAACAGCAGATAGGTAAGCTGTACCTTCCGCGCTGAATGAAAGGTCTTGGAATAATTGGTTAGTCTCGGTGAAGTCACCTTCTTTACTCTGAACAATCGCAAAGCCTGCATCGAGAGTTAGGTCTGGGTTGATCGTGTAAGTCAGGCCAGCGCTATACCAATAACGATCGCTATCAGGGATACTTAGAGTTGCTTCACCAGCTTGCTCGTCATAGGCAAAACCTGCGCGAAGTGTCCACTGTTGGTTTAGTGTATATGTCGCCCCTAAAGAGTAGCGATTATTGTCGTTGTACTTTTCTGACTTCTGGAAACATTGCCCAGCAACACCGTCACTAGTACAGTCTGGGCTTGTTGCTTTAAGTTCTTTAAAGCTGCTCCAATGTGTTTGTTGCCACCCATAGTGGACTGCCCACTGATCGTTCAACTGATGGAATGCTGAAATTTCGATAATCGACGGTAGGGTGATTTGAAGTCTTCCTGTCGTTTTGGTTGCGCTACCTTGTACGATTCCACCTGTGTAATCGGTGAACTCACCATCATCAAAGTCGAGATCGACTTCAGAGCGGTAAGCAATCGAGAAGCGGTTATTCTCGTTTAGTTCATATAAGCCACCGATATTCCATCCATAAGCGAATGTTTCCCCAGTCATCTGAATTAATTTTTTAGATGCGGGATTTCCAGTGACGTTAGAAATAGCACCTACATGTCGGTTTAGTTCCGCATGTGCATAGACGATATTAACACCGCCACCAATGCTTATTTGCTCGCTTACACGATAAGCTATGTTAGGATTAAGGTTGACAGACACTAGCGCTGTATCACCAGCAAGATCACCTGCAAAAATATCATCTGGATAATCTGTTGCAACACCGTAGTTAGTAAACATACCGATGCCCCAAGCCCACTTGTCATTTATCGGGCTGATGTAGTAAGCCGCTGGTACGATTTGCAATGGTGCAACGTCATCGGACGATTGGCTTTGTCCACCTGAACCGGGTACGTCGTTTTGCGTGACATTAACCTCAGGATCTACGATAGAAACCGCGCCTGAAAATTGGGCTGTATCAAATAGGGTCATTGCAGCGGGATTTCTCGCTAGTACACTCGCGTTGTCAGCTACTGCACCTTCACCTGAGAACGAGCGACCAAGACCTGAAGCAGAATGCTCAGCAACTTGGAAGCCAGCGGCAAGCGAATTACATGCAAATAGCACTGATAGTGAAACGAGAGAGCGTTGTATTGTTTTCATCCTTGACCCTCCTAGGGCATCAAATTTCATTATTTTTGTTTGAAAACACACTGAGCATTTTTGGTGTTGAAGCTCCAATGTAAACAGCATGTTAAATTCATGTTTTATATAAAGTCAAAGAAAGAGTTGTTATTTTGTGAACTTATATTTTTAAGGGGCGGCACTTTAACATCAATATTATAAATGCAATCAATGATTTATTTGTGGTTGGAGGTGTGACCAGAGCATTTATACACCATTGCGGTATAAATAGTGTTCAACAGATCAATGTGTAACGATTTTGTTTCTGTTTACCGCAATTCCCTAAATCGGCATAATATTGGCTCATTTTGATGGTCTTTTAATTGGAATTTATAGTTTGGAATTACTCGCGATAGAGTTTCTTGGTAAACCGCTTCGTTTAGAAGGATCGATGGCAGGATGGCAGCAGCTATTTTGGGACAACACATTAGTGTCTCAATTAGATGCGACTTCGGAAGACGGTGATGTGCGTACACACACATTTTTGCTTCGTTCTGGTGAAGAAACGTTGCAGTGTCACGTTGAGTCTACGGTTCAGTGGCAACCTTTTGAGATGGCTTATAAGGCGCTGGTTAACGGACAAGTCGTCACCGAAGGAAGCCGTAATACTAAAGACATCGAGCAGCAAACTCCGGTTGTGGCACCTAAACCTGAAAAGCGCTTTAGCCTGATTGGGTTAATATCACTTGGAATGAAAGCGCTCAAGAGCGCTAAGTTGATTAAAGTAGTACTTGCATCTGCAAGTTTAGCGGCATATTCGTGGCTATTTTCTATCCAGTTCGCTCTCGCTTTGATCGCTTGCTTGATGTTCCATGAATACGGACATATTAGAGCCATGAAATACTTTGGTATGAAAACAAAAGGTATTTATCTTATCCCCTTCCTCGGTGGTTTAGCTCTCTCTGATGAAAAGATTAATACACGATGGCAAGATGTCGTTATCTCAATCATGGGGCCTTTGTTTGGGCTGATATTGTCGCTTGTGTTTACCGTTTTGTATTGGGTGACAGGCGAAATGTTCTTTGCTGGCCTTGCGGTATTTAATGCCTTACTCAACTTATTCAACTTGCTGCCAATTTTGCCTCTCGATGGCGGTCATGTTCTAAAAAGTATTAGCTTTTCAATGAACAGCGTGCTCGGTATCGTTCTGTGTGTCGCAGCCGCGGTTGCTGGAGTTGTTCTTAGTTATCAGCTAAATCTAACTCTGTTTGGTTTCTTATTGATTATGGGTAGTGTTGAAATCCTGTTTGAATGGAGAGGGCGCCACCATAGCCATTTATTACCACTAGATAGATATGGCCAAGTAGTTTCTTTCCTTTGGTATGTAGGTCTAGTGTCTAGTTTGATCGGCGTTATTTGGTATTTCGCATCTACGGGAGACCAGCTATTAAGCCTACCGTTACAGATCCTTGGTACTTAGTACCTTGTTATACAGTAAATGTCAGCGCAGAAGCTGACGAAACGAAAAACGCCCTAACCATTTGGATAGGGCGTTTTTTTATCAGGTGTAAGTCGAGCTCTGCTATGGGGAGTACTCTTCGCATTGATACTAGGCTTTGCAGTTTGGCCTCGAGGCTTTTGATTTTGGCAACGTCGTGATCTTGGACTGTAGATCTTTGATTCGAGTACTGTGGGAAGGGTGTGTCGATAGTAATTCTGGTGGTTGGCTACCGCCAGATGCTTTCACCATGTTTTGCCATAAGTCGACACTCTGCCCTGGGTCGAAACCGGCTTGTGCCATGTACTCTAAACCAACTATGTCGGCCTCAGACTCTTGTGTACGACCATAGGGTAAAATCACGCCATACTGAACACCTAAACCTAACGCAGCCATGGTTACACCTTGATATTGCTTGTATTCAGATGAACCCAAAGCAACACTCGTAATCGATAAACCTGTATTGGCGATCTGTGATTGGGACAAACGTTCGTTACTGTGATCAGCTAAAACGTGTGCGACTTCGTGCCCTATAACGGTCGCTAGTTGATCTTGATTTACAGCTACGTTAAGTAGCCCAGTATACACACCGATTTTACCGCCAGGTAAGGCAAACGCGTTGACTTGGTCACTATCAAAAACAACCACTTCCCATTCGCTGAAATCTTGCTTAGGGATATGTTGAGTAATCCTATTTGCTACACATTGTACATAAGCGTTGGTCTTTGCATCTTTACTGAGAGGTTGCTCTTTCTTCATCTGTTCGAAAGATTGTGCACCAAGCTGAGACATATCTTTGTCTGAAAAGAGCAGCAATTGATTTCTTCCCGTTGGGGAAGCGCTGCACGCGGTTAAGCCTGCGAGTGTGAGAAGCGAGGCAAACTTCATCCATGACATCATACAATATCCTCTGTGTATTCGGTTTTTATGCATGTTAACATCAACTTGCATAATGGCTAATAGCTATAAGATAACTTGTTAGATGTAAGACTCGAACAGACACCAATAGCGAAATCTGCTCAAGCGATAACGATATCAATAATTAAGGAACCTGCATGACCATTTGGAAAAAGCCTGTTGACCTAGATACCTTCAACGCAACCTCAAAGAATACCTTAATTGAGCACCTCAACATTGTTTATACCGAGGTAAACGACAATTCATTAGTGGCAACGATGCCCGTTTGTAACTTCACTCACCAACCACTTGGTATGCTTCATGGTGGCGCTTCCGTTGTTCTTGCAGAAACGCTAGGCTCATTAGCAGCAAATTTCTGTGTGCCAGAAGGCTACTACTGTGTCGGACTCGATATCAACGCGAATCATGTAAGGTCGATGCGTGAAGGGCATGTAATCGGTACCGCCGAGCCTATTCACCTTGGCGTATCGACACAAGTATGGCAGATAAACATCACTGACGAGCGTCAACGCTTAGTTTGCACAAGTCGTCTCACCATTGCGGTAAAAAAACACAAGCGATAACTCGTCAGACTGTTAGGCCCATTGTGGTCTCCGGTTTTAACGCCATTATCCAACCATAATCCTAGTTTGAGAAATCCATGGTCATAACCTTTAAAAGTGGAAAAGTCATTGCAACAGCACATGAGCTTGTTGTGCGTTTAGATGGTGAGCATAGAGTCACGCTACAAGCACAGGTTGATGCCATTCAACTGATCGGAAAAGGGGCAAATGTCATCTCCGCAAATGGCTCTGAGTGTAAGTGGTCAATAAAACTCGATGACGAGCACCAACTTCGAGATATTGCTAACGAAATAGGCTGTGATGTCATGTAACTCTAGAGCGTCTGAGTACTTTTGGTGCTTGTCACTTCTCTATGTTTGAGTAGGCCTGCCTAAATTCGATAATTCTGTGTAAAAACATTATCAGTTAGATTGATTTTCTCTTATAAAATGAGGAAACTGAATTCAATATCACTTGATTAAGTTTTCCTCTTTATGAGTAGCCCTAGACTTCGCGTTCAATTCGAAACCCTATTTGAATACTTCGATGGTAAAGACTCTGATGTTCAGCTTGATGACATAACAGATGTGCTCTGTTGTACCCGTCGAAATGCTAGAATGGTACTCAACAAACTCGAAGAAGAGGGGTGGGTAGAGTGGCTACCTGCAGCTGGTCGAGGTAAGTTATCCCAACTCATCTTCAAGCAGAATCGTTGTGACGTTAGCGAAAACTTGGCAAGACGCTACTTAGAAGAAGGTAAGATTGGACAGGCATTGTCTGTTCTTGATCAAAATGCCGCGAAGCTAACTCAAGTCATCCAAAACTACTTGGGCGTTCAGTACCAAGAGGGCGAACAGGTTATCCGTTTGCCTTATTATCGTCCGCTCTCCATGCTTAACCCGACTAAGTCGATGCGTCGTTCAGAGCAACATATCGCCTGCCAAGTATTCAGTGGCTTAACCCGCTTGGATGAAAATGATCAGTTACAACCTGACCTTGCACACTCTTGGCAAAAAATCAGTGACTATCAATGGCGGTTTTTCTTAAGGCCAGGGGTTCGTTTCCATAACGGCGAACCGCTTATGACAAATCATGTTGTTGATACACTACTAGCCCTTGAGCCGCTCAACATGTTCTCTCATATCAAAGACGTGTCATCTCCAGCCAATTGCGTGGTTGATGTTTTCCTAACGCGGCCAGATAAATACTTCCCACTTGCGCTCACAGAATCTGTCGCAAAAGTAACGTTGCCGATGATTTTGCGAGGGGAGGACTATGATATTCGTCCGATTGGTACTGGACCATATCGCATTGAGAAGAATGACGAAAAACAACTCGTGTTAACCGCTTTCAATGGATACTTTGGGTTTAGACCTCTGATCGATCGTGTGGAAGTTTGGGTTGTAGACGAAGCCTATTCATCAATGGTTTACCCGAGCCTTTCAAAACCTGTCATTGCTGACCGCGGTGATAGTGATGAGGTAGGACTTGACCCTGGATGTACCTACCTATTGCTCAATAGAAAGAAAGGCATAGCAAAAGACCCTAAATGGGCTGAGTTTTTGTCAAATGTTCTAAACGCTGCTGATCTATTCCTGCATATTCCGAAAGAGACAGTTATTGATATGGGGGTATTACATGCTTACGGCATCAAGCCGGGTTGGTACGATATCAAGTTAAAAGTCCCAGTATGTCCACCAGCCGATACTAAGCCTTCGATTAAATTAG
Source organism: Vibrio sp. HI00D65 (assembly GCF_001635455.1). Classification (GTDB taxonomy): domain Bacteria; phylum Pseudomonadota; class Gammaproteobacteria; order Enterobacterales; family Vibrionaceae; genus Vibrio. Next base: position 119,094 of record NZ_LWEH01000005.1, read on the forward strand.
CATATCAATGCCAACACCCTATGTTTCCTACGCTTGCCAAGGCCATTGAAACGGTACTCAAGGAATATAACGTCGATGTGGATCTTTTCGGTTACGAAACCGCTCCTCCTCATGCGGATACTGTGGATATTTGGATTAACCCTATGGGAATTGCAAATAACAGGGACGATGCGTTGGCATGCTGGCTTATGGATTACAGTTTTCTTGATGAATCGAGCCCGGGAGAAGACTTTGATCAATGGTGTCATATGATTGATCGTTGGCGCTCAGGTGAATTTGAACAATTCCCGGCAAGGCAGCTTGGTAAACAACTGGTACAAAGCAACCAATTGATACCTATGTTCCACTGTTGGTTAGGGGTAAACAAAGATCAGTGCGGTACCTTACAAAACGCGAAGTGTAATGCGCTTGGTTGGTTCGATTTTAGCCAAGTTTGGGTTAAACCTGACGTTGATTAATACACGGATAGCGCCAGGAAGGGCAAGGGAATAGTAATGCAAACCGTCTTATTGACATTAATTACGCTGGTGGCCTTTGCGGCAAATTCTGTGCTTTGTCGATGGGAATTGATGGATCAAACCATCGATACTTTGAGTTTCCCCATTTATCTGGCGCGTCTACTCTATTGATTTTGCAAGGTATAGCGTCCCAGAATAGGAACAATGCAACTGAAGCTACTCCCACAGCGCTGTTTTCCAAGCTCAAATCTCGGTTCCGGTTATCGCGACACTCGGCGGCGTACTGTTGCTCTCGGAGCCTGTCACCCTGCAATTTGTGATTTCATCAACCATCATATTAGGCGGTATAAGCTTAGTGCTTGTAGCGGCTAAACTTAAACAATTAGAATCAGCACGTTACCTTTATGGCGAAACCTAACAAGAAACAACCGACGAAAACCGTTCAAATATTTTGCGCTAAATGCAAAACACAGTTATTCAAATATCGAAAAGGCGGTAAGGGAGCGCTCGCAAAATGTTTTAAGGAAAGGATTGTTGAAGACTTTACTACAGAGCCGTGCATTTGCCCTGAATGTGGAATTGAGTTTGCTCGAGATACGTTAGTACGCGGCACTCCCGCATTTAAGTTCGTGGGTGGTAAGGTCACTATGAAATAGCCTTGAAGCTAAAACACAAAAAATGCCACATCGTATAACACGTGTGGCATCTGAAAGTGAATCTTGGATAAACTGAGTTAACGAAGTGTTTGGCTACAACTTGGTACGTCCTTGAAGCTTGAGAAGCAGCAGTGAGACGATAGCTCCGGTCGTATCACATAGCATGTCTTTTTGCGCATCCCAGATATCACCTTGTGACCCAAGGAAAGCGATACCTTCATCACCACCTGCGATTTCAGCATACCACCATTCAATAATTTCATAGCCTGCCGCAACACTCATGATGGCAAACAGTGCAAAGAAGCACGCAATTACGGGCTGAGCCAGCTTATTCCGAATAAGATACTCAGCGAGTGGGTAGGCATAAAGTCCGATAGAGAAGTGTGCGACTCTATCAAAATTGTTGCGCTCAGAGCCAATTAACTGATTAAACCACTCGAACGGTACTTCCGCAAAAGTGTACTTCGCGCCAATTGTGTGCAGTGCCAACCAAATGAACATCAAAACATAAGCGGTTTTTGTAAACGTTAATTTTGTCGATAACCACCAAATCCCGACAAGAATCAGTAAGGCGGGTACGATTTCTGCTATCCAAACCGCTCTTGAAGACGGCACAAACGCTGAGAATAAAAAAACAACGAGATACAACGCCGTGAGCGAGAGTAGAGGTCTATTTTGAGCAAGTGGCGTAATTATCATCATCAGATCCCATATAAGTTTTATGTATAGTTGCACAATAATGAACATCGTTCAATTGAGTTTTAATTAACAAAATTGTTGAAAAGTTGCGTTATCGCACAGTATCTAGACGAACGGTTGCGAGAGTTTCACTAAAATTTGATTTACAACAAAGCGAACCATAAAATCCTCGTATCACTACATAACAAGAAAGAAGTCATGAAACTGGAAACTGTCGATTATCTTGCTGACGACGCAGCAGAACAATTTGTTCGCTCTTTACGTGAAACTGGATTTGGCGTACTGAAAAACCACCCCATCCCTAAAGAGCTTGTTGAGTCAATTTACGAGAACTGGTATCAATTCTTTATCTCTGAGGAGAAAGAGAACTTCCACTTCAATGTTGAAACACAAGATGGATATTTTCCACCTTCAGTGTCTGAAGTTGCAAAAGGCCATACGGTAAAAGACATTAAAGAGTACTTCCACGTATACCCTTGGGGTCAAATTCCTGAGCAGCTTAAAGAGCAGATTCTAGATTACTACCAACGCGCTAATGCTTTTGCTCAAGAGCTATTAGGTTGGGTTGAAGCTCACGCACCTCAAGAAGTACAAGAAAAGTTCTCTATTGCTCTATCAGAAATGATCAATGGCAGTGAACAAACTCTGCTTCGCGTACTTCACTATCCACCGATGCAAGGTGATGAAGAACCAGGCGCTATCCGTGCTGCAGCACACGAAGACATTAATCTTCTTACTGTGCTACCTGCAGCGAACGAGCCAGGCCTACAAGTTAAATCTCAAAACAACGAGTGGCTTGATGTGCCGTGTGATTTCGGCAACATGATCATCAACATCGGTGATATGCTTCAAGAAGCATCTGGTGGCTACTTCCCATCAACGACTCACCGTGTAATTAACCCAACTGGTGCACGCCAAGAAAAATCACGCATCTCACTGCCTCTTTTCTTGCACCCTAAACCAGAAGTGGTTCTATCTGAAAAGTACACAGCAAATGAGTACCTAATGGAGCGCTTAAGAGAACTAGGCGTTATCTAATTAGTCAGACTTTATACTCTAAAGGCCAGCATCACGCTGGCCTTTTTGTTGTTTGAACATATAACTGATTGAAATTTATTTAGTTTGAAACTCGACAAACCGCGATAGATCGCTTTCAATTAATAATACACACAAATGCATATGGTAACGGGCCCAACCAATTATGTTAGACAACCCAGAATCATCGAGCCACCAGGACATGAGCCGCCATTTTCATGCTCATATGGAAAACCCGTTGCTCTGGCCAATAATGGAAGTCCTCAAACAAAAGCCAAGTGGGTGGAAGGTGCATACCTTGGCTGCGCATCTTAATGAACTCGGTTTCGTTCCAGTGTTAGACCAAATTCCAGAGAAGGAGTTATTCAAGAAAAACTTCTTAATCATGAATGCGCTCTACCAACTGCAAGAGACACTCTATCCAGATAATTGGCTTCAAGTTCAGGCGATGGACATAGAACTAATGTGCGGCCGATATTATGGAAGCACACACGTTATTGACCACCAAGACCCGTTGCGTGAGTACTATATTGACTGGTCGAACTACGAGGCCGAAGAGGGTGAAGTTAAAAGGCTATTGAATGAGTTTTGGACTCGATATAAAAAGTATGTCGGTGGTGTCGAAACAGATATGGATCGAAGCCGAGCATTGAGCCTGTTTGAATTACCGTTCGACGCTTCACCAGAAGAAATACGTAAACAGTGGAGACGGCTAGCGCTTCGCTGGCACCCAGATAGAGATAAAGGTAACACGGTTCAGTTTCAAAGATTGTGCGAAGCGTGGCACGTTTTGCGAAGCTAAATTGTCCCGCTGGATGTGTTGTGGTTTATGAACAACAAAGCCCCACTTTAGACAAGTGGAGCTTTGTACATTTTGTCAGTTATGAGTGGTCTTTACTCACACCGCTTTTGTGTTCAAATGCATAATCAAGCACTTTGCGGATGTAAGGTGCAGCAACCTTAGAACCACCATTACCATGTTCAATAACAACAGTGGCAACGTAATCCGGATGTTCATAAGGCGCAAAGGCAGTGTAGAGCGCGTGGTCGAGTAGATGCCTTTCGAGCTCTTTGGAGTTGTACACCTGATCTTTTGCCAAGCCAAATACTTGCGATGTACCCGACTTACCACCACTTGTGTACTTGGTTCCTTTAAACGCTCTTCTACCACTACCGCGGCTGCCATGGTTCACTAGTCGCATCGCATTAATCGACACATCCCAGATTTTGTCTGGCACTTCATCAATAGATGGCATTTGCTTTAGTTCTACTAGCTGTTGGGTCTCAAAGTCTTCACCATGATCCAATGTTGCTCGCAGTATATGGGGAGGCATGACCTTACCGTGATTGACTAACACAGAGGTAGCTTTCGCAAGTTGCAGCGGGGTCGATGTCCAGTACCCTTGTCCAATACCGATCGGTACCGTGTCACCTTGATACCAAGGCGTTCGGTAGCGCATCATCTTCCAATCTCGAGTCGGCATATTGGCGTTACTTTCTTCGTATATGTCGATGCCAGATGGCTTGCCAAAGCCAAAACGGTTCATCCATGTACTGATCCGATCGATACCTAGGTCAAACGCCACTTGATAGAAAAATGAATCCACCGACTCTTCGATTGCCTGTGTTACGTCAACAGGACCATGGCCCCAACGTTTCCAGTCTCGCCACGCTTTGGAGTTAGACTTAGAGCCTGGGATACGCCAAACACCGTGGTCATTGCGAATTGTATTTTCTGAAATTACATGCTCATTCAAGCCCGCAACAGCCATGAACGGCTTAACAGTAGAAGCAGGCGGATAAACACCTAGCGTTGCTCTGTTTACCAATGGGTGGGCGGGGTCATTGAGTAATGTTTGGTAATTCTTACTAGAAATGCCATCAACGAAAAGGTTAGGGTCGTAACTCGGGCTTGATGCCATTGCCAAAACACTGTTGTCTTTCGGGTCGAGGATTACCGCGCTACCAGTACGATGGTCAAGCTGCTCAAACGCGTACTTTTGCAGTTCGAGATCAATGTTGAGCACTATGTCTTTCCCTGCAACAGGTGGAACATATTTTATGGTTCTGACGATACGGCCTCGGCTATTAACCTCAACCTCTTGATAACCTTTTTGACCATGAAGTATCTCTTCGTAGTATCGCTCAACACCAAGCTTACCGATGATAGTGGTTGCTTGATAATTCGCTTCTTTGCCTTGTTCTTCTAGTTTTCTTAGGTCGTTGTCATTGATGTGTGCAACATAGCCTAATACATGAGTCAGTACTTCACCATTAGGGTAGAAGCGCTTTAAGCTAGTATCGATTGTCAGTCCGGGAAACAAGTATTGGTGAACAGAGAATTTTGCGATCTCTTTTTCCGTCAGATTCTCCAATATCGCAACGGACTTAAAACGGCGGGTGTTGCGATAGCGCTTTTTAAAACGCATAACTTGCTCCTCACTCAACGGGATGTACTCGTTGAGCTTGATCAGCATCTCGTCTACATCTTTTGTTTGCTCAGGGATCATGGTGAGTGAAAACACCAGTTTGTTTTCAGCCAACAACACACCATTTCTGTCGTAGATTAGCCCTCGCGTAGGGGCGATAGGGAGCACTTTAATTCGGTTCCCGTCAGCGCGGGTCTGGTAGCTATCAAAGTTTTGAACTTGGAGTCGGTATAGGTTACCGACTAAGACGAGAGTGAAAAGCAGAATACCTATGAATGCGACAATAACACGGTTTCTAAACAGGTTTACTTCATTTTTATGATCGCGCATTTTTACGCGTTTGTGGTACATCAAATCTTAGCCTGTTACATTTAGTTACACTGGTTTAGGCGGACTTTACCATAGCTTCGTAAAGACAATGTCATTTTTTATGAGCTTCTCAAAGATAACCAGAGTTATATAAATTATGGGGAACGATGTGCTTGGTACATAACCAGCTCGTTACTCAACATTTGTGGTTCGCTAGTATGCGTGCTTGGATGAGTGGGAATAAAATCGGCCCCCATCTTTGGGGGCCGTTATTTGATATTAATTAGAACTTAGTTCGAAGGCTTGAACTGAGATTTACGCATACGGTTAATAGCCGCCATAACATCCAATGTTCTTGGTTTCGCTAAGTCACCATAGTTAGGCATATTTTGGTGCCAATCATTACCAAGAATCGCATTAAACTCTTTTGCAGGATTATTCGACCAGCCCGGCATTTGTGCGAACTGGAACCAAGCCCAACCAATCGCGTTGACTTCAGACGTTGATTCAAGTTGCTCTAGCGCAGACAGGTCGGCAAACTCTTTACCAAAACGCAGGGACTCTTTGCCTTTAGCACTTACTCGGAACTTACCATCAGTAAGGATGTTCATCAGTGATGCACGGTTCAATGAACGAGGAACAAACATCTCTAATGGTGTTTCACACTCGTTAATGCGCTGAGTCGGGTGCTGGGCAATTACGTCTTTAGCTTTCTCTGTAACATCTACCGCTTGGTAGTCGTGCATTTGGATCACAGTGTCTGCTACGTCAAGATAATCACCAGAGCCCCCCATAACGACGATAGTAGAGATTTTCATTTCATCACGCAGCTGGCCAATACGGTCGACAAGAGGAGTAATCGGTTCGTCACCTTTTGAAACCAATGCCTGCATACGCTCATCACGGATCATGAAGTTGGTCGCTGATGTATCTTCATCAATCAATAAGGTTTGAACACCTGCTTCAATCGACTCTTGTAGCCAAGCCGCTTGAGAAGTAGAGCCCGAAGCGTCTTGCGTACTGAAATCAGACGTATCTTTCTTCATTGGAAGATGATTGATGTAGTTTGACAGGTTTAAGCTGTGCACACACCGGCCATCTTCGGCGCGAATCTTCATGGTATCAATGGCAGTCACGATACCTTCACGGCCATCACCAGGAATATGGTTGTAGATAGAACGCTCAACCGCATTCAATAATGTCGATTTACCGTGGAAACCACCACCAACGATCAATGTAATCCCTTTAGGAATGCCCAAGCCTGTTACGTCGCCTTGATTTGGCGTGTTTAACGTAACGCTCAGTGATTCTGGAGCAGTGAAAGGAACCGCATCTTTCATTGGAAGGTCACAGTTACCTGCGATACGTGGTAATACACTGCCATTTGCCACAAATGCCGCTAGGTTATGATCATCTAGCTGTGCACGCAGCGCTTCTTGGTCTTCGATCGTTTCACAGTGCTTGATCATTGCATCGATGTTCAGTTCTCGCTCTAGCGTTGCACGGCGGATAAACTTCGGCAGGTAGAAGGTGATGATGTTGTTCGCTTTCTTCGCAAGAATGCTACGACCATCAGCAGGTAGGTTAATGCGGAAACGAATTTCGATACCATTTTCTGTAAACACGACGGCAGTATTATCGAGTACCGTTTGACCCGTTAATGCAATAGAAACGGTCGCTTCTTGTTTTGCGAACTCAGCAAAGCTACGTGCGATAAAATCACGAGCCGCAACTTGGTATTCATAAGACTTTTCTTTCAGCCAATCTAACCCAGTTAACGACCACGCGCGCGTTGCTCGAAAACGAGAGGCTGACGCGTATGGGTCTCCTTGAATGTGGTCGATGTGTAATTCGAAATCAGCAAAGTCGTATTGACCTTTAATTTGTTGATATGCACGGTAGTTTTGTTTTTCGAGCTTTTTAAGCTTTGCAGTCAACTGATCCATAACGAGGAATGCCTATATAAAGGGGAAGATAAAAACAGAAAGGCGGCGATTATAAAAATCACCATCTATAGAGTAAAGAGAAACTGAACCTAAAACCAAAACTAACTGCGCTTTTCTGCTTTAAGCGTAACGAGTTGTCCCTAAATAGTTTTGATTGACTAAGCTGTGTTCAAATTCTTGGCTTGGCATCGGTCTGCCATAAAGGTAACCCTGGCCAACATCACAGCCCTCATCAATAATAAACTGCTCCTGAACTTCTGATTCAATTCCTTCAATCATCACTTTCAGATCCAACTTTTTTGCGATCTGGACGATTGAACGGACAATCTCAGAGTCCTCAGTCGAGTCGAGCATCTGGTCGATGAAACTCTTATCAATCTTGATTGCATCAAATGGGAACTTCTTAAGGTAACTGAATGATGCGTAGCCGGTTCCAAAGTCATCCAGTGACAATGTCACGCCTATGTCATGCAATGTTTCAAGTGTGTTCTTTGCCACCACTTCATCTGCAATGAGTCCGCTTTCTGTCACTTCGAGCTCTAAGAAATGAGGTTCAAGGTGATAGGTTTCCAGTAAATGGACGACTTGCTCAGCAAAGTGCGCGTTCTTGAGCTGCACCGCAGAGACATTAACCGCCATCTTAAAGTCTTCAACGTATTCAGACCATTCTTTGGCTTTTTCAATCGCATTACGCAGCACAAAACTACCGACTTCAAAAATCAAGCCGTTCTGCTCGGCCATGTGAATCAATGTTTCGTTAGAAATGTCGCCTAAAACAGGGTGTCGCCAACGAAGTAGAGCTTCGGCACCCACCCAGCGGTGAGTTAACGGGCACACTTTAGGTTGGAAATAGAGCATCAAGTCATCGTTACGAACCGCTTGTAGCAAATAACCTTCGATCTTATTGATATGGCTTTGTTCATCCGTATGAGACTGAGAGTAATACGCAAACTTTTGTCCGGAATCTTTGCATGCGAGCATAGCTTCAGAGGACTTCTGGAGAATGCTCTCAGCATCATCTTCGCTATTAGTGGTCGCAATGCCGATAAATGCGTGTAGGTGAACTTTATCCTTCTCAATGTCAAATTCGGAGTGACCAACCTTTACTAGTGTTTGACAGAGCTCTTCGAGACGATGGTGCAAATCCTTGACGCTGAACGCCAACACCAAGTCAACAGAAGTAGGGCGTGCTGTTAACACGTCGATGTCAGAAATGCTGTCTATACGTTTTCGGTACTCTACTAAGACTTTGTCTAAAGCGTTATAGCCGTACCTGGCTTGTATACGCCTGCCATTCGTAAAACCGATATGAATGACGGCGAATGAACAATCAGTGAGTCTACGTTGTGATGACAGTTTGTGATTAAGACGCGACTCAAACGCATTGCGATTCAAGAAGCCGGTCCCGAGATCGTGGTTCTTTTGAAAATTGATTTTATGTTCAGCCGCTTTGCGCTTATCAATTTCTTGATTCAAAGAATAATTCAGACTGGCGAGATCTTTAGTCCGTGTATACACGCGATTTTTTAGGTCGCGATTCATCTGAGCTAACTTTGCATGCTGGAAGAGGGTTTTAAGCTGAGATTCTATTGAGGTACGAAAGCTCTCAAGTAGTTTGATATAAGTGGGCGTATAGTGATTTTCCTTCGAGTCCAAGATGCAAATGGTTCCGAAGATTTCGCCATTTGGCCAAAGGAGGGGAATACCACAATAAGAGACCAAGCCAAGATCAATGTCGGGGTTATTTTCCCATGATGGATCTTTGAGCGCATAGGGTACGAGTAGGCGCCGTTGCGATTCCATTACTGTTTCACAATAAAGGCCATTACCCAACTCTTCTGAGTCACCTTTATTGTAAGGGTTGTTCTCGCTATGACTGGTGGAAAAGACTTCAATGTAATTGGAGTGAACTCGCATAATAAGCGCAGCTGGCACGTGAGCAATTTGAGCTAAGAGATCGACAATCTTTTGCCAACCGTGCTCCATATCGTCTGGGATATCTAAATCGAGTGTTTTTATTTTCTTCATATGACTCCGAGTCAATTATGCTGAATGCATCAACACATCCTGTGTTAATTATGATGAACCAAATAAAACTGTGAATCTTACTTTAATAAAGTATAAGAAATGTTGCACATAAAAACCTCGGCAATTTTGCAGAGGTTTTCAAATATGAATATGGGTCTCAGTAATGAGAAAAATTTCGACTAAGGTTTTAATTTTATAAAGTCTGCACTATTCAACTTCTTAGTGTAGTCGACTGATGGTTGTGCAAAACCGTTTAGCTGCAAGAATTCATCTTTAAATCCTTGGTAATCACCTAGGGTTTGGAAGTTGTTTTCATCCATATTATTAAGCAACTCTGTCACATGAGCCTGCGTCTCTGGGTCTAGTTCCCAGTCGTCCATTCGTATCAACCGCTCACCATCAAGCGGAACTTTAGATTGACCATACAGCTTAGTGCTAAACAGGCGCTGCATTTGTTCGATACAGCCTTCATGCGTCTGTTTTTCTTTCATCACTTTGTACAACGCAAGCAGGTAGGGGCTTAAGCCTGGGATAAATACACTCGCTTTGGTCACCAATGCCTTACATACCGTCGCATAAGCATTGCCGCCAAAATTGGCTAATTCAAGGTTAAGCGCATGACTGGTTTGATGAAGGTCGATTTTTGCACGACCTAGTGTACCATCGAGATAAATTGGGTGTGTCACTTCAGGACCAACGTAAGAAAAGGCAATAGTTTTACAACCGGTAGCGATAGATTCGGCATTGATGAGTTCATCTATCCAGGTTTCCCAATCTTCGCCACCCATAACTTTGAGAGTACTTTCTGCTTCCTCTGCAGTTGCGGCTTGGAGGGTATTGGTAACCCAACTATCATGTTCAAGCGAGATGGTCGCGCCGGTAACGCTTTCGTCAATAGGTTTGATAGCTGAACGCCAAAACTCATCGGAATCAGGTTTAGGGCGAAGACCAGCAGCCAAGCTATAAATAACCAGATCAACTTCACCTTCGAAGTAAGTTTCTATCGCTTCAACAACTTGAGCGCGTGTTTCTTTAGAGAAGGCATCACCTACGATATTAATAGCTGTGCGCTGTTCGCGTTCCGCTTCTTTTTTGAAGTAGATGTTGTTGTACCAGCCGGCACTTCCAAGGGATTTCTCTTTGGGACCACGTTCAAATGAAACGCCAATGGTGTCGGCTTGTGCACCGCCAAAGGTTAGGGCTATGCGAGCCGCAAGGCCGAAGCCTGAAGAAGCGCCGATGATTAAAACTCGCTTAGGGCCATCTTTGATTTGCCGCGCACTCTTAACGAATTTTATTTGTTGCTTAACGGCTTCTTGACAGCCAAGAGGGTGAGCGCTTTTGGCTACCACACCCGTGATAACAGGTTCGATCAGCATAAATAACCTTACAGTTAACGGTGATATGCACTCAGGCTAACGTAAAGCTGTGTAAAATTTATTGAGCTAGACCATTAAAACTTAAAGATACTGATATAATTCTTCGGCGACAAATTCAGCAATCCAAGGCTGAGCTTCCGGTTTTGGGTGTAGCCCATCGTTCATCATCCACTCAGGTTTTAGAATGATGTGCTCTAGGAAAAACGGCAACAGCGGCACATTTTGTTGATCAGCCAAAGCTGCAAATACGTATTCAAACTGCTGGTTATAACGCTTGCCGTAATTAGGCGGAATTTTAATTTGCATCATGATTGGTTTAGCACCAGCATCCTTAACTTGTTTGATGATTTGATCCAAGTTTGAAGACATCAGCTTAGGTGGGAAGCCTCGAAGACCGTCGTTCGCACCCAGTTCGATGAGAACAGTATCTGGAGCATGGTCTTCAAGCAGCTTTGGCAAACGAGCTAAACCGTTACCCGTTGTATCACCAGAAATGCTGCCGTTGACCACGATCACCGCTTTGTCGTGTTTCGCTAAAGCATCTGGTAACAAACTTGGCCAACTCTGTTTGATATCCATGTTGTAACCAGCACTTAAGCTGTCGCCAAGTATAAGTAACTTAGACTCTTGGCTTGGCGCTGAGTCTTGAGCCAGTGAAGCGCTAGAAAATAATACAAAGAACAAAAAGGAAATTAGTCGAGTCATGCATACATCCATCATTAAAGCAGAAGCTGTTTCCAAGACAGTGTCTACTAATCAAGAACATTTAACAATCCTAGAGCATGTCGATATTGATATTCGTGAAGGTGAAACAGTCGCGATTGTCGGCACGTCGGGAGCAGGCAAATCGACCTTGATGACATTACTTGCGGGGCTTGATGTTCCAACAAAAGGCGAAATTCATCTGCTAGGGCAACCGTTATCACAGCTTGATGATGAAGCGAGAGCGAAAATCCGAAGTGAATCGGTAGGGTTTGTTTTTCAGAGCTTTCTTTTGATTCCTAGTTTGTCTGCACTACAAAACGTAACCCTTCCGTGTCTGCTGAAAGGCGAAGATGAAGATATAGAACGTGCAACAGCTTTGCTCGAATCGGTTGGCCTCAAGGACAGGCTTGATCACTTGCCATCTCAACTATCGGGCGGCGAGCAACAACGTGTGGCATTAGCTCGTGCATTTATGATTAAGCCAAAGATTCTATTTGCTGATGAACCAACGGGGAACTTAGACCAACAAACCGCAGCAAAAATCGTCGAACTACTGTTCGAGCTGAACTCCTCTCACGGCACCACACTGGTGTTGGTGACACACGATCCTAAGTTAGCACAACGCTGTCAACGAACGCTTAAGATGCATGTCGGACAGATAGAGGAAGTCTAAATTGAATTCATCAAACGGACTGAACAAACGCCTGTTTTCATGGAGTATTGAAGAGATTCGACATGGTCAACTATGGCCGGTATCGATCGCTTTAACACTGATCATTGCCTGTGTTTTCGCGCTATCAGCATTGGCTGAGCGCATGGAGCAGGTCATCGTAAAACAGGGGAAAGATGCACTCACTGCTGACAGCGTGTTCATCTCAGCAAACCCAATTCCACAACCATTACTAGACATCACTCAATTAAAGCAACTAGAAAGCTCTCAGTTAACCCGTTTCTCAACCATGGCATTTAGCGACAACGCGATGCAGTTAGTGACAGTTAAAGCGGTAGAGAGTAACTATCCATTACGCGGGGAGATGGTACTAGAAGGTGCAGACAATGCATCGAGCAATCACGTTGAGCCCGGTGAACTTTGGCTGGACGAACGTATTTTCACACAGTTGGAAGTTGAAATAGGTGACAGTGTCACTATTGGGGATGCTGACCTAACCATTACCGGGCGAATCTCTCAAGAACCGGGGCTTAGCTTTAACCCATTCCAACAGATGCCTGCGGTACTGATACATAATGATGACATTGACGCGACAGGAGCTATTCAACCGGGAAGCCGTGTAAGTTTCAGACTGTTCTTAAACGGTGATGATGCAAAACTAAAAGCAGCTCAAGACAGTATCGAATTAACTCCGAGTGATCGTTGGCGTACACAAGATTCAGCAAGCCGCACTAATGATATGTTTGAAAGAACCACTCAATACTTATCACTAACGGTCGCGATTGTCGTGATTATGGCAGCGACTACCCTTGTATTGACGTGCCAACATTATGTAGCGAGCCGTCGAAAGACCATCGCTATGTTAAAAAGCTTAGGCGCAAGTAAACAGTGGATCATTAAGTGGCTATCAGTACAAGTCTCACTACTGGTCGTTATTGGCGCCGTTCTTGGTATCGCGATCGGGATCGGACTCGAGTTTCTTCTCCGTATTCCGCTTGGTGACTTATTGCCTTCACCGCTTCCTAGCTATGGTATCGAACCTGCCATTCTTGCCATCGTATCGAGTATTCTAATTGGTATACCAGCGCTTGGCATTCCATTGCTTGGATTAGTCAATACATCGGCGATAAGTGTTATTCAATCAAATCACAAAGCACAAAATAGCTATAAGAAGTTCGCGCTGTTGTTAGTGCCTATCATCCCAATGATATTGATGTATGGTGACAATCTGTTGGTGTGGATTGTTCTTGCAGGAATCGTTGGCTTGTTTTTGATCCTCGCTGTGGTGAGCACTGTTGTGTTGCGACTGTTTAGTAAGTTGCCAACATCGACCTCCATGCGTTTGGCTATTAGCCGCATCAATCGCACACCGCTTGCGACGGGCATTCAATTTGGCTCTCTGGCACTATCATTGATGCTGTTATCTATCATCTGGTTGGTAAGAAGTGATCTGTTGTCAGATTGGCAACAAACCTTGCCCGAGGATGCGCCGAATGCATTTGCGCTTAACATAGCCAGTTATGAGAAAGACAGTTACCTTGCAACCATCGATGAAAACCAAGTTGAACGCACTCAAGCATTCCCAATCATTCGTGGACGACTGACGACGATCAATGGTGTCGAAGCCTCTGAATACACTGACACTTCAGAAGGTACAGATGCCCTAAGCCGTGAAATCAACTTCACTTGGGGCGAATCGCTACCAGAATATAATGAAATACTTGAAGGCAGCTGGACGCAAGAACAAGGTGTGTCAGTTGAATCTGCTGTTGCAGACCAGTTAGGTTTGAACATTGGCGACGAGCTTGTTTTTACCATCAACAGTCAAAATGTAGCAGCTAAAGTCAATAGTATTCGAAAAGTAGAATGGCGTGAAATGAAACCAAACTTTTACTTCATTTTCGCCCCTGACGTACTGAGTTCAATACCTTCTACTTGGCTGGTTAGTTTTAGGCTAGAAGATCAACACAATTCCATGCTCAATGAACTCTCTCGGAACCATCCAACCGTGAGTTTGATGGATATCAGGGTGATGGGCAGCAAGATCCAAGAGCTACTCAAACAGATTGTTTGGTCTATTACCGTGCTGGCCGCGCTTGGTGTTGTCGCTGGACTGTTGCTTATTTTCACGCTGTTACGTCTTAGCTTATCTCAAAGACAACAAGAGATACGTTTGTATCGTACGTTAGGGGCAAGCAAGAAACGTATTCTCAACACCATATGGTGTGAATATGGATTAATGGCATTGGTTGCGGGCTCAATAGCAGCACTCGGTTCAGAAATGAGTGTTGCCGGTGTGATGAATTTTGGATTTGAGTTAGAACCGTCACTGCATCCAATGTTGTGGGTTGCTTTACCTGTACTCACTTTCACAACCCTAGCAGCTGTAGTTAACAGCTTAATCAAGCGTCTATTGGCACCTGTAAATAAGGATTTTGGATAGTTGAGATAGAAAACCTCAGATAGTTTGTTGAAGCGGTCTGATTGTGAATTTTTATACCAAGGTACCAACTAGGGATAGAAGCCACAGTTAGGCTGCTTTTTATTTAACCAGCAATAGGCATAAATCAGGGATTGAGTGCCTTAAAATCGACATTTATTAGAATATAATGAAGCCTAACGTGTATTTATGTCGATTTAATAAACAGAGGTTAGTCCCTGTAAACAAAGGGTTTGCGCAACTTAGCGAGGACGTTGTCAACAGTTATCCACAAAAACGGTGGATAACTTTAGGGATAAGTTAACATCTTTGTTTTACAAGTACTGAGACAGCCTTTATGTGGCGTCACTTAGGACAAATTTGACTGTTAGAATAACCTCGAAACTAGAATTCATAGTTATTGAGTCAAGAGATTATTTAAGTTTTTTACATAGATTCGGATATCAAGAAGGCTAAGACCTTGATAAAAATGTGTTTTAATTCGTCCTCGAACAAAAGTAGAATAGCGTCAGTTAATCTTATTCTATAGAACACGATGAACCACAACAAAACGGATACAAATCAAGCTTCTATTGCCATTGTTGGTGGTGGTATAGCCGGAACAACAAGCGCTATTCACTTCAGTGAGTTGGGTTTTAAGGTCACAATCTTAGAAAAAGGGCCGAGTTTGGTTAATGGTCCACCGATTTGCCACCTACACGCTGGCGGCAATTTGTATCGAGATATTTCTGTGGAGCAGTGTCTTCAGTTACTTACTCAGTCTATTGATACTGTTCGTCTGTTTCCTCACACGATCAATATTCGTCCTACTGTCATTGCTGTACCACACAGTGATGGTGGTGACCCAATGGACTTGCTTCCTCGCCTCAAAATAATCAAAGACGCTTATGCTGAGCTTGTTAAACAAGATAAAAGCAACCAAGTGCTTGGTGACCCCGAGGAATACTATAAGCTCTACAACAAAGAAGAACTCATCGCGCTTTCTCAGAAAACACAGCCACTGAAACCGACATCACTTGACGAGTGGTGCATTCCTTTTGCGAAGCATACCGACCTAGATACGCTTAAATATCCTGTTGCTATGGTTCAAGAGTACGGTTGGAGTGTATTCCGACTTTCTGCGACCGCTCAGCTCTCTTTGGAACAACAAGCTAACTGCACCTTGCTGACTAACAGCCGTTTACAATCGGTTCAATCAACGGGGCAAGGTTGGTCTTTGACTTATACCGACGTTGATAACCAAAGCCGTAAACTAACCACAGACTACTTGATTAACGCCAGTGGCTTTGAAACAGGCATCGTGGATGACTTTGTTGGATCTAGGCAGCAGCGACTTGTTGAATTTAAAGCCGCTTACGTCACAGAGTGGCCATATTCTCAAGAATGTGAGGAAGAGTGGCCAGAGGTTATCTTTCATGGACCAAGAGGCACCCCGCAAGGTATGGCTCAATTAACACCATATGCAGACGGTGTATTCCAGCTTCACGGTATGACGGAAGGGATCACGCTGTTTGAAGGCGGGTTAGTTTCATCTTCGACAGATTCTTCTCAACCGCAGTTACCATCAAAACTGCTCAAGAAGATTGTATCTGGTTGGAGTGAAGAACAGCTCGAACTCAGAACACGTGCGGCAATTACCCATATGTCGCAGTTCATTCCGAGCTTTAGTTCTGCTCAAGTTGGCGGAAAACCTCTTTTCGGCGCTCAACAAATTCCAGGCACAGACCCAAGTCTAAGAGCCTCAGATGTCTCTTTCTGTGGTGAACGCTATGCAAGGCTTGAAGTAGTAAAAGCCTCTTCAACATTAGAAGCAGCGCACAAGGTGGCTCAACACTGGTTCAATATTCCCGAGTCTGACTCGATTGAAGAGACACATTCAGTGACAATGTCACTTAGGTTAAACGATATTGAAAACAAAGCAATAGGGTTAACCCAAGAACGTGGATACCCAAATGCGCTGGCGAAAGTTTCTGGCCAAGACCATCACTAAAACGAAAAATCAGCTTACTTAGGTAAGCCGATTTTTTCCTTTGGCAATAACCACTCTTAACGGTGGTTCGAAGCTCATTATCAATAACCGAAGAACCGCGCCCACTGGCACCAAACGTCTTGTAACCTCAATCGTTCTCCCTTGCTAAATGATATTTGATGCCCAGGCTTTGCTTGCGCTAAACGTGGCAAGTCAATTCTTGCGACACACCCGATCTTTGGATAACCACCAATAGTCTGCCTATCATTAAGTAGAACAATAGGTTGCCCATCTTGTGGTACCTGTATAGCACCTAGCGCAATGCCTTCGGATAACAGTGATATATCTGGAGAGTGAACCGATTCACCACTAAGACGATAACCCATACGGTTCGAGTTTTGGTCCACGATATAGGGTGAGTTGTAAAACGTCTCCTTGGCTGAGTCTAAGAATAGCTCACTCTGGTAGCTCTCAATAACCCTTAAGTTAACCGGCAAATTGTAATCAGGTGTATAACGGAACGTGACACTAATAGGTTTAAAGTGCTTGGTGAGAGCTTGCTTAGTGAAAATTAATTGGTCTCCAACTTGGCAAGGCTCACCATCTTGAGTTAATCCACCTACTTTTTCACGCGTTATTGTTGCACTGCTATTGAGGACTCCTGGAACAACGAAGCCACCCTTAATCGCAAGGTAAGCTCTGAGTCCATTCTTCGGTAAACCAAACGAAAGCATTTGCCCTTTAAACGCTTGAAATGTGCTCCAGTTGAGTAAAGGTTTCCCATCCAAGGTTGCCTGTAGGTCACCACCACAAATCGCCATCTCACAATCATCATTGACTTGCAGAGAACACTGACCAAGAGTGATTTCTAGCGCCGCTTGATTAACGGGGTTTGCTAATAAGTGATTTGCCCAACTATAGGAGTAATCGTCTACGGGTCCACCTTGTGTTAAACCAAGGTGAGAAACGCCAAAGCGTCCAAAGTCTTGAATTAAACTTAAAGGCCCCGATTTCACGATGGTTAGACTCGCTTTATTGACTGAATTAATCATGGCCTACACCTCCTCCAAGCTCGACAAACTCTTGTCTTGATATTGCTTTAAAGCGCACAGAGTCACCCACATTCAGAAGAGAGAGCTGGTCATGCATTTGGTTAGCCTGAGTCAACTGAGCGTGATCAAACAACGAAATAGGGCAATTACCGATGATATTCCATCCTCCAGGAGAATCTGACGGATAAACCGCAGTCTTTGAATCTGCAATTGCGATACTTCCCTTCGGGACATTGAGCCGTGGAGTAGAGTGACGAGACAGTACTAATGGCTCAACCACGTCTGACATAAAAGCAAAACCAGGGACAAAACCAATAGCGCTGACACTGTAAGTCTGAGAAGTGTGATAGTGAATGATATCTTCCAGTGACAAGCCTTTAGCCTGATATTTATCCAAATCAAGGGCTGTTTCATTTGAGTAATATGCTGGTAATTCAATAATGTTGCGAATGTTACTCTCACTTGAAAATCTTGCCATTGCCTCTGTCAGTATCAAATTGAGTTGAGGAATAAAGTGTTCTTCAGAAATTCGATAAGGTAAATAATCAACCAATATTGTGTTGTACGCCGGTGTAACGTTCATCAATACTGTGGCCAAGCTCTGGCGAATAGCATCTGAAAAGTGCGCCATGTATTGTGCATAACTCCCGCTAGAACCTGCGGCTAGTGGCCGTAGCGTAACAAGCACACTGCACTCAGCAACAGGCTCGACATTAAGTTTTATCTCGTTTTTCGTCATTTGCTTTCCATACGTTTTATTCCAACTTCCATGTTCATGTGTCGTGAGTGTTTCCTCTGTTCTTGTGCAAGGAACAGAGGGCATTCATTGCGCCGCTATTAATTAAACGCGTTGAGATCTTGTCGGATTTTTCTAATGAGCGCGATGGATTGCGGATTGTCGCCATGAACACAGATGGTGTCAGCTTCGATAGGTAGCCTTTCACCTTCAATGGTCGTGACTGAACCGTAGTTAACGATCTGCATCACTTGGTTGTAGATATCGTCTTGGTTCACATACACCGAGCCTTTTTGCGAACGAGGCGCAAGTTGACCACTGTTTAAATATGCTCGATCAGCGAATGCTTCGAACAAAAGGGGCAAGTCGTGATCATCAGCGATGTCTAAGTATTGTTGGTTGTCAGAGGAAGAGAGGATCATAAGAGGGATATTAAATTCCGCTACTGCTTGCGCTATGGCATTAAAAACATCTGTATTTACCATCATATCGTTATAAAGCGCACCGTGAGGTTTTACATAGCCGACACTTGTATGGTGATAACGGCACAGGGCTTGTAATGCACCGATTTGATAGCAAACGAGTTCACTGATTTCGTCCATACTGTGAGGAATTGATCTGCGACCAAACCCAACGAGGTCCTGATAACCAGGATGAGCACCAATTTGAGTATGATAGTACTGGGCCAGTTTGATAGTCTTTGACATCACGTGGGGATCAGACGCATGAAAACCACAGGCGATATTTGCCATATCAATCCATTCCATAACCGATTCATCATCGCCCATCTTCCAGTTGCCGAAACTTTCTCCCATGTCGCAATTAAGCAAAATCTTCGTTGTCACGTGGTGCTAATCCTTTACGTTAAAGCTATTAATGAAGGTCTTATAAAAGCCATAAATAAACCGTGATCTATTTCAAATTTTCGATACCAAAAAATTAATATCAAAATGTTGGATTATGTTCGCTTAAAGTATGGTATTGCAGTTAATTAAGATTAAATAGTGTGCTTTAGCACTTTCTTATACCAAGGTTCAGACTCCAGATATTACTGAGTTGTCATTCAGCAAATTCAAGTAAGAACTATACCAAACCAGAGTGGGTAGTTGTTGCGACTTTGTCTTACCATTAAATAGGTTGATTATTGGTAATTTAGTACACTGGATATTTAGAGAACTGAGACACAAGTGCAGAACGCAAATAGCATTCACTCATATTGACACGAGTCTGAGAATTCATTTATTCGATGATTCGAAACAAAAGGTGATGTGATCTATCAAGTAAAATTCAACGGAAAAGGCAGATCGTATTATTGAATGATGCATGGTTACAGAGTAGGCTGTGAAATTTCACTAAATCACTGTATCATAAATATTATTATTAAAAACCATAATAAAAGGTACACTAAAATGAATGTTTTAGTTACAGGTGGCATGGGTTACATCGGTAGCCACACAAGTATCCAGATGATTAACGCAGGCATGACGCCTGTTCTTTTTGATAACTTATACAACAGTAAACCAAGCGTTTTAGAGCGTATCGAGAAGGTATCTGGTGTTCGCCCAGTGTTAGTTGAAGGTGACATTCGCAATAAAGCTCTGTTAGCGGAAACAATGAAACAGCACGACATCGAAGCAGTTATCCACTTTGCTGGCTTGAAAGCGGTAGGTGAGTCTGTAGAGAAGCCTCTTGAATACTACGATAACAATGTTAACGGCACTTTAGTGCTTGTGGATGCTATGCGCGAAGCGAATGTTAAATCGTTAGTATTCAGTTCATCAGCAACCGTGTACGGTGATCCTGCAACTGTGCCTATTACTGAAGACTTCCCGACAAGTGCGACTAACCCTTATGGTCGTAGTAAACTTATGGTTGAAGAGTGTCTGACGGATTTCCAAAAAGCGAATCCAGATTGGAGCATCACGTTACTTCGTTACTTTAACCCAGTAGGTTCACACCCAAGTGGCGAACTAGGTGAAGATCCACAAGGCATTCCAAACAACTTGATGCCGTTTGTTTCTCAAGTTGCCGTTGGCCGACGTGAGTTCTTGTCTGTATTTGGTAGCGACTATCCAACCAAAGATGGTACCGGTGTTCGTGATTACATCCACGTAATGGATCTGTCTGACGGCCACATCGCAGCACTTGAGAAAGTAGGGCGAAAAGATGGTCTACACATCTACAACCTTGGTACAGGCAACGGTTATAGTGTTTTAGACATGGTTAAGGCGTTTGAACAAGCAAGTGGTAAGGAAATCCCTTATAAACTTGTTGAGCGACGCGCTGGTGACATCGCAGAATGCTGGGCAGATCCAGCTAAAGCCCAGAGAGAACTTGGTTGGAACGCAACACGTACACTGGCAGAAATGACCGAAGATACGTGGCGCTGGCAGTCAACAAACCCGAATGGTTTCCCAGGCTAATCTAGTTGTTTCATAAATGGTTAACTTATAAAAAGATGCTCTAGGGCATCTTTTTTGATCTAAATCGAATAAAAAGTAAATTAGTGGTTAAAAAGTATCATTCTGTATTCATTGTGTTACTATGCTCGTGAATTATATGTTTAATGTTAATTTTCTTTGGAGTTAATCATGGAACTAGGCCTGATCATCACTTTCATCGTTGCTGCAGCAGTAATGGTTAAGAAAGAAATGGCAGAGAAGTAATTTCACTTTATTCCTTTTTGATACAATTTTTAGTGAAATTGACAAAGCCAGCTTATAGCTGGCTTTTTAGTTTCTGTAGTTCAGGCTTGTATCGAATTAGAATTCGTAGTTTGCAGATAAGCCCCAGTTACGACCAGGCTGAGATTTGATATCTGTGTTGAACTGAGAATCGTGTGCGCTACCAGACATATCACTGTACAACCAGTACTTCTTATCTAGAGCGTTAAATAGACCAGCTCTCAGAGTTAAATCTGTCATAGGACGGTAATAAGCCGTCAAGTCTACAACTGTGTATCCAGATACATCGACGTTGTCGTCAGCGTTCCAATCATCCTTCGACGCAACCATTTTTACATTTAACGCAGAACCGAAATTATCACGTTCAACACCAAATCCGATTGTACTTGTTAGTGGTGCAACTGAATCAATTGACTTACCAGTCTTCTTGTCTTCACCATCTGCATAAGCAACAGCTAAGCGAGTGTAAGTGCCGTAAGGTGCGTCAAACAGAGTGTCAAGATTAATAGTTGACGAGAACTCAGCACCATAAATCGTTACTTCGTCTAAGTTTTCTTTCGTGAACACATCTTTACCACCTTGCTCACCTGTTTTCGTTTCGTTGATGAAATCAGTGTAATCGGTGTAGAACGTGCTCAATTCGAAACGGGCATATTGGTTATTACCACGCAATCCTAGCTCATAAGAAAGGCTTCTTTCTGCTTTAAGATCAGGGTTTGCCTCTACGATAGCACCTTGGTTATAGAAGTAGTAAAGGTCATAAACAGAAGGAGCTTTGAAGCCTTGGCCAATCTGACCAAAAACAGACAAGCTATCGTTGATGTGGTAAACCGAACCTAATTTGGCAGTGAATGCGTCATCTTTATTCTTGTCGTATTCCGTTGTGTAGCCTTCATCAGTTGATGGGTCAGCAACAAACGAGTCATAACGTAGACCGCCCGTTACGATGAGCTTGTCATCCATGAAGAACGCTTGGTCTTGAAGGAAAACACCCCATTGCGTGATTTTTGCGTCAGGAATACCTGTACTACCTGGAGTAACAGTGCCTCTGTCAAACTTATAATCAGTGTTGTCTAATTCGAAATCATTTTGTAGGTAAGTAAAACCATACGTAAACTCATGGTCAGCACCACTAATGTTCACCAACTTAGACAGCTGTGTATCGACCTGCATATTTACATCAGATGCATCACGCTCACGTAGACGACGTCCATTAGAACCTGTCGTGTCGTAGTTTTTATTCAGAGTACTAGAATCTTGGTAATTTAGAGACCAATCCAATGAGTCTGCAATTGAAGAGTTTAGTTTAAGTTGTTGCTCTAGGGTCGCACGGAAACGTTTATTGGTGTCTTCATTGTAGTTATCCGTATAAACAAAACCTGGCATTAGTTGGTAGCCATTGTAGTTCAGCTCATCTTCATCATATTGACGCTGATAATGTTCTACCGTTAGGCCAATCTTATTGGAATCAGATACATTGTAAAATGCTTTTGCTAAGAAGTTACTTAGTTCCGTTTCTGCAGGGTTAGCAGCACCGCGATCTGGACCTTCAACATTAGAGCCCGACGAGTGAGTTTCTGTTTCATGACCTTGAGCGTATGTCGCCATTACAATAGTTTCTAGCTTATCTTTACGCATGGCCCAAGAAAGGGTGTTCTTAAACTGTTCATCAGCAGAAGTGTAGCTAGATTTGATACCGAAACGGTTTTCATCGCCGTCAGTTCTAAGCATATCCTCTGGGTTCTTTGTTCTCAGCAGTACCGCACCACCAATCGCATCAGAGCCATAAAGCGTAGAAGCGGGCCCTTTATTCACTTCAATAACACTCAATGTGTCTACTTCTATCGCGTTTGAATATTTACGCTGTTCAGATGCACCAGGGTTATATGGAGTCGGTTGTTGCACACCATCTACCATTAATTTAACGCGGTCACCTTCAACACCACGAATATTAAAACCTGAAATACCAAAACGGCCACTACCTTGAGCTTCTACGCCAGGTGTGTACTGAAGGGCTTGCTTTATGTCGTTAGACATTTGATTATCAATATCTTCCGAAGATACTGATTCAATAGAGCTTGAAACATCAGCTTTGCTTTGTTCAGTACGAGTTGCCGATACAACAACCTCGTCAAATAGGGCATAATCTTCAGCTAAGGCTGAGGTTGATGAAAGCGCTAAAACGATTGAAGCAGAGAGCAGGGATTGCTTGTACATCTGATAGTTACCTTAATTCCATAGTATTGTCTTGATTTTCCAAAAGACAATATTGGATCTAAATGATAATTACTACTATTTACATTTCTTTTTATGGGTAATTTTATCAGTTAAAACTCCATTATTACCGTATAACCCATTGTATTTTAAAAGCTTTAATTGTTACATTTAGCTAATGAATACTTTCATTTATGTGACAAAGATCACACCAAAAAGGTTGGATACTGATGCATAGCCCAATAACACTTGAAGCACTACATATACTAGATGCCATTGATCGTCGTGAGAGTTTCGCAGCTGCAGCGAATGAACTAAACCGCGCGCCATCGTCACTCAGCTACCAAATTCAAAAGCTGGAACAAGATTTAGATATCATGATTTTTGACCGATCCGGCCACCGTGCAAACTTCACGGAAGCAGGGCTATTAATACTTGAGCAAGGCAGAGTAATTCTTGGTGCCACAGAGAGATTGGTAAACGAGGCGAGCATTCTAGCCAATGGTTGGGAACTGGATTTAACCATTGCCTTTGATGGCATTATCCCAATTGCTAATTTCTTCCCACTGGTTGATGATCTAGGAAAAATCAGTAAAACACGGGTACGTTTACAAGAGGAGATCTTAGCGGGGTGTTGGGAGTCACTGTCGGATGGCCGCGCCGACCTTCTCGTTTGTCCGAAAGTCGACACCATTCCTAACGACCTAAAAAGTGACGTAATTGGTAAAATGGAAATGATTTGGGTGGCAGCAGCCAATCATTATGTTCATAAGCGCTCTGGTGACTTTGATCAAAAGGCCAGGAAAAGTTACAGGGTGATTGCAATCGCAGATACCGCACGCGATCAACCAGCATTAAGCATCAATATATTAGAGAAGCAGCCACGTTTAACGGTGACGAGCTTTCCCGCAAAAGTCGAAGCATTAACCAGCGGGTTAGGTATTGGCACGTTACCTTGTAGCGTTGCTAGTCCATTAATTGAATCTGGTGTTTTAAAGCAAATCGTAGGGACTGAGCCCCAGCCAATTGACATCGTTATGGCTTGGCGACGCAATAAAATGGGTGACGCCAAATCATGGTGCATCCAACACCTTAAAAAAACATGGTCACTCAAATAGTGGAAGCACCATATCTGCTGTGCCATCTTCAAAACAGATATCTAGCTTGAAACCAAGTTTTTTGGCTAGTGTCAGCATTCCTCTGTTGGTTGGCATTGTCATTCCCGACATCTGTTTAGTCTGTTTGGCACGGCAGTAATCAATAACCTTAGTCATCAGAATTCGACCTAAACCTACGCCTTTAAGATCAGAGCGAATCAATATCGCAAATTCGGCATCCGTATTCTCTGGGTTGATCAGAGCCCGAGACACGCCAATGATTGCAGGTACATCTTGTTCTTCACGCACCACAACAAAAGCAATCTCTCTATCGAAATCAATCTGAGTGAAATTAGCTAACGCTTCATGATTGAATTCACCCACATCACTAAAGAAGCGTTTGTAGAGATCCTCTTTAGAGACTCGATTAATGAAGTCGGCATGAAGTGGTTCATCTTCAGGAAGAATCGGGCGTAGCAGTACTTCTGTTCCATCTTTTAACTGGATAAGTTCCTCAAGCTCTACAGGGTAAGGGCGAATCGCGAGTCTTTCTTGCGGATCCCCTTCGTAGGCTTTCAATATGATATCGGCATCCAATATCGTGAACTTATCGCCATTCGCAAGCACTGGGTGTATATCCAGATCATGTATTTCAGGGCAGTCAACCACCATTTGAGAAATACGAACCAGCAACTCAGACAAGCCTTCTATGTCGATAGGGTTAGGTAGCTTTTGTAGGCGAATCTTGCCACTCTTTATCGCTCGAATAATCAAGTAACGAGCCAGCGTCATGTTAAGCGGAGGGAAAGCAGCTGCCGCGTCAATCGACTCATCCCATTCGGAGCCGCCTTGACCGAGTAGAATAATAGGGCCGAATGTTTCGTCAGTTGTCACCTTAACGCGAAGCTCTTGTCCGCCAGCCAGTTTCGCCATGCCTTGAACCAGTAAACCGTGAATATGCGCTGTTGGGAATGAAAACTGAGAGCGATCCAAAATCGCTTGTGCCGCATTCGCAACCTCACTACTGTTTCTTAAATTGAGCATCACACCTTGAACGTCAGACTTGTGTGCAATATCTGGTGAGCGGAGTTTGACTGCGACAGGGTAGCCAATCGTTTCCGCAATATGTACTGCTTCACTTGGGTCAGATGCGATCCAAGTGGGTAACACATCTAAATTGAAGTGTTTGAAAAACTGACTGTTTTGATGGGTATCAAGGCTAACTGTGTCTTTATCCAGTAGTTGACATTCTATCCAATTTCTCGCGTCCGCTAAGTCTTCAATATGAACTTTCTCAGCCGTGGTTGGCGTCTCCATAAGCTGACGTTGGTTACGCCTGTACTCGACCAAGTGCATGAATGCGACTACTGAGCTTTCTGGCGTTCGATAGGTTGGAATACCAGCCTCTGTAAACAACTTTCTAGCAGGCCTTGCCGTCAGTTCACCGGACCAATTGGTGAGAATATTGAATCGCTTGTGGCGAGGATGCTTTTTAATCGCGTCGATGATGCGCTCTGCGGTTTGAGCAGAATGTGCGATGGCTGAAGGACTATGCATGATCAAAATGGCATCCGCTTCATCACCATCGAGCAGTGTGTTGATAGTATCGATATAACGCTGATCACCCGCATCACCAACAATATCGATTGGATTGCTATGTGACCAGCTTGAAGGTAACACCTTATTAAGTTTTTCGAGCGTCTCTTCCGATAATTCAGCGAGTTTACCTCCACGTTCGTATAACGTATCAACAGCCATAATCGCAGGACCACCACCATTCGTGACAATCGCCAGTCGCTCTCCGCGTAATGGGACTGAGTGAGTTAAGGTTTCTACCGCAGCAAATAATTCATGCAAGTTTTTAACTCGTAACATACCACTACGACGAATGGCCGAGTCGTAAATAATATCGAGCGTATCTGCACCACCAGTATGTGCCATTGCTGCTGCTCGGCCTTTGGCAGTTCGGCCACCTTTTAGTACCAGTATTCTCCGGTTACGTGAAGCTGCACGGGCAGCCGAAATGAAGCGCCTTGCGTCTTTAATGCTATCTACATATAGCAATATCGCTTCTGTGTGGGAGTCGGTACTTAGGTAATCCAACAGTTCAGAAAACTCGATATCCGTGACATTACCGATTGAGATAAATGCAGAGAAGCCGATCTCTTTATCATTAGCCCAATCGAGTATAGTTGTGCACACCGCTGCAGATTGAGAAACAAAGGCAATCTTTCCGGGTAGAGCGGTGACAGGAGAGAATGATGCATTTAGATTAAGCCAAGGGATGATCACCCCTAAACTGTTTGAACCAAGCATTCTTATATTGTGCTTTTTTGCAATCGCTAGGCATCTTGAGTCATACGTTTCTCCGTTATCACTCGGTTGTTGCATGTCTGAAGATAGAACAATGACAGACGCAATGCCTTTCTTCGCTAGCTCCTCAAAGAGCGCCATATTACGGTTCGCATTGGTACATAGAATCGCAAGATCAGGAACGATCGGTAGCGACAAAATGTTTTTGTAGGAAAGTACGCCCGCCACAGAATCGTATTTGGGCGTAACTGGCATTACCGCCCCCTTAAAATCCCCATGCAACAGATTATTCATAACAATGTAGCCTGCTCGGTTTTCGCTCTGAGAGGCACCAACAACGGCAATCGAACGGGGTTTAAGTAGGGGATCAAGATGATTCATAGACATATCCTAGCAATGCACGTAAGTTCATCGTAACTTACTTTTTGATGACAGGTTGATGGCAAATTCACCGAATTCAGATGAATAAGCAAACACTGCATTAAGTTTGTGAAATAGGTCACCAACTAATGGTGTATAATCTCAAAGTTAACTTGATTCTAAACCGACGTATCGGCATGATTTATAGTAATTATTATTAAGGATATAGAGCTTTCCATGAAAAAAATTGCAATTGCGACTTTGCCACTGCTCTTGGCTGCATGTGTATCTGAAAACTACATCACGGATGTGACTTCAGATAGTTATCAAGAAGAGTACAAAACTGCCAAAGTTGAAGCTCCAGTTGTGTCTCAATCACAGCAATCAGGCGTTGTTGAAGAGAATGTTGTTAACGTGATCAGAACAGAACCTGTTGAGCAGAAAGTCACTCAAACAACTCTGGCTAAGCCAGTTGCGGCAGTGAAAGGTCCAACTAAGAAGCAACAAGACATGAACCAGCGTTTTGGTTACACAGTTCAAGTTGTTGCGGTTGGCAACCAAAGTAAAGTCGACTCTTTCGTGAAAATGCTACCAACGACTTCTCAACCTGTTTGGGAAAACTACAAGATGGTTAATGGCACTAAGTGGTTCACGGTACTTTACGGTGACTACGCAACACGTTTAGAAGCGAAAAAGGCAATCTCAACACTACCTAGTTCACTTAAAAACTTGAAGCCATTCGTGAAGAGTATTGATGACATCAAGAACTCTGAATACCCAACGCTTAACAAGTTAAACTAAGTTTTAAATCATAAAAAAGGAGCAAATGCTCCTTTTTTTGATTTATGACGAACCGTTTTGTCTAATTGTTAATCGCTCGACCTTTCGGACGCAATTTTAACAATCAAAACACTGTACCTATTTCGACTTTTGTTTATCATTAAAGTCAGTATTCCTAGTTTCAAGGATCGAATTTACTCATGAACACCACAAATATTCTTCTACTATGCGGCGGTGGATCTTCAGAGCACGAAGTGTCTTTAGTCTCAGCCAATTACCTTTTTGATCAGCTTAAGAGCGTTGAAGACTTTAACGTAGTGAGAGTTGAGATTAAGAACGAAGGCTGGTGTCTAGATTCGGGTGAATTGGTTTATCTTGATATCAATAACCAAACGCTACGTGGCGACAACCTAGAGTCAAAAGTTGATTTCATCGTACCTTGTATCCATGGTTTCCCGGGCGAAACCGGTGATATCCAATCATTGTTTGAAATGGCAAAAATCCCATACCTAGGCTGTGGTTCTGAAGCAAGCAATAACAGCTTCAACAAGATCACTTCTAAGCTTTGGTATGACACGTTGGGTATTCCAAACACGCCATACCTATTCCTATCTGACAATACAGATGACGCTCATTCACAAGCAACTCAAGCTTTTGAAAAGTGGGGCAAAGTCTTCGTGAAAGCAGCACGCCAAGGCTCTTCTGTTGGCTGTTATCAAGTTAACCAAATTGAGGACCTGTGCGAAGCAATCAACAAAGCGTTTACATATTCAGATCAAGTGCTTGTTGAGAAGTCAGTGGTGCCAAGAGAATTGGAAGTTGCAGCTTATGAAATCGACGGAGAGCTGCACATCAGCAAGCCTGGCGAGGTGATTGCACCGAACGGCGCATTCTACTCTTACGAAGAAAAATATAGTGCAGACAGCCACTCAATCACAGAGGTTGAAGCAAGCAACCTTACTGATCAACAACATCAAATGATTGCGGACAGCGCTCGCAAAGTGTTTACACAAATGAAGCTTCGTCACTTGTCTCGCATCGACTTCTTCTTAACGCAAGATAACGAGATCTATCTAAACGAAGTTAATACCTTCCCAGGCATGACACCAATTTCGATGTTCCCAAAAATGGTTGAACACAACGGACATAAGTTCGCTCAGTTCCTAGAAAACTGTGTAAGAACCAGCCTTTCTTAAGAGTATGTTCTGAGATTTCATATAACCAATTCACAATAAGAAGCGGCTTTTTTACTTCCAAGCCGCCTTTTTACTCCCGACTTTTCAGTCTATTGACTAGTTGTAATGGCTTATTGCCATGGCGTTAATGCCTTAAACTTCATTTTTTCACTTTCAGCTGTATTCGAGTCACCAACATACTGGGCAGGCATTGCAGGGCTAAGCCAACGCCCAAAGACCTGAATTTCTCTGATCTTAAGCCCTTGTTTAGAAAGCTCTTGCGCCGCCCCAACTCGAATCGAGTTTCCAGAAAAGTGATGATTTTCTGCTAAACCGAGTAGCTCACTAGCACGCCTTAGTATTCTATAGATTGAAGAATCATCTAGTGGTTGAAGACCAATGTTTTCATGCTTATCAATTGCCCGAAACAGAGTTAATCCATCTTCCAGCCCTGTAAAACTTAGCCAACGTTTAAGTGAATAGCTTGAAACGGGTGAAAGCTTGTAAAGCGAGTCCTTGATTGAGATTTGATAAACACCATCGACACACTCAACATCGCTCGAAGATAAGGACTTAAGCTCTGAGCGCTTTAAAACACACTCGAACATCACGTTATAGATTGCAATATCACGGATCTCTTTTAGTGTTGCTTTTTCATGTGCAAGCAAGGCGTTTAATTGGTTAAGGTGTGAAGATGTCATCGCGTTTGTTTGTTTAGCGTCACCAGCCATTTTAGCTTGTAAGTGGAGCAGGGTGAAGCGAACTTGCCTATGCTTAATAGGGTTGGGGAAGCTAAATACTGTATGCAACAAGCTAAGCGTTGCAGTGTAACGCTTTAATGATGCAAACTTTCTGTTATTGGACTCTGTTTCTAAAAAACGACGAATGGCAGTAATTGACGCAGGGAGTGTGTTGATGCGGAGCTTGGCGCAAAAAGCATGGTAGCACTTCCAATCACTGTAGATACCCAACAGTGAATTACGAGAATATTGGTAACCTGTTAGCTCGTCGATAACATCAACCGAAGCTTCTCTGTTTAATCTTTCAACAAACGAGTTAATTATCTCAGAGTCGGTTAAAATAGGGACATTTTTTCTCAAATTACCGTACCTCGACAGGCGTTTTTGCCATATTATACTTGCTATCGTTACTAGTATACTTATGATTAATGCAGTGAAAACAAAAAGATGATCAATAGATATGGCTAATTCAATTTACCGTGGGATCCATCTGCAATCGACCGATCCCACAAACACAATTTGGCGTACTAAATTAAAAAAACACGTTATTCAAGGTAACTTAGCTGCCGTAAAAAAGAGTATCGATTGGTGGATTGATACTTCATCTATTATTGACCCAAAAGAGTTCACAGCGTTAAGTAAGACTAGAGGGTCTGGTGGCCAAACTGAAAATTTCAATGGTTACCAGATCAAAAATGACACTGGTGAGCCGAACGCATGGTATTGCATGTTTAACGGACGTCTTATCAAAGGCGGGAAAACAGCAATACAGCGTCATATCGAAGCTTACTTAATCGCTAAACAAAAAGCTGAGCAACAAAAGAATTAAATTATGAGCCTAGTATATTCAACAGAAACAGGTCGTATTAAACCTGAAGAAGAGAAAATCCAACGTCCAAAAGGCGATGGTATCGTTCGAATCCAAAAAGAAACTAAAGGCCGTAAAGGCAAAGGTGTTTCTGTCGTAACTGGCTTAGATCTAGATGATGCACCATTAAAACTAATGGCTGCAGAGCTTAAGAAAGTTTGCGGCTGTGGCGGCTCAGTAAAAGATGGCAACATCGAAATTCAAGGCGATGCGCGCGATAAGATCAAAGCGCATCTTGAAAAGAAAGGCTACAAAGTTAAGTTTGCTGGCGGTTAATCTCTAACTAATACCAGGGGTAAAATCGAAGATTATTATCACTGGATATTAGGTATTTTATGGTAAATACCTTATATGGTTAAATACACAGTATAATTTAAAGAATACCGAAACAATATAAAGGTAGGGCATCACACAAAGCGTCCTGCCTTATAAATTACAATCTCAATTTAACATAACGTACATAATACGCAGTTGGCTAATGCATCTTGAGTAGGCATCATCCATAACACCAAACCTCCGCAAGCCATTGAAATGCTTGATAATCCATACCTGTTAAACTTTTTTGCCATGTGTTCCCATAGCTGCTTTATCTGTGGATTGTCGCTGCGGTCAGCGTGGCAACCAAGCAATGCTACTTGTGGGTCTAACTTTGCATTCTCAGCTAAAAAAACTGCCTGTATATCAGTTAGATAACGTCGACCTTTCCTAAAATCACTGATTCTCTGCTGTGGAATGTTCATATCCATAGCAATTTGCTTGTCTTGTACGTAGTTTTGCGCCTTTTTGTACGCTTCAATCAGTTCATTTTGATACATAACAAATCCTCCGTTTTGCTAATCATAGCTCATTGCTAACCAATTTTGGTGTATTGCACTAACCAAATCTGGTGTATATGATTTCTCTCGCTAACCAAATTTGGTTAACAGAATCGACTGTCTAGGTCTGGGCTTTTTGCCCTTGACGCTTATCGCTCGGCTTAGACGGTCACTCTAACTCTCAATAGTCAGTCAGGTGGTTGTTATGTCGTTACTAAATACTCAACTTCAAAATGTTAACGTGAAAACGTTACAGCTGCGTCATTTCTGCGTGTCTCATTTCCCTGCGTTTAACTTGTATTTGGTTACAACGTCCGAAGACATTTTTGAAGAAGATTCTATTCCATTCAATCAATTCGGCTTCTGCATCACGACAGCGACTTTCAAACAGCGTTTAGGTTGGTTTCTTTCTGTAGGTGACTGCGAGTTTCAGTTTGAATGTGATGAGCTCAATGCGCTGTGTGCCTTTCTTAATGTCAAAGCGCCGATTGTTGAGGCATAAGAATTTAATCATGGATTCTATCTACTTCGACAACGAACCTAATCACGGCATCAACGCCTATTTTCCTTGGGGTCATAACTTCTTTAAGACTCCGCGCGATTTCTTCCAGTTCATGGAGTCGCACTATGGAATGGTGTCTTTTCAGGTTGTTGAAATCACGGATGAAAACTACCAAGAACTTTTGGTTAAGGGTGTGTTCAGTGCCATCTAAAAAACCACATAAGTTCCATGATGAGATTCGTCCGGTTCAAGTCGATCACCTAGCCTTTTCGTTTTCTTACGGCTCACTGAGGCATTTGGATAGCTCCAACGAACAAGACTTTATCAATATGCAGTTTCCTGAGTTCAAGAAGCAGACTGTTAAAGGCCGTCTTGATTCACCGGAAGCAATCGAAAAATCCATTGAGTTACACCGTAACAAGTGTCGTAAGGTTTTGTCTGACAGGTTCAACGAGTTCATGGCAAAAGTGTTCAATTTCCGCCTGTCTCCTATGCGCAGTCGTGGCTTGCATGGCTATGAAGATTCGATGGTGATTTATGACTCTACCGGAACAGTTGAATGTGGTTTGGTCGGTGTTGGTGGCAACAATGACACCGTTTATGTGCAAATCAATGGTACAGGCTGCGCGAAGCTGTTTGAGTTCACGACACACAAGAAGGTGCATTGGTGGCTGTCTCTGTTGGGTATCACTCGCCTCGCCCGCCTTGATTTGTGTGTTGATGACTACACCGGAATTTTTGACTGTCAGTATGCTGAGAAATGTTTTTATGAGGGAGCATTTCGCACTGCTTCTCGTGGCCGTGGCCCGACAATGGTTCCTCATAAGCGCGTTTCACAGTCTGGTGAATTATCAGAAGAAGCGGTTTTGGTTGGCTCTCGTACGTCTTCAGTTTATTGGCGTATCTACAACAAGAAGTTCGAGCAAAATATCGCTGACCCTGAAGTGATTTGGTATCGCAATGAAGTTGAATTGAAGAAGTGTGATTTAGCATTACTCGCCTCGCCTGCTTCGGCCTTTGCTGGCCTGTGTGATTTCGCCGCCAGTATCGACCCTGCTGAACCAATGAGAATTGAACTGAACAAGAAGAAAGCCGGACTCGAATTCATGGCGCGTATCGCTTGGGTTCGTCGTCAATGTGGTAAGGCTCTTGCTGAGGTCGTTTCTATGACTGAGGGTGATTTAGGTGAAGCGTTTGGGATGCTCATTCCTACGCACCATAGGCGCGCTAATTTTAATACCTCGTTGGGGATTCCTGACGAATACACGAAACAGAAAATCGAAATTTTGGAGTCAAGAATATGCCTACAATAACTGGTATCTCAATCAAGCGTTTCCCTAAGTCTAATATGGAGTTCGCAGAACTGTCTGTGCTTCGTGCCGTTGAAGAAGTCGACAACGAGAAGTTCCAACAAACGGGCATCGGTTTTTCAACTGATATCCCCTACAACAAGCAAGCGCTGAAAATTGATGTGGACTATGCCCGTCAACTTATCCAATCACGTGCCTTTGTTCCTAACCGTGACTATGAGTTAAGTCTTGGCTCTAACCCAAATGACCCGCTTGATATCTTGGTTAATAAGCTTATTCCTGTCGATGAGGAAATCAAAAAGCATTTCGATAACTCTCTGAAAGCTAAATAGGTTTATTTATGTATTGGTGTTCTAAGCAATGAAGTGCGTTTACAACGGGGTCATTGACAGTACATCACCAGACTTATGTCAGGGGGTCGTTTTTTTAGAGCCTCATGACTTGGTCGCGGTTCAGGAGCAGCCTTTTGATACTGAACTTTTTACTATCATCATCACGGCACTTTTTGTGTCATTTATAACAGGTCATTTTACGGGGCGTGTGTCTCGGTGGCTTGGTAAACTTTAATAAGGAAATTGTTATGTCTCGTATTATCGAAACCGTTAAAAATAAATCAGGTGTTTTCGTTGCTTCTGCGGCTGCGCTTACTGCCTCTGGCTCTGCACTTGCTGAAGCATCTGCCAACACAACTGCGGTTACTGAAGCAATTGCAGCGGGTACAGCTCTAACCACTTTGACGACTGGCGGTATTCTTTCTGTCGCGGCGGTTTGTTTCGGTGTGGGTCTTGTTGCTTCCATGCTTATTAAGCGTTAATCATGCAAGAATTAATATTAGCTGTTTCTATTGCGCTTTGTTTTACTCAAGGTTTTGTTTCTGGAGTTCAAACGAGTTAATAAGACACTAATGATAAAGGGGCTAATCAATAGCCCCTTTTTTATTCATAGATTTTGCCATTTCTGTTTTAATTATTGAGGTGACTCCATGAAATGGGTTTTATTTTTATCAATTTTCCTGAGCTTTTCTTTATCAGCATCAAATAGTGTTCCTGCCGATAAAACTCACTACAGCAAACGATATGAGGCACATGTTCGAATCGTTTATCATAGTAGTCATGATATTCCGACTGAGAATCTACGTAGAACTTTTATGAGTTATTCTGAGTTTGATGCGTGGCGTTCTAACCTTATGTCTGAGTATTCATCTAAGGATGGTTTTAAGGCTCTTGAGACTGTTAGTGCAGGTTCAAGTCATGGTTACCACTACACCTGCCCACCTGCTGATAATCCTCAATACACCGAATATTCAAGTGATGGTAAGTCATGTATATATGATAACCCTTCACCTAGCAGTTGCCCCGAATCTGGTACATTTGCTAAAAAACTTTATGGAAAATCTGGGTTTCAAGGTTACACCGTGTGTTTTAGTGGCTGTGTCATTGAAGCGACTATTGATGTTATTCAAGTTTGCACAGGTGCAGGAAGTGCCGATGAATCATGTGGCTATGATGCTGTATACACTGGCGCGTCATGCATCGAGGGAGATGGTCAACCACATCCCCCTGGTTATGAATACCCAACAAACCCAAACCCTCAACCACCAACCGACCCAACGGCCCCGCTTCCTCCTGATAATTTACCGGGCACACCTGATTCAACTCCCGAACCAACGCCAACACCTAAACCAAATCCAAATCCAACACCGGATCCAGTCAATCCAGATTTGGGTGACGGTGATTCGGCTATCGTCCAAAAAATTGATGTCTCTAACCAATACTTAGAAAACATTGACGTTGGTATTGATAACTTGATTCAAGCTAACAATCAAAACAGTAAAGAAAATATTAATTATCAGAAGTTTATACTTGGTGAACTTCAAAGTGGTATCGGTTCTGGCGGTGGTGGTTCTGGTGGTGATGATGGGTCTGGTGATGGTGTTGGTTTGAATTTTGGTGAGCCGGAGTTCACAAACCCATTTGAAGACATTCTAAGTGCTCAGGACATTGCTGACATTAATCAGAAAACGGATGACGTAAAAGGGTTGATTAATCAAAAGATAAACAGCTTTAAGTCGCTAGTTTCTACACCTAATTACGGCTTAAGTGGTGAGGTGAAAGGTGTTGTTGTTGAGGCTAATCACTATGGTCAATCCATCAAGATGGAACAGAACTTTCTGGCGCGCTCTTCTGCGGAGTTCTCGACAATCATTCTTTTAATTTGCGGCATCATCGCGTTTGGTGTGGTGGCAAGGAGATAATTATGAAATGGATTTTATTTTGTCTTGTTCTTTTTTCGGGTACCGCGTTTGCTGAAACCGTTCCTAATCCAAATCAAGATTCGTTTGACTGGTTCGTTGGTCTTTACAATGACATTTATGAAGTCGTTGAACATACCCCTACTTTTATTGAACAGGCCTTTGCCTATGTGATTGAGTTTTCCGTTTACATCAAGTTTTACCTAATGATGCAAACCTTAGAATTTGCTTATGGTGTGGCTCAATCGCTCATCGTTAATATTGGTTTAGATTCCCTGATTACTGATGCGGTTTCCAAGCTTCCTGCAGAAACTCGCAGTACCTTTCAAGCAATGGGTTATCTCAAGGGAATAACGATCATTTGTGAAGCTTACGCGGTTCGCTTCGTTCTTAACTTCATGGGGTGGTGATATGGCTTCGATTATTAGACATGGTCCGGCAGGCTCGTACAAATCGAGTTATGCCATTTGGTTTGAACTGCTGCCAGCTCTCCGTCAGGGTCGAACGGTTGTTACTAATGTTGAGGGAATGAGAAGTTTAGAGGAAATCGAAAGCTCATTAGGCGAACGTTTCCCATTAAGTGCTCGTATCTTTCGTGTTAGCTCTCAAACCACCAAGGGGAAAAAGTTGTGGCAGCACTGGTTCAACTGGTGCCCTCTTGGTGCGTTTATCCTCATTGATGAGGTTCAAGATATTTTCAATAAGACTCAGGGGTTTAACGCTGACAAAAACTTGTATCTTGGTGTTGAGCACTTCTCTAGTGATTTGCCGGAGGATTACGTTGATTACTATCACCGTGTTCGTGCCAAGTTCAAACCTGATGACGTATACGTTGATGATATTGGTGAGCGTATTGTTGATGAAAGCGGTAATGTTGTTATGCCTGCCGACTTTAGAGAATCCTTTCAGCGTCACCGTAAATACAACTGGGATATTGTTCTTTGTACGCCAAACATCAAATCACTGGGTGACGAGGTTAAATCTGTTTCTGAGGCTGCTATTGCTCATAAGTCTCGTGATGGGATTCTCCCATGGTCTAAACGTAAGACGCGCTTGTTTAATCATGACCCACGTTCGACAACGGTTAAGCCAACAAAAGATGACGCGGTGGCTGTGGAAAAGATACCCGTAGAAGTTCACCTACTCTACCAATCAACGGCAACGGGCTTAGCGACTAAATCAGGCGTGTCTAGACCGCTTTGGAAGGAGCCTAAATTGATTATGGCTGGAATCGCTTTGGCTGTTGGCCTATCTACCTTCTTTAACGGATTAACTGAGGTTGTTGGGAATGATCCTAAATCTGATATCAATCAAGTACAAAATACAAAAGAAACTGAAACCGCTACTCATGCCGCTGGTTTATCTCATCAAGAAGTTGGCTTGGATACCAAGCAAGTTGTCAGTCCTAATCAAAAAGTTTCTAACAGTCTTGTTCAAGTATCTTCTCATAATGTTCTGCATCAGATGGGTGTTCCGGTTCGTTCTGGTCATTCTCTAAACTTCGATTTTCCTATACCAGTAAGTGAACTTTACGTATCTTCGTTAGTGACCAAACACGGTAAGATTTTCGATGAGCACTTAGTTACTCTTGAGGCTGTTGGGGTTGATGGCCAAGAGCATTACTTTAATTCACTCACTCTTGAAAAACTTGGTTTCGATATCGTTGTTATCGATGATTGCATGGTGGTGATTAGTTATAACGGTGTGAAAGATTACGCTTTGTGCCGTTCAAAGATTGTTCATGACAATTACAGTAATGAATCAATGGAAGTGGCTCAGGTTGAACAGGTCGATATTTCCGAAGAGTTGACGATATTTTAAATGACGCACTAGCCCCGCAGGGAT
Organism: Vibrio sp. HI00D65; assembly: GCF_001635455.1. Classification (GTDB taxonomy): domain Bacteria; phylum Pseudomonadota; class Gammaproteobacteria; order Enterobacterales; family Vibrionaceae; genus Vibrio. Next base: position 156,559 of record NZ_LWEH01000005.1, read on the forward strand.
AAGCGAACACGATAATGCTAAGGGGTTGATTTAGGTTGTTGAGCGATAAGTAGCGAAGCGTAGCAATGTTGGAGAGGAAATCGAACTCCCTTCATCTTGCTAGGCGTTCTTAAACTTTGGCAGGCTTTGCTAAGTGTAATTGGGTGGTTATAGTTTTACTCGGTGATACGCTGCGCCAAAGTTTGAACGAAGTGAGTCTTTCGGTTCTGCCCCAAATCGTCTAACACTTACTCTTGCAGAAGACCGGAACATATTTTGCCGGTCAATTCATGCTATACAGAAAAAATCTGCATTTAGTGATCTATGTACGGAACTGTAGAACATAAATAATTGTTAGTTAAGGTAAAAAAGATGTACCGTTTACGTCATTAAGATACTAGACAGAATAAATCTATATTTCAGTACAGAATTATTCTGTCTGATATAGCTGTCAGCCATCTAGGAGGAAAATTGGAAGTCCCTAGTCGTTTATATAAGTATATGAGTGCTAATACAGCAAAATTGGTGCTTGAATTTCAAAAGCTTCGTTGGTCCTGCCCAAGTTCATTTAACGACATAAATGAACTGCAAAGGATGCCTGCTTTTAAACCTTCGATTGACGCATCTAAGGATGAGTATCTAAAAACTCTTATGAACGTTGCATATGAAGGGTTGCAATTGAATAAATCGCTTTCACCGGACTCTAAGGGCTTAGTTTCTCTTATGCAAATGACTAAAAGTCAGGGAGTCGGTAAAGATACACTGTATCGGGAACTTTCTTCACTTGAGGTGAATTTGTCGAGTTTGGAAGAGAACCTACGCGAGGAAACTGAACGTTATAACAACGGTGCCTTACGTATAATCTGCTTATCTGAAGATGAAAATAACGAAGTTATGTGGGCTCATTATGGAGACAATCATACTGGCTGTATGTTTGAGTTTAAACATATTGAAAAGCTAGACACACCTTTTCAAATGGCAAAAAAGGTAACTTATACAGACAGTACGCCTAATCTGGGCTCTGCTTTGGACTTCTTACTGTACGATGAGCGTCAAGAGTTGCTTGCCAAAACTGCTGATGCAATTTATTACACCAAAACTGCAAAATGGGAATATGAAAAAGAGTGGCGAGTGATGACACGCCGTCCTGGGGAGGATAAAAAATACAGTGACTTTGAGTTTTATAAAGAAGAGTTGGTATCGGTGACTTTCTCAGCTCGAATTGCCGATGAAGATCTTACAGATCTAGTTAGTTTAATTGCGGCTCACTATCCACAATGTAAAATGTATAAAATTCAGTCGGTTAAAGGTAAAATTGAGCGTGTTGAGTTCGATGGCTAACAAATAATTTAAGGGTGGTGCTATGTCAGAAGGTAAGAACGGAAACGATAAGACCTGCAGTACAGTTCCAAAGATACGAGATTACACTTTCCTCCAAAACCTATTGCTTCTGTGTTTTGGCTCGTTGATTTTTGCCGGGATCACCGAAGCTTACAAGAGCGATCTAACTACGGATAAAAGTTTGGTAAAAGAATATTACCGTCCACTTCGCGATACCGCAACTACATGTACACCATTACAAAATCAGCTATTTCTAAAGCATGGAGAATTAGCAGGTATTTATCAGCTTGTGTTTGATGAATTTAATCACATGCTTGCTAACCCTGAAATAGCGAATAGTCGAGATTATCAGATTGTTCCTATATCCGTAATGAAGGCGCAATCAAAAGCCAAGACAGAGTTACAACAATTGAGTGAACAAGTATCGAAGTGCCGAGGAGAGGTTTATCAAAAATACGAGGAACTAGCTTTAGTAACAGGCACTTACAACGAATATAAAAAGTTATCTGAAGCTCACTTTCAAATTCTTAATGATGGGCATAAAGCTAAAAAGGCTGCGGTTCCACAAGAAATAAAAGAGATGGATCCTAAAATATTAATGCAACTGATGAGAGACCTTACTAGGCTAGACTTATCAACAGATGAAGCAAAGACGTCATATAAGAACCATATGGATTCGATTGCAATACCTGTTATTGAATACGAGGTTGTTAAAATGGAATCTGAGCAATCAGCATTTAAAGAAAATCAACGATTCCACAAAGAAGTAACATCTATCTTCTTAAATGAAATAAGCGTACGCAACTCTCCTAGTATACTCAGTCGTTTATTTTAAACAAAACAAAGCACTTAAGAGTGATTCCCAACGCTTAGCATTTTTCCTCTACTTCAATTTTAGTGTTGATAGCAAATTACTTTAGGATTGGGTGGTAGCGCTGCTCACCCCTTAATGTGGCGCTGTACATCAGAATTCGTCTTCTCCTTCTAATTCGTCTTAATACTCTAGTGAGTGAATTGCATAATAATCAACATCACTTCCCTTTCAAGCCTCAAGCTATCAGTGGGGCTTTTTATACTTTTGCTGTTTTTCTGTTCACAGCTTCGCGTGAGTCGTGAGAGCTGAACAGCGAGCGCGAAGCTGTGCGCAGCAACCCCCGTGTTGTATCACGGGGGTAAATTCGACCTAACTATCAACGTTTATGCAACTGCGTAAACTATTGATGTATAATACTGTCCTTAAATAAACAAGCGGTTTTCACTAGTTTTAATATAAGGTTTCGCTGCATGCTAAAATTTTCTGCGTGGCAAAAAGGTTTGATTTTTGTCCTAACTCTTGGCGCAATCGTTGCCATTTCGGTTGTTCAGATTATCTCCGTGGATTCTACAACAAAGACCGAAGCGACACTTTTTAATCTCTTACAATTCTTCTTCTCACTATTTTTTGCTTGGTTTTTGTCATTATACTTTGGTGAGGCTCAGTTTGCGGCGTCTCAGAAAAAATTCGCTATTGGCGCATTTCGCCGTATAAAAGAGATTGAACGGACAATTAACCGTACTCAGAAATATGTCACTTACCTAGAGCGCGACGAAAATCCTATAACCAGAGCAAAAATCATTGCCGTTAACGGTGGTTTAGATGCTATGAAAGATACTGTAGCGTCATCAATTGCCGATTGGAGTGACATCATTGGTGATGAAATTGAAATCACTAGAGAACTAAACAAATTAAAGAACTTGCGTTCTGCGGACGAAGAAGCTCACCAAAAGGTATCCAACGACAATATATCGACTGAAAACGAAGCTAAGATATCTGAACTAAAGAAAGCTTTGCCTGCGGAATTAGTGAGTGAGTTTGAAATAGATGAAGAAGATAGAGCTATAGCTGCGCTTGAGGCTCTTAATGACAACTTTCACGAAAATAACAAGCTTTTACTGAGTGGTTTTTGGGAATCCGATGCCGGTTTTGCAAATAACTTATCCGATATATCTGTTGGACATCGAGTTTTCGTGGCGAAAGGTATTGCGGGTCAACGTACAGGTGCACTGATAGTCTTTAATGATAAAGATGAACAAGTAGCGGTTCTTACAAACGCATGCTATGTCCCTGGAGGTTCTTATGATGACTTTGTGGACGCTATTGAGTTGTTTTATGATCGAACGTTGGTTCCAAAATGCTTTGGTGGTCAACCTCTGACAGCAATAGTAGAAAGTATCGAAGATTACGACCATGTTTCAGAACGACATCACTTAACAATATCGATTGAACAGCAGCCTATGCACCCAAGCACTTACTCGTTTATCTAAGTAAGCTCGCGAAAGCCTACTTTATTCGCTACGATAGCAAAAAGCCGAACCCTCTCGATAAAGGTTCGGCTTCTTTCTCCTTGATATGACCAAAAAGGAGGACTGACTAATTCATGTTAAACAGGATGGAGCTTCGCGCCAGTCAAAGTAATCGTATCAGCAATTAGCCATCTTGTTTACTTGTGTGCTTTAGACTTTGAATAAGCATTGATAAAACCATACTTTTCTAATCCTATTTCTTGATATTAGCTATCGCTCTAGCAAGGCCAAGTAAGTGTGTTGAAGTCTTAATCTCTAACTCAGATTGAATCCCCAATAGTGCAATCCCTGCTAATATTTGTTGTGGCCTTACTACTTGGCCTGTTGGCAGCTCCATCCTGTCGTATAACATTTTGAACTGCTCCCAATCTTCACTAATGCTTAATTCTCGACCTTTCGCCATTCTCATAAGCCTTTTACACTCGGGAGGTATTGGTTTCCCCTCATCCCAACCTGTGACTGTTCTCACAGTTTTAAAACACAGTTCAGCAACCTCTTCCTTGGTCATTTGGCACTCTAACTCTCGAAAAATGTAATTCTTACTCATTTCGCGATACTTCAATGATAAAACCTCTAAATACAAGAGGTTGCACTGATTCAAGGAGATATGCTCGATTGAACATAAGCAGACATAATGCGAAGTTATACACATTAAAATCTGAGAGCTTTACGAGTCTTATCCCTGGCAGATTTTACCTACAGAACCACTAAACTTCTTCGTTTAAGCAATTTTTGGATCTTGCTACACGTTAGTTCAATATACTCACGCCATTTTCATTACACCAGTTAAAAACTTTGATGCTCTAAACCCAGCGTCTGTCATAAATCACCTATAGCTCGTTACAGTCGCCCGCCAGACTATTACGTTGTTTAACTACGAAAAATAAATTCTCAACTGATTCTAAACACTGAATATTTTAAACGTTCAGCTCCTAACAGCTTACAAACGATGACTACGAGTCCTTTGTGTAGACTTTGTCAGTAATTCTGTTTTTCAGATTTCACACACGCGATCATGTTAACTACAAAGAAAATCTAGATGCTTGGATTTATGCGTTGTGGCTCTATGACACTTGAGATTGATTGTTTCTAGCTTTACTGTTGATATTCCGAATACACTGTAATCCCCACATTTAATCTCGCTCTGTAGCAACCTGCGCTTGGTACTAGCTTTGAATTAGAACTACCGAAATTTTAAGTCCTTACAGTTAGCTATTACCATATCTTGTTTATCACTAGTGTAAGTTTGCCTCAAACAATTCAGGTGTTTGTTTAAGGTTATTTCCCCACGTTCAACTCGATTTACTCACTGCAGATATACACCCCACAAAGTGACAACGTAATGATATCAAATTCAAATTAAGAAACAGTTTGCTTTGCGGCCCGCTACTTAGCGAACTCATAAAGGCCTTAGATTGGCTATAAAGACAATAAACAAATCCACTTAAAATTAACTGTACATATATACAGTTAAGTTTCAATCCCCGTAAAAACAGTACTCACTGAGTAAATTACATTCAAAATCAATGCCCTGCGTTCAATTTTAAACTTGATCTTGGTCTAATAGCGCAGTTTCCTGTATAAACGTCAATTCTAGAACAGTTTTAAGTATCGCAATTCCAACAATGCTCATACTCTAATTCTCCGATTGCGCCAACTCTAGGGCACTGCGTATTAGGTTCGAATCACGTGTATGGATTAACATCATGAGCGACAAAGCATTGCGTAAACACAACATATTTCTCTCGATTTTTTGCCTAGCATTCACCCTAGTGTCGCTACTCTCTTTTGATAATATTATGAACAAGAGCTACGTCATAGAACCAGACAAATACCTTACGCTGGTTAACACAGACCGCATCCATAATGGTGTAACAGTTGGCTCATTACACAGATTAAAAGATGGTGTAGAGTTACAGTGTGACTTTAAGCGTATCTACAGCAAGCCATTCCGTGAAGTTGAATCCGTGCTATCTAAAAAGGCAAAGGTTTAGATCTCTACACGTATGATTCGGTAACCATTAACATGGATTACGAAGGACAAGATAGCCCAAGGTTTCGTTTTTACATTCGTAACTGCAACCAGGACTACAGTGTTACAGGCGATGCAATGTCGAACAAGCTCAATCGCTTAGACTTTTCGCTACCAGGTGCGAGCCACATCGACTTAGACTACTTCAACGTCCGAAGACAAGTCTCCTAATCTAGTATCTCATTCGAGCGACCATGAATTAAATTCCTTCAAGCCAAAGCTACACACTTAAGTAAACCACTATCCACCTCAATACAGACCGTACCCTCAGCTAATGCTTTCTGCTTCGCTTAAGTATGCGCCCCCTAGTCTAAGCAGCATTAGATACGCAGATCTGTCGTTGAGTATCTTAGTATCGCTGCTCGCCACGAACATTCCCCAACTGAAACCACAAAACCATACTCACTGAAATTGAGCTCAACCAATTCGCTAATGATTGAAGTCACGGCGTCACGATCGTTAAAAATTCTCGGATATAAAATAACTTACGACTAGCGACACAAATACTGACACCCAAAAACCCGAATGTTTAACTTTCACCTTGCGCTGTAATTTAATTACAAAAAAGAGCGAAGTCACCCCAAACAGTAGATCATTCTGAGTTAAGTCATTGAATATAGGAAGATTAGTAGAATATAGAGCTGTGTATTTTAGAACGGTATCACGGTTGTGAATGGCGGGACAATATATTGGCTTGCAAGCATTTCAGTTATAGTGCATTAAGGTGGTAAAAAAGAAGGGCTGACGCCCTACTCTTCTTTGTTACTCATTTCTTCACGAATTTGCTCAGCAACGATTTTGATAGCTTGTGCTGTGCTAATACCTTGGCTCATCATTTCTTGGATTCGTTCAACAGCTTTTTGTTGTTCTTCGTGAGAAAGGGTTGGTAAGTCGTTTAGCATGTTCTGCTCCTTTATTTAGGAGCAGAACTATATAAGGACTATTAGTAACTAGCAAGGAAATTGATAGATGCACCCATTGCGTTTTCGTTTGTGTAGTTAGCACTTAGATCTAGCTGGAACAAATTAAGTGGCGACAAGCCAATACCGGCTGTGATGGTTCCTTCTGAATTAGAGTACGCTAGGTTCTTGTAGTACCCTGCCCTCAGCTGCATTTGACGCAACAGATCAACTTCAGTACCGACACGAATCATCTGCTCGTTGTCTTCAAACGAAGTAAACTTTTCAGTCTCATTTAAATCGTAATCAACACTTAACGAGAAGTAGTCAGACACAATGCCAGCGCCAACGGTATAAACTGGCTCTAATTTATACGCATACTTGCCGCCAACTGAGTATCCGGGAGCGATATCTTTTGTTGAGTCTTTTGTTTCGATGTCTCGAGAGATCAAGTTAGTCGCTGCAAAACCAACTCTAAATGGGCCATAAAACCACAGTGCGCCTGCATCAACGTTAAACGTCGTGTCGCCATCGTCATTTTCTCGTACATCTGATAAGTCATAGTCGTTTAGCGACGCAACATAGTTGTACGTGTAGATGCGCTGTAATTTTGGTGAGATGCCAAATGATAAGTGCTGCCCCATAAAAGTTTGATATTTTGCTAAGGATATACCAACTTCAGCGACTCCAATTGAAACTGCTTCTACTGCCGAACGCTGTAAATTTTCCGCGTCATTTCCTGCGGTATACACTTCTGGTGTTACAAAACTTTCCGTATATGCTTTACCAAATATATTTGCAGCGACAAATTGATTTGGTAATGCGAAAGCTACGACACCACCTAAGTCAAAATTTGCTTGATTACCATCAAGTTTTTTCAACCCATCTGCAATATCTCTGCCTGATGCATCGAGTACAGCATCGATGTTCGATTTCATATCGTTAGGATCGTTGTATTTACCACCAAAACTTGGGGTAATCATACCCATGTCATCGTTACGACGGTAAATAGCGACCAATGCAGGGTTATAGAATGGAGCAGTTAGGAAGTTTGCAGAAACAACACCAACACCACCCATCGCATCACCACGCGCTTCAATAGCGTAGTTTGCTGCGGAGATAGGAAGACTGGCGAAAGCAATGGACGCTGCGAGTAGTTTAGTAGTTTTTATCATGCCGTTTATCTTTGTTAGATCCCTTATAAAGTTAACGACACAATTTTAAATTACTTTAACTCTTCTTCGCTAGAAATATCATAAGTTTTACTAATAGTTTGTGCTTGTTCTATCGCTATATCACCTTGCCAACGTGAATGAACCATAGAAACAACTAGAACATATCGGTCATTGGGCAAATCTTCGCTAGACAAGCTCATCGGATAATCGGACTCATAGCTCTTACCCCACACTTGTTCATACTGCTCGTCAATATAGTCGTATAAACCGACTTCTAACTTAGGTAACGGACAATATGGGTTAAGTAAGTCTTTCTTATCAATTCGCCATGTATCTTTAGATGCCCAGCGTACCTGCTGGCGCATCGAGACTTCACCCAAAACAATCCAAGTGCTCCAAGAGTTACCACCATCGCCTTTCACATTCAGGCGATATAAACCAGAATCCAACTGTGACGCTAGGTTATAACGCTTGCGGTACAAACTGACAGAGGCATTGTTGACCACTTCACTTTCTTTCATGAATTCACTATCGGAAGAGACAACCTTGTCTACCCATTTTTCGAAGGTGATATCTTGAATGCTTTGCTCAGATTCGACATCAATTGAAACTCGGAATGTGTCTCGGCCAGGGCTTTGAATAATGTGCCTTTTGACGACAACTGAACTTATCCAGTCAGGCAAAGTTTTTTTTGTGAGGGTTTTACCACAATCTTTGTCCAACGCTTGGTCAAACAATTCATTGAGGTGATTTTCTCGAGATTGAGATGAATTGCTTTGCCAAACTTCCACTAAAGAATCAAACATCTGTGGTAAATCATTATCCAACAAATGTTTATGTACTTGAGTAAGAGCATCGCTGCTTTTAAACCAATCTGCTGCGTGTGCGATGTTTACGACACTCGATAGCATTAATAGTGGAAGTAAGGCTTTTTTCATTACGCTTTCATCTTATAGCCAACGCCACGTAGCGTTTCGATCTCTAGACCCGGTAGCTTCTGTCTTAATTGCAGAACATGCGTATCTACGGTACGAGTTGTTGGGAAGTGGTTGTATCCCCATACGTGATCAAGTAATTCGTCACGTGTAAATACACGGCCTAGGTTACTTGCCAAGAACAACAACAGATCAAATTCCGTACGTGTTAGCGTCACTTCTTGCTCATTGAAAAACACTTCACGCGTTGCCTTGTCGATAACAAGGTTTTGAGCGATAACTTTTGATGCGTCCTGCTCTTCAGCATCTGGCAGGCGAAGCTGCGCACGAATACGAGCAAACAGCTCAGCTTCTGCGAATGGCTTCGTTAAGTAATCGTTAGCTCCTGAATCTAGGCCAGCTACTTTGTCTTTTACTGTAACCAATGCTGTCAGCAAGATTACAGGGATATCTTTCTTCTTTTTCCAGCCTGGAAGTGAATCTACTGAGTCACCATCAGGAAGTTGACGGTCTAGGATAACTAGGTCCGCTTGTTCCCAATAGCCTTCAACTTCAGAGATCAGTTCAGCATGTAAACATTCATACCCAGCTTGCTCTAGGCTAACTAATAGGCCATCAGCTAAATTCTTATCATCTTCAACGAGAAGCAATGTCTGTTTCACAAGGTATCTCCAAAATAAATGTTGTCGGGGGGCCGATTAGCGTCATGTGACCGCCCATTTTTCCGACCATAGATTCTACTATCGTCAGACCTAAACCTAGTCCACTCTTACTAACGAATGGCTTTCTTAGTTGCCCCCAGTCTTTGCGGGACAAGTCTCCATTATCTATAACTTTGAATGTCAGCTTCTTGTCAGAAGTATTCAGTTCTAGTATCACTGGTGCGACACCGTATTTAACCGCGTTCCTGATCAGGTTATCGATACAGGTTCCTAACCAATATACGTTCACTTTTGCAGCAATATCTTGGTTGATGAGTAGTTCGATTCCAGGAGCGAAATCTTCTTCAACTTTGTACTCTAACCACTCTTGTACGCTTGGCACCCACTCTGTTGCAAGTGGTTGATTGTCCGACTGCAAGTAGTCTTTACTTGCCTCTGCTAACTGTCTTAAACGACGCGTGTCTTCACACAGTCGACGGAATTCATCATATACCGATTCAGGTAAGTGTTCGAACTCCCGTCTAAACCCTTCAACGGTCAATGATAAGCTCGCAATCGGTGTTCTCAGTTCATGGGTTAAAATCTGAAGAACCAACATGCGACTCTTTAATTCCTGTTTCTTACTGTTCCAACGGTATATCGCCCAACCTAGCACAAGCATGATGTTAGCGATCACCAAGATGAACATTGCGATCTGAAGCAGTTCAGAGTGATCTTCTATTTCCCAACACACGTTACCACGTTGGACGAAACAACTCTTACCTTCTGACGATAAACTGAAAGACAACCCTGCTACTGTGGCGTTTTCATGCCAATCAGATTCTGTGTACAGATAGTATCTGTCACCACGTTTAATCCACATCTCGTCGAGCTCGACAAACATGCTAGCACCAGCCAATAGCGCAGTAATAGCTTCGTTGTCCATTTGTTTCAAGCGAGACAGTAACTCATCATTTTCAGTATTCGGGCGCTCTTGAATATGCATGTAACGTTTCAAAGAGTCGAACTTTTCTGGGTACTTCTCAACATAACGCGCCGCATAAGAGCCTCCACCAGGGTGAATCAAACCACTACGACTAAACCAACGATCCGACAATTTAGTGCCCTTACACATCGCTCGCGTAAACACTAAAGGTTCAGTGATCAATGGGCTTAACGGCAACTTACCGCTACAAGTTTTTGATAACTGGTATAGGCGCTGAATATCTTTAAGTGGGTACTCTGCGGTTTGCGGCAGCATTGAAGAAGGCGTGATTAGGCGAGTTGGATAATCAGCCTGAAGCAATCGAATGTCATAAGATTCGATTGCCGTTTCATGATCAAATAGTTTGGTGAAGTTATCGATACGCTCAGGCAAAGAATCAGCAAACGCGTTTACTGATACTGATAACGTAGCGATAAGAAGAGTAAATGTTCTTTTGATGATCACAAACCAGCACAAATTCAAATAGAACAAACAAATATATACCATTCGCTTTCAAAGATAAATTTTAACCGCATGAAAAGCAGCGAGAATGACGGCTGACTGTCATTAAATTGACTTTAATACGCTCAAAGCGAGCGAATATGCTGGTTTAACGCATCGTAGCAAAACCATTTCGTCATCTCGATGGGGAAAATTAGTCTGCTCATATCCTATCTACATTCTAAGTATTTCCCCTCACTCAGTGGACACAAAAAAAGGAACTCAATTGAGCTCCTTCGTTTAGTCAGGTTTTACAAGCGACCATTAGAGGTGCTCTAAAATACCAAGACAGCTTTGCTTAGCATCGCCAAACAGCATCTGTGTATTTTCTTTGAAGAACAATGGGTTTTGTACGCCTGCGTAGCCCGTATTCATAGAACGCTTGAACACGATAACATTTTGAGCGTTCCAAACTTCCAGTACTGGCATGCCAGCAATCGGGCTATTTGGATCTTCTAGAGCTGCAGGGTTTACGGTGTCATTTGCACCAATAACCAATACAGTATCTGTCTCGTCAAAGTCATCGTTGATTTCGTCCATCTCAAGAACAATATCGTAAGGTACTTTTGCTTCAGCAAGCAGTACGTTCATGTGACCCGGTAACCTACCCGCTACAGGATGTATACCAAATCGAACATTTACGCCCTGCGCACGCAGCTTTTCAGTGATTTCGTGTACTGGGTACTGAGCTTGAGCTACTGCCATGCCGTATCCAGGAGTGATGATTACTGACTTAGAGTTCTTAAGCATGTCAGCTACGTCTTCTGCTGAAGTTTCACGGTGTTCACCTTGATCTTCATCGCCTTCAGACACTTGTACTTCCTGACCAAAGCCACCAGCGATAACACTAATGAACGAGCGGTTCATTGCTTTACACATGATGTAAGACAGAATCGCACCCGACGAACCAACCAATGCACCCGTTACGATAAGCAGGTCATTTGCAAGCATGAAACCTGCCGCTGCCGCCGCCCAACCAGAGTAAGAGTTAAGCATTGAAACAACCACTGGCATATCTGCACCGCCGATTGATGCCACTAAGTGGTAACCGAATGCGAACGCGATAAGTGTCATCACCATCAGTGCGAACATGCTGCCATCTGCTTTGACAAACATGACCATAAGCAGTGTAGAAACCACGATAGCCGCTAAGTTCCATTTATGCTTATGAGGAATGTTCAATGCTGATGAAGAAATCACGCCACGAAGCTTACCAAACGCAACAATCGAACCCGTAAAGGTTACTGCACCGATAAACACGCCAAGGAACACTTCCACTAAATGAATAACGTGCTCTGCATGAATAGCCGCAGGGTTGATAGACACTGCCGCCGGTGGATCGATGTAGCTGTTGTAGCCCACCAATACCGCAGCCATACCAACGAAGCTGTGCAGAATTGCCACCAGCTCAGGCATTTCCGTCATTTCAACTTTTCGTGCGTAGTGGATACCAATACCACCACCGATCACCATTGCAATGATGATCCAAACAATACCAGCTGAGTGAGGGCCGAAGATCGTCGCGATCAATGCGATAACCATACCAGTGATACCGTAATAGTTACCTGCACGTGCAGATTCCTGTTTCGATAGTCCAGCCAAGCTCATAATAAAGAATACTGCAGCAACAATATAAGCTGCTTGTACTAATCCTTCAGACATCTATTACTCCTTAGTCTTTACGGAACATTTCAAGCATACGTTTGGTCACGGTAAAGCCACCAAAGATATTGATACTTGCAATTAACACGGCAATAAAAGAGAGGAAAGTAACGACACCGTTGCCTTGTCCAATCTGCAATAGAGCACCTACCACAATGATCCCTGAAATCGCATTAGTAACAGACATCAAAGGCGTGTGCAGAGAATGGCTTACATTCCAAACTACGTAATAACCCACCACACAAGCAAGAACGAAAACGGTAAAGTGAGATAAGAACGCAGCAGGCGCTACCGACGCAATCCAAGCGAAAGCACCAACCGCAACGGCCATCCCTGCGGCTTTTTTGACTGGAGACGTTGGTTCTTCAACTTTTGGCTCAGGTTGCGCTGCTTTTGGCTTAGCCTGCTGCGGTTGAGCTGAAACTTGAATTGGTGGCGCAGGCCAAGTGACTTCACCCTCTTTAACGACTGTTACACCCCGAAGTACAACGTCATCAAAGTCGATATTGATTTTACCGTCTTTCTCTTTGCAAAGCAGTTTCAGTAAGTTCACTAGGTTAGTCGCGTACAGTTGCGAAGATTGAGTTGGTAGACGACCAACCATGTCAGTGTAACCGACAACCTTTACACCATTTGCCGTTATGATCACTTGATCCGCTACAGTGTACTCACAGTTACCACCGTTCGCGGCAGCAAGGTCGACAATCACGCTTCCTGGCTTCATGCTATCAACCATCGCTTTAGTGATAAGCTTAGGCGCAGGGCGACCTGGAATCAGCGCTGTAGTAATAATGATATCAACGTCTTTTGCCTGAGCTGCATAAAGCTCTTCCGCTTTCTTGTTGAACGCGTCAGACATCTCTTTTGCATAGCCATCACCAGCACCCGTATCTTCCTGGAAATCCACTTCCAAGAATTCAGCACCCATCGACTCAACTTGCTCTTTTACTTCAGGACGAACATCAAATGAACGAACAATTGCACCAAGGCTACCTGCAGCACCAATTGCCGCCAAACCTGCAACGCCGGCACCAGCAACCAGTACTTTCGCTGGTGGAACTTTACCTGCCGCTGTAATTTGACCAGTAAAGAATCGACCAAATTCATGCGCAGCTTCAACCACTGCACGGTAACCTGCGATGTTTGCCATAGAACTTAACGCATCGAGTGCTTGAGCTCTCGAAATACGAGGTACAGAATCCATCGCCATTACATTGATGTTACGGCTCGACAGATGTTCCATTAATTCAGGTTTTTGAGCAGGCCAAATAAAGCTGACCAGAGTGGCGCCATCTTTAAGTCGGTCTATTTCATTTTGAGTATCGTCAACGATTGGAGCGTTAACTTTAAAGACAATATCGGATTTCCAAGCTTCATCTGCGCTTACAACTTTTGCACCAGCTTCTTCATAAGCTGAATCCTCAAAACTTGCTAGCGCACCTGCTTGTGATTCAACACAAACTTCAAATCCTAATTTTAGAAGCTGTTCGACCGATTTCGGCGATGCAGCGACTCGCGTTTCACCTGCGAGCGTTTCTCTTGGTACACCTATCAACAAATTAGACTCCTTGTGTATCAATTTGTGATTATTATTCTTACCAAAGACCAGTTAAAGAGATCGCAGCCATTGGATACACCAATTTGCATAACTACTCTTTCGCTATTGGCACATGACTTATTCGTTTGTATCTAACGACAACTAATACTTCAAGCGTTTTGTTCAAAGAACAGAAAAAGTTATTACTTATAACGATTTGGATGGATTTTGAGCAGTTATTTGAGTTAAATGATGCACGCCTCGAATAAAGAGGTCAAACCACTTGCTAATAATCCTTTTAATAACAACTGACTAGCTATTCTTTGTCCCTAAAACTAAAAAGAGCTTTCAGCATATACACTGAAAGCTCTCTAAATTATGACTAGCATCAATTCTAACCCTAATTGGTTAGCTAAATATGCTGTCGCCCATTTGGTCTATGAACATTTGCGATTTCTTAAGCATCAATTCGTTGGCGTCTTCTTTGTTTGAAACAACGTCTGAACGAATAAAACGATGCGTTTTAAGTTCACCGTCAATTTCTTTCTCAATGCGTCCAGCAACACGGTATTGACCAGATTCAGCAATGGCATCTTGATAGATATTAAAACCCTTATATTCGACTGGCTCAATCTCTACTTTTTGCTCGGTTTTTTCTTTGCCACCAAATAATCTAGAAAAGAATCCCACGTTTTTTTACTCCTTCAATGACGTTACTACGACTAACCTATCACGACTGTTTACGATCCAACAATGGCTTTTCATACCATTGCAATTCTACGTCTTCATCAAAATTGTGTTGACTAAATATGATCGGCATATTGTCGTTACGATCGCGTCTTCTATCGTCAATAATCATACCTTCTGCATTTTTGACCGCGATCTCACTATTTCTTTTAAACAGAACCAGTTTGTCTTCAGGTAACGCGGAAAGAAAATCAATATCGAACCGAATATAGATGGGTTTTAGCTGCCCTAGTGCTAAACATGCGAGATCAGCCAGTTGCTCGCTAGTATAACTAGACACATACTCTTCAGTGGCTAAAACTTGCCCCACCAGCGTTTCCATATAGTTATGTACATCCACACTAATTTGCATACTACACCTCCGTTCATAGTCCAATGTAACGTTCAAACACAATTCTATTGAGCGACATTGAGATAAGTGTTTTTAACCATAGAAAACACTTTCACGTTCATTTTTAACGTAAATATTACACCGTTTTATAACCCAATATAATGGATATCGATTAACAAGCTCAGTTTTGTTAAGTATCTATAACGAATAATTAATTTCTCATATATACTATGTAGTTCGTTCTACGATTAATAGCAACTCAAGCACATATAAACATATGTTGCATCAAAAGCGACTTATGACCATGTTTTCGCGCTCAATTAAGCAAAATGCTTGGCAATCACTTATTTAACCGTATCCTACGTACAGTATTAATTAACAACATCATCATTATGGTTAGGCTCACCACGTAAATGGCATCATCTTTTGTAACGTCGAGCATGTTTCGATTTTGCTTCCCCTTATTTCTCCTAGCAATATTACTTACAGGCATGAACAACGTCATACTGGTGACGGATTCAAACTTAGGGTTTGCTAGCAACCTGCCATACATTCTATTGAGTGTAGCCGTATTGCTGTGCCACACGTTTAGACAAGGGCGCATGGCGATGGTTTCTGTCACTATGCTTGTTGCCTATCTTGTTATACAAGTCCGCCTACAACCCCCCTTGAGCACAGGAACCACATTATTAGAGCTCTCTCTATTAGCCGCCTTAGTCCCAGTTACTTGCCTGCTTGTGTATGCCTTCCCCGATACCGGTGTAAATTCCAAGTCGATGTTCTTATACGCGCTCGTTTTAGTCCTATTTATGATATGGGCGAAGCTGATCGTTTCTCACTTCCATGCCGGAGGTTTTGAATCATGGAGTGAAGGGCTACTGTTTACCGTTAGGGACTTTTCCAAACTACCTTTTGTGTTGGTTTTGTACAGCCTTTGCCTAGTTGGCTCAACAGCTATTTTGGTGTTGGTTTACAATCGCTCTATCGACGTTGTTGTCTATAGTGCGATTTTGTTGGCTTCCAGCACCTTCATCTTTTTCGACGTTCAGTACATATCAAGTACCATGTTTTCATTATCTGGCACCTTAATCATTTTCTATGTGATGTCTGCTAGCCACGATATGGCATTCAACGACCAATTAACAAATATCCCCGGTCGACACGCGCTAGAGGTTGATATGAAGCATTTAGGGCGCAAGTATTCAGTGGCAATGGTCGATATTGACCACTTTAAAAAATTCAACGATACCTATGGCCATGACATTGGTGATGATGTGTTGAAGCTTGTAGCCGGTATTTTGAAAGAGGCCACTGGCGGCGCTCGCGCTTATCGTTACGGTGGTGAAGAGTTCACAATCATTTTCAAAGGTAAGCATACCGAGCAAGTTGAAGAGCACCTACAAACACTTGTCTCTGAAGTACACAACTACGATATGACGATCCGTAATGCCATGGAACGACCGGATAACCATGATGAAGGAATTAAAAAGCGTGGGAAGAACGGACAATCGGCTGAAGTTGTTAACGTATCGGTGAGTATAGGATTGGCAGACAGCACAACCACAAAACACCCTGAAAAAGTATTGAAGCTTGCCGATCAAGCATTGTACAAAGCAAAAAAGACAGGCCGCAACAAACTCTGTATTCATAGCTAAAAAACAAAGCCAAGCTCTATGCATACTTGGCTTTATTTAATCGGTTATTTGGTGCTTAATGCTATTCGTTTTTAAAGATGAAGCAACTAGCCTTAATCTTGGTTGAAGAACAAAACTAGGCTACCACCCTTTAAGCTACTCCCGTAGTTGATCGTAAAACCGATGCCTACATTATCAACCCAGTCATTAAGCAGGTTGGGGTTCAACAACCAACCTACACTGCCCTCATAATAGGAGGTCGTTCACATAGGTACGACGGTATCTCCACCAATATCAATTCTCTTTATACTTGAGTACATGGAAGTAATGTTCTTGTCCCAACGTACTAAGTCATAAAAAATCTTTGCTTCATTAGCAATATACCAACCTTCTGGGTGACCAATATCGCCACCATTGACTTCTCCCCAACCCACACCATTAAAGTAATGCCAGCTGGTACTGAGTTTGTATTTAACCCAGCTATTCTTATCTTCGTAAATCAATTTTATCTTAGGCTCAACGATATAAGCCCAAGCATCAGTGTTGAGGTATACCCCTTCAAGTTGATCTACTATGATGGGCCCAGGTACGTTACCGCGATATTCATAGTCATTACGATAATATGATATGTGGTTACCAATCCCTGGATGAAAACTCCAATAACCATCAAGCTGGATGACATTCGAGAATTCAACATACCCAGAGATGACTGTCTCCTTTTGAAAATAGGTCACAGATGTAGATGAATAATCAACTTCATTCTCTGTGCGCAACGCAGACAAGCGAAGCGTCACCTCTTGATGGTTATCTTCAATAGTGGCAGGTAATTTGAAAGTATAAGGGAGACTGAGAGAAGCCATATTTTGTCTTCGGCTTACCGAGTCACTCGAACCGATGTCCTCATTGTCTAAACGAAATACTTCGTTGGGATCAACGTTATTAATACCAAAAGTGAATACGTCGGTGTCGTTAAGAAGCACGCTGGCTGCAAAATTTCGTTTTATCTCCTTCTGAATGAGATCAGATACCTCATTTGCAGAAGCAATACTGGGATCGGATAAACAGAGAGCAGGGCCAACCAGTGTCCAACATGAATTAGCCATAAAAAATGACTTTGATCGTGGCATGTCTTTAATCACTTAAACTACTTCCTAACTCAGTACTACTGAAAGTATAAATTCAAATTACCAAAAGAGCTCATCAGCTATCGTGAGTGCTCTAAAATATTACGTAGTATGTAGGTATTTCTTCCGCTTTGCTTAGCTTGATAGAGCGCTTGATCGACCTTTTCGTAGATAGATGCCAACGATTCCTCACCACTAGGCACAAATGACAAAACCCCTTGTGACGCTGTCACTCTATCAGAGATGCTCGAGTATTTATGTGCATAATTCATGTCATAAAGCGCTTTTTTAATTCGAATTGCCTGCTGTTCAGCAGCATCGCTGTCAGTGTCACTGAGGATAAGCACGAACTCTTCACCGCCGTAACGACCTACATACTCTCCAGCCCTTACAAATAGCACCTTCAAAGTATTGGCAAGGCCCTGAAGACACTTATCCCCTTGAATATGGCCGTAATTATCATTGTATGGCTTGAAGAAGTCTACATCGAGAAGTATGACAGTCATGGATATATTACGTCTTCCATGCCACGCTATGCTCTCTTCAAGCTTAGTATCCATATATCGACGGTTATATAACTTAGTGAGGCCATCTTCGTTGGCTTGTTGTTGCAGAAGTATATTAAGTTCTTCGAGCTTTGCAGTACTTTGCTTTAATTCTCGCCTCATGTGCGCTATACGCTGCATGGCTATCAGCTTCGAGTTAAGCACTACCTTGTTTACTGGTTTGATTAAATAATCATCGCCCCCAGCATCAATGGCTTTAGCGATCATTTCTGGCTCTTCATGACCACTTAGAAATATAATAGGTACCCATTCAGGGAATTGTTCGCGGATCTCGTTAGCGACTTCAAACCCATCCATTTCAGGCATACTTATGTCAAGTAATACAAGCTCCGGATCAAAACCAGAATAAACGCTCAGGGCTTCTTTACCGCTACCGACAGCTTCAACAATGTGACCTAGTTGCTTAAGTCGAATGGCAAGTTGCATTCTGTCTAGCTGAACATCGTCAACTAGCAATATGCGCATCGAAGATCCCTTTTCTATCATCGCACCACCTTTATCGATTGTTCAATATTCAAAGTAGCTCATTTTTGGCTTAAATCATGCCCTAATCTCCATATTATATTGACTTTTTTACAGAACTTTTTAGCATTGTTTCTTTTTAAAGAGAAATACTATGTCAGACGCTACAAACACAGAACAACAAGAAATCGATTTAACCACAATCTCTCCAGAGCTTCGTCAAGTTATCGAATTTGATGAAGTTCCAAAAGAGATGCACTTTATGGTTACTTCTATTCATGAAGTGTCTGAAGAATCAGTACGCGAAGCTTGGGACAGCCTTCCAGCAAGCGCGCAAAACGTTTTGGACAACTTCGAGCAATTCCACGCTCTAATCACTGTTAGCCAAGCTTTCGCTGGCGTGAACGTGATGGAAGAGTTCCCTACTCTTAAACTTCCTGAAGACATGACTGACGAGGAAAAAGAAGAGTACCGCGCTCAACTACTAGACCAAGTTCTACATAACTGTGTGAAAGACATGGTTAAACAAATCAAGAAAGCTCGTCGTGATGCTATCTTGAAGCGTGATTTTAAAGAAGTTTTCACTAAGTAAGCGATTTATCGACCTGTATTAGGTTGAAGGCAAACAGTGATAGTTATGAACAAGCCGCTTGTTGATTTGAACAAGCGGCTTTTCTATACCCACTGCTTTTTCTCATATTTACTTATCTGTCTTACCGTCAATACATCATGACGAGCTACTACTTCGTATTTTCACTCATACAGTGTGGATTAAAACCGAGGTTTATACCGTATAAAAATGACGCATGTTTCCATTCATGGAATCAAAATCGAGTTTTACAGTACCTTGAATTAAAAATTTCACAGTCAATTAGTGAGTAACCGCAATGTCTCTCTGAGCCACACTCACACCCTTAATTTGAGCGAATACATTTTGGCCTACTTTTAAATTCAGCTCATCCAACGCCCACAAAGTAATGGTTGCCCATAGATAACACCCAGATTCCAACTCTAACTCTACCGAGACACTTTGCTTGTTCGTGCCTTGTTGGTGAGTCTCTACGCTTTTAATCGTTACGGGGAGGATATTACGTATTGATGTACCTTGAGGTTGTTCTAGCGTAATTGAGACATCATTTGCCCTAACCTGGAGCCTAACAGCAGCTCCAATATCACTCGACACCTTTTGAACCCACAAAGACGTGGATTTTCCCAGCGTTAACCGAGATAAAGCATAATCATCACTATGTTCCACCAGCTTCCCTTCAAACAATGAGCTTTGTTCAGAGAAAGATTGCCAAGGCTGCATCGCACGTGACGCCCATACCTGTTCTGTCACACCAAATGATACGACCCTACCTTGATCGATAATCACTAAATGGTTAGCCAAGCGTAGAATCTCATTAAGACTATGAGTCACATAAATAATGGGAATTTGAACTGTTTCAGAGAGGTTTTCCAGAAACGGCATCACCTCACGCTTGCGAGGTAAATCAAGAGATGCCAACGGCTCATCCATCAACAAAATACTTGGTTTAGACAAGAGTGCTCGACCAATCGCAACACGTTGCTTCTCCCCGCCCGACAAACGCGCCGGATAACGATCGAGCAACGAGCTTAATGAGAGCAGCGACACGATTTGGTCAAAGTGCGCTTTATCTGTACCTTTAACACCGTATTTAAGATTCGCCGATACCTTCATATGAGGGAACAGTCGTGATTCTTGAAATACATAGCCAACATTACGTCTGTGCGTCGGTAAATTAATACCTTGCTCGCTATCAAATAGGGTTGTGCCAGAGACACTGATCAAACCTTTATCCGGTTTTTTAAGACCACTAATGGCGTTAATCAGAGACGTCTTACCCGCGCCAGAGCGACCAAAAATTGCCGTGATGCCGCTATTTGGAAGTTCTAAGTCGATATCAAAGAATGTCTCACCAAGCTGTTGCTGGTATTTCAGGACTAACGCGCTCATGCGTTACCTCCTAGGCGTTGTGCCGACTTTCTGTTTAACCACTCAGATAGCATCAATGATCCCAACGCAATCACAATGGAAATAGCACACAAACGCGCAGCTTCCATTTCAGCGCCTGGAGTTTCGATGAAAGTGTACATCGCTAGAGGAATGGTTTGAGTTTCACCAGGGATATTGGAAACGAAGCTGATGGTCGCACCGAACTCGCCAAGGCTTCGCGCAAATGAAAGCATGGTTCCGGTAATGATCCCAGGGATCATCAAAGGCAAGGTGATAGTAAAGAAAACTCTGACAGGAGAAGCACCCAATGTAGCTGCCGCCTCCTCAAGCTTACTATCAACCGTCTCTAAGCTTAAACGGATTGAGCGCACCATCAATGGTAAAGCGACGACGACACATGCCAGAGCCGCGCCTTTCCAACTAAAGCTGAATACAATACCAAACACATCGTTAAGCCATGCTCCTATCAGACCTTGTCTACCCATCATCACAAGTAGCAAATAGCCAATAACCACGGGAGGAAGCACTAAAGGCAGATGAACGATGCTTTCAACAATACTTTTGCCCACAAACTGCTTTTTAGCTAGCAGCCACGCTAAGCCAATCCCGATAGGGATAAGCCACAAGATGGCAAATCCAGCCACTCTCAAGCTAAGCATTAAAGCTTGGTATTCGTATTCCGATAGATACATCATTTAACGCACTTCAAAACCAAAACTATTCAAAATGTCCTTAGCTTTTTCACTAGTAAGGAAAGTATAGAAGTCTTGTGCGACCGCTTGTTCACTTATTTTCGCTACAGGGTAACGTATTGGTGTATGCAGCTCTGACGGGAATGTCGATACAAGATTCACTTCTTTAGACAACAGCGCATCCGTTTTGTAAACAATACCGAGCTTAGCTTCACTGCGTTCTACTAAAGCCAATGCCATACGAACGTTATTGCTTGGTGCTAATCGTGTCTTGACGTCATCCCAAACAGCCAGGTTTTCTAACGCTTCTTTCGCATAGATACCAGCAGGAACCGACATGGTGTTGCCAACCGCAAGCCTTTCATTATAAAGAAGTTTAGACCACTGCTCACCTTTTGAAATATCGATTGAAATTGCGTCTTCCTTTGGAGAGATTAACACAAGCTCGTTGTCACATAGATTTGTGACATTGTCACTAGAAACATAGTCTCGATCGACAAGATGAGTCATCCACTTTTCATTTGCCGAGATAAATATATCAGCTGGAGCACCTCTTTCGATCTGTCGTACCAATGAAGATGTGCTGGCATAGACAGGAATAACATCAACAGAATGGTTTTTCTCAAACTCTTCAACTAACAGATTAACCGCATTGGTCATAGACGATGCCGCATAAACACGTAGTTTCTCGGCAGCCAAAGCATGAGCAGAACTCAATGAGGTGGTTACCGCTACCGCTAAAAGAGTGACTAGTTTTTTCATTGCTCTCACTTTTCTGTTGTTCTTTTAATTTCTTGACCAGTTTGTTTCAGCTCAGGCCAAAGCAAGTCAAGATTTAAGTGCTCTTCGATGGCGTCCGCAATTCTATTAACACCCAACTCTTTCAGTTGTTCGTGGTCAATCGCTGCTACTTCGTTGGCATCGGCCCACTCACAAATCAGTGACAACGCATCACTGTTATCCAATACACCGTGCAAGTAAGTGCCAAATATTGAGTTATCTGAGTTTATCGCGCCATCAAAGCTGCCAGATTCTAACTGAACAGGTAATGCCATTTCATTGACATCAGTCCTACCTACGTGAATCTCATACCCTTTAACTGGTGCCGACTTTCCATTTAAGTTTAACGTGCCAAACACGTTCGTTAACGTTTTCTGCTGCGTTAACGTGGTTTCAACATCAAGGTACCCTAACCCTTCACTGCTGCCCGGTTGGCCTTCCACACCATCAGGGTCGTGGATAAGATTACCAAGCATCTGATAACCACCACATATCCCCATCACTTTGCCACCTAAACGCAGGTGACGTTGAATATCTTTATACCAGCCTTGTTGCTTCAAGTAGTCTAAATCGGCTCTTACAGACTTAGTGCCAGGCAAAATAATCAAATCAGCGTTGCTTAAGCGCTCGCCTTTACCCACATAGCGAAGATCAATAGAAGGATTTAACCTTAACGCGTCAAAGTCAGTGTGGTTGCTGATCCGTGTAAGGACAGGTACCACGACCTTAAGCTTGGCCTCTCCATCGGACTCTTGGGCTGAGGTAATGGCATCTTCAGCTTCTAAATTGAAACCATGCAAATATGGCAACACACCAATCACAGGCTTGCCTGTTTTCTCTTCAAGCCAATCAAGGCCGGACTGAAGCAGAGCGATATCGCCTCTAAAACGGTTGATCACAAATCCTTTCACACGAGCTTGTTCAGATTCAGATAACAGAGCTAATGTGCCATACAGGTGTGCAAATACGCCTCCGCGGTCGATATCAGCCACAATGATCACTGGGATGTCTGCCTTTTCAGCAAACCCCATGTTCGCGATGTCATTCTCACGAAGGTTAATTTCTGCAGGGCTTCCGGCACCTTCAATCATCACGCTATCGTATTCTTCTAAAAGTCGATCAAATGAATCAATAACTGTATTCATCGCCACTTTCTTGTAATCATGGTAGCCCGTAGCCTCCATATTACTTAATGCTCTGCCTTGCAGAATAACTTGAGCACCGGTGTCTGAGTTGGGTTTAAGCAATACAGGGTTCATGTGAACCGAAGGTTCGATATTACACGCTTGAGCCTGAACGGCTTGAGCGCGGCCAATTTCCCCACCGTCTTTAGTCACTGCACTATTCAAAGCCATATTCTGTGGCTTGAATGGTGCCACCTTAATTCCCTTCCTGGTCAAAACACGGCATAAACCTGCCACCAATACACTTTTTCCGGCATCTGATGTGGTTCCCTGAACCATAAGGGCGTTTAATGGTGCTCGCATTCGTACTTAAATCCTTAATTTCTCAGCCCGCAGACAATACTTCTCTTTCACCATCTTAACGTCATTGGCGACTAGATGCTCAATAAAATGAATGGAAAATGAATGTGTTACTCACTCTAGATTCAAACCGAGTGTTGTTTAATAGCCTCATCGAAAAAAAACGCTTCAACTAACAAAAAACATAAGGGATTCACCATGAAAAAAACTGTATTAGCTATTGCAACGACTATTATCCTTGCTCCAACTTTCGCAATGGCTGGTAACCACAAAGACAGCAAGCACGAGAGCTCTATTGCTTACACAGGACCTATTGAAACCGTTTCTGTCGCGACACTACTTGCAGACGCAAGCATGTTTTCTGAGCAAGACGCAATTGTAGACGGCAAGATTGTTCGTCAGCTTAAGAACGATACCTTCATCTTCTCTGATGGCCGGAGCGAGATTCAAATCGAACTGGATGACGATATCCGCCTAGCACAGCCACTAACAGCAGATACAAAAGTACGTATCTTCGGCGAGTATGAAGGCGGCAAAACACCTGAAATCGAGGTTGACCACATCCAAGTCCTATAAGCGATACAGATGAAACGATCGACTTCAAATAAATTGGCCTGCATATTGCATAATTTTTGTATTATACTGCCGCAAATACAATTTATATGGAGTCACCATGCTGGGTTGCACTAAAAAGACTGTCCTTTTAGGACTAGCTGCACTGTGTTCTTTCTCTGCGTCTGCAAACAACTTTAACTACAACACATTCGAGCTGCGCATGGGTACCAGCCCTAGTACCTTCGGTGGTGAAGTAACAACCATGTTTACTCAGAACTCACACTTTGCTGCACGTATCGATTCAGAATTTGAAAGTGATTGGGATGCAGCTGTGGGTATGGGTTTTAATGGACCTATTAGCCAATTCGCCGATGTGACCGGGCAAATGCTTCTGCACAACATTGAACGCAATGACGACAACCATATCAAAACCGAAATTAACCTAGGTTTAAGAGCTTGGTTAATAGCAAACGTTGAAGTCAACGCGCGCCTTGGTCAACTGATTGACAATGACGACACTCATTCAATCGTAGGTGTTGGCGCTCGTTTCCATTCAACAGATCAACTTTCTGTAGGTTTGGACATGCGTAATAACGGTACTTACGGCCATCAGCTGTTAATGTCAGCTCGATTCGGTTTCTAAACTTTTAAAAAGTGCCGAGCAGAGCATCTAAACCAATTTGAAAGCCGACTTCTAAAAGTCGGCTTTCTGAAGAGTTCCGTGGAATCGCTCAGCAATTGAACGCTCAAGTTCAGCTATTCAAATACTGAGAACATCTTTGAATTTTGTCCTTCTAAAAAAGCCCCGAACACAACCGTGCTCGGGGCTTTTTGTATCTAGTGATGGACCATTAATGTCAGTCTAGCACCTCAATCAATCACGCTTGAGACGATTACAGATTAACCATCAACATCTTTTTCTGATGATCCAAGTACTCTTCATAGGTACCTTGGAAACTCAATAGCTGCTGGTCTTTCACATCAATAATGTATGTCGCAAGTGAAGATACAAACTCGCGGTCGTGACTCACGAAGATAAGCGTACCCGGGTAAACCTTAAGCGCATCGTTGAGCGCTTGGATCGCTTCCATATCCATGTGGTTCGTTGGTTCGTCCATCACAAGAACGTTAATGTCTTGCATCATTAGCTTGCCAAATAACAGGCGGTTTTTCTCGCCACCAGAACAGTTACGTGCTTTCTTGTTTGCATCGTCTGCAGTGAACAATAGACGGCCTAGAATACCACGCACCATTAAGTCATCGTGCTTCGCTGTACGCCACTGTGAGATCCAATCGAAAATGCTCAGGTCGTTATCAAAGTCTGCACTGCTATCTTGCGGGCAGTAGCCAACAGATGCGTTTTCTGACCATTTTACGATGCCTTGGTTTTGCTCAAGTTCACCGACTAAACAACGTAGCAAGGTGGTTTTACCCACACCGTTCTCACCAATAACCGCAAGGCGCGTACCCGCTTCAAGTAATAAGTTACCACCAGCAAATAACGTTTCACCTCCGAAACCGTGGCCTAGCTCTTGAAATTCAAGCGCTTGGCGGTGCAGTTTCTTACCTTCGCCGAAGTTAATCGACGGGCTCATACGGCTCGAAGACTTTACTTCATCAAGAGTGATCTTTTCCATCTTCTTAGCACGAGAACTAGCTTGCTTCGCTTTCGATGCGTTGGCACCAAAACGGTTCACGAAGTCTTGCAGATCATTGATTTCGGCTGTCTTCTTCGCGTTGGAAGCCAAAAGTTGCTCACGACGCAAACCCGATGCTTCTAGGAAGTACTCATAGTTACCTGGATAGATACGCAGTTCACCGTAGTCGATGTCCGCCATGTGCGTACATACTGAGTTAAGGAAGTGCCTATCGTGCGAAATGATGATCATTGTACATTTGCGCTGGTTTAGCTCTTCAGCAAGCCAGTTGATAGTGTGAATGTCCAAGTTGTTCGTTGGCTCATCAAGTAACAGAATATCTGGATTCGCAAACAGCGCTTGAGCCAAAAGCACACGCAGTTTCCAACCCGGAGCAACTTGCTGCATCAAGCCAAAGTGAAGCTCTTCTTCGATACCCGCTTGGATCAGAATATCGCCAGCACGGCTTTCTGCTGTGTAGCCATCCATTTCTGCGAATTCGCTTTCAAGCTCTGCCACTTTCATTCCATCTTCTTCGCTCATTTCAGGCAAAGAGTAAATGCGGTCACGCTCTTGTTTCACTTCCCATAACTTTCTATCCCCCATGATCACTACGTCAATTACGCTGTACTGTTCAAAAGCAAACTGATCTTGGCTCAATACGCCCAGTTTTTCCCCAGGAGTAATGGAAACGTTGCCTGAGCTCGGCGCTAGCGCACCACTTAGGATTTTCATGAATGTCGATTTGCCGCAACCATTGGCGCCAATCAAACCATAACGATTGCCATTACCAAATTTAGCAGAGATGTTTTCAAACAAAGGCTCTGCGCCAAATTGCATTGTGATGTTCGCGGTAGATATCAAAGAAGTAATTCCTAAGCGTATACTGGATAGATAATTATTAAGTTTTTGGATAAACCTAAATAAGGACTACGAAAGTATTGGGTAAACGAAAATGAAGCGCGGATTATATAGAGATCAGGATCACATTGTCGAGGCTAAACAATGAACGGATGACGTACAGAGGCAAATTATCGGTATTTACCCGAATTACGGTCGAAAAACGAAAAATCCCCGCTAATTCAATTAGCAGGGATTCGATTATTACAGAGTTAACCTTTTAGAAGGTTATGAAACTATTTAGTCACTTTCTTCTGAACGTACTTCTGGCTTACATCGACAACCGCAATATCTCTAAAGAAACTCCTTCCCAAAAGAAGTGGGAAAGAAAGATGGGTTCGATCAGCAAGTGTAAATTCAGTTTTGTCTTTTAGGTCACCAATTTGGATAGAAACCACAACCACAGCACGGCGTTGTGTGCCTTCAGCGCTAGATTGTTTGATCTTCACCCAACGCTCTACAGGTAGGCTGATCTCTTCTGTTGTGATTCCATCATGCTCGATCTTGAATTTAACCCAATCTTTTCCATCCCGCTCAAAATCAACGATATCAACCGCACTGATTGAAGAAGTGGTAGCACCGGTATCAACACGCGCTTTAAACGCCTCTTTCAAGCCAGGAATAAATACCCATTCTTCTTCACCAAGTATCAGTTTACCGTCACTGGTTTTCGTTGGTTTTGCTGCCGGTTTTTCTTCAGCCTTCGGCTTCGCTTCTGGCTCAGTTGGTTTTACTTCTTCAGGCTTCTCGGTAGGTTCCGTTACTTTGTCGCCTTCAGTTGCGTCTGTCTTAGACGAATCGTCAACAACTGGTTGTTCGATCTGAGGCTTTTGCTCTGGTTCAACCGGTACCTGAGTCGTGGTTGTACAAGCAAACAATCCGCCACTTAACATTAGGGTTATAAACGCTTTCCAATTATACATTCAGTCACCTTCTATTATTTTGATACGTTGGCTATCGCTTTCGCTACGTAAGGAATATGTGATTCAGAAAGACCTGCAATATTGATGCGTCCATCACCAACACCGTAGATGCCATATTCTTCACGTAATTGATTCATTTGAGTTTCTTTAAAGCCTAGTACAGTAAACATACCTTTATGACTTTCAATGAAATCAAATTGTGACGTGTTATAAGTATTTCGCAATTCATCACATAAACTTTGGCGTAGATTCAACAAACGTTGCTGCATTTCACTCAACTCTTGCTTCCAAATCGTTGTTAGCTCTTGATTCTGAAGAATTATTTTTACCAACGCCGCACCGTGATCTGGCGGCATGGTGTAAGTTGAGCGAGCAAGTGTCAGTAGCTTACCTTTTGCGTTGCCAACGTGTTCGCTATTCTTACCAATCACAATCGCAGCGCCCGTTCTTTCACGGTACAAACCGAAGTTCTTAGAGCAAGAAGTAGTAATTAACATCTCTTCCACATTGTTCGCCATGTGTTGAAGACCTTTTGCATCTTCTTCGAGGCCGTCACCAAAGCCTTGGTAGGCAATATCAACGAACGGTAAGAAACCATTCTTCTGCGACAATTTCGTGACTTCCTGCCACGCTTCAAAGTCAATATCGGCACCCGTTGGGTTATGACAGCAACCATGCAGTAGTACCACGTCTGACGGACCCGCTTTCGATAGGTCATCTAACATTCTTGCAGTATCAACTTGCTTCGTTTCAGGACTGAAGTAATTGTAGTATCGAACCTTTAAACCTGCCGCTTCCATCACAGGTTTGTGGTTCACATAGCTTGGGTTTGAAATCCAAACAGTGGTGTCTGGTTGAGAAACTTTCATTAAGTCACCCAACATTCGAAGTGCACCACTTGCACCTGGTGTTTGAATCGCAGCTACGCGATCCATTGAAGAAGTCCCTTTAAGCAGCAGATCAACCATGCTTTGGTTAAACTCTTCACAGCCCGCTAGGCCAACGTAAGCTTTAGTTTTCTGTGTTTCAACAACGATATCTTGAGCCATCGAAACGGCTTTCATGATAGGAGTTTCGCCTTGGTCGTTTTTATAAACGCCAATGCCTAAATCGACTTTGTCAGTACGAGTATCGCCGCGGTAAGCAACAGAAAGAGATAGAATTGGATCTAAAGTTGGTTTTGGTAGATGTGAAAACATGAAAGTCACAACCCTTTGAAATTCAAGTAATGAACTTCACGTTAACATTATCATAGTCAAATCAGAAACATTTTTTAAGAGAAGCGCTTAGTTCACAGAAGTAATCAGAGATTGGTCATTTTACAGAGGGGATTCGTGCAAAAATCAAACAATAATGACTGTCTTGCTGGAGTAACCTAATGAAGTTCGCATTAACTAGCCAACGAATCCACTCTAAAAAATGGATCAACGACCTCATAGAAGAACCTGATCAACTAACCGCTTAAATACTGATTTGACCTACTAGAATAAACGAAAAGAACTCACACCCAAGGGCTGATTGGTTGCATTACGTTAACCATGATGCCCTTCTTCGTTTTCCAAGCCTACGAAGGACAACCTCAGACATCAGTGAATCGATGGATAATTTGGTTTGAACTACCACGCCAATCCAGCATTGGATCCGCTTTATCTTGCTCAAAACGACCATCAATTAGGGTATCAACGTATTCCAGCACTTGCTTCTGATTTTCATCCAATTCGCCAAGTTCATAGCCTGTCCACATCCAGATATCTTTGCCTTCACATTCTGCTTTTACGCGCTTAACCAACTTTAATACTTCAGAAACATTCGCAGGATGTAGAGGATCACCACCAGAAAGTGATAAACCACTGCGCTTGATTCGCGGATCATTAAGATCGGTAACAATGTGGTCTTGTAGCTCTTGAGTGAACAAATGCCCAGAGTCCAACCTTTGCGTCGACTGGTTATAACACCCACGGCACTGGTGTACACAACCCGACACAAACAAAGTACAGCGTGTGCCTGGACCATTTACAACGTCGATTGGATGATATTGATGATAATTCATAAGGCAGTATTGAAAACTCGTGATGGCTTAATGGGTTACTTAAAGAGTAACGAGTAGTGAAACCAATGAATTGGTATCGACATTGAGCCGATACCAATCTTGTATCGTGAAACGTAGATCTTCTAAGTAAGCTAGCTTACACTCTTAAAGCTCACTAAAGGTGCTTCACGCGACGTTTAACTTCTTCTTGCTTACCGAAGTTAAATGGTCGAGCATCTGGGCTACCAAGGTAACCGCAAACACGGCGTGTTACTGATACTTTAGTTGAGTCATGGTTGCCACACTTAGGACAGGTAAAGCCCTTACTCGTACAATCGAACTCTCCGTTGTAACCACACTCGTAACACTCATCAATCGGCGTGTTGGTACCGTAGTAAGGAACACGTGTGTAGCTGTAATCCCATACGTTTTCTAGCGCTTCGATGTTTTTCTGCATGTTAGGGAATTCACCGTAACAAATGAAACCACCGCTAGAAATTTCAGGATAAGGCATCTCGAAATCAATCTTATCGTATGGGTTCACTTTCTTTTGTACATCTAAGTGAAAGCTGTTTGTGTAGTAACCACGGTCTGTTACGCCATCAATCACACCAAACTCTTTGGTATCGATGCTGCAGAAACGGCTACATAGGTTTTCACTTGGTGTGCCGTAAAGGCTGAACGCGTAACCTGTCTCTTTCGTCCAAGATTCCACTTCACGCTTCATGTACTCCACTAGCTCAAGCGCTTTAGCACGCATTTCGCCATCATCGTACAAATGAACTTCAGTGCCGTAAAGTGCAGTCATCGCTTCATGGATACCAATGTAACCAAGAGAAACAGAAGCACGGCCGTTCTTGAAGATATCTGCAATCGAATCATCAGCTTTCAAGCGAACACCACATGCACCTTCCATATATAGGATTGGAGCAACACGTGCCTTCACATTTTCTAGACGAGAAATACGAGTTTCTAATGCGCGACGAGCAAGCTTCAGTTTTTCATCAAGCAACTCGTAGAACCTAGCCATATCTTGTTTTGCGTTGATCGCAATACGTGGCAAGTTCAAGCTCACAACACCTAAGTTGTTACGGCCTTCATGGATAAGCTCGCCGTTTTCTTCGTATGTATTCAAGAAGCTACGGCAGCCCATAGGTGTTTTGAATGACCCTGTCACTTCTACTACCTTGTCGTAGTTAAGAATGTCTGGGTACATACGTTTAGACGCACACTCGAGTGCCAGTTGCTTGATATCGTAGTTTGGATCTTGTTGCTGGTGGTTCAAACCATCTTTGATAGCAAAGACCAGTTTAGGGAACACGGCTGTTTTACGGTTCTTACCTAAACCTGCAATGCGATTCTTCAAGATAGATTGCTGGATCAGTTTCGAGCCCCAGCTTTCACCTAAGCCAAAACCAAACGTAACGAATGGCGTTTGACCATTAGCGGTGTGTAGTGTGTTTACTTCGTATTCTAGAGATTGGAATGCGTCGTAACACTCTTTCTCAGTGCGAGAGATAGCAAACGCTTCTGGGCAGTGAATGTCCCACTCTTTCGCTAACGATAAATGTTTCTCGTAACTTGCCATCACGTAAGGCTCTAAAACCTCGTCGATGCGGTTGATCGTTGTGCCGCCGTAAATATGGCTCGCCACTTGTGCGATGATCTGCGCAGTTACTGCCGTTGCGGTAGAGATAGACTTAGGCGTATCGATTTCCGCGTTACCCATCTTGAAGCCATGCGTTAACATGCCTTTCAAGTCGATAAGCATACAGTTAAACATTGGGAAGAACGGCGCGTAATCGAGATCGTGGTAGTGAATGTCACCATACTCGTGAGCATGTACGATGTCACGTGGCAAAATGTGAGTTTTTGCATAGTGTTTAGCCACGATACCCGCTAGCAGGTCACGCTGAGTTGGGATTACTTTGCCATCTTTGTTCGCGTTTTCGTTGATTAGATCAACATTGCTTTCTTCGATCAAACCTTCGATTTCACGAGTTAACGCACTTTGCTTTTCACGTGCAATATCGCGATCATGACGATATTCAATATATGCGCGTGCTAGAGACTTATATGGTCCCTGCATTAGCTCGTTCTCGACCATGGTTTGAATTTCAGAGATATGAACTTCATCGTAGTCTTCGAGCTTCAACTCAACTGCTAATGCCACATTCAATGCATAAATAGCAATTTCCTTATCGGTTTTGTCTGATGCTGCTTCCACTGCAGCCTGGATGCGATCTCTACTGAATGGAGCTCTTGAGCCATCACGCTTGATTACGATTGATTTCACCACTTCTCCTTACTCTTGAGGTATTCACCGACTTATCCACAAACACACTATATAGAGCGATTTACCGTTAAACTAACACTAGATATTGTGGCGTATTTAACGAGAACCACCAAACTTGAGTATTGATTTGGATCAATAAAAAGAGAACGCTGACTAAGATCAATTCAATATTATTACGCTAGTTCTCAACTCGAAAAGAAACAATGTAACAATAAAAAAACTGCTAAAAAGAGTTGAATTTTTGGTAAGTGTTGTAGGATAACGGCTCATCAATATTGGTCGACAAATTTAGGGATATTTGGGATGAAACGACTACAAAAGTGGTTAATGTTAGGCTGCCTAATCGGTAACCAAGCAATCGCTGAACCTCTAACCATATCCAGTTGGAATATCGAATGGTTATCAACCAACGAGGCTGTGAATAAGTTTTCTGATAAACGAGAGCAAGCCGACTTCGATAGAATCGGAACGTATTTTCAATCCTTAAACGCCGATGTGGTTGCGTTTCAAGAAGTCGATGACGTAAATGCCATGCAGCGTGTGGCTGGTGATCAATATCAGATCTTAATGTCTGACCGGTCTCTACCTAAGAACAGCAACCACCAATTTAAAGAAATGAACCAATATACTGGGTTTGCGGTTCGTAAAGGAGTAACCTTCACCGACTACGCCGACTTTCCGCTTGAAACTACGTCCAACAGTAAACTTAGGTTTGCCAGCTATATCGTTATAGAGACAGAGACTAAACCCATTCACATGCTATCTGTTCATTTAAAGGCAGGATGCAGCGGTGCTTATAAGTCCAACCGCGATTGCTCACGTTTAAAAGAGCAAGCTCAGCAATTGAACAAGTGGATAAAGCAAAGAGAGCGCAATAACGAAGACTACGCTATTCTTGGCGACTTTAACCATAACCTCGCTTACTCACGAGATTGGATGTGGGAAGAGTTAACACAATATACTGATGCGCAGTTAGCGACACGAAAGACACGCGCAGACTGCAAAGTACGCTCTAACCGCAACAACCATCGCACGCATCAGTTCCGCTCTATTATTGATCATATTGTGTTGAGTAAATCATTGAATGCAGATCCTGCGAAACAACAAGTATTCAAAACACAAGATGTTCTGGACTACAAACTCAGCGATCACTGTCCAGTTACAACGACAATCAAGTAATTATGCTCCCAACAAACAAAAAGCCCTTAGGCGTTAACCTAAGGGCTTTTGATTTCATTTGAGCTGTATCAGCTACTTAGTCTTGTTTTTTTCAGCTATCCACTGTGACATGTATTTGGTACTTGCCATGGTGTGGTGCTTGAGCATTGAACCGAAGAAATTATCCAATCGGTGCGAATCAAGCTCAGAAACTAACGCAGTTAATCGTTCGATCAATTGATTGCCTAACTTATCTTGCTCGTAATGAGCTTCAAGAATAGAGTGACACTGGCTTTGGGCTTCAAGCCACTTTTCTTTATCGCGATAAAGCTCAACTGCTGCAGTCACAAACTCATCGATATCATCAGCCATCGCACCCGGCCATTGCAGTTCACCTTGCGGTAGCATGCCTTCACTGCCAATCTGACTCGTCACATTCGGGGTTTGCAGCTTCATCGCGTCAAGCAATTTACCTTTAATGCCCGCACCAAAACGTAATGGCGCAACACATACACGTGCCTCTTCCATCACTTCTTGGGCATCTTTAGCCCAACCTTTGATGTGGAAACCGGTTTTTGGATTATGCAAAGCGGTTGCCTTTGGCGGCGGGTATGAACCGTATATATGAAGCTCAGTATCAGGCAACTGCTTACGAATCTTCGGCCAAATCTTCTGTAACTGAAGCACTGCATCCCAGTTAGGTGCATGCCTAAAGTTACCTATCGTCATGAAATGCTTACGTTCTTCATAGCTTTTCGTGCGTTCAGGCAAAGTATTAAGATCAACCATGAAAGGTAGATGATGTAGAAGCTTTGGATCGATATTGAACTCAAATTGGAGCAGCTCCATCTCATAGCTTGAAATGATTAACGAAAGATCACAGCGCAGAATCGCGGCTATTTCACGCTTGGCCAGCTCACTGTAAAGGTGCTCTTTCGTCAGATCTGTCTCTTTTTTAACAGCTTCATGTCGAGCATTACGTAGAAACTGTAAATCTTCAGTATCCAATAGCTTAAAGGCATTAGGACATACCCTCTCAACACGCCAACCAAATTGTTCCTCCATCATAAAACGGTCAAACATGACAACATCAGGTTGTAGCTGTTCGATGTACTGATTAAAGCTATCGCAATTCAGTTCAATAGATTGGCTCGTGATACCCTCTTCAGAGAGATCGATCATATGATCGGTCTCTTGAGCAGGCGTTGCGAATTCAACAGACCAGCCTTGTCGCTTAAACAGGCGTAAAAGTGACATCATATGGCTGCCAGCCGCCGATGAATTCGGTTCTGGCCAAACGTAGCCAATTGCTAAAACTTTCTTCAAAACACTTCCTAAGAAATAACAAAAGGGACTCTAGAAGCCCCTTATTGAACATTTACTGATAATTATAATAAGTTCTAAAAACTCAGCGATTCGCTCACCGACATTGCGAGCTATCATAAGCACTTCATCCACAGAGTATAGATTTGAAATCGTAGTTTCGACTTCTGCACCCAATGTAGATTGAGACAGCTTTTGTGCAAAGTTGTCCGCCCTGGTGGTCACTAATACATGTTTTAGTGTCGAGCCTTGCTCTGCAAGTTTCTGCTTCACTAGCGGCAAAGAATCTAGAATCAGCTTTTTACCAAACCCTTGCCCTTACGCACTCGGTAACACAGCAAGTTGCTCCAACTCTAAAACAGCTTCAGGTCAAAAACCCCTCTTTTGAACCCATATAATGTTACCAACAATCTCACCTTCACTTTCTGCAACAAAGATACGAAAACGTGGCGCAGCATTTGTGTTACATTGTAACCAATCCTTCGAGTTTTGTTTTCGAACAAAAGTAGCTTGGTGAACTAAAGCGGCCAACCAAGGTCAGCTTTATCCATTAGACGAACTTGCACCATAACTGCTAATCACTTTCTGAGTTAGGGCGTGTTTTACAGTGTAAAATGGCCTTCTCTAATAGCTCTAATGCTGATTGTTTTACTTCTGGCAGTTTGGCATCTGATTGACCTAACGGCTCTACACGGGCACCCCATTTAATATGGCCTGCGCCCCAAGTTAAACCAGCACCAAATGCTGCAACCAAGATATTTGAATTAGGCTTAACAAAACCTTGCTCTAGTGATTCACATAGAGCAATTGGCACGGTCGCTGCCGACGTGTTGCCGTAGTTTTGAATATTCACAAAGGCTTTCTCGCGCTCAATACCAGCCATATCGCAAAGCGTTTGAATAATTCGGATGTTCGCCTGATGTGGAATTACAACATCAATGTTGTCTGTTGAGATACCTGTGCGGCTCAATACGGTATGCGCAGCCGCCCCCATGCCTTTAACTGCACGCTTGAAGATCTCTTTACCTACGAAATCGAAGTCCCAGTAACCATTATCAGCCGCAAAACGGTCCATAGAAGTACCGAACTTAGGCACCGCTAGAATGTCTCGGCCTTCAGCATCACAGCCGATTTGCGCTTCTTGGAGACCAACTTGCTCTCCAGTGCGAGAAAGTACGACTGCACCCGCACCATCACCGAATAGAACCGCAGTATCTCGCTTGGTCCAGTCGATGAAGAATGAAAGACGCTCTGCACCCACAACGATAGCGTTGCGGTAGTTGCCCGCTTGAATCAATCGAGTTGCTGTTTCAACACCGTAGATGAAGCCTGTACACGCTGCATTAAGGTCAAAAGCCGCAGCGCTCTTGATACCTAAGTTCTGTTGAACTTTCGATGCAGTATTTGGAATAAGAGAATCTGGGCTACACGTCGCAACGATAACTAGATCGATGTCTTCAGCCGTTAGGCCAGCACACGCCATTGCGTGCTGAGCAGCAACGGTCGCTAGCTCAGAGGTATTTACATGACTGATACGACGGTTTTCGATACCAGTTCGAGTACGAATCCACTCGTCAGACGTATCAATGAATGTGCTTAAATCATCATTGGACAGCACAGCTGGTGGCAGACACTTTCCCCAGCCCGTAATTTCGGCGTAAAATTTTGTCATCATTTACCTGTTTATTGTTTGTTTTTATTTGAGTATCTTATTCATGTTTTAAACAGTATAAGCGTTCCGTACGTGATTCGTAAATCGCGTTAGCCACGGAAATGCAATAAAAAAGAGAAAGTTATGTCTACATTCAACACTCGTTGCCCTGCTTGCGGTGGCGTAAACCGAGTTCCTTCAGAAAGAATTTCAGAAAGCCCTACTTGTGGTAAGTGCAAAAATGCACTTCTAGACGGCGCACCAATCGAAGGTACGTCACTGAATTTCCAAGCTATTTTAAACAGTTCACAGCCTGTCATTGTCGATTTTTGGGCGACATGGTGCAATCCATGTGTAGGATTCGCACCTGTATTTAGCGATGTCGCGAAAGAGCGTGCTGGCGATGTTCGATTTGTTAAGATCGATACCGAAGCTCAACAGCAACTGGCGGCTATGTATCAAATCAGAAGCCTCCCAACGGTAATGGTGTTTAAGAACGGTCAACGTGTTGATACGATCAACGGTGCTTTGCCGAAAGGTCAATTTGATCAATGGCTTAATCAAGCTTTGGCTAAATAAGTTTACCTAAATTCATTCATTAACTTGCAAAAAAAATAGGTTATGAGCCCCCTAACGAATAAGGCTTCATAACCTAGATTAAGCCAACAATTTATCTTGATTGTCTGTTAAACACTCAATTCGTGTTTACTTTTTCGCCTGCTTCATGTTTATTCAAATCACTCTTCTGATTCACGTCGCTTTGTTCATTCAAACCATATTGCTCTTTGATCTGGTCAGCAATTTTCTCTGCGATCATGATGGTTGGCGCGTTGGTATTCGCACCGACAAGTGTCGGCATAATCGAAGCATCAATGACTCGTAAACTCTCTAGCCCATGAACTTTTAAATCTGTGTCCACTACTGCCAGAACATCATCTGCGGTGCCCATTTTACAGGTTCCTACAGGGTGGTACTGAGTATCTGAACGATTGCGGATATCTTGTTCAATCGCCTTGTCGTCATTGGCATCGACCGGATAAAAAGCATCACCACGAATATCATCGAACGCTTCGCTTTCTAGCATCTGATATTGCTTCTTCCACCCTTTAATCATGATTTCCATGTCATCAGGGTGACTGAAAAACGCTGGGTCGATCTTTGGTGGGTCGTAAGGATCAGAGCTATTGAGTGTTACGGCGCCATGGCTTTTTGGCCTCAGCAAGGTGACATGTGATGTAAAGCCATGACTAGTGTGGATTTTTCTCGCATGATCATCCACTACAGCAACGACAAATACAAACTCCAAATCCGGCACTGCGATATGATCATCAGAACAAAGAAAACCAATGCCTTCTGCAAAGTTGCTGCTCATTTTTCCACGGCGCTCTTTGTGCCACAGAGGTAATGCTTTGGTCAATTCAGCGGCCATTTGCAACGAAATACCGAAGGTTTCTTGCTTTTCGCAGCACTTATAAGAGTGCACCAAATCAATATGATCTCGTAGGTTCTTACCCACTCCTGGCAGATCATGTACTTGATCGATGCTATGCTCCGCCAACTCATCTTTAGCGCCCACGCCCGACAGCAACAACAGTTGAGGGGATCCGAAAGCGCCTGCAGATAGAATGACTTCCTTGTTACATCGAATCTGGTAAAGCTTATCGTTAGAACCGTATTCAACTCCAACCGCTTTGTTACCTTCAAACAAGACTTTATGAGTCGTCGCTTTAGTTACGACAGTTAGGTTGGGACGAGATAGGTTTGGCGTCAAATAGGCCTTGGCTGCACTGCATCGCTCACCGTTCAGCTGAGTAACCTGAGTCGGCATCGCACCAAACTGAGTAGCACCGTTGATGTCTTCATTGCGAGGCACACCGATCGATTCGCACGCGGACAAGTAGCGTTCCAACATTGGGCTCGGTGACCTAAGGTTCGCCACATTCAAGGGACCTCCTTGACCATGGTACTCATCTTTGTGTACTTCGTTGTTTTCCGCTTTCTTAAAGTAAGGTAGGCATGACTCGTAGCCCCATCCTGCATTACCTAAACTTTCCCAAGTGTCATAGTCATAACGATGACCTCGCGCGTACATCATGGCGTTAATAGAACTCGACCCACCAAGCGTCTTCCCTCTTGGCTGATAACCTTTACGACCATTTAAGCCCGGCTGTTCAACCGTCTCAAAAGCCCAGTTATTGAGTTTGGTCGGCATCATCGCCACAACGCCAACTGGAGTATGAATAAAGGGGCTCGTGTCTTTGCAACCAGCCTCGAGCAAACAAACAGTAGTACTTGGGGCTTCTGACAATCGAGAAGCCATCACACACCCAGCAGAACCACCGCCTACAATAATAAAATCATAGTTATCCATTGATTGCCTCTGCAACTTCTAAAGGATGTAGCTCTCGCTTTAAGATTTTTCCTGTTGCCGTCATGGGTAACGCGCTACGAATGAATACTTTACGAGGGTATTTGTAATCGGCCAGTTGCTCTCGACACCATGCCATTAACGCTTTGCTGTCACATTGTGTATGCTCATGTAGCACCACATGGGCATGAATCTCTTCCCCCAACTGCTCATGATGTTCGCCAACCACAGCCACCATCTCGACATCCGGGTGAAACATCAACACTTCTTCGATCTCTCTCGGGTACACGTTATAGCCGCCACGGATAATCATGTCTTTAACACGGTCAACAATAAACAAGTTCCCGTGCTCATCAACACGCCCGATATCACCCGTTAAAAACCAGCCATCTCTGATCGCTTCTGACGTTGCTTCAGGTCGTTGATAATAGCCTTTCATGACACTTGGGCTCTTAATACACACTTCGCCCAACTCTCCCATTGCGACCGAGTTGCCTTTTACATCAGCAATCTTGATAAGATGTCCACACAGTGGTTGGCCGACACTACCTGGCAGTCGATCGCCATCAATGTGATTAAAGGTCGCGACCGGCGCTGTTTCAGATAGCCCGTAACCTTCCAATACTGGCAGTTCAAAGCACGACTCAAACTGACGAATCACCTCAAGTGGCATAGACGCTCCTCCAGACACGCCTAATCTCAAACTATGCTTAACCTGTTCAGAACGTTTGCTTGTTTTTTCAGAAGCATCAGGAGATTCTTCTCCCGCTCTAATCAGTGCGATATACATGGTAGGAACGCCAGCAAACACGGTTACTTTATGGCTAATGATCTCTTCAATCACTAATGATGGTTCGAAGCGTGGAATCAAGACCATAGTTGAACCCGTCAACACACTTGCGTTCATCATTACGGTTTGACCAAAACTATGAAACAGAGGAAGTGTTGCCATTGTTGTATCGCTGTATTCCAATCTCATCAGATACTGCGAGGACATTGCGTTGGTTTGCATGTTGGTGTGAGACAACTCAGCCCCTTTTGGCTGGCCAGTAGTACCTGAGGTATACAGAATGACCGCAGTATCATCTCCATGGCAGGCTATAGATTCAAAGGTTTCTGAAGGCTGTCTCAACCAATCGGTTATGACTTCCTTCTTTTCAGGGGGTTCTTCAGAACAAGTGTCTCTACCTGACGGGATTGGCATAGAGACAAAATGCTCACAGTTGTTTGCTTGTTCAAAGCCTTGTAGCCCGTAACGCCCAATAGGAAGATCATCAGTCCCCTCAAAACAAAGGTAGGCCTTCGCGTCAGAGTCATTCAAGTGATAAGCAATTTCTCTCGCCTTAAACAACACGTTTAAAGGGACGACAACGCAGCCTGCTTTCAGAATGCCATAATATGCGATGGGGAAATAAGTCACATTAGGACAAGACAGTGCAACCTTATCCCCTTTATTTAATCCAAGTCGCTTTAGATTTGCAGCGACCTTCCCTGCAAGTTGTTCCAACTGAGCAAAGCTGACTTCATCCGCCCCCATACGTAGGGCGGCTTTGGTTGGAAAAAGTAAAGCACTTCGTTCTAAATTAACAGCAAGATTGTGCATCCATGATCTCCTTGTTTGGCAGGACCTAGCGGTCACATTCGCCTTAGACGTTTAATCGTGTTAATGAGTTTTGACTTTGTTGCTACGGTAGTCGCATATTGGAGCGTCACGTAAATAAAAGTGATTATTGAGCAAGATGTTGGAAACGAACCAATATGCAACTTGTGAAATTACAACATTTTGATAACATCCCGAACAGGTTTCAAAAAGACAAAAACCGGTGATATTCGGACACAGCTCTAATAAGCCAAGTAAAACTTCGAACTCACGAATAAAAGTTTTGAATTAACTTAGGGAAGTGAGAACAGACGAGAGGCAAAAATGTTAAGAGTTCGGTTAAGATGACAAACTTCAACAAGAGGAATTCTATGGAATACACCGCAGTCTATGAACCTGATATGCAAGCATTCGGTATTCTTGACCTTCAACTACTGCATCGTTACACGTCACCGGCTCTCAGTATCGAAACGTTACTGGGAGGCAGCAATATTGATGATATTCAGCTCAATACGCCAGATACTCACATTACTTTGGCGCAAAAGTTGGCGGTATTCAGTAACGCACTAGCGAACACGGATCAAGGCGGATTAGGTTTACGAATTGGTCAGCAGGCACGATTTAGCGACTTTGGTGTGTTGGGCTATGCAGTGTTCAGTAGCGAAACGCTATTAGATGCTTTACTGATCGGATTCAAATATTTACAACTTGCCGGCCCCGTACTGAGAAAGACGATGTCTGTAGAGGATAACGTTGGGTACTTTCGCGCAGAACAACTGGTCGACTTAGACTCTGTACTGCCATTTTGTTGTGAGTATTGGTTTGCGGCGATCCTAAGTCTATGTGAAGAAGTGCTGCAACAGCCCTTTCCATCGCAAGTGATCCGCTTCCCTTATCCGAAGCCAAAGTACGGTGAGCTTTATACAGAGGT
Source organism: Vibrio sp. HI00D65 (assembly GCF_001635455.1). GTDB lineage: Bacteria > Pseudomonadota > Gammaproteobacteria > Enterobacterales > Vibrionaceae > Vibrio. The sequence goes on from NZ_LWEH01000005.1 coordinate 197,758, forward strand.
TTTCCGTTGCCCTGTTGAATTTAATAGTGACCGCCTTGAATGGCAATTTGATGCGACCAGCTTGCACTCTCCTCTGCCTACAGCGAATACCATCACATTACAAATGTGTCTCAAGTCGTGTGATGACATGTTGGCAAAAGTAAGTGCCTCCACCAGCCTGAAAGAGAAAGTATCTCAAATGCTTCTTGAGAGACCTGGATGTTACCCATCAATAGAGTCGATCTCCTCAGAGTTGGGCATGTCTTCTCGCACTTTGCGTCGCCATCTTAAAGCGGCCGGTACGAGCTACCAGAAAATACTCGATCACGTTCGTTTCCATCTTTCTCGACACTATCTATCGTCGACAAAAATGAGCATTGAAGACATTTCTGAGCGTGTCGGTTTTTCTGACAGTGCCAACTTCCGTCACGCATTTCGTAAATGGAGTGGCAGCTCACCACGTCAATACCGAAAAGACGCACTCTTATCATAAACTGCACTTAAAATTTAATTTCAACGCTACAAATAAATTTGTTTTCAACCTCTCAATTAAAAAGCCAATGAACAAGGGTTTAAAGGCTTTTTGACCACATAAAATCTCGTAAAATCACCAAATGTTGCAACGGTATTTTAGTTTCATCAGTCGACAAATTTCTTTTATCTTAACGAACATTTTTATTCGTTTTACCCAATTCAGTTTCACCCCCATAGTCGCGGAAAATTCATTGTTTCTCACACTTTCGGAGGCTCCTGCATTGGACAACATCCAACCAACAACTCGCATAACCGTTCCAGTTATTGCACTGTCTTTCTACGCGATCGCTTCAGGCTACCTAATGAGCTCATTGCCATTAATGCTATCTGAATACGGCCTAGACAGTAATCTATCGAGTTGGTTGGCGAGTGCCTTTTATGCAGGCCTTTTAGCGGGTACTTTATTGATTGAGCGTGCGATTGCACGTATCGGCCACAAAGACGCGTTTGTAATGGCACTGAGCGTGTTTATCGTAACGACCCTTGTGTTGCCATTAATCCCACACCAAGCAGTGTGGCTAATTGCGCGCTTTGTTGCAGGTGTGTCCGTTGCGGGTATTTTCGTCATTGTTGAATCATGGTTAATGAGCGGTGACGAATCACAACGTGCAAAGCGCTTAGCGATTTACATGTGTTCACTGTACGGCGGTTCTGCAGTTGGTCAGTTAGGTATTGGTTATCTAGGTATTACTGGCGGTGTACCTTTTATTGCCATGTTCACTCTGCTATTCGGCGCGATCATTGTGCTTATGTACGGACAAGCGACACCACCACAGATCCATGATGCTCAGTCTTTATCTCTAAAACAGATCAGCAAATTGAGTCACAGTGCGTTAATCGGCTGCATCGTATCAGGTCTTACACTGGGTGCAATTTACGGTTTAATGCCTGTAGAGCTTGCTCAACGTAACATTGCGCATGAAGACATTGGTGGTTTGATGACGTTAGTGATCATGGGTGGTATGGCTGTACAGCCGATGGTGACTTGGTTATCTCACCATGTAGGTCAGGTGTTACTAATGGCTCTGTTTTGCCTACTTGGCGTAGCAAGCATTGGCGTGTTAACCATTTAGCATGATTTCTACGTGTTAGGTATGAGCCTATTCGTGCTAGGTATGGCAACGTTCGCGCTATACCCAATTGCTATTAACTTGGGCAGTCGGAACTTAGATCCAAACTACTTGGTATCAGTAACTCAAATCATGCTGCTTTGCTACAGCATTGGCTCTGTTGCAGGTCCGATCGTGGCAGATAGCTTCATGGATTCACAAGCAGGGTTGTTCACTTATCTGTTTGCATCGTTACTAGCGACGACGATTTACATGTTGTTTGCAAGCCTTAAACGCTCTCATCTACAAATTGCGGGCGAATAAGTCGTTACCTTACTTTTGAGCGATACACTTAGGGGCTCTTCACTAAAGACAATACGTCCAAATGAAGCGCCCTTTTTGTGCACGATATTTAGAGGGTTACACTAGGGTTGGAACACATAGCCTTCGCCAGTGATCGTTAGGATCAAGCCATTACCAAGAATAGAACGTATCTCTGAAATAGCGACAATCACTGAAGAGTTGGTGACCTTCTCACCTTCCAAACCGATTTTTTTTAACTGTGGCACACTGAATAGTTGTCCACGATGACGATTCATAGCAAGAATCATCTTTCTATAAGCCAATGGCATCGTTCCTACAATATAACCATTTTCCAAATTGCGTATGAGCTCGGTATTTAGCTCAATAACCTCACCATTTACTTCCAAGACCTCGTTTTGTTCTTCACGTATACCGTCAATGACAGGGGAGTAGTTCGTATTCATATAATATTACCTAACAGAGCAACTAACGATACAACTTTATTAAGAGATGTGTTTAATAACGTCACTTATAAATGGACGCTTGAATTCGAAGATAATGAAAGATGCGTGCACGGTAAAGAGATTAAAAATTTATTATTAGAATATTAATAGTATATTAACAGCAAGGTCTGAGCTCCAACAAATAGCCTTCATTGGGTATGGTGCACAGGCATTTACAGTCTACAATTCTGCAAATCTCATAGATTGCAACCAGTACTGACGCGGATGTTACCGATTTCCCAGGCCACCCAACACGCTTAAGAATATTCTTGCTAACAACTGCGCCTTTGTTCTGATAGAGATAAAAAAGTACCTTACGATGAGGCTCAGACAAGGTGCCTACAATTGAACCATTATCTTCCTTTCTAACCAGTTTGGTTTTAGTATTCACTTCCCTACTGTTCACAACGATTTTTTGTTCAGTAGTAAAATCCGGCATATCTGTTACATCATGTAGCATTACTTACCTCTTATTTTGTGGTTCAACCATATCGATTGAACTAGGTATGGTCATAAAAGTGAGGGAAAACTACATAACACCAACCTTGAAAAACACAGTATATCTACTGCATTTCTTGGTTATCAGACAAGACAAATAAACACTATTTCATATCATATTTAAAAGCGGGTTCAGAGCTAAATGGGCTCTTCATACTACCCTACATTTTACTTTATATTTCAGATCATATAGTTAGCTTGTGAGCCGATAATTCTTACGGTATTGACTAGGTGATAAGCCAAAATGTTTCTTAAAACGGTGAGACAAATTATAGGGGTCTTTATCAACGAGACGATTAGCAATCATAGATACTGACCAATCTTGTTACTTTAGCAAACTGGTCCTCGTAATTGATCCGCAAACTCCAATTGGCGTTGAGGTTGCTTTCAGTTCTACCATCAACAAACAGACACCCTTCTATTGATGCATCTTAAGGATGTTGTTCTCGATATACTCTTCAGCTTTTGCCGTGTTGGTTATCTCTTTATCTGCGATATAACGCAAGAAGTCTTCTGAGCTATATAACCTTAGGATGAATTCAGCATCCTCAGTTGTAATCATTCTTAATCTGAAACGAGCGATTTCGACTGCCTACATGACGACATTTCCTTGCTGAATACCATGTAAATATTGAGTTCTAGAGCTAAAATGATTATCCTCAACCGCCTAAACTAAATACAAGGCTATGCAGTAATGAACCGTAAGAAAAAAATTAATCAAATTCTAAAAAAGAAGCAGAAAAAAGCGAATTCTAAACTGCATACAAGTAATAAGCCTCGCTACATTTCTAAAGCTGAACGCGCAAAAATGGAAGCAGAAGAACAGGCTCAAGCAGCGCAAACGGAAGGTGCTGTCGAAGCAATTGTTGAAGCTGAAGAAACTAAAGCTGCAGAGTAAGACTAAGTTCTCACTGTGAATTCTTACCTGACTTTTTGCTAAAAGGTAAGTACAAAAAAAGCAGCCTCTATTTAGGCTGCTTTTTTGATCCTGATGTATTTAATCTCGTTGATTAACCTTTGAATAGCTTTACTTCCCAACGAGAGAATGGTGCCTGTGCACTGATTCCTGCTCTACCCCAACGATCGACTGAGTCCACTACTAAAATACGCTCATTAGGCACTAGAGACTTAATCAAGTTGCTCGGCTTTTTCGCTGTCACAAGCCATAGTGCATCATCTTCCGAAAACATCGCTTTAAGTTTCGCTTTGTCCTGTTCTGTCCATACAAGCTCTGCTTTAAACATGCGGTCTTCAACATACAGTTGGCTACCAGACGCAAAATCCTCCAAGCTTTCTGAAAGCAAGAGTACTGAGTCTACTTCGTTATCAAGCAATACAGCTTGTTGCTTGTTAATCAGTTCACGAACATCCAACATTACGCGCTGCAGATTACTATCAATAGCCTCAGCCTGCTCTGGCCACAATAATTTAAAGTCATCAGCCACAATCGCAGCCATGCGCGTTAAGTTGGTTGGATTTAACCAAGCATACTTAGACACTTCACCATTCGATAACGTAATTGCTGCAACACCTTGTGATCGCGGCGTAATCGCTTGAGCCGCATCCACCTCAACCAAACGGATATTGCCTTGTCTTGCGTATACAAATGTCGGGTCGGCTTGCCAGATCGATGACAATGTTAGAGCAACGGTCGCCTTTTCGCCAGACTTAAGAACTTTGCTTGCCCCCTTGGTACCAAACCAATTCGGCAGACGATCAATACCATAGCGCTTTGGTGGCAGATACTCAGTCGTGATGTCTGTGCCTTTAGTTAGCTCTGTCGCTAGTGCATAGGTTACAGGTGTACTCGTTAGAATATCTTCTGCATTCGCTTTAATTGACACCAACGAGCCAGCTATTAACACACTGCCAAGCACACCGACTTGAGCAGTTGCTGTTACTGAGCTCGAGATACGATTCATCAAAGAAGTCATGGTTACGCCTTTCTTACAATTCGGTATAGCGTTGCTGCAAGGAAAAACGTTGCAGAAACAATGATGATTGAAGCACCCGACGGTACTGGCAATTTCAGTTCCATTGGTAATACCGTGCCAACCAAACACGCAAGGGTCGCTAGCAATGCTGATAACAACACAAAGCTACCCATGCGCTTGGTTAATAGTCGAGCTGTCGCACCTGGAATCAGCAATAACGCACCCACTAGAACTGCACCTACGATTTTCACGGCAGCAATCGTGACTAACGTGATCATCATGACAAACAGGTAGTCGTAGAAACTGGTGTTGTAACCTCGAACCTTCGCAATATCAGGACTGATACAGGTAAGCAAGATACGGTTGAATGTCGGTATCAAAAGCAAAATGATGATCGCGCAACTGCCTGCGAGAATCGCTAAGTCTTGATCTGTTACCGTAAGGATCGAACCAAACAATACGTTCTCAAGCATGTGAATATTGATCTTACGTGCCACGTACATGAGTAACGCTGCACCCACAGCCAATGCCAGCGCAAGGAACACACCAACCAAGGTATCGTATGGCACGTTGGTTCGGTTTCTTACAAAGTGCAAAAGCAGAGCAAAGATCATACAGAAGCTAAACAGCCCGATAATCGGATTTTCTGGCGGCTCGCCAAGCAGAACACCGATTGCGATACCGGTTAAAGCCGCGTGTCCGACAGCTTCAGAAAAGAAAGCTAGACGCTTAGCAATCACTAAAGTACCAAGACCGCCTAACAGAGGGCCAAGCAATAAGGCTGCAACCAAAGCATTTACCATGAAGGCATACATAAAGCTTTCAGATAATAAACCTGCTTCCACACCACTAATGGCAAGTTGTCGTAACCAATCCATTACGCAACCTCCTTCGATTCTGTCATTACAGAGCCACTAGTGTAGTGCTGAAATAAGCTTTCGATCTTCGTTGGATGCAGTACTTGCTCATGTGGGCCACTATCCACTAAGAATCGGTTAACGACATGCACGTTCGCGTCAAGTCGACGTACCGCAGTAACATCGTGGTGCACCGCTAGAATCGTTCGGCCTTCATCAACACATTCACGAATCAGCGATTCTAAATAGCGAACGCCCTGCTCGTCCATGCCCGTCGTAGGTTCATCTAATACCAGTAAGCTTGGGTTATCCAATAACGCTTGAGCAAACAGCACGCGTTGCTGTTCACCACCGGACAACTGTCCCATGCGGCGGCCGCTACGAGTGGCCATACCAACGCGATCTAACTGCGCGAGAGCAAGATCTAACTGCTTTGATTTACGACGCCAAAACAGAGGGATTCGCGTCTGATTAAGCAGAACAAAGTCCATGACCGTCAAAGGTAAGCTCGACTCGAATGTCGCTTTTTGAGGCACGTAACCAATACTTGGCTTTTCTGGCCAATGAATGTTGATCGCTCCAGAGAAAGGCGTCAGTCCAAGTACAGATCGCAGCAAAGAAGTCTTGCCACCGCCATTTGGCCCCATGATCACATGACACTCGCCCGCTTTGAGTTCTAGCGAGATATCATCAAGAATCACATTGTTATCGTACTGCAGACCCAGTTTATTAATTGAGATTGATGGACCTAGCATTATGCATTCCCGCTTTTAGATTGGTTCTCTGCCGCAAACTTCATTGCTTCGATTAAGGTTTCTAGGTTCTTCTTCATCTCAACTTCGACTTTGTCGACTTCATATTCGCCGTGTGTCATGTGTGAGAAACGGTAAAGCTGAACGCCTGTTTCCGCTTCAATCGTGTCAACAAAACGGTTTGGCATGTTCAACTCGTAGAAGAGAACATCAATGCCCGATGCGCGAATCTTCTCGATCGTCTCTTGAAGTTGGCTAGCACTTGGCTCAACACCGTGTGCTGGCTCGATTACCGCCGCGACATCAACACCAAACTCTTGAAGAATGTAACCGTAAGCATTGTGTGTAGTCGCAACCTTCATGCCTGATGTATCTAACTCACCTAATGACAACATCGCATCACGTTTCATGAAACGAAATTGCTTTGCGTACTTACGCGCATTCTTGCGATAAAACGCAGCGTTATCTGGGTCAAGTTTAGAAACTTCACTGGCAATGGTGTAAACCTTCTGAATGGTTGTCGAAAGCCCAACGAAGGTATGCGGGTTAACAGCCCCCTGACCAACAGATTGCCCAAGAGCCGGAAGTAAAGGCACTTCTTTGTTTGCCTCGATCACAACCAAATCATCACGTTGCGCTGCTGCAATGACTTTAAGCGCAAAGTCATCGTGACCGATACCGTTTACTACGATTGCGTCCATCTGGCTCAATCGTTTCAGGTCGTTCGGTTGTGGTAGGTAGTTATGTGGGTTAAAACCAGCGTCAACCAAAGGAAGAATGTTCACTTTATCGCCGACTACGGCTTTCACATAGCTGTAGTAAGGTTGAAGTGTGATACCAATCGTCAGCTTGTTACTGTCGACCGTGCATTCTTTTGCTAATGCATAAGGTGCCATGAACACCGCTAAAAACGACATGAACAGGGTCATAATTCGCATAGTAAATCTCTTATTTTTAGTGAGCATCGCTTGCATGATGCTGTTCAACTTCTGATTCATTCACAACCATTTTCCAGCCTTTAGATTCAAGTGTGTGCTCGTCAAAAGCACTAGGCTGTTTTGCTACGCCACCAAAGAAAATCCAAATTTCAGGAGAAACGCTGTTCGCGTTCAGAATAAAAGAATCCGCAAAGCCAAGTTCATTTGGTGTGGAAAAATAATAACCACGCTCGTCCAGTAGCCAAGCATGAGAACCTTTGCGCTTCCAACTCTGGTCTTCTACGAATGGCGCAACCCATCCATCTTTAAGTGACATAACACTTGGCCATTCGCCATCTAAGTCCATACGCAAGTCACGAATTTCTTCATGAGCCAAACGCAGCTCTGATAGCATCGCCAAGTTTTCTTGTTCAACATCCGTTACTAGAACTTGATGCTCAAGTGCGGCTTTCACGTGAGATTCCGCCTGATGAAATGGGATCGCGACGGTTGCAAAGCAAAGGATGAATACAATGATCAATCCAACCCATTTACCCTCTCTACCACCAGTATCGGCACGTACGCTTTGAATCATCATTTTTCGCTGATCTCTACGACATCAACTTCAACAGGAAATTCGTGGCCAGAATCGAACACCAGGTAAAACTCGGTGTCTGGATGTGGGAACTCAACGATAGAGCGCTTATCAGTTATCTCTTTTGCAATCAAGTTGTCTTCGTAATCGTACATCTCAACCGCATAATCAATCGCCTTGCTGCCATCAGAGTAACCCGCCTCACAAGCAACGGTTTTTCCTTCAAACCAGCAATTCATCAATGGGAAGTGTGCTTGTGCAGGTAATGCCGCGAAACCAAGTCCCAATGCTAAGCAAGGCGTTATTAAAGCGTTCAGTTTTGTTTTTATTGTCATGGTTTGTACCCTAGCCACAGTGCAAATTCTCAGCCATAAACTGAGCGTTAAAGGGCTCAAATGAGCCCTTAATTTTTTAAGTTGTTTAAGCGGGAGACTAGCCCCCAATGTCATCGATTATTGAAGTAAAGCTTCGAACGTTAGGTGAACGTTGACACTCGCTTTGTCCGCCAGTGGGTTGTCAATCAACTCACCTTTGTAGTTCGCCTTCATTACGTAACGACCCGCGACGTCTGGAGTAAACGTGATTTCACCATTCTCATCGCTCACCACGTCAATCTGTTCTTGGTGGTTGCGGTAAAGTGTACCTTCACGAGTGATTTCCGCTGTAACACCTTTCTGAACTTCACCGTTGTAGAAGAACTGGAATGTTACTGGTTCGTCTTCGATGATGTCTGAAGGGTGTGTAATAGGCTTCATTTCAAGTAGCTTGCCTTCAATTTTGAAGACTGAATCTGATGGCTTACCTACTGTGATGTAGCTTTCAGCACGTGTGAAGCTGATTTGTGTTACAACGTCACGTGCTTTTTCTGGTAGCACTGAATCGCGCTCAGCTTTGTTTGCTTTAACCCACTTCACGGTGTCACGACGACCCGCTTTGTACTGTGTGTAGTATGACGGATAGTTGTTGATAGCCACTTTGTGCGTACCTTCTTCTTCGAAGTAGAAGTCGAAGATTGAACGACGCTTACCACGAATCACAAAGTTAGGGCGCTCACTGCGGCCATCTGGCATGATGACATGAGCATTTTCGCTACCAGCAGGTTTATCAAACACAAACGTACCGTGAGACGCAGTTACGTCGAACGTTAGCCAATCACCACCTTCTTTAGATACAGTGAAGTGAGATGGCAGGATCCAACGTGGGTGAGCTTGTGCTGTTGTCGTCGCTGCTAAGCCAAATGCCATAACACCCGCTAGTGCAAGCGCCTTAATTTTTGTCTGTTTCATCATGTTCAATTCCATTATTTATAATAGTTAGCCGTGTCGCTCTATCTGAGCCTACGATGACCACTGTCTATTCTGTCCAGCTAAGTTTTACTATTCGCACTTACTATTTAGCGATGTAGTTCAAGGTGATTTCACCCGTCTCTTCTGTTGCTTTTAATTCGTAAGATGCGTTTGAATCTGTAAGGGAAACTTTTTGGCGAAGGTAGTTACGACCACCATGTTCACGCACCACTTCGATATGAACCGTGTACTCACCTTGTTCAAGCGTTTCACCACTGTCGCTCTTACCATCCCAAACAAAACGGTATTGACCCGCAGGACGTGTCGCAGACGTCACCGCATCAACCAATTCACGATCGTAACGGCCAACTTTTCTCCACCAACTACGTAGATCTTTAAGCCACTCGTCTTTACCAACCCAAAGCTCGACCGTTTTGACAGGCTTTCTTTCGCTGTTCTCTACCCACACCGCCACATAAGGGCGTGCATACATTGAGGTATCAATTTTTGGAAGTTCAAAACTCACATCCAGCTTTGCCGTTTCAGGGATCGCTTGTGCCATACCAAGGCTTGGGAAAAGAGATAAAGCAAGCAGCGCTTTACTCCAGTTCATTTTTTTCATGTTTAACAACCTTTTAAATCCGTTTAACCCTCAGTTCACTCTTCAATAAGAATCATCAATCGAATCAAAAACTAAGGCACGGCGACAAAATAGATAACCAATGAGATCGCAGACCCAAACACCGTCCATTTGATGGAGGTGTTGAGTGTCTTTTTCTTAGGTAACAGTAAGCAGACGCCAGTAAGTACAAAGAAGATCATCAATAGCGCTGTGATATCGATAAACCACTTCCAAACTTCACCACTGTTACGCCCTTTATGGAGGTCATTCAGCAGTGCGATGACACCGTAATTAGTGGTTTCGACTTCGACAATTTCAGACGTCACGTCAACGAAAACGGAAGCGTTATAGCCAGGGCCTTTAAAGTCCATAGACACTTCGCCAAGGAGCAGCTCACCGTCTTCGATCTCTGCGTAAATGTCCAAACCTGATGGAACACCAGACAAGTTCGCTTCTTCAAACAGAAACGTTTCGAAAGCCGTTTGATCGGCTTTCAATCGACCGTCTTGAATGGTGAACAAGCTAGTAGGAAGTGTCAGCGTAGAGCGTTGGACATTTGGCTGGCTTGATTCAAATAGCTCAGGTCGATTCAGGGTGACACCTGTCACTGAGAAAAAAAGAACAACAAACAGGAGCGCCATAGAAATATAAACATGAAGTCGACGAGCCCATGACTGAACTGCCCTACTTTTTAACGACATACAAACCATTACCTATAAATTTTATGGCGACAATTTAGTTGATAATCATTCGTATTGGCATTCAATTTACATTGTTTACGTTTTCCGATACACGCTGGGAAATTTACACACCATTACACACGATATAATCGAACTGAATGCATATTCTTGCTAACGTGTACACAGCAGCATTGATCACGCAGTCTGTTCAAATACTGAAACCTCGCTCTTATATTTCAACCTAGTGAGTGATGTATTTTTTGATGGCTGCTGTGGCTTTAAAGGATAAAAGTTTAGGAAGCTCTTGAATGGAGCGATCAAGCTAAAAGGAATTAAGTAATGCGTATTATCATATTGGCCTTAGCTGCGCTAACTGCAGCATGTTCAAGTCAGATATCCAGTACGGAAGAACACATCCAGCAATACATTGGCTCAAACATAACTGATGTACAGGAACGATATCTAACAGAACGTTCACGTCCTATCAGTTTCTGGGAGTCCCGAAACTATGCTTGGGTTGAGACCCAAAATGCACTAGACAATGGTTACACCTTGCATGCGTTTAAAAACCCACTTCGAGACTGCACCATTAACTGGGTGGTTAATGCGAGTGGAGTAATTGAAAGTGGCTCACCAAGCGGGACGATGTGCAGCCCATAATGCCTCCATCTACTCTTTAGCTCTATTGCTTATCACGTAGCCTGCAAAACAAAAAAGGCGTCATTTGAACAATCAAATGACACCTTTGTTAGTTCCTCTTTAGTTATAAGCTATCAGGCATTTCCGTTGTCGCTGACAGTTCTTAGTTGAGTCAAAAACTTAATCCAACCTTTTGCTTCAGAAGAAGGTTCGATGTTATCAGCGCGTTTCGCTTGAGCTAGTGCGTTATCCAGATTTTTGAGCTTGTACCATGAACGTACTTTCGCTAACGCAACATCGGCTTGTTTGTTTTTGTCTTTCACTTTATCTAGAACAACTAGTGCTCTGTCGTAGTATCCTTGTTGAACAAGCAGTTGAGCCACATTCCAATGGTATTGACTGTCCTTTTTAGATGCTAGTGTCCAAACATCAATCGCGTTGTCCCACTCTTTAGCTAGCTGCCAGTATGTAGCTTGCTCAGCCAAAAGCTTAACATCACTGTTCGCATCATCTAGCTTAGCGATCTCTTGAGCTGCGCGCTCTGGAATGCCTCGTTTTGCGTACAACTGAGCAAGAAGTCGACGGTCCGAGTCTTTCAACTCAACACCATGTAGATCTGCTAACGCCAATGTATTCAAAGCATCTCTGCTGCGCTCTAACTGTAGCTGAATACCAACAAGCTGACGCCACCAATTATCTTTCTCAGGTTGGAGTTCGATAAGACTCTCCAACGTTGGAATGGATTGCTTCCACTGCTTTAACTGCAGCTGTGCACCCAGCTTTAGCGATAATGGCGATAGCTGTGGTTTAGAATTGAACTTGTCGTGATTACCAATGGCCACCAGCACTTTTGACCAGTTTTCGATTTGGTATTCTGCTTGTGCAATTCGCATCCAAAGCACATCTTTCTTTTCTGTCTCTGGCGCCGTTTTTACTAGCTCATAGTAATGTGGTAGCGCATTTGTGAACTGCTGATCATTTAATAGAAGATCAGCAAGCATGCGTTTAGTCACCCATGCTTGCTCATCCACAAGCAAGTTAGTGTCGACCGCGTACGTCAGCTGCTTAATAGCGGCATCCGTTTTACCGTCTTGCCAATAGTAAACACCCAACATACGAGCCACATAAGCTTTGTCGTAGCCTTTTGATAGCTCTAAATTAGCGAGAACATCAATCGCTTGCTTTACCTTCTCCTCTTGAGCAAGGTTATGTGCTTTTTGAACACGAATAGCAGTATATTGAGACAGCTCTTGCGCCTGTGCCGTAAGGGGCAATAACAACAAGCCCACTAATATCCATACCTGTTTCATCATTTATCCAACTTGAATTCAAAGGTAAATGTTTGTCCAAATTGAGGAGTTGATTTCCCATCCACAACCTTAGGCTGATACTTGAATTTTTTCAGCGCACGTATCGCTTCACGTTCAAACATACGACGCGGATTTGCATCAGTAACTTGAATGTCTCTCGGGCGTCCCGTTTCATCGATGGTAAAAGACATAGTCACATGCCCTTCAGCTCCGCGCTTCAGCGCTTTCGCAGGATAACGAGGTTCCACTCGATAAAGTGGCATCGCATGTTGGTTTGCTCCAAAGTCAGAAAATGTTGGTGCATTAATCGCTAAGCCATCAATTGATGTATTCAAATCCAATGAAGGTAATGAAGACATCGAGTTCAGAGGCGTTACTTCAGCTTGTGACTGAGACGTCTGCGCTTCCGGTGGCGGCTCTGGCATTTCTGGTTTTTCAGGGACAGAACGTTGTCTTCTTTGGACTTCTTGTTCCTGTTCCACCATCACCATGTTGAAACTTAACGTCTCACTCTCATCTGGTGAACGTTGGTGACCATTGTCGACCATCCAAGCCATGAAAGAAAACAGTGCTAAGCCCAGTGCCCCCGCTAACGGTAAAGCAAGAAATAAGCGAATCATTTATAAAGGTCCTCCAAGATCATCGCTTATCAGCAGCAAGTGCAATGTTTTTAACACCCGCACCTTTAGCAGCATCCATCACTTTTACAACAGTACCATTGTATGCGTGTTCATCAGCTTGAATAACCAAAGAAGCATCCGGTTGTTCTAGTAATAAATGCTCTAGCGTCGCTTGAACGCGTTCAACATCAACGACACGTTTATCAATAAAGATGTCGTTGGCAGAAGTAATCGCAACAAAGATGCCCGCATCCTTTTGGCTTACTACGTTAGAAGCTTGCGGGCGGTTAACCTCAACCCCCGATTCACGAACAAATGAACTGGTCACAATAAAGAAAATAAGCATGATAAATACGATATCAAGCATCGAAGTTAGGTCTATTTGAGCCTCTTCGTTTTTAGAATGACGTCGACCGAGTCTCATCGTTGACTCCTTAAAGATTTTTCTAATTTCAATTCTAAGCGATTGCACACTTTGGCTAATCTAGCGTGTACGAACATACCCGCCAAGGCGGCTACCATACCCGCCATAGTTGGCAGTGTTGCCAAGGAAATGCCTGAAGCCATCAATTTAGGATCACTGCTGCCTTGTGTCGCCATGACATCAAAAACAGAAATCATACCGGTTACGGTACCTAACAAGCCCAACATCGGACAGATAGCCACTAATAGCTTAATAAAATTCAAGTTTTGGTTAAGCAAGATACTGGCCTGACCTAACCAACCTTCACGAATGGACTTGGCATGCCAAGAAGAGTGATCTTCTCTTTCATGCCACTTTGCTATCCAAGCTTGGCGTTGCTTAGGAAAGTAGAACGCGAGATATAAAACGCGCTCTACCACAAGCACCCAATACACTAGGACAACAGCCGCTAGCCACCACAAGACGAAACCGCCCTGCTCCATAAAGCTTGATAAAGACAGCAGCCAGTCACTCGTTAACCAACTCGCTGGTAATAGAGAACCCGACAAAATATCCATTACGCAGCAGTCCCAACTGGTGACACAACAGCGCTCGATTCAGTTGGCTTTTCAGCCTGTTCAGCAACAAGACCAATACCTTGCTTCTCAAGGATGTTGCGGATGTTTTCTGCTTGAGTGCTAAGAATGTTGTGTGCCAGTAGAAGAGGCATTGCAGCAACAAGACCAAGTACGGTTGTTACAAGCGCCATCGAAATACCGCCCGCCATTACCTTCGGGTCGCCATTACCAAACTGTGTGATCACCTGGAACGTTTCGATCATACCCGTTACTGTACCTAGAAGACCTAACATTGGTGCTAGCGCTGCCAATAACTTAAGCATTGATAGACCTTTCTCTAAGTGAGTTTGTTCATCAACAACCGCTTCTAGTAAACGTAACTCTAACGCTTCAACCGTTTGGTTTTGCTCTTTGTTGTACACGGCAAGAACACGACCTAGAGGGTTGTCACCCGCTTTCTCAGGGTTTTTAAGCTGCGCACGAATTTTCTGACGAGCAATCGATAGAGACACGCCACGCACCAATGCGATAATTAAACCAATAGCCAGTAAGCCAAGAATCACTTTACCAACTACACCACCCGCTTGAAGGCGATCAGATAGGCTAGGTGTTAGCGCCAACTGCTCCAACATGAATCCACGTGAAGGATCGACAACTACATTTGCTACTTCACCATTTGCCAGTGCAGAAAGTGATGTTAGCGTTGGACCATTTTCTGGCTGTTTAAGGTATGCGATGGCGTCTTCACGCTCAGTGTTCCAGCTAACGTAACCTTGATCCGTCACTAGACCAATCGAGCCAAGACGATAAGCATTAACATTTTGTGTATTACCCTCACCATTAATGAAAGCAATTTGAAATTTGCTAAGCTCAGAGCTCGCTTGAATCTGCTCTACCATACTCATCCACAAGCCAGAAAGCTGGCGCATTGATGGTAGTGATTTCGCATCGATAATTTGTTCAACGCTCGTTGTATGCTCAGCGCGATCAACGCTGTTTACTGTTGAGCTAAGTTCTGCGCCCAGTTCTTTCGCGTTTTGACGAACAACACCAAATAGCTCACCAAGGCTACCTGTTTCTAAGCGCAGCTTTTCTTCTAAGCGAGCCAGCTTATTCTCGTTATCGCTAAACGTTTTAGTAAGAACGTCTGTTGCGTTTTGAACCGATTTACGTTTCGCTTCAAGTTGCACTTTGATCGCTTTCAGTTCTTGTTCAGTCTTTTTAAAGTCAGCTTCACGAACCACATTATGAGAAGCTTGAGCGCGATTTTCTGATTTCGCTTTGTTAATTAGCTGAGCCGTTGTATCAGAAGCAGAGAAAGCAGAAAAGGAAATAGACGTGATACAAAGCAATGCTACTAATGGCTTTAAGTTCATTACTTAACCTCCGCAACAGTGAAAGAAACAGGTAAAGTAATCAAGCTTGGAGCCGCTTGTTGACTAGCAATATCGTACGCTTTATCGAGCTCAGACTTCATCGAAGAATCAACTTCTTGCCATTGAGCTGCTGTTTGATTCCAAGCCCAGTACTGACTGCCATTTAAGTTACGAGCAACTAAAGAGATACGTCCTAAGTGCAGTACGTCTGCTTCAATCGTTTTATCGCTCGCCAGTTCTACGCGACCTTGGTATGCACCAAGCTTAATGCCATAATCCATCTCAATTTGGTACGCCTCTAGAATACGGCGGTATTTCTCAGCATCACTTACGTCTGCACGAGTCATCATTGCTTGAAGCTTTTCAACTCTCTCTAGACGCTGCTCTTTCTTAATCGGTACGTCTTTTTCTACCAGCTGTTGCAGGCCATCGATCATTTGATACATCAAAGGCACAACGCCTTGGCGCGTGTATTTAATCTCTTCGATCTGCCCTTCAATACTCTCAGCTTCTTGATTTTGGCTTTCAACCAGAGCAGCAAGGTGATCATGATAGATTTCTAGATTTTTGACTTCTTCTTGAAGACGCTCAATTTCAGCTTGAAGCATTAGAGTTGCTTGGGAGCTTTTATCAATAACCTTTTGGCTCGAAGCCGATGCGTTATTGGTCTTGTTCTGAATTGATTGAGCTTGATCCAAGCTATTGGCCATAGAAGACGTTGCTACCACACTGATGGCAAGCGCTAGGCTAGTTTTTAAAAGATTCATAATTGTAGTCATTTACTATAGAAGAAGTTCAAATGAATTTTATTGATAAGCAGTCTCATTATCATTAAAAATCACTCGCATTACTAGGGATATTTTTATTAAATAGCAGAATCACGAAAGGGGAAAGCCGAAACCTCCCCCTTCATATTTAGGCTACAAACAGTACCCTGCTAACAAATTAGTATTTTACCTGTAAAGTAGCCATGTAGTTACGACCTTCGCCCACAACTACACCGCTTGTACTACCACCTTCAAGGTAATCTGTATCAAATAAGTTCTCTACATTGAAGCGAGCAACAAAATCTAAGTTCTCGTCATATTTGATAGTATGTGCAATGCCCATATCTACACGAGTGTATGCGTCTTTTTTGAAGGTGTTAGAGCTCTCTGTGTAACGCTCACCTACGTGGTAAACACCAAGGTTTACATCAGTACCGTTATTGAACGAGTAAGTAGACCAAATGCTCGCAGTAAACTCTGGTACATCAGCAGGTGTTTTGCCTTCAAGAGCTGGGTCATTCTGGTACTCAGCATCTAGAAACATTGTAGATGCACTTACAGAGAATGCTTCCGTCACGTAGCCAGTTGCGGCCAATTCAACACCAGTGTGAACTTGTTCACCAACTTGAGTTGTACGTGTTTCTTTGCCGTTATTACTTGCTGGGTCTAGATCTTCAGTCACTTGCATGTTCGATTGAGTGATCTGGAACAATGCTCCTGATACTAACAAACGCTCATCAAACAGTTCCCACTTAGAGCCTAGTTCGTAAAGTGTACCTTTCTTAGCATCTTGAGACTGACCAAAGTTCACGTCGTCTTGATCTGTGATTTCACCAACAGGTTCAAAACTTTCAGAGTAAACTGCGTAAATTGAACCATTTGAAGCCGGAGAGTAAATTACACCAAACTTAGGAAGAATGTTGTTGTAGCTCTCTTCTTGATTAGAACTGCTCGTCGTTTTGTCGTATGCGAAACGAACGCCACCAAGAACTTGCCACTGTTCGTTAAGTGTTACTAAGTCTTGAACATATAGACCGTAGTGTTGGCTTTCAGAGTGAGATACTTCATTGTCGTTCTTGTAGCTAACGTTAGAAGGCATATCAAAACCATTACCACATGCAGCTTCTGCTTCTGCTTCAGTTGCATTAACACAAGTGTAACCAGAGTCGTATAAACGCTCGTAATCGTAATGAAGGCCATTAACACCAACAAGTAGTCGGTGGTTTACACCTAGAGCATCGAAATCACCAGTAAAATCTACGTAAGCCGTGTCAAACGTCCACTCGTCGTGACGATCTGATACTTTGTAGCCGTAACCGCCGTTTTTATCGCTGTATACTGTATTGTTCGATTCAGTACGCTGACGCTCGTAGAACTGACGGCTAATACCTGTTTTAACAGACCATGTTTCATTCAGATTAGCTGCAATAGCAGCACCGTAGTTCGCTACGTCATTGTCTGTTTGTGCAAAACGTTGATCAGTTACTGTATTTGGATCAATTACTTTACCAGTTGCAGTGTCAATCTCTGAGCCATTGTCTAGATCACCTAACTCTTGAGTACGGTCATAGTGCAGAGATAGCATTACGTCATCATTAATATCGTAATCGACAAATAGGCCACCAACAAAACGGTCAGTTTCTGCGTCTATACCATCAAAGCGCGTGCGGTATGAATCTTGATTTTCTTGAGAGACGATAGCTCGCGCTCTCAACGTTTGAGCTTCGTTTAAAGAGCCGCTCACATCTGCGACTGTACGAGTGTAGTTATCTGAACCAATATCTTGGCTAACAGACACTTGTGTCTCGTAAGTTGGCTTTTTAGAAACCATGTTTACTAAGCCACCCGGTGTTGATTCACCATAAAGGAGGCCAGCAGGTCCTTTCAACACTTCTACACGCTCTAAAAGCTCGATAGGTTGACGATAATGAGACCAATGTTGAACACCGTCACGCAGGTAGCTTGAACCACTATCTAGTTCGAAACCACGTAGATTGAAACGTTCACGGTTTGTAGATTTTGAACCTGCGGAAATAGATGCATCGTTCTTTAGAACTTCACCAAGAGTTGATGCACGCTGTTCATCGATAATTTGCTCATCGATTACTGAAACTTGCCCCGGAGTCTCTAATTGAGTCGCCTCCATGCGCATTGCTGTTGTATTCGTGTCGGCTTTGTAACCGTAGTCACGACCTTCAACAACCATGTGCTCGTCTGTTTTTGCTGTTTCTGCCAATACTGCTGGTGAAGCTAATACTGCGCCGATCACTAAAGCCAATGGGCTCTTTGAAAACATGTCCTTTACTCCGCTTTTATTCTTTTTGTACGAGCACTTGGATTAATTATTTAATGTGCTCTCAGAACCGTTACCGGTACCACTGAATCTTTTCGCGAGAGAATATAAGTGATAACTATTACCATTTGCATTGAATTTACATTCTTTGCATTCGTAAAGTTTTGTTGAGGTCTTGGTAAGCGTTATTCATTAGATGTAACAGAACCTGATTCAATACAGATACTTAGAAGTGTTTTTGTTCGGGTCCCCACCACCACCGTTAAAAATTTTGAAACAGCGTTATTTATTCACTCAATCTAACAATCAAAAAACGATAAAAATTTTATCTTATCTTAATTATTAGCTTTGATTTCGCGTTTTTATGTATAAAAGCCTCGATAAATGTTAATTATTAGTGAATTATTTTATTTAAATTTGTTTAATTTACACATTTATCAGTGATTTTGATCACATCTATAATTCCAAATTCATTTTTTGTTTTTCGATTTGATTATCCGACTGCTAATCTCCTGCTCACTTTGAAAAGGTATCAAAGTTATAAATAATAAGGAGTGTTCTAAATGAATACCAAAAAACCTATGTCTCTGACTGGCCGAGTAATTCTTGGTATGGTCGTGGGTATATTAACGGGATTTGCCATTCAATCCCTTTTTGCAGAAAGTGGATTTGTTAACAACTACATCGTTAACGGACTCTTTGAAGTAGGCGGTCAAATTTTTGTCGCAAGTTTAAAAATGCTTGTTGTCCCTCTAGTCTTCGTGTCGCTAGTGTGTGGTACAAGTTCCCTTAAAGACTTATCAACTCTCGGCCGTATGGGTGGCAAAACGCTTGCACTTTATATCGGTACTACAGCCGTTGCTATCACTCTAGCATTGACGATCGGTAACCTATTCCAACCTGGTGCTGGTGCGGATCTGACTGCTGCGAGCTCGTTTAAGTCAGCGGATGCCCCCTCTTTGGGCCAAGTCATCATTAATATGTTCCCAACCAACCCTATTCAGGCGATGGCTGAGGGCAAAACACTACAAGTGATCGTATTTGCTGTGCTATTCGGTGTCGCAATTAGTGCTGCTGGTAAACCAGGCGAACGTATTGCTGCTGTATTTGCAGACCTAAACGAAGTGATCATGAAGCTTGTTGCTCTGCTGATGAACCTTGCTCCTTTTGGCGTATTCTTCTTAATGGCAAGACTTTTCTCTGGTTTAGGTTTGGACGCAATTTGGAGCTTAGCAGAATACTTCCTTGTACTTGCAGGCACTCTCCTATTGCACGGTTTAGTGACTTACAGTGCAATGCTTAAAGGGTTCACTGGCCTTAACCCTATTACGTTCCTGCGTAAGATGGAAGATGCGATCATGTTTGCGTTCTCAACAGCCTCTTCAAACGCAACGATTCCTGTAACAATGGAAACCGCTAAGAACCGCATGGGTGTAGACAACAAAGTTGCTTCATTCACTGTTCCATTAGGTGCGACAGTGAACATGGACGGTACTGCAATCATGCAAGGTGTTGCGACTGCGTTTATCGCACAAGCATACAACATCGACCTTACTATGGGCGATTACCTAATGGTTATCCTAACTGCGACTTTGGCTTCTGTAGGTACTGCAGGTGTCCCTGGTGTTGGTCTGGTTATGCTAGCGATGGTATTGAACCAAGTTGGCCTACCACTAGAAGGTATCGCTCTAATTATGGGTGTTGACCGTCTTCTAGACATGATCCGTACCGCTGTAAACATCACCGGTGATAGTGCCGTATCTATCATCGTTGCCAAGTCTGAAGGCGCTCTTGATGAGTCGCGCTTCAACAACCCTGCAGCAGGTGAGAAAGAAGAAGAAGTTAAGCTATCACGCCAAGAAGCGTAATCTAACAGCCCAGCTTCAAGCTAAAGCGCAAATAATGGCTAACGCTTTAGCTAGAAACACAAAAAACGCCACAGTATTTGCTGTGGCGTTTTTTATGGGGTTTGGGTATCAACCATTAATATCAATACTCCAGCCTTAATATAACCAGAACGGCAAGGTCAATTAACGGGCTCACAAATTGGGAACATTAGATTCACTCTGAGTCCCCCATTTTCTCTATTCTCCGCCGTCACATGACCATTCATAACAACCATTGCCTCTTTCACGATGGCAAGGCCCAGGCCGTAGCCACCAGACTGCTTGTCTCTAGCGGTTTCAATACGAGTAAACGGATCAAAGATACCTGCAATTTGGGTATCAGGAATTCCTTCTCCATCATCTTCTACAGAAATGACACTGTAACGCTGATCAACAGTCTTTTCATACGTCGTGACCGAAATATGTGCATGCTCACCCGCATACTTAATCGCATTACCAACCAAATTGCCTATGATTCTTAAAAGCAATCGTTCATCAATGTTCACCATCGAGGTTGGAATATCTAAATCACCCACTAGCGTTTGATTGGGTTTTAAGTCATTTTGCATTTGCGCGATAAGCATCGAACAATATTGCTCAAGCTGCATCAAGCTGAGCTTGGAATCGTAACGAGAGGTTTCTAAGCGACTAAACTCGAGGATTTCGCCCACTAGTTTGTTCATCTCTTCAGTTTCACTTTCCATACGGTCAAGCAGCCCAGTACTCTTCTCATCCACCTTATTACGTAACAGATGCAGAGCGAGGTTTTGCCTTGCTAACGGGGTTCTGAGCTCATGAGAGACATCTCGTATCAAGCGGCGTTGTTTTTCTGCCAAGGATTTAATCTCAAACGTCATATGATCAAAATCTACAGCCAGTTCATTAAACTCTCGTGTGTTTGATTTTAATTCAGATACGACTTGTACAGAGAAGTCACCCTGCGCCAAACGTCGACTCGCTTCTCTTAGACGATCCAAAGGTTGTTGTAGTCTTCTTGCCATGATTAAAGAGAACAAAGAAAGGATCATGAAAGCGATGAATACCTTCATCAATGACGAATACAAGCCAAACGAATTTGCGGGATGGAATCGGTGTGGCAATTGGATAACTAAGCTATTACCGCTTTCTAGGGGTAGACCAAAAATTGGCCGATTAACAACGGCATCCAATTGATGATCTAACGTTCTCAAGAAACGTAACTTGAACTCAAAATGAGGGTGCATGTGCCGATGTGTCAGAGGATGATTATTTTTGTCTAAAACAAACAAATAGTACTGTTGAGCATTGGCCCAATCAGCCAGCTCATCCATATCCCCATGTTCAATTAACACATCGGCTTGATAGGCGAGATCCAACATTTCTTGCTTAACAGAATCAGGCACCTTAAGTAGTGCCTTCATCAACGCCTTTTCGGCAACAGCTTGAAAAATAAAGATACTGACAAGGATGATCGTCAGATATGAGAAAAGTTGGAACGTTAATCCATCTTTACGTTTGGCAATGAAGTCGGGGCAACGTATTAGTTTGGCACTCATGTTCCAACCGACACTAGGTAACTATATCCTTTACCACGAACCGTTTTAATATGCTGTTTAGACAACCCTGCCTGTACTAGCTTCCGACGGATATTACTGATGTGCATGTCTAGATTGCGATCAAAGGGACACAGCTCTTTCTTTAAGACATGTATTTGTAAGTCAGACTTAGATACAACAATGCCGTCATTCTTAATCAAATAATCAAGCAGATCTTTTTCTGTACCAGTTAGCGGTAAACGAGAAATCCGTTCACACAAACCATGGTTAGATGAAGCTAGAGACTGTCTCTGACGCTCAAATCCAACTCGACGTAAGATAACCTTGATACGAGTCAGTAGCTCAGGAACATTGAAAGGTTTAGCGATGTATTGATCGGCTCCAGCTTGATAACCATCAAGCATCGATGCATCGTCATTGAGTGCCGTTAGCATCAAGATAGGCGTAGCAAATCGCTGACAGATTCGCCTTGCTACTTGCATACCGCTGAGGTTAGGCAGCATCACATCAAGTAACACTAAATCAACAAGATTGGATTGGATAAACTCTAGTGCAGCCTCACCACAATGAACGGTATCAACGTGATACCCCTCATTCTCTAGAACTTCACCCAATAATTCACACAACTGAATATCATCATCAACAACTAAAACGCGCGACATCATACAAACCAATAAATAATAATAGTTTGCATTCTAATTATCGTTATTGTTAATTTCAATTGTAAATGAGAGATTTACTCTATAGTAGGAAATCTTTTTCAATCGGAACGAACTTTGACGCAGAATCGATAAGATTTTGAGCAGTAAGCCCGGGTACACCGTACACTTCCACTTTTTTGCCAAAGCGCTGTTTAATTCTTTCCACGAGGATCTCAAAGTCCCCATCTCCAGAGACTAAAACGATTGTATCCACATTCTCTGCTAGTTCGATGGCATCTAAGGCAATACCAACATCCCAGTCACCTTTCGCACTGCCATCACGACGCTGAATAAATGGCTTCAATTTCACATCAAAACCCACACCACGCAGAATATGATGGAATTGACGCTGCTTAGGATCTTGACTAGAAATCGCATACGCATGAGCCGCAACAACATTTCGACCTTCTGTCGCTACATACCAAAATTGGTTGTAGTCAAAATTAGAACGGTATTTGTCTCGTGTTGTGTAGTAAACGTTTTGAACATCGACCAAAATAGCTATGTTTTCCATAAATTCATACCTTTAGATTTTCGGTATACCCTATTCTATTCAACCCTAAAATGCGAGTCGCTTTATCCAATAAAAATGAACCTGTTGGTTATGGTTAACGTAAATCTAAGCATGTTTAACGTAATCCTAACTATGCTTAACAGATGTTTATCAAACTGGACAATCGTTTTTGACCTTGGTATCCACTATACAAGTGCTAGCGATTAGAGATACAAGTAAAGCTAACAGGCTATTTAAGGGAGGTTGTCTATGCTACACCGACAAAAACACAAATCTCACATAAGCTTCGACAACACCACAAGGGCCGCTCTAGCTCCTTCCAATAGTTTGTTAACTTTGATCAAGCTGATAACTTTCAGCATCGTGTTGATTTCGAGCCTCTCCACTCATTCGGTGTTTGCCTATCCAGCCTATTCCCATTCTCAGCCACTGCCTCATCGCAGCGTCATTTATTTCGCACCAGAGGAAGACTCGGTGGTAAAAGAGTTTCTTAATGAAGTGCTGATAAATAACTGCCAGCTGAACGAAAGAGATGTTGTCATAATGGTGATAGCAGAGAGCGGATACACCGTCCCCACTTGGCTTGAGGAAGAGTTTAACTTAGAAGCAGTGACTAGCATTTATGAGATTCCAAAGGGCTCTCACACTGCAGTATTAATTGGCAAAGACGGCAAAGAAAAGCATCGTTGGAATGGTAAAACGGATTGGAACGTCATCACCGACATTATTGATGAAATGCCAATGCGTCAACAAGAAATGCAGCGACAAAGCAGCCGCTGCAGAATCTGACTCACAAGACGAAAGTTAATTTTGAATCAATTACTTATAAAACCAATCAAGTTTGTCATGGAGTTGGGCCACACTTCCAACCACAATCAGTGCGGGGCTCATCGCGACGCTGGCGAGGTTTGCTAGGTCAGTCAATCCACCTCGAAACACCTTCTGCTCTCGGCGCGTCCCATTTTCAATGATAGCCACTGGCATATCTGCGCGCATGCCGTTATCAAGTAGGTTCTTCTGAATATTCGGGCTTTCTTTTAATCCCATGTAGAATACGATAGTGTGATTGTGTTGTGCCAGAGATTGCCAATCAATATCTTCGCCGTCTTTTTTAAGGTGACCAGTTATAAACTGAACACTTTGAGCGTGGTCGCGATGCGTCAGTGGAATACCCGCATAAGCCGTAGCACCCGAAGCGGCAGTAATACCAGGAATGACTTCAAATTTAACATTGTTCTCTGCAAGCGCTTCACACTCTTCCCCACCACGGCCGAAGATAAACGAATCCCCACCTTTTAAGCGGACTACATGCTTGTTTTCGTGAGCTTTAGTGACCAGTAATTGATTAATTTGGTCTTGTGGAACACAGTGGTGGTCGAGCTTTTTACCTACATACAACATCTCTGCTTCTGGGTTTGCCATCGCCAAGATATCTTTTGATACTAAACGATCGTAAACCAGTATATCCGCTTTTTGGATGACGCGTGCTGCTTTTAACGTTAACAAGTCTGGGTCACCCGGCCCAGCACCAACCAGTGATACAAATCCATTGCTTTCTTTATTAACATTCGATGGCGATACTTCTGACATACTTTGCTCCGAAAGTTAGCTTGTTATATTTCAAGCTTAATTCTGTTTGATGATCCATCATTCAATGAATCAGCAATATCCTTACTTCTTAGACTATCAGTTGTTGCCGTAAAACTTCACGATTAATTCTAATCAAGATAGAAGTTTATATAACAAAACAATCTATTACGTTGGTAAACACTGATATTTGCACCATTCTCGAACACATGTAGCCCAACTTAGGTGCACTGCTATCTAAGTAAAGAGTGTTGAGATCCAAAAAGCTCCAAATCAACAGTTTGGGGCTTAACACACTTTATCAATTACTCTTTAACCTAGAGTATTCGAATTACTTAGCGCCTAGAGAAGGAGCTGTTCTAGCGTGAGTTAGGAATAGTGGAACACATGCTAGGAACAAACCACCAACGATGTTACCTAGGATTGTTGGGACAAGGTTGAAGTTCAACCACGTCGCAATACCGAAATCAGCGCCAAGAATCATACCCAGTGGAAATAGGAACATGTTTACTACTGTGTGCTCAAATACTAGTGCGAAAAAGATGAAGATTGGGAACCACATCATCGCTACACGGCCAGATACAGTACGTGCTGTCATGTTGCCAATTACGCCAAGACAAACCATTAGGTTACAGAAGATACCGCGAACAAAACACGTGATCCATCCGTCCATACCCATGTTTTCAAAACCTAGGCTACGGCTAGTAGAAACTGCAATGAACTTCTGAGCAACAGCGTTTGGCTCTAGAGAGAAGTTACCTGTTAGTGAAACCGCAACTAGGAAAGCAACAATCAGAGAACCGATAAGGTTACCCAAACCAACAAGCCCCCAACAGCGTAGAATACGACCCCAAGTGATACCCGGACGGTTGTCGAATTTCGCTAAAGGCGCAAAACCAAACACACCCGTTACTAAGTCGTAACCCATTACACTAAGAATTACGAAACCAACAGGGAACACGAGCGCGCCAACAATACCGATACCCGTTTGAACGATAGTCGTGATAGCTACTACAACCGCAAGAGAAAGAATAATACCAGCCATAGTGCTTCGGATCAGAAGATCGCGAGTACCTGTCTTGGTTTTAGCTTCACCTACATCGATCATTGTTTGAACGAATTCTGCCGGTTTAAAATCAGTAGACATAAGGTTGTCCTTAAAAGTTAAATTTAAAAGTTAAAATTGGATAGGAAAAGGTTCTAGTTGCCGAGTTAAGGCAATATCGATAACTAAAACCCTTGAACTATCAAATCTTACTCATCAAAAGATTAAGCAGAGATTTCTACAGCGCCTTTAGTAACACGAGCTTTGTACGCTTTCACGTTGAAGTTCTCGTCTTCCATGCAAACACCTGTTATCAGGTTAAAGCGTTGCTTCTTAAGTGGGCTCGCCACCCAAAGCTCGTCTTGGTGCTCTACAATCAAACCACGAGATAACACGTTAGATTGAAAGTAAGGGTCTGTATTGCTAATCGCTTGCACTTCTTCAGCTTTTGTTGGGCGGAAGATAGCCACTTGCTCACCAGCAACCAATGCACAAACACCTGTACCTGGGATAATGTCTACGATCTTACAAACTTTGGTAAATGCCATGATGTCGTCTCCCAATTAAACCAGTTCAACGTGAAGGATATCGCCCTTCGCTTCAGGATGTTTCTCTATGAATGTCGCTGGACGGTGTTGTTCACGGCCGTCATCAACAAACACAACGTTATCATCACGGTCATCCGCGTTGATGAAGTGAGCGAAGCGCTTAAGTTGAGCTTCATCGTTGATAGTGTCTGTCCACTCACAAGCAAAGTTGTCTACAAGGCCAGCAATGTCAGCTTCAAGTTGGTCGTTGATACCAAGCTTGTTATCGATGATAACTTCACGTAGGTAATCCACACCACCATCTAGGTTATCCATCCATACCGAAGTACGTTGCAGCGGAGCAGCAGTTCGGATATAGAACATCATGAAGCGGTCGATGTACTTGATTAACATTTCTTGGTCTAGGTCGCTTGCTAGTAGGTCTGCGTGACGAGGCTTCATACCACCGTTACCACATACGTACATGTTCCAACCTGCATCAGTCGCGATAATACCTAAATCTTTACCTTGAGCTTCAGCACACTCACGAGTACAACCAGACACACCAAACTTCATCTTATGAGGAGTACGGATGCCTTTGTAACGGTTCTCGATCATCACGCCAAGACCAACTGAATCTTGGACGCCGTAACGACACCAAGTAGAACCAACACATGTCTTAGCCATACGAAGTGCTTTTGCGTAGGCTTGACCCGTTTCGTAGCCTGCTGCGATTAACTTCTTCCAGATTGCTGGTAAGTCATCTTTTTGAGCACCGAACAGACCAATACGTTGTGCACCAGTGATCTTAGTGTAAAGGTTGTATTCAGCCGCAACATCAGCCAGAACGCTTAGCGCTTGAGGCGTTACTTCACCACCCGCCATACGAGGGATAACAGAGTAAGTACCGTCTTTTTGCATGTTACCTAGAAAGTTATCGTTGGTATCGTGCAGTTTCACTAGTTCAGGCTTAAGGATGTGTTCACCCCAGCAAGAAGCAAGGATAGAACCTGCTAGAGGTTTACATACTTCACAGCCGTAGCCTTTACCGTACTTCTCTAGTAGCTCATCGAATGTTTTGATTTCTTCAATGCGAATTAGGTGGAAAAGCTCTTGGCGAGAGTAAGCAAAGTGCTCACACACATCGTTCTTAACTTCTACACCAGCTTTAGCAAGTTCAGCATTAAGTACTGAAGTTACAAGTGGAATACAACCACCACAGCCAGTACCCGCGCCCGTTACTGCTTTGATATCACCGATTGTGTGGTGACCTTCAGCAACCGCTTGAGCGATCTTGCCTTTCGTTACATCAAAACAAGAACAGATAACTGCAGATTCAGGAAGAGAGTCTGCGCCAAGTGTTGGTTTTTCAGCACCGGCGTGTGCAGGAAGAATCAACGCATCTGGATGTTCAGGAAGGTCGATTTCATTCAGCATAAGCTGTAGAAGATCACCGTAGTCAGACGTGTCTCCAACCATTACTGCACCAAGCAGCTTCTTATTGTCTTCAGAAACAATTAGACGCTTGTAAACTTCTTGCTCTTCGTTTTGATAAACGTAGCTCTTACAACCAGGAGTACGACCGTTTGCGTCACCGATAGAACCTACTTTCACACCTAAAAGCTTAAGCTTCGCAGACATATCAGCACCTTCGAACGTGCTTTCGTTACCAACAATGTGGTCAACTGCAACTGTCGCCATCTTGTAACCAGGAGCAACTAGGCCGTAGAACGTTTGGTTCCATGACGCACACTCACCGATCGCGTAGATGTCTTTATCTGTTGTTTGACAGTGATCGTTAATCTCTATACCACCACGAGGCGCGATACCCAGACCCATTTGACGAGCAAGTTTGTCTTGAGGGCGGATACCTGCAGAGAATACAATGAAATCTGTTTCTAACTCAGTACCGTCTGCAAAACGCATCACGTTACGAGCTTCAGTGCCTTCAGGAGCAATCTGAAGCGTGTTTTTGCTTGTATGTACGTTTACGCCCATACGTTTGATTTTTTGACGAAGTTGGTTGCCACCTGCTTGATCAAGCTGCTCAGCCATTAGCTTTGGAGCAAACTCAACAACGTGCGTAGTTACGCCAAGAGCTTTTAGTGCGCCCGCCGCTTCAAGACCAAGTAAACCACCACCAACAACCACACCAGATTTAGAATTCTTAGCGGTTGCTTCAATAGCTTTCAAATCTTCAATTGTGCGGTAAACGAAACAATCTTTACCTTCGTTACCTTTGATTGGCGGAACGAATGGGTATGAACCAGTAGCAAGGATTAGCTTGTCGTATTGAATTTCACGACCTGTGCTTGAGTAAACTGTTTTCTTTTCACGGTTAACGTTAATAGCGCGCTCACCGATCAGCATGTTGATGCCGTGTTTCTCGTAGAAGCCTTCTTTAACTAAAGAAAGTTCGTCCGCAGTATGGTGTGAAAAATAAGAAGAAAGGTGTACACGATCATAGGCTACGCGAGGCTCTTCACAGAAGACTGTGATGTCAATGTTAGCAACGTCTGTCTTTTCAACCAAATCTTCGATATAGCGATGGCCTACCATCCCGTTACCGATCACGACTAGCTTCATCTTGCTCATAAGAATTCCTGAAGGTTATATTTCTTAACTGAGCGAATAATGAATTATGAAAGAAAATGAAAATATGATGTAAATCAATTACGAAATCGAACTACCCCAAAGGGGTAGAACAAAAGAGGTAGAAGTGGCTGAATTTAAGCCATAGCAAACGAACAACTGTAGATTAGATAAGGTTTAGAGCAATTTAATAAGCAAGCAACCAAACACACCGTTAAGATTGTTGTAATATTTCACAACAGACTGGCAACACGCAAGTAAATGACAATCATTTTTATTTATGGTCATGATTACGATAATAAGCGACTAAAACACGATGCCTTCATGACCAAGTGTGTATAAATATGAAAACCTGAGTGATGAAATACTTCTCTTACACTACTTAAATCCCCTATCAAAGCTTACACACGTAATCATTGCTCAGAACCGTTTACTGACTTAGCCAATAAATAATATTCAGCAGTGTTTTCTTGCACACGACGATGTCGCCTGCTCGAATCGCTCAACATACGCCTACATAAAGTGACAAATCAGTAGTACGAGATACAAAAGTCTGAACTATTAGATTGAAGTGCCCTTTTGATAAAAAGGTAGGCAACGGAATATAGAAAAGTCAATAGATAAGAATGCCATATAGCAAAAAGGCCAGCATTTCTGCTGGCCTTTCGACTTGAATTATGGAGGCGCCTCCCGGAGTCGAACCGAGGTCCACGGATTTGCAATCCGCTGCATAGCCACTCTGCCAAGGCGCCTTCAATAGTGTTTTAAGAGAACTACTCTTTTGGATGCTACCTAGAGAAGTAACAACCAAATAGATGGTGCCCCGGGCCGGACTTGAACCGGCACAACGCGAACGTCGAGGGATTTTAAATCCCTTGTGTCTACCAATTCCACCACCAGGGCACGCAATTCTTTATTGCGATGCCGATTACTGAAAAGTAAAACACCATCTTAATGTCAACATCAATCAACACTACAAAATTTGGAGCGATACATCGGGTTCGAACCGATGACCTCAACCTTGGCAAGGTTGCGCTCTACCAACTGAGCTAGTATCGCAATTTCATTCGAATCTATCTTAACTTATCAAACTAAGAGAAAGAATGGAGGCGCCTCCCGGAGTCGAACCGAGGTCCACGGATTTGCAATCCGCTGCATAGCCACTCTGCCAAGGCGCCTTTAATAGTGATTTAAGAGAACAACTCTTTGTTTATCACTCTACTTAAGAAGTAGAAACAAGATAGATGGTGCCCCAGGCCGGACTTGAACCGGCACAGCGCGAACGCCGAGGGATTTTAAATCCCTTGTGTCTACCAATTCCACCACCAGGGCAACACAATTATGTGTGCCTATTACTGAAATAGAACGCCATCTCTCAGCGACCTAAGCCGTGAGAACGAGGTGTACTTTAACGGATGGAAAAATTTCGTCAACAATAATTTTTATCTTTTAATTCAAGTGATTAATTATCGAACTTTGGAGGTTGAAATTACTACAGATTGCGCAAATGGCAAACACAAAACCAAGAGCATTCGTCTGAAGACAAATCTAAATCTCTGGTAAAATAATGGATCACCCGAAAGTTCAAATAAAAAGCCAGTCGGAAAACTGGCTTAGCGAGTAAATTAAAGGCCTATAAATCTTACCTAGTAATTTTCTTTTAAAAATAAGTAGGTTGGTTTAGGTACTATTGCTTCAATACTAGTAAAATCTCTATTAGCTAGGAACTCTCTTACTTTAGAAGCACTGATCACAACACCGTTTGTTGAAATACGCTCAATGATTTCAACTTCAATATCGTATGCAGGGAGCAGCTCTTGCATTTTTTCGTTGTATTGTTGGGTAATTTGACATTTTGGCTCATTCCCAAGGAATATCTTGCTAATATTCAGCTTCTTAGCTATGTACTCGCAGAAAAACCAGGCTTCCATTGATGCATCAGCTTTAGCTTCAGAAGTTTCTTTATCGAAGTAATCAGGATAAGTCAATTCAGTACAAATAAACTTTCCGCCTCGAATAACGGTTACGTTGCTAATATGCTTGGTACTCTCAAAGACTAACTTAAATCGGTCTTCAAATTTAAAGAAAGATTTGTCTTCTTCGATAACGAAAATGAACAACTTATCGACACTTCTTGCCGCGTGCTCGATTAAGTGCAAATGCCCCTTAGTAATAGGGTTACAATTAACCGCTACGCTACCTATGACACCTTCATCTTCTGTAGCGTGTTGATCCAATAACTCTAAGTAAGATTTCATTTCACAAGATTCAAGCGCCTGCGCAGTATGTCTGAATAGGAAGTACTTGAACTTTTCTAGAACACACAACATTCTATTATCTAAGTCGAATTGAGACGGTAAAGGTTCACTTTTCAACACAGGTATTAACTTATTTGTCACGATCTCTGCCATTACCTTATTCCCCTTAGGAGAGTAATGACAATGACGGGCATTTAAATCAATGAAAAAGTCACTTCCTCGGTCAACATCGTTAAGATCAATCGATAGTACAGACGGATCTTCAACATTTTTGAATTCATCAAAGTTGAAAAAAACAATTACATCACCCTCCTTGATCTCAGTTTGTACCAAATTATTCATTGCTAGAAGCAAATTCATCCCTAGTACACCATGATTTTCAACTCTTACATTATCGGTTACTTTATTAATATTTTTCTGAACCTGACTTACAATCGTATTTTTGTCGCTCATACCATACGAGAAAGTTGTTGATGCTCCGAAGAAAAGCACTCGGCGATCTGCCGCTTCTGGTTGACCTGTGGTCGCTCTAAACCCATTTTGTACAGATATAACTGAGCTATCATGATCAGATAAAGATACTTTGGTCGCTCTTACAATAGGCAATACATCACTAAACAACTCATCAATTTTGTTTTGCTCATCTTTGTTATAGAGCGATTTGATGTAAGTCGGTGGACTATTCCTACGACTCCAATCTCTTCGCTGCTTTAGGTAGAGCTTGGTGTTTTTAACAAGATCCCTTTCCTCTTTAGACAGTTTAGTTAAATGCTGTCCTCCACTTTTAACATCAATAAGTACTGAAGAAGCTCCTTTGCTCGCAATGTATGATTTGATAAAAGCCACTTTATCAGAGTCGTTCACACTTGAGTTTAAGATATCCAAGCTCTTTACAAGGTTAGTACTTTCACTGGTCGAATCTAATGACACTTCAAGCGCTTTAGATTTTTCTAAATCACCAATCATTAGATATAAATTCAATAACATGAAACAGTATTCGCTTTTTTCGAATTTGTAGACTAACTCTTCTATCATTCTAATAGCATTTTTATAGTCTTTTTTTTGTACATATAACTCTGCAAGCCTAAGGTTCTTAGACATCTTAGTTTTTGAAGGTAGTACAGGAAGTAATCTATATAAGCTTTTTAATACCCCGTAAAACGTTAACTTATACGATTGACTTTTTGATAGCATGAATAGAACCTTTTACATTATCTTGAGATCTTCGAAATTTCGAAGATACTATCATATTAAATTTCTTATAATGTAAGGTTACGTAACCCATTGTATTCATCTGAGTTACAAACTTCATTGCATGAAAAAGCTTACTTAGTAAACAAACCACAAGTTGTTATTAATAATTATTACCCAATGTTACAAATTAATATCACATGGGTTATTTAGAATAGCTTTACTACGGACCGAACGCCATTCCAGCCTTTATTAACCCCCTTCATCTCTGTTTCACAATCTAGGGCTATATTAGTTAAGATACAGTTAAAACGATGAGAGCCCGTGAAACCACTAAAACGATACCAGTATGAGCGCTATGCCGTTCTCTGTAACCTCGCCTACTCTCGTGGGTTCAAACAAACTCGTTATGGGTTTGCTCCAAACGGTCAGAGAGTCATCAAAAGTGAGTTTGGTAAAACCATGATTCGCGTGCTGTGGAGTAAAGACAAAGATGAAGTGGTCGTGGTTATTAAAGGGTCACACAGTGTTTCAGATTGGCTGTTTAACTTTGCTTTATGGACGAGAAGCTGCAAAAGAATTGGACTCAACTATCGAGTTCACGCTGGGTTTTATCACCTGATGTTTCAAGAGAGTCAACCAAGTCGAAATGAAGACAAGTTAGGCTTGAATGTGATTGAGCGACTAGAAACGGTTCTCGTCCCCTTATTAGAACAAGGAAAAAGAATCGCTATTACCGGGCACTCTTCTGGCGGTGCGATTGGTTGTGTCATTGCGGATTATTTTGACAAGAAATACCCGGGCTGCATAAAACGTATCGTGACCTTTGGACAGCCTGCTATTGGTGATTGGAACTTCAAGAAACATTATCGCTTGAGTAAAAAGACCTACCGCATTTGTTGTGACATTGACATTGTTACCTTCATGCCACCAGTACCTTTACTGTATTGGCATGTGGGGAAGATACTTTGGCTTTATAACGGGCGTATCTATGAAAATACACCGACTTTTATTCGCTTAGGGCGATCCCTCTTTAGTTGGTTGATTAGGCCATTCTCTTATCACTTGATGAGTAAATACATACGTAATAAAGACTTTTTTGATCAGCACTGAGACTCGTCTCACCACCATAAAGAGAGAGCACAAACTGAGTACAGTCTGTGCTCTGAATTTCCTAGCCTATCTCGATCGTGCATTAGTTGTTAAAGCTTAAATCGAGACAACTCTTGTTTCAATTCACTCGCTAAATGGCTTAGCTGATCAGGCTGAGACACTGCATCCGTCGCATCAAGCGCCATAACGTCACTCACTTCACGAACTGATTCTGTATTAGCGTTGATTTCCGCTGTGACCAGTGACTGCTCTTCAGCAGCAGAAGCAATCTGAGTCGCCATATCACTGATAACTTGAATCGCTTCACGGATTTGAGCGAGACTCTCTCCAGCCATATCAACATCGTGCACGCTTGTCTCCGCCATATCGTGACTTTGAGTCATCACTTTAACCGCACTATTCGTTGCTTGCTGCAAACGCTTGATCTTATCTTCTATTTCTTCAGTTGACGCATGAGTACGTTGAGACAGTACTCGAACCTCATCCGCTACCACCGCAAAGCCACGACCTTGTTCCCCAGCCCTCGCCGCTTCAATCGCAGCATTAAGTGCTAATAGGTTAGTTTGTTTAGCTATCTCGCGTATCGTCGCTAAGATAGACGCGATTTGTTGTCCATGTTCTTCCAACTCACTAATGATAGATACAGCGCTCGTCAGTTCAGTAGCAAGCTCATTGATTGATGATTGGCTTTTTGCCATCTGTTGGAAGCCTTGTTCGCTTAATTCAACTGAATGACTCGCACTTTTCGCTGTATTGTCCGCGTTAGAAGCTATCTCAGCCGTCGCAGTCTCCATTTCAGTTACCGCTATTGCCACCATCGTAATTTCATCTTGCTGTCGGCTTACGCTATCGCTACGTTTTAGAGCACTCTCATTGGCATGCTCAGCAGCGTCGTTCATCGCTGTAGAGACTTGCGTAACGTTGGTCATCATTCCATGCAGTCGATCGACAAACACATTAAATTTATCAGCGAGCTGACCAACTTCGTCTTTGCTGGAGACTTAAAGGCGTTGAGTTAAATCACCGTCACCCTCTGCGATATCTGCCAGAGCTTCACTTACTCGTCTTAGATCTACCAACTGGCGAGCAACAAACCAAGACGTAGCCGCAGCCATCACAATTAGAACAATCAAACCTGTCGTGATCTAACTGACCAACATGTCAAATAGAGGTTGTTCCAAAACATCTTTATCCATCTCAATCACAAGCAACCAGTCCGTACCACTGATTGGCTCTGCCATGATCACTCGTTCATGACCATCAACTTGGGTAAAGATCGTCGTTAGATTCTGCGCTGCACTGTTTAAACTAGCAACACTTAGCTCAGGAGCGATATCGTTCACCTGTTTGAGAATAAAGTCTTCGTTTTAGTGAGCGACAACGGTACCTTGTTTGTCGATAAGAATTGCTCGACCATTTCCTGGCACCTGGATAGCTAATACGTCTTTAATCAGCTTGTCCAGGGCGAGGTTCGAAGCAACAACACCAATAATAGACCCGTTCTCGGTGACCGGATCGATCAGTGTAACCACAAGCGTCTGCATCGTGACGCTTACATATGGCTTAGTTGTGACGGCTTTGTTTTTCGCTAACGTCTCTTTATACTAACCACGAACTCTTGGGTCATACCCTGCTTTATTGAGGGAAGGATCATGACGGAACATTTCGCCGTCTTTGTTACCGTAATAACTCAATCCAAAGCCACCAGAGGCAAGGATTTGACGTAAATATGGGACAATATCTAATGAAGGGTTAAGTTGAACTTGTTGTTTAAGACCATGTACGGCTTGTTTCTTGTCGTAAAACCAATCACTGATCCCTTTAGCATGGGCGTTCAACGTGTTACGACTTTCACTCTCTATAGCCTGCCAGCTTTTACTTTGAAAAATCTTATAACCCATAAAAAGAAGAATTGCGGATGTAAAAACAATCGCCAAAACTACAGAGAAAACCATTTTCCTTTTTAGACTTAATTGCATATTAAGAACCTCTTATAGGACAATTAAAGAAATATAAAGAGAAATCCTATCACCCATACTTATGTTTTTATTAAGGTTATCCCCAAAAAAGATGAAACAAATTGGGCATTATGTTTAATTGTGACTTTGATTTATTTACTGGTTTATTAAAGATAAAGATTATGCAGCCACAAAAAACGAGTTGTAGAAAACAAAGTGAAAAATAAATACAAAATGCTGAAACAGAGCAGATAAGCAGATAAGCAGATAAGCAGATAAGCAGATAAGCAGATAAAAAGTAATGCGCCAGAAACGAAAAAACCAGCCGCTAGGACTGGTTTTTCCTGAATGATGGAGGCGCCTCCCGGAGTCGAACCGAGGTCCACGGATTTGCAATCCGCTGCATAGCCACTCTGCCAAGGCGCCTTCAATTGTGTTTTAAGAGAACAACTCTTTCGGAAGCCACCTAGGTAAGTAACAACCAAATAGATGGTGCCCCGGGCCGGACTTGAACCGGCACAACGCGAACGTCGAGGGATTTTAAATCCCTTGTGTCTACCAATTCCACCACCAGGGCACGCAATTCTTTATTGCGATGCCGATTACTGAAAAGTAAAACACCACCTTAATGTCAATATCAATCAACACTACAAAATTTGGAGCGATACATCGGGTTCGAACCGATGACCTCAACCTTGGCAAGGTTGCGCTCTACCAACTGAGCTAGTATCGCAATTTCATTCGAATCTATCTTAACTTATCAAACTAAGAGAAAGAATGGAGGCGCCTCCCGGAGTCGAACCGAGGTCCACGGATTTGCAATCCGCTGCATAGCCACTCTGCCAAGGCGCCTTTTATTCAAACACGTTAGGGACTTAGTAAGTCACTCCACTGTGTTCGGGTGCCTACTTTACGGATTAAGGAGAGATAGTCAAACAAAAAAGTGAATTTAAATTCTGCTTGCTGACATTTAAATCAAATCGCTGCATGTTCGATCTTTTCAGCTAAAAAACATACAGTGAAATGATTTAAACTAATGATTCACGATCTACCATTTTTTCATGAAACGACCAACCAAGCTCGGGTGATATGCCCAACAATGATCAAACATGCTCATCAATTGAGGATTGCCGTACTTAGAAAGGCTCACTGCGTGGAAACGGTTTTTATGTTCCTTCAGCTTTTCAACCTGAGCGATCATCTCATCAGACTGCTTAGGGGCAATAAAATCAGACAGTACGATTAAATCGGCATTCTTGTATTTGTCACCTGTCATCAAATCGATCGATTTCATCAATACAGGTTCCAAATCTGTGCCTCCGTGGAATGAGTAACTCAAGAAGTCGCTCGCTTCACGTAAGCCATCTTGTCTTGTTAGCTCATAAGTGATCTGTTCTGAAGAGAAAAGGATCACGTAACAGTCCCTCTCTTCCGCCAAAGCAATTTGCATTAGTGCATAGGCCATTGCTTTAGCAGATTGTTCAGGGAAACCACTCATAGAACCGGAAGCGTCTACACAAACGATAAACGGCCCCTTTTCGATATCAACTTGTTTACTGTCTGGCTTTTGTGCCTTAACTTTACGTAACGTACGAGACTTACCTTTGGAGCGGTAGCTCAGTAAGCGTTTATCCGCCAAGTGTTTGTAGAAGATAACTTCAAGCTCTGGGTACGCCAAGAACATAGTCTCGTTTGGCAGCATCTTGTTAAGATCATCGCTTTCATGAATCCCAACGATATCGTCAACGGCTTCATCACTTTTCTCTTCGACCATCTGCAGTTCTTCTACAGGGGCTTTATATAAAGAAGGATCGTCTTCCATGCCCGCCATACGTCCCAGTTTCTCGGCGATCTCTTGTAGGCCTTTGTGTTTATTTAAAAACTCTGCGTGACGCTTCATTACCGTTAAGTCTGTTTTACTCAACTTAGCAGAAGCCATGTCCCACAAACGTCCTACGCTTCCTTCATCTCCAGATTCCGTCACTTTATCCATGTTTTTCATGGTTTCCATGCGTTGGTAGAGATCCGCTAAAACTTTCTCTTTGCTGGTTTCAAGTTCTGTTACTTGAGCTTGCTTGATGGCATCTGACAACGATTGATACCACTGATCGCAGAAGTAGTGCGGGAACATTGCATTGTAAACACCCTTGTTGTTTTCTATCAGGCGTCTAGCTTGTAGGTAAAACGCTGAGTGCCACTCCAGCCTTTTGATGACACTATCAACCTCATCAAAAAACTGGGGCTCATCCCAGTGAATTACTTCTTGGTAAAGGGCGATTTCTTCTTGGAATCGGTCGGTCTCACACACCTTAGTGACGCGTTTTTTTACTTTACCGCGCCATTTCACTAGGTGGTTTTTAACCGACGTTTTAACCCCTTTATTCTCGGCAGCTATCATCACTTGAGAACGGGCAATGAGATCATTCATCGCCGTATCAATGATGCCAGAGTCAGCAACCATTAAAGCAAGGTTTAAACCGTCTGCTCCTAACATACTTGTCCCCTCTACTCGAAGTACTGACTCATAAATTTAAGACGCTGAGCAATCTTGCTGCTCTTCACTTTCGCAGTCTCAAGCTCTTGTACTACCGCTTGCAAACTTGACTCCATCGCTTTTGGTAGCTCTGGGTCGATATAGTTGTGAGGCAGCGCGTCGTGGAAATCGTTGCGCACTCGCTTTAACTTGAATTCAGCTTCGTTTAACTGCTCAAGTGCTCGCTCAGCACCACTCAACCATTTATTGTAAAGCTCTTGGTCCAAACCATCCGTTGTCACCACACTCACTAATACCGAGCGATTCGCGATGTCTTTAATCACTAATTGGTTCGATGCATCAAGATCCAACTTCAAGCGACATAGATTCTTGTTTTCGTTTACGTAACCGTAAATATCTCCGTGCCCTTCTTTAAGCACACGGTCGAAATCATCTTTCGCTACGTAAACCCAGCGGCTATCACCTTTCTCTGATTCTGAAACTGACATGTTGCTTTGCAGCAGAACTAACTTCACTAAGTTGTAAGCGCTGCCGACGCTGTACGTCTTCGCGTTTTTAACATCGTTGTGGTAAACGTCTTTACGTAGAAGGCCACTGGTTGTTTCCATAGAGAGTGAAACAGAGAGTGTTGCTTCAACTTCGTCTTGGATATCTTCAAGCTCTTCACGTGACATTTCGATTTGAGCTTTAGACTCTTGCTGATCGAAAGCTCGGTTCAACGCAAAGTCTTTAACCACACTACGAACCACATCTCGAGATTCAGGGCTGTGCCATAAACAATCTTGCAGTAAAAGAATATCGAGAGGGTTTACGCTGTCACGACCACTGAAGAACGCACTCGCCTTCAGCAACTTCACAGCTTTCTTCCAACGTCTATCTGAAACATACAAATCAGATTCAGAAGTTGAACCCTGCTGTGTCACTGTCTCTTCTAGCATAGTCTTCAACTCATACAGCTTGTTGAAGGCGTTGTCCGTCAGTTCAAGCTTATCGAGTTCTTTTTGCCACTGGTGATATTCAATATCAGTAATCGCCAAACCCTTCGGGATCTCAGCTTCTTGAGAAGTACCCGCAGTTAGCATCGATTTGAAGTTTTGTTTGTTCTGGATTCGGTTTACAAACACTCGCACAAGCATACGGTCATAAAGAGCTTCTAGGCCGCTGTCTTCGTCTGGAAGTTCATTAGATGCTGATACCAATAAGCGCATTGGTACGCGTTCAATATCGCTACCATTCTTGAACGTTTTTTCGTTCACAACAGTAAGAAGTGTATTAAGGATCGCAGGACCAGCTTTCCAAATTTCATCAAGGAAGACCACTTGAGCCGTTGGTAGATAGCCTTCAGTCAGCCTTACATAGCGACCATTGTCTTTTAATTCTTGGATACTTAAAGGGCCAAACACCTCTTCAGGCGTAGAAAAGCGTGTCATCAAATATTCGAAATAGCTGCTGTTATCGAAAGCTTGGATTAGGCGTTTAGCGATAAGACTTTTTGCAATGCCTGGAGGGCCTAGTAGGAAAACACTTTCACCAGCCAAAGCAGCCAGTAAACAGAGCTTGATGGTATCTTCTCTTTCATAGACACCATCAGAGAGAGCATGCGCTAATTTGTTAATTCTTTCAGAGAGTAGCGCCTTGTCAGCATGTGAAGAAATAGAAGGGGTCATGCATTACTCCGAAAATCTTTGGACAATAAAGAGTGTAGGTTTGTTTTTATACATTTGTTAGCACTTTGTTACAAGTGTATTTTATTATTGACTTGCATTTATATCAGATGGTTACGCCCGTAATTTCGGTGTAATCATAGATTGCAAATTTGAGATAAGAGTCACGAATGGTGTGAAATTTAGTTCAAAACTTTGCCTAAATTTTCTTTTATTTTCGACACCATAGGCGTTATGGTGGGGCACGTCTTTCGAATACGAAAAATTGGCAAGGAATGTGGCCAGACTGCATGAATAAAGTTATCCATCAATGGAAAAGTATTTCTCTCATAGAAGAGAACGTGACGCTCCCTACGAACGTCGTGGTAAAACATACAACAATTAATCACCCTGGTGCCGCCGTTATTCTTCCTATTACGTCTTCTGGAAAAATCATCCTGATCAACCAGTTTCGCCCTTCACTTAAAAAGTGGCTTTTAGAACTGCCCGCAGGCACGATGGAAGTCAGTGAAACACCACTTGAGTGTGCTCAACGTGAGCTAGAAGAAGAAACCGGTTATAGCGCAGAGTCATTCCAAAGTCTGGGGCAAGTTACCCCACTCGCTGGCTTCTGTGATGAGATTCAGCATTTGTTCGTAGCAAAACAGCTCAACCTCACTACCCGCTTTGAATGTGATGAAGATGAAGTAATAGAAGTGATCGAACTTAGCTTAGAAGAACTGCACGATAAAATAAGAAACGATCAAATCACCGACACCAAAACTATCGCTTGTTTAAGTAAAGCCCAACTATGTGGCCATCTATAGCCAATTATATGGCTACCTAAAGTACTCTAGGAGAAAAACATGGACTTTCGTTCTGATACCGTAACCAAACCTTCACAAGCTATGCGCGAAGTAATGGCGAACGCAGCTGTAGGCGATGATGTGTACGGTGACGACCCAACCGTAAATGAACTTGAGCAGTGGGCTGCAAACGAAACAGGTTTTGAAGCAGCAATGTTCACCTCATCAGGTACTCAAGCAAACCTACTTGGCCTAATGGCACACTGTGAGCGTGGTGACGAGTATCTTTGTGGCCAACAAGCACATAATTACAAATATGAAGCTGGGGGTGCGGCGGTACTTGGTTCCATTCAGCCACAACCGATCGAAAACAATCCAGACGGCACACTAGACTTTAAAAAACTTGCCGCTGCGATTAAACCCGATGATAGCCATTTCGCACGTACTAAGCTTTTAAGCCTAGAGAACACCATTAATGGCAAAGTACTTCCGATGTCTTACTTAGCCGAAGCTCGCGATTTCGTAAACCAGCACGGCTTAAAAATGCACCTAGACGGCGCGCGAGTATACAACGCAGCAGTTGCATTAAATGTCCACATAAAAGAGATCGCCCAATACTTCGACTCGATGACAATCTGCTTATCGAAGGGTTTAGGTGCTCCGATTGGTTCATTACTACTCGGTAGCAAAGAGTACATAGCGAAAGCCCGTCGCCTACGTAAAATGGTCGGTGGTGGTATGCGCCAAGCGGGTATTCTTGCTGCAGCAGGAAAAATGGTGCTGACAGAAAACGTTGCTCAGCTCAAAACTGACCACGAGAACGCGAAAAACCTGGCTATTGGCTTGAGTAAATTGGAAGGCTTCTCGGTGAACCCTGATTTTGTTCAAACGAATATCGTATTTGCGAAGTTAGACGAGTCAGTGGATATTAACTGTATTGCAGGTGAACTTAGCGAACAAGGTATTACAATGACACCTGGTAACCCTGTACGTTTTGTTACTCACCGCGACATTAGCGCAGAGGATATTTCTCGATTCCTAACGGAATTAGAAAAAGCGCTGTAACTCTCTCCAAAGTTCTCAATCTATTGAAATTAATACTTGAGCTTCCCCTAAGGGGAAGCTTTATACTTTTGTTTTCTCACAAGTATATACGTGTTTAGTAAATCTATAATCTTCCTAATTGCTACTCTCTTTCTCATTACACGCCAACGATTTTAGGGATCCAGAACTTAGTAAGCTGAAATCACCTACCTGTTCAATACGATCAAAGCGTATCAAGAGGGAAGTAGAAAAGGTGACTACGCATAAATGATGGCTTTCAACACATTAAGTTAATCACGAGCTGAGTAATCATCACCAAGCCGCCTATACTTCAAGCAAATTCACATAGCTCATTAAACGTCAGGATAGATATGGCTTTACACGCCCTATTGAACCCTTACAATGTGTAGCAACTATATTTATCAAGGTTTATCTCTATGTCTATTCAATGGTTTCCGGGTCACATGCATAAAGCCCGCAAAGAAATCGAAGAAGTTATCCCACAGGTTGATGTGATCATCGAAGTACTGGATGCGCGTATCCCGTTCAGTAGTGAAAACCCTATGATCTCCACACTGCGCGGCGATAAGCCTTGTGTAAAAGTACTGAACAAGCGTGACCTTGCGGACCCAGAGTTAACTGAATGTTGGATCGAGCATTTCGAAAAAGAGCAAGGTGTAAAGGCTATTGCAATTACCACCAGCGTTAAAGAAGAAGTGAACCACATCATGGAGCTGGTTCGTAAGCTTGCACCGCACCGTGAAGAGATTGGTAAAAACATTCGTACTATGATCATGGGTATCCCAAATGTGGGGAAATCAACCATCATCAACTGCCTAGCAGGACGTACAATCGCTGTAACAGGTAACCAACCTGCGGTAACGCGTCGTCAACAGCGTATTAACCTACAAAACGGCGTGATTCTTTCTGATACCCCAGGGATCCTCTGGCCTAAAGTAGAAAACCCACACAGTGGTTTCCGTCTAGCGGCTACAGGTGCAGTAAAAGATACAGCGATGGAATACGATGAAGTAGCATTCTACACCGTTGAATA
This sequence comes from Vibrio sp. HI00D65, assembly GCF_001635455.1. Classification (GTDB taxonomy): domain Bacteria; phylum Pseudomonadota; class Gammaproteobacteria; order Enterobacterales; family Vibrionaceae; genus Vibrio. The sequence continues at coordinate 240,201 of NZ_LWEH01000005.1, forward strand.
TCTTGCGAAGCAGTACCCCCACCTACTGCAAGAGCGTTACCAAATTGAAGAGCTACCAGAGTCTGATATCGAGCTGATGGAAGCTATTGGTCGTAAACGCGGTGCACTTCGTGCTGGTGGTCATATTGACCTCCATAAGTGTTCTGAGATCTTACTGCATGAACTTCGTAACGGCACTTTGGGTAAAGTAACTCTAGAGCTGCCAGAAATGATCACTAAAGAGCTGATCGAAGTTGAAGAAGCCGCTGCACTGAAAGCAGAGCAACAAGCTAAGAAAAAAGAAGAGCGTCGGAAACGTTACTTGAAGAACAAGCGTTAATTACGATTAATCACTCTTATATATCCCTCTAGACATGTTCACGTTCTATTTCATGTAGGACGTGAATATTGCGCCCCTCCTTTGTTGATCAAGCTAACATACTGACAAGTCAATAGAAATGCGCGTTTACAATCATCAAGACTGTGACATACTACGCAAATTATTGTGTATGAATTACGGCTAGCTTCTCAATGCGCTCTTATACTGGGTTCAAAAATCAGCGATTTAAAACCTATTTCGACAACGAAATTTATCTGCCGTACATAAATTTCATCTACATTCCGATCTCAATATTCTGCGCTTTTGTTGTCACTGACTATATTCACTTCGGTACGGAGTGCGTTACACCAATCATCTTACGTATTCTCTTGTTCTTGATAATGATGGCCGTTGCTCATTACTGCATCAAAAACAAACCTAACGTTTTAGAGTTCGTAGAAAGTACCTTTCTTGTTATTAGCTCTCTGTTTTTGGTCTATGTTGGTCGACTCGCTATTGATTTAGGGAATTTTAACTACCAAGGTGGCATCATTCTAGTGATGATCTACATAGGTACTTATTCTCGATTGTCTGCCAAATACAGCATTACGACGCTTTCATTTATCTTTTCCGCGTATCTGATCGGTCTATCTCCCCTACTATACGAAGCAGAACCTACTCACGAAATTGAGACAATTTCAGTTTACTTATCTGGCTATGTCTTGATTTCTGCAGCCTGTATTCGGCGTGACTTAGAAGTACATAAACGCTTCGCACAGTCTGAACAACTTCGTAAACAAGCGATACAATTACGTAAACAATCGAATATGTTTGAAGCACTATCTTATAAAGACGCGCTTACCGGCTGCTGCAACCGACTTTACTTACATCAGGTTATTGAACCAAGCATTAACCGCAAACAATCGATCACATCGATTATGATAGACATTGACCATTTCAAAGCGATCAACGATACATACGGCCACCAAATGGGCGATTTGGTCATTAAAGATTTGGCCATTGAGATTCAGAAAAGACTGCCACTTGGAAGTAACTGTTTTCGATACGGCGGCGAAGAGTTTCTGATACTGGTTCAAGGTAGTACTAAGGAATCGATTCAATCCCTCGTAGGTTCTCTACTGGAGTGCCCTTCTAGACTTAGATTAGAAGTTACAATTTCAATCGGTGTCAAACACGCTTCTCAAGCACTAGGTTCCGTCGAGCAACTCATTGATGACGCGGACCAAGCACTCTATATTTCAAAGAAAAATGGACGAAATCAAATCTCTTGGTCTGATTAGCTAAAAGCTTAATGTCACCTGATTACAGGACGAACAACCCCCCCCCCAAGCATCTACAATACTTGGGGTTTTATTGATTGCCAAAAATAAATCATTAAAAACAATCACTTACAACCAAATCAATTAATAGGTGGCGGCAATGTGGCGATGAGTGTACTGCCCACCTAACCACTCTATCTGATGTTTGATGTGCTCTAGCATCAATCGGTATAGTTAATACGAGGCCTGATAAAAGGATTCCATTTTATCGTTTGCTAGTTACAAACATCTGAAACTCATTTTTGGACAAATCTTCTTAGGGCAATTACTCAAGCTAGAAAAATACAGATAACTTTTAGTATTTGAAAGTCACTTCGTGATATGTCCAGTTCTGTGGGCACGAATGACTCTTTTTCCTGAATAACATGTAAACAAAAAAGCCAGCATTGAATCCATCAACACTGGCCTTTGTTTAGCTAGACCAATAGATAATTAGTCTACAAAAATTGGCAGGTGTTCTTCAGTCAGAACACTGTCTTTCGCAAAGTCAGTGTGGTCTGTTACCTTGCTCACGTTCCAGTTAGATAAGTCTTGGTTAAAGGCCTTCGTATCACGAAACATGTATCTCATACCCACAACATTCGATGTATCCCAATCACCTATATCTTGATTAAAGGCACCTGCGTTATAAAACATGCTAACCATACTTGTCACATTCGATGTGTCCCACCCACTTATGTCTTGATTAAATGCTTGTGCGCTAAAGAACAGGGCTCTCATACTTGTCACATTCGATGTATCCCACCCACCGATATATTGGTTAAAGGCACTTGCACCACTAAACATATAACCAAAATCCGTCACATTTGATGTATCCCAGGCACCTATATCTTGGTTAAAGGCGCTTGCATCCACAAACATAAAAGACAAATTCGTCACATTTGATGTATCCCAGGCACCAATATCTTGGTTAAAGGCACTTGCACCAGCAAACATATATTTCATAACCTTCACACTGGATGTGTCCCAAGTACCGATATATTGGTTAAAAGCGCTTGCATCATTAAACATAAAATTAAAAGCCGTCACATTCGATGTATCCCAAGCACCTATATCTTGATTAAATGCTTGTGCTCTTAGGAACAGGCCTTCCATGCTTGTCACATTCGATGTATCCCACCCACCGATATTTTGATTAAAGGCACTTGCATGACTAAACATATAGTCCAAATTCGTCACATTTGATGTATCCCAATGACCGATATTTTGATTAAAGGCTTCGGTGTGCTGAAACATATGGTTCATCGCCGTCACATTCGATGTATCCCAATGACCTATATTTTGATTAAAGGCTTCTGATTCAAAAAACATGTAGCCCATATCAGTCACATTTGATGTGTTCCAGTGACCTATATCTTGGTTAAATAATTTTGTGGCTCCGAACATCCAGCGCATATTCGTCACTTTAGATGTATCCCAATAACCTATATCTTGATTGAATGTACTAGCCCCCTTAAACATTTCGTACATTCCTCTGACATTCGATGTATCCCAATAACCTATATCTTGGTTAAAAGATTTAGCTCCTTTAAACATCCAAGCCATGTTCGTCACATTTGATGTATCCCAATCACTAATATCTGTATTAAAAGAAACTCGGTCATAAAAAACTCTACTCATATCCGTCACCTGTGTTGTGCACAAGCGGATATGACCTTGCTCTAAATTATCTAACAAAGTCTTATTTTTAATTAGAGTATTATCCACCACGACATAAACTTTGCCATTTTCAAGCATCACAGAGTTAACGGCTTGGTCAGGGCATTTTACTGAGATATCAACTGCGAATGCAGTTTGGCTAGCGAGCGCGGCGGTTCCTACTAGAAGGGAAGTTATGGTTCTTTTCATTGTATTTTCCTAGGGTTGAATAGACGTTATTGCGTAAAAGTTGGAAGGCTATCTTCAGACAGGCCACTGCCTTTTGCGAAGTCGATATGGCGTGAGACGCGCTTGACGTCCCAGTAGGTTAAGTCTTGGTCAAAGTGCTTGGCGCCGGAGAACATGCGGTCCATATTGGTCACACGAGAGGTGTCCCAACGGCTGATGTCTTGATTGAAGTATGTGTTTTTAGCAAACAGGTCACTCATGTCTGTCACGTGAGTGGTGCAGAGTTGAATGTTGCCATCCAGAAAGTTTTGCCAATAGTCTGAGTTGCGAATGAGTGCGTCATTGACGACTACAAACAACTCATCTTCTTGAACCATGACGGTTCCTGGTTTATTTGATTCGCAAGCCACCGTTTCTGGTTCACTAGCAAAGGTGTGGCTGCAACTCAGCAGCGCGCAGGCGGAAATAATCGAACGTAATTTCATAATTAAACTCATGATTTAATTAAACTAAGTTCGAAATGATACAGAAAGATCGCTGATTCTTTTCACTTTTTCAGATGAAGAATACCCCTAAATATATAAATTGAGTTCCCCTCCTGAAAAATAACCCCCATTAATAACAACTGAGTCATCAATCAATTTAAAGAATCAATGGAGTTAATCGCACGTTAAGTTTGAAGCTATCCGAGCCATGACCACGAATACCACTTTTTTGCACTGGTGCTTTAGTTGTTGCAGGGCCTGCCATTACACCGCTATGCGTATGGCTGGCCAGTGTGTCCGCGAGCTCTTTCACTACCTGCATAAGTTCAGACAGCAAAATCAGTACATTCTCTTCTTTTGAACCAATCCATGTTTTGGGTGCTTGTAACCATTGGTGTTCTGCAGCAATGCTTCGGCGAACTGTGCCAATCGTCTCTACCAGTTCCCCAGCAGTCGCGGTTTGCATGTTGCCCAAGCTGCCTAGCACAATGTCATCACCTGCTATTAAGTTAATCGCGCCGAGTGCCTCAATGAGCTTTTTGCCGATCACTTCTTCAATACTGTGCTCATCAACCAAAATATGGTGCTGACCAAATTCACCACGATAGCGCTCTGCTTGCTCGAGCTTTTCGAATGCTTTTTGATATTGCGTTTGGTCAGTTTTCTGGGTGGTGTTTCCTGCTGCATCAATTCGGTGGCTAACCTCTTCACGTTGCTGCTGAAGTTGTTCCCCTGGCTCTATTGATGGCAATGCATATTCACGGCCATAAACACCACGAATGATAGGTCTGTCATTCCGTCCATAAGCGAAAGCAATTTCAACTAATGTTCCCTCAAGAGGGTAAGACAGCAATCCAGATTCATGCCCACTCATATGAACAGGCAGTGGAATCGAGCGATAGACAGGCACGTTACTATCTGGGTTTAAGTTTTCATCAAGCACCTGAACATCTACGGCAAATCTTGGGCGGAATGGGTCAGCAATTTGTCCTGCTATTGCGGTGTCTCTTACCGCCTCAACACGGCCAAACTTAGGCAAATGAAACCCCGCCGCCAACTCTGGGAAGTTCTGCAGCGTTTCACGTTTCTTTGGTGGAACTTCGGATTGCTCAGTCTTCCAATAAGCGGTCATTTCATCTTGAATCAAGTCCACTCGATTCACGCGCTTGTCGTTCATGACTCTGCCCGGCCTTAGCATAGGGAACGGAACAAAGGTGACACTGTTACCACTTTGGCGACTGGTGAACTCTTCCGGTATCGGCATAGGTTTATTGTGAAAGTGACTATCTTGATACGAACCGAAGTAAACCACCTGATCGGTATGTTGGAACCAAACACAGTCAGGGATAGAAAACGCCTTAGCGATTTGTTCTAAACATTGATAGCCCGTTCCTTGGCAAACAAAGTTTGGAATCGTGGTTTTGATGTAGTCAGCATCAGGCAAATTGAATTCAAGCCCTGTCATATCCGAAAGAGCACCAATCACCTGCTCTGCGGTTGGGTGCTCTAGGCTAACCGCCCAGCGTTTAGACAAAATGCCAGCCAGTTCTTTAACCGTAATCTTGTGGTATCCGTTGGCTGCAGGTTGGACTTTGTCGATATACCCTTCAAACCAAGGAGCAGTATTATATTCATAACCGATATCTAAACGTACAGACGCAAACGGCTCTGGCTTTTCCTTGGTTTCAACTTCGAAGATAGCAACACTGCCTAGTGATAGCTTTAGGCTCACCATGTTACTCACTAGTTTGACTTCTTCACCACTAATAAACAGGCGTTTTTCTAGCTTCATTGCGTTGCTTCCTCTGCGTTATTCAGTGCCTGTTTTAGTCGAGTGTTTTCTCGCTGTTCTGGTTTGGTTTGCTGTTTGGCACGTTGCTCTTTTTGCTCTGCCACACTGTTGTACTCTCGCAGCTCAAAAGACACATTCCAAGCCTGTAAAGTTTCATGCTCCCTCGCGTTGATACGGCCAGTGAATTTCACGTTGCGAATTTTGAGTGCCAACGCAATGTCGTTACCAATTCGGTAAACCCTGCGGGTGTTGGTGTCGTCTTTGTCCGACGCAAGCGAATACAACTGGGTGAGCGTTTCTACACGTGTGAATGGAACACGGCCACTAAAGGTCAGTTTCTTGCCTTTATCACCTTGCTCTGCCGTATCAGTACCCGATGATTGACCGCTCATGTCTTGGTCTTTTAACTCCATAGACATTTCAACTTTCATCGAGTCTAAGTTAACCGGCACACCATCGAGAGCTAACATTGACTACCTCCTAGCAAAGCAGTTCATCAAAAAAGGTCATGGGTTCATGGCTAAGCAGTAGACTCGCCACGGTGAATGGATGATTGTTTGGCGCGCCTGCTTGGCTAATATGCGTTGCGATGCTTTCAGCACTACCAGACACATAAAAAGTGTAAACACTACCCTTTAAGTCTTTAAGTGCATTTATATGCGCTTTGACATCGCCCAACTTACTGGCTCGTTTTGCTGCCAGTGCCTGCAACTTACCGATCACATGGTTTGCGTCATCAGCTAACGATTCAAGCGTAGCGATTTGTGCCCCCTGCCAATGCAAAGCGTTCTGCAATGGATTGGCATTGAGTTTCGCCATAGGCTTAAAGCGAGGTTGGATGATTGCAGCAGGTTGGTGAAGCTTATCGGTTTCATTGGTCACGAGTGCTTGTGTCTGTCTAGCCACCTGACACCAATCTGGCAAAGGAAATACGGAAACGAGATCCGCCAACTGATGAGCGAACTGTGCTAACTGCGAAGCGGTCACCATAAGAGCGACACAATGAAGGTGACCATTGGGTCGGCACTTATCAGCATAATCACGCAACTTACCAGCTAACACTTGGACTGCCGCCTGAGGGTTCAGGTAACACCCTGAATCCAACTTGGTACCCACTTGAAACTGATAAGGTGTGGCGGTTAGCACAGTGCCCGCTCTTAACAAACACTCAAGATCACCACGCAAGCCAAGCAAAGCACTCGCTTCTTCACTTAAAGAGTGACGCCCATAACTGGCATCACTTTCAAGGTGAGTTAAGCGGCCAACAGCTTCATTCATCGTTGTGCCGATTTGGTCTGTTACCTGCTCGGCACTGGTTTGAATGGCTTGTGAGCTATTAGGCCAACTGAGTGGCGATTGTTTCCACATAGGTCTTATACCTTGGAGGAGAGCTCTGGCGGAGTCGGCCAAGGATGTTCGGCTTGGATTAGCTCGACTGCAGCATCCGCTTGTTGTCTAAACGCTGCCGCTTCATCAACTAAGCCTTTCGACTCTTTGCGCCATGCTTCCATATAGAGAGGGTCACTTACTTCACTGTAAGCAGATCGACGAGCACTACCCGCTTGGTCGTATTCAGCAATGTATTTATTGCTCTGGTTTGTTACCCATGCGCCATCAACCCACTCATCCCATAGCGTAGACGGTTTTTCTAACGTGTATTCATCAGTGACCAAAGACGCATCATCAAACACTTTAGCTTCTTGGGTTTGCTTATTGTAACCCGTCACCTCAACTGGCTTTGGCTCGACAAGCCATTTATGATTTTTAACATCAAACTTGGCGTGTTCGGTTTTGTCATCAAACTCTGGATTCGCTATCCAAGTAGAAAACTGAGGCAAGATATATTCATCATATCCCGCTACCTTATGAATTTGACTCTCACCCTGATGAATAAAGGTTTTGTAATCGTAGTGATACGCTATTTTCATGACATCCAGCCCCTATGAATTTTGATTGACAGATTTGCAGTGTATGGGCGGTTTTCATTGTCTGTAGGTACCACTCGACTTGCATCAAATCCAATACCATCTCTATCTTTTTCAGAGTATTTTGTTGATGCTGCAACAGCGGAATCTGGCCTTTTCGCCTGTTTAAAAGCACCAGTTGTCACCAACGAAAGACTACCTGCTACATCTTGATATACTATGTTTTTGAATTCACCTACGATATTTCTAATCGCATCACCTTGTGTATAACCGTGATTAACACCGCTTGGTGTACCACGAACAAAATGCCCTAAGTGATGATTTGGCAAAGTAAAGGTTGTTGCACCATCACCATCACCAAACTTCATGGCGTGAATCATAGGCTCCGCATCTTTAGCTGCCTGTGTTACAGTCATTCCTGCTGCTACAGCATAATCCCAGAGCATTTTATCGGTCACTCTCGATAATTCGCCGCCTCTTAAATCAACCCAACCAGCTTTATCACCTGCATCATGGAACTCTCCAATTAAGCCAACTAAATGAACGAGCTTTGTGTATTGCGAATGCGGATCACCATCCGCCACATGCTCAGCCAAGCCCCCTTTAACCCGCCAATCAATCACTGAACCATCAGCATCAATTCCGGCCAGTTTAGCGACATAGTGCTGCTCACCGTTTCCGTCCACATAATCGGTCAGCTCAGTTTCAGAAACCACAATCGTTGCTTTGTTTTCCCACACTGAAAGCGCGGTACCTTGGCGAACCACATCGACATACAAACCGCTGGGTTTCGTGGTGATGGTTTGCAACACTTCACCCGTTAACACACCACGCAAACCACCGACATAAACAACACCAGGCGTCACTTTGTATTTTTTCGGGTCAGCTTGTTGGGTTACATCGAACCCATCAACAAAAGCCGTATGACCGTAGTTATCTAAGCAGGCCAAGCGCTGGTCTTCCTCGATGCCTTTCAAACGCGCTTGATAGTCAATCTGCCACGTCGATGCATCAATGGTAATGCCAGCAAGTTGCCCGGCTCCGTCATAGGCTTGCACCAATGACTTCGTGCTCGCCATGCCCTTTTCTTTAGACTCGGTAGCTTTGTGCACCACCATTCCGCAAGAGTTTGGCACATGCTTATCACGTAGATAAATCGCGTTAAAGGTGAACTCCGTAACGGTACTAGGGATCACCACGGAATACACCAGTGCGTTGTAACCCAGTTTGCCCACTTGGTCGATGTCTTGTTGGTGGACCCATAGCGAAACATCAGGCAAACCATTTTCACGGTTAATTGGCTGGCTTACGTCTAGCCCCGGAATGTGCGCAAAAATCATCTCGTTCATGTCTGGTGCGCCACCGACACTGATCTGATTTTGCAAGTAACGCTCAAATTCGAGCGGTATTGCCGTTTGGCTCATTGGGTACCTCCCCCTGTTTGCATTTACTGGCTGTACAAATGTTTACCAACTAAAGGCTGGCAATAAAGACTTGTTGTTGATGTTCAACTGGCTGCGGTTTCACATTCATTTCAACGACGGGTTTAGTCTCTGCTAAAAACAGGCTGACATTGTGTGAGAACTCACCACTCGCGACTCTCAGGTTAGTCTGATATATCACTTGGAAACGGTAACGGCGGCATGTCCGGCCATACTGTTCAATCAGTGTTTGAACCAACTTGGTGTTATTAGAAATATCGCTGTCTGTTAGCTCAATGGTGCAAACATCCCACTGCACTTCATCTTCGCGCTCTTTAAACGCAACGATACCAATGCCCAACCTTTCAAAAATTCTCTTAAATCCTGCAACGCTGCCTGCGTCTTTGGCATTCAAGGCCGCGTATTTCACTCGCTTGCGAAGCAGAGAAAGCGGCTCTCCCTCAAAACGCTTAATGTCTCTATCCCAAGCCATTAACTCCAAGGTATTTTCACTGCATGTCAGCGCATCCATTTGACCAAGTGGGACCTGCAGCCAACCCCAGACCATGTGAAAGAATGCGAATACGCCTTTTGATAGAAAGTGCGGCTCTTTGATTTCTTCCGAGGTGGTGCTGCCATCTTGCCACCATGGAATAACCGTTTCGGGTAACTCTGGTGCATGGTGCTCTTGGTTATCGCTTTGAGGTTCAGACATGGCTTACTCCCTTACCGTGAGCGTTTTCAAACGTGGCTGCTCTAGGTCGCTGATAATGTCCTCTTGAACCTTTCCGCCTACGGTGAACTTTACCGATTCGACCTGCGCCATATTGGTGTGAATTTCAGTACCAAGCAGAGAAAGGCTAAAGCGGCTTTCTGGTTTGGCGCGGGTCATTTCTGGATAAGCTGCAGTCTCACGAAATGCAGCCCTGATACGGTCTTCGACTTCCAGCAGCTCGTTAACTTTGGTCGCTTCGTCTAAGTTCGCTACCAAAACAACATCGGAGATCACATCGTGCTCAGTATCTGGAATAGCTTTACAAGTCAGCACATCACCATGGCCGTGATGCCCTTTCGCCATAATGTGGTCATTTAGCTGGTCAAGAACGGGCTGCGGTGTTGCTCCAACTTCCATCAAAATCAATGCTTCTGCAGTGCCCGGCGTCACGTCACCTGTATTGTTGAAATAGATGTTGTCGCTACGAATCCCGGCAACACTGGCAATAATGGAGCGGTAAACATCATCAATGTGCCATTCACCCGAACTGGTGAAAGCGTTCTGAATACGCAGTGCCAATTCTTCATTGCTTTCAGCGTCTGCGCCTAATTGGGTTATCCAATCCGGTTCGTTAACCGCATCGGCAATGCCCGGAATCTCTTCGGGAATGATATTGAAGTAACCAGCAGGTAAGTTAAAAGCGGCGCCAGCTTCGAATGCTTCAACCAGAACTTTGCCCGTTAACTGCCCCGCATCAATCACGGTTTCAGCAAGTACTTGAACCTTATACACCACACCATCAATCGGCAGGGTTTGAACCACTTTACCCGCTTCTATCGTGACCGCGTCACCAGCGTTCGCCTTGGTTAAAGTGATGTTGCCTTGTGTTTTCTCTGCGTCTTTCGGCTCGATGTCATGTTCCCAAGCTTTCAGCCCTAAAGCCCAACGCTCTGCCGTTGCCACAAACATATTTGGCATGACGTATTCTGCTAGTAATGTTCTTATCAGCCACACACATGGCGTAACTACAGCGGCGCGAACCCATCGCCAAAACGGTGACATTTCAGAGTCGTTAGAAACCTTACTGCCAGCTCCCACGACTTCTTGTTTTAGCTTGGCTTCGAATTCATCTTCGGTAACAGGCACACCCGATTCACTGAGAATCTCAACAAAGTCTGCGTTTGGTCGTTTGCTCATGCCCCGTTCTCTCCTACAGAAAGTTCTAGATCACCATATTCATAAGCGGTTGCGGTTAAGGTAATTTCACCCGCTTCTAATTCAGTTGCGGTTGCAGTACCGGGAACGACTCTCACATCACGCTCGGCTAACTGCTCAATCTGCACCATCACATCAGCGCGTAATGCCGGGTTACGTTCAGCAACCAATTGACGGGCCAAACCCGACTCCATAATGGCGTGCTTAATATCTTGTGCGATGCTGTATAAATCGCTGCATTCGGCAGGCTGTTGGCCTGCGTCCATATCCCAGCCACCGTCAATCACTTTAATGTCGATATACTTTTTGTTTTCTAATAAATGGCTATCCGGCATTGAGTTCATCCCATTCGGCTAACTGGTCTGGTGTCATTCCATTCGGTGCAGTGATGTACACGTCACCGTATGAGTTCATGTTGCCGCCTTGCGGTTTATGAGTGGTCGTGACGTTTTGAACCATGCTTGGCGGTAGTGTTGGCACTGCTCCCGGCTGTTTGTATTCGGCAATGCTGCCACCGTTACCCGTTGGCATTTCTTGCGTATCAGGCACCAGCGACAGATTGTTTGCCATATCAATAGCGGGATGAGGCTCTGAATTTGTAAATGCAATTTCAGGAGCGTCGAACGGCACCACCTCAATTGACTCAGGTGCATGGCGCTCAGCTTCCACTGCGGCGCTTACCTCCGGTGTTGCGATCTTGCTACCCAGCTCAATATCAACACCAGGGATCATATTGAGTAAATCAACAAGCCCCTCAATGGCTCCGGCTATCACATCAAACCAAGAAGCGTCTTTGAAGGCGGCGGTTAAGTCGTCCCACCAATAAATTGCCGCTGCAAGTCCACCAATGAGTAGCGCAATACCCGCCACTACCCAAGTGATGGGGTTCGCCCATAACGCTGTGTTGAATAACCAAGCGGCGGCGGTGCTTGCCATTGTGGTAATGCGTAGCAGTTTCAAGATGCTACTTAAGCCCGTCATGGTGACGGCCCAACCTGCAGACATCATTTGCCCAATACCCATAGCAAGCGAGAGTGTTGCGACGACACCACCAAGGGATAAACCCGCAATAGCAACATAACCCAGAATTTCAGCAAGCCAAGGGAATTCATCTGTCCAACCTACTACGGCCATTAGGCCATCAGCCATTGAACCCACAACCGCATTTATTGACGGCAGTACAGCACCAAACACCGCAGCACGAATGGCAAACCAGACAGACTCTAATCGTTCCCACTGGTCAGTCATTTCTCCTGCCATTTTTTCGGCTTGCTGCATTCCTTGAACATCACCAAGCGTTTCAATGCTATTTGCTAGCCCGTCAGTGTCAGCCATGAGCAACTTGATCATGCTGACCGCTTCTTCTGAACCGAATGCTTTTTTCAGGTCGGCAGCTTCTGCCACATCCAATGTATCCCCGAACTTACCTTTCAACTTGTCGAGAATATCCAGCATTGGCAACATTTGCCCTTGGCTGTCCGTAAAAGATAAATTGAGTTTGTCTTGAGCATTAGCAACGCCAGCTAGGAATGATTTGTACTTGGTACCCGCTTCACTGCCGCTCATAGTTGATTGCAGTGTACCTAAGATCGCCATTTGTTCTTCCATGGCAATCCCGGCACTAGTCGCATTCGCACCAACGCTAGTAAAGGCACTACTCATACCTGCACCTGTTGTTTTGAACATTTCAACCGATTGAGCTGTCATACCTGCGACTTGCTTAGACCACTCACCTACACCCATTTCATCAGCGGAGTTTTTAAAGACTCCATACATGGTACCCATGTAGTCGGTGATGGTTGCTGTATCGGCTTTAGTAGCTGCTGCCAAGACTGCGGAACTTTTAGTAATATCAGCAAGGCTATCACCATCAATACCGCCAAAAGCTGATTTAATATCGTAAGCCGCACCAACCATCTCTGTAGCAGACTTACCATATTGAACCGAAGTATATAGAGCCGTTCTAGATAGTTTGGCTAAGTCTTCATCAAGAACACCCAGTGATTTAACCTCACCCAGTTTTCTGTCCATTTCAATGGCAGGCATCAACGCATTTTGGATAGCAAAGCCAGTAGCAACCAAACCTGCACCACCTGTTGCCATGTTCTGCATGCCTTGTTTGCCTGCTTCCATGGAAGATTGCACTTCTTTGGTAATGCCTTGCAGAGGCTTGGTAACTTGGTCAACCAGTGCCACGTGCATTAATAGCTTTTCCATACTCATGCGTGATGCTTACCTTACTTACTAAATAATCGGCTAATTGCGCTCATTACTGCTCTTTCTTCGCGTTCGAACTGGTGTTTATCCAGCCAGATAGCGCGGCTTAAACTTTGTTCGTCGTCGGGTTCATTGGGTAGAAAATGACGACGCAGGGCAAAGGCTTGTTCAAGTGGGTTATCTTCAATCCGCTTTGCCCTGTCGGTTATTTTTTTAGTGAGATTTCAATGCCGCCTTTAGAGGCATTACTCACTGTTGCGAACAGCTCAATGGTTAGACCGGGCACACTATTAAGTAACTCGATAAGCGCATCTTTCTGCTCTGTTTTAACAGTGCGAGTCAAATACGTGTACGCAGGCGCCACTTTGTTGTTTGGCATCATGTCATTGGTATGGTTGTTCGCGTCTTGCACCGTTGGAGTGAATTCGAAATCAGTACCACCGATAGTCACTACTACAGGTTTTGATGTGAAAGCGGGTTTAGTCATGCTGCGTCTCTTCCTTTCAATAAGTTGTAAATTCGATCAAAGCCCGATGCCATGTTGCGCTCCATTCGGTCGCCCAACTCTTTTACATCGTCTTTGGTTGCGTAGGTTTCAGCTACGTGGGTTTTGTGTTCTGCCAAATCTTTAGAAACGGCTGTTAATCGAGTGATAACCGCACCTACGACTACGGCAATCAGCATTCCTACTGCTGCGAGTGCAGCCAACCAATCCGCCATTTAGCCCCCTTTAATCGCTGCTTTCAGGGTGTTGATTGTGCCCAATGGGGTGCTTCCCATAGACACTTGCTTGTCTTGCGAACGTTTGTGAATGTTGATACCAAGCACTGTCAGCCCAATACCAAACAATGGCGTCATTGCTACCACGCTATTCACTACACTGGCCGCATGCTCTGGATAAAACATCATGACCACGGCAAGGCTCAGAAACAGCAATACCCAAGCGGCACACATCGAGTAACCCCAAGTTGGACGCCAGCGACGCACATATGGGTCATTACTAGCAAGCTCTGCCTGCATCGTTGCGTGTTGTTGAGTGATAGCCAATTGACGCTCTTCGCTCTCAAGTTTTGCATGCTCAAATGCCAAGCGTTTCAGCTCAACTTCATGATCCGCTTCTAGCTGCTTGAGTTTCAGAACTGCTTCGGGGTTCACAGCTAACTCTTGCTCTATTGCTTTCGAAGTATTTTCAACACCGAGTGCGTTAGACACCAACCCGCCCACTGCCGTACCAATAGGGCCACCAATTAATGTTCCAATCAAAGGGGCAGAATTGCCGATCAGCGATTTAACCTTATCCCACATAATCAGTCCTTAATGATGGTAAGTTGAGCAGATTCGCCGGCTAACTCTTTCATTAACGCATTGAATGCTGAAGTTGAGTTCACCACCGCCCATTCGCCATTCACAAACCCAAAATCAACACCTGGTGCTAAGCAACCTTGCAACTCTTTAGGTGAATTAGCTTTATGAATCAGAATGTGTGTGCGTAGGCTTGGTCCTTGTCGAGTCACACCCAACGTGTCCGCTTCTAAGGCATAGCATTCACCAAATCGTGGGGATTCATGAGGAAACAAACTATAGGTACCCTCAACAATGCAAGATTCGCTTGGCTTGTTATTCAACATTGGTCGCTCTGCAACACAACACACTTTGCTGCCATCTTCACGATGTAGGGTTGAGTACGTTCCGTGTTCAAAGTAGCGGCGTTTCATCAATAGTTTTTTCATTGGAAAACCCTAAATTAGACCTTTCTCCGCTAGCTGCTGACAGCTAACGCAGTACTGACAACCTGCGACTTTAATACGGCGCAGCTCTGGGATTTCATCGCCACACTCGTGGCACTCTTTCGCGCTTTCTTTTTGGCCTGTCTGCACTGACCGTTTACGTTGGCTTGCAATAGCCATTTCGGTGAATTTGGCTTCGTTACTACTGGCATGGTCGATAAAATCCGGCATTCGTTATCTCTCTGGTTAGGCTTAAAGCAGGCCGCGTGTGTCGTCTTTGCTTAGGTATGAAATACCATTGATGCGAACAAAGTGCGGACTCGTTACAAAACCTTTCAGTTTGCGTTTGGTCTTATCACTGCTGTTAGGATCGACACTAAGTAGATCAGAGATTTGAAGCTTCACACCGAACAACTCAACTTTGTCTTCATCGGCACCTGTATTTGCATAGAACATGCAATCGTGAGGCTTGATACCACGCCAGCTACCTGCTTCTCTTGCCTTTTGCTGTAACTTACGGAAGTTGTTTAAGTCCAACTCATATTCAACATCACAGCTAACGGCACCATGCGTAAAGCCGGTTGGTATCCCACGCTCTTTATCAACGGCGGATTCGTCATTGATGGTTGCTGTTGCCGATTCCACATGAACCAGAACGCCCAACATGTTTACGTCGAAACTTCGACCGGTATAACGAGAAGTCATTGATTACTCTCCTAGACGTTGGTTAAGCATGATGCCGATGGTGATTTTCACTGGGCATTCATAGGGCGTAACAGCGAGCAGAATCTCCACTTCTTCACTGTTAACCCAAGTGATGGTGATGTCTTCATCTTGTGGCGGTTTGATTTCACCAGGGAACTCGTAATCGCCGATTTTCGTTACGACCGCCATTTCACGCAGGTCTTGGGTAAAGTAGAGCTTGGCACTTGCTTCACTGCCCGGCGTTGAATTGAACTCACGGTCAGCGATTCGAGCAATCGCACGGACTCGCACTTTACGGGCTGCTTTCATCGCAACACGGATATGGCGAATATCTTGAAAGTCACCACCAGGAACATCTAAAGTACGGCCCGTTGTCCAGTACTGCCCCGGATAATCTGGGTACCACATTGGCACCGCCAGTCTGGCGGCTTCCAGTGCTTTCAGGGTTGCCAACTCCAACGGCTTGCCGTCTTTATCTGTTGCCAAAACCATGCTACCCAGTACGCTGCCTGTTTTGACTCGTGCAGGGGAGTCAGCAATAGACACTTCTTGGTTTGCCAAGCGACCTGCGTAGATACCTATCGTTGAGTTGTCTTTGTGAACTTGAGGAACAACGGTGATGTACTCACTTGCGATGCTTTTGGGTACCGGGACTGTTGCTGCCAGCCACTGCGCCCATGTTTCTCCGGCGTCTGAATCATTGATACCCGGCAACGTGCAGATCATGAAGACTTCACGGCCTAACTTGGCTTTGAGTTCTGTCCGGCAAGCGACAGCGTCTTCAAGCGTTGATGTGCCTGTAACGGGTTTATCAAGTACAACGGCTTCAAAACTTGATGTTTCATTGGCTTTAAAAACGGCGGCTTGCCAACTGTCTGCGTGGTCTAAGACGATCACACCTGCAGTCCAGTTCTTCTTCCCGTTTAGCTGGGCGGCTTTTAGTGTAAGTATGTGCACTGGGTCGATGTTATCGAACGTGCTATCTGCAAAATCCGTGGTGTTGTCCACCATGATTAGGTTGCGCTCTGTTCCTGCGACTGTGCCGTACACAACAAACAGAAAGTGAAATTCAACGCCCGGAATCGGTCCGCGCATCATGTTCAGAATGTTAATAATGACGGTAGGCCATGCCATGTTTAGTTGCTCCTGTTTCGATTCAATTCCCGCTTAATAATCATTGCAGCCCGTTTGGGACTAATGCCTATCAATCGGCGTTCTGGGCGATCTACTTCCCACTTACGTGATGGAGTTTTGTTTTCCAGATCACTAATCAGTTTTGCGGCTTCGGCTACGGTCATATTCTGAGTAATGAATTTGAGCGTTGGCTTTTTGCCTCTCTTCTGCCTGCCTTGGGGCGGAAGTCTGTAACCTAAATCGCGTAGCTCTTTCGCTTGCTCTCTCGTTGCCGGGTCGGTTTTCTTTGGCTCTTTTGCTTTCTTGGCTTGCTTGAACCTCTGCTGCAAACCGCTTTTCTCTGCTTCACCTGTATGATGAGCCAGTGCTACGGTTCCTCGCCTTGAGGGCCAACCAACCACCAAAACCCGGTTATTGTCTTTTTGAAAATGCTTTAGCTTCTTGGTGAAGCCTTTAAGCATCTTGCGCCTACCTTTTTTGCGCTTTGACCACGACTTACCGTCTGGGTCACGCTGTGCTCGAATGTTCTTTTTGGTCGTCTTGGTGATGTATTTGCCAAGCTCTTTCAGCACTCTGGTTCTGGCTTGTTTATCAAGCTTTAGCAGCTCGAATTGTTCTTTAACTCGTAAATAACTGCGCTTATCTGCCCGTATCTCATACATTGCGAATAACTAAGTTGGATAGCCTTTGCGCCTGCCAAATCTCGTACTCTTCAATCTTCCAGCTTTGACCATTCCAATAGATTGGTCCGCTTGGATCTGCCTTCACTTTGACTGGTTCTTCAAACATCACCGAGATCAGCACTTCGGCGTTTTTCTCATCTTCCAGCACGACATCTACGTCTGGGTCGTCTAAGTCTTCAATGTGGAAACGGTCAGAGTCGTTATCCATCAACCAAGCCCCTACGTTCGCAAACAGCACTGCAGGGTCGTATTCTTTAAAAGGAAACTTATCGAAGTAAAAGTCAGCAACATAACGTTGATAAAGCAGGTCGAAACCTTGCCCCATGTGCTTCGTTTCCAGTTTCAATTCCACCTTACCCATTTCACATTCCATGCGCTTGGCTATCTTTTCGCCCACTACACTGGTTAAAAATGCGTTTAAGTCTCGTAACTTGTAACCGGCTTGATACTGAGTACTCATAACCGTTCCTTTCACAACAAAGCCGCCGACGAACGAGAAACACCCAGCATATTTCTAATCACTCGTTGGCTTTCTGCCATTAGGTCGTCACGTGTGTCTGTTGACCTATCAGCGAGGTGGTCACCTTTATCTTTGGTATGAACCGTTGCAATATCTGGGAGTAGATCAGCTTTAGCCCTCGAATTAACCGCAGATTCATACTGAATCACAACGCGGTTTTTTCCATTAACAATGGGCGTAATCGGTACGTCTGCTGCGCGTTGATGTCCTTGTTCGAGATACTGCAACTTTAATTTTTCGAGAGCTCTGTTCACCTCAGCCATGGCATTCACTAAAGCAATCGTGATGCGATCAGGATCTTGTGCTGCTGGTATTCCTCTACGCTTTTCAAAATCACCGACGTTTAAGTTGGGCCAGAAACCATCATTAGTGATTTCAGTATCTTGATAATGCGCATCTGAAGAGCCCGTAAACATGCTTAATCCCTTTTAAATAGGTGCGCCTCTAGCCACTGAGTCGACGGAATAAACAGGGTGATAAATCACTTGTTCTTCCTCGTCAGCCGAGGCGCGGCGGCTTAGGAGCGGTTAATTAGAGGTTGTCGACACTCTCTAATGCTCGGATACGTTGGTCGATGTTATCGATCATGGTGCTTACCCCAATCGCGCTGTATTGCTCATGCGCGTTTTGAAGATGAGTTCGCGCTGTCTGTAGCGTGTCGATATCCCCCACCGACGCGGCGTGTGGTTTACCTTGCTCATTTCGAAGCAAGTGTAGGCCGGCGAACTTCAACCATTTCGCTGTCGGCTTCTCGTTGATACGCCACACTTGAGTGACCTTATCAAAGACCTGAGAGAAATAAGGTTCAACGGACTGACCCTTGTCTGCCATACGCACTGACCAGGCCAAGACTTCATCGGCGCAGAAGGTGGCAAAATCCCGCTTGAATCGTTCTGGGGTATCTAACCCGCGTTCGATAGCAATGTCACACCACGCAATGGCGGTTTCTAAATCTTCGATATCGAAGAGCCAAATTACCATTTGAGTAAATAACGGGTTGTCGAACTGCTCGTCACCATAAAGATAAGCTTCAATCGCTTCACGGTATTTAGGGACCAAAACATCACGTTTGTGGTTCACCTTTTCATCCGTTCGATTAAAGGTTTTTAGCACCTTCAAATCACTTTCGAGTTCGGCGAGAAGCAGGTGCAAACTGTTTGGGTTAGCGACAAACTGTTTCTCAGGTGTCGATTTCTTTTGCTGTTTTGCCAATGCTTCTTGGCGTAATTTAGCTAATGGACTTGCCATGATTCACCCTTACGCTGGTAGTGGTTCAACAACAGTTACGTCTTCAATCGCGGCAAACTTGTGGTAGTTGCCGACGGCATAACCTTCCATTCGAATATGGTTAGATTCGAAGCGAAGTCGATCCGTATTGTTCTCTTGCTTACGCCACTGAGTGCCTGTTTGCGTCAAGATTTGCAGATTTTTTAGGTTGGTGACCCAAATTGCGTTCGCAGGAAAAAACGGAGGTGTATAAGCCTTCTTGCCCGCAATCGTCTTAGCGAGAGATTGAGCGGCTTTGTGCTCGGTAGGCGTGTCTGCCGACTCCAACAAACGATGCTGCTCAGCCGCCACCAGGTTAGAGCCAATAATCACGACCAAATCATCATCTTGGCGATGTTGCTCTGCTATGGTGGTGTTAATCAAATCTTGAACCAGTGAATCCAGATTTTTATACGAGCCGTCTGTTTTGCCTGTCGCATCCAGTTTTGCAGCCGGAAGTACTTGAGCCGCTTTTTTCTCTTTGACGATGGCCAACCAACCTTTGTTGACGTCTTGGCCTAGAGGGTTATTCAACGGATCGGTCACCGTCGCAATACTCGTACCATTAAAACCGATACGCAGCATATCTAACGCAAAACGTTTAGCGATGGCGCTTTTCATCAAATTAAGCCACTGGCCCTTACTGCCAGAATTAATCCATTGCGTCATCAGCTCCCAAGGGATATGGCAACCTGAATCGGTTTTTACGAGTTCGTAAGTATTGCCTTCTTGATCGACATCCACACTGAAACGGCCATCAGCACGACCGGTGGCAAGACCATCTAAGCCCACATCAATGACCTGACCTTTGATTTGTTCAACCAAACCACTGTGGATCATGCCAAGAAAGGCATGGGAATGTTTCATCGCGTCACGCAGCTTGGTTTCCATCACCGGCGTGATGCTAAACATCTTAGAGCCAGCAGCCGCACCAGCCGCTTGAACCGTCACGTCACAGAACTCTTGAATACATTGAGTAGAAATGGCATTTAACATTAATACATATCCTTAGCATTGAATTGATTAGCATCATCGCCGCCATGGCCTTCTTCACCAGGCTTTTGCCCTGGGACTTCTTGCTTAAGCTCGGCGAACTGGGTTTCTAGGCTCTTTACTTGCTCGGTGACGGGCGCGAGCTGCTTCTCCAATACACAGGAAAACTGCTCTAAAGAGAACGTTTGAACTTCGCCTTCAGGGACGGCTTCGGGTTCATTAGGCGTTTGCGTTTGCAGGTTAAACTCTTGCTTGAGTTCATCCTTTAGGTCACCTTTCATGATGCCGAACTGCTCTTTCAGGGCAGCGTTGAGTTGTTCTTCGGTCACTTCTTCTTCCTCTGGTTCAGGTTCCGGTTGTGGCTCTGGCTGTTCGTCACCAGAATTGAAAAAGGCATTACACAGAGCAAAAAAGCGATCGGTTTTGGAATAGCACTCATCCAAATTGATGGCTTCCAGTTGGCTACAACTGAGCTCTGTGGTTTTACCGTCTTGTCGTGAAAACTGAAGTAATGACACACCAGACGATGCTGGGGAATCGGTCACGGCTAACCCCGTTAGGTAGCACTTTCCTTGCCCTTTATAATCTGGATCGGGTTCAATGGAGGTAAACAGCTTCTGCCCAAGCTTATTGGCTTCAAGTAAGTATTGGTTAGGTTCAAGCTTGGCAAACAAGCGCATTTTGCCATCCACTTCTTCAGCTTTAACTTCAAGCACTCTGCCCCAGTTACTGCCGTAACCGGCAAAGCGTTTATGCTCTGGCCAAATCAACGCGGTGTATTCACTCAGGGCATAGTTCTCGGCAATCTGCGTGAGCCATTCGCGGGTGATCTTACGACCATCAACCGTCGGCCCTTCGGTTGCTACAATTTTCCAATCACTGATTTTTGCCATTTGAGTGTGTACCTAATTTTCATTGGTCAGTTTGTGTTTTGAGTTTTCACAATACGCCTTTGAATCGGTGGTTTCAGCCACTTCGATTCCGACCAATTCGGATAGGAGCGATAACGGAAATCATCCGAACTTTGCTATGCAATTTAAGGCGTTAACAGGGCTTATGATTGGCTCATGGCATATACATCCGAAACACGACATGCAGCCCGAGCCCTGTATTTAAAGGCTTGGACACCCAAAGAAATCGCTTCCGAATTAGGTTTGAACAGCACCCGAATTCTTTATCACTGGGCTGACAAATACGGATGGCGTGACATGCTGCGCGAGCAAACAATAGATGAATCCATCGCGCGCAGAATTGAAACCTTACTCGAATTGGAGAACCCTTCTAAAAGCCAACTCGATATGCTCGATAGGCTCATCAAGCACCACGTTCAACTTAAAAAATTCCACGCTCAAACTCAGCCAGTTACTGAGAAACACACCACGAATGAAACGGAACCTGCACCGGATACTCACAGTAAAAAAGCGCGTTCTAATAAGTCTGACGACAAGCAGAAAAAGAAGAGTAAAAAGAAAAACAACATCACTGAGCTGACCAAGGAGCAATTCTCGACATGGCATGAGTCGCTCTTTGAATATCAGCACACGATGCGTAACAACCTGCACCAACGAACGCGTAATATTCTTAAATCCCGTCAGATTGGCGCCACCTACTACTTCAGTGGTGAAGCGCTGGAAGATGCGATTTTGACCGGCGACAACCAAATATTCTTGTCTGCGTCTCGCGCCCAGGCGGAAGTGTTCAGAAGCTACATCATTGCGATTGGTGAAGAATTCTTAGGCGTTGAGTTAACCGGTAACCCGATTATTCTCTCTAACGGCGCTGAGCTCAGATTCTTATCCACCAACTCCAAAACCGCACAAAGTTATCATGGCCATGTTTATGTGGACGAGTACTTTTGGATCCCAAAATTCGATGAGCTCAACAAACTCGCGTCCGCCATGGCAACCCATAAGAACTGGCGCAAAACCTACTTCTCGACCCCTTCCGCTAAAACGCACCAGGCTTATACCTTTTGGACGGGCGACCAATGGCGCCAAGGGCGAGATACCCGCGCCAATATTGAGTTCCCGACCTTTGACGATTATCAAGACGGTGGACGGCTCTGTCCAGACAAGCAGTGGCGTTACGTGGTCACGATTGAGGATGCCGCTGCAGGCGGTTGTGAGCTATTTGATATCGATGAGCTGCGCGACGAATACAGCAAAGACGATTTCGATAATCTGTTTATGTGTATCTTCGTCGATGGTGCCAGCTCGGTCTTTAAGTTCTCAGCCCTTGAGAAAGCCATGGTCGACATTAGCCGTTGGCAAGACTTCAAGCCCAATGACAACGATCCCTTCGACCGGCGTGAGGTGTGGTTAGGTTACGACCCAAGCCGAACCCGAGACAACGCTTGTTTAGTTGTGGTGGCCCCGCCTATTGTGGCCATTGAAAAGTTCCGAGTCTTGGAAAAGCACTATTGGCGCGGGTTGAACTTTCAGTACCAGGCTCAGCAAGTCTCAAAAGTGTTTGAGCGTTACAACGTCAGCTATTTGGGCATCGATACCACAGGCATTGGCGCGGGTGTGTATGACTTACTCAGCAAAAAACACCCGCGAGAAACCGTGGCCATTCAATACAGCAACGAAAGTAAAAACCGATTGGTGATGAAGATGATTGATGTGGTCGAAGCCAATCGCATTCAATTTGATGCTGAGCATAAAGACATTGCCATGGCATTCATGGCCATTAAACGGGCGACTACCAATAGCGGTAATAGCATGACTTTCAAAGCCGAACGCAGCGAATTAACTGGCCACGCCGATGCATTTTGGGCTATTTCACACGCTTGCATTAATGAGCCGCTCGACCACTCAGAAAAACGCAAATCAACTTGGCAGATGTAACTCTATGACTGAACAGAAAACAGAAACGATCACGAAAGAAAGCACCAATGATGAAAGCTTGATGTTTAGCTTTGGTGAGCCTGAGATCATGAATCGTGATTTTACCAACTACGATTACAGCGAACTGTATTACAACGACGATGGCGACTATTGGGAGCCGCCACTTGATAGAATGGGCTTAAACAAACTCACACGAGCCAACGCCTATCACGGCTCTATCTTAATGGCTCGCCGTAATATGATTTCAGGTCGTTACATCCAAGGTGGAATGCAGAAGCAACAAATGCAATCGGCCGTGCATGACTTCTTGGAGTTCGGTGACACGGCCCTGCTTAAGCTGCGTAATTACTTAGGCAAAGTCATTGGGCTATGGCCTATTCCGACTATGTATTTACGCAAACGTAAGAATGGTAATTTTGCTTTCTTAGAGCGTGGCGAAAAACAGAAGAGTTATAAGAAAGAGGACATCATTTTCATCAAGCAATACGACCCTGTCCAGCAAGTCTATGGTGGGCCAGATTATCTGGGGTGTGTTCAATCCGCACTACTTAGCCAGGACTCCACCACCTTTCGCCGCCGGTACTATAAGAACGGTTTGCACATGGGTTTTATCTTCTACGCCACCGACCCAAATCTGAGCAAAGAAGATGAAGACGACCTAAAAGAAAAGATGGCTTCTAGCCGTGGCGTGGGTAACTTCCGCTCGATGTTTATCAATATCCCGAACGGCAATGAGCGAGGCATACAGCTCATACCCGTTGGCGATATCGCCACCAAAGATGAATACGAAAAAATTAAGAACGTCACTGCTCAAGAAGTGATAACAGGTCACCGCTTCCCTGTAGAACTGGCCGCCATCATTCCAAATGGTGGGACCCGTGGTGATCCCATTAAATTCGATTACGTCTACTGCAAGAATGAAGTCATTCCGGCTTGTGAGATGTTCATGGATGCCGTTAATGGTGATCCGGAAGTGCCGGAAAGTCTGCATTTAACCTTTAACCTGGACAACATTGCCACGTAGACACAATGACATTTTTTGCAATTTTGTTTTTCGTTGCAATTCACGCTCAGCCCTTATCTAACAAGGGCTGAGGCGATACGAAACTGATCATCGAAAAAACACAAATGATCATCAAAAACCTGACCTAAAATACAGAAATCAATAAATTTCAATCACTTAAAAACACAAAACAGATCAACACTGATCGTCAAAATTTCAATTTATTGCAATTTTTTGCACTCTTCGCAATTTTGCTAGGCGCCCTGTAAGCCATTCTCAGCCCTTCAATTATCCCCCATCCCCCGTTATTCCTAAAGGGCTTGCGGCTTATTAGGTTTCTATTACGGTCGCAGAATTTCGCTGAAATAGAATTGCGAAAAAATGAGATCAAAAACGTAGCAGGCGGGTAGGAGGAGTGCGTTTTCCGTGGGTTGTTTGTGCTTTAGGTGGGGCTGTGAGACAGGCGTAAAAAGCCACCGTAATCGGTCATGACTCCAATCAGTTGATTCAAAGATAGGATTCACGCTCAATGAATGTCCCGATCACCTTGTCGTGCATTTTCTCGGATTTGGAAAAACCGATAATTCACTCATTCAAGCAAAACGGGACACATTAATGTTTCCCGTTTTTATTTTAATAATAATTAATGACTGAACGTTGTATTTTCAAGATTTGAAATAGGTGACATCTAATAAACCCGAACCAATCTTAACCTACGCATGTTTTCAGATAGGTAAACATTCTCATATCCAGGAAGGAGGCCACGTGTACCATCTGGGTAATTGATTATAAATCTAGACCAGTCAGATGATGCCCATCGTCCTGGTTGAGGTACGTAGTCTTCTCGACAATTAATATTTAGATTGATAAAAGCTGAAAACTCTACGTTAAAAGGAGTGCGAAGTAAGTCTTGCTCACTATTTTCATCAGTTACCGGTAAAAGCAACCAATGACCCGGAACTTCGACATAATTGCCACTATCATCCTGATACCAGTACCAATCTGAAGCATCTTGTTTACCGCAGTAAACATAAGTCACTTGAGAAAAACTAAATGTAGAAACAGAGCATAGTATGGTGAATAAGAATATTTTGAACATGGAAAAGCCTATAGATAATTTAATGTTTTTAAAGATATCACTTTGTTTATTGCTATGAGTGACAACCAGTTTTACCAACTAGCCTTCTCACTTGAATTGGCGATATTCAAAGTAAGAATTGACGTTGGAAACAAAATTTAACATTGCC
>NZ_LWEH01000006.1 GCF_001635455.1 Vibrio sp. HI00D65
TTACTGGTTAGAAAGTAACGGAAGCTTACGAAATATTTAATTCAAGGAATCGACGCCTGACATGAAACACCTTACTTTAGCGGGTCTATTAGCCGTATCACTCTTGGCTGGTTGTTCAAGTACCGAAGAGATAGTGCCAGATGTACCGCCATCGGTTCTCTACTCTGAGGCGCAAGAATCGCTGCAAAGTGGTAGCTGGCTTTCTGCCATTGAAAAGCTAGAAGCCCTAGACTCTCG
>NZ_LWEH01000007.1 GCF_001635455.1 Vibrio sp. HI00D65
GGCATCGTACTTTTTGACGTTACTGCTTCTTNNGTNTTCTGCTGTGGCGCTCAATACTGCAATGGCTTGGTGGCATTGGTTTCATCGTAATGGCGGTGGCAGTACTGCCGATGCTCAACGTCGGTGGTATGCGCCTATTCCAAACTGAGTCTTCCGATTGGTCCGATAAAAGTAGCCCTCGAGCAAAAACAGTCGCCAAGAACATCGTAGCGGTTTATCTCGTATTAACGGGCTTATGCCTAGTGAGCTACCTGTTTGCAGGCATGAGCGTGTTTGATGCCATCAACCACTCGTTTACCACACTATCGACTGGCGGTTACTCGACTTCAGATGGCTCGATGAACCACTTCTCAAATAGCGCTCACTGGGTGGGCACTCTGTTCATGTTCCTCGGTGGCTTACCGTTCCTACTTTTTGTTAGCGCATTGCGCGGTAGAAAACTGTCTATCCTCTACAAAGATGCTCAAGTGAGAGGCTTCACTTACCTATTCTTGTTCACCAGTGTAGTCATTTCAGCATGGCTAGTGGTGAGAGATGGCTACACCGTTTTGGATGCACTGCGTGTTTCTATGTTCAACATCGTATCCGTGGTCACCACTACCGGTTTTGGTTTGGAAGACTTCACAGCATGGGGCGCTCTACCCACCACCTTGTTTGCCTTCTTGATGATGGCTGGCGCATGTTCAGGTTCAACCTCGGGTGGTATCAAGATCTTCCGCTTCCAGATAGCGATGACGATGCTTCACAAACAGATGATGAAGTTGATTCACCCATCAGGCGTATTTGTTCAACGCTACAATCAACGTCCTGTGAGCGACGATATCGTGCGCTCATTGGTAGCATTTGGTTTGATGTTCTTTATTACGATTATCTTAATCGCTGGCGGTTTGAGTGCGATGGGATTGGACCCAATCACCAGTATCTCTGGTGCTGTGACGGCAGTTGCTAACGTAGGCCCAGGAATGGGTAGTGTTATCGGTCCAACAGGTAACTTTGCTCCACTGCCAGACGGTGCTAAATGGTTACTAAGCTTCGGCATGTTGATGGGAAGACTCGAGATCCTGACGCTTATCGTTCTATTCTTCCCAGCCTTCTGGCGACGCTAGTTACACAAATACTTAAGGATATAGAGATGAGATCATACCTACTTATCGCAAGCGCACTGCTGAGCAGTTCGGCATTGGCCGATCAGATGGTGACTCTGCAAGATGGCAAACAGATATTGCTGAAAGATGATTTTACGTGGCAATACATGGCACCACAGCAGAAAACCAAAGAAGCAGTAACGTCAAAAAGTACGATGCCTGTTGCTGCCGCACCTGTTGTCGCCGTTCCGGTTGCAACGAATGTGCAAGGTACGACGATTGTTGTTGATAGCAAGAAGCCAAGCCTGCAGCTGTCACAATCAGGGGTTGATGTGGTACTCGGTGCTAGCCACTATGAAGATGGTGAGCTGATTATCCCAACGGCGATTACCAACCAAAGCACACAAGCTGTGATCTTGGTATCGGTAAAGCTCGACCTTTATTCTGCCAGCGGTGAGCTTTTAGAAGAGAAAACGGTCTCCGTTTGGAAATCAATCAAGCGTATAGCAGATACCTACCTTCGGCCAAAAACGGATGCTGAAGGCACCTCGATCAAGCTAGAGGTTGAGCAGTACCCTGAGTACCAAATTAAAGCAGAAATCGTTGAAGTACTGACTCGCTAAACCGGGGTCACGTACAGATAGATCGCGAAGAAGTGGCAAGCGCAACCCGCCAACACAAACAAGTGCCAGATGGCATGATTGTAAGGGATGCGCTTAGCTACATAGAAAATCACACCTAACGAGTAAATCACGCCACCGAGTGCTAACAACACCAAGCCGCCCATATCAATATTCATCGCCAGTTGATACACCACGATCAGTGACAACCAGCCCATTGCTAAGTAAGTCACCAATGACAAGCGCTTAAATCGGTAGACGAAGGCTATCTTCATAATAATACCGACCAGTGCAATTCCCCAAATCACCGCCATCAAGCCCATCGCTAGTGGCGTTCTTAAGCTAACCAGTAAGAATGGTGTGTAGCTGCCTGCTATCAGTAGGTAAATCGCGCAGTGATCGAGAGTTTTCAGCAGGCGTTTGGTTTTCTCGGTAGTGATAGAGTGGTAAAGCGTAGAAGCAAGAAACAACAGGATAATACTGCTGCCATACACCGCCATACTGGTAATCGTCAGTGTGTCGGCTTGATGGTCAAACGCACGGATCAGTAGCAGGATTAGACCAACCACGCCAAGTACAACGCCCAAGCCATGGGTTATCGCATTGGCGCGTTCTTCGATGTCACTGTATTCGCTCGCCGATGATGCAGACATGATTATCCTACTAGAGTAAATGTTCGATAACGCTAGTATTACACATTAAGCGTACACGTGTAAGCTTAAATTTTTATGACATGTAGAACTTCAGAAGATCAGAGACAACCGATCCCTTAAACATCATTTATTAAGAAAACACTAAGACGCGTTTTCTAGGTACTCAATGACCATCTTACCCGCCTCTTCTGGGGAGGTATCGAGTGGAACGCTCAACTGTCGATGCAATTGGCCAATGCCTAGCAAGCTTGCCAACATACCTTTTGCCCCATCGCGATTGCGGTCTATTTCAAACCATAGCTTAAGTTCTTTGTCATCTCGATGAGCAACCACTTCCAACTCGCGCCAGCGGCCATGGTAAGGCCCAGTAGTTGGAACAAACTCAAACTCTTGAACAAATGGTAGTTCAAAGCCATCAACCGCCTCACACTCAACCTGACGAATACGTAGGCCTTGAGCTTCCAGTTCGTTAAAAATGCCATCAAGGAGTGCATCAGGGCGAACCGTTAAGATATCTTTATCCGAGGGGTCAATCGCCATCGCGATGTCTAACCCTGTTTCCAGCCACACCTTGGAATCGCCAATCGTCACCGGTGTGTTCAACGGAACATCAAACTCACACTCAAAGTCGCGAGTTTCACCCGGCTGAATAACAAACGCGTATGGCAGACTCCATTTTGCTAGTGAGTATTTCTGCTGCATGCGGCGTGTTTGACCGCCCTCTTGCCTTTGCGAGTTCATGGTGACTTCTTTGACGTAACGACAGCACAGATTAAGATCGATATTGTCGATCTCCTGCGGCTGGGCGCCACCATACACATGCACAATAATGCTCGCCTTCTGCCCTGGGTACAGCACTTCCTGTTGCAATACAGAATCGACCTTGGCCGACCCAATACCAAAACTTGCTAACGTTTTCTTTAAGAACGACATATGCACCTCCTTTAAAGCATCATCTTAAGCCTGAAAGAGGTTCAAACTCAAATATACTGCTCACACAATTTTAGCTCTAATATCGTCTATTTATCACTCAAGCGTCGATCGATAACTGAGATAGTGATAATCTGATACTCGGTATGCATGCATATCATTATCCTGATTTACTATTCGGATTGGCGGAAGCCAGACGAGTGACTCTTTAAGCAATTGAGGCGGATCTCATAGTGAATCAGGCCATTAGATTGGCAATGGATATGCCTGACCGTTAGGTAAATTAATGCGCCCAACAGCTGTCAGGTTCTCGCACACCAACCGTAGTGCGATGCGTCGTCGTAGTGGCTTTGTTGCTACTCCAACGGCAAAAAAATTGGCTCCTACAATGACTTTAGTTGAGAAGACTGCTTTATTAGCACCGACTACAACAAAAGAAATTAAAGCCGCTTAACAAAAAGCGCAGTTTTTACTGCGCTTTTTTCTTGCCTGACATACTCTGGAAATGCGTTTGCACGTTGGTATTCCTTAACCGATTTGATACCTTAACCACAAATCATTATAAAATTTGTGGAGAATAAAGTATGAAGTGTCACCGCATAGAAGAACTGCTTGAACTGATGGAGTCTGAGTGGCAAAAAGATCAAGAGCTTAACTTATTGGAGTTCATCATTAAGCTGTCAAAAGAAGCAGGCTACGATGGCAAGCTTGAAGACCTGACTGACGATGTGCTTATCTACCATCTGAAAATGCGCAACAGCGAGAAAGATGAAATGATTCCAGGCCTTAAAAAAGACCAAGAAGACGATTTCAAAACCGCAATCCTAAAAGCACGTGGCCTACTTTAATCATCTCTATGTGTTAAAACGCGATCTCGCTATAGATAAATAGCTCAATTTAAAAAAGCGACCACTCGGTCGCTTTTTTGTTTCTGTTCGCTATTTTTTCGTCACAACTGTTATGACTTTTGTTGTTAAAGGTTGATTGCGTTAAAGAAATGACAACAAGATTGTCGCTATAATCGCCACCCATAAGGGTCTTCTAAAATAATAAGAGTGAGTGCTCTTTCAGCCTTGCACCAAACTTAAACTTAGATCCTCTCACATCATATTTTTAAAGCAATGTCGTCAATACTCTCGAAGAAGGGTATAGCCACCAAAAGGATAGTCCATGAGTCAGGATAAAATCGATATCAAAGATGTGACTCCTAAAACCTTTAACCCTAAGACACATAAAGGTAATGGAGATCGCTTTAACCCAAATAACCGAATCTATGTTCGAGAAAGCAAAGGTAAATTCCAACAATTACGCCGCTACGGCGGTTGGTTCTTACTTTTACTTTTTTCGCTGACCCCATGGATTCCATTTGGAGAGCGACAAGCAATCTTGCTCGATATCGGTAGCCAGCAGTTCAACTTCTTCGGCACCACGTTATACCCGCAAGATCTAACCCTACTCGCGATCTTATTCATGATTGCCGCCTTTGGCCTGTTCTTTATCACCACCTTTTTAGGCCGTGTTTGGTGTGGTTACCTGTGCCCGCAAACCGTATGGACCTTCATGTATATCTGGTTCGAAGAGAAACTGGAAGGTGCTGCCAATAAGCGAAGAAAACAAGATTCTGGCAAGTTGACCACCAACCTGATGATCAGAAAAACCATCAAGCACATTGCGTGGTGGGCGATTGCGATTGCGACCGGTTTAACCTTTGTTGGTTACTTCATTCCAATCAAAGAACTAGTGGTTGGTTTCTTTACCTTTAACTCTTCGTTCTGGCCTGTGTTCTGGGTACTGTTCTTCGCAGGCTGTACTTATGCCAACGCTGGTTGGATGCGTTCAATTGTGTGTCTGCACATGTGTCCTTATGCTCGCTTCCAATCTGCGATGTTTGATAAAGATACTTTCATCGTAGGCTACGATAACAAGCGTGGTGAGAGCCGTGGCCCTCGTTCTCGCAAGGCGGACCCAAAAGCGCTTGGTCTTGGCGACTGTATTGACTGTAACTTGTGTGTGCAAGTGTGTCCGACGGGCATTGATATCCGTGACGGCCTGCAATACGAATGTATTAACTGTGGTGCGTGTATTGATGCTTGTGATAAGACCATGGAGCGTATGGGCTATGACAAAGGACTGATTAACTACACTACGGAGCATAGGCTTGAAGGACGATCGACTAAAGTAATGCGTCCTAAGTTATTGGGCTATGGTGCAATACTTGTTCTTATGCTTGGCTTGTTCTTTGTACAAATCGCTAGCGTCGACCCAGCAGGATTAAGCGTTCTGCGTGATAGAAACCAACTGTTCAGAGTCAACACTCAAGGGCTGGTTGAAAACACCTATACCCTCAAAGTGATCAATAAGACTCAACAAGAACAAGAGTACAAGCTCGAAGTCAACGGATTACCAGGTTCAATTTGGTACGGCAAGCAGACCGTGACGGTTGCTCCGGGCGAGGTTTTGAACCTACCTATCAGTTTAGGTGCCGATCCTGAGAAACTGAGCTCACCTGTTTCGACAATTCAGTTTATACTCTCGGATAATGAAGAGTTTACGATGGAAGTAGAAAGCCGCTTTATCAAGAAGCTCTGATACTAATCACACACGATTGGTATAACACCTAATAAATGGAAAAAGGCTCAGTAATGAGCCTTTTTTATTATATGACGATGCAAGCCTTTAACTTTGATAACCTGACCCCCGACTTCATGTGGTACGCACTGGAGAGCATTGGGGTACGAGCTGAGTCCGGGCTCCTTGCTCTGAACAGCTACGAAAACCGGGTCTATCAATTCACCGATGAAGACCGTAAACGCTACGTCGTTAAGTTTTATCGCCCTCAGCGCTGGAACAAAGCACAGATCCAAGAAGAGCATGACTTTGCATTAGAGCTCATCGACCAAGAAATTCCCATCGCGCCTCCAATGCGTATCAATGGTGCTACCTTGCATGAGTATCAAGGCTACCTGTTCGCGCTATTTGAGAGCGTCGGTGGCAGACAGTATGAAGTAGATAATCTGGATCAATTAGAAGGCGTTGGCCGTTTCCTTGGCAGAATTCATAAGGCGAGTGCAGCGAAAACCTTTCAGCATCGTCCGACGATCAGCCTAAATGAATATCTGCATCAACCACGTAAGATATTAGAAAACTCTCAGTTTATCCCGATGCATCTAGAGAACGCCTTCTTTAACGACATCGACTTGCTGATCAAAGAGTTAGAGAGTCAATGGCCGAACAACGTTGAGAACATCCGCCTGCATGGTGATTGCCACCCAGGTAATATCTTATGGCGCGATGGACCAATGTTCGTCGATCTCGATGATGCACGTAACGGCCCAGCCGTCCAAGACCTATGGATGCTGCTGAATGGTGAACGCCAAGATAAGCTGATGCAACTGGATATTCTGCTAGAGAATTACCAAGAGTTTTGCGATTTTAATAGCTCACAACTGAAACTAATTGAGCCCCTGCGCGGTCTACGTATGGTGCATTACATGGCATGGTTAGCTAAGCGATGGGACGATCCAGCGTTTCCGTTGGCCTTCCCATGGTTCAATGACCCTAAATATTGGGAGCAACAAGTACTTGCTTGTAAAGAACAAATTGCTACCCTGCAAGAGCCACCACTTTCGTTAATGCCTCAGTGGTAACCGCAATCGCAACATATAACTAGATAAAAATTCAAACATAATGGAGATTGAATAAATGAAAAAGCTATTCGCATTTTTCTCATTGATCATGTTGAGCCTGTCAGCTCACGCTGCGAAATTTAACGAAGGTGAGCACTATAAAGTTCTTGATCTAAAAGCATCAAAGAAACCTATGGTAACTGAATTCTTCTCGTTCTACTGCCCACACTGTAATAGCTTTGAACCTATCATCCAGCAGCTAAAACAGCAGTTACCGAAAGACGCTACGCTGCAGAAAAACCATGTTTCATTCATGGGTGGCAAGATGGGCCTGCCAATGAGCAAAGCTTACGCGACTATGATTGCACTAAAAGTCGAAGACAAAATGGTACCAGTGATGTTTAACCGCATTCACAATATGCGCAAGCCACCACGCGATGAAGCAGAACTGCGTCAAATCTTTATAGATGAAGGGATTGATGCGAAGAAGTTTGATGCGGCTTACAACGGCTTTGCAGTAGATTCCATGGTTCGTCGCTTTGATAAAGCATTCAAAGATAGCGGCCTTTCTGGTGTTCCTGCCGTTATAGTAAATAATCGTTACCTAGTAGAAGCACAAGGCATCAACGGCCTAGATGAATACTTCGAATTGGTTAACTTCTTACTGAAAAAGTAAAAAATCAAAATCCAAATTAAGGAAGCTTTGGCTTCCTTTTTTGCACCAGGCACTTTTTAGTTATCTCTCACAAAAATATTGTTTGGGGACACGGTTCAGTCAACACTTATAAGACACACGATAAAGTGAACTTTTAGGCGTTATTGTTTTCTACAGCTTTTTATCAATATCGATTTATTGCTACCGATCACTGGGGCAAGGAGCCTCTGAATGAAAATCAAATATACATTATTAGCGCTTAGTGTTGCCGCTGCGCCCGCATTTGCCAAGCTTGCTGATGAGCAAGGCTTCAGTGGTGAAATCTCTATCAACACAGGTGTCACATCTTCGACCTCAAACTTTAATACCGACGCTGACAGTAAGATCTCCTCAACCAATCAAAAAG
The DNA here is from genome assembly GCF_001635455.1 of Vibrio sp. HI00D65. GTDB lineage: Bacteria > Pseudomonadota > Gammaproteobacteria > Enterobacterales > Vibrionaceae > Vibrio. Next base: position 7,976 of record NZ_LWEH01000007.1, read on the forward strand.
CTTCGTCTGATAGCTCATTTTTAGTTTCACCTCTCGGCCACATTGCTTATACCTTTGGTGAAACGCTAAACCATCAGGTTTATACTGGTACTGCACGTGATGACGTGGCAACGGGTACTGTAGTGCTTGAGTTAGGTTATAAATACCAGCTTAATTCTGGCATGGTGATTGACGCATCCATTCTGCCGACGATAATGTCTGGTGAAACTTGGGCTGATCCATACAAAACGAGCTCATCTCGTAGTAAAACCGATGAAACCGGTAATGCGTTCCGTCTAAAACTAGAAAGTATTGCTGGCTCTGCGTTCTCACTAGATATGGCTTACGCAATTAAAGATGTGAAAAACGATCTAGTTGAAGACGCACTAAAGCGCGATGCCGATACCTTCTACATAAAAGGTCAGTATCGCCAACCTATCAGCAGCACCATGATGTTAGTGCCGTCTTTAATTTATCAATCCAGTGATGCAGAAGGCGATGCGGCATCGTTCGAACAGTTCGGTGGTGAGGTTAGCTTGTTTGGTGGTATAGGTCGTCACCAATACGCACTAACAGCGGGTTACAATCAGCGCTCTTACGATGCAAGCAGCATGACTTTCCAAAAGAAGCGCAGTGATGACAACATCAACCTATTCGCAGCATATGAATATGATCAATTCATGGATTGGGAAAACTGGTCGTTCGTTTCTCTTGCAGGTTACGGTACGAGCGACTCGAATATTACCTTCTATGATGAGTCTCAATACATTGTTTCTGTTGGCTTGAACTACAAGTTCTAACCCCAGCCGATACGGATGCACTATCAAACCAAAGCCTGCATCTATGCAGGCTTTTTTCCTGCTTTTCACTATACAGCTTGTGCCGTAAGTTGCTTCAATAATCTATCCATCGCGCGATAACCGAGAGCCTCCGATAAGTGTTTCTTTTCTATCTGCTCGTTACCATCCAGATCAGCAATAGTTCGTGCGACCTTGATGATTCGGTGATAGGCGCGAATCGATAATCCTAAACGATGCAGTGCTGTTTCGAGAAACTCCGCATCTTCGCGTCTCAATGGGCAGTACTTTTCAATTTCTCGACTACCGAGCAGTGCATTCGATTTTTGGTTCCTAGACAGCATGGTTTGACGAGCCAGCTTAACTCTTTGCTTTACTACTTGGGTGGTCTCGCCGCGATCACCACCTTCGGCGAGCATTCCTTTGGGTAAAAGTGGAATTTCGAGAGACATATCAAATCGGTCAAGCAACGGCCCTGATAGTCGGTTGAGGTAGCGCAATATGATCTGTGGGTTAGCGCGTGCTTGATTGCCCTCGTAGTAACCGGTTGGACTTGGATTTAATGCACCAATTAACTGGAAACGCGCTGGAAAGCGAGTTTTACCCGCCACCCGCGAGATAATGATTTCACCCGACTCCAGTGGCTCACGCAATGAATCGAGCACCTTGCGCTCAAACTCGGGCATCTCATCAAGAAACAAAAGGCCATTGTGCGCCAAAGATATCTCTCCGGGTCGAGGTACAGAGCCACCACCAACCAGCGCAGCCATTGAGCTCGAATGATGTGGTGCGCGAAACGGACGTTGCTTCCAGTTGTACTGATTAATCTCTTGCTGGGTTAACGAAGCCACCGATGCAGTTTCCATCGCCTCGTCATCACTCATGTCAGGTAATAAATCACGTAGACGAGACGCCAACATAGTCTTGCCCGTTCCGGGAGGTCCGAGAAAAAGTAAGTTATGGTTACCCGCCGCTGCGATCTCTAATGCTCGCTTACCCTGCTGTTGGCCAATGATGTCCTGCAAGTCGCGAAGCTCAGACACATCGACTTGATGTTGCTCAGTACGATACAAACCCAGTTGAGCCTGACCACACATATCTGCGCAAACTTCCAATAGGCTTTGGGCCGACTTATGGGCCCCCTTACCCACTAGGGCCGCCTGATCACCATTGTGATGCGGCACAACTAAGCAGCGCTCGACACTATCAGCAGCCAGTGTCGCTGGCAGCACCCCTTTCACTGAGCGCAGTTCTCCAGACAATGCCAATTCACCAATAAACTCATGTTGCGCGATCTTGGAGTTAGGTAGTTGCTCAGAGGCAACTAAGATTCCAAGCGCAATCGGTAAATCAAAACGCCCGCCCTCTTTTGGCAAATCCGCTGGAGCAAGGTTGACCGTGATTCTTTTCGATGGAAACTCAAAGCGAGAATTGATGATGGCACTTCTGACTCTGTCCTTAGACTCTTTGACTGTCGTTTCAGGCAACCCCACCAGCGTGAACCCCGGCATTCCATTGCTGATATGCACCTCAACCGTCACTTCTGGCGCTTCTACCCCCACACTAGCCCGGCTATGAATTATCGCGAGTCCCATAACTTTCCTTTGTCTTTGATTTAAAAGTATTCGCTCTGGATATTCGGTGCGCACCAAAGCAATGAGATTGTTATATAGCTTGGTGAAATGGTGTTTTAATGTGAAAAAAGAATGACATTTTCCTTGTCATGCGACAGATTTGTGTGATAACACTAGAGATGTAGACATTTACTGAACAGAATAAATAAGAAAACTCGAATTATATGAACTTCAACACTCGCATTTACGCACTGATTAACCTGATTATCGTAGTCATTATTGAGACTGCGCGGGGGCGGGTGGGAAAAAAGTAACCACGAATTAGAAAAAACCCCCGCACTGACAAGTCCGGGGGTTTTTTCTAATTTATAGATTCGATTTTTATATTTTTGAACATTTTCGGCTTTGCCGATTTACAGGAAGAATGGGAGCACAAGATGTGCAGAGACAAAGGAAAAAGTTACCAAAATAAAGGTAATACGGGAGAATTCCGATGAAAGGCGCAGAATTAGTCGTATCCGCACTGAAGCAGCAAGGAATAGAGACCGTATTTGGCTACCCAGGTGGTGCCATCATGCCAATCTACGATGCACTTTATGACGGTGGAGTTGAACATATCTTATGTCGCCATGAGCAAGGCGCAGCAATGGCTGCGATAGGTATGGCTCGTGCAACACAAGATGTGGCAGTATGTATGGCAACCTCAGGCCCTGGTGCTACTAACCTAGTCACAGGCCTAGCCGATGCCTTTATGGATTCTATCCCACTGGTTGCAATCACAGGTCAAGTTGCAAGCTCCCACATAGGTACCGATGCATTCCAAGAGATGGATGTGATTGGTATGTCTCTATCATGTACTAAACACAGCTACCTAGTCACCGACATTGAAGAGCTAGCTCCAACACTAGCTGAAGCGTTTGTGGTAGCAAAATCTGGCCGACCAGGCCCCGTTATCGTTGATATCGCAAAAGATGTTCAACTGGCTGAAGCTCCTGTTAACTCTCTTCCGGAATTTACTCCTCCTGCAATTCCAGTTGCGACAACCGATGCTATTGAGCAGGCACAATACTTCTTATCTCAAGCAACCCGCCCTGTTTTATACTTAGGTGGTGGTGTGCAACTAGCAAAAGCTACCGACGCAGTTCGTGAGTTCTTACGTCTAAACCCAATGCCAGCAGTAAGTACATTAAAAGGTTTAGGTACCATTGAGCGTGATGACCCACACTACTTAGGCATGTTAGGTATGCACGGCACCAAAGCCGCTAACTTAGTGGTTCAAGAGAGTGATTTATTGATTGTTGTTGGTGCTCGTTTTGATGACCGAGTAACTGGCAAGCTCGATACCTTTGCACCTCACGCTAAGGTTATCCATATCGATATCGATGCAGCTGAGTTCAGCAAACTGCGTCTGGCTAATGCGCCAATTCGTGGTGACATCAACAAGATCATGCCTCAACTAGAGCTTACTCAGGATATCTCTTCTTGGGTTCACCACTCAGAAGGCCTACGTAGCTCATTCAAGTGGCGCTATGATCACCCTGGCGATCTGATCTTTGCTCCACTGCTGTTGAAACAGCTGTCAGACATGATGCCAGCAAGCTCTATCGTTTCAACCGATGTGGGCCAACACCAAATGTGGGCTGCGCAACACATTCAACCTCGCGATCCACAGAACTTCATCACCTCTGCTGGTTTAGGCACCATGGGCTTTGGTTTACCAGCCGCTATGGGTGCTTCGGTTGGCCGTCCTGATGACCAATCTATCCTTATCTCTGGCGATGGCTCATTCATGATGAATGTGCAAGAGCTTGGTACGCTAAAGCGCCGCCAGATCCCAGTGAAGATGGTACTGCTAAACAACTCTCGCTTGGGTATGGTTCGTCAATGGCAATCGCTATTCTTTGATGGTCGCCATAGTGAGACCATCTTAGATGACAACCCAGACTTCGTTATGCTTGCAAAAGCGTTCGATATTCCAGGCAAGACCATCACTCGCAAAGAAGAAGTAGAACCCGCTCTAAAAGAGATGCTTGAGAGCAAGACGGCTTACTTACTTCATGTTCTTATCGATGAAGAAGAGAACGTATGGCCACTAGTACCGCCAGGTGCTTCAAACAGTGATATGTTGGAGAACACATAACATGAAAAGATACCTATTAGACATCAAAGCCGATGATAAGCCAGTACTACTAGAGCGTGTTCTTCGTGTTATTCGTCACCGTGGTTTCATCGTTAAGCAAGTAGCCGGCACTCAGAACCATGAAAGCAAGATCGCCAGCGTTGAGATCATTGTCGACAGTGAGCGTCCAATCTCCTTCTTGGTCAATCAAATCGAAAAACTGTGGGATGTGCGTACCGTTGACGTTATCTCTATCAGTCGTAATGAATTGCCAAACAACAACTTACAACAAAAGATAAGTGCATAAGGAACCGAAAACATGACAGCAAAAACGGCAGACTATATTTGGTTTAACGGTGAAATGGTTCCTTGGGCAGAGGCGAACGTTCACGTCTTAACCCACGCAATGCACTACGGTACTTCAGTGTTTGAAGGTGTTCGTTGCTACGACACGCCAAAAGGTCCGGTGATCTTCCGTCACCCAGAGCACGCAAAGCGCCTGAAAGACTCAGCTAAAATTTACCGCTTCCCGATTCCTTATACAGAGGAAGAAATTATGGAAGCGACTCGTGAAACACTACGTCAAAACAAGCTAGAGTCTGCGTACATCCGCCCTCTAGGCTTTGTTGGTAACGTTGGTTTGGGTGTATGCCCTCCAGAAAACACGGAGATGGACCTAATCATCGCCGCTTTCCCTTGGGGCTCTTACCTAGGTGAAGAAGCGCTAGAAAATGGCGTAGATGCGATGATCTCAAGCTGGAACCGTGCAGCTCCAAACACCATCCCAACGGCTGCGAAAGCGGGTGGTAACTACCTCTCATCACTACTGGTTGGTGGTGAAGCACGCCGTCATGGTTACGATGAAGGTATCGCTCTCAGTGTCGATGGTTATCTTTCTGAAGGTGCAGGTGAAAACATCTTTGTAGTACGTAATGGCGTGCTATCCACACCACCAGCGACCAGTGCAATTCTGCCGGGTATCACGCGTGATTCAATCATGACGCTAGCAAAAGACATGGGTTATGAGATCCGTGAAGAGAACATTGCTCGCGAAGCGCTATACCTTGCCGACGAAGTCTTCATGACAGGCACAGCAGCGGAAATTGTTCCAGTTCGCAGTGTAGACAAAATTACAGTAGGTGAAGGCAAACGCGGTCCTATCACTGAAAAAGTTCAAGCGGCTTACTTTGGTCTTTTCAATGGTACCACTGAAGATAAATGGGGCTGGCTAGACTATGTTTACCCAGAAAACCAAACTTCAGAAAATCAGTAAGCAACAGCCAAATATTTTATAAGGATTTAAGCAATGCCAATCTATCGTTCAGCAACGACTACCCACGGACGCAACATGGCTGGTGCGCGCGCTTTATGGCGTGCAACTGGCGTTAAAGATGATGACTTCGGTAAGCCAATCATCGCAGTTGTAAACTCTTTCACTCAATTCGTACCAGGCCACGTTCACCTTAAAGATATGGGCCAATTGGTTGCGGGTGAAATCGAGAAAGCGGGCGGTATCGCTAAAGAATTCAACACTATCGCAGTTGATGATGGTATCGCAATGGGTCACGGCGGCATGCTGTACTCACTGCCATCACGTGAGCTTATCGCAGACTCAGTCGAGTACATGGTTAACGCTCACTGTGCGGATGCGATGGTATGTATCTCTAACTGTGACAAAATCACTCCGGGAATGATGATGGCGGCTATGCGCCTAAACATCCCAGTGATCTTTGTATCAGGCGGGCCAATGGAAGCAGGTAAAACCAAGCTTTCCGATCAAATCATCAAGCTAGACCTTGTTGATGCGATGATCCAAGGTGCCGATCCAACAATTTCAGATGAGCAAAGTGAGCAAGTAGAACGCTCTGCATGTCCAACATGTGGTTCATGTTCAGGTATGTTCACGGCTAACTCAATGAACTGTCTAACCGAAGCGCTTGGCCTATCTCAGCCAGGTAACGGTTCTATGCTAGCAACCCACGCTGACCGTGAAGAGCTATTCATCAATGCCGGTAAACGTATCGTTGACCTGACTAAGCGTTACTACGAGCAAGATGACGCATCAGCACTGCCTCGCAATATCGCGAACCGCGCTGCCTTTGAAAATGCGATGGCTCTAGATATCGCGATGGGTGGTTCGAGTAACACTGTTCTTCACCTATTGGCAGCGGCTCAAGAGGGTGAAGTCGACTTTGATATGGGTGATATCGACGAGATGTCTCGCCGTGTTCCACACCTATGTAAAGTTGCTCCTTCAACACCGAAATACCACATGGAAGACGTTCACCGCGCTGGTGGTGTAATGGCTATCCTAGGTGAACTAGACCGTGCAGGCCTATTGAATAACCAAACTCGCACCGTGCTTGGCCTGAGTATGCAAGAGCAGCTTGCTCAATACGACATCATGCAGACAGAAGACGAAGCGGTACTTAAGTTCTTCCGCGCGGGCCCAGCAGGTATTCGTACAACTAAAGCCTTCTCGCAAGATTGTCGTTGGGATCGCCTTGATAACGACCGCAAAGAAGGTTGTATCCGTACTAAAGAGAATGCATTCAGCCAAGAAGGTGGCCTAGCGGTACTTTCAGGTAACATCGCCGTTGACGGTTGTATAGTTAAGACAGCAGGCGTTGATGAAGAGAACCTGAAATTCCAAGGTCCAGCTATCGTATTTGAAAGCCAAGACACAGCCGTAGAAGGTATCTTAGGGGGTAAAGTAAAAGCGGGTGAAGTCGTTGTTATCCGTTACGAAGGTCCTAAAGGTGGTCCGGGCATGCAAGAGATGCTTTACCCAACGACTTACCTAAAATCGATGGGCTTAGGTAAGTCTTGTGCACTACTAACGGATGGTCGTTTCTCTGGTGGTACATCGGGCCTATCTATCGGTCACGCTTCTCCAGAAGCAGCAAGTGGCGGTACTATCGGCCTGGTTCAAGATGGCGACATCATCACTATCGACATCCCTAGCCGTTCGATCACACTTGATGTGCCTGAAGCAGAACTAGAAGCACGTCGCATTAAGCAGGATGCACAGGGCTGGAAACCAGCAGATCGTCAGCGTGAAGTCTCATTCGCGCTAAAAGCTTACGCAAGCATGGCGACCAGTGCCGATAAAGGCGCGGTGCGTGATAAGTCGAAGCTTGAGGGCTAATCTATGAGTGATGACACGGTCAGTCCCCAAAAACAAACTGGTGCAGATTACCTGCGTCAGATCCTGAGAGCACCAGTTTACGAAGCTGCAATCGTGACACCTCTGCAAGAGATGCCTCGCTTAAGTGCTCGTATTGGTAATCAGGTTCAGCTAAAGCGTGAAGACCGTCAGCCGGTCCACTCGTTCAAGCTACGTGGTGCCTACAACATGGTATCAAGCCTTTCAGAGCAGCAGAAAGCCGCAGGTGTGATTGCAGCATCGGCGGGTAACCATGCTCAAGGTATGGCGCTGTCCGGTTCTAAGCTTGGTATTCATACCACGATTGTGATGCCAAAAACTACACCAGACATCAAGGTTGATGCTGTACGTGGCTTTGGAGGTAACGTAGTTCTGCACGGCAGCAACTTTGATGAAGCGAAGGCTGAAGCAGAGCGCCTTTCCGCTGAACATGGCTACACCTTTGTGCCTCCTTTCGATCACCCATTGGTGATCGCAGGACAAGGCACCATGGGTATGGAGATGCTTCAGCAAAATGGTCATATGGATTACATCTTTGTGCCTGTCGGTGGTGGTGGTTTAGCTGCTGGTGTTGCAGTGCTGGTTAAGCAGCTGATGCCTGAGATTAAAGTCATCGCGGTTGAACCCGAAGATTCATCTTGCTTGAAAGCAGCGTTAGATGCGGGTGAGCCAGTAGTACTGGATCAAGTCAGCATGTTTGCCGATGGCGTTGCGGTTAAGCGCATTGGTGAAGAGACCTTCCGTCTGTGTCAGCAGTACATCGATGGTCACATTGCTGTCTCTAGCGATGAGATCTGCTCTGCGGTGAAAGACATCTTTGAAGACACTCGTGCGATTGCTGAACCTTCAGGAGCGCTTGCTCTGGCAGGTTTGAAGAAGTTTGCTGAGCAGAACCAATTGCAAGGTAAGCAACTGGCAACCGTACTATCTGGTGCGAATACCAACTTCCATGGTCTGCGCTATGTGTCTGAACGTTGTGAATTGGGTGAGAAGCGTGAAGGTCTGCTTGCGGTTACGATTCCTGAGCGACAAGGTGCCTTCCTAGAGTTCTGTAATATCATTGGCGGCCGTGCTGTGACTGAGTTTAACTACCGTCATAACGATGACAGCCTAGCGAACATCTTCGTCGGTGTACGTCTCAATGGCGGGCAAGAAGAACTCGATCACATCATCAACGACCTGCGTGAAGGTGGCTACCCGGTCGTCGATCTATCTGATGATGAGATGGCAAAACTGCACATTCGCTACATGATTGGTGGCAAGCCATCAAAACCATTGAAAGAGCGCTTATACAGCTTTGAGTTTCCAGAATACCCAGGTGCATTGATTAAGTTCCTTGATACCTTAGGTACTCACTGGAATATCAGCCTGTTCAACTACCGTAACCACGGCGCTGATTACGGCCGTGTATTATGTGGCTTCGAACTGGATGATGATGATTTGGCTCACTTCTCTACTCACCTCACAGAGCTTGGTTATCAGTGTAAAGATGAAACCGATAACCCTTCTTACAAGTTCTTCTTGTCATAAGAGCGAGTTACCAAAACAAAAGAGCGAGTTTTCACTCGCTCTTTTTGATCTTGCCGACAAAGATCTTTCAACTAGATCATTTTGCGATGATCCAACCAATCTCGGTGAAGTTGTTCACTGGATCCTAAATAGTTGACCATCCACTCGATCAATTTGTGGTTTTCGTCTTTTCGCCACACCAAGCAGCACTGACTCAACGGGCTTGGTTCTGGCAAAATTTTCTCCACCAGCAAACCTTGCTCGATAATCGGCGCGGCAATATGCCTTGGCATGTACCCCACTCCAACACCATTCTTCAGGCATTCAATAGCGCTATACCAGTTAGGTAACAGTAAACGCCTTTGATTGGCGTAGTGGCCAGTGTGGCGCTTAGGCAGCACGCTTGAGGTGTCATCCAAACAGATAGCTGGATATTGGCTCACGAACTCTTCATAGAGGTTCTGTTCGCGAACACACGGGTGACTTGGTGACATTACAAACGCCCAATCTAGTTGCCCCATGTCTTTGACTTCAAAATCGCCACCCACTGGTACCGCAGAGGTCGCGCCAATCACGATATCCGCCCTGCCCTGTGCAATCGCTTCCCATGAGCCGTTGAATACCTCCATGTTGATCTGAAGCTCGGCAAACTCAAAGGTTTGATAGAACTCTTCAATCATCGGCTTCATCTTGTCGAGCTTCACCACATTGTCGAGCGTGAGACGCAAAGTTTTCTTCCAACCACGGGCTGCCCGACGAGTCTGGGCACTGACCTCTTCCATTTGCCTCAGTAGTGCACGCGCTTCTTCAATGAACAATTCACCTGCCGGAGTGAGCTCGACCTTTCTCGGTAAACGCCTGAAAAGTAGCACATCCAGTTCTTGTTCGACCTGTCTAACACCATAGCTGATCGCCGAGGGCACTTTGTGCAACTGCTCCGCCGCAGCAGTAAAGCTACCTAAACGCGCTACCGTGTCGAGCATTTCTAAAGAGGATTTAGAGAACATAAGCATTCAAATTTTTTGATTGATAACCACATATTTTAGCGTTTTATTTTATCATATGCGAAAAATAGAATGTCAGCACTAATAAACAGGGACCTTCACCTCTGTATATCAAACAATTTTTTTGATGATAAAAACATCACTACTTTTAGCGTAATGGCATCTTATGAATATTTCTAAATTTCAATTGGTCTACCTTGCAGTACTTTCAATGCTAGGTTTTATCGCGACCGATATGTACCTTCCTGCATTTAAGGCGATGGAGATCGATTTCGCAACCGGCCCCGAGCAGATAGCACTATCTCTTACTGTGTTCCTTGGTGGTATGGCAATGGGTCAACTGCTTTGGGGATTGGCGAGTGATAAATACGGTCACCGTAATACGCTAGCGGTTGGTCTTCTTATTTTCACTGCCGCTTCGTTCGGTTTGGCATTCAGTACTGAAGTTTGGCACCTACTGACGCTGCGCTTCATTCAAGCGATTGGCGTATGTGCACCAGCGGTAATCTGGCAAGCGATGGTTATCAAACGCTACTCTGAGAGCAGCAGCCAACAAATTTTTGCAACCATCATGCCTTTGGTGGCACTGTCTCCAGCTCTGGCACCTCAACTTGGTGTACTGCTGGCAGATAACTTTGGCTGGCACAGCATCTTCGTGACATTAACACTAATGGGTGCGCTGCTAGTGGCAACCACTATGGCTCAACCAAAAGAAGCGCCAGAAGTAAAGCAAACATCAGTGAAAACTGATATCAAGATGCTGCTTAAATCGAAGCCTTACGTGGGTAACGTATTGATGTTTGCATCGGCTTCTGCAGCATTCTTTGCTTACCTGACGGGTATGCCTGAGATCATGGCTCAGCTGGGCTACGAAGCAAAAGACATCGGTCTGAGTTTCATCCCACAGACGATCGCATTCATGGCGGGTGGTTACTTCGGTAAGCAAGCAGTGAAGAAATATGGCGATGGCGTGGTACTAAGAAATCTGATTGGTTTGTTCAGCGTTGCTGCAATGCTTATCTTTATCGCATCACAGTGGGAACTGACATCAATCTGGCCTCTACTTGCACCCTTCTGTCTGATTGCCGCAGCAAATGGCGCACTTTACCCAATCGTGGTAAACCGTGCTCTATCAAGTGCGAAACAAAGCCCAGCAACAGCAGCTGGTCTACAGAATAGCTTGCAAATCAGCATCAGCGGTCTATCAAGCGCATTGGTAGCAGCAATGGCAAGCCAAGCACTAAGTGCAACAGGTATTGCAGTTGTAATTTGTTTAGGCGCACTGTGGATTGGCTACATTGTGTCGAACAAAGAGCTTTCAGAACACTTTGCAGCGCCAGATAACTCCCGTGTTGTAGCAGAAGAGAAGCAAGACTAGTTTCTAGCTTTATAGAAAAGCCAATAGCGGTCAACGCTACTGGCTTTGATAGGAGTTGAAGCTTATTTCTTCGTTGGGCGCTGCCAATCCGCAATCTTGCGCTCTTTAGCACGACTGATTACCAATTCATTTTCAGAAACATCACGTGTTACCGTTGAACCCGCTCCTACTGTCGCGCCATTGCCGATAGTAACAGGAGCGATTAATTGGCTATCAGAACCAACGAATACGTCATCGCCGATGATGGTCTTAAACTTGTTCGCACCATCGTAGTTACAAGTAATAGCACCAGCACCAACGTTAACACGCTGACCAATCTCAGCATCGCCTAAATATGTTAGGTGGTTCGCTTTAGAACCCTCACCAAGACGAGTGTTCTTCACTTCCACAAAGTTGCCAACGTGCGAATCATTACGCATGTCAGCACCTGGACGTAGGCGAGTAAATGGACCAACTGTACAGTCTTCACCAACAGTTGCACCTTCAATTACGCTGTATGGGCGAATAACCGTGTTATCATCAATTTCACAGTCCTTTAAAACACAGCCAGTGCCGATAATCACGTTATCACCAATACTTACACTGCCTTCAATAATAACGTTGGTGTCGATTTCAACATCCATACCACACTGCAGTTCGCCACGTAGCTCAAAGCGGCTAGGATCGCGTAACATAACACCCTGCTTCAACAGTTTGTCTGCTTGTTCAGCTTGGTAAGCACGCTCTAGACGAGCCAGTTGAGAGCGATCGTTCACACCTTCAACTTCAATTGGGCTAACTGGATGTACCGCTTCTACCGCACGACCTTCATCATGAGCTGCAGCAATAACGTCAGTCAGGTAGTATTCACCTTGCGCGTTGTCATTGCTCAGGCCTGACAACCAACGCTTAAGATCACCACCCGTCGCGACCATAACGCCGGTGTTGATCTCTTTGATAAGCTTCTGCTCATCCGTTGCATCTTTTTGTTCAACAATCGCCACAACTGGACCATTGCGACGAATAATACGGCCGTAACCCATTGGGTTATCCAGTACAACGGTAAGTAGTGCGATACCACCGTTTGGTTGAGCGTCTAATAGGTTTTCAATAGTTTCAGGCGAGATAAGAGGAACGTCACCATAAAGTACCAATACTTTCTCATCGTCAGCAAAGTGAGCTGATGCCTGATCAACCGCGTGACCTGTACCTAACTGCTCTGCTTGTAGTGCCCAATTTACCGATTCCTCAGCCAAAGTAGCCTTCATCTGGTCACCACCATGGCCGTAAACCAAGTGGATATTTTGAGCGCCTAGGCCATTACAGGTATCGATCACATGCTTCACCATTGGTTTGCCCGCAAGAGTATGCAGAACCTTTGGTGTGTTTGAGTACATGCGAGTACCTTTGCCCGCAGCAAGAATTACCGCGCTAAACTTCATTTTAAACCTATCCAACGTAATTTTTATTAAGCTGATATTGTAACCGTTTTGAGACAAAAACTTAAATTGTAATAACCATTTAATTGGTAGTGATACGTAAACGTATATTTATGAGAATGCAAAAAACAAAAAGGCGACCCTTAGGTCGCCTTTAGCTCAGAACCAATAATCTTATAAAAGATTAACGGCGCTGTTTTGTCAGTTCGATAACTCGTAACTGAGCAATGGCTTTAGCCAGTTCACCGGCCGCTTGTGCGAAGTCTATGTCGCCATGCTGATTTTGGATATTCTCCACAGCCTTGCGTTTAGCTTCTTCCGCCTTTGCTGCGTCTAGCTCTTCACCACGGATAGCTGTATCAGCCAGTACAGTCGCTGTACCAGGCTGAACTTCTACCATACCACCAGAAACATAAATGATTTCTTCGTGGCCGTGCTGCTTAACAATACGCACCATACCAGGCTTGATAGCGGTCAGCAGTGGAGTATGACCATGGAAAATACCAAGCTCACCCTCACTACCGGTCACCTGAAACGTCTCAACAAGACCAGAAAAAAGCTTTTTCTCTGCACTTACTACGTCTAGGTGAAAGGTTATTGCTGCCATATCGCCTCCTAGTTAGCCTTATAGCTTCTTAGCATTCTCAATAGCTTCGTCGATAGTACCGCAGTACATGAACGCTTGCTCTGGAATGTCATCGTATTCACCAGATAGTAGACCTTGGAAGCCACGTAGAGTCTCTTTTAGAGGTACGTAAACACCTGGGTCACCAGTAAATACTTCCGCTACGTGGTAAGGCTGAGTAAGGAACTTCTCAATCTTACGAGCACGGGATACTACTTGCTTATCTTCTTCAGATAGCTCGTCCATACCTAGGATAGCAATGATATCTTTCAGCTCTTTATAGCGCTGAAGTGTAGACTGAACACCACGAGCGATGTCGTAGTGCTCTTGTCCAACTACCAATGGATCCAGTTGGCGAGATGTAGAATCTAGCGGGTCGATCGCTGGGTATAGACCCATAGCTGCGATGTTACGGTTAAGTACAACCGTTGCATCCAAGTGCGCGAACGTTGTTGCTGGAGACGGGTCAGTCAAGTCATCCGCAGGTACGTATACCGCCTGTACAGACGTGATAGAACCTTGCTTAGTTGACGTGATACGCTCTTGTAGAACACCCATTTCTTCCGCAAGAGTAGGTTGGTAACCTACCGCAGAAGGCATACGGCCTAGAAGTGCTGATACCTCAGTACCTGCAAGCGTGTAACGGTAGATGTTATCTACGAATAGTAGAACGTCACGACCTTCGTCACGGAAACGCTCAGCCATTGTTAGACCAGTCAGTGCAACACGTAGACGGTTACCTGGTGGCTCGTTCATCTGACCGTAAACCATCGCTACTTTTGATTCTTCAGGGTTTTCAACGTTTACAACGCCTGCTTCCTGCATCTCAAAGTAGAAATCGTTACCTTCACGAGTACGCTCACCTACACCTGCAAATACAGATAGACCAGAGTGCTGAAGTGCGATGTTGTTGATAAGTTCCATCATGTTAACGGTCTTACCTACACCTGCACCACCGAATAGACCGATTTTACCACCCTTAGCGAATGGACAAACCAAGTCGATTACCTTAACACCCGTCTCTAGAAGAGCTGTCTCGTTAGACTGTTCTTCGTAGCTTGGAGCTTCACGGTGAATTGCATAGTGCTCTTCTGCACCGATTTCACCACACTCATCAATCGCGTCACCTAGAACGTTCATGATACGACCTAAGGTCTTAGTACCTACTGGTACTGAGATTGGAGCGCCAGTATTTTCTACTGTCAAACCACGACGTAAACCATCAGAGCTACCCATTACGATTGCGCGAACTACGCCACCGCCAAGTTGTTGCTGAACTTCAAGAACTAGACGCTCTTTCACTTCATTAACATTCAGAGCATCGTATACACGAGGTACTTCGCCCTGTGGGAACTCTACGTCGACTACCGCACCGATGATCTGTACGATCTTACCTGTAGCCATCGTTAATCCTCTAACTATTTAGTTTTACCTAAGCTTAAAACGAATAAGCGATTAAACCGCTGCTGCACCTGAAACGATTTCAGAAAGTTCTTGTGTAATAGCCGCTTGACGCGCCTTGTTGTACACAAGCTCTAAATCATCGATTAGGTCGCTAGCGTTGTCGGTTGCAGCTTTCATTGCAATCATTCGAGCCGCTTGCTCACAAGCAAGGTTCTCTACCACACCTTGGTACACTTGAGATTCGACATAACGAACCAATAGTGCATCTAGTAGTGGCTTTGGCTCAGGCTCATAAATGTAGTCCCAAGCATGATCGCGCTGCATGTCTTCGCTATCTGATTTAGGCAAAGGAAGTAATTGATCGATCGTTGGTTCTTGTACCATAGTGTTTTCAAACTTGTTGAACACTACGAATAGGCGATCCAATTCACCTTCATCATATTTCTTTAGCATTACGCTTACAGAGCCGATTAAGTCTTCAAGGCTTGGGCTATCGCCTAGACCAGAAACTTGAGCTGCTACTTTCGCGCCGCTGTTGTTGAAAAATGCTGTTGCTTTTGAACCGATAATTGCCAGTTCAACTTCAGCACCTTTCTCAGACCAGTCTTTCATGTCTAACATAGCTTTCTTGAACAAGTTAATGTTCAAGCCGCCACATAGACCACGGTCTGTAGAAACGATGATGTAACCAACACGTTTGGCTTCACGTTCCTCAAGATAAGGATGCTTATACTCAAGGCTACCGTTAGCCAAATGACCGATCACTTTACGCATTGTTTCTGCATATGGACGAGTAGCTTCCATTGCGTCTTGAGAACGACGCATTTTTGAAGCTGCTACCATTTCCATTGCTTTCGTAATCTTCTGTGTGCTTTTAACACTACCGATTTTATTACGTATCTCTTTTGCGCCGGCCATCGTTACTCTCCGTTAATGGTATGAGGTGACCCGAAGGCCACCCACCAATTACCAGGTCTGGGTTGCTTTGAAATCGTCAACAAGCTTCTTCAGCTCAGCTTCGATATCATTGTTGTAAGCACCCGTTGTGTCGATCTGTGTAGCTAGATCGCCATATTGACCGCGAGCAAACGATAGTAAAGCAGCTTCAAAATCTAACAGCTTATCAAGCGCTACATCTTGAAGGTAACCACGCTCTGCAGCGAAGATTACAAGTGCTTGGTCAAATACAGACATAGGAGCGTATTGCTTCTGCTTCATTAGCTCTGTAACTTTTTGACCATGGTCTAGCTGCTTCTTAGTCGCTTCATCAAGGTCAGACGAGAACTGTGCGAATGCCGCTAGTTCACGGTACTGTGCTAGAGCTGTACGGATACCGCCAGATAGCTTCTTGATGATTTTAGTCTGCGCTGAACCACCTACACGAGATACTGAGATACCAGGGTCAACAGCTGGACGTACGCCTGCGTTGAATAGCTCAGTTTGTAGGAAGATCTGACCATCGGTAATCGAGATTACGTTCGTCGGTACGAATGCAGATACGTCACCAGCTTGCGTTTCAATGATAGGAAGAGCAGTTAAAGAACCAGTCTTGCCTTTCACTTCACCGTTAGTGAATGTTTCTACGTAGTGTTCGCTTACACGAGCAGCACGCTCTAGTAGACGAGAGTGAAGGTAGAAAACATCACCTGGGAATGCTTCACGACCTGGTGGACGCTTAAGTAGTAGCGAGATCTGACGGTAAGCTACGGCTTGCTTAGATAAATCATCATAAACAATCAGTGCATCTTCACCGCGATCACGGAAGTATTCACCCATCGCACAACCTGCGTATGGCGCTAGGTATTGTAGCGCTGCAGATTCAGAAGCAGATGCAACAACAACAATAGTGTTAGCTAGCGCGCCGTGCTCTTCTAGTTTGCGAACTACGTTAGCGATAGTCGATGCTTTCTGACCGATTGCTACGTAGATAGAGAAAATACCAGAATCTTTTTGGTTAATAATCGCATCGATCGCCATCGCTGTTTTACCAGTTTGACGGTCACCGATTACTAGCTCACGTTGACCACGACCGATTGGGATCATTGAGTCAACAGACTTGTAACCAGTTTGTACAGGTTGATCTACCGATTTACGGTCGATTACACCTGGTGCAATTACTTCTACAGGCGAAGTTAGTTTCGCTTCGATAGGACCTTTACCATCAATTGGCTCACCTAGTGTGTTTACAACACGACCAAGTAGTTCTGGACCTACTGGCACTTCAAGAATGCGGCCAGTACCTGTAACTTTCATGCCTTCCTGTAGGTCAGCATATGGGCCCATTACAACAGCACCAACCGAATCACGGTTCAAGTTAAGTGCTAGCGCGTAACGGCCACCCGGTAGTTCAATCATTTCACCTTGCATCACGTCCGCTAGGCCGTGAATGCTAAGGATGCCATCGCTTACCGAAACGATAGTACCTTCATTGCGAGCTTCACTAACAACGTCGAAAGATTCAATACGTTGTTTAATTAGATCGCTAATTTCAGTGGAATTAAGTTGCATGCTCCAATCCCCATTAAGACTGCAATGCATCGCTCAGGCGGTCTAGTCGACCACGCGCTGAGTTATCGATGACTAGGTCTCCGGCTCGAATAATAACTCCGCTAAGCAGAGTCTCATCTATACTGCAATTCAGCTGTACTTTGCGCGCTAGGCGCTGTTCCAATTTGCTGCTGATATCTGCGCGTTGTTCTTCCGAAAGTTCAACCGCTGAAGTCACTTCAACGTCGATCTCTTTCTCGTGCTCTTGTTTGAGCAATAAGAACTCTTTGCAAACATCAGGAAAAGCCATTAATCGGCCATTCTCTGCCATCACTTTTATCAAGTTCTGGCCGAATTCATCAAATTGTTCGCCACAAACTGCAATGAATACTTCCGCTAATTTTTCAGCAGTTAGAGAACTGCTTAGTAGATTGTGGATATCATTGTTTTGTGCCACTTCGGCAGCAAAAGAGAGCATTTGACTCCATTGGTCAAGCTCACCTTTTTCTACCGCAAAGTCAAAAGCTGCTTTAGCATAGGGGCGTGCGATTGTTGTCAAATCAGACATATACAGCCCCTTGCTTTAAAGTTTTGCAGTAATGTTGTCAAGAAGGTCTTTGTGTACGTCTTTATCGATCGTACGCTCAAGGATCTTCTCAGCACCAGCTATAGCCAGAGTTGCGACTTGTTTGCGCAGGTCATCACGGGCACGTGTGCGCTCAGCTTCAAGTTCTGCTTCAGCTTGCGCTAAGATTTTCTGGCGTTCTGCCTGAGCTTCTTCGCGAGCTTCATCAATAATTTGAGCTTTACGTTTGTTTGCCTGTTCAATAACCTCAGTTGCAGTGCGCTTTGCTTCTTTCATTTGCTCAGAAGCGTTGGCTTGTGCCAGGTTCAAGTCTTTAGCAGCGCGCTCAGCGGCTACTAGACCGTCAGCAATTTTCTTCTGACGCTCTTCAATTGCTTGCATGATTGGTGGCCATACATATTTCATGCAGAACCAAACAAACAGTGAAAAAGCAATTGCTTGACCCAGCAGAGTTGCGTTCATATTCACAACAGCTACCCCTCGTTAAGAATCAACTACAAAAATTTAATTAACTATTAGAGAGTTAATTAGCCTGCTAGTTGACCAACAAATGGGTTAGCAAACGTGAATAGTAGTGCGATTACGATACCGATCATTGGAACAGCATCCAGTAGACCAGCGATGATGAACATCTTAACTTGTAGCATAGGAGCCATTTCAGGTTGACGCGCAGCGCCTTCTAGGAATTTACCACCAAGAATAGCAAAACCAATTGCAGTACCTACGGCACAAAGACCAACAATAATAGCAACAGCGATTGCTGAAAAACTTAGTACAGTTTCCATTTACGTTCTCCGATTAACATTAATAGTTAGAATAAAGCTTAAAAATTTTTTTTAGTGATCACTATCTTCGTGAGCCATTGATAAGTAAACAATTGTCAACATCATGAAAACAAATGCTTGAATCAAAATAACCAAGATATGGAAGATAGCCCAAGGTAGTGCACCTACCCATTGTAAGTACCACGGTAGCATTGCCGCGATAAGAATAAACACCACCTCACCCGCAAACATATTACCAAATAAACGCATACCTAGAGATAGTGGCTTCGCCAGAAGCGAAATTACCTCAAGTACCAAGTTAAATGGAATCATGATTGGGTGATTAAATGGATGCAGTGCCAATTCCTTAGCAAATCCACCCAAGCCTTTTACTTTGATGCTGTAGTAGATCATCAGAGCAAAAACACCTAGAGCCATTGCCATGGTTATATTTACATCAGCTGTAGGAACCACTTTCAAGTAAGGGATACCTAACCAATGCTCTGCAGGATATGGTAAGAAATCGATTGGCACTAAGTCCATCAAGTTCATTAAAATAATCCAGCAGAATATAGTCAGTGCTAATGGGGCAATCAGCGGGTTGCGGCCATGGAAAGTTTCTTTAACGTTGTCGCCAACGAATTCCACTACCATTTCTACAAAACACTGAAGCTTACCAGGTACACCTACTGTTGCTTTCTTAGCGACTGAGCGAAAAACCCAAAGGAATAACATCCCTGTCAACACCGAAAAAAACAGACTGTCTATATGTACGTTCCAGAAACTTGTCTCCTCTACAAAACCTAACTTAGCTAAAGATAGATTCTGTAAGTGGTGTTCAATGTATCCGGATGCTGTTGCCGCAGCCATAACTCGTCCTATTTCTTATTGTTAATGAAAAGCACTGGCGCAAAGATATTAATACCAAGAACCAGTAAATAGGTCAGTTTGAGGGGAATTAACTCCACCTGCATATACATGTAGACAATAGAGAATAGTAGAACTGTGATTAGGATTTTTAGCGCTTCGCCAGCATAGAAAGACGCCGCAACTAACTTAGTCGCGCGAGCTCCACAAAAAAGGAAAGCACACACACAAAAAACCACATTCGCGATGACAAAAATGCCGCCACCGATTAATGCAGCAAAACCCCAGTCAGGATTAACAGCTAAACCTAACCCTATCGCCACTAATATAACCGCGCTAAGCTCGATCAATAACATTTGCTTTGCAAGCACTCGTCCTGGTCTTGCTAACGCCGCTACCATGTATTCGTTCCTCTTTAAGCCCACTTTACCACTCGCTAAAAAGCGTGCTGAGAAATTGGCGAAAATTATACGTTCAGCCAAATCGATTGCAATAAGAACGCTGCAATCATTTACATTTTTGCATACAAACCGACAACTTTTGTACGAAATTACTTGTTTATTACATAATTGACCTAAATCAATTATCTCATTTAGTACTCTAACTTAGCAATAAGTTGCTCTAATTTGTGAGGCTCATCAAGAGTAATTGTCACTTTTGACTTGCCGCTAACAGAACGAGTAACTGAAACGTTTGCTTGCAATTTTTCCGTGAGTCTTCGCGAAAGTTCGATAGCTTCTGTGTCTTCAGGCTTAGATTCAGGCTCAACGTCTGGTTTTAAACACTTTTTGACTAGTTGTTCAGTTTGGCGCACGGTCATGCTTTTGGTCGCCGCAGTGTTCGCTGCCTCAACCTGGGTATCGCCTTCAAGCGCAAGCAGTGCTCGTGCATGCCCCATTTCCAGTTGTTTGTTGGAAACTAAACCTTTTACTTCATTTTCGAGCTGATTGAGACGTAATAAGTTACTAACCGTTGCTCTCGATTTACCAATCACATCAGCGACTTGCTGGTGCGTCAGTTCAAATTCGTTCTGTAAGCGCTCTAGCGCTTGTGCTTCTTCGATAACATTCAGGTCTTCACGCTGAATATTCTCGATTAACGCCATCGCAATCGCGGCTTTGTCTTCAACTCGCTTGATAAGACACGGCACTTGCTTAAGGCCCGCTTGACGAGCCGCTCTCCAACGACGCTCACCCGCAATAATCTCATACTGATCTTGCGCTAATGGACGTACAACGATTGGCTGGATGATACCTTGAGATTGAATTGAAGACGCCAGCTCTTCTAGCGCTTCAGGCGCGATATCTTTACGCGGTTGATAAACACCTGGCTTCAAGCTACCAACAGCCAATTCTGTTAGCTCTCCATCAGCCGATAACGCCTGACTATGAGAAGCGACTTGCTGTTTTTCACGAGCCAATGAGCTAGTTGCAAGCAGTGCATCTAGCCCTTTTCCTAAACCACGCTTAGACATTGAGCGAATTCCTTTGGTTAGACCTATACTGGGACTTCTTCACGACGCAACATTTCGCCTGCAAGGGCAAGATATGCCTTAGCACCAGCGGAATATTTGTCGTAGTACATTGCTGGTTTGCCGTGACTAGGCGCTTCAGCAAGACGTACATTTCTAGGGATCACGGTTCGGTAGACTTTGCTACCGAAGTGTTTTTTGAGTTGATCTGATACTTCGTTTGATAAGCGGTTGCGAGGATCATACATAGTACGCAGAAGACCTTCGATCTTCAGGTTCTCGTTAACCACCGCCGCAAGCTTACTTATGGTATCCATCAACGCAGTCAAACCTTCAAGAGCAAAGTATTCACATTGCATTGGAACTAATACGGAATCGGCAGCTGCCATGGCATTAATTGTAAGAAGGTTTAATGAGGGCGGGCAATCAATGAAGATGAAATCATAATCATCACGAATGGATGCAAGTGCATTTTTAAGGCGAACTTCGCGCGCGAACACTTCCATTAGCTTGATTTCTGCCGCAGTAACATCACCGTTTGCGGCGATGAGGTCATAATTGCCAGATGTACTCCGGCAAACTACCTCATCAAATGGGGTGTCTTCAACCAACAAATCGTAAGCAGTTGCTTCAACCTGATATTTGTCGACACCGCTCGCCATAGTGGCATTACCTTGGGGATCGAGGTCAACAACCAATATCTTGCGTTTAGTTGCCGCCATTGATGCTGCTAAATTAATGCAAGTTGTTGTTTTTCCTACGCCACCCTTCTGGTTGGCAATTGCTACGATTCTACCCACTATGGCCTCGCTGATTATCCCTGACGCGATAAAGTTACTAGATGACGCTCTCCGTCAAGCTCTGGCACTCGCAAAGCTTTGATATCTGTCACTGAACACCATTCAGGTAACAGGTCAATTTCGTCTCTAGGATTTTGTCCCTTAAGAGCCAAAAATACACCGGATTGCTCTTTAGGTAAATGGTGACACCACTCTACCATGTCTGTCATTGATGCAAATGCGCGACTGAGCACTGCATCAAACTTTTCTTCAGGTTGAAACTCTTCAACACGGCTTTGAACCGGCACAACGTTGTCTATGCTTAACTCATGAACTACCTGTTTAATAAAACGAATACGCTTACCTAAGCTATCTAGCAAGTAAAACTCGCAGTCTGGGTTCATGATTGAGAGCGGAATCCCAGGTAAGCCTGGTCCGGTACCCACATCGATAAAGCGCTTACCCTGTAAGTGAGTGCTAACAATGATGCTATCTAAGATATGTTTCACCATCATTTCTAATGGGTCACGAACCGAAGTCAGGTTGTAAGCCTTATTCCATTTGTTGAGTAATTCAACGTAGCCAACCAGCTGTCTACGTTGTTTTTCAGATACTTCTAGGTCGGTCTGGCCAATCAGGTGATCCAGTTTTTCGCGTAATACGCTCATTATGCTTCCTCACCTTTTTTCAACAGGCCGTGTTTTTTCAAGTAAACCAGTAGAATTGAAATTGCCGCAGGTGTAATACCCGAAATACGAGAGGCAATACCAATTGAATCCGGTTTAGCGTTAGTTAGTTTTAGAACCACTTCGTTAGAAAGCCCTTTTACCTGGCTGTAATCAATATCAGCAGGCAGTTTGGTGTTTTCATGACGCAGTGATTTTTCAATTTCGTCTTGTTGACGCTGAATGTAGCCTTCGTACTTCACTTGGATCTCAACTTGCTCAGCCGCTTGTTGATCTTCCAGTGCAGGAGAAAAACGATCCAGAGCCGTCAGCTGTGAATAAGTCATTTCAGGACGACGCAGAAGATCTTCACCGCTCGCTTCACGAGACATTGGTGTTTTTAGGAACTGGTTCAGCGCACCAATATCTTCAGACTTTGGATTAATCCAAGTCTCTTTTAGACGTTGACGTTCTTTCTCCATGTTGTCCATCTTCTCGTTGAATCGAGCCCAACGTGCATCATCAACCAAACCAAGTTCACGAGATTTTTCTGTCAGACGGATATCGGCGTTGTCTTCACGAAGCAATAGACGGTATTCCGCACGAGACGTAAACATACGGTACGGTTCTTTGGTGCCCATGGTTGATAGGTCATCGATAAGAACGCCCATGTAAGCTTGGTCACGACGTGGGCTCCAGCCTTCTTTGCCTTGAGTAAACAAGCTTGCGTTCAAACCAGCCATCAGGCCTTGCGCAGCAGCTTCTTCATAACCGGTTGTACCGTTGATTTGACCAGCAAAGAACAGACCTTTAATAAACTTCGTTTCGTAAGTCAGTTTTAGGTCGCGTGGATCGAAGAAATCATACTCAATCGCGTAGCCAGGGCGCACGATGTGAGCATTTTCGAAGCCCTTCATTGAGCGAACAATTTGAACCTGTACGTCAAACGGCAGACTAGTAGAGATACCATTCGGGTATAACTCATGTGTCGTAAGGCCTTCAGGCTCAATAAAAATTTGGTGGCTGTTCTTATCAGCAAAACGCATCACTTTGTCTTCAATCGAAGGACAGTAGCGAGGACCAATACCCTCAATCACGCCAGCGTACATCGGGCTACGGTCAAGGTTGGCACGAATCACATCATGCGTATTTTCATTGGTGTGCGTGATGTAACATGGGATTTGGCGTGGCTGTTGTGCTCGGCTGCCCATGAATGAGAAAACCGGTGTTGGGTTATCACCGTGTTGAACCTCAAGCTCAGAAAAATCAACACTACGCGCATCGATACGAGGAGGCGTGCCGGTTTTCAGGCGATCAACTCTAAATGGAAGATCACGAAGACGGTCAGCTAAAGCGATCGATGGAGGATCACCAGCACGACCACCAGAAGAACTTTCCATACCAATATGGATCTTACCGCCTAGGAATGTACCCACAGTCAATACCACAGCATTAGCACGGAACTTAAGGCCCATTTGGGTTACCACACCGACTACTTGATCCTGTTCAACGATCAGGTCATCAACCGATTGTTGGAACAAGGTTAGGTTTGGTGTGTTTTCAAGAACATTACGGACAAAGGCTTTGTAAAGCGCTCGGTCTGCTTGAGCGCGAGTTGCACGAACCGCAGGACCTTTTGACGCGTTTAGTGTTCTGAACTGAATACCTGCATGATCAATGGCTTGTGCCATCAAACCACCCATTGCATCGACCTCTTTCACCAAGTGGCCCTTACCGATACCACCGATAGCTGGGTTACAAGACATTTGTCCCAAGGTATCGATATTATGAGTAAGTAATAACGTACTTTGACCAGTACGTGCAGATGCGAGTGCGGCTTCCGTTCCTGCATGGCCGCCACCAACAACGATGACGTCAAATTTTTCGTGATAAAGCATGAACCGACCTCAGGTATTCAAACGTTTTCTAGACTGATAAAAAGGAGCGATATTCTACCTGTTTTCATGGCTTGAGAAAACGTTTTTGGAATTTTTCGATTAAGCTATTTTTAATTAATATAGATAAGATCTTTAAAGAGATCTTTTATTGGATCTATTATTAGGATCGAATTGATCTGTGGATAAGTCTAAAATGATCAATGAGATCATAGATCTTTTTTGGATCAAATGGTGTGATCTAACTTTGATCAGGATGAGGATTAGCTGGGATCAAAATGGCTACTTATTCACAGGGAGAAATGGATCTAAAACTTGTTATTTGGATAACTATAGGTTAATCACCGAATATATATGATCTTATCCACAACAGATCTTGAAAATAAATGGCTAATTTTTAGCTTTTACCCAAAAAAGTTATTCACAATCTCGATATTCAGGCACAAAAAAAGCGGCAAAAGCCGCTTTTTTAAGAGAAGAGAGCGTTAAAATTGGCCACTATGATCGTTAAACCACTGTTCAGCGGCGTCTTCAGGGACCGGAGTCTCCAAAACATCGATGGTAAAACAGTCAGAAATCGCCTGTCCGCCAAATTTTGTTAATAACTCATGAGCGGTTTGGCCTGCTGCGCAGAAGGTGTCGTAGCTTGAATCACCAATGGCAATGACTGCAAAGCGAACCTTATCGAGTTGAGGTGCGTGTTCTGTCAGCTCGGTAATGAATGGCTTGATATTGTCAGGGAATTCACCAGCGCCATGGGTCGAGGTCACCACTAACCATAAGCCTTGCTGAGGAATATCATTGTATTCAGGCTGGTTGTGTAGCGTTATCTCATGGCCTTGTTCTTCTAGAAGATCATTAAGGTGATCGCCAACGTATTCAGCGCCACCTAAGGTGCTACCTGTAATAATGTGGATCATTAAGCTGTCCTTACTAAAGAAAAAGACCGGCATCAGCCAGCCTTCTTGGGTTATTTACCAATACAGAATGAAGAGAAGATACGGCCCAAGAGATCGTCTGAGCTGAACTCGCCTGTGATCTCATTAAGGTGTTGCTGAGTGATACGAAGCTCTTCCGCTAAGATTTCCCCCGCCATGTAGCCTTCAAGTTGCTGCTGGCCAATATCGAGGTGCTCAGAGGCACGTTCAAGCGCATCTAAGTGACGACGGCGGGCCATAAAGCCACCCTCATGACCACCAGCAAAGCCCATACACTCTTTTAGATGACTGCGCAGGGCATCCACGCCTTGACCTGTTTTTGCGGACAAGCGAATCAGAGTTGGATCGTTTACGTGACAAATCCCGAGTTCTTCATTGGTTTGATCCGCTTTGTTACGAATAACGGTCATACCAATGTTATCTGGTAAACGATCAACGAAATCTGGCCAGATATCTTTCGGGTCAGTGGCATCGGTTGTGGTGCCATCCACCATAAACAGGACTCGGTCTGCTTGAGCTATTTCTTCCCAAGCGCGCTCAATACCGATTTTTTCGACTTCATCAGACGCATCACGCAGGCCCGCGGTATCGATAATATGCAGTGGCATACCATCAATATGGATGTGTTCTCGCAGTACATCACGTGTGGTACCAGCAATATCAGTCACGATTGCCGACTCTTTGCCTGACAGCGCGTTCAGTAGGCTAGATTTACCGGCATTTGGGCGACCAGCGATCACCACTTTCATGCCTTCACGCATGATGGCACCTTGGTTGGCTTCTTGGCGTACTGCCTCTAGGTTGTCGATGATAGCCTGTAAGTCAGCACTTACTTTACCGTCTGCCAGAAAGTCGATTTCTTCTTCTGGGAAGTCGATAGCTGCTTCAACATAGATACGCAGGTGAATCAGTGAATCGACTAGGGTGTTAATGCGTTTTGAGAACTCACCTTGAAGAGATTGCAGTGCGGATTTAGCCGCTTCTTCTGAGCTTGCATCAATCAAGTCTGCAATCGCTTCAGCTTGGGTCAAGTCCATCTTGTCGTTCAAGAACGCACGCTCAGAGAACTCACCAGGACGAGCTGCGCGTACACCTGAGATGCCTAGGATGCGCTTGATGAGCATATCCATAACCACTGGGCCACCGTGACCTTGCAGCTCTAGAACGTCTTCACCGGTAAAAGAGTGCGGGTTAGGAAAGTAGAGCGCGATACCTTGGTCGAGCTCGATGCCATCGGCAGATTTAAAAGGTAGGTACTCAGCGTAGCGAGGCTTAAGTGCTTTTCCCGTTACTTCTAGGGCAACCTGAGTCGCTAATGGGCCGGAAACGCGGATAATACCGACGCCACCACGGCCTGGCGCAGTCGCTTGAGCAACAATCGTATCTGTAGTCATAGTTGTGCCTGCTAGCATGTGAACGCCAAAAGGGGCATTCACGATTAATCAATTAGCTGAATTGTAATCAGCTAAAAACAAAAAGGCGACCTTTTGGTCGCCTTTCTTTAGCTCTTTCTATTATCGAACTTACTTAGAATGTAAGCCTTTCTTTTCCAGCGCGCGGTAGATAAGCGTTTGCTGAATCAGAGTTACGATGTTCGATACTAGCCAGTAAAGAACCAGACCTGAAGGGAAGAACAGGAAGAAGAAAGTGAACATAACCGGCATAAATGTCATGATCTTCTGCTGCATTGGATCCGTTACTGTTGTTGGGCTCATCTTCTGGATTAGGAACATTGAAGCACCCATCAGAAGTGGCAAGATGTAGTATGGGTCTTGCGCTGAAAGGTCAGTAATCCAACCGAAGAACGGTGAGTGACGCAGTTCAACAGACTCCATTAGTGCCCAGTATAGCGAAATGAAGATAGGCATTTGCAGGACGATAGGTAAACAGCCACCAAGTGGGTTTACTTTCTCTTTCTTGTACAACTCCATCATTTCTTGGCTCATGCGTTGACGGTCGTCGCCGATACGTTCACGCATTGCAGTCAGCTTAGGCTGAAGCATACGCATTTTCGCCATAGACGTGTACTGAGCTTTCGTTAGTGGGTACATAGCACCACGAACGATGAAAGTTAGGATGATGATTGCCACCCCCCAGTTCGATACGAAGCCTTGGATGAACGAAAGCAGAGTATGAAGTGGTTTAGCAATGAACCATAGCCAGCCGTAATCTACTACCAAGTCCAGGTTTGGTGCAGTTGCTGCCATTTGGTCTTGAAGTTTAGGACCAACCCAAAGTGTTGCTTTAAAGCTTGCTTCGTCACCGTTTGCGATGGTTTTGTTCGGCATACGAACACCGATGTCGCCTAGGTTACCGATTACACGAGTGTAAAGGTTGCTGCCTGCTTCGTCGCGTGGGATCCAAGCACTTGCAAAGTAGTGTTGAATCATTGCTGCCCAACCTTGACCGTTTGCTAGGTTAAGAGACAGGTTGCGATCTTGCATGTCATCGAAGCTGTATTTTTTGTAACGCGTATCTTCCGTAGAGTAAGCACCACCACGGTAAGTTGGCATTGTTAGGCTACCGCCGTCATCCATAACGTTTTGACGTAGATGAGCGTACATACCTAATGTCGCGTTGTTGCCAGAGTTGTTGACTACATCGTATTCAACGTCAATCGCGTAGCTGCCGCGCTTAAGGATGAATGTTTTTGTGTAATTTAGGCCGTTCGCTTGGTAAGTCATTGGTATGCGTAGTTCATCCTGACCGTCAGCCAGCGTAAAGCTGTCTGCTGAAACCGTGTAGCTAGGGCGGTTTGTGCTGCTAAGGTCGATACCTTGAGGACCAACTAGACCGCTTTGAGCGATAAATTGGTGGCCTGGTTCATTCTTAAGAAGAACAAAGCTCTCTTTAGAATCGTACTCAG
This sequence comes from Vibrio sp. HI00D65, assembly GCF_001635455.1. GTDB lineage: Bacteria > Pseudomonadota > Gammaproteobacteria > Enterobacterales > Vibrionaceae > Vibrio. Next base: position 36,267 of record NZ_LWEH01000007.1, read on the forward strand.
CTGAATAATCATTTAGGTTTGCTTTCACAACATCACCACCAACCGTATCAATTGACAGAGTCAGTACATCAGTGGTCACTGTGATAGTTTTTACAGAAGAAGCAACTTGACCAGGAGCCGGATCTAGATCATCTGCATAAGATGGCGCTGGTAGGGTGCTGCCAGATTGTGCCTGCTCAACCGCTTGTGGGGCTGGATTCTTAGCTACATTCCATTGTTGGAAAAGTAGGAAAGAAACCAAAGCCAATGCGATTAACAGGATATTACGTTGAGAATCCATCGTTATTTATCTCTGTCTTGTTTTTGGACTGGTGGAACGGGGTCAAAGCCCCCTTCGTTCAAAGGATGGCATTTTAATAGACGTTTGCCTGATAACCAACACCCTTTTACAAAACCGTGAGCTTTCAACGCTTCTATCGCATATAAAGAGCAGGTTGGAGTAAATCGGCAGCGTGGGCCGATGAGTGGACTAATAAACCATCTATAAAAATAGATGGGTATTAGCGCTATCCACGCGAAGGGCGAGACAGGCGAAGCCATAATTTGTCGAGTAGTTTGAACATTTCTTCATTGCTTAAATCTTGCGCGCTCTTCTTAGCGATTACAACAAAATCTTTGTTAGGAAGTTTGTGCTGAGTGTTACGAAAGCTTTCACGAGTAAGACGCTTGAATCGATTACGACCCACGGCAGTTTTAATCTGTTTTTTCGGAACGGCTAATCCAAGGCGAGGATTTGAAAGAGAGTTATTTCGAGCAATGATGGTGAAATGAGGAGAGCCAGCTCGATGAGCTTGCTTGAAGACATTTTGATAATGTTCGGGAGTTAACAAGCGTAACTCCCGACCGAAGGCTAGCTTATTCAAAATAATCAAAGATTACTTAGAAAGACGCTTACGGCCTTTTGCACGACGTGCATTGATTGTTGCGCGACCGTTCTTAGTAGCCATGCGAGCACGGAAACCGTGAGTACGCTTACGCTTTAGAACTGTAGGTTGAAAAGTGCGTTTCATTGTAATTACCTTACTGATCAGTAGTTTTAGGTTTTTGTTAAACCCGGCGTGGGCATTTTTTCTCTTCTTTATATAAGAAAGGAAAACCGACGCCTCTCAACAAAGAGGCGGAATTGTAATCACTGTCACAAAAAGTGTCAATGATTGGGTTAACTAAAATTCCGGTCGGGGGATTATACGTAGAATAACTAAAATCACAAGGATCCTTAGTCGATCCCAACCTTATTTAGGAATTTTTTTAATTTAGGATCTTGTGGATTACCAAAAATATCCTGTGGAGATCCCTGCTCGATAATATGACCGTCAGCCATGAAGATCACTCGGTCTGCAACCTCTCTAGCGAACTGCATTTCATGGGTAACCACCAGCATGGTTTGATGTTGGTTTGCCAATTTTTTCATTAGGTTAAGTACTTCGCCAACCCATTCAGGATCCAGCGCAGAAGTTGGTTCATCAAACAGTAAAAGCTCTGGTTGGAGTGCCATTGCACGGCCAATACCAACACGTTGCTGCTGACCGCCAGAAAGCGCTGCTGGGTAGCTGTCTGCTTTGTCACCTAGGCCGATATCATCAAGTATTTGTTGTGCTTTTTCATAGGCTTGCTGCTTCTTCCAACCACGCACTGTAATCAAACCTTCAGCAATGTTCTGCTTGGCGGTTTGGTGAGCAAATAGGGCATAGTTTTGGAAAACAAAGCCAGTCTTACGTCGCAGTGCTAGCACCTCTGCTTTGGTATGCTTTTGGGCATCGACTTTGATGTCATCAATCGAGATCGTGCCTTGGTCGGCTTGCTCGAGAAAGTTCACACAGCGCAGTAGTGTCGACTTACCTGTACCACTCGAACCTATGATAACAATTATTTCACCTTGCTTGATTTCTAGGTCGATCCCTTTGAGAACTTCGGTGTCACCAAAGTGCTTGTGGATATTTTGTAATTTGATCATCGTACGTATGCCTTATTCAGTTTCACTTCGGCCCAGATTTGAATACGAGTGAGGATAATCACCACGCCCCAGTAAATAAGAGCAACCGCCAAGAAAGCCTCGAAGAAACGGAAGCTTGAAGATGCCTCCATTTGAGCCTTAGCCATAATCTCAGCCACGCCTAGCGTAAAGGCAAGTGAGGTCGATTTGATCATATCGATGAAGTAGTTCATCAGAGAAGGTAAAGCGACACGGGTCGCTTGCGGCAAGATCACTCGACGCATCGCTTGGCTCGTCGTCATACCTACCGAAAGGCTCGCTTCCATCTGGTTGCGATCAATACCGATAATCGCGGCGCGAATACTCTCTGCCATGTAAGCGGCAAAGTGTAGGGTTAAGCCAATGACTGCAGCACTGAATGCATCTAAACCAACCATCCACGGGAATACCTGAGGTAAGCCGTAATAAAGGAGGAACAGCTGAACCAGAAGTGGGGTGCCACGGAAGAAGCTAATATAAAGCTGGCTGAGTTGGTCAAGTACTGGGATTTTGAACACACGAATGTTTGCCAGTATCACAGACAGGATCAGAGCAAAGAACAAGCCCCAAATCGCCATCTCCATGGTGGTGCCGAGATACTTCAACAGTATCGGTAGCAGCTCTAGCATGTAGTTAAAATCAAATCCCATAATCTATCTCGTATTTTTATTGGAAGCCGCGTGATATCAAACGTTTTTATCAGTGATATAAAAGCAAAAGCCCACCGCTGTATAAAGCAGTGGGCCTTGAATGGAGAGTGAGTGATTACTTCTGAGTAATGTCCGCACCAAACCATTTCTGAGAGATACTTTCTAGCGTACCATCTTCGCGCATTGCTGCTAATGCTTCGTTTACTTCGGCTTGTAGTTTCTTACCGTTATCGTTGTCTACGAAAGGCCAAGCATTTTCAATCGTTTCGAATGGCTGACCTGCTAGCTGTAATGGTAGACCAGTCTTCTTGATAAGCTCTAGTGCAGATAAGCGATCCATAATGAATGCATCGGCACGGCCAAGAGCGACATCGTGTTCAATACCTGTGTCGTAGGTTTTTACGTTGATCTTGCCATCTTTATCGTAGCTGCGTAGCAGTTGTTCGAAGTTTGAGCCTAGGTTTACCGCAACAGTTTTGCCTGCAAGGTCTTCGATACCTTTAATGCTGTCATTACCCTTACGAACGGTAATTTGAGCGCCGTCTACTACGTATGGGTCTGCGAATAGGTATTTCGCTTTACGTGCATCCGTCATTGTAATTTGGTTAGAAATGGTATCGATTCGACCCGTTTCAAGAAGACCAAACAGACCAGAGAAGTTCGCTGTTACGTATTCAACCTTGTAGTCGTTACGTTTACCTATCTCATCCCATAAATCCACTTCAAAACCTTGTAGTTGGTCTTGCTTAACGAAAGTAAATGGAAAGTAGCGACCAGACATGCCGACTTTAACTTCAGTCGCAGCTTGAACAGTAGCAGCAGAGAGTGCGATAGCCGCAATTGCAGCCTTAATCCAGTTATTCATTTGGTAACTCCTTATATTTATGGGATTGGATGTTACTGGTAAATTGCTCGATAGAATAAATAACCAGATGTTATTAACCATAACTAGATTGCATTCTCGTTTTGGGGATAACTAGCAAGGATCCGGGCATAAGTGGATCGTTGTGTGAGTAAATTTGGGGCAAGATGTGCGGATCCGCCGGTTAATTACAAATTTATTGTGAATAACTTGGATCTTATTCACTGGATCTGTGATCAATTGCTGGTGATCTGACTTATCAACAGGTAAAATTAGCAGTCATTTCATATTACTTAAATAGAGTGGGGGCACCGTGTCATCTTCGCTTTGGTTGCAGTGTTTGCAACAGCTTCAAGAAGAGTTACCAGCTACAGAATTCAGTATGTGGGTTCGTCCGTTACAAGCGGAGCTCAATGACAATACTCTAACTCTATTTGCACCGAACCGTTTCGTACTCGATTGGGTTCGTGATAAGTACTTAAATAGCATTAACCGTCTGCTGCAAGAATATTGCGGCAACGATATTCCGCATCTGCATTTTGAAGTAGGCAGCAAGCGTGTATCGGCACCAAAGCCAGCAGCGCCTGCATCGGCTCCTGCGCCAACTCGCACTGCTGCAGATGTAGCGGCAGAGTCGTCGGCGCCTGCACAGCTGCAAGCTCGTAAGCCTGTTCATAACACATGGCGCGATGAAGAGCCTGTGGATGTGGACATCAACCACCGTTCAAACGTCAACCCTAAACACAAGTTCAATAACTTCGTTGAGGGTAAGTCGAACCAACTTGGTTTGGCTGCAGCACGTCAGGTGGCAGATAACCCAGGCGCGGCATACAACCCACTATTTTTATACGGTGGTACCGGCCTAGGTAAAACTCACTTGTTGCACGCGGTCGGTAATGCCATTGTTGATGGCAAACCGAATGCAAAAGTGGTGTACATGCACTCTGAGCGTTTTGTTCAGGATATGGTTAAAGCGCTACAAAATAACGCGATCGAAGAATTCAAACGCTACTACCGTAGTGTTGACGCACTGCTTATCGATGACATTCAATTCTTCGCTAATAAAGAGCGCTCTCAAGAAGAGTTCTTCCATACCTTTAATGCGCTGCTTGAAGGCAACCAACAGATCATCCTAACGTCTGACCGTTATCCAAAAGAGATCAACGGCGTAGAAGATCGTCTTAAATCTCGTTTCGGTTGGGGTTTGACGGTTGCGATCGAGCCACCAGAGCTTGAGACGCGTGTTGCGATCTTAATGAAGAAAGCAGAAGACCATCAAATTCATCTTGCAGATGAAGTGGCTTTCTTTATTGCTAAGCGTCTACGCTCTAACGTTCGTGAGCTAGAAGGTGCACTGAACCGTGTAATCGCGAATGCGAACTTCACTGGCCGCCCAATCACAATCGATTTCGTGCGCGAAGCGCTACGTGATCTACTGGCACTGCAAGAGAAGCTGGTTACTATCGATAATATTCAGAAGACCGTTGCTGAGTACTACAAAATCAAAGTGGCTGACCTGCTGTCTAAGCGTCGTTCTCGTTCTGTTGCTCGCCCACGTCAACTGGCGATGGCACTGGCGAAAGAGCTGACTAACCACAGCTTGCCTGAGATTGGCGACGCATTTGGTGGTCGTGACCACACTACAGTACTGCACGCTTGCCGTAAGATTGCTCAGCTGCGTGAAGAGAGCCACGACATTAAAGAAGATTATTCGAACTTGATTCGTACCCTTTCTTCTTAATACACAGTATTCTTAACCTTAATAAGCAGAATTTTGGTCACGCACCTATGCTGCGTGCCATTTAGACCGTAAGAGCAAGATATGAAATTTACCATTGAACGTAGTCATCTGATTAAGCCGTTACAACAAGTGTCTGGCGCGCTAGGTGGCAGGCCAACACTTCCAATTCTAGGAAACCTACTGATTAAGGTAGAAGATAACGTGTTGTCGATGACAGCAACGGACCTAGAAGTTGAATTGATCAGCCGTGTAACGCTTGAAGGTGATTTCGAAGCCGGCAGCATCACAGTACCTTCTCGTAAATTCCTAGATATCTGCCGTGGTTTACCTGATAGCTCAGTGATCACTGTGGTATTGGATGGCGACCGCGTTCAAGTACGCTCTGGGCGTAGCCGTTTCTCATTGGCAACCTTGCCTGCGGCCGATTTCCCTAATATAGAAGACTGGAGCAGCGAAGTTGAAGTGTCTGTGACGCAAGCTGAACTGCGTGGTCTTATCGAAAAAACTCAATTCTCAATGGCGAACCAAGACGTTCGTTATTACCTCAACGGTATGTTGTTTGAGATTGAAGGCTCGACTCTACGCAGTGTGGCGACCGATGGTCACCGTATGGCGGTATCTCAAGCGCAGCTTGGTGCTGATTTTGCTCAAAAGCAGATCATTGTTCCTCGTAAAGGTGTGCAAGAGCTAGTGAAGCTATTGGATGCACCTGAACAACCAGTAACGCTGCAAATTGGTAACTCAAACGTGCGTGCTGAAGTGAACAACTATGTCTTTACTTCGAAGCTAGTTGATGGTCGTTTCCCTGATTATCGCCGCGTAATGCCGCAAAATACCACCAAGACACTAGAAGCGGGCTGTGATGAATTGCGTTCAGCGTTCTCTCGTGCAGCGATTCTATCGAATGAAAAATTCCGTGGTGTTCGCGTGAACCTTGCAGATAGCGAGATGCGCATTACTGCTAACAACCCAGAACAAGAAGAAGCCGAAGAGATGCTAGACGTGACTTATGATGGTGACGCGCTAGAGATCGGCTTCAACGTAAGCTATGTACTTGATGTATTGAATACACTGCGTTGTGAACAGGTTCGTATCTCAATGTCAGACGCGAACGCGAGTGCCTTGATTGAAAATGCACAAGATGACAGCGCAATGTACGTTGTTATGCCAATCCGTCTATAGAGTTGGTGCTATCGTTAATGATTAATATGATGACGCTATGCCGCTTTCTCGTCTAATCGTTCAGCAGTTTAGAAATATTGAAGCCTGTGACATTCAACCGTCATCAGGCTTTAACTTTCTTATAGGGCCTAATGGAAGCGGTAAAACCAGTATCCTTGAAGCGGTATATCTGCTCGGCCACGGTCGCTCATTTAAGAGTTCCCTAACGGGACGCATCATAAAAAATGAGTGTAGCGAACTGTTTGTGCACGGCCGTTTTATGACCTCGGATCAATTTGAGCTGCCAATTGGCATTAATAAGCAGCGCGATGGCACAACAGAGGTTAAAATAAGCGGTCAAACTGGGCAAAAACTCGCGCAGTTAGCGCAAGTCTTACCTTTGCAGTTGATTCACCCGGAAGGGTTTGATTTACTGACAGATGGACCTAAGCATCGCCGCGCATTCATTGATTGGGGAGTCTTCCACAGTGAGTCGGGTTTCTATGATGCATGGGGCAGGGTAAAGCGCCTCAATAAGCAGCGAAATGCCTTATTGAAAACGGCAACCCACTATCGAGATCTTAGCTACTGGGACCAAGAACTGGCCCGTTTAGCGGAAAGCATCAGTGAGTGGCGTGCCACCTACGTCAATCAGCTCAAAGAAGTCGCCGAAGAGATCTGCGCGACCTTCCTACCTGAGTTTGAGATAAAGATTAACTATTATCGTGGCTGGGACAAAGACACCCCATACGCCGAGATATTAGAGAAGAATTTTGAAAGGGATCAGCAGCTTGGTTACACCTTTAGTGGGCCAAACAAAGCAGACCTGAAGATAAAAGTGAACGGCACTCCAGTGGAAGATGTCTTGTCACGAGGTCAATTGAAGTTGATGGTGTGTGCGTTGCGAGTAGCACAAGGGCAACACCTCACTCAAATGACAGGTAAGCAGTGTATCTATTTAATAGATGACTTCGCTTCCGAATTAGATAGCCAACGCCGCGCACGTCTTGCTGAGTGTTTAAAGGCGACCGAGGCTCAAGTTTTTGTAAGCTCTATTACCGCTGATCAGATTGCAGATATGCATGATGAAAATAGCAGGATGTTTCATGTGGAACATGGCAAAATAGAGCAAGGATAATTAGTCAGAGAGTAACTATGTCAGATAATTACGATTCATCGAGTATTAAGGTACTGAAGGGTCTGGATGCGGTTCGTAAGCGTCCTGGAATGTACATTGGCGACACGGATGATGGTACCGGTCTGCACCACATGGTCTTCGAGGTAGTAGATAACTCTATTGATGAAGCGCTTGCTGGTCACTGTAATGACATCATTGTTACTATCCATGAAGACAGTTCAGTATCGGTACGTGATGACGGCCGTGGTATTCCAACTGAAATTCACCCAGAAGAGAACGTGTCTGCTGCTGAAGTAATCATGACGGTTCTTCACGCTGGTGGTAAGTTCGATGATAACTCATACAAGGTTTCAGGTGGCTTGCACGGTGTAGGTGTTTCAGTAGTTAACGCACTGTCTAAGCAGGTTACTCTGACTATCCACCGCGGTGGTCAAATCCATACTCAAACGTACCACCATGGTGAGCCTCAAGCGCCACTAACTGTGATTGGTGATACGGACAAAACGGGTACAGAAATCCGCTTCTGGCCAAGTGAAGAGACATTCTCAAACGTACTTTTCCACTACGATATTCTAGCTAAACGTCTACGCGAACTGTCGTTCCTAAACTCAGGCGTTTCTATCAAACTAATTGATGAGCGTGAAGAAGATAAATCGGATCACTTCATGTTTGAAGGCGGTATTCAGGCGTTCGTTGAGCACCTAAACACCAACAAAACACCAATTATTCAAAAAATCTTCCACTTCGATAACGAACGTGAAGATGGCATTACTGTGGAAGTAGCAATGCAATGGAATGATGGTTACCAAGAGAACATCTACTGTTTCACAAACAACATTCCTCAACGTGATGGTGGTACTCACCTTGCTGGTTTCCGTGCTGCGCTGACGCGTACTCTGAACAGCTTCATGGATAAGGAAGGCTTCTCTAAAAAAGCGAAGACAGCAACATCGGGTGATGATGCTCGTGAAGGTCTGACTGCGGTTATTTCGGTAAAAGTGCCAGATCCTAAGTTCTCTAGCCAAACTAAAGACAAGCTGGTTTCTTCTGAAGTGAAATCTGCCGTTGAACAAGCTATGGGTGAAAAACTGTCTGAGTTCCTTATCGAGAACCCAACGGAAGCGAAAACCGTTTGTACTAAAATTATCGATGCAGCACGAGCTCGTGATGCAGCGCGTAAAGCACGTGAAATGACGCGTCGTAAAGGTGCTTTAGACCTAGCTGGCCTACCAGGCAAGCTTGCAGACTGTCAGGAAAAAGACCCTGCCCTGTCTGAACTATACATAGTGGAGGGTGACTCGGCAGGCGGCTCCGCAAAACAAGGCCGTAACCGTAAGAACCAAGCGATTCTTCCACTAAAAGGTAAGATTCTAAACGTAGAGAAAGCACGTTTCGACAAGATGCTTTCTTCACAAGAAGTGGCAACCTTAATCACAGCTCTTGGCTGTGGTATCGGCCGCGACGAATACAACCCAGATAAGCTGCGTTACCACAACATCATCATCATGACCGATGCCGATGTCGATGGTTCGCACATTCGTACGCTACTATTGACCTTCTTCTACCGTCAAATGCCAGAGCTTATTGAGCGTGGTTACATCTACATCGCTCAGCCACCACTTTACAAAGTTAAGAAAGGTAAGCAAGAGCAGTACATCAAAGATGAAGATGCAATGAGCCAATACCAAGTGGCATTGGCTCTAGACAACGCAGCGCTACACGTAAACCCTGATGCACCAGCATTGGCAGGTGAAGCGTTAGAGAAGCTAGTTCAGCAATACAATTCTGGTATCAAGCTGGTGGAGCGTATGAGCCGCCGTTACCCACATGCTCTAATGCATGAAATGATCTACATGCCTCGTCTAACTGCAGAGCAGTGTCACGATGAGTCAGTAGTAGAAGCATGGGGCAAGCAGCTAGTAGAACAGTTGAACGCGAAAGAGGTTGGTGCAAGCCAGTACTCTCTAGAAGTTGAGAAGCATGAAGAGCTAGGTCTAAGCCTACCTAAGATTGTGGTTCGTACTCACGGTGTGACACACGAACACGCGCTAAGCGTTGATCTGTTCAACTCGAAAGAGTACGGCAAGCTAGCAAGCCTATCAGAAGCGTTAGATGGTCTGATTGAAGAGGGCGCTTACATCAAACGTGGTGAGCGTACTCAAGCAGTATCAAACTTTGTTGAAGCGCTGAACTGGTTGATTAAAGAGTCTCGTCGTGGTCTAAGCCTACAACGATACAAAGGTCTAGGTGAGATGAACCCAGATCAGCTTTGGGAAACCACAATGGACCCAGAGACACGTCGCATGATGCAAGTAACTATTGAAGATGCAGTCGGTGCAGACCAACTGTTCACCACGCTAATGGGTGATCAAGTTGAACCTCGTCGTAACTTCATCGAAGAAAATGCACTTAAAGTAGCAAACTTAGACGTTTAGTATCTTTGATACTTCGCTCTTTGGCTTAATTTCTGTGTCAGAGGTGCTCACATACATTCGTATGCTCCGCGCCTCTTCCTTGAACTAAAGTAAAATAGCTTCGTCTCAAAAAACTAAAATCATTTTAAAGCACTATCCTTTGGATGGTGCTTTTTTACGTTTTTAAGGTATTGAAAAGTATTGATTTGAAAAAATAATTGAAAATAATCCCTTGAAACTATTTTGCTCAATCCATATATCTATTTATGAAGAGAATGACTGTCTTGCTCTACAAGAGAAGAAACAGAACCTTTACTAACGCTGACGAAGTATCGCTCAACAGAGGATAACTTTAGCAGCACACAACTTGAAAATTGATTCACTGTCATGTCCCAGTGTTGTCGCCAATAGAGGTGAAACCCGAGGAATGCGAATTGAATCTCTTAGCTGTTTACTTGGTCTCATACACAGGTTCGATCTAAGTAAAATTCGCAGCTAAGACTATTGCTTACTAAAAGGATAGCATTATGAGAACTGTAGATTTCACTCCACTTTACCGCAACGCAATTGGCTTCGATCGTCTATTCAACATGATGGAAGCGAACACATCGAAGAACACTTCTGGCGGTTACCCTCCATACAACATCGAGCAAAAAGACGAGAACAACTACCGTATCACTATGGCTGTTGCTGGTTTTGCTGATGACCAATTAGACCTGACTCAGAAAGAGAACATGCTAATTGTTAAAGGTGAGCGTAAACCTGAAGCAGAAAAAACGTATGTGTACCAAGGTATCGCAGAGCGTGATTTCGAGCGTAAATTCCAACTGGCTGACTACGTAAAAGTGGTAGGTGCAAGCATGGAAAATGGTCTTCTTCACATCGACCTAGAGCGCGAAATCCCAGAAGCGATGCAACCACGTAAGATTGCAATCAATGGTAATAGCCTACTTGAAGGTTAATTGCTGTTAGCTCCTTAGAGCTAAAAATTATCGGGAAGTAAAGTGAAAGAGCACCTATGAGGTGCTCTTTTTGTTTGTTTTTCTAACGTCATTCCATAGAGGGAGGAATGACCGAATCTCTATTTGCTTTCGCTGTAAGCCTTTTTCACTTCCTCTGCAATGATCGCAATACCCTTCTGCATTGCTTCATCGTCTTGTACGTAGTTCATACGTAGGCACTGATGAGCATGATCCCACTCGTCTTCTTGGCCGATGAAGAAGTATTCACCCGGAACAATCAATACACCACGAGCTTTTAATCTGTCGTACAGTTCCATGGTGGTGATTGGCAGTTCATCAAACCATAGCCATAAGAAGATAGCGCCTTCAGGTTTGTGAATTCGAAAACGCGGGTCATCAATCGCTTCTTGCAGCAGTTCAACGGCGCGCAAAGACTTTTCTTTATAGAAAGGCTTGATCACTTCACTGCTCAAGCGCAGCAGATCACCGTTTTCAATCATGTGGTTGGCGATAGCTGGCCCAATACTGCTTGGCGCTAAGCTGATGATGCCATTCATGTTGGTTAGCGCTTGGGTTACTTCTTCGCTCGCAATCACGATACCGCAACGCACACCAGGTAAACCAAGCTTAGAAAGGCTCATGCACAGAATCGTATTTTCATTCCAGAACGGTTCTACATCTTCAAAGATGATGTTTGGAAATGGTAGGCCATAAGCGTTGTCGATCAGCAGTGGGATGTTGTTGTCACGTGCGAGTTTATCCAACTTACGTACTTCCTCGTCGGTCAGTACGTTACCGGTTGGGTTAGTTGGGCGAGACGCACAGATAGCAGCGACTGAGTCATCCACTTTTAGTTGTTCAAAATCGACATGGTATTTGAACTGGCGATTTTCTAGCAGTTCGATCTCTGGGTGGTAAGAGATAAAGATATCGTCATCAATCCCCGCATCGCCGTAGCCGATGTATTCCGGCGCGATCGGCAGTAGGATTTTCTTATGTGAGCCATCTGGCTGTTGGCCTGCTAGCAGGTTGAAAAGGTAAAAGAAGCCACTTTGACTGCCGTTAGTTAGACTGATGTTCTTTTCGCTGATGTCCCAGCCATAGGTCTCTTTCAGCATTGCCGCTAGAGACTTAATAAAGCTGTCTTTGCCTTGTGGGCCATCGTAGTTGGCGAGGGCGGCGATGAGTTCTCCACTGGCGAGCATGTCGGCACTGGCTTGGTTAAAGTAATCGAGCATGGCAGGGATAGCGGCTGGGTTGCCACCACCAAGCATGATTGCGCCAGGAGTGCGCAGGCCATCATTCAAATCATCCATTAAACGAGTGATTCCAGAGTAACGATTAAACTTTTCACCAAACTTAGAGAACTGCATTACTTATTTTACCTAATTCATTGTGATTGCTTGTTATGTGTCATTAAGGCAGACCTTATGTCTGCCATCAGTGTAATCCTTGAACATACCGCAATGTTTTTGCGACGCATAGCGCCAAATGCTCTAACACGTAAAAAACTTCTATAAAGTTTGGCTAATGAATAACTGCTTGCTTATTGCACTGGTTTTTGAGATCAAAAAGGAGAAGACTAAGCTTCTCCTTGAGTTTCTGCTGTTTTATGTCACTCGGCGTTTACTTAGAACCGGTATACACCACCAACACCTTGTCGTCTTGGTATTGACGTTCGAAGGCGTAATAGCCCTTGCTGTTGCGGATGATGTGCTTACCTTGCGCGACAGCAGGATGGCGCTGACGGAATTGTCCGAGTGCTTGCCAGTGCTTTAACAGCTCAGCTCGCTCTCCGGTTATTTGATCCCAAGGCATTTCTGAACGAGTACCCTGCATGGGATCGGATCCTGTTGGGCCAAAATCACGGGCGATTTCATCTCCGTAATAGATCTGGACTGCACCCGGAGCCAACATCAATGCGTTTGCAGCTTTAGTTTGTTTTTCAAAGTCACTGCCGTGCTGCGTCCAGAATAGTGAGGTATCGTGAGAGGATAAGTAACTCAACACGTTGAACTTGCTGTCACTGTTGATCTTCTCTGCATAGCGAAGGTAGTCAGCATCGAGATCGGATAGGCATTTAAGCGCTTTAGGGGCGATATCGCTCTGGAATTCAAAGTTGATGATCGAATCAAATCCGTTAGCGAAGTAATCTGACTTCACCACGCTGTGTGCCCATACTTCGCCGGTCATCCAAAATGGTAAGTCATCTAAGGCTTTGTCTGGGTTGTTCTGTTTCCATTCAGCCAGCGCTTGGTTGGTGCTCTCTTTGAGCTCTGCCCAGGCTTCGAGCTCAACGTGTTTTGCGGTATCGACTCTAAAGCCATCCACGCCGTATTCACGTACCCAATCTGAAAGCCAAGTGATGAGGTGGTCACGAGGTGTTTTGAGTTCATCAGTCGCGCTGGTGGGTTTGTTGCGATAGAAATTCGGTAGCCCTGTCGTTTCCGTCGATTCTGTCTTGAAATCAGGTAAGTGCGCCAATGACATGGTCAGGTTGTTGTAACCGGGAGAGTCGTAAGCACCGATATCGCTACGCAGCCAGGCTTTGCCCCACCATTTTTCCCACGCTTCTTTGTCACCGTAAGAGATGTAGTTGTTGAAGTAGTGCCAGTTCTGACCTTTAGCGGGTTGCCAGTCTGTCCAGTTTTCGCCAAGTGTTTTTGTTGCTTCTTCATCATTCAGGTTGAGCTTACCAAAGTCGAACTCCTGCATATCGGCCAAGGTAGCGTAGCCAGTGTGGTTCATGACTATGTCCCAGATGACACGAATGCCTTTGCTGTGCGCAGTATCGATGAAGGTTTTTAGCTCGTCTTCGGTACCCATGTTGTCATCAAGTTTGGTCCAATCTTGATGGTAGTAACCATGGTAGCCATAGTGTTTGAAATCGCCACGGTCACCACCGCCAACCCAACCATGTATCTGCTCTAAGGGAGACGTAATCCAGATAGCATTAGCACCGAGCGATTCAATGTAGCCGAGCTTTTCAGTTAAGCCTGCTAGGTCACCGCCATGGAAGGTGCCAATTTCATCTTGTCCGTCTTGGCTACGGCCATAGCTATTGTCATTGTTAGGGTTACCATTGTAGAAGCGGTCGGTCATCACGAAGTAAACTGTGGCGTTATCCCAACTAAAATCTGCTTTGGTTTCTGGTTCAACTTTTTCTAGTAACAAAACGCCTTGGCTACTTTCAGCTGGTTGCATGGTGGCACTGCCGTTAGTGACCGTTGTTTGTATTCCGGAAAGGGCATCTCTGACCAAGGTGCCATCATCAAAGGTTTGAGCAACATTGATGGTGGTTGGCCCGTCACTAGGGAGCGGACAAGCAAAACTTTGGACTTGTTGCTGTTTTGGCTTTATTTGAACCTTTAACTCATTGGTTTGCGGGTTGAGTGTAAATTGGTAGGTATTCGCGCGAAAGACCTTAATAGCGAGTTCAGATTTCTCAGCGCAATCGTCTAGGCGAAGGGGTTTATTGAACTTAATGCGACTCTCTTCCGCAAGTGCATAGTTGGTGCCACAGGTATTTTTACTGTCGCTGATGGAGAAGGTATAGCTACCTTTGGCGAGCTCCTGTTCTGCGATTACAGTGCCTTTGCCTGTTGATTCGAATACAACTGTGTTGTTATCAATCGTTAGTAATAGGTTGCTGTCGCTGGTTTGGCTGCATGCGCTGAGTGCAAGCATTGAAAGTGCGAGTACTGTTTTTTTCATTGTTCCCTTCCCCTGAATAAACAGGTCAGTTATAGCAAACAATGCCCTCTACAGTCTGAGTGCTGATTCATTCAGTTAATCAATAACACCTCTACAAACAAATGCTTGGTTCACAAAAACAAAAAGGGAAGCTTTCGCTTCCCTTTGGGTATTTACCTTTCGTTGCTCAGAGCATCGCTTTGAACAGCTTGCTCACTCGTACTTATTTTTGCAGGAGAGAGATGTCAGCAATCTGTAGGAACAGGTTACGTAGGTTATTCAGTAGCGTTAGACGGTTCTTCTTAAGTGCTTCGTCATCAGCCATAACCATTACGTTATCGAAGAACGCATCAACAGGCTCACGTAGAGCTGCTAGCTTGCTTAGGGCTTCTTGGTAGTTACCTGTCGCGAATGCTGGTTCTAGTGCTTCTGTCATTACAGCAACGTTTTCAGCCAGTGCTTTCTCTGCATCTTCTTGAAGCAGGGCTAAATCGATATCTGCTGCTAGCTCACCATCGAATTTCGCAAGGATGTTACCTACACGTTTGTTCGCTGCTGCTAGTGCTTCTGCCGCTTCTAGTTCACGGAAGTGAGAAACCGCTTTAACACGCTGGTCAAAATCAGTTGGCTTAGTTGGACGGTTAGCTAGTACTGCCTGGATGATATCCACGCTGAAGCCTGCATCTTGGTACCATGCACGGAAACGACCTAGCATGAAGTCGATAACGTCAGCTTCTACGTTGTCGTTGGTTAGCTTGTCGCCTAGTAGTTCTTTCGCTTTTGCGATCAGATCCGTTAGGTCTAGGTTGTAGCCGTTTTCAACGATAATACGTAGCACACCTAGTGATGCACGACGTAGAGCGAATGGGTCAGAACCTTTTGGAGCTTGACCAATACCGAAGATACCTACGATAGTGTCTAGCTTGTCTGCCATTGCTACTGCAGAAGAGATGCCAGTACTTGGTAGGTCATCACCTGCGAAACGAGGCATATACTGCTCGTAAAGTGCTAGTGCAACTTGCTCGTCTTCACCATCGTGAGTCGCGTAGTGCATGCCCATAACACCTTGAGTATCCGTGAATTCGAATACCATAGAGGTCATTAGGTCACATTTAGCCAGTAGGCCCGCGCGCTTAGACTTCTCAACGTCAGCATCGATTTGCTCAGCGATGTAGCCAGCAAGTTCTGTGATGCGATCTGTTTTGTCTTTGATAGTACCAAGCTGCTTCTGGAAGATAGCTTGGTCTAGTTCTGGAAGACGGTCGATCAGAGGACGCTTACGGTCTGTATTGAAGAAGAATTCAGCATCAGCAAGACGTGGACGTACCACTTTTTCGTTGCCTTCGATAACGTAGCGAGGCTCTTTAGACTCGATGTTTGATACGAAGATAAAGTTAGGAAGTAGCTTCTTGTTTTCATCGTAAACAGGGAAGTATTTTTGGTCACCTTTCATAGTGTAAACCAATGCTTCAGAAGGTACTTTTAGGAACTCTTCTTCAAACTTCGCTGTTAGTACTACTGGCCATTCAACCAGAGACGTTACTTCTTCAACAAGATCATCTTCTAGGTCAGCTTTACCGCCAACCGCAGCAGCTGCTTTTTGCGAATCAGCTAGGATGATTGCTTTACGCGCCTCGTAATCTGCTATTACTTTACCGCGCTCTTCTAGGATTGCTGGGTATTGCTCTGCAGAATCGATATTGAACTCTTGCTCGCCCATGAAGCGGTGACCACGGATAGTGCGGCCAGATGCTACGCCTAGGATCTCACCTTCGATAAGGTCAGCGCCCATTAGCATAGTCAGTGTTTTAACCGGGCGGATGAACTGAGTCGTCTTGTTACCCCAGCGCATTGGCTTAGCGATAGGCAGGTTACCTAGTGCTTTAGCCGCTAGCTCAGTAACGATTTCAGACGTTGCTTGGCCTTTTACTTCTTGTTTGAAAAGAAGCCATTCGCCTTTGTCTGTTACTAGACGGTCAGCTTGCTCAACCGTGATGCCGTTACCACGAGCCCAGCCTTGAGCCGCTTTAGTTGCGTTGCCGTCAGCATCGAATGCTACAGAAACTGCAGGACCGCGTTTTTCAACAACTTTGTCTTCTTGGCCTTCTGCCAGCGCTGCTACTTTTAGAGCAAGACGACGAGGTGCTGCGTACCACTTCACGCCTTCGTGCGCTAGGTTTGCGCCTTTTAGCTCTGCTTCGAAGTTTGCCGCGAATGCTTCTGCTAGAGTGCGAAGTTGCGTTGGTGGTAGCTCTTCAGTACCCAGTTCAATTAGAAATTCTTTAGCCATGATTACTTCTCCTCGTCCTTCTTGCACATTGGGAAGCCAAGTGCTTCACGTGATGCGTAGTATGCTTCAGCAACTGATTTAGTTAGGTTGCGAATACGAAGGATGTAACGTTGACGCTCTGTTACAGAGATAGCTTTGCGCGCATCAAGGATGTTGAATGCGTGGCCTGCTTTTAGAATGCGCTCGTAAGCTGGAAGCGGAAGTGGCTTCTCAAGCTCAAGTAGCTCTTTACACTCTTTTTCACACTGGTCGAAGAAACCGAATAGGAAATCTACGTCTGCGTGTTCGAAGTTGTACGTTGATTGCTCAACTTCGTTTTGGTGGAAGATGTCACCGTAAGTTACGTTAGAGCCGTCTGGTGCAACGTTCCATACTAGGTCGTAAACTGAGTCTACTTCCTGGATGTACATTGCTAGACGCTCGATACCGTAAGTGATCTCGCCTGTTACAGGCTTACACTCAAGGCCGCCAACCTGTTGGAAGTAAGTGAACTGAGTTACTTCCATGCCGTTTAGCCATACTTCCCAACCAAGCCCCCATGCACCTAGTGTTGGGTTTTCCCAGTTATCTTCAACAAAGCGAATGTCGTGAACAAGTGGGTCAACACCAAGAACCTCTAGCGAGCCTAGGTACAACTCTTGGATATTGTCTGGCGATGGTTTTAGCGCTACTTGGAATTGGTAGTAGTGCTGAAGACGGTTAGGGTTTTCACCGTAACGGCCATCAGTAGGACGACGTGAAGGTTGTACGTAAGCTGTAGACATTGGCTCTGGGCCAAGTGCTCGTAGACATGTCATTGGGTGAGAGGTGCCTGCACCTACTTCCATATCTAGAGGTTGAACAATGGTACAACCGTTTTGAGCCCAGTAATCCTGCAGCGCGAGGATCATTCCCTGGAAGGTTTTGATATCGTATTTTTGCATAGTCAGGTTCGCGCGATTCTTTTAAATGAATGAGAAAAATAACCTCTGAGTATACCGAGATATTCGTAAAGCGAGTAGGGGTAATCTTGTTTAATTAGTGGTCTAAAATGTCGTTTAATGGATTTTTTTGCCTTTAATGTTTGTTTTTCGGTGCAAGTAGATATTTTGATAAGTTTGACACTTGTTTTTGACTACGTGGGTGATTAGAATCTCGCGGTCTTTGGGGAGTAGCTTACTTGTTCATATCCTAGTGAATGAGTTCGTTCGTCAACATAATTGATGCAAAATCATCATGGCGTTCGAGGCAACCACCATCTTGGTGGCGCTTAGCAAGACCTTAGACAAGCATCGTGAACCGGGATGGGGCGCGAGGTTTGTCTTTGGTTAAATATAATAATCTCCATCCCAAATGAGCATGTCGTGAGCGTTTTAGCTATTTCAATTACAACTGTTGCCTTAGCCGAGATCGGTGATAAGACCCAGTTGCTATCCCTTTTATTAGCCAGTCGATATCGAAAACCGGTACCTATCATTGTGGCTATCTTCTTTGCCACTATAGCCAATCATGCTCTTGCAGCGTGGCTCGGTGTGGTTGTCGCTGATTACTTATCGCCAGAAGTTTTAAAGTGGGTTCTGGTGGTCAGTTTTATTGCAATGGCGGGCTGGATTCTGATTCCAGATAAGCTCGATGATGACGAACAGATCTCAAACCGTGGCCCTTTTGTTGCAAGTTTTATTGCTTTTTTTATCGCTGAAATTGGTGATAAGACCCAGATAGCAACTTCTATCCTAGGGGCGCAATACGCCGATGCTTTGGTGTGGGTGATTCTGGGTACAACCATAGGCATGTTGCTAGCGAATGTACCTTTAGTGATCATTGGTAAGCTGTCGGCAGACAAGATGCCACTCGATCTTATTCGTAAGATTACAGCCCTATTATTTATCGGTTTGGCTATCGCTGCTGCGTTTTACCCATGAGTGTTTTGAGTCTTATTATACTCAACCAGTGGAGTAATGTGTTGTAGGTCATACTCTTACAGCATTGTGGAGTTTATCGAGCGAATGGACATATAACTGCCATACTTGTCATGATATTTTAATCTTGTGAGTTATCAACACGAGGGCATGATTATGTTGACGCGTTATATGGGTATTACTCCACAAAGCCAAAGCTATCTATTTACCTTTGGTCTTGCACTTACACTATTAGGCATGGTGCTGACGGACATGTGGCTACCCATGGTCGCCGGCGCTATGATCATGACTGGACTTGCGGTAGAGGCTTGGATTCGAGTCGCGCATATTATTCCGATGCGCAAAGACATCCGAGCGTTGCAACAACAGCTTGATTACCTGCAAACCAAGTCTAAAGATGAATAAACAAAAAGCCGCTGGTACTCTGAATTCTGCTTGAGAACATAAGGTACTAGCGGCTTTTTTGATGTTTGATTCTCGGTGGGGCGTTACGCCTCTAGTCCCTTTTTGATCAAATACTGGTATGGCAGCGTTTCTGTCTCTTGGCCGACCAACTGGTGATCCATGAATCGACAAAAGCTCGGAATATCTCGAGTGGTCGAAGGATCGTCAGCTTTTACCAGTAACACATCGCCATCCTGCATGTTTCTAATTGTCTTCCTAACCATCATTACTGGCTCTGGGCAACGCAGGCCTTCAGCTTCTAAAGTATGGGTTGCCAGTTCAGGTTTGAATGTCATGGTTTGTATCTCTATATCTATCTAACGTGTGAATAATACGTCTGCAGAAAAAATATGCAATAAGTGCTTGGCAAACAGAATCATTTCCTATAACTTAGTTAACAAGTTGATAACAACTTAACACAAAGGCAACTAGCTAAGGAGTGGCGATGTTGACAGGATTAGATAGATTAACAATTTATTCGGTTCTCTGTTTTATTTCCTTTTGTGCGTTAGTTTTACGCTCATCGGCAGAGGCCTCACTTATGCCTATTTTTGGCATTGTAGCAACGATTATTGGTATTTGGGTTGAGATGCGCCGTTGGCAGGGTAC
Source organism: Vibrio sp. HI00D65 (assembly GCF_001635455.1). Taxonomy (GTDB): domain Bacteria; phylum Pseudomonadota; class Gammaproteobacteria; order Enterobacterales; family Vibrionaceae; genus Vibrio. The sequence goes on from NZ_LWEH01000007.1 coordinate 56,101, forward strand.
AGCCGAAGAGCAAGAGCACTAACCTAAGTACAGCAAACAAATTCCGATACGACATTCCGACACTATCCCCAAATTTTCTTGGGCTTCCCCGCGTAATTGCGGGATTTTTTTTATCTAAAGCATGCTATAAACAAGTTAGTGAACAATGATCATTGTATTCAGCTAGGTAAGTGGCGTGGAACTAGAAGACATCTATCGTAGAGACCTTAATTTATTGGTCGCCTTAAAGGTATTGATTGAAGAGGGCAGCGTTAGCCAGGCCGCGCTTCGTCTCAACTTGAGCCAGTCGGCAACCAGTCGAGTTTTAGGACGCTTAAGAGACCTACTCAACGATCCTCTGTTTACTCGTCAGGGCCAACACCTTATTCCAACCACAAAAGCGCTCGAGATCAGCCAGCGAATTGATCAGCCTTTGGAATCATTCCGTCAATTACTTAGCCCTAGTGATTTTGACCCTTACTATTGCGGTGAACGTTTTCTAATTGCGACCACTGATTACGCGATGCAAACCATCTTGCCGTATGCACTGCCGAAGATTTATGAGCAAGCACCGAATATCTCTTTGGAATTTGCCCCGCTGCAGCATGAACATTTGTTTAAGCAGCTTAGTACCGAGCGCGTCGATATGGCTATTTGCCGACCAAGTGGCAGTGTTGCGCCACTTCATCAAGAGGTCCTTGGCCCGGTGGGTGTGTCGTGCTTACTCTCTAAAAATCATCCCTTGGCAGATAGTTCGTTGAGTCTCGAGGATTATGTCTCTTTACCTCATGCGATGATTGCGATCAGTGGTGGTGTAAAGGCTTTATTGGACAATGCTTTAGCCAATCAACAACCGAGGAAAATGGTACTGCGTGCTTATCACCTTGAAGCGGCATTGGCGATTGTCGATAGAATGCCGTTAGTGATTACGGTACCGGCTGATTTGGCATACTTGGTTGCAGAGCGTTATGACTTAGTCGTTAAGCCGCTGCCATTCGAGTTTATGCCGTTTGATTACTCGTTGATTTGGCATTCACGCTGCGATTCTTCTGCCTCACAACAATGGCTGAGAAGAGTGGTCAAAGAAGAGTGTGGTGAGTTAATTCAAAAGCGGATTGCCGATGTCGGCTTGGGTTAGGCTTAATAGTAAGTAGCAGATAGAAAAAAGGGCTGATCATGATCAGCCCTTTTGTTCTATTACGTGTTGTCTTTAGAGTGTTAAGCGATTACAGCTTGATAACTACACGGCCTGTGATTTGACCGTTAGTGATATCTTCTGCCGCTTGAATCGCGTCATCTAGAGATACTTCTTTTGTCGCGCTACCGTAGAAAGACTCAGGTAGCAGTTCAGCCAGTTGTTCCCACGCTTTAATGCGTTTCTCACGAGGGCACATAACAGAATCAACACCTTGCAGGCGAACGTTGCGTAGAATGAATGGCATTACCGTTGTTGGTAAGTCAAAACCACCTGCTAGGCCACAGATTGCAACTGCTCCGTTGTAATCAATTTGCGCCAATACTTTCGCAAGTACTTTGCTGCCTACAGTGTCGATAGCACCAGCCCACATTTGTTTCTCAAGTGGTTTCGCTGGCTCTTCTAGTTCAGCACGCTCAACAATGCGAGTTGCACCTAGTGATTTTAGTAGCTCACCATTTTCTGAAGCTCGACCTGTTACTGCTGCTACTTTGTAGCCTAGCTGGTTTAGTAGAGTGATAGATACGCTACCTACACCGCCACTTGAGCCAGTCACTAGGATTTCACCGTCTTCAGGTTTGACACCAGCATCGACAATAGCTTGAACACAAAGCATAGCAGTGAAGCCTGCTGTACCAATCGCCATTACTTTCTTAGCGTCTAGACCTTTAGGCATTGGTACTAACCAGTCACCGTTTAGGCTTGCTTTCTCAGCCATGCCACCCCAGTGACCTTCACCAACACCCCAACCAGTTAGAACCACTTCGTCGCCTGCTTTGTAGCGAGGGTCATCAGATTGTGAAACTACACCTGAAAGGTCGATACCAGGAACCATAGGGAAGTTGCGAACAATGCGCCCTTTACCTGTAATCGCCAAACCATCTTTGTAGTTCAAAGAAGAGTAGCTTACATCGATCTTCACGTTACCTTCAGGTAGTTGAGACTCTTCAATTTGAGAAACTGATGCGATAGTTTTTTTGTCTTCTTGGTTTAGTACAAGTGCTTTAAACATGATCTGCTCCATGGGAGAAATATTAGGAAACTGAAGTAACTTTAGTTGAATCGTTGGAGAAAAAATAATGAAACATCAACATTGAATATATGCGTTTTATGCATAGATCTCGTTGGCTACTTTCCTCTTGATTCGGTTTGCTGAACGAACCTATCGTTTTCTGATAGCTGGAAATAAAAAGTGCAGCTATATAAAGATAGCTGCACATAAGATTATCCGAAAAATATTACCGTCGATGAGTATTATGGGCGTTCAAATACTGTTGCAATACCTTGGCCTAAACCAATACACATGGTTGCTAATCCGTATTTCACGTCTTGCGCTTCCATTAGGTTGATTAGGGTTGTAGAGATACGAGAACCTGAACAGCCTAGTGGGTGACCTAGTGCAATGGCACCGCCATTAAGGTTCACTTTTTCGTCAACCACATCCAGTAGACCTAGATCCTTAGCACAAGGTAGAGATTGCGCCGCGAACGCTTCGTTCAGCTCAATCACACCCATGTCTTCAATTGTTAAACCTGCACGCTTCAGCGCTTTTTGAGTTGCAGGTACTGGGCCGTAACCCATGATTGAAGGGTCGCAGCCTGCGATAGCCATAGACTTAACGCGAGCACGAATCTTGAGACCCAGTGCGTTAGCTTTCTCTTCACTCATGATAAGCATTGCCGATGCACCATCAGACAGGGCTGATGAAGTACCTGCTGTTACTGTACCGTTAGCTGGGTCGAACACTGGGCGCAGTTGAGATAGGCCTTCAACCGTTGTTTCTGGACGAATTACTTCATCGTGATCCAGTGTAAACAGTGAACCGTCGGCAGCGTGACCTTCCGTTGGTAGGATCTCGCTTTTGAAACGACCTTCAACCGTTGCCGCATGTGCACGAGCGTGTGAACGTGCAGCGAATGCATCTTGGTCTTCACGGCTAATACCGTGCAGTTTGCCAAGCATTTCAGCGGTTAGGCCCATCATACCTGCAGCTTTTGCTACGTTCTTTGACATACCTGGGTGGAAATCAACACCGTGTGTCATTGGTACGTGACCCATGTGCTCCACACCACCGATTAGGCAAATTTCTGCATCACCAACCATGATTGAGCGAGTAGCATCATGCAGAGCTTGCATAGATGAGCCACATAAACGGTTAACCGTGACAGCACCAATCTCAATCGGTAAACCAGCCAGTAGAGCTGCGTTACGTGCCACGTTGAAGCCTTGCTCTAGTGTTTGTTGTACACAGCCCCAGTAGATATCTTCAATCTCTGAAGGGTTCACTTCTGGGTTACGCTCTAAAATGCCTTTCATTAAATGTGCAGACAGATCTTCAGCACGAGTGTGACGGTAAGCTCCACCTTTGGAACGTCCCATTGGGGTGCGAAGGCAATCAACAACTACTACATTATTCATTTTGCTATTCCTTTTCCAAATGTGGGTTACAGAGAGCTTGCTTGTTGAGCGTCGTAAAAGCTTTCGCCTTTCTCTGCCATATCAAGCAATAGTTGAGGAACTTGGTACATTGCACCTAAGTCTTGGTAGTCCTTCGCCATTTCTACAAAGTTACCAATACCCACACTGTCTAAGTAGCGGAATACGCCGCCTCGGAATGGAGGGAAGCCTAAACCGTAAACCAGTGCCATATCCGCTTCTTGCGGTGTTGCGATGATGCCTTCTTCTAAACAAAGAACGACTTCGTTAATCATTGGAATCATCACACGTTGGATAATTGTTTGGTCATCAAAATCTTGTGGTGCTTGGCATACGTCAGCCAAGATAGGAAGAATGTCTTCAGAGAAGTTCTTCTTCGGACGGCCACGCTTGTCTACGCTGTATGTGTAGAAACCGCTACCGTTTTTCTGACCGTATTTTTCAGCAACGTAAAGTGCATCAATCGCATCACGACCTTCTTTGCCCATACGCTCTGGGAAACCTTGCGCCATCACAGCTTGTGCGTGGTGTGCAGTGTCTAAGCCTACAACGTCTAGTAGGTAAGCTGGACCCATTGGCCAACCGAACTTGCGTTCCATGACTTTATCGATCTTAGTGAAATCAGCACCGTCGCGTAGCAACATGCTGAAGCCACCAAAGTAAGGGAAAAGTACACGGTTAACGAAGAAGCCTGGGCAATCATTTACCACGATAGGAGATTTGCCCATCTTCGCCGCGTAAGCCACAACGCGATTAATCGTTTCTTCTGAAGTGTGCTCGCCACGGATGATCTCGACCAAAGGCATGCGGTGCACTGGGTTAAAGAAGTGCATACCACAGAAGTTTTCTGGACGTTTCAGAGATTTCGCTAGCAGATTGATAGGAATCGTAGAAGTGTTTGACGTCAGTACAGTGTCTTCACCAACTAGGCTTTCCACTTCGCTCAGTACCGCAGCTTTTACTTTTGGGTTTTCTACCACGGCTTCTACGACAACGTCTGATTGCTCAATACCAGCGTAATGCAGACTTGGAGTAATCGAAGACAGGATGCCTGCCATCTTGAAGCCATCTAGGCGACCGCGAGATAGACGCTTATTCAATAGCTTAGACGCTTCGTTCATACCAAGGTCAAGCGATGCTTGTGCGATATCTTTCATCATCACTGGCACGCCTTTCAGTGCAGATTGGTAAGCAATGCCGCCACCCATGATGCCTGCACCTAGTACAGCTGCACGTTGAGTGTCTTTGGTTGCTGACTTACCCGCTTTTTTAGCAAGACCTTTGATGTATTGGTCATTTAGGAACAGACCAACCAGCGCTTTGGCTTCTTCAGATTTTGCCAGCTTGATGAAGTGTTTACGTTCGATATCGAGTGCTGCATCACGATCGCTGCGTGCTGCTTCTTCAATAGCAATGACTGAAGTAATTGGAGCTGGGTAGTGAGGACCAGCTTTTTGAGCAACAAGGCCTTTCGCCATGGTAAAGCTCATCATCGCTTCGAGTTTGCTTAGCGATAATGCTGATGTTTTCTGTTTACGGCGTAATTGCCAGTCTAGTTTTTCATTGGCAGCCAGAGAAACGGTGTTGATTGCCGACTCTAGCAGTTGGTCTGTTTCTACAATCGCGTCTAACAAGCCAATTTTTAGTGCCTCATCAGCTCGGCATGCTTTGCCTTGAGTGATGACTTCCATTGCACTGTCAGCACCGATAACGCGAGGCAGGCGCACACAACCACCAAAGCCAGGCATGATGCCAAGTTTGGTCTCAGGTAAGCCAATGCTGGTGGTCTTGTCACCGATACGGAAGTCAGTTGCCAATACACATTCACAACCGCCGCCTAGGGCATGGCCGCGCATCATTGAAAGAGTTGGAACAGGAAGGTCTTCTAGCTTGCTGAAGATGGAGTTTGCAAATCTTAACCATTCATCAAGTTCAGCTTCTGGCTTAGCAAATAGGCCAAGAAATTCAGTGATGTCTGCGCCTACAATGAATGCGTCTTTGTTTGAAGTTAAGATTAAACCACGGAGTCCTGCGTGAGCTTTAAGAGCGTCTAACGCTTTGTCTAGTGATTCTAAAGTAGCAAGGTCGAGTTTGTTTACAGAGGCTGGAGCACAGAAGCTTAATTCTGCAATGCCATCTTGTAATTCCTTTACCTGTAGGGTGTTAGCTTGGTAAATCATTGTCTATCTCCATGACATACAATCCACGATTGTTTGAGAGAATCTTGTTGTCTTTCTATTATTGTAGAATACCTGGTAAGACCAGTTGTTCTAGTCTGTACCTCTGCAAGATGAATTTCAATACATTTTTTAAACAATTGTTTAACATTGTGCGATAGCACAGATCCTCTAACCCTTATTATTCACGCGTGATACACTTCGCAGCTCTTATTAATTAAGTTAACGATATGAATGAACAGCCTTATTTAATACCGTCAGATCCGGCTCTGTTTGAAGAAGAGATCAAGAAGAGCACCTTTATTACTCACCTTGCGCATACTCCAAGTGTAGAAGCCGCGAAGCAGTTCGTAGAGCAGGTAAAAAAAGAGCACGCTTCAGCGAGGCATAATTGTTGGGGCTTTGTTGCTGGTCGACCTGAAGATTCAATGCTTTGGGGCTTCAGTGATGATGGAGAACCATCGGGTACGGCGGGTAAACCTATCTTGGCGCAATTGTCTGGATCGGGTGTGGGTGAATTAACGGCTGTCGTCACGCGTTACTCTGGTGGAATTAAGCTTGGAACCGGTGGTTTGGTCAAAGCTTATGGTGGTGGAGTACAACAAGCTCTCAAGCTGCTTCAAACTATCGAGAAAAAAATAACCACAAAACTACGGCTAGAGTTAGACTATAGCTTTGTGCCAATCGCACAATCCATCATGGCTCAGCATCAGGCTGTTGAGGTCCAAGCGGATTATGGTGTGCAAGTTGAGCTTATTATTGAGATAGAGCTCCTTCAGGTATATGCGTTTACCCAGACCATGATCAATAAAAGCGGTGCCAAGGCACTGGTAACGAAAGTAAAAGACAACTAGGAAGTGTGAAGCATCTCGCTTCGTTCAATAGCTCATGCAATTTCGCTCAATTATTCGAATCGTCGGATTATTATTAGCACTTTTTAGTGTATCAATGCTCGCACCTGCGTTAGTCGCCCTGATCTATCGAGATGGTGCGGGTGTGCCATTTGTGACGACTTTTTTTGTTCTGTTCTTTTGTGGTGCGACGTGTTGGTTTCCAAACCGACGTTATAAGCATGAGTTAAAAGCGCGCGATGGCTTTTTGATCGTAGTTCTTTTTTGGACGGTAATCGGTAGTGCCGGTGCGTTACCGTTTTTGATCGCTGATAATCCTAACGTTTCAGTAACCGATGCCTTCTTCGAATCCTTTTCTGCACTGACCACTACCGGTGCGACGGTGATCGTCGGCCTTGATGACCTGCCTAAAGCGATCTTGTTTTATCGCCAGTTTCTGCAATGGTTCGGTGGTATGGGTATCATCGTATTGGCGGTAGCCATTCTTCCTGTTCTGGGCATCGGTGGCATGCAGCTGTACCGAGCTGAGATACCAGGGCCCGTAAAAGACAGTAAAATGACCCCGCGTATCGCTGAAACAGCAAAAGCGCTATGGTATATCTATCTCAGCCTAACAATTGCCTGTGCGGTGGCGTTTTGGCTCGCCGGCATGAGCTTCTTTGATGCAATCAGTCATAGCTTCTCTACGATTGCTATTGGTGGCTTCTCTACTCACGATGCAAGCATGGGTTATTTCAACAGTCCGGCTATCAACATGATTACCGTGGTGTTCCTTCTTATATCCGCGTGTAATTACTCTCTTCACTTTGCAGCATTTGCTTCAGGTGGTGTGCATCCTAAGTACTATTGGAAAGATCCTGAGTTCCGTGCCTTTATCTTTATTCAGGCAGTACTGTTCTTGGTTTGTTTCTTATTACTGCTCAATCATCATTCTTATGACTCGTACTACGATGCTTTCGACCAAGCCTTGTTCCAAACCGTATCTATATCTACGACCGCTGGTTTTACAACAACAGGTTTCTCTGAGTGGCCTCTGTTCTTACCCGTACTGCTTTTGTTCTCTTCTTTTATAGGGGGATGTGCAGGTTCTACGGGTGGTGGTATGAAAGTGATTCGAATCTTGCTACTTACTCTGCAAGGTGCTCGTGAAATGAAGCGTCTCGTTCACCCACGTGCTGTGTATACCATCAAGGTTGGCGGCTCTGCACTACCACAACGTGTAGTAGATGCGGTTTGGGGCTTCTTTTCTGCATATGCATTAGTATTTGTGGTTTGTATGCTAGCTCTTATTGCAACCGGTATGGACGAGTTGAGTGCATTCTCTGCCGTAGCGGCAACGTTAAATAACCTTGGCCCTGGCCTTGGTGAAGTCGCGGTGCACTTTGGCGATGTGAACGATAAAGCAAAATGGATACTTATCGTATCTATGCTGTTTGGCCGATTAGAAATCTTCACTTTATTAATCTTATTGACCCCTACGTTTTGGCGTAGCTAAGGACAACATTGTGGCAAAAGCTCTATTTTTATATTCAAGCCGTGAAGGACAGACCAAGAAAATCTTGAACTATATAAAAGAAGAAATGAGTGAGTTCGAATGTGAGCTTCAAGATCTACATACTATTGGCAAGGTGGACTTTACTCAATACGACAGAGTGTTGATTGGCGCATCGATTCGTTATGGCCACCTTAATAAGAAGCTATATCAATTTATTAATGCCAATCTTACTCAGTTGCAATCAAGCAAGGTTGCGTTCTTCTGCGTGAACTTAACGGCGCGTAAAGAAGACCAAGGCAAAGATACACCAGAAGGCAGTGCCTATATTAAGAAGTTCCTTATCAAGTCTCCATGGCAGCCGACCTTAATCGGTGTATTTGCAGGTGCCCTCTATTACCCACGTTATAACTGGTTCGATAGAACCATGATCCGCTTTATTATGAATATGACAGGCGGTGAAACGGATACAACGAAGGAAGTTGAGTACACGAACTGGGAAAAAGTCTCTTTGTTCACTGAAAAACTAAAGAATATGTAAGAGAAAAGCTTACTTTTGAGGCGTTTTGAGTCCTTTTTAATCGAACGAATAAAAAAAAGGAAAAAACTTAAAAAAGGGCTTGCCAGTGTGATCGAAATCTCTATAATGCCACCTCGCTGACACGGGATGGCTTCTTAGGAAACCAAAACGAATCAGCAAGCCAAATTAGCCAAGCCAAACGCTTGAAAAAAGTTTTGAAAATAGTGGTTGACACTAAAACTTAAATCGCTAAAATGGCCGTCCGATTTGAGCGAAGCTCAAAGGGAAAGCTCTTTAACAATTTAAACCTATCAATCTGTGTGGGCACTCGTTGATGAATATCAAAATTGATTCTTAGGAATCACATTGATTTCAATGAACTGAGTGACCAATCGATAATTTATTATCGGCACAGTCAATTCATTATCATTCTGTTGGAATGGTAATAGCTTTAAAATTACTTTTTGTAGTTTTGAAGTCAGTATTCATTGAGTCACCAAAATCTTAAATTGAAGAGTTTGATCATGGCTNAGATTGAACGCTGGCGGCAGGC
>NZ_LWEH01000008.1 GCF_001635455.1 Vibrio sp. HI00D65
AGCGCACAGTGAAGGCCGAGACATGCAGGTAAAATTGCAGCCTGCCGCACACCCAATTGGCACCTCGGTTGAAGTGCTGGATCTGTTTTTCAATACCCCGGCACGCCGCAAATTCTTACGTACTGAAAAAACCGAATTCACTCATATTGATGAGCTACTTAAGCGCATCGCATTAAGTCGCTTCGATGTGACGATCAACCTGCGTCACAACGGCAAGATGATTCGTCAGTACCGCGCTGCTAA
>NZ_LWEH01000009.1 GCF_001635455.1 Vibrio sp. HI00D65
GCCTTTAGTTGCTCCGACAAAAATACCATCGAGTAAGAAGCACCACATTGAAACCAACGGCATTGCAATCAACCAAGGCAGATACACCTCAGCTTGGCTTTTTACATCTGGGATGGTGGTGATCATATTAATCAGATTAGACCCAGCGATCGCGAACACTAAGGTAAGAACCAAACAAATATTGAAGCTCCAGAAGAAGGTACCAATCAACGACTGATTTAATTCATCTTTGTCTTTCGCTCCTATCGCCTTACCCACCATCGCTTCCATCGCATAGGCAAAGCCATCCATTCCGTAAGAGATGATCATCAAGAAACTCATCAATACCGCATTGGCTGCCACGACATCATCACCAAAGCTTGCTCCTTGGAAAGTCATGAAAGTAAACGTGGCTTGTAGACACAGAGAACGCAGGAAAATATCTCGATTCAGTTTTACAAAGCGACTTAAACCTTGGCTGGTTTTCTTAATCAAAGCCCACGGTGGCGGTAACAGTCTCTTTTTCCAGATTCGAAAAACGCAGATCAGTCCAAACGTTAAGCCTGAATAATCAGCCAATACCGATGCCAGTGCTGCACCTTCCACCTGCCAACCGAAACCAATCACAAAAACTACGTCCAACACGATATTGGTGATGTTAGTGATAATCACCATCCACATCGGCGCTTTTGCATTCTGAGTTCCAAGTAGCCAACCCAAAATAACGAAATTCGTCAGTGCTGCCGGTGCACTCCATGCTCGAATCGAGAAATACTGTTGGCCATAATGTTTCACTTGATCACTGGCGCTACTTAATGAAAAAACCAGATCAGCCACTAAGCCGTGTAACAGTAAGAAGACACCAGCAAACCCAAGAGCCATGGTCACGCCTTGCACACAGACCAAACCAAGCTGCTTGCCATCATTTGCACCGTACGATTGTGCGGCAAGTCCGGTTGTCGACATGCGTAAGAAGCCAAGCAACCAAAAGGTCACACTGATCATGGTGCCACCTAACGCCACGCCTCCTAGGTACCAAGAATGTTCTAAGTGGCCGATAACAGCAGCATCCACTAAACCCAGCAATGGGACAGTAATATTAGAGAGCACCATCGGGATCGCGAGCAACAGCACTTGTTTGTGCATTGCTTGATTGAATAGCGTTTGGAAAATAGTTTGGGGATTAAATAGCTTCATAACCACCTCTTTGATTAGAGGCGATAGTTTAACCTAGTGAGTGTGCTTTCA
>NZ_LWEH01000010.1 GCF_001635455.1 Vibrio sp. HI00D65
TTTTTCCAGATTCGAAAAACGCAGATCAGTCCAAACGTTAAGCCTGAATAATCAGCCAATACCGATGCCAGTGCTGCACCTTCCACCTGCCAACCGAAACCAATCACAAAAACTACGTCCAACACGATATTGGTGATGTTAGTGATAATCACCATCCACATCGGCGCTTTTGCATTCTGAGTTCCAAGTAGCCAACCCAAAATAACGAAATTCGTCAGTGCTGCCGGTGCACTCCATGCT
>NZ_LWEH01000011.1 GCF_001635455.1 Vibrio sp. HI00D65
CTCGGGCGATTGGTTTAGACGATGGATTGGCTTGGTGAGATAAGCTAGGGCGGGGAAACCGGGTGGGAGAGTAGTGGGCGACAGAATGGCCCACTACTGAAGTCTGGATTAGAAGTATTTTTTCGCTACTTCAACAGCTTTGTCCAAATCTGGAATCATAGTCAGCTCTGGAACTCGCTGAATATGAACGATTTTGTTGTCTTTATCGACAACGAATGTGCTACGAGCAAGTAAACCAAGCTCGTTGATTTGTGTGCCTGATTCAAAACCAAAAACGTGGTCTTTGGCATCTGAAAGCAAAGTTAGGTTGTCTGTAATACCTTTCTCATTCTTGAATCGATCCAGTGCGAAAGTCGTGTCTGCACTTAGGCCGATGAATTCAATGTTATCTGTCAGTTCAGGGTTTGCTTTTACAAAGTTAGAAAGATCCTGAGCTTGTTGGTTACATACTGGTGTGTCAATCGAAGCCAGTACACTAAAGATACGCACTTTGTCTGTTTTTGCTGTGGTATCGTACGGCTGGTTTTTGTTTGTCATCAAGGTTACTGAAGGCAGGTAATCACCAACAGCCAAGCTATTACCGACAAGGTTGAACGTTGTCTCGTAGTATAAAGTCAGCGTATTATCTCTCCCTGTTGGAGCTGTTTCACTGGTTGTTAAGTAGTCCGCAGCACCAGCCGTTGTAGTTAAAATCAGTGCCGCTAGCGTGATTAGCGTTTTTTTCATGTTGAGTCTCTTGAATTATATTAGTTAAGCTCAGTTTCAAGCGGAGCGAACTCTAGCTAAATAAGATGTGGTTTGTGCAAACCAACAGATAATGAAAATCACACCGTTCGATTTTATTATAAAAATATCAACGACTAAGAGAATAAGGCCCTATTTAAAATGAGATTTTACATAAGCTGAGTATCTTGGATATTTGTAATATTCTAACTTCAGAACTGTCATTTTTTATTTTGTATGAATTCAAGTAATTATGGGCTTTATTCTTATAAACTATCGAAAGTCAGTCTCAAAAACACCTTAGCCATTTTTAGTTACTGTTATATCAATATGTCTGGCTCTACAGTCCTTATATGAGCTTACTCGGATTATCCCCTCCATACTATCAAGGTCTAACATCCCCGCATGATCAACAAGGTTATATGAAATGTTTTCTGTGGACACCAAACGCTGAGTCATATTTTTGTTTATATTATTTGTGTTATAGCAACCTCTAATGAGTGACAAGGAGGAAATGGCCAGCATTAACATGAATAGCTTCTTAAGATAAACCAGAGTTTCGTGGGGTTTATTCGGCAGCTCTTGGTGATCGTTTACTTCGACAGGTACTGAAACTTCACTCGTTGCTCCATCTATTGCAGCAGCGGCTATTGTTTCATCCTCCTGGGTTTCGGAAGTTACATTGGTTTCAGTTGGTGAATGGCTTTCAGTAGGTAGATGGGGTTCTGGTAGCTCTTCATTGGATATTTTCTCAAGCAAATAGCCTGCTTTACTCACCGTGGTGAGCTTTGTATTTTTAATACCAATCGTTTTGAGCGACTTTCTTAACGTACTGATCGTATTGGTTAGAGATTGATCAGAGACAATGGCACCATTCCAACATTCACTAAAAAGCTCATCTTTACTCACACATCGACCATTGTGGTTGTGCAAATAGAGTAAAACACGGAATGGTTTTGGCCTTAATTTGATTAAGGTTTTATTTTCGATATTCATTATCGAACGATCGCTCAGGTTTATATGTAACTCATCATTAATTACAAGTGAATTATCATTAATCATTCTACTTCTCTCAAATTAATTATTTTTATTGTTATTACGCCTAGACCAACTTGTCGTCGATTCTATTTTTTTTCATCGCTTTGGCTATCAAAAATCAAGTTCGTTTGAAAAATGTTTGGAATGTACATTTGGTGTGTTTTTAGTGAGTTTTGAATGATGTGGTTTAGATTGGGCGCAAGTACGATAGACGCATAATTCACGGATAGAACATCAACAGATATAGGGATTATTAATAACGTTGTTTGTTTTTGGAGTGAAGATGAAAGTCGTATCAAAAGAAAGTGTTACACGTGTTTTAGGCAGCATTGAAGAATATAAACAGGTAGCTTGTGTTGAATCCCAAGGCTTAGATGTCATCAGCTTACTGGTTCGCCTATGCCACCTTCAGAGCAAGAAGATCTCAGAAGACGATCGACAAGTCTTAGTGGACCACATCAAAGATTTGATATCAGAAGAGCTAGTCTTTGCCCAAAAAATGGAACTGGAAGAAGCTGAAGCGATATTAATGGATTCTGTTAGCCCGCTATGTAATCCTGCACAATCCAAGTGAGGCTAACTGATGCTTGAGTGGAATTCTGAACACTGTCGACACGAGATGTCGGTTCTTGGATTTAAAGTGCATAGTGCCTTTCAGTCGATTAATGACGCTGACCAAAACGTGTTTGGCTATGAGGCGATATGCCGAGTAGAGATGCAAGGTGCAAAGGTAAACGTTAAACGCTTCTATAAAATTCTTGAGGACTTTGGTGAGAAGTCTGAGTTTAGGTTTAAGTTTTTCTTGAACATTATGCACTTGAGAAACTTTCGGAACTCGAGCATCTTCGGTCGTGATCTGAAGCTGTTTCTCAATGTTACTCCATGCTTTTTTAAGTACTTTTCATACGGGAACGACTTAAACAGCTTATATCTCCCGCTAATCAAGGAGGAGCAGGTAGACTTGAGTCAAATCGTCGTAGAAATTGTCGAGGACTATTGCCCTTTAGCTGACATAGAGAGTTTACATCGAGGTACTGAGTACCTCAGAAACATAGGTATCTCGTTCGCACTGGATTACTTTGGCTCTGGCTGGGCGGGTTATAGCCGTATGGCAGTCGTGAAGCCTGACTACCTCAAAGTGAGCCGTGAAATGTTGATTGAGTTTGCTATGAGTAGCTCTCAAGACGACAACCTTTTGGAAGAACTGAACACCATTACGACGATACAAGGTATTAAGGTGATTTTTGAGGGGATTGAGAACGTGGGTAACTTACGTTCTGCGGCCCAGTATGGGGCTGATTATTATCAGGATTACCACATAGATTTCCCTAAATCTTATCCTGTAAACATGCTAGACCAGGGTGTTGTCACACCAGATGAAAAATTCAGGCTAAACACTTATCTCAATAAGAAAACCAGAATTACTAGTAAAAGCGCTTAACTCACCAAGTGACTGAACCCGCGATCCAAAGAATCAATTTGTCGATTTCCCTTATCTGAACTATTACTCTTTGGTTCACTAACCTCTCGTGTGGGAGGTTAGCTTTTTGGCTAGTGACATCGATATGAGTGTGTTGAATTTGAATTACTTTGGATTGAACGGTTTAGACGTTGGGGGAGGGCTATCGGTATTCAAACGATGATTACAGTTCGTTTTCTGAATTACTTTCTGAATCAATTCGCTTTTGCTGTAAGTGCAATAAGCATGGAGAAATCTCTCAACCTCTTCAATTTCAACTTGATTCACTCTGCACGATACATACCCTTCCTCCTGATCAACACCAAGCTTAATGTTGTAAAGATGCTGTTCTCGATCCACAAAAAGACAAGTCCCTTCATTGGTACAAATACTAACGTTGGCGTTTTCGTTTGAGTTAATCGAAGACCATAAGTCATCAAATGATGCTTTGATCGCATCATAGTCTTTACGTTCCGCTACTTCGTCTCTTGTGAGAGACATCATGCACATCTCGCTCATAGTTTTCCTCTCTATTCACAAAAAATTTTCCCAGCATTGTGAGGATGCTGGGAAAATCAATGTCATTCAGTTTAGATAGCGAGTTACGCAGCCTTAGCGTCGCTCTTTAGCTGTTCTAGACAACGCATGAAAGCACGTAGGTTACGATACACGTCTGTTTGATCATAAAACACGCCAACATTCTCTAATTCTATCGGGCCTGATACTGCGTTATCTAGCATTAGGTTATCAACTAAACCAAAGTTTTCTAGCGTCATGCCGATGCCATCCACATAGGTTTGCTCATCGACTTGCTTAGCGTTTGGCAGTTGGTCTAGGTTTCGCTTTAAGAAAAGATCAGAATTATTGCTGTAGGCAAGTACCGTTTTACCTAGCGCTTTACCAAAGCCCATTTCATAGGCTGTACCCACATCGCAGCTCGCGCCTCTGAAAGGCGTCATGTTGGCGATGACGATATCACAGCTCTCGATAAGCTCTTCATTAGCTCGGCCAATCTTTAAGCCATTTTGCTGAGGGCTAGGTTCATTCAACTCTAGAATATTGTCGAGTGGGAAAATACCCTCGAAGCCATAAGCTTCACAAATCTTCTTTTTTTGATCACCGATAGAGACAGCGTCACTTAGAAATACCTCTGGTCCTGCTAGATAAATACGTTTCAACGTTTAACTCCTGATTCGCAACAGTGCTTGTGTTAGTGCTGATATTTTTATCTATTGGACTGTTTAAGTAATAACCGAAAGTACACGGTTTGCTAATGTGTAGTTTTGGTGTGTTTTTAGCTTTATGGTTTAAAAAGTGATTCACAAGCGCTGTTTTGCTTAAGCTCATGATTTGAATATCACTTTGAGGCTATTTCTTGTTAGTTTAAGGCGGGAACGTGACGGTGAGTCGAATGGGAAGGTGACCTCTTTAGATGCAGCAAAATCGATAGGTAATAAAAAAGCCCGAGTATGAACTCGGGCTTTGGATGTTTCTTTGTCATCGATGAGGCGACTAGATTGCCTGACGAAGTTGGAAATAGCGTCCTTGTTCGTTCAACAGTGTTTCGTGAGAGCCATGCTCTACAATCTCACCTTGTTCAATCAGAACGATAGAATCCATCGCTTCCAGACCAATCAAACGGTGAGTAATGAAGATAACCGTCTTACCTTCAAAATGCTCTTCAAATAGTGCCATGATGCTCTGCTCAGTTTGCTTATCTAGGCCTTCTGTAGGCTCATCAAGAAGCAGGATAGGGGCATCATGAAGGATGGCACGTGCAATACCAACACGGCGCTTCTCGCCACCAGACAGTTGACGACCACCGTCACCTAACCAGCTATCAAGACCATTGTTCTCTAGCAGCTTTTCTAAGCCAACGTCTTTAAGAATGTTAGCTAGGTGCTCATCGTTAGCATCTGGCTTCGCAATCAACAGGTTGTCGCGTAGGCTGCCATTCAAGATGTCGACACGCTGGCTGACCACACTGATCGATTCACGCAGTTGTGATTCGTTCCATTGTGTTAGTGCAATGCCCGCGATAGAGATATAACCTTTCTTAGGATCCCAGTAGCGAGTTAGAAGCTGAATCAGTGTCGATTTACCAGAACCCGTTTGACCCACAATCGCAACCTTGTTCGTTGCCGGAATTGTTAGGTCGACAGCGTTCAGAACACTGCGCTCAGAGTCAGGGTAGTTGAACGTCACGTTTGAGAACGTAATATCAAGTGGCTTGTTGATGTCTAGCTTTTCTTTCGCGAACTGAACTTCAGGCTCGGACAGAATCACTTCATTCAAGCGACGTGCAGAAGACAGAGTCTGACCTAAATGCTGGAACGCGCCTGCGATAGGCATCAATAGTTCAAAACTAGCCATGGTTGCGAATGCCATTAACGCGATGAACGGATCAGGGGCATTGCCGCCAACACCATCAGCCGCTAGCCAAAGCATAAGAACCAGTGTCAAACCGTTGAACAACATTAGCGCTGCTGAAGCCATACCGGTTAGGTTAGCGTTCACAAGCTGGTTCGCCATCAGCTTCTGTTGGGTCTCTAAAATCGCATTACGGTAACGCTCTTCTGCACCAAACAGAGTCAGTTCGCTGTAGCCTTCAATCCAATCCAGAGTGGTAACACGAAGATCCGCTTTGTTTTGTGTAAGCTCACCACCGTTACGTTTACCCAGCTTGTAGAATAAGACAGGCCAAATCAACAGCATGATAAGCAGGATAGAACCTAAGATAAGGCCTAGCGAGCTATCAAACCACATCAAGAACAGAGTCAGGAAGAAGATACCAAACACACCAACCGTCACAGGGCTTACTAAGCGCAAGTAAACGTGGTCCATGGCGTCGACATCAGCAACCAAGCGGTTCAGTAGGTCAGCGTCACGTAGGTTTGAAATACGACCTGGGATCAGCGGAGCCAGTTTCTTGAAGAAGAAGATACGCAGATCAGTTAGTAGTTTGAATGTTGCATTGTGGCTCACAACACGTTCACCCCAACGACCCGCAGTACGGCTCATTGCTAAACCACGTACACCACCGCCCGGTAGCATGTAGTTGAAGGTTTCACGTGCAATCGTCAGGCCTGCAACCGCAGAAGCTGAAATGAACCAACCGGATAGCGTTAACAAGCCAATAGAAGCTGACAGAGTAGCAAAAGCCAGAAGCATACCTAGCGATAGTCCAAACCAATGCTTTTTATAGAGTTTCAGGTAAGGCACTAAATCACGCATCTAAATTACCCTTATTGTCTTGTTGAGCTAAGTTCGCGTTCAGCATCTCTTCGAATAAACCACCCGCAGTCGAAAGCTGAGAGTAATGACCTTGTTCCACAAGACCACCATCGCGCATAACCATAATGTTATCGACCGATTGAAGAGGAGCCAGTTGGTGCGTCACAAGCAGGGCAGTGCGACTTTCAATGTTGCTGTTGATGCCTTTCATCACTAGCTGCTCACTACGAGTATCTAGGCTAGCAGTAGGTTCATCAAGCAACCAAAATTGGCCGTCTTGGATCATTGCACGAGCCAACGCCAAACGCTGAGATTGACCAACAGACAGGCCGCCAGAACGATCAGAAATCATGTAGTCCAAGCCATGCTCATTAACGAACTCACTAGCGAAAGATTGGTCTAGCGCGTTTTGAACTGTTTGATCGGTAATATCTTGCTTACCTAGAGTGACGTTGTCACGAATGCTGCCGTGTAGCAATAGAGGGTTTTGGCCAACCCAGCTGACAGTCTTACGCCAAAATGCCAAGTCTAAATCGCGCAGTTCAATACCATTGATTTTCAAGCTTCCTTCATAAGGCATGAAACCAAGAATGGCATTAATCAAACTTGTCTTACCCGCACCACTTGGGCCAACTAGTGCAGTTGATTGGCGAGTGTTCAGTACGAACGAGATAGGGCCAACCAGTTGAACACCTTCAGGGCTCAATACTTTCAGATCTTGAGCTTCAATATTGATGCCTTGAGCAGGGTCTAGTTGAGTGTCACCTGATTTCACCTTAGTGATGTCGGTTTCTAAGAACTCAACAATACTCTCGGCTGCACCCACTGCTTGTTGCTTCGCGTGGTAGAAAGTACCTAAGTCACGCAGAGGTTGGTAAAACTCTGGCGCCAAGATAAGGATAAACAGACCTGCGAATAGCGTAATGCCAACACCGTAGTGGCCGAAGTTAAGCTCGCCGATGTAAGTGAAACCAAAGTAAACCGCCGTCATCGCAATCGAGATAGACGTGAAGAATTCAAGCACAGCAGACGACAAGAAAGCGATCTTCAATACATCCATGGTGCGCGTTCTGAACACCTCTGATGCACCTTTCAACACTTCTGTTTCAGAGCTCGTGCGGTCGAAAAGACGAATGGTTGTCATTGATTGCAAACGGTCGTAAAAGTGACCAGAAAGACGTTGAAGCGCTTTGAAGTTTTTACGGTTTGCGTCTGCGGCTTTCATGCCCACTAATGCCATGAACATCGGTACCAGTGGCGCAGTCAGCAAGAAGATAAGGCCGGCTGCCCAGTTTACCGGGAATACCACGACCAAAATAATGAATGGAATCAATACCGACAAAGACATCTGCGGCAAGTAACGTGAGAAGAAGTCTTGCATGTCTTCAACTTGTTCTAGTAACAGTGTTGCCCACGTACCGGCAGGCTTACCTTTGATGTAAGCAGGGCCCAGCTCGCGTAGCTTGTCTAAAATGAGCTGCCTAATGTAGACGCGGATCTGTTCACCACAGCGATAACCTGCGATTTCACGACCCCATGTACAGCCCGCACGGCCAACGACCGAGAGTGCCAAGCCAGCAAAATGACCAACCAGTTCAGATTTATCGACATTCTCGATGATCAACTGGTGAAGAATAGAGGCGAGAAGCGCTGCTTGAGCAATTAAAAACACACTTGAAAGGACGCCAAGGCTAATCGCAATAATAAGCCAGCGTTTTGCTAACTTACTTTGTTGTTTAAGCCACTTATTCAAGCTGCGTTGTTTTTTCTTATCCATTATGAAGGCTTAATGATAATTATTATTCGTTGAGGGCGGCTAGTATACAAAAGAAAGCCCAGTGGATATACCATTGGGCTTTAGGGATTTACAACAAAATGTGATGACGCCCTGCATCTACAAAGGCGAGAGCATCGATAATCAAATCTGCAATCTCAGATTTACTTATCGTTAAGGCCATCTAGGAAGCGTTCAGCATCCAGAGCAGCCATACAACCAGTACCAGCAGAAGTGATCGCTTGGCGGTAGTTGTGGTCCATAACATCACCTGCAGCGAATACGCCAGGGATGCTTGTTTGTGTCGCGTTACCTTCAAGACCAGACTGAACGATGATGTAGTCATCTTTCATATCTACTTGGCCTTTGAAGATTTCAGTGTTCGGTTGGTGACCGATAGCGATGAACGCGCCCATTACGTCGATGTCTTCTGTCTTGTCAGACTGAGTATCTTTAATGCGAACGCCTGTTACGCCCATATCGTCGCCAAGAACTTCGTCTAGCGTGCGGTCAGTGTGAAGAACAATGTTGCCGCTCTCTACTTTGTCCATTAAACGCTTAACAAGAATCTTTTCAGCGCGGAACGTGTCGCGACGGTGAATCAGATGAACTTCAGACGCGATATTCGATAGGTAAAGTGCTTCTTCAACGGCAGTGTTACCACCCCCAACAACAGCTACTCTCTGGTTGCGGTAGAAGAAACCATCACACGTTGCACAAGCAGAAACGCCACGGCCTTTGAATGCTTCTTCAGACTCTAAGCCTAGGTACTTAGCTGATGCACCTGTTGAGATGATCAACGCATCACAAGTGTACTCGCCAGAATCGCCTTTAAGACGGAAAGGGCGGTTTGATAGGTCGACTTCGTTAATGTGGTCGAACAGGATCTCTGTTTCAAAGCGCTCTGCGTGCTCCTTCATGCGATCCATCAGTGCTGGGCCTGTTAAACCTTCAGCATCACCCGGCCAGTTTTCTACTTCTGTTGTGGTTGTAAGCTGACCACCTTGCTGCATGCCAGTAACCAAAACTGGGTTTAGGTTTGCACGAGCTGCGTAAACTGCAGCTGTATAGCCAGCAGGGCCAGAACCAAGAATCAATAAATTACAGTGCTTTACGTCGCTCATGAGGTCTCCGAAATTGAATTTGTTTTAATTTATAATCGCTTAGGATTGTATGGAAAATATGGAGGCAATAAAAGTGTAAACAAGGGCTGAAGTGTAATTAATCGTTATAGTTTAGAACTTAACCGAACTAAGTGACGGTCTTGTATTTCAACGTGTTAACTCAATATCAATAGGTTATAGAAAGTTTAACTGTATATAAAAACATATTGCTTTGTATTTAGGGAGATTCTGTCGCCAATTTGTCGCCACGAAATGAACATCCAGAGTTCTATTTTCCAGATGATAAAGGAGAGTTTCCTTGGGATAAGACAGGTTGGGCAGATGAAGGCGACAGGCCTATCAAAACTGAAACATCGAACTCTTCTTTAGGCAGTGCTCACGAACATTTCAGAGAACATTCTCCCCTAATAATATTCCCTTATGAAGGTGCTGGACTAAAAAAAACCTAGAATAAGCCTCCAAATTTGCATAACAGTTAACCGTAGGATTTTAAAATTTTGGCGCTAACATACGCCTCATCAAATGGAATGATACAAACATACGGAAAATCAATAACTGAATGTAAGAGTTAATCATGAACAAGAAAAATATCTTAGTGGCAGCCACTCTATCTTCCATTACTACTGGCGCATTTGCCTTTGATTCATCTCGTGTTAGCGGTGAAATCATTCTTTCTACTGGCCTTTTGGGTTGATAAAGTATTTCAAGGCGATAATAGTTCGACCATCCTTTAAGCTTTGGATTAATTAGTTTGATACGGTCGTTCAAAACAAAGGTTACGTGTTTTTTGATGAGTTCACGCAGTTTACTTGAGAACGTCGACGTATTGACCTTCCTCGGTTTAATTAGTAGCTTTCCTTTGTACTGCTAAGAAGTCAGCAATCAATGGTTTGATATCGTTCTCCTACAAATCCTTGGAGGCGCAGGTGACGACGAAATCGTCGGCATATCCAATAAATGTAGCGTTTGCTCTTTTCTTAAGAGCGGTAGACTTAATAGCGATTCGAGCTCCGATAACGTCATTGACATCAAGGTTGTGAAATAGAACCGCCTTGAGGCGTGCTCTAATCAGTGTTGTTAAACAACCCTTTGGCCCCCGCATCAACATTCGTTTATTCATGGTGATATTACCATGAGCCATTGATGCCCAATTTTGTCGAAACAAGCTTTAATATCCAACTCAGGAATTCATTGAGCCGATTTCTTTTAACTTAAACAGATGAAACGTTATGCAAACGCACCAGCATTCTTTCTATGTGGTCGAAAGCGTAGGAATCAAGAGAAGAAAGAGCGCGTGGAGCAGCAACAATTGGCGTTGGACTAAACAAAGGCCCCTTTTTAGGGGGCTCATACAAAGCCATCTTCTTTAGAAAGTAGTAATTTACTTTCAGAACTTTGATTATAAGGGATTTTAATGCTGCATTATAGATTCATAATATCTATTGGTCACAGGAAGCTTGACTGTTGTGTTATTTTCATTGCAGTCACCTTAAAGAAGGAAACAAGAATTTTCAAATGGAGTTGTGTTGCTGTAGTGGTCTGGTTACTGGGGAGTAGTGTTGGAGTTTCTCATGCCCATAATGATAGTATGAATTCGTGCTTATTGAAGCGCATTCAATCTGCAGGTAATGATGTCACCGTGGAAGAACTCAATCGTAGGTGTGAGGAAGAGTTAGCATCTCAGAAGTCAAGCGAATTGCACACACAGGCTTTTGAAGATGATTCTGAGAGTGTAATTGAAATCCGTCGTGAAGCTGATTTGAATGCTCGCGAGTCTAATTTTGTCATTTCTGCCTATAGAACTAACTATTTTATGGTTACCTATGACAACTCTCCTAATAACGCATCATTTGAAGCTCCTGACGGGACACTTGATGAAGAAGAAATTAAGTTTCAGGTAAGCTTTCAGATGCCTATTGCGACCGAGCTATTTGAAGGCGATACCGACTTGATGTTTGCCTATACTAGTACAGCTTGGTGGCAATTATTTAACGAAGAGATTGACAATCCATTTCGCGAGACCAATTATGAGCCTGAAATATTTTTTAATCATAATGCCAACACCGATGTATTCGGCTTGAAATTAACGAATTGGAATATCGGTATTAATCATCAGTCAAATGGACAATCAGGTGAGTTATCCAGAGGTTGGGACCGCCTTGTCGCTACCACAGCGTTCGAGATAACGGATGATTTTGTTGTCGCTTTGAAAGCTTGGCATATTTTGCGCACTCAAGATCGAAACACAGATATCGAAAGATATATGGGTTACGGTGAGATTGGGCTCGGCTGGGCGCCTAACCGCAATACTTTTACGGCCTTGTATAGACCTGCAACTGAAGGTCATGCAACTCAGCTAAGCTGGAGTTACCCTGTAAGTGAATATCTGCGGGTGTACGCGCAATACTGGAACGGTTACGGTGAGAGTTCGCTTAACCAAAGGATTCGAACTGAGCGTATTGGGCTAGGTATCGCACTTAATGATGTCCTTGCACGATAAAGGACAGTTGGAGTGATTAACTCCCAGTATGCATAGTGACTTGTTACGACTTTAACTAATATTGTGCTACCTAATTTTTATGCAATATTTTTCCGCTTTGGGTTTGATTATTAGCTCTTAATTTACCATCAAGTTTGTCTACCTTATTATTTTATCTTAATTACTATGGGTTAAATAGCTATATTCATCATGTTCAGCGCTCTTTGCTAATTTAATAATATATAGGCCATTAATTAAATGGTGCGCCCCACACCTTAACTAAACCTAGCTATGCCGCTGAACTTCTGAAGGTGTATCATGTCGACTATTAAAACTATCGGTATAGTTCTTGGTAAATCTATTTTTTATGTTGTATGAAGAGTCACAAGAGCGAAGGTGAGAATTACCTCGTTTAGTAATATGTCTAAAAGAACAGACTTTCTTCCAATGCTATGTTGCCTAGGTACAAGGCCTAAAGCTGTTGATGTATCGTGACTACGTTTAAATTTCTGTTCATCTCTCATCTAAGATTTTAACGATGTACTCACTATCGGACCAATGCCTGACATTGAGATTAAGCTTAGGCATGTATCATCTGCTTTAACAACTGTATCCATATAATTGTATATCTTTTTCTATGTCTAGTAACTGTAGGCATTGGTGGTGAATTAACATAGGGCTAGACCATTAATTCATTGTTGCAAACCAACCTTGTTATTTTGGGGCTTTGACTTGCAAAACGGGGATTACCATACATTGGCCAAAAATGTTTTGAATATCTCTAACTCTTAACTCAAATATTTTTAATTTTGCTTAATTGCCCTTGTTCAATAAGGTACCTAATAACTCTTGAGTAACGGACGTAGTATGTGATTAGACGAAGCAAAAAATCGGTTACTAGCGACAAGTGAAACGGCAGAAAAGCTGCTTGCTCAGGTTAATTATTGATATGTCAAGAAAATACAACCTAAAGAGAATATCATGAAAGGAGTGCTGTTTCAGCTGCACAACGCAGGAGAGATTGACTTTTTCGAGATAGCCAGAGGAGTCAATAAAATCTCCAACGGACATGTTTTTTTCACAATTCTACATGCCTTTGTGCGCGACCCTACTGGCTTGTAGATAGCCGTTAAGATGAAAAGCATTTGAGATTAGCATATATCAAACCTGACATACCCAAGGGTTCATATAATCTATTACTTGATAAGGGTATGCGCGCGAAGTGTCATCAAGATCAGAAACAACTGCTTCACGCATAGGTTAGATCTATGTCCTCTTTTATCGACATTGTTATCTTTTTAATAGGGGGAAGAGCATATTTGGGCCTAATGGGACTGTTCGAAAAATTAAAACACATTTCTTCTTGGAATCGACTCACCTATTGAGCCGATGTATCTTCTGTCTCAATTAATACTGAATAACTGATATTCATGATTAAGAATATCTAATTTTGCTATTGTAAACATAAGCTTAATTAATGGATTGTTTAGCGGCTTTGTAAGTATCATTCATATAATTCGAATTCATGGAGTGTTTGGGTTAGATGTTTTCTTTTGGCACCTTACAGTGGTGCAGAACAATGTTTTTATTAGGGAAGCAATGAGCTATGACGCGAGTGAAGAAAATTATTTTACCTATTACGGTAACGGCGTTATTGATGGGGTGTACGCAACTAAATACTCCGAGAAATAGTGATAATGTTCCTTATTGCATTCCTGTCGAAGATACTCAGGTTAGCAATGTTGTTACGCCATCAACCTATACAGAAAATGCATATAGCGTTCCTGAGTATGACCCGATACTAGAACAACCAGCGGAAGATCTCTCTTTTGGTGCAACCGCTTTTGAATCACCTTATAGCGATTCGCTGGATATTGAAGAGACGCCTACCTCTTCGACCGGTGCTGAGTCAGCATATTTCGAATATCCATTAGAGCTAGAGACTACAGCAACTGATTTTGAGGCAGCGTCACCTTTTAGTGATAGTGAACTGTATGAGATGCCAGACCCAAACAATACGGGAGTTGCTGTACGAGAAATAAGATTTGGACAACGCTCTCCAACGGCTTACTCTCCAGATTCCACTGCACCTACTGCATATTCATCTAGTGTTGGTTCAATATCTACTGAGCCGAGACAACTAGGCGGAGAAAAGCGACTGTATATTCAAGTATTTGCGACGATTAGTGAAGATACTGCTCATGATGTGGTAGAGGACGTCAGAAGGTTCTTCCCTGATCAAACCTCAGTTATCCGCTCTGCTGGTATTTATCGTGTTCCTATAGGGCCTTTAGAAGAAAACGAAACGAAAGCGGTAATGGATGAGATAAATCAGCAAAAAGACTATAAGACAGCGTTTGTACTCACTCACTATAGTGAGCAAAATGAAGGGAGCTAAAGTTAACGTTTAAATGAAGTCAGCCTCACCATATTGGTGAGGCTGACTTCTTGTCTTTGGCAATATGTGAATAGAAGAGCCTTCCCCAGATTTTTTGTGCCTATGGGTATCGAGATTGGGAGTTTTTGAGTTAAAAATCAAAGCAAATCATGAGGCGAGGTTTCGATTTATCGGATGGACTGTTTTTAATGACTTTTATGAATTCTACACGAAGTAAAAAACACTATTTATAAATAATTTATATTGAGGGTATATTGATCTTTACTGTACAAATCCCCTGTAAATGAATTCGAAGCCACATTAAAATACTGGCATAGTTTCTCTTTAGCGAAATCATTTTCTACCAAGTTACATTACTTACATAAGCACCAACTCATATTTTCCTAGTCTATATTTTGCCCATAATTTCGTTTGGCAATAACCGTTTTCCCCCACGGTCTTGAACAAAACAGGGGAAAGGGTCGTTGTGATATCCTTTACCAGTAAGCATTGGTACTCATATCGTCGAGTTGCACCACTAAACTTTCTAAATGTACTATGTCGTGTCGTTGACCTTCTGATAAATCGAAGAAAATCGGTAAATCAACACTATCCTCGGTCAAATGTATTTTTCTCGAGTTTTCCCCATAGCTTTTTCCTATTTGTTCTGAGCTTTTAGTAGCAACACCAATGCTATGTTGATGGTCTCGAACGAGAGCCATTTATGAAGACTCGTTCAAGTTTAGATGAAAAATTTCTCTAACCAAAGGTTAAAGCGTCCATTCACCAGATTTGGAGGGCAAACCTCGCCATGGAGTGCCCTCCAAATCTGATAGAGTCTTCCTTCAAAAGTCACCCGATGCTTAGGTTTGTCATAGATACGACCTGTGCTTTCCATAACGTGCAGTCGAAATTCCTATCGAGTACCAGTTAACATTGTTCTTATCCATGCTCTGGATAACGCATAAATATGGATCTATCTAAGCGTCTGATTGCAACGTAATACAATGTCTTAGGTGGTTACATTTGATGGAGGGTTGTATTGACTACGAGTGATTCATGGAGGATTCTGATTGTCTTACTGGCTCTCATTTATGCTCGCTCTGGTATACCCTATACCCGCCTTGAGTGATTGGATGGATCCCATTTACCTTGTGCGCCTAGCGCTTCGGGGTGCTCTCGAATTTTTTCCTTGTTGCACTTTTTATCGGAGCGCATTTAATGTATGAAACTTTTGTTCCGGTCTCGCTTAGTTGGTTTGTGCTAATTTAGTTATACGTGTGACGATAAATAACGAAAGTTAAGTTCACTCATGCGTTAGCTCAGAGGAATCATGGCAATACATTACGAAATTCACTTTTGTCAAAACAGAGGTTTAGCTCGGGAAGTAATGTAACAGTGAGTTTTTGTGACTCGTCACACAATAATTGACCGATGAATTGTCAATGTAACAATTTCAATGGTGTGAAGTCTTACTTTAGCAGTTAAAGCTTTTGTTCTAACACTTGTTCTATAAACCACGTTCCCGCAGCACCTAGCCCACTGCGCCAAGAAAGCTCTACAGGCCATTTCAAAGAATTAGCATAGTGCCCTACATTTAGTTTAGTTACTAGGCCATGTTCTATAAGTGGCTGGGCGAGCTTTGTTGGATAAGCTACAAATCCCGCACCGTAGAGAAGCATGTCTTGTAGTTGGTCGTGATTCTCGTAACGTATTAAACGAGGGCTATAACGCAATGACTCAAGTAACTCGTTGGTAGCAACCTTACCTTCTAATGATAACAACTGAGGATATTGCTCTAGATCTTCTGATGTAATTTCTCCTTTTAGTTTAGCTAAGGGGTGAAAAGGAGAAGTTAAAAAACACCATTCGATCATATCCACG
Source organism: Vibrio sp. HI00D65 (assembly GCF_001635455.1). Lineage (GTDB taxonomy): Bacteria > Pseudomonadota > Gammaproteobacteria > Enterobacterales > Vibrionaceae > Vibrio. The sequence continues at coordinate 16,093 of NZ_LWEH01000011.1, forward strand.
ACTTGTGTATTTGACCCTCTGTGTGGATATAGGCCTCCTGGAGAAATCATAATATCGATCCCCATTGCTTCGGTATTGGTACACAAACGGTGCCTTTCTGCGTCAACTAAAACAAGCTCTAGCTCTGGAAATTTATCAGTTAATATGGCAATCACGCGAGTGAAACGTGGGTATAAGGTCATACTATGTGTTGCGATAGTCAGAGTCGGTTCTTCTCCACTTTGCAGCGATCGTGCTTTTCTCTCTATCGCTTGGAGGCGGGGAACGATTTCAAGCGCTTGGAAGTACAGCGCTTTTCCTTCTGGTGTTAATGAAGGAGATTTCCCAGTAACACGTTCAAATAAACGAATGCCAATATCAACTTCCATTGATTGTACTGCTTGATTAACAGCCGAAGCACTGACATTGAGTTTTCTGGCCGCGGCAGAAAATGAGCCTGTCTCGGCAATGCAAACTAAATATTGAAGTCGTTCGGTATTAAGTAACACATTATTATCCTAGAAAAGAAAGTGTTCACACTGTGCTTGAATTTAGTACGTAGGTAAAGAGCGAACGAGGCATTTTGTGCACTAGGAGGGAGCTAACCAAAGGCTATTAATTGAGGATTTTAAGTGTTTAATAGACTAAGGCACTAGTAGCTCAAATGTTACATAATCTTGGGTATTCCATATTTGTCTAGATTGAAGGTCATCAGGGTTCTACAAGGATAACACAGTCTTTTGGTACAGATCATGGTTCGCTGTAACCAACGAACCATGATGTAGCCTTGAATATTAACTACGTAATTACTTAGCGGCTTCTGCGTTAGGGTGAGCACCTAGTACGACTTCTGCTGCTTGATTGTTATCGAACATCGTAAAGTTGTAACTCTCTACTTGCCATGTGTCGTAACGGTCTAGGTAAATCGCTTTCGCATTCTGGTCTGTATAGACTGTCCATAGTGTTGGGAAGACGTCATTAAGATAAGGGTCAATTTGGTCATAGCCAGCAAAGACCGTTGTTCCAGCAGCTTTCAGGCTATTCAAGGCCTCGCCACTGTCTGTAACGTCACGCTTATACATATCTTCAACCACTTTTTTAGCGCGTAGTCGTCTATCATAAGCGCGGATCGTTGCACCCGGTTCTGCTTTCTCTTTATCCAAGTTGATATGGAAGCTGAACTCAGGATCATTGGATAAGTACTGGACACTCGGTGCATCCGTCATATCGCCGTGATAGATTTTGACCTCGCCACCAACAAACTCAATCACCGCGCTATCACCATTGGCGTCGGTGAGGTGATAATGCACAGGCGCTGGAAGGCATTCATTTTCATGGCCTGGCAAATCACATAATTTGTCTTGCACAACATCAATCTTGTCTAATGTAGCAACGACCTCTTCAACCGAAGCGAAGTTATCGACCGCGTAATTAGCGAATTGTGATGCATCTACATCAGGCACGCCGGCGCGGTTAGGTGCCATTTCGGTGTATTCCAAACCAAGGTAAAGAATACGAGCGACCAAACCTTCTTGGTTCATTGCTTCGGCGACAATTTGTGGCTCGAATGATTTGATTTTGATAGACGCGTATTTGCTGGTCGTGTTAACTGACTCTTTGGTTGTGCTGTACTGATTTGAGGCTCCTTTACCTGTGCCGACGACCACAGCATCATCGTGTCCAAACCAATCCATGGTTCTCACTGAGAGACTAGCATCACCATTATTGTAGATTGCTGATGTGCATGCTGTTACATCTGCGACGTAACCTGCTGATAGTGTTGCGACAAGAGCTAAACTTAGTACGGACTTTTTCATAATGACCTCACTTGTTGGGTGTCGTGTTTTGTTGAGGTCATAATAGAGAACTATTGTTAACAGCTTAAATGAGCACATGTAAGCCATGCTTACAGGGTGAAGGCGGTAACCGTTTATTGAACCGAGTATTTTACCGGTATGCTAACGCATTCCTTTGACAAAATGAGAGGGTTACCGTCCATGGAAGAATGAAGATAGATGAGAATATTAATGTATAAAATCTCCTGTGTACTTCACTGAACTTAATGATTAATACGATTGTAAAATGGAAGAGGCGTTCCACAATAGCTGAACAAGTATCTAACTTAAGGCTGTTTAGTTTAGTCCGTGAGTATAGAAAATCCAAGTCATATACTTGTAATGCTATTAATTTAGAGTGGCGTCGTAAAAGTAAATGTCGCACTTATGTATCGTATAACTTAGTAAACTAAAGGGGGAGGGGGGAACTAATAAACTAATGCTAAGTTGTTATTAAGCACAGCAATCTAATATCCAACTTATGACGAGAGAGTATTTGATTGTCATTACATGTTTGTTCAAATTTTATATTGTTAATTTTCATTATAGTCGTAGCGGATAGCTTGAACCTGGTTCTTTTGCTGAATCTTGTCTTAGTGACCATGGTTAAAAGCCTTAAGTTCATCTTAAGTAACCTGACTTTTATGATTACGAATTTGCATATAGGATGAAAGAAACCAATACTGTAGATGTAGACTTATGGAGGATAGGAATAATGTTAAAGAGTATTATGGTTGGTTCCCTCGGTCGGAAAATTAATTCGTTTACAACGATGCTTTTATTTGTGGTTTCAAGTTCAGTCTTTGCATATACAAATGAAGAGCTAGCATATATGCCAGCCGCTCATTTGATGGAAAAGTACAAGACTTTAGAAATAAAGCCATCTCAAGTGTTAGAAGCACAAATTAAATTAATTGAAAGCGAAAACACGACAATAAACGCTATCACATATAAACACTTTGATGAAGCCAGAATGGCTGCGAGGGAGTCAGATTTAAGGTATAAAAATGGCAACCCACGAGCTTTAGAAGGTATTACTGTAGCCATTAAAGATGAGTTTGACAAAATAGGTTGGATTACAACGGCTGGCACTTTAGTGCTCAAAGATGCCCCCCCTGCGAAGGTCAATCATCCTGTTATTGACAAGCTAGAGCAAAGTGGAGCGATTATGCATATCCAAACGACTGTACCGGAGCTCTATTTTGCTGCAGTTACTTGGTCAAACCTGTGGGGAGTGACAAGAAATCCGTGGAACCCTGACTTTACTGTTGGGGGCTCCTCAGGTGGTTCAGGGGCCGCATTAGCTGCTGGTTTTTCTACATTGGCACTAGGGAGTGATATGGGAGGCTCCACCAGAATTCCTGCTGCATTTAATGGCTTGTATGGTTTGAAAGCACCTTTTGGACGAGTTGGAACTACAGCCGGTAACGCGTTCCTGTTACCAGCAGGAGAAGGTCCTCTTGCAAGGAACCTAAAGGATATGTTGCTTCTATACAATGTTATTTCAGGGAAGTCCAAGTACAGCATAACATCACTTCCTAAAAAGGAAGTTCCGCTTACTTACGAGAGCATTAAAGGGATGAAGATTGCATACTCGCTTGACCAGGGCTGGGCGGTAATCGATGAAGATACGAAGAAAAATACTCTGGCTGTAATCGAGATCCTTAGAAAACAAGGTGCGATTGTTGAAGAAGTTAAGCTAAATGATTCGGATATTACCAACAAGCAAATAACGTTGGCACTACAGTCAGGGTTGTTATCCGGAAGTTTTGGCGAGGCTATGAAATCTCTTGGCGAATATGAAGAGCTATTGACTTCATACGGCAAGCACTTTGCTAAAGTAGCCCAGTCTGATTTAGGATCGGAAGCAATGGCTTATTATGAAAGCACAGTATCTTCATACTATCGTGTAATCCAAGACAAGGTATTCTTAAATGGGTATGAAGCTCTTATTATGCCAACTTTAGCAACAAATAATATTAAGGCTGACTTCGACCCTATAAACGATAATCTAAAAATATCGGGAATGTCAGTGGACTCAATTACAGGTTGGATGCTTACTCCATTGTGGAACCTCCTCAATTGGCACCCTGTTGTTAATATCCCATCAGGTATGGCAAGTAATGGTGTACCAACAGGTGTTCAAATAATAGGTGCAACTTTTGAAACGGAATCAGTATTAAGAGTAGCAAGTGGGTATGATTCAATTTCTGAAAATCTTTTTTCCTCAAAATATAAATAAACGTATATAAATCAAACAATTCGCACTCGTTATGGGGGCGAATTGTTTAAAGTTTCTAAATAAATCACTATCTTCGTATTATAGCTCAGGATGTGAATTTTAAAAAAGGTTGAAGATGTTATCTAATGAAAAAATCAATATAATAATAGATATCGTAAAAACTAGTTCATTCTCTCAAGCTGCTAGGTTAAACAGAATTAGTGTTTCAGCAGTATCACAGGCAATAGATTATCTAGAAGCTGATATAGGTTTTTCTGTTTTTGAACGAAAGCCAGGTAAAAAGCCTATTTTGACTAAAAATGGCCATAATCTATATCTGCACTGTTTAGCTGTTAATGAAAAACTTAATAACTTAAATGAGTTTCTATCTTACAAGGGGTCTGAACCTGAATCTTTAGTAATATACATAGATGAATGGATAGCCTCTCAATCTATAACTTCTAAAATATTGGAGGTCGTTACGAGTAATTTTGATGGTAATATATCGATTGTGAACTCATATGACAAAGATTTAGTCGATATATATGTAGGGCTTGGTGAATTGGATAGCCACAAGATGTCAAGTGATAAAGTTATATCTGTCATATGTTGGAAGTTGGTTTTTTTTCAATCACATTGTCTTACAACCGTTAAGGACGAAAAAAAGATAGAGAACCTTTCAGAGCACCAGCAGATTGTAATAAAGCGTTCAAAATTTCACTCTGATGAAGTAGAGAATTCTATAATGTATAGCCCAAATTTAATTATTTGTTCAACATTACAGCAATTGCAGTGTTTGCTAGAGCAGGGAAAAGGGTATGCAATTCTACCAGATATCGTAATTGATAGTATTCCGAGTGTTAAGAAAAATGCTATTCATTTTGACCTGGAGAGTAGCGATAAGTCAATGTTTTGGCCGATGATTGTGAGATGTAAATCAACACCTAGCCTTAAGATAAAGTCCATTATTGATAATATAAACACTTATGATTTTTGATGGACTCTTAATGTTACATTTATTTTATTTTCATAGGTTTTATAGCAAGGTATGATTTTCGAAAAAAGATTAAAAGATGGTCATATTCTTTTCATAGCCTTACTACCATTTTTTTGTATTGATTTTGTTTTATTACTTTTCAATTAATAACCTGAGAGAGCAATTACAAAATCATTTACTTACGGCTGTAGAAGAAATTAACAATATTTTAGCCTTTGGAGAACAGTCAAATAAAAGAGCACTTAGTTTAAGTTTCCACGACCTGAGCTGTGATGCTGAGGCCGCTGACTTAAGAGAGAGCGTAGTCAGTGAACCTTATGTTAGAGCGACTAACTTAGGCTATCTCGGTAATATTTATTGTACTTCACTTTGGGGCCCCGTAAGTATCGATAACCCTGTAAGTGGCTATATCAAAGATAGCCTCCTATTAATGCACAAAAGCCTAGTTTCTGACACACCTCTTCTCGTTATTAGGACTGAAAAAAATAAACGAATCGCTTTTAGTGAGATTGATGGTATTTATATTCAGGAAGTATCGTTGGATCCTGATTTAGTTAATCTATCTGTTCAACTAAGCGGTCCAATAAACTCCCCGCCTCATCTTCACGACAATATCCGTATACAATTTGCATTATTTAAACTCCTTTTAAGCACATTGTTTTGCTCTTTTAAAAGAACAAAACAATGTGCTCTCTCTCAAGAGCCGTGCTACAAACTGGCTTGTGTATTCTTGTTGTAGAATACGCACACCCAAAGGGTATGGTGTCTGGTATTCCCAAGTAACTCTGTTCAACCACTCAACCACTCAACCAGCATGCTTAATTGAGTAGAAAAACAGCCTTGGACGTCGCCCCAGATAAGGCTCCTGAACTTTTTAAGCATATTACGCAGGCCTGCGCCCATCGGCGGCGCTTTTTGCAATAGTGAAGGCAGCCACTCTTACGGTGATGCGGGTGTTGGTATGCAGATGGAATAAAAAGCCGACGAATGTGTTTTTCGACTTTGAGTTCAAAGACTGCGATATCAACGTAGTCAGTATGAATCAACATGAATGGGGAAGACAATGTTTAAAAACATCAGTAGCGCACAATGGATTTGGTTTTCTGACGGAGATGTTCTCAGATTTGACTTTTCCTCTGCCTAAAGCTGTTTCGCTTCCACAGGAGAGGGTTCTTTATCGTCACAAGAACAATTTCTAGCTCAATACGCTTTCACTAAACAGCCTTTTGTGACGCTATCCCTGAGCCAGTCGCTCCCTAATATTAAAACGCAACTAAAGGTAATTTTTTGTTTTTTCGCTGAAAAGTACAGACTTATTTTCAATAGGACTCTTGTAGAGGTAGAGAACGGATTGTTCCCTATCAAAGGGATAAATGGTTCAGGAAAAATGACGTATCTATTAGGTTATTAATCCTACACCGGTGGTTTTTTATTTCAATCCTGCTTACCGATTGTCTTGGCTTGAGTGTGAGGACAGAGAACGTTTCGGCTGAGAGATGCAGGCATTGTGCCATGGAATATGACATATTCTCTCTGACGTGCTCTAAGGGAAGGTGATCTCGGTATGTTTCTTATGGTTGAAATTTGCCGCCACTATATCGCCATTCGGTTACTAAAAATGACAATAACCAGCTGATTTTTACTATATTATTTAATCCTTGAGATTATAGTTTAGAACTTAATCGAGACAAACGTTTTTCGTGGCTGGAAGTGATGTTGCAAATATACCTATTATCAACTATTGTAAATTAGTTTACTATTTTACAATCAACTAGGACGGTAAAAGTGATTTTTGAAGAACGTATTTGTATTGAAGCATCACCTCAAGACATATATTCGCTATATGTCGATGTAGAAAACTGGAATCAATGGGATAAAGAAGTGGTCTACTCTTGTCTATTGGGGGCATTCGAGGTTGGTGTGAAAGGCGTTTTAAAGCCGACCAATGGACCTAAATCAAAGATAGTAATTACGGATGCTACACCAAATAAGAGCTTTACTGTCATAAGCAAACTGCCATTCTGCCTCCTATCATTTGAGCACCAGTTACAGGCTAAAGGAGAAATAACGGAGGTAACTCATAGGGTTCAGTTTTCGGGGTTAACCAGTTTTTTGTTTGGGAAAGTCGTGGGAAAGAAAATTTATGATGGACTACCGGCTACTCTTGAAGGATTAAAAAAAAGGGCGGAGAACAATGTTTAAGCATGAGCTCCCATCGGACAGCGCAGGGCTACAGCTCTGGGTTGCTTACAATAGATGGCACTCGGAGGTAATGAAACTCCTTAAGCCGCTAAACATCAACCATACTCAGTTCGTTATACTCGCCTCGGTACTATGGTGTAACAAGAACAAAAACGAAACCACGCAAACAGAAATAGTCAATATTACAGGCTTGGATAAGATGACATTATCAAAGTCGATGAAAGCGCTGGTTGCGAATAATCTTATCACTAAAGATAAAGGTGTTAGAGATTTACGCAGCTTTTCTCTGAGACTCACGGAAACTGGAAAAACTCTAGCAATAAACGCAATAGCGCAGGTGGAAGAGTTAGACCAACTATATTTCGAAAGCTTAAAGGGCGAAAGAGGACGATTTATTTCCCTGTTAGCGGGCCTTCAAGTCCCTTGAATTAAAACTCACTATTGGACAATTGTGAGTTCGGCGTTTCAAACATTAACGATACATCATAGAGGGGCGATATCCGCAACCTAGTACCAACTTCCCGATAGTTGTCATACGATTAACCAAAAAGTGTAATGGTTAAAGCTGACACTATTAGCCCAAATATCGATATGCAGAGCCTCTTTGTTACAGTCTCATTATACTTATACCAACCAATCAAAATTGAAAACACAGTCGAGAATCGCCTGAGCGAAGATACAAAAGCAACGTTTCCTATCGAAGCAGCTTGATAAAATGTCAGTAAAGTTAGTAGGTGAGCCAGAGCGGGGACAATTAAAGAAGAGAAGTCACTTAAACTTGTAGTCGATGGCCGTATTCTGAGCAGAAAAGGCAAATAATATAAGAACATGACTAAGCATATGTGCGCCGTCCAATTAACAGCTCCAATCTGACCAGAACCCTCTTTATGAATGATTGAGCTAAGTGACCAGAGCAGAACGACACATATCATGCTGTTTACCGCTTTGTCTTTTATTATGCTTATTAGATCTAAACTCTCACCATAAAATATAAAAAAGATCGCAGAAATTATCCCTATGAATCCAAACAAGGAAGGGGCTTCATTGTAAAAAACAAAGTTAAAAACTAGCTGGAATACAGGAACAAAGCATAAAAGAGGAATGACTTTGGCTAAGGACCCATTGCGTAAAGCTAAGAGATAAAATGTCATAGTAGCAGCATCAAACGTGGCAGCCGAGAACATCATTATCACTAGAACAACGTCGTAGTTCACCTTTTCGAGAATGAATATGCAGGATAGACAAATAGGACAAAGAGTGAGCAACATTACCGCTGTAGATTGTATTGCTGATAATCTAGATGTCGACTGTTTTAATGAGACATCCTTCATGGTTAAAAAAGCAGCGGATAAAAGAGAAAATAAAACCCACAAAATAGAGTTCTTTAAGTAAAGAATAGTGGTTCTATGTTCTATTGAAATTCAATGGTGTTAATTAACAATTGTTAATGCGGTTTTTTATTCTTGATAAACTAACAGGGCTTATCCCCATGTAATTAGCAATATCAACGCTTGTTAAGTGTTTGACCCAATGCGGAAAATCATTAACTAGATGCTTATATCTTTCTACGTGTGTATTGAGCAGAAAAAAACTTTCCTTTTTTTCTTTATAAAGCAGTTGCCGTTCTAGGAGCTTAATTTTTGTGTTAACCCATTCTTGAGAATTAAGCATACTCATTGGTACTTTAATGAATTCTACTTTAGTTAATGATTCAATTTGATAGCTAGACCCTCGATTCTCTATCCAACTCGAAAAAAGTATGCAAAGGCTTTGTGGAAAATAAAACTCCTTACATCGCTCTACTCCTGAATCGGAATAATGGCAGGCCTTCAAGATACCAGAGATCAAATAGAATGCATGTGTCTGCTCTTCGCCTTGACGTAGCAATACACAAGATTCATCGACTAATGAAGTTGAAAACGTAGAGAAATAACGTTCAGGATGACCGATACCGAGTCCTTCAAAAAATGAGCATACGGATTCTATATTTTTCATATTACCTACAATATTCCCTTGAATGGTCGGATTTTCATTACCCTACACGTAAGCCCTTCATACAAAAATGAAAGTCAACCACAATAATATCTAACTTGTATAGGGGCACAACTGAGTTAAGAAGTGCATCCTGTGAAGTGTGATCACCAAGCGATTCTGTCGTACCTTAACTACCAAGTGACTTTATCGTTAGCCCAATTACCGAGGGAAATGGGATGTTTGCCGAGAACGGCGTCAACACGTCTTTGGACAGAAACGGATTAGGGTTTGGACTCTAACGCGCTCGATATCTAACAGAAAAAGTATCTGTAAGCCTTGAATGCAAGTTCTTATCCAAGCAGTGGTTAAATTGGGGCCGAATTTTGTTGACCAGTACGTATGGGCTTAGAGAGTTTGAACCTCCAATACCCCAGTTACCTTCAGTTTGCCGGTGAAAGAGAACGTTTTATATTAGAAAAAACAAAACCACCAATCGTAATAATAGGTAAAGATACTATTATTCTTAAGTTTCCTTCTAACTGAAAATAACCATCTAAAATGATAGAGGAATAGACAATCGGCACAGATACTAATGCGAATATGCATGATTTTTTAAACTCAAGAAAATACTTCTCTCTAACAAGTAAAATCCAGAAACTAAAGTAACTCAATAACGATAATATCAACAATCCTTTGAAGTTAAGCACTAAGGTTAAAAACCAAAAAAATGCTATACTTAGTACTTTTTCACTTTTCTTCATAACACCCCAATATCAACACTTACTTACTCCTACACCACTCTCATATGAGTATGATCTTATCCTCTTTCATCGAATTATATTGGATAGAAGAGAACCAAGCTCATGAAATTTGTAGAGCTTGATCTAAATAGCTTTTGGACAAAACCTTGTTAGCTTAAATGACTTAGTTTCATCAAGAGCAGGTATGAAAAAGTATCTTAAAACCATAGTCTCTTGTTAGGTATCAACTTTTGACCGTACTAGTATGACTCGCTCTTTTAGCCCTTTACCAGATAGCCATAAGCGACCATCTCCTAGTAGCTTTACTTCACGCTCCATACGTTCACCTATTACAGATTGAACGCTAGACTGAAGCCCAATGTGAAACACACGGTTGTTCTCTAAATCTAATTCATAAGTAGCGGTATAGAAGTTTGATTCTCTCTTTTTATCTTCGTCAGTCGGATTAGGTAAGGGCTCTCTATTCTGTGCGACGCTAACGAATCCATTGTCAGTATATATTAGAGTACCGTTTTGTTTTCCCGGCCAGTTAAACAACTCACCTGATTCTCGATGAATGATGAACTCATCTAGGGACCAAACGCCAACTAGTACTTCCTTTGATAGTTTCATTTGTGCTTCCTTAAGCTCCTTGATACCTAACGCCTTGCTAACGGGCGATAACGCAATATCACCCAACTTAAAAATTGTGCCCTAAACGCCTTGTTAAATGGCCATGTTTCTCTTCATGTCTTCAAAAGTAATTGTGTTAGGATCTAACTGTCTCCCGACGTAAGTGATGACATCTCATGCACCACAGCTCAGGGCAAGTTCTCTTAATACTCTTTCCTCAACGTTTGTTAAGCCACCTTCAACTTTTTCTAATTGGTGCACTATGATTCGAGGTGACAGTTTAAAGGGTTTCGATTTGAGCACTTCGCGCACTCCATGCTGTATCAGTTTTTCAGCAACATAAAAGTCAGCAATAAAAGAACGTGGATGCGAAAATGGGTTAATGACCTGAATGCCTGTGCCGGACTGCAACCTAGCCTCTGAACCAACACTTTTAATCAAACTTTTTGTACCTGGTGTTTCTACTGCCAAATATGGCTCGTACTCTAATTTTTTTCCATTTCCTATCGTTTGAATGACTATTTTCCTTTCACTCAATTCCACTAATAGATCATTAGAAAACAGTTTTCTAATAAACATACTCATTACTCACCTTTGAGTGAGGTAGTCAACTTAGCCATTTAACGCCACGTTCAGGTGCGCCAACCGTGTGCCATAATGTGGAGCGAAGCGAAACCGGCACGCGTTTGGCTTCACTCTTAAACGTTTTGTTATAACCCGACCGCTTTTTCTAACTCTGACTTTGTGAAGAGAGGGCTAAACTTAAGACCCAATTTTTCTAAGTTCTCTCTGCCACTACCTTCTCGGTCAATTACACAAACGACATTATTGACAATAGCACCACGAGCACGTAATTCGTTAACTGCGTCAATTATTGCTCCACCCGAAGTTACAACGTCTTCAACAATCAAAAGTTCCTGATTGTCTATTCCGCCGCCCTCAGCTAACTTACACGTACCATACTCTTTAGCTTCCTTGCGGACGAATAAAACTTGCTTTTGAATTCTTAAAGAGAGTGCCGTAGCTATTGGAATTCCGCCCATTTCAAGACCAGCCAATTGGTCAAAACTTGAAGGCAAAACACATTCCAAGTGCTCTGCGATTGCTTGTAAAACTCGTGGGTTCGATTCAAACAAGTATTTATCGAAGTATTCTGTCTAGTATCTTAATGACGTAAACAATACATCTTTTTTTCTATGAATAACAATACTTTAAGTTCTACAGTTCCGTGCCTACATCACTAAATACAGATTTTTTCTGTAAAGCATGAATTGATAAGCAAAATATGTTCCAGCCTGATGTACGAATAAGTGTTAGACGATTTGCCAGCAAGCTGTTGCCACAATAGTTCTCATGCTTAATTCATACGTTCTAAACACACTTTGGGGCAAAGAAGTGTTTGTCGAAATGGGCGTCAGCACGTCTTTGGACATATGCTTGTTAAACCTTGCACTCTAACTCATACCTATCGGATTAAGGAAAGTATGGCAAGCAATCACAATATGCAATCTAGTGACACGTTATGCTTTTTGATACTATCAAACATCTTAAAGTTTAGTTTGTTAATGGGATTAATAGCATGAGACGAAGGAAATCAGATTTGCATTTGATTTTAATATTATTAGTTTTTCCAGTGTATCTGTATGTCTTATTTGTAAAATTTATCGGTAGGCTTTTTAATCGGAAATTAAGTGATGAGGTTGCTTTATTATTTGGTTTTATTCTTCCTATTAGCGTTATTGGGGGAGGAATTGTTATCCAAGAAAAGTTGCAAGCCCATCCAGAAGTAAGTTTGGATTTTATTCAAACAGATGCTAAATCTTTGTCTAAAGATGAAAAAGTGTCCATTTGCCATGCCATAAATGGATACTTGGACTTAAGTTTTGATTATGAAATTGATGGTGATCGTGTAATTGAAAAAGTGGCGTAACTAAAGAATCATTTTGTGATTTTAAGTATATTAAGGTGAAAACAGCTGAAATTAAAGAGAAGAACCTAAACAGTTGCTACCAACTTACTAAAGCACAAATTAACCGAGGCGGTCAGCCGACTTACACTGAATATAATCCACAATTTTCCACTTATAAAGATGGAATGATATATTGGAGATGTGATCATGGAGGTAGGCGAAAAAGCACGATAGTTCATACTAATCAAAGTCAATACAGTATTTATAGGTATGAGATTCAACCTGATATTCTATTAGTTAAAGCTAACGAACGTTTTTCTACTTTTTTAAAAGTAAGATACTTCGTTCAGTGCAGCTTAATGGTAAGGCCACTGATTATGTTCAGAAAGGCTTAAAAATAAGTAATAGTTGGCAATTTAATCAAACCCCAAACTTAATTGATAACTTTAGCAATCTAAAAGATAACAGCTAGCGTTTATCGCACTAACCATAGCGCCTATTATCTGAATTACGATTTTGATGGCGCTTAAATGTCCTTTGGGAGAACTTACAGTTAGTAATCATTTAAGTGTTGTACGTAGCGGTAGTTAAAACGCTGCCGTTTAGATTACTTTTGGGAGATACCGAACGTATCAAACACAACCATTGGACAAAAACCATTTTCGGAAAATCGAACATTAGCAAAACATTAATAACTTAAGGTATGGCAAAGTGAAAAAAGCCCACTTCCAGAGGTTGAGAAAGTGGGCGAAAGAATACAACACAATAAAGCAGAGTTTGCAGATACAATATTTCATGCATCTATGCTAATATTTCAACGGGTTATCTATGACCAATAACTCATATTTGGACAATTATTTGCTAGTGCTTTTGCTAAATTAACAAACCATTAATAACCACAGGTATGGCAAGTCTACTTGTGAAGAGCTAGTGCGATGAGTAGTATCGCACTAGCAAAAGTATTGGTTTAGGTACGCACTAAGTGCAGTTACGTTAAATGCAATGCTTAACTGATTGTAATATGAAAAAATCCGACTTCCTCCTCACCACCTTTAATTTAGGCGTTTGTATGAAATACATTTTAACGATATTCATTTCAATACTACCGATTGTTGTAAGCGCAGAAAACATTACCATCCGAGACTCAGTACGAGATCGCTCTATCCCGATAGAAATTAACTTTCCCATAGAATATGAAAATTGCACTCACCAAAAACGTTGTCAGGTTGCATTTGTAAGTGCTGGTAATCGCGTACCATTTACAAAGTACAAATTCATAACAAAAAGCTTAAATGAACATGGATATATGACTGTTTCGATAGATCATGAACTTCCTAATGATCCTCCACTTTCAAAAACAGGTGACTTATACCAAACGCGTATAGAGAACTGGAAGAGAGGGGCGAAAACTATAAAATATCTTAAAGGAAAATTAGAATCTCGCTTCCCAACCTATGACTTTAACAAGTTAACTTTAGTTGGTCACTCTAACGGAGGCGACATTTCAGCGTGGTTTAGTAATGACAATAACGATTATATTCATCAACTAATAACGCTAGACAGCAAGCGGGTGTCGTTACCTAAAAATAATAACATTAGAGTTCTATCAATAAGATCACCAGAATACCCTACAGCATTAGGTGTAATACCAACAATTGAAGATCAGAAATTATATGGTATCTGTATTGTGGATATGTCAGCATCAAAGCATATGGATTTTACCGACTTTGGCGTCGATAGAGTTCAAAAAAAAACCATCAAAACAATGTTGGGTTTCCTAAAAAATAAAACTTGCACAACCTTAAGATCGGAAATCGAATAAAACCATTCAATGTTGGTAATGAAGAACATCAAAAATCGGTGTTCATTATTCCTATTATGCTAAATGTGTGAGTTTGCTATCAAAAACAGCCCTCAGACGCCTCGAGCGCTCATAGCGAAGATTTTAGACACTTGTTAAAGGTCATCTGCTGCCATAACGACTTGTAAGTTTGTGACGCTTTCAAAGCGATTTACAGGGCAAAAATTAGCAAATTCATTTGAGCTAAGAACCGCACTCTAACACCCATTTTTTCTTTGTGAGTGTTAGGTTTCAGATGAGTTCTATTTGGTCAAAACACACTCGCATGTGAATAGAGACTTTTTGGCGAAACCAATTTAGGGGCACAACTGAGTTAAGAAGTGCAACCTGTGAAGTGTGATCACCAAGCGATTCTGTCGTACCTTAACTACCAAGCGACTTTGTCGTTAGCCTAATTACCGAGGGGAATTTCGTATCAACACGCGCACTAAAATCAACCTCCACCAAGTAGAGGCCAGTGAAAGATGAATAGAATCCGAAATATGACAGTTAGGACCCTATTCAAAGTGAAGCCTTCAAGCTTAAGGAAACAAAGCCTTGAATCCATATAGAATGTATTTATAGTTAGTGGTTAGTAAATCTCATTGAGAAAAAACTTGGGATAGTGACAATGAATGTAAAAAAAATATCAGTTATAATTCCTGCCCACAACGAAGAAGGCTACATAAGAAGCTCTATTGAATCGGTTATAAATGCAAGCAGAAATATTAAGATTGAGACCGAGATAGTTGTCGTTTTAAATAACTGTACAGATAACACAGAGTCTATCGCAAAGTTTTATGATGTCACCCTAGTTAAGGAAGAAACTCCAAATATATCAAGAGTTAGAAATACAGGCATAAAAAATGCCAGCGGGGATGTTATCGTTACTCTCGATGCAGATAATACAATGGATCCAGGCGTATTAGCTGAAGTTGTTAGACAATTGGAAACAGGTAAGTATATTGGTGGTGGTATAATTGCTCGTCCTGATAGATATTCGGTAGGAATATTAATAACAGCTTTATTAGCGATTTCAATTATCTTTCTGAAAATGAGAGTATCATTAGTTCTTTTTTGGGCCAAAAAGAAAGATATTGAGAGAATAGGTTATTTTGATGAAGATTTGTTGATGGCTGAAGACATTGATTTCGCGCTCAGATTAAAAGAGTTAGCCAAGAGAAGAAATTTGAAATACGGGACAATAAGTAGATCTAAGGTTACGTGCTCTACAAGAAAGTTTGACCAATTTGGTGACTTTTTTGCGCTTAAGCTAAATTTCAAAGAGTTACTTAAAGGTAAAAACAAAGAGTTATCAGATCGATACTGGTATAAAACTGGAAGGTAAATCAACGGTCATCTACATACCAAGCCGTTAATCATTTACTTCAAAAAGATACCCACCCGAACAATTTTCGATTCTCATGCAAAACTCTAGAGGAGCACGGACTAATCATGCCCAAGAAAGTGGACTTGGATTGGTATGTAAACATAACGCCCAAGGGATTTTAGATGGTGCTGTCTTGGCTAGACTGAAAAGGTGGAGCTTTACTGTGCCGGTATATTTGATGTGCGCTTTCAGAATTTAGAACACCTACTTTCAATTACACGTAACTCATCATTGGACATTTATCATTTAGCCATACACTCTTTGAGAAACTGTCATATGTTATTTTTACAAACTCAAGTGTGAATAATAAGTTACAAAAATTGATTTATTATTCTTTTGGTTTTATGGCCACTTCATTCACAATAAATTGTTCCTGAGCTAGAAAATTGAAGAGCTTCTTCAGAGCCACGTTAAAGTCATTGTCGGTCTCGCTGGAGCACACTTTCTTTTTCCACCAAAAGCGAAATTGACTATTAACCATTCCCTTAGTAATCGATTGAATGTCTCTCGCATCGGTATAGTCACATAGAAAAATAATGAACAGGTCAACAATCATGGTATGTTTATTGGCTGTTTTCTTGGTGTATTACCTAGCGAGAAAAGTATAGAAGTCTTCATGCAAATCAGTGAGTGAGTCTCTAGATGGCTGAGTTTCTTGTTTGTGGGCTCATAGGTGCCCTTTAAGTTCTATTAAGTTCATACCTTTCCAATTCTGTGATTTTTATATCAATGCAATGCATTCTTCGGCTCTTCAGAAATGAAATACCCTATGCCAAACTCTGCGATATCAGATTCGAACTGAGGGCAAGCCTCTTTATCATCATCGAAGCGTTGCTCATACACAAACGAGGACTTGGCTTGTTCTTCAACTTCCAGAATCCAAGTCGCTTCATCCTCACCTCTATAAATCTCTTTACAGTTTTTTTTCGCTAACTAAACGAAGGGGGGATAACCATGCAAACGCTTGGCATTGCCAGTTAAGCTAGAAAAACACTTTGATAAGGTCGGGAAGCCGACCACCAACAGCTAAACGGGGTTGGTGTGGATGTAACTAAAAATTGCAACTCCATGCTGATATAATCCATTCATTGAAAATCAATATGCAATTCGAAAAATGACCTTTATTACAGCTGGTAAAAACCAGTGCTTAAGTCTCCCTGAAACCATAAAAATTTCTCATCTTAACTACGAAAAAAGTAGCTACCGCAGGGAACTCTTTGATGAGCTTGGCGTTACTTTTCCTGAGTCGTTAAATAAGGCGGTGGATAAACGTTGTGCTGAGTACTTAGCTGGGCGTTATGCAGCTAGTAATGCATTGCTAGAACTAACTGAACAGAGATATTGTATTTATCCTAATCAAGATCGATCACCAAACTGGCCGATTGGTATAACGGGATCTATCTCGCATAATAGTTCACAAGCGATTGCCGCTGTTGCGTCAAGCGAAGTTCATCCTATTTTGGGTATCGATATTGAAGAGTGGATTGACGCTGAGGTTGCCGATGAAATTGGAAAAGAAATACTAATTTTTGAAGAATATCAAAGGTTAGGGGAGTGTAGGCTTTCGTATCAGCAAGAGGTAACATTGATTTTTTCCGCAAAAGAGCCTTTACAAAGCGCTTTATCCTACGGTTAAACGGTTTTTTAGTTTTGAGTATGCTTCTGTAAATAATACTGACTGTGAATTAGGGTGTTGCACTATTTCGTTAGAAAAAAAACTATCCGAACAATGGCAGAAAGGAGCGAGCTTCAAAGTAAGGTTTTCCACAAGTATAGAGGGAGTCGTTACTTTTCTTTGGGAAAGCTTACAATAGGTCCAGACGTCAAACATCACCCCGACAACCGTGAATCACAAGAGCTCTTTGTGTGTGGCAACACTGACAATACAGATATCATTGGTACTCTAAATATTTTAAAGCAGGAATTCCGCTTGCTGGACTGTGGAGAGTAGGCATTAGCCACTTGATGAATCAGGAGTTTGCACCTAAAGCAATTTAGTGTGAGCCATATAATGGGAATTCCCTAGCGACTTCGCTAGGGGAGAATGCCAACAAATATTAGTTACGGTATTTGTACAAATACGCCTTGTTCTTTTAAAAATGGAGAGCGTAAAACCAATATCGTTACTATTAGAAACATTGTAAGAGCAAAAAACCAAGCTAACTCTATACCTAGCCAATCAGAAAGAAAGGCAAGAAGTATAGTTGAAAAAACAGAAAAGAAAATAAACAACCTTTCATTGTATGCCATTGCATTACTTATTCTTCCTTTTGAAGTGTAATTCATAATTAATGTATTTCTCATTACTCTAATATAAGAGTGGCTTAAAGCTAAAATAAATAACATTACATATAAAGAATAAATCCCTACATTTAAATAGGGTAGAAGCATAGAGAGAACAATTAAAGAAGAAAAGCAAATATAGTGCTTCTTAAAATCTTCTATTGATTGAGGACTAGCAAGGCTACCCACTATAGCTCCTAATCCATAAGGGATAACCATGATTCCAAAATCACTTGATAACGCATTAAAAGAGTTGAACAAAGGGGGGTATAGTACATTTAATGAAACAACTAAGACATATGGCGCAATAGTTAAGGTGATTATTTTATTATTATCCCCACATTGAAAGCCCGAAGTGTAAGCATGCTCCAATTTATTGCGATGTTGGGGGGTGTTGACTGGCTTCTCATTCTCAATCCAAAACGAAATCATTATAGAAGCAATAAAACAAATTAATCCGAACGAACAAACATAAACAAGAGAGTCATCACGAATAAATATATACGCGAACCCTCCAGAGAAAACAGTAATTCCTTGTCTAACAACCTCAAGTCCCTTATTGGCTTTGTGTATCACGCCATCTCTAAACTTACGCTTAACATAAATACTACGCACAACTTGATCCGCAGTCTTTACCATAGTGAGAATTGCTGTTGCCAGTACAACCAAAGTCAAGTGATAAAAAACAGGTAAACTCTTGATATCTGGGTAAGTTATAAGGAATAAACATACGAGAGTGCCCAAGGTGTATATGCCAATTAATACTAATCTGGACCTATACTTATCAGAAAGTCTACTGATATAAGGGAGGGCAAAAAAAGAAAATATATAACCAGAAACCAAAACATATGAAAGGTACATGGAAGAATCAAAGATATTTTCTACGTACCAAGAAATGGCCGTAATAAAAACAGAGATAGCAACACCTGAAGTAAATGATGAGAAAAATATGTAAAACACCCTAACTCCTAAAAGAAAAAATCATAGTGGAATGTGATGTTATTTTTTTATTTTTAGCAGCTCCTTGTTGCTTAACGATTTCGTTCAAAGCAACATAACCTAGAACACCACTTGCGTCATATAGTTCTGTTATCTCGTTTTTCAACAGCTGTATTGGCGATTTTTTTGGGTATTTATGTAATTGGTCGATTATCCACTTAACTCTAACCAAACCGTGAGAAGTTACACCGCGCTGCTCAGAGTAAAGCAATTGCTCTGTTAATTCGTTTGCTTGTTTATCTGAAAGCTGCGCGTCAACAAATATTTTTTTGACGACGCTTTGTAATAGCTCTATGGCTATTTTCTTCATAATATTTTTCTCTTTTTTAACATTTATTTAATTTAAGTATTCTATCCATTAAATTTTTTAAAACTGAGATTACGCGCTCATATTCAACTGGTTTCATTTTCATGTATGAAAACTTATTTTGTGATTTTAAGTTGTAACATAGCAATGTGTGACTTACGGGTATGATGTCTCTTCTCCGGTTAAATGAGTCTGAATACATACGAGGTTTATTGATAATACTCTTATTTACAATGCTTCTTTCTCTAGAAAATTAGTGGTTTACCTTGCCGTTATTATCTTCCACATTGTTTCACTTTAAAGGGCAATGTGTTAAGTCTATTTTCAATAGAAGAAGCCTCTCCATCGCTATTAGTTCGTTGTCGTCGAGACAGGCGGTTTAAAGTTAAGAAGCCGATGGCAGACTCTCCATGCACCGTCGAGCACTACATTCGAAGGCGGATTCAAGCTCTTCCTGTTAGTGGCCGACCATGTACGATTGAAGTAGAGTTCGCTCAGACTCGAGATCAAACCGGTAGAAGGTTGATTGAACCTACTGAATATGTTGCCAAAGGAAGTCGTTACACGGCCCGATTTTGCAAGTTCATCAGCGGTTTATGCCGCCATATGAGTATCCATGCTGTTTCTCAACATTTAGGCATTCGCTGGGAAACCGTCCAGAATATCGATAAGGAGTACTTACGAGCGAGCTTACCTTCCTTGGAGCCTGAGAAATTGACCAACCTAATGCATATTGGTGTTGATGAGGTAACACGAGCGAAGAGGCATGACTATATGAGGGGGGTATATGACCTAGTTTCTGGCCACCTCATTTGGACAGAGCATGGTCGAAAAGCCAAAGTGCTCATCACTTTTTTAAGCGGTTATCAGTAACAACGAGAGAGGGGATTAAGGCAGTTTCAATGGATATGGGGTAAGCTTATCAATCAGCTGTTAGGAAAATGTTGCCCAACGCAGATATCGTCTTCGATCGATTTCATATGATGCAAAACTACTGCATTTTAATGAAAAAAGAGAGAGCAAAAGCGTTTAAGAACGGCTCCCACGAGGAGAAGACAATGCTCAAAGGCATGCTCTTTCTCTTACTGAAAAATGCGATCAAGTTGAATGATAAACAATCCAACAGACTTGACGATTTACTCGAAAGCAATAAGACCCTATGCATCATTTATATGCTGAAAGAGCAGCTACAAGCGATTTGGGACGAGCCTTGTTACAACACAATGGTGGCTGCACTCGAGCTTGGAGTCGTCTTGTGAAATCCACTCGAATTCTCTCATTAAGTAACTTTGCCGATGAACTTCTATAAAGGAAGGTTGGTATCTTTAACTACGCGAAGTACAAATTAACTAACGCTCGAGTAGAGGCTGGAAATGTCTCTATTTGTTGGCTCAGGCGAAGAGCTTTTTTATAGGGGAAATGACTCGGTTCGAAGTACGCAAGAGCTTTTGCTCTGAATTGTTTCGGTGCATAAATGTGTTAAGGAAGAGCACCCCACGTTTGTAAACATGTGCCGATTCTCTCGGAGCTACAACTATTGCCATAGTGGATTTCCAATTCCCAACCATAACACTCCACATTAAGCATCTTCGAGACTAAAAGCGCAATCGACTCGCTCTCTTAAAAGAAATGAGCCATTTGGGGCGGCCGAGTTCCCCCCGAACTCAATCTGTTCCAGACGCATAGGCAAAGGTTTGTAGATTCTGGTGTGATTGTAAATCAACCAATTTCAGTTTGTTATGTAAAAAATCAATAGCTTGACCACTGATAGATAGGCCGTATTTCAATGTGCAAAACATACAAATAAAGTATTCAACGTCGCCTGTGGCAATATCGCCATAGTGGTTTTCAATTGGTTGTTATTTGTATTACATGGAGGGCATTCACCAGTAAATATCCGTCAATTTAAAGAAAAACAAGAGTTAAAATTTACCAGGGTTGTTGAGATAGCCACTGCAAGCAGCGACCTAAAAGTAGTTCACCTATTAGTTAATCAAGTGGATGTATGCTTTAAATAGCAGAGATTAAAGATGGTGCTATTCAGTCATCAAACGGAATGAAAGTTTATTAGTTTCCTGATGCAAACTTTCAATATCTCGAAAGACATTTTTGCTGGGCGATGTGCTTGAAGTTTGTGGCAGATAGAAAAAGATCTCTAGGCGTATTACTGGCTTTGCACAAAACGTAATGCACTCTGATAGTTAAGCTCAGCGGATTATTTTACTTTCAATGTCAGCTGCCAGGATAAATTGTAACGAGAGCTTGTGATCCTTGATCACGCACCTTCTGCCGATGATAAGCCTGACACTCCACTGAGCGCTTAGATTCTTTAATTTTTCTTATTATGTTGTTAAAGCGCTTAATAATAATGTATTAGTCTTTTATGGGAAATTAACTTGGTTTTTAATTTTAATAATTACTCAGTCATTGGTTTTTTATTCTTTTGTTTTGGTCTGATCGCTACTGTTTTTGGTATATAAATGCTTTTTACTTTTTACGCTTGAAATGTCTAAGCAAGGGGGGATAATTAGATATATAACATTATGTTAACATTCACTCGTTCATGGAGAAGAGCAATGAGAGATACATTTTTGATAGAAGCTTTTCAAACACCGCAAGGTGTAGCCGAAGAGCTCCAACCGTATTTTGATAATTTAGATATGGATATTTATATTGATAGCAAGCATCGTTTTCGCTCATATGCTCGTTTTCAATTTGAGAATGACAAAATTGTACGTCTGCCTCATTCCAAGTTCGTACAGTCTTCAGACGTGAATCGAGTTCTTGGTGATGTAGAGCGAGATTTCCCCAAAATGGAACAGAGATTAGTAGAAACTGAACAATTTCAACGTCTACTCAAATCATTTATAGAAAGAACCGGGTCAGACAAAGATCATGCTGTGGTTGATGTTCACCAAATCCGTGTGACTTGTGATTCAGATGCTACGAGTTCTCCTGCTCCTGAAGGGATACATCAAGATGGTTTTAATTTCGTAGGTATATTTTGTGTACGTCGTAAAAACATATCTGGAGGGGCTACCCAAATATTTAAATCACAAGTCGAACAGCATCCTCACCTCAATACGATTCTTGAGGAAAATCAGTTTGTGATTCTTAACGATCAACGTTATTTTCACCATATTTCAGAAACACTCTCAAGTGAACCAGGTCAAAAAGGAGTTCGTGATGTCTTCGTTTTTACCGCCTAATTTAGATACTTTAAACATTATACGACAACAGTTTAGCGCTCTTAATCAACATTTTGGCGCCAAGCCTGTTACCTTTTTTGATGGCCCTGGCGGAGCACAGGTTCCAGAAAGTGTTCTAGCGTCTATGACTGAATATTTAGGGCATTTTAATTCAAACTTAGGTGGGCATTATTTTTCTAGCCAGAAAACTACAGCTCTGGTGCAGCACGCTAGGGAGGCTGCGCAGGCTATGCTCAACGCTGAGTCTTCAGGTAACATCGTATTCGGTGCAAATATGACTTCGTTGACATTTCAACTTAGCCGAGCAATCAGCCGCGATTGGCAGGCTGGCGATGAGGTGATTGTTACTGCGCTAGACCATTACTCAAATGTATCGAGCTGGCAACAAGCAGCAGACGATAAAGGCGCGATTGTTCACCAAGTTCGTGTCGACGAGTCAGATTGCAGCCTAGATATGGCACACTTTGAGTCGCTACTGAACGAGAAAACCAAACTGGTTGCTGTGACCTTTGCTTCAAACACCACCGGTTCAATTGTTGATGTCGCGAAAGTTATAGAGCTTGCACACCAACACGGCGCTCAGGTGTATGTTGATGCTGTGCACTATGCGCCACACCATTTGATTGACGTTCAGCAGTTGAATTGTGACTTCTTAGCGTGTTCGGCATACAAGTTTTTCGGTCCTCATCTTGGAATTGCTTACATAGGCCCCCAATGGTTGCATACATTAAAGCCATACAAAGTTGAACCTGCGACCAACATTGGTCCTGGCCGGTTCGAGACTGGAACACAAAGCTTTGAGGCCTTAGCTGGTTTTACCGCTACAGTGGAATACTTGGCACAGTTTGGTGAGCCTACGGGTTCATTACGTTCTCGCTTAGAGCAAAGCTACGCGCTTTATAATAAGCATGAAAGCCAATTGAGCGAATACTTCCTAAAGCGCTTGGGCGATCTTGAAGGCGCCAAACTCTACGGTAAGACAGAGTTTGATTCAAACTTAAGAACGCCAACATTCGCCATTACCTTTGATAACCACTCTCCAGAATTTATCGCTAAGAAGCTGGGCGAGCATAACATCTGTGTGTGGAACGGACACTTCTACGCATTAGGTTTAGTGAAGCAGTTGGGTATTGAAGAGCAGGGTGTAGTGCGTATTGGTTGTATGCATTACAACTCGATTGAAGAAATAGACCTACTGTTCAACGTGCTTGAGGGCATTGTTAGAAATAACTAAAAGCGGGTTACAGAATTAGAAAAGAGCATACTTCTCTCAAGAATATTGAGTCGGGAGTATGCTCTTTTTTTTGACCTTGCTTAGGGGACTCGCGTCAGTGAGTCGGACAAGCTATAGATCCATCAAGCTATGGCTTGATTAAGAAAGGTGCTCAACAATCGCGACACCCACAGCGTGTGCACTTGTCGGGTTTTGACCAGTAATCACTCGCTCATCAGCAATCACAAGCTCTTGCCAAGGTGGAACCTTGTTGAAACGCGCTGCCCCGCGAACTAGCGACTGTTCCAGTAGGAATGGAATGTCGTTGATGGTGCCAAAGTCGCTCTTTTGTTCACGAGTAAAGTGTATATCGACAAATATGGTGCTTCCACTAATCCAGAACAGTTAAAACAACATAGCTGTATTATTACTAATAGTGACCAATGGCCGTTTGAGCAAAATGGAAAGCCATTGAATGCGGTAAGAGTGTATGGTCGTTGGAGAAGTAACAACTCAAGTGCGGTACTGAAAGCTTGTGAAGAGGGACTCAGCGTTGTGTACCTTCCTAGAAGCAGTTTTAATGGCGGGCTAACCAATGGCAAGCTGGTTCCGGTGCTAGAAGAGTATTGGGGCTCAGGTACAAGCAGTTGGATTGTTTATCAGAACCGACGCTTTTTGCCTCAGAGAGCACGGCTAGCGATAGACTTCTTGGTCTCTTATTTTTCTGATTGGGATGAGTAGTGCTGTCTAAGCTAAGAAGCTAGGACAGATAGAAACCAAGGAAGGCAAAAGATAGAAAAGTTAATCATTACATTGCTATAGGTTATCTATTTTTGTTTTTTGGCGCGCGTAATCAGGTTGAGATGCTTGTCTACTTTTGGTAACTCGTGCTAACGATTGATTTGTAGAGAAGCAATCAACAGTACGATATACTACACGGTATATTAATGTCCCTTGACGCTTGAAAGCTTCTGTGGAAAGGTTAGTGGGATATGTTGCAATGCTCCAGTGATGAAGTATAGCTAGAGTATGGAGTTGGTAATGTCTTCAATAAATTTCGAATCTACGTACGGCGTAATTATTATTCAAGATATGAATGTGGTTAGTGTTGATGCCAACTACGCTCGTATTTATGGGTACCAATCTCCAGAAGAGTTAAAGTCCCAAATTGATAGCTTTCTTGATCTCATATCAGAAGACTTTCATGTCGCTGCCTACAAAAACTACCTTGAAACCGTCAGTGGTCAACGCGATCCTCAAGTTCACACCTTTACCAATGTGGATCGTAGTGGCAGAGAGTTTACGGTGTTTTCTATTGATCATGTGACCGAATGGCAAGGAAGACCTGCATTACAAGTGACGGTGATCGACTTGAGCCCTGCGATTCAATTGCAGAATATGATGCGCAAGCAAGACCAGATGTATCAAGACATGATTATGAAATCAGGGCAGGGAATATTAGTGCACCGAGATTTCAAACCTTTGATGGTGAATCAGTCTTGGGTGAACCTGCAAGGTGGTAAGTCGATAGAGCAGGTATTGCAGCTCGATTCTATTCTCGATTTAGTGCCACAACAAAATGTAGAAAGTATCTGTCAGCGTTATCAAGCGGTGATATCGGGTGAACCATCAGGCACCAGTAATGTGGTAGAGAATATTGGCTTAGATGGTGTCCATCGTTTCTTTAATATCTATGACAATTCGATTATTTGGGAAGGTCAGCCAGCTGTACAGGTTGTACTTGAAGATGTCACCCAAAAGGTGATGTTGGAAAAGCAGCTCGTGCATCAAGCGCACTACGATGAGATGACGGACTTACTCAATCGCCGTGCCATTTATGAGTGGTTTAGAGAGCACGTGGCTTCTGAAAATCATCTCGTGTGTATGCTGCTCGATATTGATGATTTTAAATCGATTAATGATACATACGGTCACATGGTCGGTGACGAGGTGATTTGTGCATTAGCCAATATTACCAAGCGCAGTGTCGAGAGTGTGGGTGGCGTCGCGGGTCGCTGGGGTGGTGAAGAGTTTATAGTCTTTATTCCGAATGCAACGGCAGGAATGTCACATGAAATCTCTGAACAAATTCGCCAACAGTTTAATCAAGCTGAGTTCAAAATCGACGAACAAACTCGATTTAATTCGAGTGTCAGTATTGGAGTGAGCGATAGCCGTGCGTGTGAAGAGGGTATGACGATTGATGCTTTGGTTAACCTTACCGACCAATCACTTTATCGCGCCAAAGCCAATGGTAAAAACTGTGTAGAAGGGGGCATGGTCGCGCTTTAGTCTTTGCTCGTTATTTTTTAAAGCGGATCGTCCCATCTGAAATAAAAATGCCCTGAAGCAGAAGTATCAGGGCATTTTTGTATCTCACTTTTAATGGTGCTCTGCTGTTTAAGCAGAAACCTCAACTTCGTAAGAACCAAATTTACGGATGTTAATCACGCCCGTATCTAGGATTAGGTATTGGCCTTTAATGCCTTGCAGAACACCAGATACTTCAGGGTTCTTATCGAAGTTATGCGAAACAATCTTCACTGGGTGCTGTTCAACTGGGTAGCTTAGTGAAGTGATGTTTTCACTTAATACTTCGATAGCATCGTTACCGAATTTTGCTTTGATCTCTTGGATCTTATCTTCAACCAGTGGAAGCAGCTCTTTTGCTTTCTGTATCAGTTCCATGTTGTCACCATCGCCTTTCAGCAGTGTGCGCCAGTTGGTCTTATCTGCAATGTGTTTTGCTAACTCAACTTCGATCAGGCCAGAGATTTGGCGAGTTTTTACCTTAAGGATTGGTAGGCCTTGTGTTGCGCCTTGGTCAATCCAGCGGGTCGGGATCTGCGTATGACGAGTAATACCCACTTTTAGGCTTGATGTGTTCGACAGGTAAACGAAGTGATCAACCATGCAGTTTGCTTCGCCCCATTCAGGTTCACGACAGGTGCCTTCATCGTAGTGGCAAGTCTCTGGCTTGATGATGCACATGTCGCAGCTTGCCAGCTTTTTCATACATACAAAGCAATGGCCTTGAGAGTAGCTTTTCTTGGTTTTCTTGCCACACGAGCAGCAAAAAATATTACCAGTGTGAGTTAGGTTGATGGTTTTACCAATCAGAGGATTTAGCTCTACAAACTCTTCGCCTACAGGCAAACGGTAGGTTACCGCGCCATCCAGGGAAGCACTCATCTTCTTGAGTGTTCCTTTCGCTAATAAAGACATGACATTACTCATTGTATTTTGATTGTTATTTCGCCGGCTCGCTTGCCTTGTAATCAGGCAATACGGCTAACGATGATTATGCGATGAGTATAACAAATGGCGCCTGTTTTTATACGCAATATCACTTGATTCTCTACGTAAATAATATGTTGCCTATCGGCTGGACACGTGTTGTGCCAGGTGTGGCGTGGAGGTGGCTTTTAGAATGGCAATGATTACGTGATAAGGATGTAAATACCCAAACAATAAAGGTGGCGAGGTGCCACCAAAAAGGGAAATCTTTTTAAATGCCCGAGTAGTGATAACCTCGAGTAAATGATGGTTTCAAATAGAGTGGGCATTTTTATACTGGCTGAGCGGGGGAACTGCCGCCAGTTAAGTCAAAGCTTTTGCTTATGCAGCTCTCTTTATCAGCGTTAACTTCTTACCAGAAGATCCAAGCGAACAGTGTTAGCACTAGGATACACACTAGGTTTAGAACCATACCGATTCGCATCATCTCTTTTTGCTTGATATGACCTGAACCAAATACAATCGCGTTTGGTGGTGTTGCAACAGGTAACATAAAGGCACAAGATGCAGCGACAGCGATTAATGCAGACAGGATAACTGGCGACATACCTAGTGCTTCAGCAATGGTTGCGAATACTGGTACTAGCAGTGCAGCACTTGCTGTGTTACTCGCAAACTCTGTTAGAAATACCACGAATGCGACTACCGCTAGAATCGTTAGTAGAACACCTGCCGTCTCTAGGAAGCTACTTAGTGAGTGTGCAAGGAATACGCTGGTGCCAGTCGCTTTAAGGATGTTACTCAGACAGATACCACCACCGAATAGAATCAATACACCCCAGTCGGTTGTCTTCTCAACATCTTTCCATTCCACCGCTCGAGAAGCGCCAAGCAGTACGATTGCACCAATCGCCACTAAGCTATCGAACTTAGAGAAGCCGCCGATCATTGCGTTGATTGGCTTACCGAAAATCCATAGCGTCACTGTGAGTAGGAAGATAGACAGTGTGATTTTTTTGCTGTTTGTCCATTCTACTGGCGCGTGGTCTAGCTCAAACTTGTGGTTTAGTTTTGGCTTAGTCATCACGTAAAGAATCAACATTGCGATTGGCAATAGAATCATTGAGATTGGTAGGCCAAGTGCCATCCATTCTGTGAAGCTAAGACCAACTTCCGCAGCAGCGATTGCGTTCGGTGGGCTACCTACTAGGGTTGCGATACCACCGATAGAAGCACAGTAAGCGATACCAAGAAGCACGAACACGTAAGTATTGCGGTCTTCATTTTGGTCTACTTTGTTCATGATGCCAAGAACCAGAGGAAGCATCATAGCGGTCGTTGCTGTGTTAGAAATCCACATCGACAAACCAGCACTCACACCGAATAGCATGAATACCGCGACCGACATTCTGCCTTTTGCAATCAGCAGTACTTTGTCGGCAATCGCTTTATCAAGTTCTTGCTTGTTGAGCGCAGCAGCAAGAGCAAAACCACCCAAAAATAGGAAGATGATTGGATTGGAGAAGTTCGCCAATGCAGCGGGCGTGTTGAAGACACCAAACAGGACAGCCAAGAGTGGAACGAGCAGAGCGGTGATGCTGACATGAATAGCTTCGGTTAACCACAGAACCGCAACGAACACGAGAATACTCAAACCAGTATTGACTTGTGACTCGAAAGGAAGGGTGTTGAGCAAGAGTGCGAATAGCATGAAATTACCAATTAATATCATGTTGTTGCGGGTAAACAACCAGTGTTTCAGTGTAGTAAAAAGTGCCGTCATAAGGCGCTCCTTTTGTTTATCCTCGTTTATTTATGCACTGGCTTACTTGAGCCGTGCTTATTGTTTTTAGAGGAATATTGACTTCATGTAGGGTTGGGCTTTGTTTAGGGAATGTTACTTAAGTTAATAAAGGAGCGTTGGTGTGTTTTTGTGTAACAGTAGGGAAATGTGAGGCAACAAATTCAAAATGTGTAGATTTCTACACATCGGTTTCTGAAGGGGTTAAAATAGGGCTTGGAATTGGTGATGTTTCTTGTTTTGGACTAGGCTGAATCGGCTCTTTCGGGCCAAGGAATTTCGGGGTTGTGCCCATAACATACAGGTCTAGAAAAGCTTTGGTGCGAGCAAAAACTTCACGTAAACGTATTGATGTTCCGGAGTGGTGAGTAGGGCCGGAAACCGCTAAACATTGCGCGTGAATGTCATACGAGTTAGCGATGAATAGTGCTCGTTCACAGTGGAATTTTTGAGTGATGATCAGGAAGTTGTCGGTATCGAAGATCTTCTTCGCACGAACAATCGAGTCTAAGGTTCTAAAGCCTGCGTAGTCTAGGTTGATACGTTCATCAGGAACACCCGCTTTTAACAAGTCGCGTTTCATGGTCCACGGCTCATTATAAGAGCGGTGAGCGTTGTCGCCACTTAATAAAAATTGGTCTACTTTTTCACGTTCGAACAGCTCAATGGCCGCTTCGATGCGGTGTTTGTAATAGTCGTTGAGCGTCCTACCCAAGTATTTGCTGGTACCCAGTACGACGGCAACCTCAACTTCTGGCACCTCATCGATGTCATAGATGAGGCGGTCTTCCGCTTGCCACGAAACC
Organism: Vibrio sp. HI00D65; assembly: GCF_001635455.1. GTDB lineage: Bacteria > Pseudomonadota > Gammaproteobacteria > Enterobacterales > Vibrionaceae > Vibrio. Next base: position 45,668 of record NZ_LWEH01000011.1, read on the forward strand.
CAATAATCAATCGCAATCACCGCAGCACTGCCTACCAAGAACACTAGGAAGGCGCCATACAGAAAACCTTGCAGCTTTTTGTATGCTTTTAGTAAGTAGTTTCGGCAAATGTGAGAATTGAATTTCACTCTCGGCATAGTCCTTTGACTGAGCATTATTTTTTGAGTGCTCGATAATACCAAATAAAAATGAGAAAAATCAGTTAAAAAGACAAGACAATGTAAAGAAAAAGCCCCTTCATTGGCAGGGGCTCTTGTAAGAGTGGTATTTGAGAACAAGTAGGCTCTGTTAGAATGCAGTACGCTTGTAGCGACGGTAAACCGGCTGCCAGAAGTGCTGGTCAATCGCTTGTTGTAGTGCTTCTTCAGTGATTTCTAATGCAACACCTTGTTCAATCGCTTTTTTACCAACAGCAAAAGCAATCTTCTTAGATACAGTGTGGATCTCTTCCAGTGGTGGAAGTAGAGCGCCAGAGCCATTGATTGCTAGTGGAGAACACGTCGCAAGTGCACGGCTCGATTCCATTAGCATTTCGTCAGTGATACGTGAAGCGTTCACAGCTAACACGCCAAGGCCAATACCCGGGAAGATGTAGCTGTTGTTACACTGAGCGATTGGGTAAGTTGTGCCGTTGTGAACTACTGGCTCAAATGGGCTACCTGTTGCTACTAGTGCTTTACCATCTGTCCAACGAATGATGTCATTTGGTGTTGCTTCAACACGGCTTGTTGGGTTCGATAGTGGGAACACGATAGGGCGTTCACAGTGAAGGTTCATCTCTTTGATCACTTCTTTGCTGAATAGGCCCGGTGCACCAGATACACCAACTAATACTGTTGGTTTAGCGTGACGAACAACGTCTAGTAGAGAGAAACCTGTACCGTCGCTTTCCCAGTCTTTAGTGTTCGCGTTGGTTTGAACTAGGCGTTGTTGGAAATCAAGCAGGTTCTGCATGCCTTCCTGTAGTAGGCCCCAACGGTCAACCATGTAAACTTGAGAACGCGCTTGCTCGTCGCTGATACCTTCAGACACCATCTGAGCAATGATCGCTTCTGCGATACCACAACCAGCAGAACCAGCACCTAGGAAGGTCACACGTTGATCAGACAGTTTGCTACCTGCTGCTTTACAAGCCGCTAGTAGAGAACCAACAGTCACAGCTGCTGTACCTTGGATGTCATCGTTGAAACAACAGATACGATCTTTGTAACGCTCAAGTAGAGGCATTGCGTTCTTCTGTGCGAAATCTTCGAACTGAACTAGCGCATCCGGCCAACGACGTTGAACCGCCTGGATGAACTCTTCAACGAATGCATCGTAATCAGCACCTGTGATACGAGGGTGACGCCAGCCCATGTACATTGGGTCAGCAAGACGTTGAGGGTTGTTTGTACCAACATCAAGTACGATTGGTAGCATGTAAGCTGGGCTGATGCCGCCACACGCGGTGTACAGTGCTAGTTTACCGATTGGAATACCCATGCCACCGATACCTTGGTCTCCCAAACCAAGAATGCGCTCACCGTCCGTAACCACGATAACTTTAACATTGTGGTTTGTCGCATTATTCAGTAGATCATCGATACGATCGCGGTTCGGGTAAGAGATAAACAGACCACGGCCACGACGGTAGATATTTGAGAAGTTCTCACATGCTGCGCCAACCGTTGGCGTGTAAATGATAGGCATCATTTCAGAGATGTGGTTTTGAACTAAACGATAAAAAAGCGTTTCATTAGTGTCTTGGATGTTACGAAGGTAGATATGCTTGTCCATATCACTTTCGAAGTTACAATATTGTTTATATGCACGTCCAACTTGCTCTTGGATTGTTTCCGTTGTTTCTGGTAACAAACCTTCAAGGTTAAAAGAGCTACGCTCTTCTGCAGTGAATGCGCTGCCTTTGTTTAGAAGGGGTGTACTTAGTAGAGCAGGACCAGCATAAGGGATATATAGGGGGCGTTTATCGTTGTTCATTGGATGCCTAATATGGGAGAAAGGGTAACTGAAAAATGATAACGGTTTAGTTATTCAATTGTAAATAGTTTCTCCCCGATCTTGGCAAACAAAATGATATTCTTTCTCCTATTCCACAGTTATCGAATTCTAACGTCATAATTCGTTATACTTTACTCACATTTTTTCTCGGCTCTCCTTTTTATGTCTCAACTTCCCATTGATAGCTATCAAAGAACTTTCCATCAACAGATCGCCGATTCTCACCTTGTTGTGGAAGCTGAAACAGGTTCGGGTAAATCAACGCGCTTGCCAATTTGGGCATCTCAACATGGGCGTGTGCTGGTGGTGGAACCAAGAAGAATCGCTTGTACATCGTTAGCTAAGTTTCTAGCGAAAGAATCGGGTGAGAAGCTGGGCAGTAAAGTGGGTTACGCCATCAAGCTAGAATCGCAATACAACGAGCAGACTGATGTAGTGTTTGTCACGCCCGGTATTGCTTTACGTTGGTTAGCGGAAGATGGGCTAGCCGGTTTTGATGTGATTGTGGTGGATGAATTTCACGAAAGGCGTTGGGACATTGACTTGCTGGTGGCGATCCTCAAGCAGAAGGCGAGCCACCGTTTGGTCATCACATCGGCAACGATCGAAGGGGAGCGTCTCGCTGATTATCTAGAGGCGAACAGGATCAGTTGTGAGGGGCGAACTTATCAGGTTGATATCGAGCATCGAGCAAATGAATCTAGGGCTTTACCAGATAGTCGACATCTAGAGCAACGCATCGCTCAAGAAGTGAATCATCAACTTATTGCATCGCACGGCGATATCTTGGTTTTCCTTCCGGGCAAGAAAGAGATTGTGCTGTGTGAGCAAGTGTTGGCAAAACATCCGGATCTGCAAGTTGTTAAATTGCATGCCTCAGTAAGTGACAAGGAACGAGATCTCGCGCTATCTGGTCGCAATGTGGCTAACGACGATGGCGATGGAAACGATGGCAGAGGCTTGCGAAAGGTCATTCTCGCGACTAACGTTGCTGAAACCTCGCTAACCATTTCCGATATTGGTGTGGTGATTGATTCTGGATTGGAAAGAAGAACCGTTCAGCGTAACGGCAGAACCACTTTGATGTTGAAATCCATATCACGGGCGAGTGCCATGCAACGTGCCGGACGTGCAGGTAGAGTAATGGACGGTGTTTGTGTTCGTTTGTATGGCGAACATGCGGCATTAGAGCTAGTCACGCCACCTGAATTGCAGCGAGAAGAGCTGACTGAGCCGATGTTGGCGGCGGCATGCAGTGGTTTTACTTTGGAGAGTTTATCTTTCCTCGACCCCATTTCAGAAAAGTCGCTACATAGCGCAACACAAACTTTGTTGACGATGGAAGCGATTGACGACGACCATCAAATTACCGAGCACGGCAAAAAGCTTTACCCATTACCGATTGATGCTTTGTATGCCGATATTGTTACCCGCATTAAAACCAAAGCACTGAAAGAGGCGATGGTCGATCTCACGGCTGCATTGTCTGTGCCTTCTCGTTTATATCAGTTACCCAATAATGCTGAGCACTTGGAAGCGCTCGCTCAGCAAGAAAAAGAGGGCTGTGATTTAACCTTGTTGATTCAGATTGTGCGTGGTCGTGATTATCCACCCCTAGAAATCGATCAGCAAGCTTTGGTAGAAGCGCAAGGGCTTGCCGAGCAAATGCGTGAAGTGTTTGAGCTTCCTCACTTGGAAGTTGCCTCTCGATACCAACGTACCGCTCTACTTGAAACCATCATTAAGTTGCATCCTGAGTTGGTATTTGTACGTCGTTTAAAAAGAAGAGAGGCGTTTGCTAACGGTTCACTAGAGGTGGTGCTTGGTCGACAAAATCGCTTTCCTGATAATGCGCAGGCTATGCTAGTGTTTGATACTCACAGCCTTCCCGGGCGAGGAGTTAAGCAGACATTGACTCTCGCAACGACCACTGCACCAATTGTGCTTGATCTGATGGTTGAGGCGGAACTTGGCGAATGGCAACAGGGCGAAACCGTGGTCAATGATAATGGTGTGTTTACCGAGATGGATTTAGTATACGCCAGTCGCACAATCACCACAAAACTGGTTGCAGCAGAAGGTCAGTTGTCTTTAAAGCCTATTGTGGATCTGGTGGTAAGTGGTACTCAGCTTCCTGGTTTTGTTGAGGTTCGTACTCTAGAGATCAAGCATTGGCAGCTGTACGTCAAACTTGGGCTGGATGAGCAAACCAAGTTTACCTCCGATACCGAGCAACTGAGCTTTGAATCATGGTTTATTGAGCAGCTTGAAGTGCTGGGGGTTACTGATGTCAGTGAGCTTGAGATGTTTGATGCTTCGGACATTCCTTTTGAAGGTATCCCTAGTTGGCTATACGTAGAGTTCGCTGAAAAGTACCCGTTTTCGCTCACTCTTGCTGACTTGAACTTGGAAGTTGAGTATCTTGTGGGAAGAAAGCTGATTTACGTTCATCATCAGTCGGGTAGTAGAAAAACACCGCCGAAACGATGGGAGTTACCGACTTGGTCTGGTTGGCGTATTCAGTACAAAAAGGCGAGCCGAATTATTGATATAAAATAGATAGATAAGTTTTATCTTCAAAATATTAATCAAATAAGCGCATATATGATTTTTCAGTGGTGATTATGTTACAAATTTGATTTTTATATGCCATTTCAATCAATCAAAAGGTCATAAAAGATCATTCTTATATATCCTATTGCTATAAAGAAAGAGTTGATAGATATTGAGTATATTGTGTTGCCAAAGTGTCGGGGGACATCATGGATAATCAGAAAGAGACGCGTGTAGAGTTTGATTACACAACTTTTCTTGGCGCCTCGTGCAGTAAAAAATGGACTTTTCTGGAAGCACTCACCACTATCGCTCCAGTGTTCAGTACCGTTTGGCGAGACAGTATCAAAGAGCTAGCAAGCCCAGAAGATCGCTTATGGCAAATGGCACTAAAATCGATGTCTACACGTAAGAGTGATGAATCGAACATCGTTACTTTGCTCAAGCTTGCCAAATTAGAAGGCATCAATGAGCTCAAAGTAGTGATGCCATATTCTCTTGAAGAAGAGCAGATCGAGTACATCGAATCGCGTAGTCATTTAGTGATTGCAGGTAATACTGGAGAAGAGTTTACTATTCGACTGTAAGCCTTCTACAAGTGAGGGCGATGCTCAAACAAGACTGAAAACTACATGTAAAAAGGGCCTCAATGTTGAGGCCCTTTTTGTATCGTGACGGTGTTTAAATCGACAAGATGATTAATCGATTAACCCGTAGTCAGCACGCAATACGTCGATGATCTCTTGTTTAGGATTTTCGCTCAGCACAATCTCAGCGCCGGTAATCTTTGCTGCGATATCAAGGTAAGTGCGAGAAAGAGACATCAGTGCATCCAATGGCAATTCATTGTCACGCGCTAGCGCTTCACGCTCAGGCATACGCTCTTTATTCAGCAGAATATCGGCATCAGGGAAGTAGTTAAGTAGGAACTGGCGGAAACCTTCTTTTGAGTTTTCAACGATGTTGCCATTATTGTATTGCTCTGTATCCCAGATACGAGATGAGTCAGGTGTGCCCACTTCGTCCATGTAGATAAGCTTCTCTTTACCTTGTGCATCGTTCACGTAACCAAACTCAAACTTGGTATCAACGAAGGTTTGATCGACTTTTTCTAGTGCGTCACTGATAACGCTAAAGCCTTCTTTCAATAGCTTCTCGTAGTGCGCGATATCGCTCTCTTGTGAGAAGTTAAATGCTGCAAAGTTATCTTGGATGTTCTGACGCGTGATATTTACATCGTCCGCTTCTGATACACCAGGAATGCCTTTCAAAATACCTTTAGTCGAAGGAGTGATAAGAAGCTCCGGTAGTTTCTTATCTTTCTCTAGACCTTCTGGCATTTCGATACCACAGAATTCACGCTCACCATTTGCGTACGCACGCCACATAGAACCTGTGATGTATTGACGACAAATCGCCTCAATCATTACCGGGCGAGCTTTTTGTACAATCCATACGAATGGGTGAGGGATATCAAGAATGTGGCTGTCAGCAAGACCGTTGTCTTTAAAAAGCTTGAACCAATGGTTAGAAATAGCATTAAGCGCTGCGCCTTTACCAGGAACACCTTTCAGGTTGCCTTCACCACGCCAGATACAATCAAACGCAGAGATACGGTCACTGATCACCATGATAGCCAAAGGAGCATCAGGTGCTACTTCGTAGCCTTTCTCTTTAATTAGTCGTTGGCTATCTTCTTCAGTTAACCAGTAAACCGAACGAACCTTGCCACTGTGGACAGGTTTATCAGTGCGGATTGGGAGGTCGTCATTTACGGCAAGAACTTGATCAGCGAGGCTCATTTAGACATTCCTATCTTTTATCAAACGTCATACAGAGAAGTGCAATGTGCACATGATTAGACGGGCATTATACCCAATCTAACGTTTGCTTCCAGAGAAAAAGCAAACGTTTGCTAAATCTGCTAATCAAATAAAAACCCCTGCCTAACTATCCACCAAATTTAAGGCGAATTGTAGGGCAGGGGAAGGCAGTATATTTGGACCATATTAATGAGCTATCTTGTTGAGCTATGTTGTTTAGTGAATGCGCTCTGAGTTCACATCCATGAAGAAAACTTCACACTGGAAACGCATACCTAATGTTCTTAAGTATTGTTGGCTAAACTGATCAATCGATGCGCTAGCAACGATCGCACTCGCATTCTTAGAGCGGATCGCTTTCTCTACTGTTTCAGCTTCGGTCATTTGGTGAGAAGCTTTCATATGAATAACGCGGTCGCAGCATACGTTATGTTTCTGCAGATGCTTAGCGGATGGTCTTGGTGTTTGAGCTGTAAATAGTAGCCATTGGTGTTGATTGGACAGCAACGCTATTTTCGCAAATAACGCTTTATCAGTTGAATGATGAGCTGAGTGAGAAGCTGATGCAAATGCGCCGTGAATTAGCGGGCTAGAGTGTTGTGCTTTAACGTGTGCTTGAATCATTTTGCTGTCCTTATATACATGCTGTATGTGTATACAGTATTTTTTGTTGTTTATAAGATCAAGCGTTTTTTTGCGGGAATATTGGACGATTTCTCATGTTGAAATGAGATTTTAGTGATTAAGATATTGAAACTATTGTATAAATTGAATTTGAATGATTTTGCTATTTTGTCTCAGAAATGGAAAAAATGTGAGCTTCACACAGGTGTATACAGTAGTTTTCTGTAAAGACCACTGCATACACCTGTATAGAAGATAGGAAGACAAGAAGATAAACGCTGGGCACAAAAAAAGCGCCTAAGGCGCTTTCTTATATTTCAACGGTGTAGCTTATCTACGTGTTGCTTGGGAGAGTTTTGCTCTCATTTCCATCTCACCAATATTGAACTGGCGAACATCCATGGTCGCGATATCATTGCAGTCTTTGCATGCATGATGGCACTTACCATCTAGGTAGTCGTGCTTTTTTACTAGGCTTGGCTTTTTGCACCAATCACAAACGCCTTCTATTGTGAACATATTCTCTCCTCACCTGTTTAAGTCAGGTGTATTTTCGGCGAAAATTATGACACAACAGAGACCTATTAGTTAATAGTTTGTTACTCGTTTTTGAGAGGGTGATCGATTGCAATACTAATAAAATCGATATCCCTGTGAGATGGAAAGATAAAGGTACGTAATTGTTTACGATTTCGTAACACTTTGTAAGATGGTTTTTAGCGCGCTGTTCAAACGTTTCATTTCTTCATCACATCCTTGACCATCAGGGTGATAAATTTTCGATAGTTGTTTATATCTCACCTTAATGCTTTTCTGGTTAGGAATAGAGCTCGGCGTGTAGCCAAATAGCGCACAAGCTAGCTGTAAATTGTTTGAACTTTTTTGGCCTTTTTGTTTATTCAATTCATTGAGCATGGTCTGTAATTGACGCTTTTGCTGCTTAATGGTGCGGTTCATCTCGCTCAGTTGCGTTTCGAGCACCTGTTTCTGCATTCCTAAGTCGCTCGATTTTAAAGTGTGTCTTTTTCGCGAGATCACCAGAGTCGCGCCGATACTCACGAAAATAATCATTAACGCCAATGCCGTACTAATCTCATAGTCAGAGCCATTTAGGTTAGAACTGAAGAGGTTAGATTGCACATGCTGAGACAAACCTTGACTGTTGTTTATTTCAGAGCCGATACCCTCGTCGAGCTGCTCGATTGAAGAGATCTGTTTTGCACGTTGTTGATTGAACTGTGCTTCAAGAACACGGTTGTAGCCATCTTCTGCGTCTGGGTTGTCTGGTAATGCTGCTTCATACCAAAGTTGTGCCGCGTCTAGCGGGCTGAGTAGCGCAAGTTCTGGGGAAGATTCGTAGAGCTTGGCGATTTCTACTGCCGCTTGCTTGTTCCCTTGCAATGCTGCTTTGATAAACCATTCTAAGGCCAATTTGTTGTCGGGTTTTCCATCCGTCCCTGCTAAGTAAAGTTCGGCCAATTTGAATTGTGCATTCGCGCTGCCGTTTTCTGCAGATTGTGAATACCAATAGAATGCATCATCGATGTTCTGAGAGACGCCAATCCCTAATTCATACGCTTGTGCTAATTGGTATTGTGATGCTGAATCTTTAGGTGATGAATCGGCTGCATTACTTTCTTCACTGTTATTTTCCGCATGGGCGAGGGAGGAAAGCAATAAAACAAGGGTTAGAAGGAAAGTTCTAGGGGACGGTAGTGATCGAAAGTTGGATAGGATAAGCAAAAGATAAGTCTCGTAAAAAGCCCAGTGCCGATATCAGTATCAAGACGCTTTGTAGTGAACAATAAAGTCATACAGCTTTAAATGAGCCAATCGACTGACAAGCCACTATATAGCGGTTATTTCAATAGATAAAGGAAACTGGGCTTCAATCGTGCTATTTAAGCGGCAAGATTTGAATCTCTACGCGGCGGTTACAAGCACGGCCTTGAGATGTGTTGTTGTCACATAGAGGGTAACGCTCACCGTTACCACGAGCAATGGCACGGCCTGCAGCTACATCTTGAGAGATCAAGAATGCACGAACAGATTCAGCACGGCGCTCAGAAAGAATTTGGTTAGTCGACTCACTGCCAGTGCTGTCAGTGTGACCTTCGATCACTAGGCTAGTGTCTGGGTATTCAACTAGGATACGAGCAACGCCACGAAGTGTGTTGTGAATGCTTGGTTCAAGCGCGTAAGAACCAGAATTGAAACCGATGCCGTTTTCAAGGCGAAGTAGAAGTTGGTTTTCGCCGACACGTTCTACCTGAACACCAGAGTTCATCAACTCTTCACGAAGTGCTGCTTCTTGTCGGTCAAAGTAGTAACCAATACCACCGCCAACAGCAGCACCACCGGCAGCACCAATAAGAGCACGTTTACCACGGTCTTTAGAGTCACCGGTAGCTGCACCAGCAACGGCACCAGCGATTGCACCGATTAGAGCGCCTTGAGTTGCAGAGTTAGTCTCAGATTCGCCAGTAGTAGCGTTTTGGCGTTGAGTTGCCTGACAACCCGTAAGTGCGACAGTAAGCGCTAGGGCTAGTGTGATTTTTTTCAACGTATTTTCTCCATCATGTACTTTTGTCAAACGCATGAATTACGAGTGACAAACATATAGTCCTATAGACCCTATTGATGGTTTTTATCAATACGTTGAAGCAATGTAAAGAAGCTCTATGATTTAGATATCTTTTTAGGTGTCTGTGCACCAGCAACTGGTCGATTAACAGACAATTTACGGCCTTTCTTAAAACCAACCTCATAATCAGCTGTGAGGTTTTTCATCGCCTCTTTAAGTTGTTGTTTGAAGGTTTCGCGATCGATATTTTTGAACTCTTTATCGATGTAGTTATTGATCTTGTTGTTCGACTCTTCGTCTGGCGTGATCGTTGGTAGCTTCTCAAGTGCGCCTTCAACCCAACCTGATACAAAGGAATTTACGCGACGGGTTACTTCTAATGTACCGGTACCAGACCCCGAAAAACTGTTACGGAATTGGCCTGTATGCTCATTGAGTTCACGGTAGATGATATCGAAAGCAAAGGCTGCAAAGATGGCACGATCGGCTTCACCGATGAACTCTACGCGTTTTAGACCTTTGTGGTTGAGCAGTACAGCTTCTACGCCGAACTTAGTATTAATACCACGAATAACACGAAGCAGTGTTGAGCTGATATTTGCAGGTAACAGGTGCGTGGATTGAGTCTTGCCCATCTTGATAAATTCAATATCGTCTTTCTCAAGACCATATTTCAGCATCAAGTTATGCGCCATTTTGATTGCATTGGCAGCTTCGTTGACGTTAGCAGAATTACCAAGCTCAAGACACTTAGCTATTTTCTTTAGGGCTTTTTTCTTATCCATCGACTACTTAATCATTACCGCAAATTTTGAAAAGTCCGACATTTTACATGTTTTGGTGGGCAACAGAAAGCAAAACTCACTCAGTGGGCGATTTGGGTTCGTAACAATTAATTTGACAAAACGGACTTTGGAGCATAGACCAAAACGCCATCAAAAAGATAGATGGCGTTCGTGACACGGTTTTTTTAGAATGACTAGAGCATTCGCAAACTAGATACCCAATTCATCAAGCAGATCGGCTGCTGCATCGTTGCCTGAGCTTTGAGCTGACTTATTGCCTTCCTGCATCTTTTTCTGAGTTGCTTCGAGAATGCTATCCGGGCACTCGTCTTCTGCAATCTCAAATTCTTCTAGCTGGATGAACTCTGTTTTGTCCATAGCCAGCTCAAGGTAGAATATGTTGTTGTTTTCAGTTGAGAAGGTCACACGACGAGCTTGTGGGCGATCAAGGTTAGTATCAACAGACAGGTTTACTTGCTTGTTCAGTGCCAGCATTTTAGGTTGGTTTTGCGTGATGTTGGTTTGCAGCTCTTTGCGGATCTTATTAGTGAAATCACCAACTAGCTGGTTCATTAGCTCACCTAGAACATCGCCTACCTCATCAGATGTATGTAGCACTGCTAATTCATTTTCAGGCATGCCCATGTTACGCATGTAATTAGTATAGATCTCTAATGCTGCTTTCGACGTAAAATTAATGACAACAAGACCAGAGAAGCCGCCGTCAAAAAGAACAAAACATCCGAAGTCTGGCTTTAGGCTCGTTTTGTTGATCTTCTGCACCATAGCGGAATATGACACCTGGGAAGCCGTCGCTGAAGTAAGTACGCTTGAGACTGATTGGCAAAGCTTAAGAAGAATGTCTTCAGTGGTGACTGTTTTATTTTTTTTCATTGTGATGTGCTCGTGGACATGCCTTAAACAGAACGTTATTCAATATATGTTACTGAATTAAGACGAAAATGACTATTTCTCCATTCTTGCACTGACATTCTGATTTGATCATCTTTTTATATGATCTCAATAGTAGTAAAGTGACGAAATTCAAAGAAATTTATTAAAAATCTCAGATAACCCAATGCTGATAGGATCAGCGAAGTAGGGGCAGGAAGCAAATGTTACCAAGACTTCAACTCAATGCTGATGTCGATCCAGTTGTTGTACGCTTTTTAGATGAACTAAAAACAGCGGGCTTTACTGGCGACATTGAATCTCAATATTCTAGCCGTTTGGCGGTCGCGACTGATAACAGTGTCTACCAGCAACTGCCCCAGGCTGTCATTCTTCCCAAAACAACATACGACGTTGTGCTTATCGGTAGAGTGGGTTCTAAATCTGCTTATGAACGCGTGACTTTTTCTCCTCGTGGTGGCGGTACCGGAACCAATGGACAATCTCTAACTAAAGGGGTTGTGGTTGACTTATCACGCTTCATGAATCAGGTTCTTGAGATTAATGAGAAGGAAGGCTGGGTACGAGTTCAGTCGGGCATCGTTAAAGATCAATTGAACGACGCGGTTCGCCCTTACGGTTACTTCTTCTCTCCAGACCTTTCAACCAGTAACCGAGCGACACTTGGTGGCATGATTAACACTGATGCATCAGGCCAAGGGTCATTGAAGTACGGTAAAACATCTGACCACGTGTTGTCTTTGCAAGCGGTATTCGCCGATGGTTCGTGTTTAGAGTCTGATTTATCACACGGCTTACCGGAAGTGGGTGAGTTTGCTCATCATGCGCTTGCAGTTACCGAAGCGGTGTGTCGTGAAAAACGCGCTCAAATCCTCGATAAATTCCCACCATTGAACCGGTTCTTGACGGGCTACGACCTCAAGAATGCTATCAATGATGACGATGACAGCTTTGACCTTACTCGTGTTCTATGTGGCGCAGAAGGCTCTTTAGCATTCATTACTGAAGCCAAGTTAAATCTAACTCCAATTCCGAAAGCGCGAACTCTGGTTAACGTGAAATACAACACGTTTGACTCTGCGCTGCGTAACGCACCGTTCATGGTTGAAGCGAAGGCTCTCTCTGTAGAGACGGTCGATTCAAGAGTATTGAACCTAGCGAAACAAGACATTGTTTGGCATACCGTGAGCGACCTGCTGGCGGATGTTCCTAACAAAGAGATGCTTGGCATCAACATGGTTGAGTTTGCGGGCCAAGATGAAGCGGAAGTCGAACAACAAGTTCATGCGCTGACAGCCAAACTTGAAACCATGGTTGAGAGCGAAGAAGCGGGCGTGATTGGCTTTCAAGTATGCAGTGATTTGGCGAGCATTGGCCGAATCTACAACATGCGTAAAAAAGCGGTAGGCCTATTAGGTGCGGCGAAAGGTCGTTCTAAGCCAGTCGCTTTTGCTGAAGATACTTGTGTACCACCTGAAAACTTGGCTGACTTCATCGCTGAATTTCGAGTGCTACTTGATTCGAAAGAGCTGAATTACGGCATGTTCGGTCACGTTGATGCGGGTGTTCTACACGTTCGCCCGGCTCTTGACCTATGTGACCCTATGCAAGAAGCCTTGATGCACGAAGTTTCTGATGAAGTGGTTAAGCTGGTGGCGAAATATGGCGGCTTAATGTGGGGTGAGCACGGTAAGGGCTTCCGTTCTGAGTACGGTCCTGATTTCTTCGGTGAGGAACTGTTTACCGAACTTCGACGTGTGAAAGCTGCATTCGACCCACACAATAAGATGAACCCAGGCAAGATCTGTACACCTTTAGAAAGTGATGCTGAGTTGGTTAAAGTGACCGACACCAAGCGTGGTTTCTATGATCGCCAGATCGATGTTCAAGTGCGCGACAGCTTTAAGCAAGCAATGGAGTGTAACGGTAACGGCTTGTGCTTTAACTACGACACGAGCTCGCCAATGTGTCCGTCAATGAAAGTCACTGCTGACCGTCGCCATTCACCAAAAGGTCGTGCCGGTTTAGTCAGAGAGTGGTTGCGTCAGCTAACTGAGCAAGGCGTGGATATTCTCGATTTAGAGCAAGAAGCGCTAAAAGACGATACTCCGGTCAAAACTATGGTTGAGCGCGTTCGTAACACCATGAACAAACGCCACGAGTACGACTTCTCGCACGAAGTGCACGAAGCGATGAATGGTTGTCTTGCATGTAAAGCGTGTGCAAGCCAGTGTCCGATCAAAGTTGATGTACCAAGCTTCCGCTCACGGTTCTTAAACATCTATTACTCACGATACCAACGCCCTGTGAAAGATTACTTGGTGGCTAACATTGAAACCATGCTGCCACTCATGGCGAAAGCGCCGAAAGTTATCAATGCTGCATTGGGTCAAAAGTGGATTCAATCTGCAACAGCGAAAACAGTCGGTTATGTCGATGCGCCGCTGATGTCGGTGCCTACGCTCAAAAATCGTCTGGCAAGCAAAGAGCTGCAACTTTTTGATATTCAATATCTAGAAGGGCTGTCTTCGGAAGAGAAGAAACAGCATGTATTGATTGTTCAAGACCCGTTTACCAGCTTCTATGATGCAGAGGTGGTTGAAGACTTCGTCACTCTGGCTCAAAAGCTTGGCAAAACACCAGTGCTACTGCCGTTTAAACCAAATGGTAAGGCGCTGCACATCAAGGGCTTCTTAAGTCGTTTTGCACGCGAGGCGAAATCCACTTCTGATTTCTTGTCGATGGTCGCAGATATTGGTATTCCGCTCGTGGGTGTAGATCCAGCTTTGGTACTTTGCTATCGCGACGAATATGTCGAGATCTTAGCGGATAAGCGTGGTGACTTTGATGTGCTAACTGTTCATGAATGGTTATTACCATCGCTCGGTGACTATGAAGCGCGCTCTGCAAGTGAAGAGATGTGGTATTTATTTTCTCACTGTACCGAGAAAACCAAGATGCCAAATGCTGAAAAAGAGTGGGGTGCTATCTTCCAACACTTTGGAGCAGCCCTTACTAGCGTACCTGTAGGCTGTTGTGGCATGGCGGGGACGTTCGGACATGAAGTCGATAAGTTACAAATGTCGAAAGACATCTACGGTTTAAGTTGGAAGCCAAGGATGCAAGACTTACCAAAAGAGCGCTGTTTAGCAACCGGATACTCTTGCCGTAGCCAAGTTAAGCGTTTTGAAGGTGAGAAGCTCGCCCACCCATTACAGGCACTCGCACAAATTCTTTAAACTATTTAGCCCAGCAATTGCTGGGCTTTTTTCTAAACTAACAATGGAATTGTTAATAAGGAAAGCTATGAAATTTCTTGAGTTGAAAGTCCCACCAGTTGCTCTGTTTATATTGGTTTTAGTCGCCTCTTATTTCAGTGCGCAACAGTTGAGTACAGGCGCGATCGGGATGCCGTTTAAGTTCATCATTCTTGGTGTCGGAATCGTTTTGAGCGGCGTTATTGGATTAGCTGGTGTTTGGGAGTTTCGAAAACAGAAAACGACCGTTAATCCAATTAAAGTCGAAACCGCCTCTACCGTCGTTGATAGCGGGGTTTTTGGATACACGAGAAACCCAATGTATTTAGGCCTTTTCATTTTACTGTTCTGCTTTGGTTATTTCTTCCAGAATATTTTCAGCGTCTTGCTGAGTTTTGCTTTTGTTATCTACATGAATCAGTTCCAAATCAAACCAGAAGAGCGAGCGCTAGAGCAATTATTCGGTGCCGAATATGTTGATTACAAACAAAAGGTTAGACGTTGGGTGTAACAAACCTCCTTAAAGCAAAGCTACAACGTAAAAATGTTACCATTTAATCGATACCTATCACACTTAGTTATAAATTTGGTTTTATATCTACCTTTTATAAAATAGCCTATCTACATTATTAAAATAAATAAAAGGCTAGGTAATGAAATTTGTTCAGGCTAAATGGTTGTCGTTAGGCTTCTGTGCAGTGGGTTTGTCTTCAACATCGGCGTTGGCAGATGTTTCAGCTCGAATTATAAACGGTAAAGAAGCAACACAAGGTAATTGGCCATTTATGGCTGCGCTAGTCTCAAAAAATGTGAACGCTTATGACGGTCAGTTCTGTGGTGCGAGCTTCATTGGCGAGAGATATGTCCTAACTGCTGCTCATTGTGTAGACGGTAATGGCCGTGAAGATCTCGATGTGGTAATTGGCGTAACCAACCTCTCTGCCTCTCAAGCTACACAACATAGATACGCTGTTGAGAATATTTATGTACATCAATACTATAACTCTGTAGTTACAGGCAATGATATAGCGATTATCGAGCTCGTCGATAAGCCATCGGAGTCTGTGGTTAATCTCGTTGATGGTTATGTTCGAGGTAACCTGAATGATGGTCAGATGCTAACGGTGATGGGATGGGGAGATCAGGACGCATCAGATGGATATGCATCTAAGAGTGAACTGTACCAAGTCAACGTTCCTTTAGTTAACCAGTACCAATGTAATAGTGTTCCTCACAGTGGCTATGCCTTTATTGGCAGTGATGCATTCTGTGCGGGGTACAGTGATGGTGGTTATGACTCTTGTCAGGGTGACAGTGGTGGCCCAATCGTTGTTTCGACAAATGGAACATATGAGCAACTGGGCATTGTAAGCTGGGGTAAAGGCTGTGCACAGGCCAACGCCTACGGAGTCTATACTAATATTAGTTACTTTGATGATTGGATTAATGAACAGAAAGCAGGGTTTAGTTACCGTCAAATAGAAATGCTAGGTGCAAGATTATTGGCGCCTATCTCACATACCTTTGAATTCATAAATAAGTCCGATCAAAACATCGAAGTAAACCATGTTTATCCAATTTCTAGTAATGATACCGTTATAACGGACAACGGATGTAGCACTTTAACAGCAGGACAAAGCTGTGAAGTAGTGGTGAGTTATAACCTAAACTCAATTGGCGAACATGAGTTTGGCATTAATGTTGACACTGATTCACTATTGGGCACGGTCACATCAAAGGCTTCTGTGATTGGAGCGAGATCTGTAACGAATACTGTGGACTCTCATGTGAGTGTTCCAAACAGTGGTGTTTACAGCACACAAGCGTGGGGTACCGAAGGATCAACAATCGTCTCTCCATCAATAGGTAGCAGCGAATCGACCATGTTGGTTGTAGAGGGGATACCTACCGGTACAGTCTCTTTCGATGTGACGGTATCGTCTGAATTGGATCATGATTACCTTGAGATCTATATTAACGGTCAAGAGTTCGACAAAGAATCAGGTCAGCTTTCTGGTTCAGTGAACTTGCCGATGGTTAGGGATTCCAACAACAGCCTTATGATTAAATATGTGAAAGATGGCTCTATTTCTTACGGGGATGATAGAGTTACAATGAAAAACTTTGCTTATACCGATGAGATAAAGATATCTAAATCAGAGGGCACGCAGAATGCAAAAAGCTCTGGTAGCAGTGGCGGTTCTATGGCTTGGCATTGGTTATTTGTGCTTTTAGGCGGTGCGCTCGTTCGTAAGTCATTTTCACCAATGAAGATGAAAGGTGATCAGTAGGCTACACTACTTGCGCTAGCTTAAGACTGATAGCCAACTTATCACCTGTAGTTAAACGCGAAAGCCCAGCTTGATGAAATCAGCTGGGCTTTATTGATCTGAATTCACGGTTATCGCTACCACCAATTTCTGTTTCTAACTTGGTGCCAATCAGTTCCAAATTAAACCAGAATAACGAGCATTAGAGCAATTGTTCG
This sequence comes from Vibrio sp. HI00D65, assembly GCF_001635455.1. Lineage (GTDB taxonomy): Bacteria > Pseudomonadota > Gammaproteobacteria > Enterobacterales > Vibrionaceae > Vibrio. The sequence continues at coordinate 62,692 of NZ_LWEH01000011.1, forward strand.
GTGCCGAATATGTTGATTACAAACAAAAGGTTAGACGTTGGGTCTGATTTACTCTGTGGGGTAATCAGTTAACCAACCACTAATATCCGTTACGTTTTCAAGGTAAGCCATATTTTGATGTACTTAGCGTTTATATTTATTTTTTATCAAATAGCCTACCTGTCATTATTAAAACAAATGAAAGGTTAGGTAATGAAAGATATCCAAACAAAATGGCTGCCATTAAGTATTTATGCGGTTGGCCTCTCTTCAATGCCAGTGTTGGCAGATATCTCCCCTCAAATTATCAATGGGAACGAAGCTGAAAAAGGTAGCTGGCCATTCATGGTCGCGCTTGTTTCAAAAAATATGGACGCCTACGAAGGGCAGTTCTGCGGTGCAAGTTTTATTGGTGAGCGATATGTACTCACCGCAGCACATTGTATCGAAGCAAGCAGCAACCAAGATTTTGAAGTTGTCATTGGTGCCTCTGATCTTTCTTCGCCCGACGTAGATCAGCACCGTTATTCTGTTGAGCAAATTTATGCCCATGAAAGCTATACTCAAGAGCCTGCGAGTAATGATATTGCCATTATTGAGCTTAGTGATAAGCCCATGGAATCTGCGGTTGACCTAGTCGATGGTTATGTCCGTGATAACTTGAGTGCAGGTCAGATGTTAACCGTCATAGGTTGGGGCGACCAGAGTTCATCGCAAGAGCAATACTCATCCACGAGCCAGTTGCATCAAGTGAATGTTCCGTTAGTTAGCCAGCGAGATTGTAACCTTGGTGAAGGAGATGGATATTCAGATATTGGTTCTGATGCTTTTTGTGCCGGTTACAAAGAGGGTGGCCTTGATTCATGTAGCGGGGATAGCGGTGGCCCAATCATGTTATCCACTAATGGTCACTACGAACAGTTAGGTCTTGTGAGCTGGGGAGAAGGTTGCGCACAGCCAGAGGCATACGGTGTCTACACCAACATAAGCCACTTTGCTGACTGGATAGGTAAGAAGACGGCAGGCTTTAGTTACCAAACTAAAGTTATGCTAGGCGCTCGACCTTTGGGGCCGATTGAACACAAGTTTGAATTTACGAACAAATCTGATCAAGAGGTTAACGTAACCAACGTATCTTTGGCTACCGGTACAAACGATCCTATAACCTACAATGGTAGTGCGATTATAAAGAGCAATAGTTGTGCGACGTTATCACCGAATGAAGGCTGTGATGTAGTTGTAAGCTACAACATAGACTCAGTGGGGAACCATGATTTTGGTATCAAGGTGTTAACCGACTCACTAGCGGGTGTAGTGACATCAAAGGCATATGCTATTGGCGCGAATGAGGTTTCTAATACGGTGAATTCACTCGTCACGATACCTAAGAATGCAGTCTACAGCACAGAAGCTTGGGATGTTGAAGGGGATACGATAGCGTCACCGGATATTGGTAATAGCCAGTCCACCGAATTCATTGTCGACGGGATCCCCGCTGGTACCGTATCTTTGGATCTCACTGTCTTTTCTGAAGAAGATCGTGACTACATGGAGATCTACATTAACGGCTTTGAAGTTGGCGCGTTTGCAGGCCTATTATCTGGCACTGTTGAACTGCCAATGGCGAGAGCTAAAGACAATAGCTTCATGATTGCGTACAGCAAAGATGAGGTGGGTTCTGCAGGGCATGACAGAGTGACCATTAAGAACTTTGCTTATAGTAACGAGATTAAAGAGTTAAGCTTGGTGGAAGATCCAACTACCAAAAAGACAGGTGGTTCAATGGGTTGGTATTGGCTAGCGGTGCTGTTGGGTGGCACGGTGATGCGTAAGTCACTTTCGTCATTGAAGAGGAAAGGGACTCAGTAAATAACAGTGCCTTAAACCAAGATCTATTGTTTAGAATGAAAAAAGCCTAGCTTGAGGATATCAAGCCGGGCTTTTTAATTCTGTATTAGCTTACTTAAGCTGCTGCTGCGAACTGAGCTAGAAACATCTCTTTGCGTTCGTTGAAGCGGTTTACTAGGTCGTCTACAGAAGCTTGGTCGTATGGCTTAAGGCCGCTTGCTACCATGCGCTTCACGCCTTTACCGACTACTTCGCCATCTTCTTTGAAATCGAAGTTCAGTGTCACGATGCCGCGCTTGCCTTCAACGTCAAAAGTCGCACCAGAGAATTCAACTTCTGGGTGGGAAAGGTCTAGGCGAGAGAACTCAACTTCCATGCTCTCGTAAATCACAAGAGGACGCTGGCAGTTGATCATCATTTGTTGTTCTTCCATAAGAGGAACCATGATGTGAGGGAAGTTCATACCAGAGAACTTAACATAGTTTGTTACTACGTGCTCGATGAAGGCTTGATCGTGGCTCTTCTCACCTTCACAAGACATGTGTAGGTACTCTTTACCATTTGCATCGATAAGTGAGCTCTCTTTTTCACACTTGTTATCAACGCTTAACGCAATACCGTTACCAACCATACCTGAAAAATCAAAACGCATTTTTTGGCTGATACCTTCTTTTCGCAGAAGAACCGCAAATAAAAGATCGCCAGGAACACAGAAGCGCTTGTTGTCTTCATCGTGAATTGGGTTGAAATCGCCGGCTACTTTTTTAGCAAAGTGGCTTGCTTGTTCACGAGTGAATTGAAATTGATTGTCTTCAGTAGAAAAGTAAGGTGTCAGAAACATAGTATCGCTATTAGTCATCAAATCTGGGGTGGATTATAGCTAACTAACTTCGATCTAATGGTCTATCCAGTTAACTTTGCATATATAACAGACAATTAGATAAATACGTTAGATGGTATGTGAGGGTTTTAAGGGGGATATGGTGACTGGCTCATGCAACAAGGGCTAATCTATAGCCCTTGTTTATGTGACGTGTTATTTCACGACTTAGAAACTACACAAAATACCTTCAGGCATTAAGTGGTTGTGCACGGACAATTTGAGCAATAAGTTAGCTTGCTCGATGTCCGGTGCGAAGTAGCGGTCTTTGTCGTAGAAGCTGACTTTTTCACGCAGGATCTGTTTCGCTTCTTCTACTCGAGGTGAAGAGAGGTTTGGCGCCCTAAAATCCAATCCTTGCGCTGCTGCTAAATACTCAACCGCCAAGATTCCACGAGTGTTCTCTGCCATGTCACGAAGACGACGACCTGCAAAGGTTGCCATAGACACATGATCTTCTTGGTTAGCGGACGTTGGTAAGCTGTCTACAGAAGCTGGATGAGCCAGTGTTTTGTTCTCACTAGCTAATGCTGCTGAGGTAACTTGAGCAATCATAAAGCCAGAGTTAACACCGCCATTGTCGACTAAGAACGGTGGAAGTTTGCTGAGGGCGCTATCAATCAGCAGTGCCATTCGACGCTCTGACAAACTACCGATTTCAGCAATGGCTAAGGCTAGGTTATCTGCGGCCATAGCAACGGGTTCAGCGTGGAAGTTACCACCCGAAATGATGTCACCATCGTCGGCAAAGACTAGTGGGTTGTCCGATACGGAATTCGCTTCAACCATCAGTATTTCTGCTGAGTTACGGATCTGCTGTAGACACGCGCCCATCACTTGAGGCTGACAACGCAGTGAGTAAGGATCTTGGACCTTTTCACAACACGTGTGCGATTCACCAATCTCACTCTTCTGGTCGAGCAGATGACGGTAAGCCAACGCTGCGTCCATTTGCCCACGGTGACCACGAACGCGGTGAATTCGAGGATCAAATGGGCGGCGGCTACCTAGCGCAGCTTCCACAGACATCGCGCCACATACCGTCGCAGACGCGAACAAGTCTTCTGCTGCGAATAGGCCTTCTAAGGCGAATGCGGTGGATGCTTGCGTACCGTTGAGTAGAGCTAAACCTTCTTTAGGAGCGAGTGTGATTGGCTCTAGTCCCGCGATCTTCATCGCTTCTAAACCAGTGATAATTTTACCGTTGTGACGAGCTTGACCCTCACCAAGTAGAACGGTACTCATGTGAGCAAGGGGAGCAAGGTCGCCTGATGCGCCGACGGAGCCTTTTTGTGGCACACAAGGGTAGACTTGCGCGTTCACTAGATCGATCAGAGCATTGATCACCTTGAGTCGGATACCTGAGTAGCCACGAGACAAGCTGTTAATCTTAAGTACCATCATCAAGCGCACAGTTTCGTCAGACATGAATTTACCGATGCCTGCTGCGTGAGAAAGTACGATACTTTTCTGCAGAACTTCGAGATCTTCTGGAGCAATCTTGGTGTTCGCCAGTAAGCCAAAGCCAGTGTTGATGCCATAAACTGTGCGGTCTTTTGCAATCACCTGTTCGACAACCTGCATGCTCGCTTCAATATCTGGAACAGCTTCAGGGTCTAGCGACAAATTCACCGGGCTGCGGCTGATTTTACGCAGTTCAGATAGACCTAGATGCCCTGGTTTAAGTAATAAATTCAACATGTTCTCTCCAGACATTAAAGGCGACGAAGTTCTTCGTTTAGCATAGGTAAATCAAGTTTCTGTTCTTTTGCACACTGCTTAGCAATGTCGTAACCCGCATCCGCATGACGCATAACGCCTGTTGCTGGATCATTATGAAGTACGCGAGCAATACGCTGTGAAGCATCTTCACTGCCGTCACAACAAATCACCATACCTGAATGTTGCGAGAAGCCCATACCAACGCCGCCACCATGGTGTAAAGAAACCCAAGTTGCGCCGCCAGCTGTGTTTAGCAGTGCATTCAATAGAGGCCAATCTGATACGGCATCTGAACCATCCATCATGCCTTCTGTTTCACGGTTTGGACTTGCAACCGAACCTGAATCTAGGTGGTCTCGACCGATAACGACTGGTGCCTTCAGCTCGCCATTTTTCACCATTTCATTGAAGGCTTGGCCTAAGCGTTCACGATCTTTCAAACCTACCCAGCAGATACGTGCCGGTAGACCCTGGAACTGAATGCGTTCACGCGCCATATCCAGCCAGTTGTGCAGGTGAGGGTTGTCTGGAATCAGCTCTTTTACTTTTTGGTCTGTTTTATAGATGTCCTCTGGGTCACCAGACAGTGCAGCCCAACGGAATGGACCGATGCCTTCGCAGAACAGTGGTCGAATATAAGCAGGAACGAAACCCGGAAAATCGAACGCGTTCTCTACGCCTACTTCTAATGCCATTTGGCGAATGTTGTTGCCGTAGTCCACGGTCGCAGCGCCGCGATATTGCAGGTCTAGCATCGCTTGAACTTGAATCGCCATGGATTTCTTAGCTGCGTTAACGACTTTTGCTTCATCAATGGCGCGCTCTTGTGCGGCTTTCCCCATCGTCCAACCCTGAGGCAGGTAGCCATTCAGAGGATCGTGGGCAGAGGTTTGGTCTGTCACGACATCTGGCGTGATGTTGCGCTCTACTAACTCAGGGAACACATCAGCAGCGTTACCCAACAGACCAACAGAAATAGGTGTGTCAGACTCTTTAATGATGGCCATCGCTTCATCTAAGCTGGTGGCTTTCTTGTCTACATAGCCAGTACGCAGACGGTAATCGATTCGTGATTCATCACACTCAACCGCAATCATTGAGAAGCCAGCCATGGTCGCTGCAAGAGGTTGAGCACCACCCATGCCGCCAAGGCCACCTGTAAGTACCCATTTGCCTTTTGCTTCGCCTTGGAAGTGTTTCTTCGCGATAGCGACAAAGGTTTCGTAAGTACCTTGAACAATGCCTTGTGAACCGATGTAGATCCAGCTACCAGCGGTCATTTGGCCGTACATCATCAAGCCTTCTTTATCGAGCTCGTTGAAGTGTTCCCAGTTTGCCCAGTGTGGAACAAGGTTCGAGTTAGCGATTAAAACGCGAGGTGCGTTTTTATGAGTTGGGAACACGCCTACAGGTTTACCCGATTGAACAAGTAGTGTTTGGTCGTCTTCTAAACGCTCTAATACTTCAACAATCTTGTCGTAACATTTCCAATCGCGTGCTGCACGACCAATACCACCATACACAACCAGTGCATGCGGGTGTTCTGCCACATCAGGATCTAGGTTGTTCATCAGCATACGTAGTGGTGCTTCTGTTAACCAAGATTTTGCGCGCAAAGTGGTGCCATGAGGTGCGCGAATTTCGCGAGTCGTGTCGAGACGAGGGTCACTGTTGTGGTGTTCCGTCATTTTGAAATTCCTTCTGTTTCACGTTATATCGTTGTAGTTGTATTTATCTGTATAGCTGGTTTATTCACTGGCCATTGCACTGGCAATATCCCAACACAAACGAGCCGCCAATCGAGCCGTTTGGCCATCGACGTCGTAGTCTGGGTTGTATTCCGCAATGTCCGCGATAATGAGTTTCTCACTGTGTTTAAAAATCTGTTCTAGGAAAGGCGCGAGCGCTTCATAGCTGACGCCTCTTGCCGCTGGGGCACTGACACCCGGCGCAGTCGCCGCAGGGAAGACATCGAGATCAATAGTGAGATAGAGGTAATCACAATCAGCGATGAATTTTTGCAACTTAACCAGTTGAGCTGTTTGGTTTACTTGGGTGATGTCGCGGTCATGCTCGTACCACACACCAAGTTGGTCGGCTTTGTTGAACAGCGCTTTGGTATTGCTGGCAGCACTTACCCCTAGGCAAGCGTATTGAAATGGCCACTGATGTGCGTGGCAGTATTCACTAATCTGATTAAATGGTGTACCTGAGCTTGGCTTGACGTCAGCGATGTCGCTTTCAAATTCACGAAGATCAAAATGAGCATCAAAGTTAACTATGCTTATCTTAGGTTTGTGAACTGATTGAGCGTTATGCAGGCCGTCGGATTTATGTGAATGGGCCGTTTGATTTAGATGCTCAGCGAGACCTTGGAAAGACGCCCAAGCCACTTCGTGACCACCACCGAGGGTAATCACTTTGCTGGTTGATAGTGCATTGGCAATCACATCTGCACACTGCTTTTGGCTAACTTCTAGTTGATCATCGTTACATTTGATGTCACCAAGATCAGAAACGCGTGCATCATTGTGCCAAGCCATATTAGCTAACGCTTTGCGAATCAAATTAGGTGCTTGTTTTGCGCCAACACGTCCTTTATTTCTTGCAACACCGGCATCGCTAGCAAAGCCAACCAATGCAACAGTGTTATCATTAAGTCCGTTATGTAAATCAGTACTTTGTACTTGCTTGGTAATGTGATGAACTCGAGTACCGAGCTCACCATCTTCAAGATCATTGCGTCCCGTCCATACAAAGTTATGAGTAGTGGATACTGTGTTAATGCTGTTGGATTTAGATTGAGTCATGACACACCTCGCCATTAACAATGCGTTTATGCAGGTGCGGAACACCAACTTGATAGCTTAAGTCGGCAGGGTGCTCGATATTCCAAATAGCCAAATCAGCAGAGTAACCCACTTCAATTTTGCCTCTGTTTTGCGACTCGCCAATGGCGGCAGCTGCATGGCAAGTTACCCCGCGTAATGCTTCTTCCGAGGTTGTGCCAAATAGGGTACAGCTCATGTTCATCATCAGCGTTAAATCCGCAAAAGGAGAGGTGCCGGGGTTTAAGTCGGTCGCGATTGCCATTGGGATGTTGTGCTCGCGAAGTAGGGAGATTGGTGGCTGTTGAGTCTCTTTCAAAAAGTAAAAAGCGCCCGGTAATAAGGTGGCGACTGTGCCTGATTCGGCCAGCTCTTTTACACCTGCTTCATCTAAGTACTCCACATGATCAACAGAGAGAGCATTGTATTTAGCAGCAAGCGCACTGCCACCCATATTCGAAAGCTGTTCTGTGTGCCCTTTGATCGCTAGCCCATGTTCTTTAGCTGCCGCAAATACACGCTCGGTTTGTTCTAGGTTGAAGCCGATCGATTCACAGAATACGTCGACTGCGTCGGCTAACCCTTGCTCAGCAGCCTTGGGGATGATCTCTTGGCATACCAGATCAACGTAGTGGTCGGGTTGTTCTTTATATTCAGGTGGTACAGCGTGTGCTGCGAGTAGTGTGGTGATAACCTTAATACGACGGTGGTTTTCTAAGGCTTTAGCAGCACGTAACATCTTAAGTTCGTCATTAAGCGTTAAGCCATAGCCAGACTTTATTTCAACGCTGGTGACACCACTTCGTAGAAGGCCGTCTAATCGAGGCAGCGCCATCTCAACCAGTTCGGCTTCTTGTGCGGTTCTTGTCGCCGTTACCGTTGCTAAAATACCACCGCCTTGTTTTGCGATGTCGGTGTAGGACACCCCATTTAGACGCTGCTCAAATTCATTAGCACGATTACCAGCAAACACCAGATGTGTGTGGCAATCAATCAGTCCTGGGGTAACGAGCTTATTTTTGCAGTCGTAGATGATGTGATCAACAGAGCGGCTAGCACTCGCAGTTTCACAATGAAGTGACTCATCGCTTGAGTGTGACAGGGATACGATATTACCGTTTTCGATAACGATATCTTGCGGGGAAGAAGGTTGATAACCGTCGGCTCCCGAGCTCATCGAGACCACTCGTGCATTTTTGAGGATCAAATTCATAATCACCTAGATCTTTGCCAAACAATAAATGTATATACAAATAAATAGGCTAAATACTGACCAGAATCAAGTTGATGTTGCAAAAATGTGATCGGCGATCTGGATGATATTCTTTAATCTAAAACTATCTTAGAGCTTAATTTATACTTAGAGCCTGGGTGGTAGAGTAATGCAAAGCTGACAAGGCGTTCCTTGCTCCATGTTCTTCTATTAAGAAGCAAACAAGGTTCTGATTCCGTTAGTTTTAATGCCTGACGGATATTGGAGTCCGGGATGATGGCTTCGACCGTGTGTTCAATCGCACTCAACGGGCAACTTTTGGAAAGGTATTCATTTGGTGTTGAGGTTGAAAAGTCTTGTTCTAAGTATTGGGGAGCCGCTTGTGAGTTTACCCAGCGAGCTTCTAGTTGTATCGGTGTGTTGTCGGCAAAGTGGATGATTTCACTATAGAAGATTTCCGCATTGATCATCACACCTAACCGTGTAGCGGTGATCTCATCAGCCTTGATACTATCGTGTTTGGTCACTTGGCTTGTGTACGTTTGGCCACGGTCTTTGATTTCTTGCGCGATGTTGTTGATATCAAGTAGGGGAGATTGTGCTTTTTCCTGTGGTTCACACACAAAAGTGCCTAGTCTTGGTTTTCGAATTAGCTTGCCATCAGACACAAGATCTCGAATGGCTTTATTCACCGTCATTCTACTCACGTTGAACTGCTCTGTGAGTTCGAGTTCCGTGGTGATTTGATAGCCAACCGGCCAATGACCATTGCTGATCTTATCGTCTATGAACTGTTTTATTTGCAGGTAGAGCGGCGCTTTCGACATAATGAAACCTTATTTGACTATACAAATAGAGTAACGGATTTTTTCACGATTTCAATATTTCCTCAGAGGATGTGAGCTTGTTCAACATAGATAGCGCAAATATCTTGATTCTAAGGGGCAAGTGTCGCAAATTGTCAACACGCCCTAGTTAGTCAAATAATTACAAAGAGAAAGGATATGTTTAAGAAATTAAAGGCCTCGCTAGGCATAGGTGCAGCTCAGGTCGATACCGTCTTAGACAATATTGACGTTTTCCAAGGTGGCGAGTTGTCTGGTAACGTTCACATTATTGGTGGTGATGTTGAGCAACAAATCGACATGATTAACTTGGTTCTCAACACAGAAGTGAAGGTGGAAACAGAAGACAGCACTAGCTACGAAACCTTTTCACTCGGTCGTATTCAAGCTGTAGAGCCGTTTGTGATTCAACCCGGTGAAACTAAGTTGGTGCCATTTCACCTTAAACTGAACGATGAAACGCCAGTGACGGCATTGAACGCAAAAATGAATCAGTGCCATGTTTGGGTAGAAACCAACCTAGATATCGGCTTCGCAATTGATCCTAAAGACCGTGATTTTATCTCCGTTCACCCATTGCCAACAGTCGCGAAAATCATTCAAGGTGTTGAAGCTTCGGGCATGACAATGGTGAAAGCAGACGTAGAGAAGGGCTACTTGAAAGGGAATACCTTCGCTTCACGTTCGGGTTGTTACCAAGAGATTGAATTTCGTAGCGGCGGCTTCGTGAATAATAAAGAAATCGAACTGTCGTTTATTGTAGATGGCTCTATGGTGCACTGCTTAGTCGAAATTGACCGTTCACTGAGCTTCCGCGGTGACCAATACATCTCATTCAGCCTGCCAGCAAACGCGGCTGACTCTGACATTCGCACTGCAGTCTCAAGAATTTTGAGTGCGTAATTGCCTCTCTGTTAGTCGTCGCTCTGTCTATTAACAGTGATAATACGATTTCAAAGCCGAACTTAACTGTTCGGCTTTTTTTATTCCATCACCTTCTGTTTAATTAGATTCACCACTGGTGCCGATAAGCCAATTGAAAGGCCACATCGGTCGAGTTGTCCATATTGAAGATATTCTCAATGATGGATACCCTCTACTGGCGAGCGTTGCATCACATAGCTGTAGCCAAAAATTATTTCAATGTTTGTTTGTTAAAGTTGGTTGTCACCATATTTAGCACCTTTGTACCATTTAGTCTTAATGTGCAATTCGTGACTGACGATGAATGTTTTTTGCAAACTCTATTCATAAACAAGCTAGAATTGATAGTGTTGTAAATAAAGAATAAGGTTTCATTTCTGATTAAAGCAAAGCGTGTAACATGTTCGGTATTTTCCTACTCTATTACAGAAGGTATGTTCTTATGAGAAGATTCTCTTCGACACACTTTAAAGCTTGCTTCTCAACGCTATTATTTACTGTTTGCTCACACTCAGTGTTCGCTAATGGTGACCTGAAAATTAATGACGGTGAGCATATAGAAGCAGGGAAGTACCCATATTTTTCAGCTTTAACCCTTGATTACGTGGATTATGACTTTCCATCAAGAGTTAACTGTGGCGGTGTCATTATTGCAGGTCGGTATTTTTTGTCTGCTACCCATTGCTTTGCAGAAGGTGATAGTCCAGACCCATGGTGGTATGGAAAGCTGCCAGGACAACAATTTCCAAAAGAAGGTAAATTGCGTTTAAGTGCAAATATAGTTGTTGGTTTGGAAAAGGTTGCTTCTGATAATAAAAAGCCTGAAATATTTACTCAGGTAGTGAATATTTCGGGAGAAAGCAGTCAATGGGGAGACGATGACTGGATGTATAATAAAGATATCATCGTCCTTGATTTAGAAAATTACATTAACAAAGGCTTGGTGCTCGATAAAGCCGTTTATCTAGGAAACTATGAGGCTATGATCGACAAACAACCTGCCCGAGTTATGGGGTTCGGCAATACTCTCTGTTTGTCTGGGGACTGTAGCGACTTCTCAGATGACCCACGCCCCTCAGACTATTTGCTACAAACAACGGTTTCTTTAGAACGCGATTGTAAACTTAAACCCTATGAAATCCCGACAGATTTGGATTGGTGGCCGAGTAGTATGGACGAATTGGTCTGCTCAAAAAGCAACAAGTTTAGTTATGATGATAATGTGGGCTACAGTAATGCAAACCATGGTGACTCCGGTGGTCCTATAGTGGTAGAACAAAATGGAATTGATTTAACTTATGGAGTTACGCATGCGGGGATATACCAAGCTGATAGCTCTCCATCTTCTACCAATAGAGTTGTTCTGTACCAAGCGTTCACTAAACAGGTTATTAAACAGATGGCTCCATTTATAAACTCTTGGAACGGGCCTACCCTAATCAAAGTCAGTGAGATTGGTAAAGGAACTACCTTTACTATTCAAAATTTAACCCCTGATCCTGTGAATCTTTTGGATGATAGTAATGTGTATAGCAGTGACAATATCACTATGTATCCAGATTCAGATTGTAACAAAGAGGTAGACCCTTTTGAGCGCTGTGAACTAACCTTTACTCTTGATAAAGATCAAGATGGTCTTATTGAACTGAAAACTCCAAAAAATACGCTGACTATTGCTGTAAAATATGAACCTGCAAGCTCGTCGAATGAGAATCTTAAGCCCCTTAATCCAACAAATGTTAAGCCCCTTAATCCAACAGAGGGTAGTGAGGTTGGTGGTGGTGAAGCGAGTGGCAATGGTAGTGGCGGTGGTTTAAGTGTCTATGTCTTGTTTTTCCTTCTTATGACCTATTTTCTTCGTTCTTCATTTTCTAAATTGGAAGACAGAAAATGATAAAGTACCTAAACAGTAAACACAGGGTTCAGTAGATTAGTTCAAAATATATGGGGCTCAGTCGAGCAAGAGTCCCATAACTTTCTTCTTACTTATAATAGGTATTTACGAGTATCCTCTTCTGAATTTTTCCTCTTCCCGATACGCTCCCTTATCTTGCGTTTATGATTTCAGCGGCTCCGTCTTTATGCTGGATACTACATGCCTTGTTTGTAGTGAGACACTAGCAGATAAGTTGAGATTTACTTTTGCTTTCAAGCCTTATTCCGATTCATCGTTATTCTTTACATCGATACAGAGCCTCTTTAAATATAGAGCCGTAGATATTACCTGATGGTATTTATCATTCCGCTATTGTCCTATGCTTTAGAGTCATTACTGATTCATTTCCCCATCTCACCAATGTTCTAAATATCATAAAGTTTTAGATCGCATGAGTTGAAAAAGGTCCAACTGATTTAGGAAAAAACGCCTATTTATATAGATTTTTCCGAGTCTTATTCATTTGAAATGATAATTAGCAAGGTATTACGCTTCTAAATAATGATTGTATTTATGTCTGAAAAACTATCATATTTTCATTCCTTATTGGGGAAAGCCTGCATACATAAATTTTTAAAATTCGCGCAGTACGTTGTAACTTCTCTTACTTTGACTATATTGGGGAATGCAGATTTTTATGGTTTTTTTGTACCACCTACAACCTAAATTCTGATTAAACCTTATGTATTATTTTCGTTTAAATTTACATTATTTTAATTATTTTTCTTTTATCCTTCATTTTTGGTGCTTGAAATTAAATATACTCAAAATTTATTGATTGATTACCAATGGTTTGTTAGTTATATAAATCAAATTGCATTTTATAAATTAAACCATTATGAGAAAAAAACTATTAACGACAGCATTGGCGTCGGCCTTTATTAGTCCTTACTCGCTATCTAGTGAAGAGGGGAATGATATCCACATTTCAAATTCAGTTTATTCTTCATCGACTTTTGAAGAAAGGCAGTATCAAGTGGGATTTAACGCCTTTCTAAGTGCAATGCGTAGTACGCGTGATTCAATCTTAAACAGTCCAGCAAACAGGCGGCTGGTATCGGATATCAAATCAACGTTGAGTAAAGAAGGGCATTGGACAGTTGGGGCTCGCCAGCAGTACATCTTGTTAAAGTCGAATGTACATCAAGACTTTTATGACGCTTACTCTTCAGCAAAACCTCCTGTTTTAACACCTCTAAATACCGAAGAGAGTGAAGGTGTTTATCAAATGTTGCGTCAACTTGACGAGTCTAGTGCTGGGTTAAATATTAACATCCAGGGCTTCAACGAACGCCCCATAGCTGAAGTATCCAAGGCTAGTTTTATCAGCAGCGCGACTTCTGCCCGTTTTATTCCGGAAACGTTTTATTCCGAGCCAGAATCGCAGTCTCTTTTTACGTCTCGAATTACCCTCAATTTTACCAAAGAGTACTTACCGCAAGTGATTAGCGCTTTCGGCCATTTGTACTCTGGTGAAGTCGCAGATGTAGTCAGGCAGGCGAAAATTATGGCGCCGGCATATTTTGGCTCATTGACGGACCAAGCTGTGTTGTATATTGAGGGCGCGGACATCAACAATGCTCAACGAGTCATCGACTTTTTAGCGCAACGTATCCCGGAACAAGCTTGGGTTGAACACACCCCATTGGGTATGGTTTCACTTGCTAAAGGCCGAAATTATTCTGAAAGCTCACGTTTTGCTTTCTCCAGCCACGGTGGTGCAAGAGCGGTTGTTGCGACTGATGCGATTCTTGAAAACTTATTTGGTGGTGAGAGTCTAGCGGTTTTGCTACCAGAGGCGCTAAGCGCTCATGGTTATGATTCTTCTCGTATTCCTTTGCTCGACTCTGCTTTTGATTATAAATCTGAGCAAATGGACTCTATGACAGCGGCTGCTGATTTCATCCGTGATCCCCAACGATTCCTCAAAGAGCATACTCTTGATGTTACGCCTCTTATGGGTAAATACTCGCTTCATAAAGGCAAACCACTAATGCAATCAGGGACTGATGGTTACCAATTGGGGTTTGAGAATACCCAATTTTCCAGAAGTAACAAATTGCGAGTTATCGGTGAGCCTTTACTCGACAATATGCCCTCATTCATTGATATTGCTAAGTCTGCCAGAGTCGGCCAGGTTTTAGTGGCGGCCTCCAACAATGGAGGAACGATTGTTGTGGTCGATCAAGACGCTGATCACTATCGCATTTACTTTGACAAGCGTCCGCACGCCTACGTTCTGTACGATAATGTTGTTGCATTGCGAGATTTAAGTTCAGGGTATCGCATTGGAGATGTGACCAAGTTTGATAAAGGACTCGATGTTACCTTCTTTGTTTATAATGACAAAGGTTGGCAAAGCGTCGTACAGAAGCAGTCATTCAATAGTTTTAGTGATTTAGAGGTTCGCCGTACGGGCTCCACAACGGCGGTGTCTTTTATGCCAGTCGGTGAAAACTTAACTCAACTGTTTGAGCAAAATCGTACAAGCCTGCAGAAAGAGGTACTTGAGCTGGCAAAAAGGTTTGGTTTGTCTACGGCTCAGATTGAAGACCTCCCTTATGACCCAATGGAAGCGAAAGTGCTAGAAACGCACTCAAGCTTAAAGCGGTGGAATGAGCTGAGAACTCAACTCACTAAGAAGATCTCAGCGCAGAGAAAATCGCTTGCTAGACAAAGAATTGCTGAGCTCGCCAAGTTAAAACTACCCGGTAACTCAAATAACGCACAATCGATGAAGAAGCTATCGTTACTGCGTGCCAGCTTGTTGGAGCTAGACAACAACTCTCAATCAATGATTACCTTGTCTGAGCAGGTCGATCAGATGTGGCTGAACCTACAGCAAAAGTCAGAAAGTGGCCTAGGGCAGCTCATTGTTACAGACAACAGCCTAAGGACTGGCAATTTTGATAAGAGCCAAATACACCAACGTTTCTTGGTAAAAGAGAGAGCAATAAAAGATCTATCAGGCAGTAAAAAAGCCGCTTACGAGGACGGGTATAATAATTTTGAAGCGATTTGGCTTCCTGATTACGACGAGTCAATGACTCTGACGCAAAAGCAGTTATTGCTATTGGGGTCTAATGATCTCGATGCTCGGCAGCAAGGAGCGCTAATTAGGCGAATCAGCAATCAAATTACCAAAGAGAACATCACTAAGAACTTAGATTTTACCGCTAAGTTTAATCGAGAAATGTCTCGTTTAGGTGGTCGAGTTGTCGCGAGCCTACCTCAAGGGTTTGTGCTGACGCTGATGGGTGATGGTAGTGGGCGTTGTTACCCTCTGGTACGCGCGATGTCTGTTGCGATCTCTAGGGGTACAGAGTCTATCCGAAACTTTTCTGACAAGCTGTTTATCGGTGCTGCAAACCCACATGATGCGGAAAGCCATTTCTTGTTAGATGCACTTCGCAACCTGCACTCGAATTATGAGGCAAGAGAAAGCAGCCAAATGATCGGCCAACTCGATATTGCGGGCATTATAGCGGCTGTAGAACGTGGTCTCTCGGAGCAAGGACAAGTTTCACTAGCGGTCAATACGAGTACACATTCGGTTGGTGTTGCTGCGATTAATGATATGGGACAGAAACGTTTTTACTTCTATGATCCTAACTTTGCAGCTGTTGAATTTTCTTCGTTGAAATCTCTCAAAAAAGCGTTAGAAGCACATTTTGTGGTGCATGAGATGGCGGAATTCTACCTATCACTGGGGACCAAAGCTAACCCTGAATTCAACGTGCTAGCAATTGATACATCCAAAATGTCTCTAGTAGAAATTTTACCTGGTCAGCAGGTTTTCGACCTCTCTTCTGCAGAGCCGCTTAGCCCGGTGAGAGATGGAGACTCTATCGTTACTTTGAGCGACGAGGATTCCATTGTCACTATTGATGATGATGCATCTATCATGACGATTGACGATGATGAGTCTATTATCGTTTTAGAAAACTCAGAGAGTAAAGCACAACAGGATATCGCTCTGAGAATGAATCTAACTAAAGTCAAAGCTTATGAGCATGCCAGCTTATTATCCAGCGCGATAGAACGTGCGAAGACTCAGTATCGATTGCCAGAGGAGTGGTTGCCAGTAATAGGGAGCATTGAGGAGTCATCTCCCGGATATTCCGCTATCACTTTTGTTTCACCAGATGGGGTAATGGAACAAAGGGTACAAATTCAAGGGCGAGAGTTGATCCAAGTTAGTGAGTATCTCCATGAGCAATATGCCAACGTTAAGGCTCGCTTTGATCTTCGCACTGGCCAACGTGTTCCAACCTTTGAATTTGAAGACGTACAAGGATTCGATGGTTTGAATGCAGGTTTCGCGGTTCAGTCGGTTATCACTTGGTTTCAAAACGAAAAAAGAAGCGAAATCTCGGGTGAGAAAAGTAGTGCCTTACAGAAAGCACTGGAGATTCACAGCTACGTTATGGCAGGACAGATCTCCCATGGCCTTCTGATGGATGCTCAGCACATGGTAAATTTATTTAAGGTTGCCGTAGCTACCGATGCTGAGCTTGTAAACGCTACAGTAAACAGCCTATCAGGCATTGCGAACCAGGGCGTTGGATTGGTATTTGGTGCTGTGAATGTCAGTTTGAGCGCTTATGAACTTGCCCATGCGCAGAATGCTCAACAACAAGCAATCTTCGGAACTCAACTTGGTTTTAATGCGGTCGGCACTGTGATCGGCGGAGCCGCTTTGGGGGCTGGTATTGCAGAAGCTTCTACGACTGCTTTAGTACTGGGAGAAGCTGGAGCTATCGTCGGTGGTTTAGGGGTAGGCTTTACTGCATTAGCTGAAGCGTTTGGTGATATTGCGATGGATGCGCAACAAGTAGGGCACTACTTCTATCAAGTCGACAATGCTTACCGTGAAGGTGGATACCGTTATGATGCTGAGAAGAATGTTTTGTTGCCAATTCCTGGCGCGGTCATTAACCAAATTGATTTATCAAACGGCCAAATGGAGCTTGGTAGCCAAGCCCTTTACTCTTCTAAGCACGGTAAAACCGGATCCGGTTGGTTGAACTACTTCTTTTGGGCGGGCGATCTACCAAAAGCATTGAGAGACAAGTCTAAGGCTTTACCGCTAAGAGAGCGACTAGGCTATGGCTCGTACGTTGGTATCGATTCTCACAGCTCCACACTAGTGCTACCCGCAACAGGCAAGTCGTACATTGATTATGACTATGAAATCCTACCAGGCTCGACCACTAGGAACGACCAAGGATTCAGTATATTAAGATCGCTTGAAACGCATCTTGATTTCGACTTCGACTTTTACGTTTTCCCATCGGAATATGTCATACGCACTATGCGAGAGCAGTTCGTTCCGCACACTGTATCCGTAAAGCTGGGAGATATGGAGCGTATTGTCGTCACGCCAGAGGTTAAAGAGCTTGGTTTGAGAAAGCTGACTTACCATTTGAGTGCTGAATCGGGTAAACAAGAATTGATCGTACAGCCGCACGCGAAGTTCGTACTTTCAGAAGACTCTGCAGCATCGGTCAAGTGGGTGGTTGACGCGAGAGCTATTAAGGGAGCCACACCTGAAGTAACGAATGAAGTGTTGAAAATTGGCACCGTCACCCTGGATATCTCCTCGTTGAGCGAGTCAGTTGTCGAAGTATTTACAGACCAAGGTGAAATCTGGCAGGTGGAAGACTTAACACTGTCGTTGATCGCGACAGACGCTCAAAAAGACGAGAGCAGCTCTCATGTGATTGAGCACCTTGAAGCGTTAGCTGAAAAGCATCAGCTTCTTGGTGATTATGTTGTTATCAATAATTATGAAGAAGCCGGAGAACCTCTTGGTACCGCTTATTACGACATTAATAATGATCGTGTGATAGTGAGCCGCGATGTTTCTGTTGAACTCTCGCAGCAAGCGCAATTGCTAACGGCAACCAGTGATGAAGCTTGGCTGTTTAATCAGCAGTATGGCTTATTATGGAAAGTTGATATTGCCACTGGCGAGATGACGGGCTTTTACACGTTATTCCAGCCGTCTAGGCCTTCTATCTCTGTCAGCTTCAATGCTTGGACGGAGGCGAACGTTGTTCATGTTGCAGCCACGTACCATATGCCTGATCAGTCGCAAATCAAATATCTGTACCGTTTAACAGAAGGTGGATTAATGCTGACAGACATTCATGGCAATGAACGGTTGTATCAAGCTCTGGTTGCGCCAGTCGATTCGGCTCACAGACGTTTAATCACGGATTCCATGAGTTCGAGCGAATTTGCACCATTTGACCTTTCGGTTTACGAGAAAATGCCTACACAACTGGCTGATACCATTGAAGTTGCCGTTGAAGGTGAAACCCCAGTGTGGAGCATTATTGGCAAAGAAAAGGCAACAGTCGTGAGTACGTTACCTGCTATGGAAGAGCTCAAGTTGCTGCTTGTGGATGGGAATGTCGCGTATTTCTATAGTGAGAAAGAACAATCTATTTATCTTCAAAAAGAGGGACGAATTAAAAACGTTACTCTAAAAGAAGGTGACAAGGTTACTGCCCAGGAGCATGTCTATATCGCGAGTGACAATGGCGAAATTCATGTGTTAACGCCTGAGGGGACGCAAAGCCTGATCGCAATTAACCAGCAATGGATGGAGCAGTATCAGTACAACTGGCAAGATACGTTGGTGGCCAAATTTAACGGCACCAAACATCAGCTTATGATTTTTGGATTGTCAGATTTTGATGGTAAAGCTCTGAAAGCGTGGTATCTGCCGTCAAGTGAGCAGTTTGTTTTAATACCAAACCAATGGAGCGATAAGCAACTAAAACTGGTTGGTAAGAAAGACGACCAATCTGTTTGGCTGTTTGAGCCAATGACAGGCAAGTTATATACCCAGCCTTCTTTCGCTTTAGAACAAATGTATAACTTTACACCGGACTTCCGATTCATTGCCGACGGACTACTGACTGAGCCTGTTGAGTCTGATTTGATTGGTGAGGTATTGACTGACGTTTATGTGAGTCATGACGGTTATCGAGCAGAAACAGAGAGCGGGTTGGTGTTTGAGTTGACGGCGAATGAACTGCCAAAGCTTGTCGAAGTTAGTGAACATTGGCTGATAGAGAGCGAGGGGATACTAGACACTTTATCAGAACGTTTTGAAACTGGTGCCGTGATTCATCTAGGCAAAAACAGTGATCGCTGGCTTGTGATCGAAACGGGCAAAGAGATTCGTCTCGGCAAATCAGGACAAGCGATTTGGATTGGCTCGGTGGAAGGCCCTATAGTGCGTGAACTGTTCTTCGTACCAGAAACCAACGAGCTGATTCAATCCGATGATCAACAAGGGAGTATCTCGATAGGGAGCTACCAAGATGTGTTTAGAACTGGCGATGCTTGGTCACTCATTTCGGAGCCTACTCGTGGTGAGCTGATTGAAGTGGTCAAACTCGACGGTACAGATGCTATTGTTCTCTCGACATCGGGCCGCAGTAATGGCTACGACATAAATGATGCTATTGGTCGGTACAA
The DNA here is from genome assembly GCF_001635455.1 of Vibrio sp. HI00D65. Classification (GTDB taxonomy): domain Bacteria; phylum Pseudomonadota; class Gammaproteobacteria; order Enterobacterales; family Vibrionaceae; genus Vibrio. The sequence goes on from NZ_LWEH01000011.1 coordinate 82,361, forward strand.
ACAAGTGTTAATCAACGATAACAGCCATGCTTCGTTTATTGACTTATCTGACTTTGATCGTGACCAAGTCGTAATCCAATACGAAGGAAACCAACTTAAATTGGTGATCGCGAACAGTACATATGTTGTGATTGAAGAGGCTGAACGCGCCTCAAAGAGTAAATTAGCGTTGAGGTTCGCAGGTGATGCACAGCCTGTACGACTTATCTACATAATATCAGCGCTGGATGCCCGTAGTATCGATGGTATTGTCGAATTAAGCGAATTAAATTTGTAGCGAATCAAATTTGCTTAACATATAAAGCCCCGAGAGGGGCTTTTCTATATCTCATTCTTAATTAACAAAATAGTATTTAAAAAATAATGATTTAACTTGATTTTATCTTATCAGCGATAATTACAAAAAATTCGACTTATTGTTATAAACATATCTTTTAGTGAGTGTGATATTTGGCTTGGTATGCAATTGGTTTTATTTGGCGTCGAAAGGATAAGAAAATATGATAAAGAAAACATCGCTGTTGGCAATTATGATAATAGCGCCCTATTCATCGAGTACATTTGCTGTACAAGCTGATACGTTTATAAAGGCACTTCACCACAACGATACGGCAAAGAGGTATACCGCTGAATATGTAAAAGATATATTTCTGCTACAGCAAGATTCAGACTACTCTAATATCGACTACAGTTCAGAGTGGTTACTTAATGATATTACTTGGCAACAAGCCTGGGGAGACTTTAAAAGCCATTATGATGTAGAACCGTCTGAAACTGTTTCCCTAAGTTTGTTTACCAAGGAAGCCGGTTACACTAAAGCGAGGCCAAAAATCGAGTTTTCCGAAGTTCAACTTAATCCGGGTGGTGTCTCTGTCCCAGGCAGCTTTTTCTACCACAACGACCCGTTAGCTGTTAGAGCAAATGTCGTGAAAGCTCAAGTTGATCCTGATATTTATCACAAAGCGTGGAGTATTTTCTCAGCTGAAGATGACTATTATAGTTTTAATGTACATGCACTAGTTTCAAAGTTTGCGTTAGCAGTTCAAATTGTGCGAGATAAGAGTCATATAATCGAAGAATCTAGTTGGAGAAGAAATGGGATCTATACCGATGTTATTGATAGATTTTTGAATGATACTTATCGATTAAATCAGATATCGGAAAGTGATAAAGAGTACTTAATAACGGTATTAAACGGTTCTATTAATTCTGTTATTAATCCATATAAGCATAACCGTAAATATCTCAAAACACAGTATCGATTAGCACGCCTTTCAGCAGCACTTGTTGATCGTGTGGGTTACATTGACTTCCCTTGTAATTCAGACTTTGAATACCGAGGTTCACAGAATACACGAAATCAGTGTTTTGTTGATATGACAGACAAAGCACTTTGGACTTGGTATACGCAAGAGTTCTCTCAAGCGATAACGCCAAAATATTCCCACACCAGCCAGCAAAGAAGCTTCTTAACTAATTTGTTGAATACGCTTTTGCCACTAGCGTTGGCGATGGAGGGGTTGAGTTCGTTTGACTTCTTTACTACTAGCGAAGCTGCTGAATTAGGAGCGGAAGGTCTCTGGGAAGATGAAGAGGTTGCCGCGAGCCAAGAGGCATTTATAACTGAATATTGTGAGATAGATTGAGGAAAAAATAATGAATAATAAAATGAAAATAATAGCTATGCCGCTTGCTATCTTCTCTGCTTCCGTTTTTTCTGCCGATGTCAATGTTTCTCGGGTTACTGAATCTGAGAGCGTAGCCACTACATTGCTTAATGACACTGTAGATAGAATTGTTGACTCTTATGGTCAGGCATATATTGACATTGTATCTCCAGCCAACTTTAAAAAAAGTGATGTAGAGCGAGGTGTCCAGAGAGTCGGTTCAAAGTCGATTGCACGATTTGAATATCATTACACCATGCCAAATGGAGAACGCGCTACTCGCATTTATCACTCATTTAGTGGTGAGACACCAACTCCGGGCTTACAAGGTCATACTGTTGACTTTACCCAAAAAATTGAGGCCGAAATGAGGGCTGATGAGCGCCTTGTTACAGGGAAAATTACAGAAGAGGAGTACAACAGTAGTGGTCGTTATTTTAGAGCTTCATCTTTTGCAAGAGCAAATGATGCTGAAATAAAAGCAATGAGAAGAATCGAAAGAGATATTCTTAGCGGAGATCTCGAATCGGGGGGAAATTTAACGGTGTTTGTGAATCAGCTTCCTTGTGAATCTTGTACTCCGTTATTTGAAGAGCAGTTGGCGGCATGGTCTCATATCGCTACTGCAGATGTCAGCTATTTAGGGCAGATACCAGAAAACTTCAATGATCTAGAGAATAACTCTTGGTACCAATACATGAGTGAAAATGACGGTTTAGCTCTTGGTGAAGAGGCTCAGCTTCAAGTTAGCTTTACTGCACATCGAAAAGAAAGAATAAAGTTTAATCTTTTTAAAAAGCGTGCGTTAAAGCGAAATCAAATAAGGAATGGAGCTAAGCCAACATCAGCTTGTAGTCTTTAGATATCAATGAGCATTCTTAAGTTAGTTTATTTTTTATAAAAATTATTAAAGATAAAAGTGATAATTAAAATGCTTGAAATAAAAATCTCACACCCTGAAGGGATGTGAGATTTTTTAACACTTTTTAAAAGTAAAAAATAGTTACCAAGTTTTGTTATTTCATACGATTCGCAAATGACTAAATAATTTATTGCATTGTGAAGATTTTTAGGGTGGGAGATTGATCAATTGTTCGTCGGTTCTGGGTTTCCACTATAGCTTGAGTAATAACCCGGACTTAGCATTATATCAGGGTCTCTCGTCGCAATTCCCATCCAATGTCTAGAATAACCAGGAATTTCTGCGTGAACATTCCAGTTATGCCAACTATCTCCATTGATATCATTGTGAAAGCCATATGATTGACAATCTGACAAGTACTTATAGTAATCCGATGATTCGCTAATAATAAGTGCTCCTTTGTGGATGTAGTGTGGAGTTTCCCATGTATCATACGTCATTGTTTGGAAGAATTTAAAGTCGCCGCGAATAGTGACTATGTTTTCATTGCTAGGGTTGTATTCATCAGTGTGAAGCCAACCCCAATTTGTTCCCTCGTCATTGCCGCAATAAATTTTTGCTTCAACTTCGCGAGAAGAAGCATTGTGAGACAAAGCAAAAGATGTTGCTAATAAAAGTATTTTTAATTTCATTATTTCTCAAATTTAACCTGATTTAAAATTGGAATTTATAACTAAATGATTACTTTTTCAATGTTTTATTTATTATTATCGGCCAGTGGTTAGATGTTATAAAAATAGATGGTTGGTGTAATTGTTATGTTATATGTAAATAATATTTAAGATTGAAGTGTACTGGAGTCTATTAATAAAATTCAAAATAAAGTCATGGGTGAAAATATTTAATTTACCTCGTAAATAAAGTGGTTGGGTTTTAAGTTGTTTTGGAGGTGTATAGACTACTGCATAAAAATGCTAATGCATTAAAGGGGGAAGGGAGAATATTATTTTTCGAAAGCTTCGTTTGTACTTCTCTATGTACAAAGGTTAGCCTGAAGCTAAAGCGTTACACTTAGTTGCACTTGGTAAAAATTCTGTCATGAAGAATTAATATATTTCGATAAACGGATCCTAAATGTGTAATGCTGTTTTCTGGGGTTAGCTATTAAACTTGTTTCAAATCTAAACTTAGCTTTTTAAGTTATACGACCAGCTGGAATCGTTGCTTAGCGACCTTTGACGTTTAAATATGTGCCAATCGGTTCTAGGCGTACTGTAGAGGTGACAATGAACGTTAACTTAGGCTTTTGATAATGGGCGGCTTGTTCCAATACTAGAATCTTGCTGGAGGGGGCGTAGATCAACTTGTATTTTATGTTCTGATCAAAAGTGTTTACTAACATGGAGTCGCTTGGCGATAGAACTTTTGCTATAGAAGTTTAGATAAGAAATAATGCTCAATTATTTTGTTTTTAGTATCGTGGAACTTACTCGACACGTGAAAATTGTTTCTAAATTGAGATAATCATCTATCCTAAAACTTAACCCTTAACTACGTTGTTGGGAGCAGTGGTAAAGAACCAATTACAAGCCTTCGTAAAGTTTGAGTCATCTAAATACTTTATCTATCCATATCAAACAAACCAGCGAGAATTCTCATCACGCCACATAAGGAGTGTGTTGATGAAGTCTCTTAGCTTCTTCGGGTAAAATCGCTGTTGTGCATATACCAAGTAAAAATGATGCTGTAAGCTGTGCCATTCAGGTAATACTCTGACCAGTCGACCGCTATCGAGCAACTCTTCAACAACAGGTAATGGTAAGTTAGCAAGCCCCATATGTGCTGTAGCGAGGGCTTTTATCCCTTCATAACTTGAACATGAGTATTTACCCTGAGAGCGAATTAATACGTCTTGGTGGCCGTTTGAAAATAGCGACCAATTGTTCCAAGTTAGGTTCAGGGTATTCTGGATACATTCCACATTTTGTATATCTTCAGGCGCTTTGATCACGTTGTTGGTTAGCCAATCAGGGGACGCAACAAGTATGTTCTTCATCGCTCCAAGGTTCTTGGCGATTAAGTTGTCAGGTAGGTCCTCATGAGCTCTTAAAGCGACATCAAACTCACCAAACTCTACATCTCTGAGAGCGGTAGTTAACTCCAAGTTAATTTTCATATTCGGATATTGTTTCTTGTATTCAGGGAGCATTTTTGTACAGAGTTGACTTCCCAGGCTACTCGGAGCTGTGAATCGGATATCACCTCTGTCTTCCGCTAATAAATCTTGAATGTTTTTCGAAGCCTTTAGCGTTAACTCCTCAATCTTTTGTGCGGTATCAAGTAGCTCTCTACCCGCTTCCGTCAATGTCACGCTTCGTGTCGTGCGGTGGAATAGGGTACATGTTAGGTCTGATTCCAATGACTTTATGTGACGAGAAACTAAACCTTTTGACACGTCAAGTTGTTCTGCTGCAGCTGAAAAGTTTTTTAATCGAGCGACTTTAAGAAATGTTTCGAGATGTGTGAGATTCATATTAGCTCCATTATGTAAACAGTGATGTGCTTTTTTAAGGTTTTTAGTATCACCCGTAGTGTTTATGCTATCAACCGTTCACTCATCGACACAACTTATTTGGAGAATGCAGAATGAAAATAGCAATCGTAGGCGCAAGTGGCACAATCGGTAGAGTAGTGGTTGAACTACTAGAAAGAGATCATGAGGTGATCAAAATGGGAATCACTTCTGGTAATGTACTTATTGATATAAGTAGTCGTGAATCGATTAGATCTGCTTTTGATAAGGTCGGCAATATCGATGCGATTATTAGTACGGCTGGTCAAGTTTCGTTTAAAGCATTCGGAGAGTATAGCGATCAAGATTGGGAAGTTAGCCTTCAGAGTAAGCTTATGGGGCAGATTCGTTTAGCTGAAGAAGGGCTTAATTATTTAAATGATGGCGGTAGTGTAACGCTAACTTCCGGTATCACTTCAGATTCCCCAATTCGTTTTGGTACGAGCGCGACGACAGTTGGTGGCGCCATCGAGTTCTTTGCGAAATCTGCAGGGTTAGAAGCCCCACGCGGTATTAGAATCAATGTGGTGAGCCCGACAATATTGGAGGAATCTATTCCTGTATATGGTGATTTCTTTCCTGGTTTCTTAACAATTCCAGCAAAAGAAGTAGCACAATCTTACAAGCGTTCAATTACGGGATTAGAAAACGGCTACACGTTTAAGTGTTTCGCTGGGAACAGTTAGTCAAATGCAGCTATTCGTTGAATTTGCCTCCTGATTAGGGGGCTTTTTAAGCATGGCCGGAATCATTGACTCATAAACAATTGAAAATATTCGTCATTACTCTGATAAATCTAACTTCTTTCTAGTGCGATATTGTTTATTCATCGCACTAATTTTCTAATACTTGTTAAATTCGTAAGGCTAACGGATCACTTTGTACAATATAGAGGCGATATTTATATAGAGTACGATTTATCTATAAGCGACATTATTGTTACGCTGACAAATACTCGACTAGCCCGCCGATAAGTAAGTTTAGTCAAGAATGGCTAAGAATAAATATCAGCATTCTTAGCCATTCTAATGTTACTAAATTACTCCTTACTTTTCTCGAACCAGTAAGTGTCCATTTGAGGTATCCAGTTTCGGTTTTTATCTTTTGGTAAGACGCCAGCCAATAGTAAATTCAGCTAGCTATTAAAAGCTTCAATAGAGTGCCCACCTTGCGCACCTTCAAATGAGAAAACCATTGGGCCTTTATTGCTGACTCCAGCTTGCCCCTCATGGCAGTAGATTTTCGAGGACAGTCAATCCTGGGCAGCACCTGTTCAATGGAATGCTGCTAGGGGATTGGCAAACCTTCCAAAGTACGTCTAATTCTCAAAGCTGCACTTTTATGATACGAGTTTGCCTAACAACGGCTTAGATTAGTAAATTCTATGGATTATTGTCATTTAGTATAATTTCGTTACAATGCTCTGATACCCACGAGCGAGGCATCTGTATTTGCTTCTCCGTGGGTATATTTATTATGCATATATCCCCAATCAGCGTACTAGTTGATTGAAAGACATATATTAAACATTTTCATGTGTTGCTTGGTGTGCAACACCACTGTAAAGGACAAATAATGCCAATTATTACTCTTCCTGACGGTAGTCAGCGTCAATTTGACAACCCTGTATCAACTCTAGATGTTGCCCTATCAATCGGTCCTGGTCTTGCGAAAGCAACCATTGCTGGTCGTGTTGATGGTGAGCGTGTTGATGCTTGTGATCTTATCGAAAACGATGCAAGCCTAGAAATCATCACAGCTAAAGATGAAGTTGATGGCCTTGAGATCGTTCGTCACTCTTGTGCTCACCTATTAGGCCACGCGGTTAAGCAGCTTTTCCCAGAAGCGAAAATGGCGATCGGTCCTACTATCGATAACGGTTTCTACTACGATATCGACCTTGAGCACTCTCTAACGCAAGAAGATCTAGAAAAGATCGAAAAGCGCATGAAAGAGCTAGCGAAGACCAAGTACCAGGTTGTTAAGAAGAAAGTTAGCTGGCAGGAAGCGCGTGATGCTTTCGAAGCTCGCGGCGAAACATACAAAATGGAAATCCTAGACGAGAACGTTTCTAAAGACGACCGTCCAGGCCTATACCACCATGAAGAATACATCGATATGTGTCGTGGTCCACACGTACCACATATGGGTTTCTGTCAGCACTTCACACTACTAAACGTAGCTGGTGCTTACTGGCGTGGTAACAGTGACAACAAGATGCTTCAACGTATCTACGGTACTGCATTCCATGACAAAAAAGCGCTTAAAGCTCACCTAGTTCGTTTAGAAGAAGCGGCTAAGCGTGACCACCGTAAGATTGGTAAAGCATTGGATCTATTCCACATGCAGCAAGAAGCACCAGGCATGGTGTTCTGGCACCACAACGGTTGGACTATTTTCCGTGAACTAGAAGTATTCGTACGTCAAAAACTGACTGAATACGATTACCAAGAAGTAAAAGGCCCACTAATGATGGACCGTGTACTTTGGGAACGTTCTGGTCACTGGGACAAATACGCAGAAGCGATGTTCACAACGTCTTCAGAGAACCGTGAATACGCTATCAAGCCAATGAACTGCCCGGGTCACGTACAGATCTTCAACCAAGGTCTTAAGTCTTACCGTGATCTACCGCTACGTATGGCTGAGTTCGGCTCATGTCACCGTAACGAGCCGTCTGGCGCACTTCACGGCATCATGCGTGTTCGTGGTTTTACTCAAGATGACGCTCACGTATTCTGTACTGAAGACCAAGTTCAACAAGAAGTTAAAGCTTGTATTGAAATGGTTTATGACACTTACACAACTTTCGGTTTCGAAAACATCGTTGTTAAGCTGTCTACTCGTCCAGAGCAACGTGTCGGTTCTGACGAAATGTGGGACCGTGCTGAGGCTGACCTTAAGCTTGCACTAGAGTCAATGGAGATTGCATACGAGATTCAAGAAGGCGAGGGTGCGTTCTATGGACCTAAGATTGAATTTACTTTGCATGATTGTTTGGACCGTGCATGGCAATGTGGTACAGTGCAGCTCGATTTTGCATTACCAGAGCGTTTAGGTGCAACTTACGTAGGTGAAGATAACGAGCGTCACACGCCAGTTATGATCCACCGCGCGATTTTAGGTTCACTAGAGCGTTTCATCGGTATTCTTATTGAAGAATACGCTGGCTTCTTCCCAACATGGTTGGCGCCAGAACAAGCAGTTGTAATGGGCATTACAGACAAACAGTCTGAATATGTACAAGAAATTACGAAAAAACTGCAAAAAAGTGGATTTAGAGTCAAAGCAGACTTGAGAAATGAGAAGATTGGCTTTAAAATCCGCGAACATACTTTGAAACGTGTACCGTTTATGCTTGTGTGTGGTGACCAAGAAATGGAAGCCGGCGAAATTGCAGTACGTACACGTAAAGGTAAAGACCTTGGCAAGTTTAAAGTGGATGACTTTATTTCATACATCCAAGCTGAGGTTTCAAGCCGTAAGCTCAATCTGGAGGAATAGCTATTAAAGGCGGAAGACGTGGCCAACAACCGGCCAAACAAAACCAGCACCGTTTAAACGGTGACATTCGTGGCGTTCGTGAAGTGCGTCTAACTGGCGCAGACGGCGAAGCTGTTGGTGTAGTATCAATCGCAGAAGCGATGGAAGCTGCAAATGAAGCTGGTATGGATCTAGTAGAGATCAGCCCTAACGCCGAGCCGCCAGTTTGTCGTGTGATGGACTACGGTAAGTTCCTCTTCGAGAAGAGCAAAGCTGCGAAAGAGCAGAAGAAAAAGCAAAAGCAGGTTCAGATTAAGGAAGTTAAATTCCGCCCTGGAACTGATATTGGAGACTATCAGGTAAAACTACGCAACCTGACTGGTTTCCTTGAAGACGGCAACAAAGTGAAGGTAACAATTCGCTTCCGTGGCCGCGAAATGGCTCACCAAGACATCGGTGTGGACGTTCTTAATCGTTTGAAAGCGGATACTGAAGAATTTGCAGTAGTCGAATCTTTCCCAACGAGAATTGAAGGTCGCCAGATGATCATGGTATTGGCCCCTAAAAAGAAGTAATTAACGGCTTTGCAAGTAATTGAACCCTGCAGCCTCTGGTTGCGGGGTTTTATTCGCCCTAATTACTATGTTATTAACAACTCAACAATGCGGAGTTATTCATCATGCCTAAGATGAAAACCAACAAAGGTGCTGCTAAGCGTTTCCAGAAAACTGCTGGTGGTATTAAGTTTAAGCACGCTGGTAAACGTCACATCCTGACTAAGCGTACTACTAAGAACAAGCGTCAGCTACGTCCGAACTCGATCCTTCCTAAGTGTGAAGTTGCTCAAGTTCTTCGTATGATGCCATACGCTTAATTCTTTTTAGTTTATAAATTCGTTTAGTTTAGGAGAAGCATAATGCCTCGCGTAAAACGTGGTGTACAAGCTCGTGCACGTCATAAGAAAGTTCTAAAACAAGCTAAAGGTTACTACGGTGCACGTTCACGTGTTTACCGCGTAGCTTTCCAAGCAGTTACCAAAGCTGGTCAATACGCTTACCGTGACCGTCGTAACAAGAAACGTCAATTCCGTCAACTTTGGATTGCACGTATCAACGCGGCATCTCGTCAAAATGGTCTATCTTACAGCCGTTTCATCAACGGTCTTAAGAAAGCATCTATCGAGATCGATCGTAAGATTCTTGCTGACATCGCAGTATTCGACAAAGCAGCATTCGCTGTTCTAGTTGAAAAAGCGAAAGCATCTCTATAATTTAGAGTTAGCTTTAAGGTTTAAGAAAAGGAGAACTTCGGTTCTCCTTTTTTATTACCTGTAATTTGACCTCTAGATATTCCCAACTCCTTCCTCCGTCAGTCTTGGGAGTGACGAGATAAACTTCCGCATCTAATTTTTATTCGCTTGAACAGGCATTCTGGTATATAAACATCTACCTAACCTTTAATGTTAAGCGACCGAGATAAATGACCGCACCAACTACTATGACGTTCTTCGAACGTTTTGAAGCTGACATCCTTTCTGGAAAAAAGACCATCACTATTCGCGATGAATCAGAGCGTGATTACCAACCGGGCAGCGTTGTTGAAGTATCAACGTTAGAAGAAGGGCGCGTATTCTGTAATCTTAAGATCATCAGCGTAGAACCAATCTTGTTCGATGAACTGGGCGAGTTCCATGCACAACAAGAGAACATGACGCTGCAAGTGTTGAAAGATGTGATTCAAGATATCTACCCAGGTATCTCTCAGCTTTACGTTGTTTCTTACGAGCTGGTTTAATCGCTTTAAGACGGTAGGGCGGTGGCAGTTAAAAGACGGCTTACTGCACGCTGAGATTACTAAAGGCGATAACCGATATGAATTTGCGGTTGTAGCGCGAGCAGACCTTAATATCCACTCTGCGGTGGAATATAAGAATGGCGAGCTTCATTTGTATCTGAAGTTGGTGCAAGCTGAGCGTTAACTCTTTTCGTCGAGCTTGATTAAGCAAGAGAGCCTCTAAAAAGCCAACAGTGATGTTGGCTTTGTTGTTTCTTGGCAAACTAACGAGCGTTAGCATTCTTTCAACTCGGTTTATTTGCTGCGTTTATGCTTCAAAACTTGCTAAGCGTGAGTACAATTCACTTTCAACATCTTGCTTGGCACAAACCGTTAGTAGGTCATTAATAAAGTACTTGAGAGCGCGAGCCTCGATGCGTCGAATGCCTTGTTGCTGCTCTTTTGTTAGGTAGCCGTAGATGGTCGCTGCTCCGAAATCACCAAAGATCATTTGGCCTTGCTCATTGACTAGGGTGTTGTGCGCGTACAAATCACCGTGACAAACCTTGTTGTCATGCAGGTGATTAAATACATCGATCATCTGGGTCACGATGTTGTCGATTTGCGAGATCGGAAGTTCAAAACCTTCTGGGAAAGTATCACGCGTGCATGTCTCGAGTGTTGGTGGTAGTCCTAAGTTGTAGTAGCTGTTTGGAATGAGTTCCATCACCAAAGCTAGGTAATCTTGTTCCTTTACTTGGGCGATAGATTTTACCAAGTTGTTATGGTGACCAGCTTGCAGGCACGCTTCCAGTTCATCGTGTGGGTAGCCGTCACTGGTGACTTCGCCTTTAAACACTTTAACCGCCACTTCCTGTGGGAAATTAAAGTCGCTGTTTAGCCAGCTTGCATGAGAGATCACGCCAGACGCGCCTTGGCCAAGTACTTGATTCAGCGAGTAGCTTTGAGAGCTAACCGTAGGCACGCTATCTAAGCTGCTAGGGTGTTTGCAAAACGGGTTACCCGCAAACGCTAGCCAGGCCAGTTTTGGTAGCTTGATAAGGAACTCTGGGAATTCAGTCAGTTGGTTTGCAGACAAGCGGACCAGTTCGAGGTTGGACAGGTTTTCCATGCTCTCAGGTAAAATGCGAAGCTGGTTGCCTGCGAGTGCCAGCTTTTGCAGTCGTGGTCTTTCACCTAGTGAGTTCGGTAGAACTTCGATGTCGTTGTCGGTCAGGATCAACCAGCGCAATTGAGGTGGTAGAGATACTTCGCTTACGGTTTTGATTTGGTTGGTCTTGAAACCGATCATTTCAAGCTTCGGAAGTGACCCAAGAACGTCAGGAAGGTGCATGAACAGGTTATTCGACGCAAAGATAATGCGCAGGTGAGTAAGCTGTGATAACTCTTCAGGTAAGCGTGATAGCTGGTTCCCCGAAAGATCCAGAATCTCTAGTGAATCGGCGAGGTCCAAGATTTCTAATGGAAACTCAGTGAGACCTTCTGATAATTTTAAGCGCTTAATACCTTTAAGTTGCCCTGATTTTAATTGCTCTAGAGTATGCAAACCTTAGCCTTATGAATAGATGTTCGAGGCGCGTAGTGTACTTGTCTCAATCGAGAAAGGCGAGTATTCGCAACAATACTCGCCTATCTAAGCTCACCAGTCGTTGATATTAAGGTTAAAGCTGAATACGATTTTGGCTAACGCCGACCTCCTCAACAAAATCCAAGTCATGACTGACTAAGATAAAAACCCCTTGGTATTCACGCAAAGCTGACGCTAGTATTTGCTTTGAGTCGATATCTAAATGATTGTCTGGCTCATCAAGCAGCACTAATGGGGAGTCTTGCTTATGGCTGACAATCAACATCGCTAGCTTCATTTTCTCTCCACCACTCAGGTGAGCGACTTTGCGGTACACAGAATCACGCCTAAAGCCGATGCCTGCTAACAATGTCCGAGCTTCACTTTCTGTGAGCCCATCACTATGTGTCATGAGGCTATCGAACATAGTGTTCTGGGTATCTAACAAACCAAAGTGTTGATCAAGGTATACCGTAGATCCTAAGCGTTTGATGGTACCGGTGTAGTGCGAGTGCTCGTTGTGAATCGCTTTTAACAGTGTCGATTTACCACAGCCGTTTGCGCCGCTGAGATAACAGCGTTCACCTTGTGACAGAGAAAAATTGATAGCAGTACCAGAACCATATTCAAGTCGGCAATCTTCAACCGTTAACAGCGCGTTCTTTTTCTTGCTATTACTCTGTTGGAGATACAAGGCCTGCGGTTTCAGTTGCTCTTTTTGTTCTTTAAGAGATTGAAGCTTATCTTGATTTTGCTCCTTTAAGTTATTTTGGCTAGTGGCTGATGCTGCTTGTGTTCGTCCCGCTTTGTCTTTCATCGCATCCATTAAGATCTTGGGCTGACTGCCTGATTTTCGCAGTCGATTTCCTTGCGCCTCTCGCTGTTGCGCTTTTTCTTTGTTGGCTTGAGCTTGTCGCTCCAGTCGTCTCTTTTCTGATTGGTGATGAGCAATCTGTTTATCGAGTGCATCGGCTTGATTCGACATTTGTTTGAAGTAATTATCGTAGTTTCCTTTATAGAAACGTAACCCCAAACTGTTGAGGTGGTAGATCCCTTCCATGTGCCTCAACAGGCTTCGGTCATGGCTAACCATCAGTATTTTGCCTTCAAACTGTTGGCACTGTTCTATTAACCAGCTGCGCCCGTCACTGTCTAAATGATTCGATGGCTCATCGAGAATCAGTATGTTGTGGTCTGACGTAAACAGTTGATGAAGCTGTAAAAGGGCAAGTTGCCCACCGCTTAATGTGTTGCATGGCGTGGCCAACTCGCTGGTTATTTTCAGATTGGCTAACAGCCTCTGAGTGTTTTCTTGCAAATCCCAATCTTCACCAACGATGTCAAAATGTTGAAGCTCGCAGCTGCCTTGTTCGATAGCATGCAAGGCATTGATTTTATTTGTGATACCTAAGAAATCAGCAATGCTGATCGTGCTATCCAAAAGTTGTGAAGGCAATTGTGAGTAGAAACCAATCGAGCCTTGTCTAGACACACTCCCAGATGTCGGCTGCGTTTGCCCCGTGAGTAATGAAAGTAGCAACGACTTTCCGGCGCCGTTTCTTCCAACTAAGCCAGTCAGTCGCGAGTTCAAATTGAAGGTGATGTCTTTAAATAGCCACTCACCAGTATCGAGCTGGAATGAGAGATTATTGGCTAAGATAGTAGGCATAAAAATACCTCTCTTTGCGTATAAACGAGTAAAAGGGGCGAGGCGCTTTTCGTGCAAGATCCTGCTGGATGCTAACAACAGATCGCCATAGGCGTTACTTAGATGGGTGACCAATAAAAGAGAGAAAGCGGTATTGAGATGGTTTCTCTCTTTTAGGTGCGCTCTTGAAGATGCAGGCCGTTAATTGGCGGATCTTTAAGAGCTTAATATGTCGCGAAAATAGATGACGAAGTAACGCCCACTAACCCCGAGTGTCCAAATGATTTTAAAAAATAAATCGGATGTCAGGATGTTAGTACTTCATTATGGCGTTATTCTCTTTTGAAATGATGGTGGAATGGTACTGAATACGGGCTTAAAAAGTCAACAGGGTAAAGTGATTAAAATGCACCCAAATAATAAAAGCGCCGATGAGGCGCTTTTATTGATTCGATGAAACTTGACGCTACTTAATGGCAGGGTATTTAGCTTACAGCCCGCTGATAGTCTAGCTAACAGGACGGCTGCGCTTGACCACCAATAGCACGCCAGCACATATCAAAACTGTCGTTGATATACTTTTCTGACTGCTCTGCCTGCGGCTCTTGCTGATCAACAAGCCAGTTCGCACAGATCAAAAAGTGGCTATGGATGAAGTGTCTAACGAGATTAATGTCTAACACCATCAATTCTTCGGCTTGCTGTCCTTTCAAAATGATGTCATCGAGTGACGCAAACATCTGCGAGACAATGACTTCGCGAGTTTGAGTCGTTGGGTCAAAATGCACATTGGTGAAGAACTTCATGGCAACTGGGTTTTCCAATGCCCATTCAATTCCGGTCATCCACATGAATTTAAAGGCTTGATAGCGATTTTGTTCAGCGATTTCTGTGTGTTGAGTCAGAGTAGAAAATAGCTCTACTTTCAACTCACGAAACAGTTCATCAATCAGTAGAGATTTGTTTTCAAAATGATGAAACAGTGTCGCTTTTGCTACACCAGCAGTCTTCGCTATTTGCCCTGTAGATGTGCCCTTTAACCCTTGTTGGGAAAAGAGTAGGAGTGCAGCATCTAGGATTTTTTGCCTTTTTGTCATCATCGATTCAGTACTTTGAACATCATTTTCTTGATTGGGTTGTTGTATGGAGGATGCATCAACTTAGTGAAGTTGATTTTGCCTCGAGTCAACACGGTTTTTGCATGGCTAAAGGTCTTGAAGCCTTCAATGCCGTGGTAGTGTCCCATGCCTGAAGGGCCAATACCACCAAACGGTGCGTCTTCCGCTGCCACATGCACTAAAGAGTCATTGATGCAAACGCCGCCTGAGTGTGTATCCGATAGGAATCTGTCTTGTGTTTTCTTGTCGTGACTCATTAGGTACAAGGCAAGTGGACGTTCTCTGGTGGTGATGTAGCTTATCGCTTCTTCAACTGAATCATAAGGCACGATAGGTAGCACAGGGCCAAACAACTCTTCTTGCATTGCCATCATGTCATCATTCACTTCGGTGAGAAGATGCGGTGTCATTCTGTGGTTCACGTCGTCTTGTGCCTGCTCGGTAACTGTGTGTATTACAGCACCCTTTGACTTCGCATCTTCAACCACGCCTTTTAATCGATTGTACTGGCGCATGTTAACTACTGAGGTTAAGTCTTTGCTCTCAATTCCTGCTTTATAAATCTTCTTGAAGTAGCGCTTGTAAGCGGTGATAAATGCATCGACTTTGTCTCGTGGCAGCAAGATGTAATCCGGTGCGACACAGATTTGACCTGCGTTTAAGCTCTTGGCAAACAGGATACGTTCAACCGCGTCTGCGACATCGAAATCTGGTGCGATGATGGTTGGAGACTTACCGCCAAGTTCTAGTGTCACTGGCGTTAAGTTCGCAGCTGCGGCTTTCATTACGTGCCTACCAACAGAGGTTGAACCTGTGAATAGGATATGGTCAAACGGTAGCTGGCTAAATTTAGCAGAAACGTCGGCTTCA
Source organism: Vibrio sp. HI00D65 (assembly GCF_001635455.1). Classification (GTDB taxonomy): domain Bacteria; phylum Pseudomonadota; class Gammaproteobacteria; order Enterobacterales; family Vibrionaceae; genus Vibrio. The sequence continues at coordinate 97,942 of NZ_LWEH01000011.1, forward strand.
CCTTCGATGATTGCGACTTGCTCTTCACTGAAACCTTCGGCCAACATCGCTTTCAAAACACGGTTGGTTGCAGGGGTAAACTCAGACATCTTGAGCATTGCAGTGTTTCCTGCAGCCAATGCTGTGATGAGAGGGCCCAAAGAGAGCATCACTGGGAAGTTCCAAGGCACGATGATGCCAACCACACCTACTGGCTGATAATGCACAGTAATTTTGGCTGGTGTTAGCATCAAGCCGGCTTTACGACGTGAAGGCTTCAACCACTTCTTAAGATTTTTATCACTGTAATTGATTTGGTGTAGAGAGGGGGTGATGTCAGCAATTAAGCTGTCATGTTTTGCTCGATGGCCATAATCTTCTGATACCGCTTCAATTAACTGCTCTTGGTAGCGCATTAATAGTTTTTTCAAGACTGAGAGATCATTTCGTCTCTGCTCAAGTGTTGGATTAACGTTGTTACGGTAGTGATCTTGCTGTCGGTTGAATATTTGAACCATGTCTTTGGTGCTCGACGTGTTTGGTTCAAGTTCTAGATTATGGCTCATAGTATCCCCTAAATTCGAAGGCTGACCGATTGGTTGGTCAGTTGAAATTACAAGAAGTTAGGATCGAATACAAGATATGGACGGAAAAAGTTTATTTTTTGTGCAATGAACTGGCAATTTAGTTAAGTGGGCCCAACAACGGAAAAGCGGGTATTAAGGATGAAGTGATAGGTTTGCGAGAAGTGACAGTGTGCCTTTGGGGTAGTTAAAGGCACACCCGATTTGCTTGCGGGTTAGGCTGAAACTTTCTCGCAACGCATGAAGATGAAGTTAACGTTTTTTGATAGACGCCCGTATGTTTCTTCAGAGATGGCTTTGGCTTTCTCGTCGATTGTGCCTTCAGTGATTTGTGAAATCAGCAAGCCAGATTGGCTGACCGCTTGGCAAAGCTCTGTTAATGAACGGCGGTAGAAGCTTACCTGAACTGGTGTGCCGACCGTGTTCCATTCTTCTTGAATAAATTCGCGCTCAAAGTAGTTACCTGAGAGGGTGCACTCGAAATCCGCAAATGGGTGGTGAGTGGAAAACACGATGTAGCCACCTGGTTTCAAAACGCGATACACGTCATCAAAGACAGGCTTTAGATCTTCAATGTAATGCAGCACCAAAGGACACACAATGACATCAGCGCTGTTATCGGCTTCTTTGGGTAAACCAAGAGCTGCATCTTGCGTGTATGCGGTCACATTGGGGATTTGTTTTCCGTTCACTAGGTCAACCATATCTTGAGAAAGGTCGGTGCATGTGACTTTGTTGGCACCTTGGTCGATAAACCACTGTGCGTATATACCTGAGCCGCAACCAAGGTCGACAATATCGAGCCCTTTAACATCGTCTAGTAAGGCTATGGTTGATGGGCGTTCTAATAAGGCATTATAAATATTATCGCGAGCAGCAGAGTCGTATTGCTTTGCGTAGGTGGTGTACATTTCGGACATGATTTAACACTCATCAATAGGTATGGAAGTACAGGATACTGACTATCTTGGTGATAGCGAGAGTTGTGATAGTGAAGTGCCGATATTTGTCACAACCCTGACTTAACATCATCAAATTAGCTAAGAATTTTATGCGTCATTGTTATTTTATTCACCTAATTTTTTGTTAGAAAGTGCTTTATTTTTAATGCACTTCAGCCTGTTTTTTGCCCTAAAACCTTGTAATTCCTTAGTTGTCACTTTAAGTCGATCCGTCGATAAAAAACGTAATCGTAACCACAAATATCAATGGTTGGACTCGCTCTTAATAATATCGGTTAATGCAGCCAACAAATCGTGTTCGAACGTTTTATTGCCAGTGCCAGCTTGAAACCCAGATGAACCATACCCAATGGGCTTCTTCCTCGTAAGGGCGTACCAAGAGATTTTGGGCGATATGCATAACCTATTTGGTGATACGCACAGTGTTGTGGTAAATGTTGATGAAAGCGGAGAAGCGAACATTGATTACATCAACGAAGGTGACACAGTAGAAGACATGATGCGTTACGTTCACATTGACATGGACCTAATTCGTCAGAACTACAAAGAATTGGTCACGGCGAAAGTACCAGCGCAAGAGCAGCAAAGCGTACTTGAAGAGTTAGAGAAAGGCTTGATGGGTTACACCTATCTTGAGGATTTTTAATGAACGATCTATTTACGAAACCAGATTACTCGCTGTACTCCAATGCGATGACATTTATGCGTCGTCCTTTGGTGCAAAATCCAATCGACAACGATGCTGATGTGGTTGTATTAGGTGCGCCGCTAGATATTGCGACTTCTGGTCGTCCGGGCGCGCGCATGGGTCCTGATGCGATTCGTCGTGCATCGGTAAACTTGACGTGGGAAGGTAAGAAATTCCCATGGGACTTCAATGTATTTGAACATACCTCAGTGATTGATGCTGGCGACCTTGTGTTTGATTGCGGTGACGCAGAAGACCTAACTCAGCGTTTGGAAGCAGCAGCTGACGCGATTCTAAATAGTGGTAAAACTCTGTTAGGTTTAGGTGGAGATCACTTCATTGCACAGCCTTTACTGCGAGCGTATGGTAAGAAGTACGGTGAGATGGCATTGATTCACTTCGACGCACATACTGACACCTACAACCAAGGTAGCCGTTACGACCACGGCACTATGTTCTACCATGCACCGAACGAAGGTCTTATCTCGCCAGAATATTCGGTGCAGATCGGGATTCGTACAGAGTACAAACAAGAAGGTCATGGCTTCAACGTCATTAATGCTATGCAAGCCAATGACATGAGTGTGGACGAGATCATTTCTCAAGTGAAAGATATTGTTGGTGATAAGCCGGTGTATCTGACGTTTGATATCGACTGTCTTGACCCTGCTTTTGCACCGGGTACTGGCACGCCAGTTTGCGGTGGTTTGAACTCCGATAAAGTGCTGAAAATCATCCGTGGTTTACAGGGTATCAATATGGTTGGTATGGACGTTGTAGAAGTGTCTCCAGCGTATGACCAAAGTGACATCACAGCGTTAGCGGGTGCTACGATTGCACTTGAGCTGCTTTATGTTTGGACGGCGAATCGTCTAGCTAAATCATAAAATGTCGTTGTTGTAAGCATAGCATTGCTATCTGATTTAAAAGCCCACCATGTTTTACTTTGTGGGCTTTTTTGTTTTTCTGCCGCTTGACTGACTGAGCTATCGTAAAGGTGACAACGCTTGCGGTAGAGGTTGGTTAATCTTCTGCCAAATATCCACTATGCAACTTATTTTATTGTATTTTGGTGGTCTTCCGGGGGCGATAGTCTGCGTGTTGTCTCAAAGTTGGGAATAGTTGCTGTTTAGTTGTTGATACATAGCTCACTTCAATTAATGCCTTATTTTCGCTAATGATTTGTTAACTTTATTACGGTATAAATTTATGAAATTGAGAGGTGTAATTATATGTGAGTTTATTTGCATACAAATCAGCACCCTACTAACTTTTAACTAGTGTTCCGGAAATCCTTGGAAAATAGAGAAGTTTGCAAGAAGAGGTCTACTCCCGCAGATATGGCATTTTTTATGGGGAAGACTAGGCTTAAAGGTAAGTAAACTATAAAAAAACAGGTGAAATTTATTCTCTTTTTGTACCTCTTCGATGAACCGTTTGAATGTATTCCGAAGAGCGAGATATAAGTTACTGAAAATCTGAGATTGCTTTTATAAACAATGTTCACCGCTCTTTAGAAGCGGTTTGTGACATCGGGGGATATATGGATATCGAAGTTTCGCGTCAGACTGTGGTAGTCGAAGCTACCAGCGGAGATGTGGTTATAGTTAAGCCTGACGGCAGTGCCAAAAAAGTTTCGGTTGGCGATATCATCCGTGAAAATGAGATTGTTATTACCGCGCATGATGCTGAACTCCTAATAGGCCAGCCTAGTGGCCCTGTTGAGGTTGAAGGTAATTGTGTTGGTTGTGTCGATCAAGACTTGGCTTGGGCAGATGCGCCTATCGCCGGAGAGGTGAATATCGATTTGGCGCAAGTTGCTGATGATTCATTCACTGATGATGATCTTGCGGCTATTCAAGAAGCCATTTTAGGTGGTGCCGATCCAACTCAAATTTTAGAAGCTACCGCAGCTGGTGGCAGTCTAGGTTCTGCAAACGCAGGCTTTGTCACCATTGATTACAACTATTTAGAAACTCGTCCTTCGACCTTTTTTGAAACTTCAGGCCTAGAAGATCAATCTGTTGATGAAGATAGGGAAGAGCTTAGATCGATTACGCTCTCATCGGGTGGTCAATCCATCGCAGAAATACTGACCGAAGGGTCCATTTCTGGAAATACCTACCCTCAATCGGTGACGGTTACTGATACCTTTGTTGCGGGTAGTTTAGCGCTTGACCCAGATTTTTTTGCTCCAGAAACTCTTTCTCTCGCCTCGCTCCTTAGTGAACTCAATAGCGACATTACCTCTAATGGCCAACCGGTTACCTTTACGTATGATTCAGCCTCTAATTCGATTATTGGTGTTCAAGGTACAGATGAAGTGCTGCGCATCGATATTGATGCCGTAAGTATCGGAAATGACATTGAATTATCGCTGACCACAAGTGTTTTTCAACCGATAGATCATGCTCCGTCGATTGGTGGCGGACAGGTATCCTTTACGGGCGACCAAATCAACATTGCTTTTGACATACAGGGCCAAGACACCGCAGGTAATCAGCTCGTCACACCAATTAATGCGCAAGTAACCGTCCTTGATGGGGTAGATCCGTCTGCCGAAAGCGTGTCTATCGATAATGTTGAAACAAGCAGTGCTGCATCTGAAGGCACGTTTTCAAATATTGGTAGTGATAACCTACAGTCAGCTGTTTTTGACTCTAGCGCACTTGCTCAATTTGATGGTGTGCTAAGTGATAATCAGGCGACCGTTGCATCTTTGTCTGCTGATGGAAGTACCATCACACTGTCAATCCAAGGTAGTAGCGACGTTATTTTAACCGTTAGTTTAGATACTGACGGTACCTATCGATTTGAGCAGTTTAGACCAATAGAGCAAGGCGGCACTGATTCACTTTCTTTCTCTTTGCCAATCACGGTTACCGATTTTGACCAAGATGTCGTAACCAATACCATCAACCTCGCTATTTCTGATGGCGATAAACCAGTCATTACCAATGTCGACAGTATCGATGTTGATGAAGCTGGCATTGTTGGCGGTTCTCAAGAGTGGACGGCAAGCGTATCAGGAAGTGGCAGTGTCACCTCTGAAATTTTTGATAGTGACATTATCGATCATCATGAACTTGAACCTGCAGAGTTTAATACCGCTGGCACACTGATATCTAACGGTGAGGTTGTGTTACTCGAGCTGGTTGATGAAACCAATGGTGTGCGAACGTACGAAGGCTATGTTGAGGTTAATGGCGCAAGAATTACGGTTTTTGATGTGAAAATTGATAGCCCATCTTTGGGTAGCTATGAATTTAACCTTTATGAAGAACTATCGCATCAAGACGCTGAAGACTCGCTTTTAACCTTTGCACTGCCTATCTATGCGGTAGATGCAGATGGCGATAGGTCGGCGTTATCCAGTGGTTCAAGTACTCCAGAAGCCGCCCAGATTTTTATCAACGTTAAAGATGATGTCGTTGAACTGGTTGATGAGGTTGAATCTGTTACCGAGCCGACTCTAGCTGGCGATACTGTTGTGTCATATAACCTGTTTAATTTCGAAGGTGCGGATGGTTCGACAATTCAATCATTCAACTACGATGGTGTTGATTATTCACTAGATCAAAGCTTACTGCCTGATACCCCACAAACTTTCAGTTTTACTGAGGGTGTGGTCACTATCTCGCTAAACGGTGATTTCAGTTTTGAAGTTGCTCGTGATATCGATCATGCAAGTAGCGAAACTATCATCAAACAGTTTTCATTCTTTGCCGAGGACGGTGATGGCGACACTGATACATCAACGCTTGAGTTAAGTATTACCGATGGTCAAAACCCGGCAATCAATCTGATTCCACCTGTTACTTTATCTGAAACCAATCTTGCTGATGGCTCTTCACCAAGTGGAAGTGCTGTAAGCGCAACCAACACGATCACCTTTACTTCTGGTAGTGATGATGTAGCGAATTTCCGCATTGAGCCTACTGAGTTCAATGTCGGCGGTGCACTGAAATCGAATGGTTTTGTGGTCGAGATAAAAGAAGATTCGGCTAATCCGGGTACTTACATTGGTTTTATTACCGATGGTTCAAATATTGAAGTTCCAGTGTTCACGATAGCCTTCTCTACGAGCACACTAGGTGAGTACACCTTTACTCTGCTTGAAGCATTAGACCATGTGGATGGTTTAGATAATAACGATCTGAGCTTTGATCTGCCTGTTTATGCGGTAGACAGTGATGGTGACGATTCATTGGTGTCTCAACTGAATGTGACCATCGGTGATGATGTTCAAATCATGCAAGATGGCACATTAGATATTGTTGAGCCTAATCTAGCTGATGGCACGGTGACCACTAACACCATTGATGTGATGCCAAACCAAAGTGCTGATGGCGCGACGATTACTCAGTTCACCTATGACGGTCAACTTCGAACGCTTGACCAAAATGACACGGGGGAACAGCAATTCAGCTTCACAGAGGGTGAGCTGTTTATCACGCTGCAAGGTGAGGTGCGATTTGAACCAAACCGTAATCTAGACCACTCCTTGAGTGAAGACATCGTGAAGTTGATAGAGGTCACCTCAAGTGATTTCGATAAAGATCCAGTAACATCAACGGTTACTCTGACCATCACTGACGGTGATAACCCGACAATCGATGCGGTACCGAGCGTCTTACTTAAAGAAGCGGATCTCGCTGATGGCTCATCACCAAGTGGCAGTGCGGTTAGCCAAACAGAAACCATCACTTTTACCAACCAAAGTGATGATGTTGCAAAGTTCCGTTTGGAGCCGAGTGAGTTTAATACTGGCGGTACTCTGAAATCTGATGGCTTGGTGATTGAGATTCGAGAAGAACCTGCGGGTTCGGGTAACTACATAGGCTTCACCACAGACACTTCAAATGTCGAGACCACAGTCTTCACACTTGCATTTAGCAGCACGACATTAGGTGAGTACACCTTTACGCTTTTAGAAGCGATTGATCACACACCAATTCAAGGTAATAACGACCTAACGTTTAACTTGCCAGTGTACGCGGTTGATACCGATGGCGATGATTCTCTAATGTCGCCACTTGCTGTGACGATCACCGATGATATCCAAGTCATGGTCGATGGCGCGTTTACGATTGAAGAGCCGACTGTCGCTGATTTAGCAGCGGGTACGCCGACAACTACGACCGTGAATGTTCTTGATCAAGAAGGGGCAGACGGCACGACCATCACTCAAATCAATTATGACAACGGCACAGTGTTTACGCTTGACCAGAGCAATACTGGGGAGCAGAAGTTTGTGGTTGCTGAAGGTTCGCTTTACATCACGCTGCAAGGTAATGTGCGCTTTGAACCACACCGTAATCTCGACCATACAAGTGGAGACATCGTTAAGTCGATAGTCGTCACTTCAAGCGACTCAGATAGTGATGTTGTTACTGCTACAGTCACGTTGACTATTACTGATGGTGATATTCCAACGATCGACAATGTACCAAGCGTTACTTTATCTGAAACTAATTTGAGTGATGGTTCTACGCCAAGCGGTGCTGCAGTCAGTCAAACAGAGACGATTACCTTTACCAATCAAAGTGATGATGTGGCGAGTTTCCGTATTGAACCGACAGAATTCAATGTTGGTGGGGCGCTCAAATCAAATGGGCTGGTGGTGGAGCTAAAAGCAGACCCAAGCACACCAGGTGGTTATATCGGTTTTGTGACTGATGGCTCGAACGTTGAAACCAACGTGTTCACGATCAGTTTCTCTAGTACTACCCTTGGCCAATATACTTTCTCGTTATTGGAAGCGTTAGATCATGTGGATGGTTTAGCTAATAACGTTCTTAGCTTCAACCTTCCTGTTTATGCGGTAGATACCGACGGCGATGATTCATTGGTGTCACAGTTGAATGTGACCATCGGTGATGATGTTCAAATCATGCAAGATGGAGATCTAAATATTGTCGAGCCAACAGTTGCTGATTTGGCTGCGGGCACACCTACGACAACTACCGTTAATGTATTTGATCAAGAAGGGGCAGACGGCGCGACCATCACGCAATTTACTTATGATGGCGGGGCTGTATTAACGCTTGACCAGAATAATACTAGCGAGCAGAAGTTCGTAGTTGCTGAAGGTTCACTGTATATCACTATTCAAGGTGACGTTCGCTTCGAGCCGAACCGTAATCTCGACCATACTATCGGAGATATCGTTAAACAGATCGAGGTCACCTCAAGTGACTTCGATAAAGATACCGTGACCTCGACAGTCACCCTGACGATTACCGATGGTGATATCCCGACCATTGATACGGTGCCAAGTGTTACTCTGTCTGAAACCAATCTTGCTGATGGCTCAGCGCCAAGTAGCGGTGCTGTAAGTCAAACTGAGACGATCACTTTTACTAATCAAAGTGATGATGTGGCCCGTTTCCGTATTGAACCTACAGAGTTCAATGTCGGCGGCGCACTGAAATCGAATGGTTTTGCTGTTGAGATAAAAGAGGATTCAGCGAATCCGGACACTTATATCGGCTTCATTACTGATGGCTCAAATACTGAAATTCCCGTATTCACGGTTAGCTTCTCGACCACGACTCTTGGTGAATACACCTTTACTTTATTGGAAGCGTTAGACCATGCAGATGGTCTAGCAAACAATGATCTGAGCTTTGATCTTCCGGTCTATGCGGTCGACAGCGATGGCGATGACTCTTTGGTGTCTCAACTGAATGTAACCATCGGCGATGATGTTCAAATCATGCAAGATGGCACGCTAGATATCGTTGAGCCGAATTTGGCAGATGGCACGGTAACAACCAATACCATTGATGTAATGCCAAACCAAAGTGCTGATGGTGCAACGGTTACTGAGTTTTCTTTTGGTAGCATCGTTAAAACGTTGGATCAGAGCATCACAGGCGAACAGCAATTCAGTTTCACAGAAGGTGAGTTGTACATCACTCTTCAAGGTGAGATGCGCTTCGAGCCCAACCGTAACTTAGACCATTCCGCGAGCGAAGACATTGTTAAGTCGATAGTCGTGACATCCAATGACTTTGATAACGATCCGGTCACTGCAACCGTTACTCTGACGATAACCGATGGCGATAACCCGACTATCGATGCTGTTCCGAGTGTGGCACTTGAAGAAGCGGATCTGGCTGATGGTTCGTCACCAAGTGGTAGTGCGGTTAGCCAAACAGAAACCATCACTTTTACCAACCAAAGTGATGATGTTGTAAAATTCCGCTTAGAGCGGAGTGAGTTTAATACTGGCGCTACTCTGAAGTCTGATGGCTTAGTAATTGAGATCCGAGAAGAACCAACGGGCTCGGGTAACTACATTGGCTTCACCACGGACACTTCAAATGTAGAAACCACAGTCTTCACACTTGTATTTAGCAGCACGACCTTAGGTGAATACACCTTTACGCTTTTAGAAGCGATTGACCATACACCAATTCAAGGTGATAACGACCTAACATTCAACCTGCCTGTGTATGCGGTCGATAGTGATGGCGATGACTCTCTGATGTCGCCTCTGGCTGTAACGATTACCGATGATATTCAAGTCATGGTGGATGGTGCTCTCAGCATTGAAGAGCCGACAGTGGCTGACTTAGCCGCGGGTACGCCGACAACAACGACCGTCAATGTTCTTGATCAAGAAGGGGCTGATGGCACAACTATTACCCAAATCAATTACGATGGCACAGTGTTTACGCTTGACCAGAGTAATGCGGGTGAGCAAAAGTTTGTGGTTGCTGAAGGCTCACTCTATATCACGCTGCAAGGCGATGTTCGCTTTGAACCGAACCGCGATCTTAATCACTCGGGCGGGGATATCGTTAAGTCGATAGTGGTCAGTTCAAGTGACTTTGATAGTGATTTGGTGACTTCAACAGTCACGCTAATTATTACGGATGGCGATGTGCCAATTATCAACGTCATCCCTGGCGTGAGTCTTTCTGAAGTCGATCTGGCTGATGGTTCTGCACCAATAGGCAATCCAGTATCGATGACTCAAGTGATTACCTATACCGAAGGCAGTGATGATGTGAGTCATTTCAGAATTGACCCTGCTCAGTTCAATACTTCGGGGGCTTTGAAGTCGAATGGCTTAGAGGTTGAGATTAAAGAGCAGCCAGCGAACTCTGGTAACTACATTGGCTTTGTGAAAGACGGTGCTAACGTAGAAACCAACGTATTCACGATCAGTTTCTCAACCACAAATTTAGGGCAATACACGTTTACGTTGCTTGAAGCGTTGGACCATGCGGATGGCTTGCAGAACAACACCTTAAACTTCGATGTACCTGTTATAGCTTTGGATACCGATGGTGATGAGTCTGCGATGTCACCAATGACAGTGACCATTACCGATGATGTACAAGGTGTACAAGACGGGTCATTGAACATTGTTGAGCCTTCACTGGCTGATCTCGTTGCAGGTACTCCAACTACGCCAACCATTGATGTTATGCCGACTCAAAGTGCTGACGGCGCAAAGGTCACCCAATTTATTTACGATGGTGGTACTGCTGTCACCTTGGACCCGAATGTATCGACAGAGCAGGTGTTTACCGTAACCGATGGTTTACTGTACATTACGATTGAAGGCGAAGTTCGTTTTGAGCCAAATCGAAACCTGGATCATTCAGCGGGTGATATTGTTAGAACGATCGTTGTAACGACCAGCGACTTTGATAACGATACTGATACCGCGGATGTCACATTAACGATCCAAGATGGGATTGATCCGGTCATCGATGTTGTTCCGAGCGTGAACTTATCGGAAGTGAACCTAGCAGGTGGCTCAACGCCGAGTGGTTCTGCGGTGAGTTCAACACAAACCATTACCTACACCGTGGGGAGTGATGACTTAAGCCACTTTAGAATCGCGACCAACGAATTCAACCTAGGTGATGTTCTGAAATCAAATGGTCTTATTGTTCAGCTAAAAGAAGATCCTGCTTCACCTGGCGACTACATCGGGTTTACTGATGACGGGGCCGGTAACGTAACCAATGTATTCACCATTGATTTTGATAGTGTCAATAAAGGTCAGTTCACCTTCACGCTGATTGAGGCTCTCGATCACCTTGATGGCGCGCTTAATAACGACCTTAATTTCAACTTGCCTGTTTATGCGGTTGATACTGATGGTGATGACTCAGTCAAGCATGATGTTGTTGTCACCATTCAAGATGACCTCCAACAAATGCAAGATGGCACGTTAACCATCACAGAGCCAAATACTGGCACACCAACTACCTCGACAGTTGATGTCTTGCCTACGCCAAGTGCTGATGGGGCAACCATTACACAGTTCACCTATGACGGTGGCTCTGCGATTACTTTGGATCAAAGCATTAGCGGTGAGCAGGAATTTGTTTTCACTGAAGGCTCGCTGTTTGTCACCTTGGATGGTGATATAAGGTTTGAACCAAATCGTAATCTTGACCACTCTACAGGCGACATAGTTAAGCTGATTGAATTTACTTCATCTGATTTTGATAAGGATATTTCTTCTTCAACGGTCACACTCACTATCGTTGATGGTGATGGACCAACGTTGAATGTCGTTCCGAGTGTTAGCTTGTCTGAAAGCTTACTTGCTGATGGTTCAACGCCGAGTGGCAGCCCAGTCAGCGTGACTCAGACCATTACTTCACTTGCAAGCAGTGATGATATCGAGAAGATTGTCGTCGAAGTAGGGCTGTTTAATACCAGCGGTGTATTGAAGTCTGATGGCCTTGAATTGAGCTTGCGTGAAGAGCCTGCGGGTTCAGGTGACTACATAGCATTCACAACGGATGGCTCGGGTGTTGAGAAAGTTATCTTCACCCTAGAATTTGATAACACTAACCCGAGTGAGTACACGTTTACTTTGTTAGAGCGTTTGGATCATGTCGACGGATTAGGAAACAACGACCTCAGCTTTGACTTGTCGGTATATGCGCAAGATACCGATGGTGATATTTCACCGTCTAAACCGCTTTCTGTGACCATCAGTGATGACGTTCAATTGATGCAATCTGGTGCTCTTAGCATCACTGAGCCAAGCACGGGTACGCCTACCACAACGACATTTGATGTGATGCCTGCGCAAAGTGCTGATGGCGCCACCATAACCAAATTTACTTATGGTAGTCAGCCAGAAGAGTCTCTGGTGCAAACCAATACTGGTGAGCAAGAGTTCGTATTTACAGAAGGTTCGTTGTTTATCACGCTTGAAGGCGATGTGCGCTTTGAGCCTAATCGAAATCTGAATCATTCTGGTGGTGATATCGTTAAGACGATTACCGTGACATCAGAAGATAAAGACGGCGATATTGTTACTTCGACAGTGACACTGACCATTTCAGACGGTGCTCCACCGGTAATTGATACGATACCAACGGTTGCATTGGAAGAAGCGAGTCTCGTGGATGGCTCATCTCCGAGCTTACCTGTGAGCCAAACTGAAAGCATTACTTTCACAGCGGGAAGTGATGATGTGAGTCATTTCCGTATTGATACCACTCAGTTCAACACGTCTGGTGACTTGAAATCGGATGGCTTAGTGGTTCAGCTCAAAGAAGATCCAGCCACCAGCGGAACCTATATTGGCTTCGTTGAAAGTGGAGGTGTGCAAACAGATATCTTTACCATCACTTTTAGTAGTCTGGTGCTGGGCGAATACACGTTCACTTTATTGGAAGAACTCGATCATCTGCCTGTACAAGGCAACAACGATCAAGTATTCACTCTGCCAGTGATCGCGGTCGACCAAGACAATACTGATTCTGTGATGAAACCTTTGACTGTTACGATCACTGATGACATGCCTGTCATTACTGACACAACAGTGACCAGCATATTTGTGGTTGATGAAGATGATCTTGGATCTATAGTTTCTCAAGCAACAGGTGCATTTGTTACCACAGAAGGTGCCGACCAAGTAGAGGTTTACGAACTGCGTAATATCTCTGCCATTGAAGCGACATTGACCTCTGGAACCGAAGCGATTTCTATTACAGAAGTCGCTGGAGCCGCGAACACAACGACTTATCAAGGTACGACGACAAGCGGAACTCCTATCTTCACGCTCGCGCTAGCGAATGATGGCTCTTATACGTTTACGTTGCTAGGTCCTCTGAACCATCCAACAAGCCCAAATTCCAATACCTTGACGATTCCATTTGATGTCGTCGCGGTTGATGGTGACGGAGATGACTCTAATCAGTATGTATTGCCGATCGAAGTGCTCGATGATGTACCAGTAATGAGTACGCCAACGGGTGAGGCGGTGGTTGATGAAGATGATCTTGCTGGGATCGGTTCGGATCAATCCGAAGATACCATTATTAATGGACTATTCACCGTTGATGAAGGCGCTGATGGTGTTGTTAAGTACGAATTGGTCGATGAAAACTTAGTGATTGCAGGCTTAACTTCTGATGGAGAAAGCCTAGAGTGGCTGCCTGTTTCACAAAGCGGTACAACCTTCACTTATGTTGCACAGACGGTAACCAGCAATCAGCCTGTGTTTGAAATCATTTTTGATACCTCAAACAACAGCTATCAATTTGAGCTGTTTAAACCACTTAAGCATCCTGATGGCGCGAATGAAAACACCATAGTTCTTGATTTCTCGGTCGTGGCTGAAGATTTTGACCAAGACAAATCGAACGCGATCGGTCTGACTATTACTGTAACTGATGATGTTCCATTGGTGACCACTCAATCGATCACGCGAGTTGAGGGTCAAGGTTATGGCAACTCCAAAGTTAACATGTTTGCCAATGCGACGGATGTGGGGGCGGATGATGCAGCGCTGACTCGCATAGAGGGTATTACTAGTAATGGCGCCGACATCGTGTTCCGCACAGGAAACAATGGGCCATATAGTAGCAGCTTTGATATGAACAGTGGTGTCCAGCAGGTACGAGTGTATGAACAAACCGACGATGGTAGTGGCAGTATCGATACTCGTGAGCTTGGTAGACTGCGCATAAATTCCAACGGTGAAGTGGAGTTTAGAGCGACCAATTATCTTGATCATGATGGAGACACCATCGATTTCTCGATCAATGTGATTGCAACAGACGGTGATTTGGATACGTCATCAACGCCTTTGAACATCACGATCACGGATGAAGAGTCATCAGCAGTATCGCTCAAGGTGACTACCTTTGAGGATGCGGGTAGAGATTCGACAATCCCTTACGCAACGGGTGATGCTCCAAGCCTAGAGAATATTCAAGATAATCAGAGCGGTTTGCCTGATGCACCAGCAAAAATTGCGCTGCAGGTTAACTTGAAGGACCAAGATAACAACGAGACTATCGGGCAACTGACGATTCAAAGTGGTAATCACAGAGGGACGTTCTATTACTTTGATGGCGTGGAGTATCACAAGTTAGTCGCTGAACCAAACGGTGATATCTTGTTTGGTCCGCCTCAAATGCAGCAGAGCTTTGCTCCAAGCACGAACCAACCATTAGACATCATTGCGACAATCGATAACTTGTTCTTTGTTCCAGACCAAAACTACGGTTCAGATGACAATGGTGTGCGAATCAACTACGAGCTCGAAATTGATAACAACGGTATGCTTGACCATAAAGTAAATTCAAACTTTAGAATTGAGATTGAAGCGGTAGCGGATATTACCACTTGGGATGATGCGAATAGTACGTATCAATATCAAGTGAATGAGGATGAAGACAATGTGACGCTTCAGCTGAATGCAGAGTCTCAAGATACCAGCCTTACCGAGACGATTACTTATGAGCTTGAAGCGATTCAGGGTGATGGGAAGTTTGAGCTGTTGGATCAAAATGGCAATGTGTTAACGCCGGTCAATGGGGTCTACACGATTGCTGCCGCAGATATAAATAGCACAGTAGTTAATCCAATCGACAACTTCTCTGGACAAATTGAGTTCAAAGCAACGGCAATTACCGAAGAGACGCTCAACCCATACGATGATTCAGCTAACGGTGGGGTAGACAAAACGACCGCTCGCTCTGTAGAGCAAAACATCATCATTGATGTGACAGCCGATGCGGACCCAGGCTCGTTCAGCGTTAACCGAATTCGTATTAATGAAGACAATATTGATGATCCAGACTACCTAGGTCCTCTGGCGAACAAAGATGCCTTCACCTTGGATGAAGTGATCACCATGAATGGCTCGGTGGACACTGATGGCTCCGAAGAGTTGTTTGTTCGCATCAGCAATATAACCGAAGGTGCGGTGCTCTATTTCCTCGGAACCACTACTCCGGTTCCTACAATTACTATCAACGGTGTCGATTATCAGGAAGTGGCGTATTCCGATTTAGCCAATGTGGAGATCGTTCCGGCTAAACACAGCAATGAAGATTTCACGTTTGAGGTTACGGGTGTTGTTAAAGATACCGCGAACCTTTCTTCTGGGCCTCAGGTCGATGAAGAAATCTTAGGAACTAAAACGGTGAACGTTGAGGTTAAAGGGGTAGCGGACAGCCCTTACGGTGGTACAAACGGTACTGCATGGACGGAAATTACTGATAGTTCGATATTCGGTGTCCAAACTACGATTCAAGAGAGTCAAAATGGTGACAGCTTCGCTGAGCTTGATTTCACCGTATTGTCGGGTGAGAGAAGACCAGATAGCGGCACTACACCGTTACCTGACGACGGCTCAGAGGCTGTAACGGTTATTCTTTCAGGCATTCCTGAGGGGGTCGTTCTTGAAGATGGTGATGGAGCAACGATTGATCTGAATTTTGTCGGTTATGCAACTAGTCCAAATGGAAGTCCGGATTTATCTAAACCTATTTACGAAGCCAATATAACGGAAGCTGGGGTAACTTCAGGTATCCGTATAAGGCCAGTTGATTCATCTACGGAGAACATTAATATTTTGGGTAAAGTGGTCGTGACTGAGAATGATGGCCATACACTCTCTTTTGATAAGGAAATTCGTATACTTGTAGAGCCTAGGATTGATACCTCTGCAACCTACAATACGGTGACTCGTGGGGACGAAGATACGGCGATCAACATTGATTGGCACCCAGAGGGCACTGATTACATTGACGATGATGAGCACTTCACTTCAATCGTCATCAGTGGTATTCCAAGTGGTGTTGCAAGTGTGGTTGTAAACGGTGATGTGATTTGGAACTACGATGCCGTGGCCGGAACGCTAACCATTTCACCTAAGACTGGGCAGACTCCAGAAGCGTTCACTCAGATAGCACTGAACAATAATTTTATTCAGATAGTACCGGAACAAGATTCGAGCACCGATTTTACGCTTAATACGGTTGTCATGATTGAAGAACGCGATCATGAATATGTTGACATAACTGACCCAGGTCAGGGTATTGCAACAGCGACAATCACAGGTTCGATTGATGTTCGTGTGCGACCTGTGGTTGAGCCTGAAGATGTGAGCAACAAACTTGTGGTCGATGAGGTCGGAGGTCTTACAGATTTGAGTACAGTGGTCGCGGATGCTCTAACTGGTGCTCTTAAATTCACAACCAACAGTGATAATACATCGGTTACGGATGAGTTTGTTATTCGATACCAAGAAACTGATGCTTCGTCTGCTATCGAAGAGGTTGACCAGCTAGTTATTCAACTGACTAATGTGGACAACTCGGCGCTATCAGATGCTGTCCTCAATCAGCTGCTTGTAATGGGTGCCGCTTATGAAGGTAATGGTCGTTGGGTGGTAACCAATGAAGACCTGTTTAGTATTAGTGCACCAAACGGCCTTACGTTTCCGCCAGTTTCTGGAGTTCCAGGCGATTTTAATGACATCAAGATGACCATCTATAGTACCGTGATTGACCGAGGTGATGGCACTGAAACTGAGTCATCAGTTGCGGTTCAAAGGGAAGGTGAAGTGAATTTGTCATTCCCAGAAGTGCTTGTTGGCGGGAGCGAGGTGGCTGCAGATATTACGATGACACCAGATAGCGTTGTCGATGCTGCAGAGGATACACAGTTAGACTTGGGAACGGCACTAAATAGTCTGATCACCTTCTCTGGTGAAGACGCTTCAACTGACCAAGTGAATATCATTATTGATGACTCTGTGACCATCCCACCAGGAGTAACTTTCCCAATCAGTTTAGGAGGAGGCAGTGATGTTGACTTCGTAAACGGGAAGTATGTATTTGAAACAACCCTCGATCAGGGCGTTCTAACGGATTTTTCAGGCTTGCTACTCAACCTACCTGCGGACTACTCAGGTGATTTCAGATTGCCAATCACAATAGTAACCAAAGATACACTGTCTGGTGATGAGAAAACCTTGGTGACCGATGTCGTTATTAAAGTTGCTCCTGACGTTGAAGGTAATCCAGACATTGATGTTACGGTTGTTGGTTCGCTCGATGATTCATTTAATCCTGTCGATACTGATGGTCAACCGGGACAAGACCCGGTGGGTTACGAAGATACTTACATTCAGCTTGATTTCAGCACAACCATTACTGACCAAGTCAGTGGGGTTGAGGGTGGTGACGAAAAATTCACATCTATTACGCTGACTTTGGATGACACAAGTGTCGGTGCATTTTACACAAGCGCGGGTGTATCGCTTGGCACGTCCGTGACCTTCAATGAAGCGGAAATTAATGCCGGCGCTCTGGACAATGTATTGTTCCGTCCTGCTCCCAATTACCCAACGGGGAATGACATCAATCAAGTACAAGTTAATGTCAGCGGAACAATAACCGATACTGCTACCTACAATGACGCCTCGTCTCCAGTAGGTACGGCAAACGATACTGATACGTTCAATACCAGTGTTAGCTTTGAAGTTGTCCCTGTGGTAGATGATGTGCTTGTAACAGGGCCGGGTAGTGATCCTGATGTTATTGAGATCACGGGCAATGAAGATCAAGCTATTTCTCTATCGGGAACAGGTCCTATCTCCATTGCGCTCACTGACCTAGACGGCTCAGAGCAGTTCGTTTCGATTAAGTTCACTGGTGTACCAGATGGTTTCTTAATGAGTGCAGATCCGGGCTCTGCTTATACAGTGAAGAACAATGGTGGTGGTGAGTGGAGTGTTCAACTTCCTCAAGCATCAGGGTTGTCATTTGATTTGAGTGAGATTTCGATCCTACCGCCTAAAAACTTCAGTGGTACGGCGGAATTTGGCGTTGCTGTCTTTACTCAAGAATCCTTGTTAGGCGTGCCTACTGCAGCCTCGAACCTACCAAGCTTTAAGCTGCATGTGGTGCCGGTGGGTGATGATGTTGATACCAACCCAACGGACTCTGTTTCTGGCAATGAAGGCCAAAACATTGATATCGAAATCAATGCGACTATTTTGGATAAAGAGCTATCTGCAACAGGCAGCGGCACATATACCGAAAATGCGCCAGAGACACTTCGTGTAGAGGTGGCTGGTGTACCTCAAGATGCCTCTATCTACTATCCAGACGGCACGACTTTGGCGAGCTACGATCCGGTGACACAGATTTGGACGCTGGATGTGCCTGCTCAGTCGCTTGATAAGATCGTATTCAACTCTGGTCAACACAATAGCGATACAGGTAATGCGTTGGGTATTACGGGTCCATTGCAAATCACGGTTCGCTCTGTGGACACTGATGCTGACAACACCGAATACCTGGGTACTCCAACCAGCTTCGATGTTGATTTAGTGATTGATCCTATCAACGATCAACCAACGTTCGTCAACGTTACCAATATTGAAACGCAAGAAGATTCAGCTGGTGTGGCGATTAATAATTTCAGTATCTACGACGTAGACGCAAGCTTTGATAACCCAGATGCACCGTATACGTTGACGTTGGAGATTGACCAAACACTGCCAGGAGCACAGGGCGTCTTTGAGTTTACAAGCTCTCCAGATGTGACGTTTGCATTGCAACTTGACGGTTCACTGGTCATCACGGGTAAAGAAGCTGACATCAATACGGCGTTGGCTAATGGTGCGGTGACCTTCAAGCCGGATCCTGACCAGAACTACCTCAACCAGAATGGGTTGGTGACAATCAACGCAATGCTCGATGACGGCGGTAACAATGGTCTTATCGATCCAGCTGACCCGAACACTGCACAGACTAATCAGACGACTTTCACGATTAAGGTGACGGAAGTAAACGATGCGCCTATCGCGACAGACGTTGATTTAGGCTCGATTGCTGAGGATGGTCAGATAGTCATTGTTGAAGGTGATTTAATTGCAGCAAGTTCTGACCCTGAAAACCACAACCTCACGGTAACAGGTGTCACCCTGACCCAGGGACAAGGTCAGTTAACGCGTTTTGAAAATGCTGGTGGCGCTGATAACGCAGCGATTACCGGTCCATTCTGGTTATTTGTCGCTGACAACGATTTTAACGGCGATGTTAAATTCAATTACTCCATTATCGATGATGGCACAACCAATGGCGTAGATGATTTCCGAACCGACAGTGCTGAAATTAGCCTTGAAGTCACCGAGGTTAATGATCAGCCAGTCGCGTCGGATATTGACTTAGGCACCATCCTTGAAGAAGGTCAGTTGATCATCAAACAAGAGGATTTGATAGCAGCGACGACAGACCCAGAAAACGACACGATTACCGTGATCAATCTAGTGCTCGATCAAGGTCAAGGCACACTACAACGCTTCGAAAACGTAGGTGGTGCGGATGATGCGACGATTACTGGCCCATACTGGGTATTTACCGCAGCAGATGAATACAACGGTGATGTTAAGTTTACTTATACGATAGAGGATGACGGGACGACGAATGGCGTTAATGACTTCCTAACAGATACCGCTGAAATAACTGCCGTGGTGCAAGGTGTGAACGATACTCCTGTTGTTGATGGTGACAGTGTTACTACGCTGATTGATGAAGATGCAGGACAACTGCTTAGTGGTATTAATGTCAGTGACCCTGATTATGTCGATAGCTTTGCTAATGACTTGATGACAGTAACGCTGACCGTTGATTACGGAACGCTTTCAGTATCACTACCTGCTGGCACTAGTGTGACCGTTAATGGTGATAATAGTAGTTCGGTAACGTTAGTAGGGACCCTGAGCGATCTGAATGCCTTGATTGACACACCGACCAGCCCGAATGGGGTTTACCTTGATGCAAGCTTGGCTCCAACCAACAACATTGGCTTAGAGGTCACCGCCAAAGACAGCGGTAATCCTTCAGGTATCGCCATTGAAACTGCACCTGTTGTTTATAACATTGCGGTGACACCAGTAGCGAGCGCGCCAAGCCTAACGATTGATCCGGCTTCTAACTACGTAAGAAATATCACTGCGAGCCAGTCGGTGAGTAATAGTGGTGTTCCTTTGGTCGGCATTATCGCAGCTCTAACAGACGTTACAGAAGAGCTAACGCTGCATATCAGTGATGTGCCTGCGGGTGCTCAAATCACCAGTGACGCTGGCTCCGTAACGAATCTCGGTGGCGGGGTATGGATGGCGACCGCTGATGCAATTGAAAGTTTGCAGGTGGTTGGGCTTTCTCAAACACCAGGTAGCTACACGCTTAAAGTTGAGGCGGTTTCTGAAGAGCTAGATAACAACGATACAGCCACATCCGCAGCAATAGACCTAAATGTGCACATTGTGTCGAATGCGGTCGATATTAATTTGGCTGGTGAGACCGATGATGTGCAGTTACTGGCTGGGGCTAATGCAACGGATCTAACTGCGGGCTCAGGCAATGACCGACTTGAAGGCGCAGCAGGTGATGACACCCTTATCGGTGGTGATGGCAACGATACGCTCATTGGCGGCGGCGGTTCGGATATCTTGACCGGTGGTGATGGTATGGACTCGTTTGTTTGGCTGAACATAGAGGATGGTGTCGAAGACACGATCACTGACTTCAACTTAGCCGAGGGTGACCAGATTGACCTACGTGAGGTATTACCTGAACTGAAAGACGCGAATGTGAATATGGCGACATTGCTTCAGCATGTTGATGCCAAGTTAGAAGGGAATGATGTTGAGTTAACCATTAACCCTGATGGCTTGGGTACAACAGAGCAAGTAATTGTGGTTGAAGACCTCGCGCCTCAGTTGACGTTAAGCGGCACCATGCCTTCAGATATCCTGGATGCACTCGTGCAGCAGAATGTGATTACTCATGGATAGTTTTTCGCTCTGATAAGCTCGATAGTGAGCGCGGATTAATATAATGAAATAGGCCAGCAATGCTGGCCTATTTTTTATCTCGAAGACTATTTAAGAGAGTTGTGAATCAGGAACTCCTCTTCAACGCCTTTCAGTTTCATCTCATCCATAATGAAATTCACAGTGTTCAACAAACGTTGCTCACCTTTAGGAATTAGATAACCGAACTGGCTGATGGTAAACGGTGTTTCACAGCGAGCAGCTTCAAGGCGCTAGTCGGTCACTTGGTAGAATAGACCTTCCGGGGTTTCGGTTACCATCACATCAACTTTTCCTTCCGCAACGGCTTGCGGCATACCTAAATTGTTCTCTTAGCGTGTGAAGCTTGCGTTCTGCAAGTTGGCATCTGCAAACATCTAGTTAGTGCCACCGATGTTTACGCCAACACGTACCGAAGAGAGGTTTACTTTCTCAATGATGTTGTACTGTTCTGCCTTGCCTTTAGCGACTAAGAAACACTTACCAAAGGTTATACAGCCTTGAGTTTGCTCTGCACTCAGTTGGCGCTGCATTTTGCGCGTGATACCACCCATCGCAATATCATATTTATCGTTATTAAGATCCGTAATGAGATCTTTCCAAGTGGTACGAACGACCTGTAACTCTCTCCCTAGCTGTTCAGCAATGTGCTGTGCGACGTCGATGTCATAGCCGGAGTAGCTTTTACCATCGAAGTAAGAAAATGGCTTGTAGTCGCCCGTTGTACCAACACGCAGCGCACCAGATTTTTTATTCGAGTTTGTCAGCTTGTGTTGCTCCGGACAATGCAAGTGCCATAGAAGCAAGCAATAGTGATGTTTTTGTCATTGTAATTATCGTTGTGTTTGTAGTGGCAATCAAAGCAACAGAAACAATCTTAGAGAGAGCAAACCATTAGAAATGGTAGAAATAGGATTAGATTTAAGTGAGTTCTTTGTGATGAGTCATCCGTAAATGTGTTGTTTTGCCCGTTTAGAAACTGATTTAAAATTTAAATAAAAAGCCCCACAACTGAAGGGCTTAACATAAAGTCCAAAACCGACTAAGCGTTAACGTGGTCCACAGCATCCCGCACTAGTTTACCAAGCTCGCCCCACTTACCTTCGTCGATAAGGTTAGTTGGCACCATCCAAGTACCGCCACATGCTAATACAGAAGGAATAGAAAGGTACGCGTCTACATTTTTCAAGCTGACACCGCCAGTAGGCATGAACTTAACCGGATATACGGCCGTTAAGGCTTTGAGCATTGCTGTGCCACCTGAGGGCTCAGCCGGGAAAAATTTCAGCGTGCGAAGACCCATTTCCATTGCTTGTTCAACAAGGCTTGGATTGTTCACTCCCGGCACGATTGCAACACCCTTATCGATACAGTATTGCACGGTTCGAGGGTTGAAACCTGGGCTAACGATGAAATCAACACCCGCATTCATAGATGCGTCTACTTGCTCTGTAGTCAGTACAGTTCCCGCGCCGATCAACATGTCCGGATACGTTTTACGCATGATTGAGATCGCTTCGATAGCACATTCTGTTCGTAGAGTGATCTCCGCACATGGCATTCCGTTTTCAACTAGTGTCTCGCCTAAGGGGATGGCATCTTCAGCACGGTTGATAGCGATTACAGGGACTACTTTCAAGTTTGCTAACTGTTCATTCAAGGTTGTCATAAATTAGTTCCCACTATAGCGGTGGGTTTGCTTCAGACGAAGCAAACCCCTGATTATTAAACAAAGTACTTAATTATAAGAGTAGGTCAGGCACGGCTTCTAGGAGAGTGCGCTGTCTTGTATGGTAAGTCACGTTTTATCGTTTTAGCGAAGTTCTGATATTTGGTGTGAGCAGATAAAACGTGAAAGTAAGAAATAGGAAGGCAATACGAGCATTCAAAAGTTATCAAACGAATGCTCGTTGGTTTCAGGTTAAGTTGTATACGCTAACGCAGTGAGCGTTGTTATATCCTCTTAACAATGACAGGAGTTAGCTTTGTGTAGGCATCCAAACTTGTTTAGACGTGACCTGGTGATCTTTAAAGGTAACTTCTTCTACTTTATCCCCGTTGAGGTTCCAGCGGGTCAATTTGCCGTTAGCTATTTCGCCATCATCGAATTTTGCTTCTGTCGCTTTATTGCCATTCGTGTAGTAGTCGGTCACCAAGCCATCTTTTAGCCCTTCACTGTACTCTGCAGTGAGGCTCTTTTCGCCATTTGGATACCATCGAGTTGCGACGCCCGAAAGTTCGTTGTCTTTGTAGTTTAGCTCTGCTTTTTTCTGCCCATTTGGATACCAAGTTTCTGCTTTACCTTGCAATTGACCTTTGACGTAATTCACTTTGGAAGCGATCTGTCCATTTGGGTACCAATTGGTTTCTAAGCCAAGCTCCAGACCATCGGCAAACTGAGCTTGAGTAGCGATCTGACCGTTATCGAACTTTTCTTCAAATTGACCGGTAAAGGGTTTTGAGTGGTTTACTTGATAAGCCACGCCTTTACGCATCTGTAAATAGTCTACAGCATCTTCACGTGGAGTCGCTGCGTAACTCATTGAGGACATCGTACTAAGAGCAATCAATATTGGGATGTATTTCTTCATAATGACACCTTTTTATTGGACGGGAGGAAAGTGTAACCAATGTGTTAACAGCATTTCACTTCTCGTAACTACTGTCAGTATCTATTACTGGGTTTCAAGTTTTCATTATTGAAGGCAACGTGAACGGAACTTTTTGAAGTGAATTTTGACGTAGGGGCTAGTCTGGAACTGATTCAGTTTATCTACGGAGTTACGAAGAGGTTCCAGACAGATGGTGGATTAAGACAGGCCGCAAGGTTGAGCTTTGCACTATGATTTGTATTTATGAAGAAGATCCCAAGGGATGTGGCATAAGTGATGATCTTCCGGGAAGTGACTCAAATGATGCTGGTGGATATCGTCGCTGGCAACATAATGGGTCAATGGCAACACCTCTACAGCGATGCGCTCGGCGTCTTCACGTGATGCGATATAGCGCTCCGCTTCAACTAAGTGTTTGGCATCGGTGCTGTACACGCCAGTGCGATACTTTTCGCCTACATCAACACCTTGTTTGTTGATGCTGTAAGGGTCAATGATCTCAAAAAGGTGGCCCACTAGCGCCGTCACTGAGGTGAGGTTTGGGTCAAATTCAATTTGTACACACTCTGCGTAGCCATCGTATTCACATGGTTTGCTTTGGTTATCCTTTATTTGAGAACGTCCATTAGCACGACCTGCTTCTGTGCTTACCACGCCGGGCAAATACTTAATGAACTCCTGTACGCCCCACAAGCAACCACCCGCTAAATAAATTTTTTCCATACTTCTTTTTGGGCTCTCTGAGTTTTTGTTCGATGGTTTTGATTTATCGCTTAAAACGTAACAGTAGATTGGAGCCTATATCAATACGCGAAAGACGCTCATGTACTAAAATAAGCTCATAAAAACAAACGCCTAAGCATTGCAAATCGTCGTAGATGAACAAATGTAAGTTGAATGCGATATCGAGATTATATAGGTCATTGCAATTTGTCACCAACCCGAACCTCAACATCAAGTGAGAGTTAAGCTAATCATGTTTGAACAAGTCAAAGACTTCATCAATCCGAGCAAGAATCCTGACCTGACTCTGGCACACGAATATCAACGAAAACATTTGCCAACCCTGTGGCTGATCGGTAAAACGGGTATAGGTAAATCATCGTTTATTCAAGCTGTCACGGGATATTCCTCGGTGGAAGTCGGCAACGGATTTGCACCGTGTACCATGACAGCAATGTCGTATGCGTTCCCTCAAGACAAACCGGTGATGCGCTTTCTTGATACTCGTGGTTTAGGTGAAGCGGATTATCGCCCCGACGAAGACCTAAAAGAAATTGGTTAAGCGGGTAAGAAGGTTGCTCTGGCTGCATTTAAAGCCGCGACGCCTAGGCTGGCAGAGATGGCGATAAAACAATTTATTTTATATTTCTGAATCTTTAATCCTGAAATTATCATTAAATTAATGAACTAGTGTAATAGTGTATTAATTCGCTGTTATTTTAATGTGATATAGGGTAATAAAGAACAGCGCTGTGATTATAAATATTGATCACATTTGTGATTTAATCTTCTTTATTTATAAAATAATTGCACTATATTGAAATTTCGGATCACTTTGATTTCAACGTAGGGATATATTGTGAACATGTATCTGAAATGGCAATCAACAACTTGGCTAACCCTGTTAGCTTGGTACACCTTGGATCATCAGCTCTCGTTTCACCTTTCTTCAGAGTAGTACATTCTTGGCGTCACACGCCCAGCAGAGCCTTTGGGCTTTGCCAATCCTGTTAATTTTGTCTTTAAGATATGCGATAAGCAGTGGAACAACCAGTTCGTTAACTGTATCTCTTGCTGACCGTTATTTATATCTTGGTCGTTTTAAATAGGATCACAATCAATATATTAATTGATTCAATAATTTATTTCTCGCTATTAATTTTTATCGTAATTATCACGAATTCGATTGTTAGATAAATAAATGACTAGTGATGAACTGTGACATCTAAAAATAATGAACTTAGGGTCTTCTTTTAATATTTCTTCATTAGGGAATACTGAGTTCGTTGAAAGGTATTATTATGGAAAACTTCAAACATCTACCTGAACCGTTTCGTATTCGCGTTGTAGAACCAGTAAAAAGAACTACCTACGCTTATCGTGAGCAAGCCATCGTCGAAGCGGGTATGAACCCATTTCTACTCGATAGCGATGATGTGTTTATTGATCTGTTGACTGACAGCGGCACGGGTTCAATTACTCAACGTATGCAAGCGGCGATGCTAATGGGCGATGAAGCGTACAGTGGCAGTCGTAGTTACTACGCACTGTCGAATACTGTGAAAGATATCTTCGGCTATGAGCTAACCATTCCGACTCACCAAGGACGTGGTGCAGAGCAGATTTATATCCCGGTGCTGATCAAAAAACGTGAGATGGAAAAGGGGCTAGACCGCTGCAAAATGGTCGCTTTGTCGAATTACTTTTTCGATACAACACAGGGCCATACGCAAGTGAATTGCTGCGTTGCGAAGAACGTTTACACCAAAGAAGCGTTTGATACCTCAGTGAATGCCGACTTCAAAGGCAACTTCGATATCGTCAAATTGGAAGAGGCGATCATAGAAGCGGGTGCTGCCAATGTCCCTTACATTGTGAGTACCATTACCTGTAACTCGTCTGGTGGACAGCCTGTCTCTATCGCTAACCTCAAAGCTGTGTACAAAATCGCGCAGAAGTACGATATCCCCGTCATCATGGATTCGGCTCGCTACGCTGAAAATGCTTACTTTATTCAGCAGCGAGAACTGGGGTATAAAGATTGGACTATCGAGCAAATTACTCGTGAGTCCTACAAATATGCAGACGGCTTAGCCATGTCCGCTAAGAAAGATGCGATGGTGCAAATGGGTGGTTTGTTGTGTTTTAAAGATAGCTCCTTCATGGATGTGTACACAGAGTGTCGCACCTTGTGTGTCGTTCAAGAGGGCTTCCCGACTTATGGCGGCTTAGAGGGGGGGGCCATGGAGCGCCTTGCAGTTGGGCTATACGACGGAATGCGTCAAGATTGGTTGGAGTACCGCATCGGTCAGGTGCAATACCTGGTTGATGGCTTGGAAGCGATTGGTGTTGTGTGCCAACAAGCGGGTGGCCATGCTGCGTTTGTTGATGCGGGTAAATTGCTTCCACACATTCCGGCGGGTCAGTTCCCAGCTCATGCTTTAGCGTGTGAACTATACAAAGTCGCGGGAATCCGAGCCGTTGAGATTGGTTCATTGCTGCAAGGGCGAGATCCTATAACAGGTGAGCAGCACCCATGTCCTGCTGAGTTATTGCGCCTAACCATTCCACGTGCGACTTACACTCAAACGCATATGGACTTCATTATTGAAGCGTTCGAAAAAGTAAAAGAGAACGCGAGCAAAGTGAAAGGGCTCGATTTTGTTTACGAACCACCTGTACTAAGGCACTTCACTGCACGTTTGAAAGAGGTGGAAATCCATGAGAACCTGGCTGAAAAAAAGAGTGAACCAACGCCCGAAGAAGCATTTTAAAATAATAAAATAAGCGAATAGTCATCAGAACCATAATTCAAGGCTCCTTTGGAGCCTTTTCTTTTTGGTGTGAAGTTCTGGAGTTGAGACAACTGCGATTGGTCACCTGAGATGATTTGATTCGGTCTAGGCTTGCTTATTCTTCAGGGAGGTCCATGCTACGGCAGCCGTCTGGTACGCTGTCACTGAGCGTGATATCAAAAGCGTCTGACTTAGTGACCACATCATGAATCATTGCTGGATGGTCGACTTAGACCTTTGGGTTGACGTCTAAACCTATGTTCCTGAGGCGTTCAAGAATAGGGTACTTGTTGTCATTCCATCCTGGTGTTTTGAAAAGAATGATTGGATAGTTAGCGAGTGACATAAATTTTTTTGCGGGGTGGTCCTCTCTTACAAAGAACACCACTTTTCCTTTTCCGAACTCCATTTGAGAAATCGACTGCGGTAAGATTTCATCAAAGTAGTGCGCCGCTATCGCCTCTTCGCCCTCAATCAGTTGGTTTCTGGCGTTACTTCCCCACCTTGCGAACGAATAGTTCGCGTGCGGCGCTGCTTTACTCAGAGCAAAGTAGAGTTTCGAACCAAAACGTTCGCAAAATAGGGTGTTCGCGTAGATCTTGATGTCACTTTTGTAAGAATCCGGAGAGAAGTCTTGGTGTTTGATGGCCTCGATGCTACTCAGTATCTGCTCGAAGTTGCTGATGTTGTTTTCTACAAAGGGCTGGGTTCGGAGCCGTGTTTGGTTTGAATAAACAGAGGGTCGTTAAGTTGAATTTTTAACTTTGAAAGGTTCTTACTGATCGCTCCAGAAGTTTTTCCTAGCGACTCCGCTACCAGTCCAACACTACGAAGCTCATACATCCGTTTGATGACGAGGATATTTTGAATATCGAGGTTGATGTCTACAGGCTCTCCAAATCATTCCTTTTATAGACAGTAATCTCTGTGAGCTAAGCCGTCAGAAATCATGTGACTCTAATTTTATAGTGGCAATGCACAACTTCTAAGACAGGACAACGTCAGAAGATCGCTAATCCCTTGATTTTCCATTTGGTAAATCGTGCTTTTCATCGTTTCGTTATCACTGTGTCGCTAAAGATACCTCAACAAAGCAACACAGATATTAGACGAAAAGATAATTAGAAATACAACGAGGTTATGTATGAATAAGTTACTTGCACTTGGCTTAATGGCGCTTTCAATGAACACAGTTTTTGCTGCTAACGGTACACATACCGGCACTATCGATATGACAAGAAGGGAAGGCTATCAAGTGAAGGCTATCAAGTGAAGGCAGAACGTTTAGAGTCAGACTTAGTCCTTGAAGGAAGAAATGAAGCTCCGAATGGCGGAACCCAATTCCAAAAGAACGTGGTTCAAAACTAAGCGATCAAGCTTGCAGGTCGCCGTGACTAACGTTTAAAGTGTGCTTACCACTTTAAATGTTCTATCATTATCATGAAAAATGCTGCGCCTTAGGGGCAGCATTTTTCGTTATAGGAATCTTTAAATGGCAGACTAGTAACTAACAAGACTTGGCATGGTGTGTGACGTGTGGCATTTTGGTCACTATTAAAGGTTGTGCTGCATTAGATCAGCGTGGAAAGGAAGAGCAGATGATACGTCATATTTTACTGATAAAATTCAAAGAACATGCGGAGCTTTCAGAGATTGAAAGGCTAAAGGCGCTGTTTGAGGCAATGCCAAGTAAGGTTGAAGGTGTAACTTCAGTCGAATGGGGGCTAAATGACAGTCCAGAGAACAAGAACCAAGGTTACAGTCATTCTGTCTTGATGACGTTTGCTGATGAAGCAGGGCGACAAAATTATCTACCGCATCCAGAGCACGATGCCCTGAAAGAGGTATTCCGCCCACTATTGGATGACATCATAGTGTTTGATTACTCTTTATAGACATCAAGAGTCTAGTAGCCACCTTGGCTGAACTTCAAACTCTCAAAATGAGTGATATCGAAAGCGCACAGGTATTGGCCTGTGCGCATTATTTTTAGTCAAAATTCCATGTAGTGAAAATTAGTGGTTACTCTGTCGGTAATATAGTGACCGGAGTGAAAGAAGCTACAGCATTACCACCTGCTCCAGGACGGTCAACATAAGGGGTGTTTTGCATTAAGGTGTAGTATACATCCACGAAGTCATCGTCATTAACCAATACATTATTTGGGATTAGCTCAATGATTTTACTGGTGATCTGAGGGATGATCGCATAGCCCTGAACTTCTGGGTCTGGAATCATTTTCAAGATTTCTTCAGCGCCTTCTACCAGCAACTTTGCAAGGTCTTTATAATTGGTACCATCGTCGTGCTCCATCAAGATCATATCAGCAGCACCCCAGCGGTAACGTGGCCAAAAGATGATACTTTGGCTTGGATAGTACGTCTGTTTGTCGTAGTCCAAGTAAGGCATTTCAATTAAGTCGATTTGTGGAGCTATACGGCTTGAATCTACGCCAGTAACGATAGCGTATATTTCCGCTTTGGTAGAGATCCACGGTTCTCTATCGAACGCTAAACGAATCTTGGTTAACTGAGTGGTATTCAACTCTTCAGGTTCCGATTCAACCAAAGAGCGTGCAGCACCGCTAAACAGTGTCTGTATTTGAGGTTCTTTGTTCAGGCTGCTAATAATGTTGCTGCTGTCAGCGTTAAGAAGCGTGTCTGTGCCTTGTTTTTTCATTTCGGCTTGCATGGTCATTAAACCTGCCCTGAGCTCCTCCGCACCGTTGCTATCAATCACAAACACCGGAACATCGGGCATTTGATACACATCTAACTCATGAACTTGCCCATACACATCGTAAGCTTCGATGTATTGCCAATTTGAATCATCACCAGATGGCTCGTAAGCAAACAGCGGGCTTTCACCATTTTTCCAAGCTTCAACCATGGCTTCATCAGCCATCCTAATTTCTAACACTGAGTCACTGAAGTCGTTGATCCCTTTCATCTTACGGTAGCTGAGATCGGCTTTGTGCATTTTGCTTGAAAAGGCAGAGTAGGGGTGAGCCGGGTTGAGTTCTTCTAAAGGAGTCGCTAGCCTTTTTTCGGTAATTTGTGCTTTCAAAGAAGACTCAAGATCGACATAGAGTGAACTTATTTGCAACGCCAATGATTGCTTTTGTGCTGCGACACTCTTTGCAACAGCAAGAGTGTCAGTAATAGAGTGTGTTGTGTCGATATTGTTTGCATAAGACTGTAGGCCAACTACAGTCGTTGCAAGCACCATACTGATCGAGAAAGATGGTCTCATAAATAATCCTTATTTTAATTTTTATCATTAATAGAGCATTTGCCCTACAAGGATTAACCTATCAATAAGGTGAATGTGTTCAAAACTTAGTCATTGATTTTTGTTTTAATTTCTAGCACAAGATCTTATTTTTATTGATTCTTATAAAATTTACCAAATATAAGCTTGATATTTATGTTTTTATAAACCAATCAATAGCTAAATTACAATATTATTATCTATCTACGGTTTGATATGACTGAGGCGTGTTTTTGAAATGCTCTAGGAATGATAAGAATCAGTGACTATGGCGGGCTGAGTTGGTTGAGCACAATATCAATTGTCCATAGCAATCAACGCCAAAAAGTGATTTGGGATTACTCTATATCTGCTGTAGTTTAGGCCGCATTTCGGAAGAGATAGTTTTCGGTATAATTCGACTCCCTTAATCACTAGCGCGATGAAATGATCTGATCTGCGCACTACGTTATTTTTAAGATCAATCCACTCCTCACTGAACAACGTTATGACGTCTTCCTCGCGTCAAACACTTCCTGCATAAAAACGCTAGGCCTAAAGGGATTTTAGCTGAGCAAATCTATTACTTTGGTCAGGCACTTAAACTTACTGATCCACTGTTGATATCAAGGTTATTCCGGTAGAACGAAGTTAATTGTTTGAAGCGTTAAACCCAGGGCGCGGTTATACTGCTATCACAAACCTTACGGTAACGCCGACTTCTGTAAAGATAAAATTAAGCTTCTAGAGCCTCCTTTTGAATACACCAAGCTTTCATTGTGTGTTTATTGGCACCGCAATCGGAATGATGACATCGTCAATCAGTGGTCAGGAAAGTTGTTTACTAGCGAAGTTTTAACCTTGATCTCCAGAATATAAGACAACGCCTAGTTGTGTGAGTAGGTGTCTTGGTCATTCGCCTCGCTCTTCATGTATGAAGAACCTTGTGGTAAAAATGACAACATGAAACATGCTGTTGGCTTTCGCCATATAATCCTCCAATTTAAATGGAAAGACTGACTTATGAATTTTGATATCCAAGAACTGAAACACCACCAATTGGTCGAGGATGGTCAACTAGAAGGGTGTTACATTCATCAGCCAGATCAAGGTAGCCAACAAGACGACCAAGCAGTATTGGCAGAGCGCCAAGCGCTAGAAAACATGGGTCACAAGGTTGTACAAGTTAAGGCTAAAGGTGGAACAACAACGTTCGCCGAGGCTATGCAAAAGCTAGCCAAGGAGACTGGGCATCAGTCAAGCA
This sequence comes from Vibrio sp. HI00D65, assembly GCF_001635455.1. Classification (GTDB taxonomy): domain Bacteria; phylum Pseudomonadota; class Gammaproteobacteria; order Enterobacterales; family Vibrionaceae; genus Vibrio. The sequence goes on from NZ_LWEH01000011.1 coordinate 129,909, forward strand.
ACTAAGTGGTTAACACTTGTTGCTTGGCGAGTCGTAGCTTTCAAAGGGCGGCGATGCTATTGCGGTTAAGCATGTAGGCAAACTTTCGACAAAACCTTTTTAAGCAACAATCCGACATTGAAGGACGTATAGCTGATCTTCATAGCGAGTAGGACGTATAAGCTACTTAAAAAAGGAAGAATCACTATGGCCACCGTCTATGTCAGTATCGGAAGTAATATTAACCGCGAACATCACGTCACAGAATCTCTCAAAGCATTGAATCACCGCTTCGCTCCACTGCAAATTTCTCAGTTTTACGATTGCGAGCCAGTCGGCTTTAAAGGAGATAACTTCCTCAATCTGGTCGTGGAGTTTGAATGCGACCTTCCTATCGCTGAATTATCTAAAGCTCTTCACCAAATCGAATCAGATAACGGTCGCCAACGCGAGACTAAAGAATATGCAGCGCGAACCATGGATATCGATATCCTTCTTTACGGCGATCTAGTGGGCATTATCGACGGGGTAGAGTTACCCAGAGGTGAAATCACCGAGTACGCTTTCGTGCTTCGTCCATTAGTCGACCTTGCCGCGACTGCTCATCATCCGGTCCTAAACATCTCCTACCAACAACTTTGGAATAACTTTGACCAGTCGCGTCAGAAAACCAATTCAATCCCATTCGAGCTTAGTCTCACCTAATGCCGTTAGAGCTGTCAAAAACCGCAGACTCTCAATATCAGACTTTATTTGATCTTTTCTTAAAACAAGCACGTAACTGATAACACTTTGTACGGAATGGAAACTGCTATGAACCACAACGCGATTATTACCATCACAAATCTCAGACTGCGAACCTTCATCGGCTTCAATGAAGAAGAGAAAACCAAGCAGCAAGACATTGTTATAAACGCAGAGATTCATTATCCAGCTAACAATCTTTGCCTCTCTGATGACGTCGACAATGCCCTCAACTACAAAAACATCTGCAAGAAGATTATCCATCATGTCGAATCTGGAAGATTCCTGCTTTTAGAAAAGCTAACCAGCGACGTACTTGGAATTTGCATTGATCATTCATGGGTTCGGTACGCGCAAGTGAGAATCGATAAACCTCATGCACTGCGTTTTGCCGACTCGGTTTCGCTCACGCTGAGCTATGAAGCGGACCAAGATAATAACTTCTAAGGAGAGTTCCAATGTTGAGCACAGAAGCAAAACAAGTAAGAGCAGCTCTCCTGGCGAGAGGGCTTGAAACCCCGATGACCGCGAGTGAAATGAACAGCAACCAGAAATACAATCGCATTAAGGGACTACTTACTGAAGTCGTAAGTACGTTGGGTTTGGATCTAACGGATGACAGTCTTGCAGAAACGCCGCACCGCATCGCAAAGATGTATGTACACGAGATATTTTCCGGTCTTGATTACAACAACTTTCCAAAAATGAGCGTTATAGAGAATAAGATGTCGGTCGACGAAATGGTAAAAGTGTCGGACATCGATTTAACTTCCACGTGCGAGCATCACTTCATCACCATCGACGGTTTAGCGCAAGTGGCCTACATTCCAGAATCGAAGATACTTGGCCTGTCGAAAATAAATAGAATCGTCCGATTCTTCGCGCAACGCCCTCAAGTTCAAGAACGCTTAACCCAGCAGATTTTAATTGCCATACAGACTCTCGTTGAGACAGAAAACGTAGCGGTGACCATCAAAGCGACGCATTACTGCGTTAAGTCTCGAGGCGTTATGGATGCCAACTCTGAAACGACCACAACGGCGCTCGGTGGTATTTTCAAAACTAACCCTCAAACTAGAGCTGAGTTTTTAAGATGAGTGAGACGATTCTGATAACGGGAGTAGGGAAGCGATTAGGGTTCGCACTCTCTCAGCAACTTTTGGCTGATGGGTATCAAGTGATTGGTACCTTTCGCAGCGAATACCCTCAGTTACAACAGCTGCGTGATAAGGGGGCAGATTTACAGCGCGTCGACTTTTATCAGCAAAGCAGCGTAGAGGACTTTCTGCGTTATGTAGGGCAGGAGTACAGAGCGCTTCGAGCCATCGTTCATAATGCCTCGGACTGGAAACCGGAAAATAAGAAAGACCCGAGTGAGAATGCTTCAGAAATTATGAACCAGATGATGGCAGTTCACGTCGGCGTACCATACCTCATCAACTTGTCGCTCAAAGACCTTCTGATGTCTGGCGATCAAACCTCAGATATCATCCACATCAGTGACTATGTTGCTGAAAAAGGCAGTAGAAAACATATTGCTTACGCGGCAAGCAAAGCGGCGCTTAATAACTTAACGCTTTCATTTTCGGCGATGCTGGCTCCCAAAGTGAAAGTAAATACTGTCTCCCCAGCTATGATCAAATTTAATGATCATGATGACGAGGTGTATAAGACTAAAGCTCTGCAAAAAGCTTTGATTCCGGCCGAAGCGGGTTTTGATGAAGTGGTTGATGGCATCAAGTATGTACTGGCCAGTCGTTACATGACAGGAAGAACATTGCACCTTGATGGCGGCAGGCATCTAAAGTGAATTCGTGTCGATAACATTGAGCTCTTCCTTGGTTGAAAAGCCCATTTCATTCTGAATATGGACTCTCCCGCTCTTGTTTCAAACTTCTGGCTTGAGTGTTCATATCTAAAGGCCTATTTGGTTTGCTCCTGCCTAAGCAACCTCATTTAACCTCGCACAATAAAGTGACAAACTTCACGTTTCTGTCAATTCATCTACTGATTCGAGTGAACTGTATTAAACGCAGCTCATATTGACCTCGCTGCGAACCCACTTACCTAATTAGGGGGATGAGCATCCGAGCAGAAAATTCAAACAAATGTTTAAACTAGACCGTTTATGGAACGATTTTTCGGGCATTTTACGGGATGACTTTCACTTTGATCTTGATCAATATGTTAACCGTTGCGCAAAAATACTAAACCAAATTCGTATTGGCAGCGCACATTTACTTCTTCGATCTGCTCAGTACAAGGAATGAAATTATGTCTACTCAGGAAACATTTAAGGCTTTCACATCGCAGCTAGAGTCTGTAACAAACCCGTTTTACAACTTCAATCAGCTAGTGACTAAGAATATAGAGACACTGACCAAGATTCAGCTTGATAGCCTACAAGCTTACAGCGCGCTAGGTAATGAGTCTTTGCAGAGCTTAGCCTCGTTAAAACAGCCACAAGATCTTCCAGCTTATGGTTCGAAACAGATGGAAGTGACGAGTAAGATCTCACAACAACTCATGGAAGATAGCCAAAAGCTGACCCAACTTGGTCAAGATTTTAAATCTGCCGCTGACGAGCTTACTGCCTCTGCGGTAAAGACCGCGAAAAGTGCTTAGTTTATTGTTTGTCGGTTGATGGCGGAGCGTAATTTCTAGCATCGCCATCTATCAACATCACTTCTAACAAGGATGTCAGAATGGAAAATAAATCGCCCTTTGAAGGTATGATGAACCTCATTTCCCAATACGGACAAGCCTGGATGGACAATCTAGGGCAGCCAACACAATCAACATTGATGAAAACCCAATCGGAAGATTTTACTAAGTGGGTTGGCTCAATGACTCAGAACCCAACCAACATGGTTGAGCAGCAGATGAATTGGTGGGCGCAGCAAGTTAATCTACTCAACGATTGTATCCTTGGCACTCAGGAGCAAACCAAAGAGACGGATCGCCGTTTTCGTGACCCTTCATGGAATGAAACGCCACTGTATCGTTACATCAAAGAGAGCTACAAACTTGCTTGTGACAACATTCAACAATCAGTTGAGAACGAAAATGGACTGGATGATGAGAGCAAAGCTCGACTTTCATTTTTCACTCGGCAGTATCTGAATGCGATGTCGCCAAGTAACTTCGTTTCGACCAACCCAGAGATACTCAAGCTGACCATGGAGAGCAAGGGTGAAAACCTAATTCAAGGGATGAAGCAGTTCCGTCAGGACTTAGAGCAAAGTGCCGACATACTCAATATTCGAATGACGGACAAAAACCAGTTCAACTTGGGTGAGAATATTGCTTCAACACCCGGAAAAATCGTCTTTCAAAACGAGATGTTCGAGCTGATTCAATACAAGCCGACCACAGAGCAAGTCTATAAACGTCCGACGCTGATCGTACCGCCGTTCGTGAACAAATATTACATTATGGATGTCAATCCAGAGACCTCCTACGTGAAGTGGTTGGTCAGCCAAGGCCACACAGTATTTATGATCTCTTGGGTGAACCCGAATGCTCAAATGCGAGAGGTCGATTTTGGCAACTACGTGACTCAAGGCGTGCTGCCTGCACTTGATGCCATTGAAAATGCGACTGGCGAGCGAGAAGTTAACGGTATTGGTTATTGCATCGGCGGTACCACCTTAGTCACAGCCATGGCTTACCTTTCTGGCAAACGCCGTAAACAGAGAATTAAATCGGTCACTCTGCTGACGACAATTCTCGACTTTAAAAAGCCAGGTGAGTTAGGGGTCTTCATCAATGATCCGATTATCAGCAGCATTGAAGCGCAAAACAACCAACGTGGTTATATGGATGGCCGCCAAATGGCCGTGTCATTCAGCTTACTTCGTGAAAACAGTCTGTATTGGAATTACTACATTTCCAATTATTTGAAAGGGGAGAGCCCAATGGCATTCGACCTCCTTTATTGGAACTGTGACAACACCAACGTGACTGCTGCGACCCATAACCAGTTACTACGTCAGTGCTATCTTGAGAATCGACTAGCTAAAGGTGAATTGGTGATCGATGGTGTGGCGATTGATTTAGGTAAAGTAAAGTCGCCAGCTTACTTCCTCTCTGCTATTGATGATCATATCGCGCTATGGGACGGTAACTTTGAAGGCACAAAACTGCTAGGTGGAGACAATAAATTTGTACTTACTGAGAGCGGTCATATTGCAGGGCCGATGAATCATGCCGATTCCAATAAATATGGTTTTTGGACCAATGATGATAACGTTCATGCACCGTCTCAGTGGCTTGCCAGTGCCGACAAGCACCATGGCTCGTGGTGGTCGCATTGGCAAAACTGGGTCGATGAGCGCAATTTCTCCGAAATGATTGAAGCTCGTGAGTTAGAAGGGGAACTGGATGCGCCAGGTGAATACGTGAAGCAGCGTATTCAAGATGTCATCGCACAAGAAAATGAAATGGAAAAGGAGTCCGCATAGTGAAGCCAGAAATCGGCCAGACTGCCACAATAGAAAAGATGTTAGATAAGCAAACTGTAGAAGGGTTTGCGAGCATCTCGGAAGACTACAACCCAATTCATTTAGATGAAAATTTCGCTAAAACCACGCAATTTGAGCGTCCAATCGTGCACGGTATGTTGGCATCAAGCCTTATCTCTGGCTTGTTGGCTTCTAAAGTGCCGGGGGCAGGCAGCATTTACTTGGGGCAATCTTTGAAGTTTCTTCGCCCTATTTTTGTTGGCGAAACTGTCACAGCCAAGGTGGAAGTGATCAGTGTGCGTGAAGACAAACCTATCTCTGTGATATCTACTCAAGTATTGAACGCCAATGGTGAAGTCGCGGTCGATGGTGAAGCGACAGTGATGTATTCTGTTTAACCACAACGCCATACAAGACAGCCAACATTTACTGAAAACCAAAGGCAATAACGCGATCAGCGGATGTACTACCAGATCTTTTCAATTAATAATTCGATTCTAATGTGCGTTTTAGTGCTTTGCGCTAAAACGCTATTGTCAAAAATATAAAGTTCTGATTTTCAAAATACCTCTACCCATACTAAACTCCGAGAACTCAGCTTGCTTAAACTGTGCGGATGATATGATCAATGGTGCTAATCCTTAAGGGCGAGTCGGCACAATTAAAAGTAGCCGTTATTTGTCATGTAGTTTCCATAAAGGATTTATCGAAGGTGCTCGCTTCCCTGTATACAAAATACAGAAGGTATTTTGAAGAACTTAAACGGCTCTTCTGTCAATAGTGTTGTTAGCTATGAAAGAAATACGTTAACAATGTAATCTAAAAGAGTATGACCCAAAAAATAAAACCTCTGTTCACGCTTAGCGTAAGCAGAGGTTGTTATATTAGTAGACTGTAAGCAATTAACTATGTATCAGTAATTGATTTGTTTAGACTTAATCTAGTCGAAGAGTCACTCCAGAGTAATTTGTGTACCCACGAAGTAACACGTGATAGGTGACGCTTGGTAGCACGCTCACACTGCATTGCTCGTTATTACCTGTACGATAAGGGCGGCAATCATAACTTGAAGTGCTTGGTTTACTGCCTGCTTTGACATACAGATCTGCATCGCCAGTTCCGCCAGATATTGCCACCGTTACGTTTGATGCAGAATCTACGGAGAATGTGTAGAAGCTTTCAGAATATTTGTTGCCACTTAGGTTCGCGATAGGCGCCCCTTTGTTGAGTACATTGTCACCCGGAATGGTAGGGTCGCAGCTTGCGTTGACACCAACACTATTAAACGCATCTACCACATCGGTAACCGTATAACCCATATCTGCAGCCGCTTTAGCTACGCCACATGCACCGGCATCAAAGGTACTGTTTGCTGTCCAATACAGTTGGTTTGCGACGGTGAATATTTCGAAACCTTTGCGTACATCCCAGCCTGATTTGTTGGTTAAAAGGTAAAATGCTCGGTTATAAACACCGCTCGACAAATGAACGTTTAAACCATCGTAGTAATCAGAGGCATGATCAATTGAACGGCCATCTTTTGAAGGTTGGTCAAAGTAGCGCAGTCCACCTTCTGATTTGAAGATATCACTACCAACAATCCAGTCCACATTTCCACGCAGATAGTATTCAGCGGCTTCGCCTGCGATATCGGAGAAGGCTTCGTTGATACCGCCTGACATGTTTCTGTAGACCAATCCTGAGTTTTGTTCGGTGAAACCGTGGCTCACCTCATGCGCACTGACGTTAATGTCGACTAATGGGTAGAAAGTATTTTTTCCGTCTCCAAAAGTCATGGATGAGCCATTCCAGAAGGCATTCTCATAGTCGGTACTGTAGTGAACACGCATAGTGAGTTGGAACGATAAAGGTGATGTGTTCATCCACTCTTTGTACATATCAAAGACGACGTTTCCGAAATAATGCGCGTCGTTAAGGGGAGAGTAGGCGCCATTCACGTATTTACGATCTGTGTAGTTGGCGTCGTCGCTACAGTTGTAACTGTAGGCTGAACTACCAGAAGTTCTGTTATTTAAGTCGACCGTTTTCACAGCGTCGTTTTCTAAAGTACATGTGGTTCCAGTTTTATCAATCGAAAATCCTGGAAAGTCAGTACCATATTCATATCGATTGGTTTTGCTGTTACCACCAGGTCCGGTTCCCACAGCTTTAGCGTGATTTAAGCCATTCCATTTTTGAAGGACTTCCCCCGTCATGGCATCAATAAAGAAGAAGGGACGCTCTGGGTAATTGGAAGCGACAAAGAAGTCGACTAAATACACCATTTGAGCGGTTTGACTTTCATCGAGTCTTACAACTAACTTAGCATTTTTGTTTTCAATCGACTTTTTACCGACTGTAAACGAACGATGGGATGACAATGCGGCTTCGATGGCTTGTTCTTTATTTAATTTAGGCGCGATGCTTGAGAGATCATCGCTAATCCCTTGTGCCATCGAGCCAAATACTTGAGAAGGCAAGTTTTTAGATAGGGTGGCGACAACGGATGTATTAAAGACAGGTAAACCGAAGTGAGTTTGTTGAAAGCGTACTTTTGTTTTTCCATTGGGCAGTACTACCCGTTTTACCTCAGAAAAACCTAACTCTAGTGGGGCAACACTCTTCGACTGAGTGATGAGGCTCTGTTGGAGTAGGCTATCGTTCTCGATGGTAATCATTTCTGCAGCGTGTGCATTGAAGCCGAAAGAAGTACCTAGGATAGCTGCTATTTTCCAGCTTAGTTGACGTTGTTGGTTCATTTCTTGTTCCTGATTTTATATAAACTCCTTCTTCCCAACGGCTAAATAGGAAGTCTATATGCAACACGATGGTGCCATATGTTACGAATCAAGATTGGAAGAGCATATCGACTTGTGACAAGTTTTTTTGAGAGATTTATTTTTAGTGTATGTAATTCATAATTTACAAATATAATTATTGATTTAATTGTTTTTAATGTTGGCGTTTCTATTTTAATTGTAATTATATGAAGTGAAAGATGTTATTAATCCTTAACTTGTTTTAATCGTATTGACGTGGTTTTTAACCTGTTGAACAGGTTTTCTTAATTGCATTACTAACAATAAAACTTGTACCCATTATATTGTTGATATAGTTATTAAATATGCATCGCAAAATTAAATGACTTATTTGTAATTAAGCCTTGCGTTGGTAGGGTAACCTTAATTTGAGTTGCAAATTCACTCTTTTTTTGCGTAAGCCCTTGTTATAAATGCTAGTTGAAGTGAAATTTTTACTGGTAATAATGTATAATGTTAAATTTACTCCAATAACTAATAATAAATATACAGAATTAAGTTCTAAAAATAAAAGGGAATCCAATGTTTAAGGTAGTTAGTTTATTTTTATCGATTTCAATTTTTTCAGTTGCTCAAGCCAATGAAACAGTAGAGTTTGAAACAGCTCAAGAGTTGTTGACTGTAATGGAAGTTGATAAGCAAATGTTAGGTGGCTTTGAAGCTATGTTGCCAATCGTTAACCAGTTAGCTGATAAACTCAAGCTGAATGCTCAAGAGACAGAAGAGCTTAAAGGGATTTACAGGGACTGGTTTGACAACGATATTGACCGAGTAAAAATGCGAACTGAAATAGCGAACCTTTATTCAAAACAATTCACGATGTCAGAAATGAAACAGATAATTGAGTTTTATGGTACACCTGTTGGAAAGAAATTTATTCAACAGTCGCCGGAGCTTACAAAGCTTGGAGCGCAGATCGGTATGGCTGAAGCTCAAAATAAGCAACATTTGCTAGTTGAAAAACTGACTCCTTTTATGGAAGAGCATAGCAACGAGTGATTAATTTCTAGAAAGCAGTTAGACCCGGTATGAAGTAGCTGTTAACTGAAGCCCGTAATACGACCTCTAATCGGCTATTTGCTCGTATGAAGTAAAAACCAAATTGCTCTTGAGTAAGCTGACGAATTAAGTCGCCGATATAAACCTCTTTTGGTTGAATCGTAATGCATGGCATTCTACTGTGCATTACGGTAAATGTACTCACCGTACGATATGATTTATTAATTTCTAAGCTTCGGTTTCACGGAGGAAACATGACAAGCGACCAGCTATTGGAAAAGGCACTTTATAGCAGTGCCAGCATCCATCAACCTCACTCTTTAAAAGCTTATTTGGCTGCGACTTATCTGAATGGGTATTTCGCTAAATCAGGCAATGTGTGGCTTAAAACGAGTGAGTTAATAGATAAAACTGAGATTGGAGTTTTAGGCGAGTACTCTGCAACAGTACAAGCACCCAAGTTCTCAGAATTTCGTATCCATAGGATATTGTACAATGGGGTATACCCAGCTGCGTATGCCGCTTTAATGCAGTGGCATGAGAATCAGGGCTTTCAAGACATCTTCGCGCATTACGTTTCGCAGGCTTCTCGAACAAGCGAATACCTATCTCACAATGTGACTATCTTATTGGCGTTAAATCGTGTTTACCGTGAGTTAGAGCCGTCTCAAATTCCAGCATTCCTTAACCGCGTCACTGAATTTGTCACATCGAGCTGTTCTGATGGCGACCAAAGCATTGATACACGTGAAGTCGTAGAGCTGAAAAGCGTAGTACTAGCATGCTTAAAGCAGTTCGGTTTTTTTGGGCACAACCTTATTACGCTTACGTGGATATTGCGTTGCAAGGAAGAGCTGTCGAAAGAGCAATATGACGCAATGCTTTTTAATCTCTATCGACAGGCCAATAGCCCATTGGAAGATCCAGACGATGAGATTGACCAAGCTATCTTAGCGCAGTGTCAAAGCTCAGATGATTCGGATGAGTTCTATGACAATGTGAACCGATTGGTTTTTGGATATACATCCAACTTACATCAGATAACTCTAGCGGATGCATTGTGTTTTCTTCAAGAACAATTCCCTGAACATGCTGAAGAGCTAAAATGTGTCGCAGAGTATCAGTGTCGTTTGTTAGAAGAGTGAATTTAATTAGGATGTTGTAGCTAACATTATGCAATGTCAGTAACTTAGGACGAGAAATGAAAAAGCTATCTATTGGCTTATTTTTACTGGTTTCAAGCAGTGTCATAGCGTCTGAAAACGTTCCGGAAATGTCGATTAAAAACGGCTATGTTGAACCGTTCCAAATGTTCGATAACGTTTATTACGTTGGTGATAGGTGGGTGTCGTCTTATGCGGTAGAGACATCAAAAGGTTTGATTCTTATTGATACACTCGATTTCCCCTATTCGATGTGGATCCCCACCAATTTAGAAAAGCTTGGGTTACAAGATAAGGCAATCACACACATTTTAGTGACTCACGGTCATTCTGATCATGCTGGTGGAGCGCAATATCTTCAATCTGAATATGAATCAAAAGTTGTGATGACGCAGAAGGGTTATGAATTAGCCATTTCTCAAGCCAACAAAAGCAGCGGTAAGAATACTTTTTTGCCTCCCGAAGTAGACTTATTTGTGCAAGACAGTAGCAGTCTTATCGTCGGTGAGGACGAGTTTAAGTTTTACCTTACCCCCGGTCATACGGAAGGGGACTATTCAATAGACCTTATGGTGAAAGACAAGGGGGTATCACATCGCGCATTTGTAGTTGGCGGACACAGTATTAATGCACGAGATCCAAAACTAGCGAAGCAGTTTTTCGAGAGTATGGACAGAGTCCGAGAGATCGCTTTGCAGCCTCCTGTTGTGAGTGTTAATTTGTCTAACCATCCACATAAGAATCATTTATTCGTTAATCGTGAGAAACGAAATGTCGATGGTTCGAATAACCCGTTCATTAGCGAAAGCAATTTTTTCCGCTTCCTAGAACAGCAGGAAGCATTAGCGAAGGAAAAGCTTGACTAATCTAAGGTAAGATGGGTTCTTTCTCAACAGATGTTTATCATAGTCAAATTGAACTTTTTGGCTGTAATTTAATGATTTAATTTTTTGAACACAGGAGATTTCATGGCTGACAACGCAGTTGAGCAAGCAATCGAAAATATCCGATTGAAATCACAAGGCACGGATTGTTTAAAGAGTTGCGCGGTGACGATCAACTTCCACCCTGATCGTTATACGTTCGACAATAAACCTTTGCTCGAAGTAATTGCTGAAGATGGATGTTTGAAGTCTCAATTTGAAACAGGTACCAGTAACGGTGGTATGACGGCTTACCCAGGTGGTGACCGTTGGTTATGGGAAAAGCGAGTGTTCGACGGCGCGTATGATGATGCCCCAAATGGGCTTAGGCCTAAATATGGGGCACTGAACTACCGTAACTATGAGACTGGCGCTGCACCTCGTTTCGGATCTTGTTATTTCCAACTGAAAGCGGAGACCTCGGAACGAACTACGTTCTGCTATCCAGACAGCTTCTTTGAGCCAGAGGATTTCGCTGTTGCTAGCCGTGTGCAGGCATTAGTTGATACAGCATTGTCATCCGATGTTGACTTACTTGATGATTATATTGAAGCGCATGTTCATGGTGTTATCTCTCTGAAAGACGATATTGAATGCCTTGTATTAGACCCTATCTACCGCTCGACGATTATTGAAGAACGCGCGATTAAATTGGGCGTTCCGATAAAGTGGCACAATGGCTTTGAGCTGAGCATAAAAGAGATGAGTCGCTACCCAGATTATCGTGGCCAGTCGTTTATCGAACTCGCAAAAAAGTTAGCAGTAAACGGAAAGATCAATGCGAGAATACTGGGGCTAGCCGTGACACAGCAAGGTTATGACCAACAAGACGTAAAGAAGGTCTGGCATTACTTGGCTCGGTTTGGTTATCAATCAGAATAAATCTCTAATCGTATCAGTGGGCTCTTCTGAGATTTTAACTACAACGCCCTACATCTAGCGAAAACCCGCATGCAAAATATATTCGGTAGGATTTTAAAATGAGTGAGATTGCTCGCTTTATCTCTGGTGTGTTGAAGGGTCCAGCAACTCCGAGTCTTTTCCTAAACTTCTTGATAGTTCTGGTTTTGTGCCATCTACTGACTTTGACGGTGAGTGGCTAGGTCACCGAATTAACACCAATGGCAATAATATGTGTGAGCTAACAACCATTACAGGAATCATCCGTGAAGGCAAAGCCACTTTGAGGCTTACCTACAACGGAACAGCATTAGCGGGTTGGGTTTGTGAAAGCGGTGTATTACGGTTAAATGCCAAACATCGCCAGTGGGACTATCGCTTTTCAGTAACTGGCAGCGGCAACTGGTTTGATGGTCGTTGGCAATTAACCAATGGCCCGTGCCAAGGGAGTTGGCTTATAGAAAAGGTCGATGCTAAGTCTTAATCGTAAATCAGTGAGAACCAAAGGGTACAAAATGAAAATCAGAACTGCAGAGTTGTCCGATATAGCCGCTATTACTTGCATATTCAATTTCTATATTGAGCACACTAACGCGCGCTTTGAAGAAGGCAAGTTTACGTTGGAAAATCGGCAGCAATGGTTCTCTCAATTCTCGAGTGATAGTAAATATCAACTTTATGTTGCAACCGAAAACGACTCGCTACTTGGTTTTGCATGTTCTCAACCGTACAGAGCAACATCAGCATTTGAAGATACAGCTGAAGTTACAATTTATTTAGCTGAAGATGCAAAAGGTAAAGGGATAGGCTCTAAGTTGTATTCTCAGCTGTTCGCATCAATCATTGATTTCGGTGTTCATCGAGTTCTTTCCGGTGTGGCATTACCCAATGAGGCATCGATTGCACTGCACAAGCATTTTGGTTTTCGAGAAGTTGGTGTGTTCAATGAATATGCAAAGAAAAATGGCCAATACATCAGTTCAATGTGGTTGGAAAAGGCTTTAGATATGGATATACATCTTAAATCTTCTTAACGTTTTTGATTCAATACTTATGGCACTTTTGGATGCAGTATTAGGAAGCAATTTGAAAACAAAGGATACAATATGGACGTAAAATTGGTCAAAGGTTCAGACCCAAAATTCGCAGAGCTGATAACCAAAACGAATATGGCGTCTTACTACGATACGCGTGGAATCGTTTGGGGTCATGATCAGTTTTTACGCAGCTGGGATGAGCTAGATAACTATGAAGTCTATGTAGACGATATTCGTATTGGCGTTGTCCGCTTTAGTTACACCAGTGAGACAACCTTCCTTCGAGATTTACAGATATTAACCGAGCAACAAGGCAGGGGCTTTGGTTCTAGGTGCTTAGATTTAGTGATTGAACACGCTAACAGTCAGGCGTCGGATCAGTTAGTGCTGCGCGTGTTCAGTGAGAACCCCGCTATTAAGCTGTATCAATCAAAAGGTTTTAAAAAAATTTCTGAGGTAAAAGGGCTTGTTGAAATGGAGCTGCAACTAGCTAATCTATAAAGGAAGATAAATGGTTGAACGTATAAATTATCAAGGCTTGCCATCAATTGCTGGGCCTTATGTTCACGCGACAAAGCACAACGGTGCGCTCTATGTTTCTGGTTTGACTGCTTACGGCACAAGTTCACAGGATCAAGGAATTGGTGAGCAGACCAGTGAGATACTTAGTCAGATCAAGCAAATACTAGAGCATGAACAGCGAGCAGTCAGTGATCTTATTAAGCTGACGATCTTTATCTGTGATATGTCTGAACTAGGCAGTATTCGAGAATTATTGTTTGATTTTTATGGAGAGTATCTTCCGGCTTGCTCTCTAGTCGAGGTCTCTAAATTGATTCACTCTGATTTAAGGATTGAGATTGAGGCGACAGTGGCACTGTAATAACTAAATATAGAAAAGCGCCCATAACTTAAGAAGAGCCGAATCACTTTTCGCGTGTCGAACTTGGTGTTGTTTTTTGGGGTTAGGTTGTACGTAAACCAATATTTCAAATTCTGCTTGTGTACTAGCATCGTCTAAATAGCACACTATTTTTCTTTTGCTATCTAGTCAACTCAACGGACTTAAATTAGAAGTTCGTGTATCCGAACCCTAGAGCAATCAGGTATTAAGAATGGAAAGAACTATCTCACAAGCCATTGCGCTTCGAAAAGAACAGAAATATGAAGAGTCTCGTGATTTTCTGGTAACACTATTAAGTGATGAAATTTATGCAGCCAAAGCACACCTGCAGATAGCCTGGTCGTACGATAATCAAGGTAAGGAACAGCAGGCGATTAAGCATTATGTTTTATCTCTGCAAGGGAAGCTTTCCCCGGTAGAGCGCTTTGACGCATTGTTTGGCTTAGCATGCACTTACCGAAGTCTAGGTCAATATACTGAGGCTTTAAGCTATTTCGAACAGACGATGGCAGAGTATCCTGAATCCCTTGAAGTTCAGCCGTTTTACGCGATGTGTCTGTACAATTTAGGTCGACATAAAGAAGCGACATCTCTGTTACTTGAGTTATTGGTTTCCACAACCAATAGTGATGCGATTAAAGAGTACCAACGGGCAATCTCTTTATACGCAAAAGACTTGGATAAAACTTGGTAAATGAGTTTCAATCGGCAATTTACCAATCCAATAAAGGCCTAAGTATCGAGTGACACTTAGGCTTGAAGGGTTTACTTTTATACGTTTTGATCAGCGTTACGCAGAAAGCTCTTTACGCATTATCTCTGCACCAGCGCTGAGTGCATTCAGCTTAGCAGAGGCAATGTTGCGAGGTAGGGGAGCCATACCGCAGTTAGTGCAAGGATAGAGCTTGTCTGCATCAACATACTTAAGTGTTTCTCTTAGAGTACTAGCCACTTCTTCCGGTGTTTCGATGGAATCGGTTGCAACATCAATAGCGCCAACCATCACTTTCTTACCACGAACCAACTCAAGCAGTTCAAGTGGTACGCGAGAGTTATGGCACTCTAACGAGATGATATCGATGTTCGATTGTTGAAGCTTAGGGAATACTTCTTCATATTGGCGCCACTCAGTGCCTAATGTCTTTTTCCAATCTGTGTTGGCTTTAATGCCGTAGCCATAGCAAATGTGTACTGCGGTTTCGCACTTAAGACCTTCAATGGCTCTTTCCAAGCAAGCGATACCCCAATCATTCACTTCATCGAAAAATACGTTAAAGGCTGGCTCATCGAACTGAATAATGTCTACACCGGCTGCCTCTAGCTCTTTTGCTTCTTCGTTTAGGATTTTGGCAAACTCCCACGCTAGTTTCTCACGGCTTTGGTAATGCGCGTCGTAAAGTGTATCTATCATGGTCATTGGTCCCGGAAGTGCCCACTTGATAGGTTGGTCAGTTTGCTGGCGTAGAAACTTCGCATCTTCAACAAATACCGGTTTCTGTCGTGAAACCGGGCCAACGACGGTTGGGACACTGGCATCGTAACGATCGCGTATTTTCACAGTTTCACGCTTTTCGAAATCGACACCATTAAGGTGTTCGATGAAGGTTGTTACAAAGTGTTGGCGTGTTTGCTCACCGTCGCTGACAATATCAATGCCTGCTTGTTGTTGTTCGTGAAGCGATACACGCAATGCATCCTGTTTGCCATCCGTTAGTTCGTTGCCTTTCAGTTTCCATGGAGACCAAAGTGTTTCAGGTTGTGCTAGCCAAGATGGTTTAGGCAAGCTGCCTGCTGTTGAAGTCGGTAATAGTGTTTTCATAAATAATTCTGCCTGTCCGTAGGTTGCTAGAAGCGTTTAATCGCTGTCCAAATCGGTTTGAATTTCCCCAAAAGCACGTTAGAGCGCGTAATTGGCAGACCAGTTCTCTAGAACCGATTGGTATGGCTTTATGAAATGTTCTTCTGCGAACTTACCTTGTTCGATAGCCAGCTTACTGCGCTCTTCGCGATCGTATACAATCTGAGTCAGTGAGTGGTCCGAATTTTTTAAGTTAGGTTGGTAGCGTTTTCCTGCAACAGCGTTTGCGTTGTAAATCTCAGGTCGGTAGATCTTTTGAAAAGTTCCCATGGTGCTTATGGTGCTTATCAACTCCAAGTTCGAGTAATCATTGAGTAAATCACCAAAGAAATAAAATGCTAGTGGAGCAACGCTATTTGGTGGCATGAAATAACGAACTTCTAATCCCATCTTCTTGAAATATTGTTCCGTTAAAGAAGACTCATTCGGCTGATATTCAAACCCCAATACTGGGTGTTGATTTTCGGTACGATGATAGATCTTATTATCTGATACGCTTAAACAAATAACAGGTGGTTTTTTGAAGTTCTGTTTATAAGCTTGTGAGTTGACGAAATATTTAAAAAGTTTGCCATGTAATTCACCAAAGTCAGCTGGAATACTGAATTTATCTTGGCCTTTATTATGATCCAAAAGTAAAACGCTGAAATCATAATCTCGGACATAAGAAGAGAAGTTATTACCAATGATCCCTTCAATACGCTCGTTAGTTTGGCGGTCAAGGATGTTGGTTTTAAGCACTTCAATCGAAGGGAATGCTTCCCCGTTGTTTTCGATGTCCATGTCAACTGAAATGATTTCTAGTTCGACAGAGTAACGGTCACCGTTAGGGTTATCCCAATGAGCTAAGGCATTGAAACTATTATCAATCATCTGTAAAGCGTTACGTAAGTTCGCTTGGCGGCTTGCACCGCGAGCCAAGTTAGCAAAGTTCGTTGTGATACGCGTACTGTCTGCGGGTGTGTAGTTTTCGTCGAGGCTAATGCTCTTAATCGTAAAATTAAACTCGTTATTCATACTGTTCTGACTTCCCAATTCGTTGTCTGACTTACTCTCGGTCTTTTATATCACTGCGTTATTTTCGCTTGTAACCGTATTAAGAGTGTTGGCTATTTCGTTTGAAAATTTGTATTAAGTTATAGGCTTAGTATTTTTATACTTGGACAGAGCTGTGATTAACAATGGTATTACTTCACAATCAACATGAGGAATATTCATGATCTATCTATTTGAAAATGAAAGCTGGTGTCAGTTATATTAATTATCTTAATGGAAACGTAACCACAATTATATCGGGTTATTTAAGATGGTTTATTCAATTAAAAGAGGGATGAAATGAGTGATTTGCTGTTGTTGATTTTTTACTGTGCGTTATTAGGCAGTGGTGTTGGTTTTCTTGCCGGGTTGTTAGGTATTGGTGGGGGGCTGATCATTGTGCCTGTGCTAAGCAGCATTTTACTGTACCTAAATGTTTTACCGTCTGACCAAGTGGTTGTTGCTGCAATTGCGACTTCTTTGGCCTCGATTCTATTTACTTCAACCTCTTCTGCACTTGCTCACAACAAGAATGGAAATGTGCCCTGGAATATTGCGCCTTGGATTATGCTCGGCATAGCACTTGGTGCCTTGATTAGTGGTTTTATGGCGGCTTTGTTGCCGGAAAAAGTTGTTCGTATTGTGTTTGCAGTCAGTGTGGTACTTATCGCAGTTAAGATGTTCCTGAGCAGCAAAAGCGACGCCCCTTCAGAGCGCAAGCTACCGAATAAAGGCGTATTAACGGTTCTGACAACCATTACGGGGGGCTTGTCTGCAATGATAGGCATTGGTGGCGGTGCGCTATTAGTGCCACTACTAACATTCTTTTCAGTTGATATGAAAAAGGCGATTGGCTGTGCGTCCGCATGTGGCATTGTCATCGCGCTATTCGGCTCTATCGGTTACATCACCTCGGGCAGCAGCCACTTTGCACTAAGTGATGGCTTTGCCGGTTTTGTCTATTTGCCTGCCTTGTTAGGTATCGTGTGTACGTCTTGGTTCACCGTTCCTTTGGGAGCAAAGGCGACAAACCATTTACCCGTTCCAACGATTAAGAAGATCTTCTCTGTCTTGTTGGTGATTATCGCGGTTAGCATGGTCACTCGTTAGTGTCAGACAGTTCATGGCCTTAACCCGTTTGCAAAGTTGAATACTTGATGA
This sequence comes from Vibrio sp. HI00D65, assembly GCF_001635455.1. Classification (GTDB taxonomy): domain Bacteria; phylum Pseudomonadota; class Gammaproteobacteria; order Enterobacterales; family Vibrionaceae; genus Vibrio. The sequence goes on from NZ_LWEH01000011.1 coordinate 147,894, forward strand.
GTTTATGTAAGCGAACAAAGAGCAGTATTGAGGCTGCTCTTTTTGTTTGCCAGTCTACATTTATGCGATTATGTGTATGAGTATGTTGATAAAATCTTGTTGTTAAACCTGATTCGCTGCTATAGCTAAATGTACTTGTTCAGATCAAGGGAGTACTAAAAGTGAGGGATTTATGGATCCGTTAACACAGGGCTTACTAGGCGCTTCTCTGTCACAATCGGCGAGTAAAAAGCAACACTTGGTGGTCGCAGGAGCTTTAGGTTTGCTGTCTGGAATGGCGCCAGATTTGGATGCGCTTATTCGCTCAGAGAGTGATCCATTATTGGCCTTGGAGTTTCATCGACAGTTTACCCATTCGCTCCTATTTATCCCCATGGGCAGTTTGATTTGCGCTCTGGCTTTGTATCCTCTCTTTGCAAAAAGGTGCGGGCTCTCTTTTAAACAAATCTGGTTATACTGCGCATTGGGCTATGGCACACATGCATTGTTAGATTCCTGCACAACCTACGGTACTCAACTACTTTGGCCACTGACTAATGAGCGGTTTGCTTGGAATACTATTTCGATTATTGATCCTGTCTACACTATTCCTATCTTAATATTGTTGGTGTTGGCGACATGGAAACGAACTCCATGGCTAGCCCGCGCTGCATTTGCTTGGGCACTGATTTTTCCAACCTTGGGGATGATACAACGTGATAGAGCAGAAGCCATTGGGTGGCAGCTAGCGCAAGAAAGGCAGCATGACCCTATTCGGCTTGATGCAAAGCCAAGCTTTGCCAATATTTTGGTTTGGAAAGTCGTGTATGAGACAGAAGGCCATTATCACGTGGATGCGGTGCGAGTAGGTACATCCGTCAAGACATACCCAGGAGAGTCTATTGCGAAACTCAATGTTAATAGAGATTTCCCATGGCTCGACCCCAATTCACAGCAAGCAAAAGATATTGAGCGTTTCCGCTGGTTTTCGAATGGTTTTATCTCACAAGATCCAAATGATGCGCTTCGGGTTATTGATGTTCGTTACTCGATCGTACCTAACCAACTAAAAGCCTTGTGGAGTATCAAGTTATCGAAGTCTGCAGACGCTGAGGAACACGTTTTGTACGAGACGCACAGAGACAATACACCAGTGTCGAGAGAGATCTTTTTCGATATGTTGAAAGGTAAGTAATATAAATAAAACTCTGTGTTTATTGGATATTATAGAACTGTTTTTCTATAAAAAGGCTGAGTCAGTAACCTGATCAGCCTTTTCATTTATTGTTATATACAGCTTGTGTTGATGGGATAATTAAAGGTATCGGTTTCTCAAATGATCTTTGAAGTATTGCGCATTCAAGGTTTCACCTGTTGCACCTTTTACTAAACCATCGGTGGTTAGTAGGCTGCCTTTGCTCCAAATATTCGACTCTAACCAAGTGAAGATAGGGGATAGGTCGCCGCTTTCAATTACTGAGTTCACATCGATAGTCTTCTTCATTGAAGCCATGAACTGAGCCGCGTACATCGCACCTAGTGTGTAAGATGGAAAGTAGCCGAATGCGCCATCTGTCCAATGGATATCTTGCATACAGCCATTGGTGAAGTTACCTTCCGTGCTTAAACCTAGGTAAGACTGCATCTTGCTGTTCCATAACTCAGGCACATCAGTGTGCTTGATTTTACCGTTGATCAGGTCACGTTCAATTTCATAGCGCAAGATAACGTGTGCAGGGTAGGTTAGCTCATCAGCATCGACACGAATGAAGTCTTTCTTAACGCGAGTATAGATCTTCTGGAAGTTATCTTTCTCAAATTCTGAGCCAGAGAATTGTTGTCCCGCTAGATAAGCCAAGTGACCGATGAATGGGTCGCTACGTCCAACTTGCATCTCAAAGAACAGCGATTGAGATTCATGGATACCCATAGAACGAGCTTGACCTGCAGGCTGGCCTGCTAGATGTTTTGGTAAGCCTTGCTCATAACGCGCGTGTCCTGTTTCATGGACGATGCCCATTAAGCTTTGAACGAATTCGGCTTCATCGTAGCGAGTTGTGATACGGACATCTGAAGGCACACCACCACAGAATGGGTGAACACTTTCATCTAATCGGCCGTGATTGAAGTCAAATTGAAGTAACTTCATGACTTCTAAGCCTAGTGCTTTTTGCTTTTCAGCGGCATAAAAGCCGTTGGGAGCACTAAATTGCTCGCTTGATTGCTTTTCAATGACCTCATCAATGAGACCTGGAAGCCAAGTTTTAACATCCGCAAACAAGGTGTCTAATGATGCTGAGCTAGTACCTGGTTCGTAGATATCTAGCATTGCATCGTAAGGTGTTAGGTTAGCTGCTTCTGCACGAATTTGAGCTTCTTCTCGAGATAACTCTACCACTTCACGCCAGTTTTTTTCGAAACCAACCCAGTCGTTGTTTCCACGTTGACTACGCCATGCATGCTCACATTTTGAACCCGCTAGCGACTTAGCTTCAACCAGTTTCTCAGGAAGTAGGTTAGCTTGCTGCCATTGACGTTTGATTTCACGAAGCGATGATTGTTGTTCATTATTCAGGCCTTCGTTTTCAGCATCAGAGATCCAATCGGCCAGCTGTGGCTGAGTCATTAATCCATGAATATGAACTGAAAGTTCTGCCATCGCTTCGCTACGCACTTGGTTACCACCTGCTGGCATCATTGACGCTTGGTCCCAACCACAAATTGAAGCTAGATGTTGAAAACGTGAACATTTTTGAGAGTGTTCGACTAGTTTTTTGAATGCGCTCATTTGACTACTCTTAATTTGGTTTCGTTGAATGTCCTTAACACGGAAGATCGATAAGGTTCATTTCTCATGTGCTTTATTACGGCTTCGCTTTGACTAATGCTGTACTTCTCAGTCGAAGATATAGCAATAATAGTATCGAGCGATACGGTGGCTCGAATTTACTATTTTTTAACAAATTAAACTGTACCATTGTGCACAAATTCAGTGACTTGTATAGCTGGTGGTAATTGTTGCTTGCGAAATGTGCAGATAAGCGGTATTGATGATAGATCGCTGAACAAAGATGATAATGATATGGATATTTTGAACTTTGAGGCATTTCTGATTGCCATCACTATTTTAACGTTAACGCCTGGCTTGGATACAGCATTGGTGATTCGCAATACCAGTCGCTCTGGCTTAGTTGACGGCTGTATGACGAGCTTCGGTATCTGTGCTGGGTTATATGTACACGCCTTTTTCTCTGCAGTCGGCATTTCTGCGATTCTTGCTCAATCAGCAGAGCTATTTCAAGCTGTAAAAATGGTGGGTGCTGCTTACTTAATCTGGCTTGGTTTAAGTAGCTTACGTACATTGATGAAAAACGGTGGTGGGTTGAAAGTAGGCGAGCAAACTCAACAAGCCTACAGTGCCAAACGATCGCTACGAGAAGGCTTTTTGTCTAACGTTTTAAATCCAAAGACCGCAGTCTTCTATTTGGCGTTTTTACCTCAATTTGTTAATCCTGAAGGCTCGCCGTTATTGCAGTCTATGCTAATGGCTTCGGTTCACTTTATCATCGCTATGCTTTGGCAATGCGGTTTGGCGGGGGCATTAAATTCAGCAAAAAATTTACTAAAGAACGCGAGCTTTATGAAGTGGATGGAAGGGGTAACCGGTATGGTATTGGTGGGGCTAGGCGTCAAACTTCTGATGGAAAAGTCAGCTTAGTTTCTGTCTCCTTATGAACGAAAGAAAGCCCTCGCTAGGTTCTTGTTACCAAATTGGCGTGGGCTTTGTCGTCATACACGGCAGGTATTTGATTGCCGTGTATGTAGATGACTATATTACTCAGCCAAACGAACGTCGAACTTAGCGTTCCCAAAGCCTAGATCACTCAGTTCTTCGGCATCAAAGTTGGACGTTACTTCAACGCCACCAAGATCTATAGTTGTCTGGCTTTCGTCTTCAATATTGCTTCGTGCGCTTGGAACACCCTCATCGATTGGAACAGCATCGCCAACATCGATTACACCAGAGTATGAAGAATCTGCGGAAAAATCACCAGATACGTAAGAGTGGTATGGACGTAAGCTAGCACCTGTTGCGTATTGCATGCTCCCCAGGCTCCAGTGTTTAATAGCCCAACTCCAGTCCCACCATTTTACTTCGCCCGGAATGTAGCGGTGATCCCACTGGTAAGGAATGTTAGCAGAGTTTTCGCTTGCTCGGCCCATTGTGAATGTGTGAGACTTGTATGGTCGTTCATGTGGGTGAGTGTGCCATGCATTATCATCAGTACGAAGGAAGCCATAGAATTCAACATCATAAGCAATATCAGCGTTGAATCGGTAAGGATATGAGATAGTTGACTGGTAAAGATCGATTTTAACTGGAACTTGAGAGTGAGGAGGAATCATTGGACGAGCTTGTTGCTGTACTGATACTGTAGAAGATCCACCATTCTGTTCACCGAAGCTTTGGTTCGCTTCAAGCTTGATATTGACTTTGGTCTTACCGACTAAAGGCCACTTGAACTCATTCTCAATGCCAACGCTTTCTGCAAAGCCGTAATTGTTTGTTTTGTTCCAATTTTGCGTCTCATCTAAGCTTAAGGTGGCGACAACTTGTTGCGGAACATCGGTATGGTTTTTAGCGGTTGTGTAAACGGTCTTTACGATTTGAACATCTGACTCGTCAACTGGACCGTGTGTGAACTCATTATTTACAACAGAGTAGTCAAAGTTTTTAACGATGATTTTTGTTTTTTCGTTACATCGGTAACCATCACAAGAACCATTGTTGTTTCCTTCTATAACCCAATGGTCACCGACACGGCTTGTGATCATATCCTCGCCGACATATTTGCCGCTATTCCCGCCAACCCAAGCATAACCGAGGTAATGCGCTAAGTAACTTAGCGGACGGACAAACTCATCTTGAGCATGGGTTAAGCTATACTCAACATCAATTTCATCGCCTTCTTCTATGGCAACAGCGGAGTAGGATGGAATTTCTGATTGATCGTTAATTGGGTAACAGAAGGTTATATTGTTCGGACCAGTCTGTTTAACCTCACCATGGTAACCCGGTCCCATAATAACCCAGTTGCCTTCCAAGCCAACAATATCCCATTTCCCCATTTGCTGCATAAGAAAGTCTCTGTGCTCTTGAGCTTCATAGTGATCTAAAGGGCGATAATCTGTGCGACAGACATCTTCACCTAAATTGTCACGCACGATTTGATCTGGGTATACTTTCGCGTTTACTCCGGTCGACAGTACAGTCAATACTGCTGCTGCCAAGATACTTTTATTTTTACTAATCACAAACAATTCCCTCATTTTCATTTTTATATTGGTATCGCTTTTTATATCTTGCTGATGCAGGACCATTTCACTCTTTCATACTGATAAAAGTAACGATAGTAAAAATACTTGAATTTTTTTTTGCCTTAAAATCAATTATTTGAATTTGTTATTTCTGTCTGTTGATAAAAATTTGTGCAACGGATATCAATTTTGTTGGCTCACTTCAAAATGAATTTAGAAAAATGAAGACTTCTTAAGATTCGACTAACGTCAATGTGGATTTGAGGTTGAAAATGCTTCTTTGGTTTTTCGTGGATTACCAAGTAATTACTGTTGCTGGCAATGTCAGGCTGGGATGTGAGATGAGAATGAACGATAAGCTCTATTTAATCGATTATTATTTCTAAAAAATTACTTGTGAATAGTACTACTTCGTACTTATGAGGCTATTTGGAACTAAGAATGGGATCTTACTTCAATTGTTTCGTTAGTCTTATTATGAAGTGACGATATATGGAATAGATAAGGGGTGTTTCAATTATGAGA
>NZ_LWEH01000012.1 GCF_001635455.1 Vibrio sp. HI00D65
TATGCGAGCGTATGTACCCTAACTATGCCATGTTTTGTGAGAATACAGAATTTGCGGAAGCTCGAATCTATCGTGATGTTTTGGATAGTATTTGGGAAATCCTAACGGTTAAAACGGCGAAGGTGAACTTTGAACGCCAATTAGAGAAGGTTGAAGAACTTTTCCCTAGCGCAGACGATTTTGACTTCTATGGTGTTTACCCTGCAATGGACGCTTGCCAAGGTTTGGCAACGCTTGTTCATGGTCTGCTTGACCGCGAGCATATGTTTGAAGCTGTGATCAAAGTAAGCCAACAGTCGGTTAAAACGGTTGCTGAGCTTGAGTTCGCTCAAGGCGCTGAA
>NZ_LWEH01000013.1 GCF_001635455.1 Vibrio sp. HI00D65
CATAAGCTATGTGTCTATACTCTGGTTTTTATTGATATCAACACGGGAGATAATATTTAATTTTTGTGATGAAAGAATTAAAAATACGTATTAGTAATGACTATTTTTGAAGAACATCAATTATCATGTCCACACGTTTAAATTTCTTAATGCGAAGGCAGTTTCAATGCCGATGTTTATTTAGAATCTTCATTGCCTTCTAGTTGTTTAGTAACCCAGTCAATTGTCTTGTTTAAATAAAGCTTGTTGGTTTCTGTATCACACCAATGCTTTGACAGACCTCTTCGGTTAAATTCGCTGCCAATAGCTGCCAGTGTTTGATTACTCGGCCTTCCGTAATACAAGGTATCGCACAGTTGTAGGTTCGACATCGACTGCGGGTATGAATTCACAGACGAAGAGTTCATGCTTAACGCTTTTGACTGGTTGTGAGTGCAGCCTGTTAGGCTTAAGAAGAACAGAAGTGCTACGGTTTTTTTCATTATATCTCTCTACGGGTAGCTTATGGTGGGTGAGAATTATTGGCATGATTTAGCCATTCATTTGTCAATTTTTCGCCAAGTACCAGCCTAGCACGACTTCGCTCTTAATTAGAAAGTATTATCGCAAGCTTTGAATCTAAAGCTAAAAATAGTATTACCGACCAAAAGCGCAATTTTGTACAAAAGCTAAAAGAGCCTATAGAGTAGACTGATAAGTCGTTCGATAATTAACAGGCTTGGGAATTGTTATGGAGAACAAGAAACGTTCTAAAGAAAAGGCCGAATATAAAGTCGCTGAGGAGCTCGGCGGCATTGAAATCCTTAATGCTGAGTACGAAAAGCAGAACTTCTCACGTCATAGCCATGAGGGGTACACGCTTGGGGTTATAGAGCAGGGCGCTCAACGTTTCTATCGCACAGGTGGTCACCATATTGCACCACAAGACGCCATTATTCTGGTCAATGCCGACGAGGTACACAGCGGTCATTCGGCAACGGAAGGCGGTTGGGCTTATCGCGCCATGTACCCGCTCCCAGAGCAGCTAGCCAAAATTACTCAAGAACTAAACCTTCCTAATTATGGTGCCCCTTATTTCCCTAGGGCAGTTGTTGAAGACCCTGAACTCGCTAATCAACTGAGGTTGGTGTTTAATGCGATTGATGAATCGGATAATCGACTGCTCCGTGAAACCTTGATGTATGGGATGTTGGTTAAGTTGATTAGCCGACATGGTAAGTCGAGCCTTAAGCCTCAGTTGGATAGTAAAACCCAGCGCCAACTTGTTCTGGTTAAAGAGTTTTTAGATGATTTCCCGCAGGCCGATGTCTCTTTGGAAGAGTTGTCTAAATTGGCGGCCTTAAGTCCCTTTCATTTAGTTCGATCATTTCAGAAAGAGTTTGGTCTTCCTCCCCATGCTTATCAGATCCAGTCTCGTTTGAGGCTTTCTCGCAAGCTGCTGAAGCAAGGGCATACCATTTCAGATACTGCCCAAGAGTGTGGTTTTCACGACCAAAGCCATTTCCATCGACACTTTAAAAAGGCCAATGGCTACACGCCGGGGCAATACATTAAGATGCTTTGAGCGTTAGTGAAAAATACGGTCGCTTAATCGAGCAAGTTTGTACAATCGAATCCAATCAGGTGTTTTACATTGAATAGCCAATGTGAAGAGAGAAAAGAACAATATGGATAATCAAAAGATGGATTGGCGAGCACAATTGTGGAAAGGCGTTTTAGCTGGAATGCCTCTGAGTATCGCCGTGATACCGTGGGGAATCTTAGCTGGTTCATACGCGATTGATGCTGGATTGAATCAATTGCAAGCACAAGCAATGTCAGCGATTTTGTTTGCTGGCTCCGCACAGCTGGTCGCGGCAGGCATGTTCAAAGCGGGCATTGGCCTTGGCACTATGCTACTGACTACGCTGTTCATCACCTCAAGGCACTTTTTATACAGTGTGTCGATGCGCGACAAGATAAGCCACCTTCCTGCTCGTTGGCGCTTATTGCTTGGCTTTTGGTTAACGGACGAGCTGTTTGCGATTTGTAGTGGGCAGTCTCAGCAAGAGTTTAATCGTTGGTATGCCGCGGGTGTTGGAGGCGGCTTTTATCTGTTTTGGAACATCGCGAGCTTCGTTGGCATTGTCGCTGGAAGCCAAATCCCATCCCTCAATGAAATTGGTCTCGACTTTGCGGTCGCTGCGACTTTCATTGCATTGGTATTCCCGTTAATCAGAACATTGCCTGTTGTGGTGTGCGTCTTGGTTTCATTGGTGACCTCGGTTGTTATGTCGGTGAATAACGTTGAAGGTGGGCTTATGATTGCAGCAATTGCTGGCATGTTAGTGGGCTTTTTCAGCGAGTCATTTCAAGAGCGCAATAACGGCAAAAAGCCAATCATGGAAGGGAAATAGAGATGATCTGGTTAACGATATTACTGATGACAGCGATTGTGTTTTTTAGCCGATACTTATTTCTTGAGCCTGCTATTCCGCTTCGACTTAACCAAGCCGCGCGACGTTTATTACGTTATTCGAGCCCTGCGGTACTTACTGCGATCTGGGGACCGATTGTGTTTGCTCCAGAGCAGACATTTTGGCCAAGTTTTGAAAACCCGTATTTAATTGGGGCGCTTGTGACAGGTTTGCTGATATGGAAAACCAGCAACGTGCTGCTAACCATTGGTGTCAGTATGGCGGTGTTTTTGTTCTACAACCTTGTGGCGATTGATTTCTTATTCTCTTGATGGCTAATCTAAATTTGGTGTGTTATTCGGTATTTGAGGGCGATATATGATTACTTGTTATGTTCGATATGTAATTGATCCTAAAAAGATTAAGGAGTTTGAGACCTACGCAAAAATGTGGATTCCTTTGGTGGCTAAATTTGGCGGTCAACACGATGGTTATTTTTTACCATCTGAAGGTGCCAACAATAGTGCGATGACACTGTTTTCTTTCGATAGTTTAGCGGCTTATGAAGAGTATCGAACCTTATCGTTAAAAGACCCGGAGTGTATTCGAGCTTTTGAATATGCGGATGAAGTTGATTGTATTGTGAGTTATGAGCGCAGCTTCTTTAGACCCGTTTTTGAGTAATTGACCTTGCAAGACGTGGTTCGGTGACTTCTAATGTATTGATTCACTGCTTGTGTCGTCAGTTTTTGGTAAGGAGTTAATTTGACTAAGAAATATTATGTGGTTTGGAAAGGTCGTAAATCGGGTATCTTTACCACTTGGAATGAGTGTAAAGCGCAAGTCGATGGTTTTGCAGGCGCGAGATATAAATCGTTTCCAACACTGGGAGAAGCTGAATCTGCCTTTGGTGGTAGATCGTCTTTTGCTACTAAAGCTGCCTCTGGCTCTAAGTCTGCATTTTCGAAGTCCAGTGGTGTAAACAAGTCAAAGACGCCACCTCTTTCTCAGCAGCAAATTACTGACATGCTATTTGATATTAAAATCTTTACTGATGGTGCTTGTGAACCTAACCCAGGCGAAGCGGGAACGGGTTTAGCGGTTTATTTGAAGAATGATCTCTCTGAACTATGGTATGGCTTGTACCAACCGATGGGGACTAACAATACTGCTGAGCTACAAGGTTTAGAACAGGCCTTTATTCTCGCAAAAGAGAAGCTGAAAACTGGTCTGTCTGTTGCGATTTATAGCGACTCAAAATATTCGATAGACTGCATCACTAAGTGGGCATCAGGCTGGGAGAAAAAGGGTTGGACTAAGTCTGGTGGCGAGATAAAAAACCTCGATATCATTAAGGCCGCTTATGCACTTTATAAAGAGCTTGCATCTCAAATTACTATCTACCACGTAAACGGTCACGTCGGTATTGAGGGCAATGAGCTTGCTGACCGAATGTCTATCGTGGCGATCTCTTCGAAGGAGCAAGGTTTGAGCCGTTATCCCGAAACGGACGATCTTGCAGAGATCTTAGCATTGCGCGCCGGTTAACATGAACTGCTCGTGAGAGCAAAACCTAACTAAAGTGTTACCGCTTTGAGCATGTAACGCTTTGTTTTATGTTCTATTTTACTCGACAGCTTTGGCTGGCCCTAAGCGGTGTTCTCTATCCAGTTAGACAGCTGCTGGGCTTGCTTGATAGAGTTAAACTCAGTCTCAACGCGTGCTCTGGCTCTAATACCCATCTCGCCTCTTTCGTCACTGCTTAGTTGAGCAAAATGCTCTATAATTTCTTGTAACTCACCAACATTTCCCGCATGCACTAAAAAGCCAGTCTCTGGAGTGACAATCTCCTTACAACCCATAATGTTAGTGGTGATAACGGGAACGCCAACCGCCATCGCTTCTTTCAGAACTACGGGGCCAGTATCGACACAGCCTATTTTTGAAAAACAAAAAGGCGCCACTAAGCCATCGTAGTTAGATAAGTTCTTTTTCACCCACTCGTGGGCTTGAGCACCATGGAAAGTCACGTTTCGGGTAAGTTTCTGAAGCTCTACTTGCATCTTGAGTTGAGATTCTAAATCGCCAGTTCCTATGATGTCCAAATGTATGTTGAGCGGTTGTGCGATGGGAGCTAGTGCATTGATCAAGTGATGAACGCCTTTTTGTTCAACCAGTCGACCGAGAAAGATTAGACGCATGAGTTTAGTGTCGTTTTTAGGTTGCATTTGAAATTGCTTGGTATTCACACCACAGTGGAGCAGTTTCACATTCCCTTTAGTCATGCTATTGAAGTCGTTAAGCATATCTTTACAAACGGCAACCACGAAATCACTCGAAGAAATCTTTTGTTCAATGTCGTACGGGTATTCATAGACATCGTGTCCGTGGGCGACAAACGAACATGTAATGTTAAGTAGTTTAGCTGCGACAATCGCGTGAGCAGCAGTATGCTGGCAGAAGTGAGCATGAACGTGGTCTATGTCTCTCTCCGCCAATTGCAGTGCGAGTTTAAATCCGTATGCAAACAGAGACGGCTTCGGCATACTGTTTTGTCTTGAGACAAATAAAAATGCTTTGACAAAGCCTAACCAATTGATGTGGGTTATTTTGCCCACACGGATATTTTGGCCAATTTTAACAATGTCGTAGTCGAACGATTTTTCGTTGCTTTCAATTTTGAATGTCATTACGCAGACGTCGTGCCCGCACTCTTTAAGCGAATCGACTTCCGTTTGTATGAAAGTTTCGCTGAGTACAGGATATGTCGGCGCTACAAATGCTACTTTCTTCACTTTCCCCACCTCTCTCCATCTCCCTAATGAAGGTATTTACAGTTACTAAGCAAGATATGAACCAATACGAAAGCTCTTGTTTGAGCGACTTTTTGATGCTTTTCTTACTCTTATGCGTCGTTTACCCCTATTTTTCTCAAAATGGAAATCAATTTTGAATTGTGTGCTTGCTGGCACGTTATTCTCCGTTGTCATTTTGCGAATAGAGCTGTAAGTGGCTGATATGAATGAACTCCAATTGTTTTCTGAACTCGGCATAGAAGATGCACTGTTAGCTGTATAACGAATAATTGAGTGATCGTCACTATGGCTAAAGTGAGTACTATTATCCCAACCTATAACTGCTTGAACTATCTACCAAAGGCAATTGGTAGCGTGTTACAACAGACCCATCAAGATGTTGAAATCATTATCATTGATGACAACAGTAACGACGGAACGTCCACCTACTTAGATTCTTTAGAGGATGATCGAATCATCACGCTGACGACCTCAGGCGTTGGTGCGCCTCAGGCTAGAAACCTCGGTATTGAGAAAGCGACAGGGGAGTTTATTGCTTTTTTAGACGCTGACGATTTCTGGTTTCCTGAGAAAATTGAGCGCCAACTCGAGTTTCACCAACGGTGCCCAGACATGACAATGAGTTTTACTAACTACGAGCACCTTACAGAGGACTACGAAGTCATTGTTGATTGCTTTAGTTATTGGTCGCAATTCCAAAACCGAGAAGAGCAGTTCATCAACATCGATAACCCATTAGAATTCATTATTGAAAACAACGTTATTGGTACATCGACCGTCATGCTTAAAGCAGATGTGTTTTCTCAAACCGATAGCTTTAATGCAGACATCAAGTATGGGGAAGATTGGGAGTTGTGGCTTCGAATAAGTGAAAACCATCAGGTTGGTGTGTTGAACTCTATTGAAGTGGGCTACTTAATGAGAGCAACATCAGTGACTCGAACTGAAGACCTCAAGCTCAGAAATTTAGTTTTTATAGAGACTATTCTTCAGCGCTATCAAAGCAACAGCCAGCATTGGGATTTATCTCAGTCTAGTTTTAAAGTTGCAAATGCGAGAATATTAGAGGGCTATGCAGACTATTATCGAGGCTTACAACAGAACAGACAGGCTCTTGTCTACAGCTTTCGTTCTTTAGTGATGGCCCCTCAAAAACGTACATTGCGACACTTGATAGGTGACTGTATGAGTTTCCTAAAACCTGCATGGTAAGGGAGCGGTGACTCGTATGGGTTCATTAAAACAGTCTGCCTATTACGCTGTCGGCATATTGATGATGAAAGGGGTATCATTGGTGATGCTCCCTTACATAACTCACAAAATGACCTTGGCAGAATACGGTTCCCTAGAAGCGATTGTTTTGCTCGTAGACATCGGTACGATATTGTTCAGCTTTGGTATTGTTGAGTCGATGTATCGTTATGTTGGTGTCGCTGTAGGCGATGAAAAGCGAAAGCTCATATCGAACTGCTTCACGCTCAGTTTAGTGGTGTGCCTATTAGGCTGTATGCTTATTGGGTTGAGTATGCCGCTACTGCTACGAATTCTGCCTGTGGAATTTCAACCATACCAGATTGCCCTCCTTCTTTTTCCTATGGCGTTGGATGGAATTATATCGATCCCTTTGACTTTAATGCGAATGAATGAGTTGGCGAAACCCTTTTGCCAACTTAATGTATTGAAAACTGGTGTTCAGGCAGTTATGACAATTATGTTACTTGAGGCTGGTTATGGTATCGATGGTGTGCTGATTTCTTCCGCGGTTTCTAGTGTGGTATTGATGCTTTGTCTGACGCGTTATCAATGGCAGCAAATGGGGAGTCTGGGTTGTTTGAAGCATTCCGCGAAAATTTTGAAATTTGGTTTGCCGACTTTGGTTGGTGGAGCATCGATTTACATGGTTACAGGTTTAGATCGTTGGGTAATGGTTACTTTTATCGGGGTAGAGGAGCTGGCTGTTTATGCCGTTAGTGGTAAATTTGCATTAATTCTAGGTTTACTTTTACAACCTTACGCACTTTGGTGGTTCCCTAACCGGGTCGTCATACTTCAGCAGCCCGGCGGCAGTAAAATGTGTGCTGACAAAGCATTAACTGGAGTTAACTTCGCCATAGTGTTGGGAGGCTTGATGATTTTGACTGTCCCAGGGTTCATTTCTCTTATTTTACCGAGCAGTTATCACCAGGCTGGAGTTATTGTGGTGGCACTGCTGGCCATCGCTGTTATTAAAAGTGCGGGCGACTATCTCAACTTAGGTTGTTTCAGCGGTCATTCAAGTCAATCTCAGATGTGGATCCAAGGCGGTTGTGCGGTATTGGCGGCAATCGGTTATTTTACCATTACTCCAATATATGGAGTGTGGGGCGTGATTGCGGTTCTGTGTGCTATTTATACTTTGAGGCTACTGCTTCTGTATTTTGTTAGCCAATCGATGGAGCGTTTACCTTATGAGCATCGTAGATGGATAACTGCAATCAGTGTTGCCATTGTTGCTATTGTTTGTGACCGTGTTTTAGGGCTGATGTTGGTCGATGTCCATGAGTTTGTTTTAGGAACTGTTATCGCATTGATTACGCTGGTGGCCTTTGTGAAATATTCGGTGATCGTTATTCCTCAGGCTTTGCTTGATAAGCTCACACCGGGAAAACAGTCACACGCCAACTAAATAAAACGCTGTTCATTATTGACTGAGTTAGATAGTATTTATAAATTCAATGAATACTATCTATGGAAAGATATATGAATAAGTGGATTGTACTTTCAGCGTTTTGCTCAACTCTGTCTTATGCTTCTGCTGAGCTTGTCAGCCAAGATTTATTGTCTCACCATTTTGATGTCCCAGAGCTCCCATCTTTGGAAATGCAACAAAGCGTTTGTAACAGTCTTGTTTGTAATTCGATATCCGAACCACAATTAGTTTCTTCTGCGGGGGATTTTCCTGAACGTGAATCGAATCCAACGATAGATACGATAACCAGCGCAATCTACTTCGTGGGTGAAATGGGCGTTGCTAAAAACCTATCGACTCCAGAATATGAAAAATTCTTTGAGAATTAGTTGAAAGTGACGATGGCTGACCGTTATTTCTTGTTATGTCTTTGCAAAAAGATAAACTTCAGTTAGAAGGGAAATCTTTACTTTCTGATTCAATTGCCTTGGAATATTGAAACTAGGACACACCAATGGAAATATGGAAGTTGCTGCTGTTTATTCCAGCGTGCTTTGCGCTGAACATGACGCCTGGCCCAAATAATCTTTTGTCGATGAATAATGCCCGTTGCTATGGCTTTAAAGCTGCATTTATCGCAGGGTTAGGTAGAATCTTTGCTTTCTCTGGAATGATCGCGTTGGCGGCGTCTGGCTTGGCTGTCGTTCTTTATACTTCTGAAACCTTGTTCTTCCTGATCAAACTTTTTGGCGCAATGTATCTATTGTGGATCGCGTTCAACCTATGGCGTTCACAAGCCAGCCCTGTCGTAGGCATCGAACGCAATAAAAACAGGTTTGGTCTAGTGAAACAAGAGTTCGCCCTTGCAGCTGGTAACCCCAAAGCGATACTCATCTTTACCGCATTTCTGCCTCAATTCGTTGATGTTTCAGCCAATGTAAACACACAGTTCTTCATTCTAGGTAGCACATTCCTAGTGCTAGAGCTGCTCGCAATATCTATCTATGCTGCCTTTGGTTTATACCTCAGAAATTGGTTCTCCAAGCCGCAAATGGCGAAGCGTTTTAACAAAGCGTGCTCGGTTTTTCTTGCTCTATCCGGTGCTAATCTGTTGGTGAGTCGACAGTAACGAATCAGGGCTGAAAGTAATATGGTAAGTACAGAAATCCTTTCTCATTGGCCAGAAACCAAACCCCATATGTCCTTAGCTGAAGTTACTCTTGGGGCAAACAACTCGGTGTATAAGGTTGAATCCACGCCAGCTTTCTTTTTGAGGAAGTACCGGGCCCATGATGCCAGCCGTATAATGAATGAGCATAAACTGCTGTTCTTTTTATCTCAAAAAGTACCCACTGTCGTTTCGCCTTGTCTCACTTCAGATGGGCAAAGCTTTGTTGAGGCCAATGGTGAATACCATGCATTGTTTCCAAAGGCTCATGGTTCGTTGATTGAAAAGCATGCTTTGACAGATAAGCATGCATTCGAAGCCGGTATTACCCTTGCTAAGCTTCATCGTCAGTTGAGTCTCTACCCTCGAAATGTAATGCAAAACGAGATATTTCCAGTAATTCAACTGTCATGGAATAGAGAACAATGGCTGCAGCGTCTTGATAAGATCATTGCTGCTATCGAAGCAAAAGGGGAGCAAAACGTTGAGGATGCTTGGGCGCTGCGAAGGTCTATGCAGCAACGTTGTTTTTTAGCAAGTGACCACTGCGTCCACTCTTATCAGACCAAAACCGAGCGAGTACTCATTCACGGCGACTTCCATCATTATAATCTCTTCTTTGATAATCGCTCTAAGGTGAGCGGTATCATCGATTGGGACTTGGTTCAATATATGCCACCTGCCTACGAAATAGCTCGGGCTTGCATGTACATGTTTGATATGGATGTGAAGAAGTCGGTCGAATTTGTTAGCGGTTACCTGTCCATTAATGATCTTTCAAAAGCGAGTATCATTGATGGCGTCTGTGCTTGGGGCATTTTTGCTGACCACCATATTTGGGCGTTGGAAGAGGTGTATTTAAAACAGAACTTAGCCGCACGTAAATTCATACCTCATAAGAACTTTTTGCCTTTTGCTCAGCAATGGTCATTGATAGAGGCGCGCTTGGAAAATAAGCGATAAAGGAAAGGCGTTTCATTGTATTTTTAGGGAGCTCTAATGAGTAACAAAGACCTATCTAAAATGGGTTCGGCTAAGGTCACTCTTGTAAATCGTAACGGCGTACCTTGTATTCGAAAGCAAGGGGCGGGTGAGGTTGAGATTTCTTTTTACCAACATGCTGCGCAACATTTATCTGGCGTGCACAGCCCTACATTGTTGGCGGTGGAGGGAGATACTCTGTTCATCGAGTATATTCCTCACTCTTTTACACTAAATGAGCTTCAAACGACTTCTGAGCTGTTTCAGCAACTATCTCGTATTCATCAGTCTCAATACTCACCGAGTTTTAAAGTGAAAGAGCATAGATGGAGTACCAGTGATACTGAAGCTGCACTAGCGTCTCTGAATTTACCTGAAGTGACTCAAGACAGCTTACTGCATATCCAGAAGTTTAGTGATGCTTTGTTTCACCATAACACCTTGGTTTCGGGTGACACAAACCAGGGAAACTGGGGAAAGAGAGACAATGGTCAGATTGTTTTATTTGATTGGGAGCGTTTTGGTTATGGCAGCCCAGCTATCGATTTGGCACCGCTCGTTTCTCAAATGGGCACTCTGTCGGATTATGAGTGTATTGTTGACCAGTACCTGCCTCATAACAATCTGGTTTCACGAGAAGATTTAATAAGGCAATTGATCATCGCGAAAAGCTGGATCGTTGTTGAAGTGACGAACCTATTAGTCACGCGTGATATTTCAGATGCGTCGAAGTATCTTGAATGGTATAGGAAGCGATTACCAACTTGGCTCACTACGGTGGAAGGTCAGCTGTAACAAGGGTGAAGCCAAATCTATAAAAGTCTATCTATGAATATTTTCTGTGCGGAAAAACAAGGAACTGGCTGAAATTTACTAGCTTGAACATGCTTCGTTTGGTAACCATGCCTGTCCGCAATTTTTCATTCGTCAGGCATTTGATTGCTGGGGAAAAGGCCTATTAGTTGCTAAGCAAGACTCAAAGATTGCGGGCTATGCCTTAACGACAACCACTGACAAGCATAATGAGATTTGGGTCCTATCATTAGCGGTAGACCCGAATTATCGTGGTATGGGAATTGGCAGGAAACTGATGCAATAGGCGGTTGAGCAGGTGCACCGAGACGCTACGCTTTTACTCACTGTACATCCAAGCAACACATCCTGTTACGTGCTCTACGCTTCGATGGGGTTTTCTACGATCAAACAGGAAGAAAACTGCATTGGTGATGATGAGCCGAGGTTGGTGATGCAGCTCATCATCTATTTTGTTTACGGTTTTTAATCAAAGGCGCTTAACTAAATCAAAGGTTCAAGCTTCAAAGACAATCTCTTAGCCCTAAGTCAGCATCACGATACCGTGCATTAACACGACACTAGAGGTGAGTCGAGTCCTCATATCAAAGTAACCATCAGGACCTTGGCTCTGGTTCTCTTCTCTCATTGTCCTTTCAGCTCGCCAAACCGCAATATAACCAAAGATGAGAATCAGAGTTGTCACCAGCTCTTTTTGTTCGCCAAGCAATACTGCCAGCCAAGCGACAAGAACAATCACGTTGCTTAGTAGCAGTGCTTTGTTACTTGATTGGCTTGCAAAGTTTTCAATGCCATTTGCCCACAAGATCCCTGAAAGAAAGCTCAAAATAGCCACGCTGTAGGTGATGAAGAGCGTTTCACCGCTTATCCCCATAAATTGGCTGTTGGTGAGCGAAAGGAGAAGACCGAATAAAAACGGAATTAACCCCATGTACCCCAGTTTGGCCATGGTGTTACGGGTTTGAGTTGTTGCCATGTAACCCGCCCTCATAGTTGTTGCTCGATTGCGTTTTTGAGCGTAGCGCTCACTGGTGATGTGGAGCTAGGGAAGGTAGCGACGACTTTACCTTCTTTACTGATCAAGAATTTGTAAAAGTTCCATTTGGGCGTTACGCCTGCTTGTTGTTGTATCTCCGCAAACACGGGGTTGGCGTTGCTACCAGACAGTGAAGCTCGCGCCATCATTGGGAAGGTCACGCCATAGTCTAAGTAACAAACCTTTGCCGTCTTCTTTTCGCTTCCCTTGTCTTGGCGAAAATCATTACTTGGGAAACCGATAACGGTGAAGTCTTGGTCTTTGTAGGTTTGATGAAGTTGCTCGAGTTGCTCAAACTGTGGAGTGAAGCCACATTGGCTCGCTGTATTTACCACCAACAGAGTCTTGCCTTTAAATTCATCGCACAGCGCGATTTCTTCGGTTGAATTTAGTAAGCGTTGCTTGCCACTGAGTATCTCGGGACAGCTCGCTGCAAAAGCGGTGGAACTCGTGAGGCTTGTGATCAGGGCGATTGAGCAAAGTAGTGAACATTTCATAGGGTTGGCTCATTTTAGTTGGCGTAATGGTTATTACTCTTGAGCACGATAAAATGATCACTTTGCGTAGTATTTCTGGCCCATTAACTCGCGCTTTTAGTTGCACATTTGTGCTCTGAGATAAGATATGGAGTGACCAAACGACTGATATTCACTTTCGCACCAAGGCGAGCCGCGAGTAGATACATACCTCCGATTTTTCGGTGTAAGAACAGCGCATCGGCGGGTGGGGTGTGCCAATATTCTTGTTCCATGCTCAGAATGGTGCCGGCTTCACGAAGACGTTGCGCTAACCCACTTGCTTTGAAGTCGTAGTCTTCGTCTACTAACATCGGCTCACAAGCCATCTTCACCAGATTTAGAATCGCTTGGCGTTGTTCAGGAAGAATTGTCTCGCTGAAGAATCCAATCTGCTCCAGCGCTTTATTGAGCCCTTGCTCGTCATTGTTAATGACAGAGGAAAAGGCCAAACGATAACCCTCGCTGAAGCGGTCACTGTATTCACGGGTTGCCCCGAAATCCAACAAGCCAATTTGTCGGGTGTTTTCAACGTATAGGTAGTTGGCGAAATTGGGGTCGGTTTGCACCATCTTAAAGTCGAACAACTCTATGAATAGGAGCTCAAGCAAGCTGTGCATTACAAAGTCACGGGTGCTTTGGTTGTAACCTTCTATCTGTTCTATTGAGACGCCCTCAATGAAATCCATGGCGAGCACTGATTCTGAAGAGACTTGCGGATGAATCTTAGGTACGACGAAGTGTGAGTGCTTTTTTAATGCATTGTGATAACGAGTCGCATAGTCAGCCTCGCGAGCATAGTTCGCTTCATCATGGAGCTGTTTTTTTGCCTCTTCTAGTAAACCTTTATAGTCGACTGATTTGGGAATCAAGCCAACAATGTTGAGCAGTGTGCCGACGTTATCTACATCACTGTCGATACTTTTTCGAATCCCTGGATATTGGACTTTGACGGCGAGCTTGTTCCCAGCATCGCTGTACGCTTGATGCACTTGCCCGATGGACGCACTGGCAATCGGTTTAAAGTTGAAGGAAAGGAATTCGGTTTTCCAATCGCTTCCAAGAGAGCTCTCTAAGACTTGATTGAGCTGCTTTGTTGGCAATGGGTCAGCGTCTGAGCGCAGGCGAGAAAGAATGTCGGCTAACTCCGGTTCCAAGATGTCCCCCGCATCCATTGAAAGCATCTGTCCTAATTTCATAGCCGCACCGCGTAAGTGTGCGAGTTGATCGGTCAGGCGAGATATGTTCTGTGGCGTTAACAGCAAATCCTTTGCTTTGGGCCTGTTGCCTTGTGCGATTTGCTTGGTGCCTTCTGTTAGCACGTTACCTGCGACTCTTGTCGCGAGCGAGGCGAACTTGCTAAATCTAGAAAGTCGATGAGTGGGAAGGTTTCTCTCTTTTGCCGACATAAAGTCTCTCTCTGGGAATAAGGGTCATGTACAAAGTTCTATCAATCGTTACACAACCTTGCGCCTTGTTGTGGTAACTTGTCGCCTTAATCAGTAACTCGACTGAAAAGGACAAAGCATGAAGTTTATTTGGTTGAAAGTCGCACTTACCGTATTAATATTTGCTGCACTATTTGGCATCGTTTACTACAAAGTCACTAGTGGTATGTCTTAACTCAATACTATTTCGTACAGCTGTTTCCATTGCAACGTGATTTTCCGGTTAGCCAGAATGAGATCTTATATCGATTCTTGGCAAACCTTAGGTAGCACCAGTCCGCAAACGGCTTAAACATGGCCCAACGCAATGGTGCATATAGCCAACCTTTTCCTACCAGGTTCCATGCTTGGTAGGTCACATCTAACCCAATTAGTAACTTTCCGTTCTCATCAAGAGCATGCAGCACTGTGTTAGCCGCATCCGCATCAATCTGAGGATAGTTTTCAAACGCTTCACTGTAGATGTCTATGGTCTGGATCTTGTTCTTGGTATCGTATTTGGCGAGCGCAGCCATCTCTTTTGCACACAGTGGACACGTTCCATCATAAAATATTGTTAATTCAGTCATTGATTTCTTTACTATTTTTGTCATTTTCAAGCTATACGCGAATGTTGATTAGGTGGATCATTCTGCCTACATATCCGACACTGTCAGTGTGACGACTGTTTTGCGATATCATCTAGAGGTAACATCCGTTCCATGCAATTAGAAATTAAGAGTCGAATTTACATGACAACCAAGCTAATTAATCGCTTCATCATCACCTGTATCGCGTTCATCTTGAATGGTTGTGTCAGCTACAGCATTACCGAGCAAGAGATGACAGAATATCTTGCTGATTCAGTCATGCTTGAACAAGAGGTAGGTGTACAAAGCGTGATGTATGCGCAAGTCGCGGTCGATGATCTACAAGTGAAAATTGGTCGAGAAGATGAACAGAGAGTGTCAGTGTTAGCGAACACCAATGCAAAAGTTCAAGTCTTCAATATGCCGAATATGGGGTTGGACCTAGATTTAGAATTCAGTGCGATTCCTGAATATGATAAGGAAAGTGGTGAAGTATACCTAAAGTCGTTGCGTCTAGAGCGATTTGAAGAGAAGGAACAACAGCTATCTCCTGAGATTGAAAAGCTGCTTAAGCCTGCGGTATCAATGATCGGTTTTGCTTTGTCTCAATCTCCAGTTTACAAACTGGATAGCAACAAGGTTCAAGAGTCGCTGATCAAGTCATCAGAACCGAATCTGGTAATCCGAGATAACAAACTGGTCATTGAGTTGTTTGATTAATCCCACGTATATTCGTTTCTACTAAGCTATCGCACATAATGGCTGCCTACTGGGCGGCCATTTTTCCTTCTATCGAGTTGGTTCACTAACTCTATCTAATGGGCCATTTATTGAATTAGCCGCGTATCTCACCTTTACTTTACTCTTGTGAGCAAGTCATCGATTCAGTCATCAAATCATAAGAAAGAAAAGGTGAGCGAACTATGAAGAGTCCAGTAATTGCGGATAACAAACCCGTCAAAGTAGAGTTGACCAAGGGGGAGGAGTGCTACTTCTGTACCTGTGGAAAATCGAAAAGCCAACCGTTTTGTGACGGTTCTCATGCCGGTACAGGGTTTAAACCGAAAAGCTTTGTTGCCGAAGAGGACGGTGATGCCTACCTGTGTCGCTGTAAGTATTCTAACAATCTTCCTTTTTGCGATGGCACTCATAAAAAGTTCACTGCGGAGCAAGTTGGGCAAGAAGGCCCTGAAGTTCATATTCAAGCGGCAGCCCCTGATTTATCTCCTGCGGCAACCGCAACCAAAGAAGAGCCTACTGTGGAGTTTATTCATCAGTTAGCGCGTGATGGTTTGTCCAAAGTAGGACATCATGGGCCTATGACTTCTATGGGTGTACCTAGGCACCTCTTGCCTCACTGGGATGACATTCAAGTGATGGTTGCGCAAATGGCCACTAAGCCTTTATTGGAAAATGTGCCAGTAGGAACGGAACTGATTATTGGTCCTAACGCCAGAAAACCACTTAAGCTCAATATTCCGCTGTTTGTATCGGACATGAGTTTTGGGTCGCTATCTGAGGAGGCGAAAGTGTCTTTGGCTACGGGGGCTGAACTTGCTGGAACTGGGATCTGCTCCGGGGAAGGCGGTATGTTGCCGGAAGAACAGGCGGCCAATTCTCGTTACTTTTATGAGCTAGCCAGTGCTCAGTTTGGTTACGATGAAGCTAAGCTCAAAAACGTTCAAGCCTTCCATTTTAAAGGTGGGCAAGGCGCAAAAACTGGAACGGGTGGGCATCTGCCTGGTGTGAAGAATATCGGTAAGATCGCGGAAGTACGTGGCATTGAAGCGGGCACTGCGGCAATTTCTCCTCCTACTTTTAAAGGACTAAAAACCGCAGCGGATTTCAAGAAATTCGCCGACCGAGTTCGAGAAGTGACGGGCGGTATCCCAATTGGCTTTAAACTAAGTGCTAACCATATCGAAGAAGACATTCAGTTCGCATTGGATGCCAGTGCCGATTATATCATTTTAGACGGTCGAGGCGGCGGTACTGGGGCTGCGCCAGAAATGTTCCGAGATCATATCAGTGTGCCAACGATTCCAGCTTTGGCTCGCGCTAGAGCCTACCTTGATAAACAAGGTGTTAGTGACCAAGTCACATTGATCATCACGGGCGGTTTACGCGTGCCGATGGACTTTGTGAAAGCGATGGCACTTGGCGCAGATGGTGTTGCTATTTCAAACAGCGCTATGCAGTCGATAGGGTGTGTGGCGGCGAGAATGTGTAACACTAATAATTGCCCGGCGGGTATTGCGACTCAAAAGGCCGACTTACGCCAGCGTTTAAATGTTGACAAGGCCTCGAATCAGCTTAAAAACTTCTTCGAGGCGTCGACAGAGCTAATGCAAGTGATGGCGAGAGCGTGTGGACATGAGCACCTGAATCAATTTAACCCTCACGATTTGGCGACATGGAATCGTGAAATGGCAGAACTATCGGGCGTTGCCTATTCTGGTGTTGGTCCACTAAATCCATTCAAATAAATAGTACATCAATAAAGCACACTCACTGGATTTGTGAGTGTGCTTGTTTTCTCCATTCAACCATTTACCTATTATAAATCATTGCTTGATAAGCACGTTTAAATTATTTCCTGTTTTTTTAAGAATATCGCTTTACCTCAAGTTAACTTGAGGTTTTATCATCCTTCCCAATCTAAAAATACAAACCATCATCTTTTCACTCTAAAGAAATGTTTCTAACCAAATTTGAGGATAAATAATGAAAGTATTAGCGATTGGCGCAACTAACAGTACAACATCAATCAACCAACAGCTTGCAGCATACACCGCAGGTTTAGTCGAAGGCGCGCAAGTTGAGGTGCTTGATCTCAATGATTTTGAGATGCCAATTTATAGCGAGAAAAGAGAGCAAGACTCGGGCATTCATCAACACGCTCAACGCTTCTTTGACAAAATCGGAGAATCAGACGCGGTGGTCATCTCTTTTGCAGAATACAACGGTTCATACACAGCGGCGTTTAAAAATGTGTTCGATTGGGCATCACGCATCGATATGAAAGTGTACCAAGGCAAGCCAGTAGTGATGCTTGCCACCTCTCCGGGCCCAGGTGGCGCAACCTCGGTATTGTCTTCTGCGGTGAACTCAGCACCTTACTTCGATGCTGAAGTGAAAGGTTCAATGTCAGTGCCAAGCTTCTACGATAACTTCGATATGGAGACGGGCGAGATGACCAACCTAGAGATGATCGAGAATCTTAGGATGATCATGAAGAAGATCTGAATATAAGATTTATATTTTATACTAAGCCAAATCAGCCATCTTTGACGGCTGCTTTTTGTTTCAGGTAAAGATGTTTCACGTGTTGTCAACGTAATTTAGTCAATATAGCTAAACTTAAGGTTAACTTTAGCTATAATCCAAAACGGATTTGAACCTATCATCAATACATTCAGGGAAAGTAAACAGACATGAAAAACATCGTGTATTTAACGATTGGTCAACTCTCGGAGCGCAGTGGTGTCGCACCCTCGGCTCTGCGTTTTTATGAAACCAAAGGATTGATTGCCTCAATACGTACCAATGGTAACCAGCGCCGTTATCAATCTGCGATGCTACGTCGAATTGCGCTGATTCAAGTCGCCCAGTCAATAGGGTTTACGCTTGAAGCGATCACTGAAGAGCTGTCTAGTTTGCCGATGAACCACACCGCAACCAAGCGCGATTGGGAGCGAGTGGCAAAGAAATGGCAAGGGCAACTCGACAGTAAGATGGCACAGATCCGTTCATTACAAGAAAACCTCACAGGCTGTATTGGCTGTGGCTGTCTGAGCATGCAGAAGTGCCATCTATTAAACCCAGAAGATATTCTGTATGACCAAGGGCAGGGGGCTCAGCGTATCGTTGACTAGATTGGTTTTCGGATTTAGCTAAAGCTGATCGAATCCAATGCATTCAATACTATTGTCAGAGAGCCATTGTTGTAAGGTTGGACTTGTCAATAAGGTGTATTCTTCTACTCGCTTAGTGAGATAGCTAGATAGTGATCTCAGTTCGTCACTGGTAAAAAGCGCGGGATGGCACATTAATTCGACCGTGCCGTTGGGCGTCATGGCTTTGTGGCTCAACAGCAAATCTTGCTTCAGTTTTTTGCTCAGTGGATAAAGCAAAAACTGTAGTTAGGGAGCGCCTAGACAAATGAGGTTGAAGGGACTATTTTCGGAAGTTCTTTCACTCAAATAAGAGGTTAGTTGTGTTTAGCCATGTTTTTCTTGGTACCAAAGATGTTGAGCGCGCGAAGTCTTTCTAAGATCCAATTATGAAGGTGCTTGGTTTCAGCGAAGGCTCTGGTATAACGGTTGGCTTTTTGGCTTTTTGGCTTTTTCGCCAGAAGCGGTGGATGAGTGGTATCGCGTTGGTGAAGAAAATGGCGGTACGAGTATTGAAAACGGGCCAGGTGAGAGAGGTTCAGATGAGCGCTGACTTTACATGGCGTATTTGCGTGGTCCTGATGGAAACAAGATCTGTGCAACTTACTTTGTATCGTAGCTCACGATATGCCGCAGTTCGTTTATACCACAGTGACGTATAATTAAGTCACCTTAGTGGTTCAAACCAAATAGACTACTGCGAAGGATTGGCGAGGTGACGTCAAACGAACTGTTTTATGAGAGCTTCGAGCGTTGCCGGATTGATCAAGCATTTTTGGAGTCATTCTTGACCGACTTTGGCCAACACAATCCTAGGTTTTCAGAACGCTTTGAGAAAGTAGGATTGGAGCAACAAACTAAGATGCTCAAGGCTTCCATCACCCTCATTTATAATTCAGCTGGGTTGCCCAGTGTGCGCAATTCCGTAAAACGACTCGGAAAACAGCACAAAGATTTAGGAATGGATATCTCTGAGTAAGAGCTCAATGAGTGGTCTAAATCGTTGCTCAACACGGTCGAGAAATACGATCCTCACTACAATGATCAAGTCGAACAAGCATGGACGGAAACTCTCTATGTCGGTCTTAAAATCATGAAGAAAGAGTGCGTGGTTCCAAGATCTGTAAACAGGCAGATTCTTAATTAGTTATTCTCTGTTTTGCCTATTCGCTATTTAAAAATGGCAAGAGCGCAGAAAGGATGATTTTGTAAGGTAAGCCTAACGCTATTAGGCTTACCTTTTTTATTATTTGACTAGAATTGAGCAGCCCAACCGATTAAGAAACCTTGCGATGCTGTGTCATATTCAAAAGTCCCTTTGTTTTCGTAGTCCACCTAAGTCGATTTATAAGCGAGATTTAAGTCAGACCAATCATTAATCTGGTAGAGAGCGCAAGTTAGTAGCGATGAAGTAAAGTCGGTATCACTGCCAAGCCCTGCATCAATAGTTGCGTGAAACTTCCAACCTGGATTGATCTGCGTTATCCATCTCGCAACTATATGATAGTCAATCCAACCATTTAACTTGCGACGCAACCCTTATGAGTGAGCAGCGGAAGAGTCAGGCATGTACTTGAAGTGGATGGGGCAGAAGATGTAGCACTCGGCCCTTTTCAAGCAGCTGTGCAACAACACCTAGCCACCTTCAAAGAGTGGCCACCTAAAACGCCAGAAATTCAGCCAGACAATACCGGTGGAGTGGACAACTAGTTAAACAGCATAATAAAAATCCCGCTTGTATGAGCGGGATTTTTGTTGGAATGCATCTTTCAGTCGGTATTACTTGAGCGTTGTTTTTCTCTCAATAAACTTCACTGGAACCATCAGTTTTACTAGGCTAGTATCTTGGTCTTGAATCTGACTCACCACAATTTTCACGGATTCACGAGCAAGGCGTTTGAAATCCTGTTTGAATGTCGTGAGCTGGTAGTTAAGCCACTGCGTTTGCGGAATATCATCGAAGCCAATGACTTGAAGATCTTCAGGAATACGTAGGTTGAACTCCAATCGAGCTATGTCCATCACTGCCATCGCCAAGTTATCTGTTGCGCAGAATATCGCTTCTGGCTTTGATGACTCTGAGAACATAGCGCGAATAGTATCTAGTGCATCAAGATAGTCGTAATCGGCCTCGATAACGCGAGCTTGCTTGCCTGTTAGATCTTCGAACTCTGAGCAGAAACCAGCTTCACGTTCACCGTTGGTATAAGTCGGTACATTACCGGTTAGGTAAATGGCTGATTTTACCCCTACATTATGAAAGTACTGAGCGGCAACTTGGCCTGCTGCGTAGTTATCGCTGACGACATGGCTACTCTTCGTGCCTTCCACCACACGAGCGTACTGAACAATCGGGATGTCGAACTCTTTGCATTCTTCATACAGTGATTTGTTGAACGTAGCGGAGGCTGCAATCACACCATCAACACGATATTGGAAGATGTTAGGAATCGAATGGTTGTCATTTGCATCCACTTGCCACGGAATAAGCACCGCTGAATACCCTTGCTTTTGTAACTCAGTAGAAATGAGTTGTAGGGTTTTCATGTGAATAGGGTAGTCAGCGTCTGGGAAGACCAAACCAATTAACTTAGATTCATTGGTAGTTAGACTTCGCGCAAACGCATTAGGGCGATAGTTGAGGGCTTTAGCGGCTTCGAATACTTTTAGCTTAGTCTTTTCTGAAACCGAACTACCCGGAACAAATACACGAGAAACGGTGGATTGAGAAACGCCAGCCAGTTTAGCGACATCTTTTGAAGTGACAGTTGTTTTTGACGCAGAGGCGTTTTTGGGAGAGTTCATAGACCATGCTTTTTAACCAAGTAACAAACTAGAGAATACCATAGGTAGGTACGTATTCAAAAAGTCTATGCGTTAGAGTGGTATGAAAAATAAGGGCTAATTGACGTTGTTGGGTATTATACTGGGTATAACCCAAAAGCTCTGCGTATATAGAATAGATATAGGCAGAGCTTCATTAAGTATTGATTGAGTCGCGTTAATTTAATGCTTTAATTAGCGATTAAAAGTAGTAACGAATACCCGCAGCAAACTGGTCATCACTGTTTTCGTAGTGATTGCCCACTGCTTTGTCGTTGCCATTATCGAACTGGTATTCCGTCCATACTAAGAACTTGTTCTTCTTAAAGTGGTACTCAAGACCAGGGATAAACAACTGACGCTCGTAGCCGTTCGCATTGTCGTCTGTATCTGTTAAGTAGTTAACGTTAAAGGTTGGGCGAAGGCCGTTTTCAAAGTGGTAGTAAGTGAAGAATTCAGCACCGCGGTGGTCGTAGAATTCTGCCTTGCTGGTGGTTTCCCAGTTCGAACCTTGGCTGTAAGTGAAACCAACAAATAATCCGTTATTGGTGTAGTTCACACCCAATAGACCAATACGCTGTGTATCACCATCTTTGATGTTTTGAACGCCTGCGTCGACATCGTCAAATTCATTCTGGTGGTAAGCTAGACCAATGGTTAGGCCATCTATAACCGTGTACAGCGTTGATGCACCCATACCGTTTTTCAGTGTTGCTGTTTTACCATCAGCTAAGCCAACATCTTCGCGAGTGGTTTGGTAAGTGAAGCCGTATTTCCAGTTGTTGTTGATGTTGTTGCGGTAAGTAATTGAGTTTTCCGCTCGGCCTGTACCAGAAGCGATGCCCCAGTCAGACAGGTTGTAGTAGCCAGAACCACGTGAACCAAATACACGGCCCATATCGGTAAACCAAGCGACATCGTAGAAGGTAGACCACTGCTTAGTACCAGCTGCAATCTTGCCGTACTTATCGTGCTCTACGCCAGCGTATAGAAGTCGGTCGTAAATATTGTCGCCGTTAGCACCAGAGTTGTAACCCCATTCGGCGTGGCCAAAGCCAGTCCAACCGTTATCTAAGCCCATTTGACCTTTTAGGCCAAAACGAGAGCTACCGCTGTTCCATTCGCCATTATGATCACCGCCCTTATCATGGTAACGAACGTCAAAACGACCATCTAGTGTTAGGCTATCGCCCGCGTCATTGGTAAAAGTGTGTGCAGCAAAAGCTGAACCTGAAGTCAGTGCTGTCAGGATCATTGCAGAAAGAATCGACTTTTTCATTGTAATTCTCTTTATTCAGGCCGTAGAAAGCCACCGTGCTTTCAAGCCCGTTATATTCGTAATGGTTTGGCAGGGTGTGCCCATCCGTGAGGCACAAGTTGATAATCTTGGGTGGAGCTTGTTTTCTTAGGTAGATCCAAGTGTTTTGATAGATCTACTTCTCTTTGTTTGGTCTACTTTACTTAGTGAGATAAGTAGATTTGTAGCAAGTTGCCGAGGGCGAGAAGGAGCCCTCGGCAGTCATGTCCACCTAGCGTAGGTAAGAACTAAGCAGGTAATGAGGCAAGGTTACAGCGTTGGGTTCATGATAGTAGAAGTGCGTTCGAACACGTCTAGACCTTGCTGTTTCAACCAGTAAGGAAGGTCGATCAGTACCCAGTTCTCAGATAGCTTGTCGCCGTCACGGTAGTAAACGTCAACCACTTGCATGTCTGCGCGAACTTCGCCACCAGTCATACCTAGGAAGCCACCTGTTGGCGTGTTTGATAGGTTTGGCCAACCGAAGAAGCAAGAGAAGCTACCTTCAGCGAAGCGACAAACGTGACCGTTAAACTTCTTGTCTTTCAGGTTGTTACGGAAAGGAAGTTGGTGCTGCTTCTGGTAACGAGGAATGGTGTAAGATGCACCGATACCACAAGGACCGTACCAGATCATATCTTTGGACCAGCTCTTCTCTAGCACTTCTGGTGGGCAACCCATAGCGCCGCTGTCGTTAAGTGCAGATAGGTCATCAACCATTTTGTTCACTAGGGCAAGCGTTGCTACGCCTTCTTCTGGTGCTGCATCTTCAAACAGTAGACCGTCGTGGTTACGTGGGCCAGGGTATACGAAGTGCTTACCTGTTGATGGTGGTAGTGGGTAGCAACCCGCTTGGTCCATCATGCCAAGTAGGTCTAGGAATAGACCTGTTTTAGTGATCTTACCGTCAACAACGCAGTTAAATTCTGCGTAGCGAACGTTCATGATTTTGCCAGTAGGGCGCATGCCTAGGTATTCAGCGTCGAATAGACCCATGAAGTGACCCATGCTCATTACCCAAATTTCATCATAATTGATTTCGTTGTTACCGCCGATGAAGATGTCTTGACGACGCTGCATGCGAGTCATTGATTTCATCATTGGAGCCCAGAATACGTCAGCTGCCGCTTGAGCGCCTTCTTGCTCACGGAATGGGTAAACACCGCGCCACAAGTAATCTTCAGAAGTGTGTGCTTTTAGTACTTCAGCTACGTTCTCATGAGTTGCATTTTCTATTGCATCAAAGTACTCGCGAACAATGCGTTTAGCTTCTTGATATTTAGACATAATTCATTCTCTTTTTGTTGTCGAGTCAACATTCGGAACAGGACTCGATTTGGATTTTGTTACTGGCTGATTGCTCTGCCGGAATAGTGTTCATTCGCTGTCTTGAAAGGCCTTTAGCGAAAGGGAATTAAGCCTTAGCTGATTCCGCTTTTTTGCTCTTGTCGAAGATGCCGCCTTTCAATGTTTCTGGTAGAGATAGCCACAGTAGACCTGCCACAATCCATACAATCGGTGAGCCCCACATTGCTGTTGCAAGGTCGCTGCGCTCTTGGATGAATACCAACACCATTGGTGCCCACATACCGATGATACGACCACCGTGGAATAGAGCTGCGCCGAAGCTACGTAGGTGAGCTGGGAACAGTTCTGAGAAGTAACCACCCCATACCGCTGAAGCTGAAAGACCGAAGTTGTAGATAAGACCCAGGATAGCAAGCATGTTTAGGCTGCCGATCATCACGTCGCTTGGAGCAACGAAGAATACCGATGCCATGATGCCCGCAAGGATGAAGCCGAATGCGTTAACCTTACGACCGTATTTGTCTGCAATCGCACCCCATACCCAAGCACCGAATAGAGAACCGAATGCCGAGATAGAGAAGATGATGCCGATAGTCGCGCCGTCGAATTGACGAACTTCTTTTAGGTACGTTGTCACGAAGCCTGAGAAGAACTGGTAACCGTAGAAGTTAAGACCTGCTAGTAGTAGACAAGTGATGGTTTGCTTGCGGTACGGTGCGCTAAGCATTTCGCTCCAAGAACCTTTTTTCGCAGGTGCATTTGATGCTTCAGCTTCTGCTTGATCTTCTTCACCGTAAGCGATCACTTTCTTGTCGCTCGGAAGAATAAAGATCATTAGTGCTGCCGCTGCTAGAGGAGGGATGCCACCAACCCACATTAGGCTCTGCCACGGTGCGTCAATGCTAGAGATAAACGCTGCGTAAGCACCCATCGCCATTAGAGCTACCGAGAACATAGAAGAAGCGAATGCCGTTAATTTACCGCGAACCGTTGGCGTGAATAGGCCGATCATTAGGCTTACTGCTACTGTGAAGTAACCACCTAAAGAAATACCGATGATGAAACGCATGGCTGCCCACATAGCGTAGTCAGTAAACATCATGTTGATGATCGTTGCGCCGCCGTTCAGTGCAGTGATGACAATAAGAGTCGATTTCTTACCAAAGTTTGATGCCACCCATGCACAGCTTAGGGCACCAATAAGCGCACCAACCGACTGCCATGTATAGAACTGAGCGGTATCCGCTAAGTTAATGCCATCATACGCATCAACGATGTATGGGCGTACGTAGTCAATAATTACAAAGTTATAACAATAGAAAAAGTAGCCCACTAGAATTGCAAGATAAGCAGCTACCCTTTGAATCATAGGAACTTCGCTCATGTGTTTTTTCGTAGTCATGACCGATAAACCTTTATTTTATATAGAGTGTTTTTAGTTTTGATTACGGTGTAGTGGTTATTGGCTGTCACTACACAGTCTTCGTTTCGGGAGAGATAATAGATTTTTTGTGGTTATTAGAACCGTGATCAAAGTCAATTTTAAAATGAGTGCGTACCCATTTTGTGTATTTTGGTGATCTTGATCCCATTAGATCACGTTTTTGGCACTTTATGCATGTTTGAGTGATTATTCATCTATCTTAGTGACAATACTCACACTTACAGGAGGTTTTTGAGGGAGGTTAGCCAATTTTAAGTAATATTGGCTGCGAATAATTTGCGAAATATAATAAACGGAATCTACAAATGGTTACGTACTCAAGTTTTGTGGTGATTGCCCTTTATGTGCTAATTACCTTATTTATCAGCTACTTAGTTAATAAGCGCTATAGCGGTGGTGGCGATTTTTCAACTGGTGGGAAACAATTTGGTTGGTTTACGGCAGGTGTGTCGATTCTTGCAACCTACATCAGTGCGATGACGTTCGTGGGTATGCCTGGCTGGGTTTATAGCTCTGGTATGGAAGCGATGAGCGTTCATTTGAATTACCCAATAGTGATCTTTTTTGCTGTGGTTTTCTTTGTTCCTGTCTTTTACAAGCTTGGCCTGACTTCAATTTATGAATACCTAGAGCACCGCTTCGGCGTTGTTGCTCGTACGATTAACTCCATCGTATTTATTGTGGTTCAATGTATTTCTGCAGGTGTCATTTTGTATGCAGTAGCGCTGATCTTAGTACAAGTGCTACCCATCGGGATTTCTGGAGCAATTATTTATATCAGCCTGTTCACCGCTCTTTATACCTATGCTGGTGGTATCTCAACCGTAATATGGACCGACATGCTGCAGTCGACAGTATTGATTATCGGTAGCATAGCGATCTTCGGCCTATTACTGATGAAGATTGATGCGGGGGAGGTGTTGTCTCCTGAGCATCTGAATATTATTAACCTCGAATTTGACCTAGGTGTCGACACCACATTGTGGGCAGGCGTGGTGGCAGTGAGTTTTTTACACTTGAGTGTGTATGGCACTAACCAATTGATTATTCAAAGAACGCTGGCGACAAAGGATGTGACAACCGCACAGAAATCTATGTTGTTGTGTGGCTACGGCGCCTTCTTCATCTACCTATTTTTTGCGGTAATGGGCGTGTTGCTAAGCGTCTTCTACCAAGACAATAGTTTTGAAAACAGTAATGAAGTGATTCTCGATTTTGTGTTTAACCACACCAATCCAATCATTGTCGGTTTAGTGATTGCTGCGTTATCGGCTGCCGCTATGTCGACTCTCGACTCGACGTACAACTCTATGGCAACCGTCGCAACGTTCGATTTTTATAAGCGCTTTTTCCGTAAATCCGCCTCCGATGCACACTATGAATCGGTAGCAAGAAAGATGAGCCTTGTTGCCGCAGCGTCAGTAGTTGTTCCTGCTTTGCTGGCTGTTTCAAATGAGTCAGTGCTTAAAACCATTGCTAGCCTGACTTCAATTTTTGTTGGTATTCGTCTTGGCTCTTTCATCCTTGGGCTGTTTTTCAAGAAAGCGAATGAGAAGGGGGTGATTGCCGGCAGCATAGGCAGTGTGGTTGTGGTGTTTATTGCCAAATACAGTGGTATTTCTTGGCCTTGGTTTGCACTGATTGGCACCGTCGTTTTTCTCGTTTTTGGCGTTATCGTGAGCCGCTTCTTTGGTGAAGTTACTCAACAACAGAATGAATTTATCGCTAAGCAAAAGCATTTTTTCGCTAAGCCTACCGCGAGTCACTACGGCTTGTTGGTGTTTGCCGTAGTGACGATTGTTGCTTGCACTGTTATCCCTGATTGGCTTTATGCCGCTCTTTCTTAATTGACCGACTATTACTGGTATATCTATGTTATCTATCTTTGATATCTACAAAATTGGTGTTGGACCTTCGAGTTCACACACCAACGGCCCAATGATTGCGGGTTTTCATTTCACTCAATTAATCGCGGATAGAATCACAGAGGTGGTTCGCGTTCAGGTCGATCTTTATGGTTCACTGTCACTTACTGGTATCGGACACCACACTGATAGAGCGACTATTTTGGGTTTAGTGGGTAACAAACCAGATACGATTAAGATCACCAGTGCTAACCAAGCGATGCGTCATGCTATCGACAGTGGTGAACTACAGCTAAGTGGTTGCCACAACATCGAATTTAACTACAAAACCGACATGCTATTTCATGAGGACAATCTACCTTTGCATGAAAATGGCATGATGATCACTGCATTCGACCAAGCTGGAAATGTGATTGTCGATGAAACCTATTACTCGATCGGTGGCGGTTTTATTGCAACGGCAGATGAATTGCAAAATGACACCAAAACTCAATCGGTTGAGGTGGCTTATCCTTTTAAAAATGCCGATGAAATGCTGCAACAAGCCGAAAAAAATGGCATGAGCCTTGGTGGTATGATCCTGAAAAATGAGTCGGCTTTCCAAGATGCTGGTGCGATTGCGGAAAAGGCTGATCAGATCTGGCGAGTGATGGCACGTTGTATGGAGCGCGGTTTTGAAACCGAAGGCATTCTTGATGGTGGATTGAACGTAACTCGCCGAGCTCCAAACCTACTGAAGAAGTTGGAAGCGAATGCTGCGGTTGAGAACGATCCAATGGAAATCATGGATTGGATTAACTTATTTGCCTTTGCAGTAAGTGAAGAAAACGCAGCTGGCGGTCAGGTAGTCACATCTCCAACCAATGGTTCGGCTGGCGTGATTCCAGCAGTGTTGATGTATTACCATCGCTTCATTAAAGAGTTGGATACTAAGCAGTTAAAAGACTTTTTAGCGGTATCGGGTGCGATCGGAATTTTGTACAAAACCAACGCTTCAATCTCAGGTGCCAAGGTGAAGTCGGCGTATCGTCTTCTATGGCGGCAGCGGGTTTAACGGCGCTGCGCGGTGGCAGCAACGAGCAGATTTGCATTGCCGCAGAAATCGCGATGGAGCACTCATTGGGTATGACGTGTGACCCAATTGGTGGTTTGGTACAAGTGCCGTGTATTGAGCGAAATGCAATGGGTGCGATGAAGGCGATTAATGCGTCTCGCATGGCACTGAAACGCAATAGTAAATCCTTGATCTCACTTGATAAGGTTATCGCGACCATGTACCAAACGGGTAAAGACATGAATAAGAAATATCGTGAGACCTCATTGGGCGGTTTAGCGCTAATTCATCTCGCGCATCCGTGTGAATAGAGAGGCAGCTCAGTCTCAAGCCTTTCTGAGGCAGATACTCTTATAAGTAAGACAACAAAAAGCCCAGTCGCATTATCGCTGACTGGGCTTCTAAGTTTTCAATCCACTAATCTTGCAGTGGCAGTTGGTAGCTGTTTTTAAGCTCCTTCACTGAAATGTTAGATTGAATTGCACTGACGCCTTTCACTCGTCGAATTGAGCTGATTCGCTCAAAATACTCTTCCAGATCTCTCGCCAAAACCTGAATCATGTAATCGGCACCGCCTGCAATGCAGTGACACATGGTGATCCAGTCTGTCACTGCGACAAATTCTTCAAAAGGCTCGGTGTTTTCAACCTCATGGTTACCGAGTGTCACTAGGGTAAAACCTGCCACATGAAGCCCTAGCTTTTTGCGATTAAGCTGCGCGGTATAGCCATCAATATAGCCCGTCTCTTCCATGCGTTTCCAACGACGCCAGCAAGGTGTTTCACTCAGGTTGACCTTCTCGGCAAGCTTGCTGTTACTCATGCGCCCATCTTTTTGGATATGTCCAAGAATGGCAATATCCGTATCATCTAGCACTTCATTGGTGGATTCTTTCACTTTCATGGTGTTTTTAGATAAATTCTGCTCAAATTTGATTTTATACTAGCGCATATAGCAATTTAATTCCTACTCGAATCGGTAAACTCTTCTCCCAATAACGTTTTATTTACTAGGAGAGAAAGAATGAGCGCTCAATTAATGCTAGCGTTCTTGTTGTTTTCAATATCGATTGGAATTACACCGGGAGCAGGAAACATTGCATTGCTTGGGATATCAAGCCGATATGGATTTGCGGCAACATTGCCTTTTGTCTCTGGTAACGCTTTTGGCATCATCATCATACTGGCGGGTTCAAGCGCTGGCTTAGTGAGCCTATTTACCCTTTACCCAGAGATCTACACGGTAATGAAATACCTTGGGGCGGCTTATTTACTGTTTATGGCGTGGTCGATTGCCAACATGGAAATTGAGCAAGAAGAGTCGGTGAATCGCTCAGGATTTATGTCTGGTGTTTTGATTCAAGTTTTAAACCCGAAAGGGTGGATTGCTTCGCTGACCGTATTTTCTCAGTTCATCACCACACAGGCAGATTACCTGATTCAAGTGGTGACGATTACCACCATCATGGTGGGGACCGGTGTGTTGTGTATGTTGGTTTGGGCGTATTGCGGCACTATGTTGCAGCGCCTTCTGCAATCACCAAAACAAATGGTGATGGTTAACCGCTGTTTGGGTGGAAGCCTAGCGTTAGTGGTTGCTTTTATGCTTTATCAACCAGCGTAGAGCGTCTTTACCAAAGAAAAAAACCACTCCTAAATCCATAGGAGTGGTGTCTAAATATCGACAAAGTCGTTAACGATAAACAGTCAGTTAATCATCACTAATAAGTTAATCTTAACTGATACGTTAACAAGGACACTTAAGGACAATTTGATTACAAGATTAAGCGGTTTCAGCCACTTTAACTGGAGCGGGGTTACGGATTAGGTGGTCAAATGCGCCTAGACTTGCTTTCGCACCTTCACCCATCGCAATGATGATCTGCTTGTAAGGTACTGTTGTTACATCGCCTGCTGCAAACACACCTTTCATCGATGTTGCGCCATGAGCGTTAATCTCAATCTCACCGCGTGGTGAAAGCTCAACCTTCGAACCTTTCAACCATTCGCTGTTCGGCATCAGACCGATTTGAACGAAGATACCCGCAAGCTCAATCTGTTTAAGCTCTTCAGTGTTGCGGTCTTTGTATTCCAGGCCTGTTACGCGGTTTCCATCACCCAACACTTGTGTGGTTTGAGCCATTTTGATGATTTCGATGTTTGGCGTTGCGTTCGCTTTGTCGATAAGTACTTGGTCAGCACGTAGTGTGTCAGCAAACTCAAGCACGGTTACATGTTCCACAATACCTGCTAGGTCGATAGCCGCTTCGATGCCTGAGTTACCGCCACCGATAACCGCTGTTTTCTTACCTTTGAATAGTGGACCGTCACAGTGTGGGCAGTAAGCCACGCCTTTGTTGCGGTATTCTTGCTCACCCGGAACGTTCATTTCACGCCAGCGTGCACCTGTACTTGTGATAACGGATCGAGCTCGCAGTGTTGCGCCACTCTCTAATTCAACGTGGATGTAGCCGTCTTTCGTGTCTTCTGCAGCAATGATGTTGGCAGCACGCTGCTCAGTCATTACTTCTACGCCGTACTCTTTTACGTGCTCTTCTAGGCTAGCCACTAACTTAGGACCCGTCGTCGCTTTCACTGAAATAAAGTTCTCAATTGCCATGGTATCCATGACTTGGCCACCAAAGCGGTCTGCAACGACACCAGTGCGAATGCCTTTACGTGCTGCGTAGATAGCTGCTGAAGAACCAGCAGGGCCACCACCCACAACTAACACGTCAAATGGTGCTTGTTGGTTTAGGTTTGTTGCGTTCTTTTCCGCTGCGCCAGAGTCTACTTTATTAAGGATCTCAGCTAGTGACATACGGCCTTGACCGAATAGTTCACCATTAATGAATACACTTGGTACCGCCATGATATCGCGAGACTTCACTTCCTCTTGGAATGCTGCGCCATCAATCATAGTGGTCTTAATCAGCGGGTTAATCGCTGACATCATGTTGAATGCCTGAACCACTTCTGGACAATTTTGGCACGATAGTGAGATGAAAATCTCTACATTAAGCTCTTGATCTAATTCTTTTATTTGCTCGATTACGTCAGCTTCAAGCTTGATAGGGTGACCACCACTATGAAGCAGTGCCAGTACCAGTGACGTGAACTCGTGACCCATTGGTAAACCGGCGAAACCGATCGCAGTACCTTTCTCTTGGTTCACTACCTGCATGATAGGGCTACGCGTGCTTGCGCTATCATCGCGAGTTACTTCAATTTTATCGGTTAAAGATGCGATGTCATTTGCTAGGCCTTGGAGTTTGTGTGCGGTATCGCTGTCATCTAGGCTCAGTACTAACTGAACATTGGTTTTTAAGTTTTCTAGGTATGCTTTTAGCTGCTGCTTCATTGCTTGATCTAACATAATCGTGCCTGCTCTTAAATTCTGTGTCGTGGTATTGACCAATACCTTCTTGCTGAAAAAGGAAAATAAAAAGGGGGCGCAAGTCGGCAAATTGAATGTGGTGTTGCTGCTTTGAAAGGGTGGCGCGCAACTGCCCTTTAGGAGGGAGGCCGAAGCGCGCCTGTAGAACCGTTTGATTTGTTCTTTTTAGATAGGCATAGATTAAATCTTACCTACTAGGTCCAGAGATGGTGCTAGAGTCTCTTCGCCTTCTTTCCATTTAGCTGGGCAAACTTCACCTGGGTTAGCCGCTACGTATTGTGCTGCTTTAACCTTGCGTAGTAGGTCTTCAGCGTCACGACCGATACCTTCAGCAGTGATTTCCATTGCTTGGATAATGCCTTCTGGGTCGATTAGGAACGTAGCACGGTCTGCTAGGCCTTGACCTTCACGCATTACGTTGAAGTTGTTTGTGATAGTGCCTGTTTGGTCACCTACCATGAAGTATTCGATAGTGCCGATTTTGTCAGAAGTATCGTGCCATGCTTTGTGAGAGAAATGAGTGTCAGTTGATACTGAGTAAACTTCTACACCGCGAGATTGAAGCTCTGCGTATTTTTCTTGTAGGTCAACTAGCTCAGTTGGGCATACGAAAGTGAAGTCTGCTGGGTAGAAGAAGAACACTGCCCACTTGCCTTTAACGTCTTGCTCAGTGATTTCTACGAACTCGCCGTTTTTGAATGCTGTTGCGTTGAATGGTTTGATTTCTGTATTGATCATGTTTGGATTCTCTTTCTAATTTGTAGTGTTTAACGCTATCCCGCGTCGATGGAGATATATTGCATCCGCACCGAAAATTAGTGAAATCGGACATTTCTATAGATTCAATAGGTGATTCCTATCTTTGAAAGGAGAAAGTTATCGACAAAAGCTATCAAACGTCGGCAACACCTAATTTGAGTGACTATGCTCGTTAGGTTGTTCTCTACATTAGGCTTATCTCTATTAGCGTGAGCGCCTATGTATAGTGTGAGTATCTATGTAGCGTTTCTTGAAGTGGGTTAAGATCTTATTGGGGTTCTTGATAACATAAAATTATCATTAATATAATTTATGATAATTTCATTTAATTGGTTTGTCTCCATATACTCTCTCCATCGAAACGAAATACAGAAGCTGAGCTTCGAAAGTACAGAATTAAGAAGAATTGGAGAAAGTTATGAAAATGAATCACGTAGGCATCATGGTTGGTGATATGGACCAAGCAGTAGAGTTCTACACAAAGGCTCTAGGTCTAAGAGTTGTAATGAACAACACTAAAGTGATGGAAGAACGCGAATCTGCAATCGGCCGCATGTGTATCGCTGTATTTGGTGAAGGCTTCAAAGGCTTCAACATTGCTCACCTAGTAACTTCAGACGGTATCGGTGTTGAGCTATTCGAAATGGTTGACCGCCAGGAGCGTCACGAAGTAGATTTCTCTCGTTTAGGTATTTTCCACTTCTGTCTGCAGCTTCCAAAAGAGCAATTTGATTCAGCTATCAAACGTGTAGAAGAGTTTGGCGGTAAAGTACGCATGGACATTCACCGTTATCACCCAGAAGACGAGCTAAAACAAGCACAAATGGTTTACCTAGAAGACCCGTTTGGCAACCTATTCGAATTCTACTCTCACTCATACGAAGATACGTACGCGACAGATTACGAGTAATCGCCTTTAAGGTAGAAAACCTAAACACCCCCAAAGAGGATTGGTAGAGATACCAATCCTTTTTTGTAGCTTGAACTCACATAGATTCGATTCAAGCGGTTACTAAGTTACCTATGCTGGTTAGATAATTAAATATTGTTAATTTTAGAATTATCAATGAAATCAGAGAGCGCAGTAATTACTTTCTTCGTGATTTAATGAGGTATTTTACACCATAACTTGGTTTTTTTTACCATCCGTTTTGTTTATTTGACTTTTAAATCACTATAGATCGTTGATAGATATGAGATATACGTTGGTACGCAAATTGATTACGAATAAGCCTTTTAGTCAAGAATGTAGCGTTTATTAAACGCCTAGTTACTCACTTTAGGTATTACGAGGTTTTTCGATGATTAATAATCGACTTTTTGTATCAATATTTCTTTTTTTTAGCGTAACTTTTTCGTTTCTAGTTCCTGCTGAGACTCTTACAACTGGAAAAGATATAAAAATATTAGAGAAGGGCTCAAGTGTTACAAGTAGAGAAGAGTTTGCATTAGATACTAGCAGTATTATTTCAGCCATGACCTCTTATAAAGTGCCAGCTGTGAGCTTTGCGGTTATAGAGAACAACGAGATCGCTAGAGCTGATGCAATAGGCTACATAAATAGTAGTGGATCGAAAGAAGTCGATGTAAACACATTATTTCAAGCTGGATCAATATCAAAATCTATTTTTGCAATTCTTGCTTTAAGTTTAGTTGATAGTGGACTCATTGATTTAGATGACAATGTCGAGCCATTTCTTGGAAATTGGCGTATACCAAACCCTAAAAATCATCAAAATGATGATGTGACCTTACGGACAATATTGAGTATGTCATCTGGTTTGGGTGTTGGTGGGTATTTTGGCTACTCTCCTGGAGAGTCAATACCGAGTCTTCTCGAAACTCTGGGTGGTAAAGAACCTGCAAATAGTAAGCCTGTTGTGTTAACACAAAAGCCTACCACCGCGTATGAGTATTCGGGCGGTGGCTATCAGGTTGTTCAGTTAATTACTGAGAATATCAGTCAAATGACTGCTCAAAGAGCTGCTAATAAGTTTATTTTTGAGCCGCTTGCGATGTTCAATTCAAGTTATGCTCAACCCACATATGATAATTTAGCCAACGCGGCTCAAGCAACTGATAGTGATGGTAAGGCATTTCCATATCAGTGGAGAGTTTATCCTGAATATGCAGCTGCTGGCCTTTGGAGCACACCTACTGATATTGGCAAGTTTATCATATCAATTAATAAAGCTTATAGAGGGTCTAATAAACAAATCGTTAGCCCTTTACTTGCAAGGCAATCTCTTTCTCGTCAGAAAAATACACCTTATGGATTAGGCTTTGTAGTGAAGGGCCAAGGTGATAACCTTCATTTTATGAAGCTGGGCCAGAACTCGGGTTACCAAGGTTGGCTAGTTGGACTACCGAACACAGGTCAAGGCGCTGTGATTATGACAAATTCTGATAATGGAAGAGACCTCGCTCAAGCTCTAATTTATTCGATTGCTGAAACTTATCACTGGCCGATCGTTGGTCAGCTTGAAGATGCTTGGATGATAAAATAGACCTCGGCTTTTATATCACTTATTTTTATTAATAATTCAATGTGGACAAGCAGCTTTAGAAGCATTTCTTTGTTCAGAAGTACGTGGTTTAAGTATTTTGTGTTCGTTGTTTTCTGAAGATAATCTTGTAAAACTTATTTATAGTTTTTTGTGCATAGGATGCTTTGAACGTTTTTTGAGCTTGGTGGGTTATTGATCCTGTTGTTTTCAAAGTACTGATGGACAGGCCGCAGTACTTTGATAGGTTTTGTTAAAGTTGACGTTTTGACGATAAAACCTTTCATGAACATGACTGGAGAAAGCGATCTTCATGAAAACATGGTGCATTCATACCGGATGGTAGCCTTTGCTGAACCGCGACTATACTCAGCACTGTATGGCGAACCAAAACACAACGAAAACAGAGAAAATGCACAGATTAGCGCACCCAAGTTACATGAAAAAACTGCATATCACTTTTACCGCTCTTATTCTTATGATATTGGCCGGATGCACCTCAACGTCGGCGGTCGGCAGTTCTAAAACAAAGGAATATGCCAAGTCACATGCTCTTGCTGGTAAAGCTTCTTGGTATGGTGATAAGTTCCATGGCAAGCTCACAGCAAGTGGTGAGACGTATCATATGAATGCTTACACGGCAGCGCATAAAACCTTAGCCTTTGGCACGATCGTGAGAGTGACTAACACCACCAATAATAAATCTGTCGAA
Organism: Vibrio sp. HI00D65; assembly: GCF_001635455.1. Lineage (GTDB taxonomy): Bacteria > Pseudomonadota > Gammaproteobacteria > Enterobacterales > Vibrionaceae > Vibrio. Next base: position 35,466 of record NZ_LWEH01000013.1, read on the forward strand.
GTGAAAATTAACGACCGAGGCCCTTACGTAAAAGGCCGAGTGATCGACCTTTCTCACAAAGCATTTGCGAAAATCGGCAACGTTAAGCAAGGCACAGTTCCTGTTAGAATCGAAATTGTTGATGACAGTAATACCTTTAGGTACAAACATTAATCACCTCTAAGTTTGAGTTGGTTTGTGAAACTCCAAGGGTTGGTAGAGATACCACCCCCTTCGTTTTAGGGCTCCAACTTAGGTGTGACAAGAACGTATTCTAATAGATCGATGGAAAGGCACCGAGTGTTCCTGTGGGAACTCAATATCTACTCCGCTCAGCCTCAGATAGTGATAGAATCCCCGAATCAGAATTACCGAGAAACTCCATGTTTATCCATCAAGTTAATGACATCGACTGGCTGGTTATTACCGCTTTTGAAGAACTGAGAACTATGTTTATCGAAGATGCAGGCAGGATCCCTCGCTGCTTTTCTGTCGCTAGCGAATTGAGCCTGATTGATCAAGCCAAGCGCGCTTATGGATACCTACCTCCACTTCGCGGCGTTATCACCGATACCGGAACTTTTCAAAGCCCGGATAATGAAGAAGATTTGAACCCACAGCTTGCCTGCTTAGTTGAGGGGCGTGGTCGAGTATTTATCTATCACGGAGGTTTTGTTGCTTTTGTGGATGATGAGCAAACCTTCATTACCCGAATGGATTAGGCTAAAAATTAGCTTTGGAAAAATGAATGTGGGAACTGAAAATAACTTAAAGCATGATAAACCGCTTGTGCTTGAGCTGAAAGAAGCTCCTTTAGCAAGGAGCTTCCAATATTTTATTAGATCTCTTCGCCTGTATCTAACCAAGGTGTGCCTTGGAGATTAGGGTAACCCTCTAGGTAAGTAATTTCAGCACCGGTTTCACTTTTTACTTTCCTAACAATGTCAAGAAATGTCTTTTCTGTCCATTCCTCAGGAGTTCCAACCATTGCTTGTGCCATTTCGCGGCTAATTTGCATAAGTCCACCAGTTTGTTTTTTGAACGTAGCATATGTATCTAGATGATACCCTCCTTCGTACTCCCAAAGACAAGCTGTAATCCTCAAACTGTCACTGCCCTCAACATCGCGATTGGCTTGAGCTACCCAAACTGCTCCCTCGCAAGAAGCCATTTTAATAGATGCACCACTTGCTGCAGCTAAAGCTGCCATTGAAGACCCTTCAAAAGGATTAATTAGCTTGAATCTGCCTGGCTCAGAAGGTGGCTTAGAAAATGATGGGATTGGGGTGTTCTCTGTTGCGTTATTAATATTTTGTCCTAGCCCGTCGCTAGCAGCAGCTATTACAGAGGAACGGTGACTATTGGTTTCAATATTAAAAATTCGATAATACTCAACGGTTTTAGTTTTCTCTACCAAAGAGTTGTTTAGGGAGCCACAGCCAGCCAACGCCAGGGTCATTAGGACAGAAGCAGCAAAGCGAGTTTTTTGCATAATAAGTCTCTGATTTTATTATTAAGTAATAAGAATACGGGTGAATATATGTTACGTAATTATATAAAATCAAAATAATCCCCATTAAGTGCAACCTATTTCACATTAGTGGGCTCGATATTACGTGTTTTTGGTTATGTAGAGCGCTGCTTGCGAATTTAATTTTCTATTGATACCTATTTCATTTTCTTATTTATTCCACTCAAGTTATTAGAGCAATCAATCTTGTTTGTTTACTGAAAATGCTGGTGGGTAGCCAAACGCTTTTTTATAAGCGCTGGTGAAGTTAGAAGGGTGTCGATAACCTGCGTGGTAAGCTACTTCAGTGATTGACACCAACCCTTGTTCTAAGTGCTTGCGTGCCATTTCTAGTCGACGACGTCTTATGTAACTTTTGATGCTGCAACCAATCACGTCTTTGAATTTTCTTCTAAGGTTTGATTCGCTAGTAGTCGCGTATTCAGCCAAGGACTTAACTGATAAGTCTTTGTCGAGGTTCTCCTCAATGTAGTTAATCAACTCATCAATCGAGTGCTTTGCACTTTCAGTCGCCGCTGTTTGTGTTTCTGTAACTCCGACTTCTAACGCGGTATCACTATTAGACAGCTGTTCGAACACTTCTAATACCAAGCTGTGCGTTAATGCCTCTAACCTAATCTTCTTAAATGTGTCGCTTCCATCTTGTAACTGGATGATCCTTTCGAGTAGTTCTTGTAATTGATGATTTGATTGCAAGTCGAAATGGGATAAGTGTTGAGAAATGAAATCGTCAATCCTGCTGCCAGATTCTATACGTTCATGAATCCACTGGTGCGGGATGAGTACTTTTAATTTGGAAACCTTGTTGCCTTTTTGAACAGCTCGTCGGAACGTCGCGGGTTTTGCTAGATTGACTACCAAGGCTTGATAGCCATGTTTTGAATCCATAAAGAAGTTTGAATCGTCGTAGCCGAAATCGAGTTTTCCTTCTTTTAAAATTATTAAAATTAGAGCCTTACGAGCAGTCGAGATGACTTGGTGATCGTTGAGTTCTGTCGTGGTTCCCCAGTGCAGAGAGAAGTTCTCTTGCACTTTGCATATATCCACATTGCCTTCAATTAGAGGGACTGTTTCTGAGTATTGCTCCGATACCATTTGAAAGTTTTTTTCACTCCCTACCCAACGCACTAGGGCACTTTTCTTAAAAGGTGAAGGTATTCGACTATTCATAAGCTCCTGCCAATTTTCATAACAATCCAGTCACTTTGGATAACTCAATCTGCTGTTCCCAAGTGAAAAAGAAAATTATCATAAATGATAATCAATATCATTAAATGCAATTGGATTATCATGAAATGGATTTTTTTCGTTACCGCTCTGTTCACTCAAATAGTAAGTGCGCGGGCAATGATCGTTGAAGCCAATAAGCCTCAGCGCATTGAGCTCCACTCTCAGCAAGACACGTTTTTAAAGATCAGTGAACCAGGTTACTACCGTGGTTTTATCCGAAGCCAAAGCCACATGGAACACGTGATTGCTTTTAATTCCGCTGGCGATCCAATAAAAAAATTACTGAATCATGAGGCGAGAGAGACTGAGATTTTCTGGTATGTCGATCAAGCTGACACTTATCGAATTGAAATGCAGAGTGCTGATACTGAGGCATCTAAGGCTGAAATGCAGCTTGCTCCTATGCCTCTGAAAAAGGATCAGTATCTATCGCCAAAGGTGTCGATGTTAAGTCCAACATTGTCACGTACTGCAGATGATATTCAAGGCGGTGTAAAAGATGCAGAAAAAAAGTTTTGGCAAATCATTGAGTCTCAGGGGGCACCGCTTGTCGAGTATCAACTTAACAACAAAGCATTCGTTACTTTCTTATTTCGCGGGAATGCAAACAACGTTCGGCTATTAGGTGCGCCATATGGCGGACATGCACAGATGAGCAAAATTGAAGGCAGTGATATCTGGTTTCGCTCTTTTGAAGTTCCAGATTCAACGCGTCTCTCCTATCGAATAGCACCTAATGTGCCTCAACTAGCTCGAGATACTAACCGAGAACAACGCAGAGCAGTATTGGCGACTGCAGCACTAGACCCATTAAATTTGGAGCCCAGCTTTGGCTCTGATACTGGAATATTTGGCGCTGCTTCTACCTTGACGCTTAAACATGCATCAAGCGATAGCGTAGCGACAGAAGAAGGTAACCCCAAAGGTCAGTTAACGCATTTTCTTTATCAGGGGGACTCTGAGGCTGAAGCAAGGAAAATCAGTCTGTATGAGCCAAATAGCGTTTACTCAACAACTGATAAGTCACCGCTTTTGATCTTGTTTGATGGTGATTCTTACCTCGACAAAGTCCCAGCGCCTCTGGTGATAGATAACTTAGTTGCGAGTAAAGCTATTCCTCCGATGAGAGTGGTGTTTGTTAACCCGCCCAGACCGAGCCTTCGAGCAGAAGAGCTGAGACCGAATAAAGTGTTTGCCGACATGCTCGCTAATGAGTTTATCCCTTGGCTTTGTAGTACGCACTCAATATGCCCCGCAGCTGAAAATACAGTGTTGTCTGGTTCGAGCTTTGGTGGATTAGCGTCAATGTTCATTGCGTTGGAGCACCCTCAACGTTTTGGAAAAGTGTTGAGTCAGTCTGGTTCATTTTGGTGGCAGCCAAAGACCGCTAAGAGTATCGCAAGTGATAAACAAAGTTGGATGAGTGAACTGGTCGCATCAAGCGGTAAGAAAGACATTAAGGTCTACCTCAATGCAGGTGTTTTTGAGACTGAGCCGGTGCATGCAAGCATCTATCAAACCAATAAAACCCTTTTTAATACCCTCAAAGAGAAAGGGTACCCCGTTACGTTCAAAAGTGCTGCGAGTGGTCATGACTATTACAGTTGGCGCGTTTTGCTCGCTGATGGACTAACAACACTTTTTAGTAAGTAAAGACCAAGGAAATACCCAAGAAATGGAACACATAAAAATACAAAAAAATAAATTAGCAGCGGCCCTCATGCTGGCTGGATTTGCCTCTCTATCAGCTAAAGCTAGTGAAGCAAAGCACACAGAAACTATGGTTGTTACCGCAAGTCAGTATGAAACGGCGATAAAAAATGCACCTGCATCAATATCTGTGATTACGCGCGAAGAGATAGATAAGCTTCCTGCGACCGATATTTCGACCGCGCTTGAGAGCGTCGCGGGTGTGCATGTGGCTAAAACAACGGGTGCTGAGCCTAGAATCATAATTCGTGGCCTGCAGAACCAAAACTCAGCCAACGGAAATTACACTCTGTTTTTGGTAAATGGTCGTCGTATCAGCTCTAGCGAAACTGTGATTCGTGGGGCGTCGTTTGATTTGTCGAGCATTCCAATGAGCGCGATTGAGCGAATTGAAGTGGTGCGCGGCCCGATGTCATCTCTATATGGCAGTGAAGCGATTGGTGGTGTAGTTAACGTGATTCTCAAGCAGGCGTCGACAGAGACTCATGTTTCTGGAGGTCTGACTTATAGCATGCCAGAAGACAACAAAGCGAATGCGTTATTGTCTGATGCAGATGGCGAACTCAAAAGTGGCAATGTGTTCGTCAGCGGGTCGATCATTCCCGATGTTCTGACGTACACCACGACAGTCGATATTAGTGAGCGTAATGCTTGGTTCCCGGAAGATGCTGGGGCAAGCTTTTCTCCTCAAACGGAACAAAAAAGAAATGTATTTCGTGGATCTTTGAATTGGTACGCGACAGAGCAAGACGAAATCTATTTTGATCTTTCTTACTCAAAGGATGACCGTGTAGAGAATCGTTACTTGATTAATTTCAACAGGTTAGCAACTAGCTATTATGAGGGTGAAAAGCTAACTGGCACGCTAGGATATATACGTAGTTGGGATTGGGGTGAATCAGATGCCAGTTATTTCTACGAAACCTCTGAAGTGGATGAAGACAATTTTCACCCAATGGTAGATGCAGCGGTATTGAGCCAAGACAACCACACCGTAGATGCTAAGTTTGTCGTTGATCAGTTTGAAAGCCAGATTTTGTCACTTGGGACACAAGTGTCTTATACCAGTGTCGAGAACGAGCGTGATTATTCTAGCTCTCGTTCAGTAACGCAAAGTGCCGCTTATGTTCAAGATGAGTACTTTGTTACGGATGATCTAACCGCAACCGTAAGTGGTCGTCTTACACACAATAACCAGTTTGGTAATGACTTTAGCCCTCGAGTCTATTTTGTTTACAACGGCATCGATAATGTGACCTTCAAAGGTGGATATGGCGAAGGCTTTAAGTCGCCAACGCTTTTCCAATCGTCCGAAGATTTCTCATTAGTGAGTTGCGGTGGTCGATGTACATTGGTCGGGAATCCAGATCTCAAGCCACAGACCTCTAAGACTTACGAATTTTCAGCGATGTATTCAGGAGTTGATGGGTATGTGCAGGCGACGGCTTTCTATAATGATGTGAAAAACTTGATAGACCGCGACTTAACTCCATTTTTCACTGGCACCTCCGCAATTATTCAGTATGAGAACGTCGATAAAGTCGAAACCAAAGGTATTGAACTAGAGGGTAGCTATGAGCTTTCCGTAAGCTGGTCGTTTACGGCAAATGCGACGTATACCGATGCGGTGAACAAAGTTGATGATAAAGATATCGCGTACAGCCCTGAATGGTTAGCGAATGCAAATCTCAATTGGTTGGCAACGCGTGATTTAGCTTTCTTTACTGGTTTGAATTATACCGGCAAGCAAAAAGACGGTTCTGATGCTGAACTAGACCCTTACACTATCGTATCATTGGGGGGATCGTATGCGTTTAATGATAACTTCAAACTTCGTGCTGGGGTGACTAACTTAACGGATGAGCGCTTGGACCAATCAAACCAAGTATACGAAGAAACAGAAGTAGGACGTACCTACTATGTGAAGATGGATTTCGATTTTTAAAGCTTCACTCAAACAAAAATGGAACGCTAGGGCGTTCCATTTTTTATTTGTATTTATGCCACACACGGGTTCATTGCTCCAAGACTATAGCCTTGTTCGTTCGTTTGTTATGTTGGTGATCGGTAGGATATATACCAGCAATGAAAGTTCAGCTTAGTTTTTACCCATTGGATTTCAGTGGCTGCTCAATAACGAAGTGAGCTTGGTGGTTTTATGCTCTATAGGTCAGGCGCCTATTTTTATGCTTGTTAGCTTTGAGACTTTATCTATCGTTTTAAATGAGTACATCAAGCGTGCAGCTCTGCCGAATGTACCTTCAGAATAGCAAACAACGCGACTTTTCCGTGTTTCATTTTTTCTTCAACTAGCACATAAATTTGTACAGTCAGAGAGGTGTCAATCAATACTGATGATGTCTATCTTATTGAATATTCGAGTTTACTTTGTGTGTTGAGATTTCTTTACTAACAAAAATATATGCATTTTATGTCATATTTATTGTTAGCACGTATGTTTATGGAGGGAACCACTACAAATTGATATAGGAAATCCAATGAAATTAATCTTATCTAACCTTGGTTTAGCGACAACATGTCTATTTTCTTCGTTCGTAAATGCGCAACCCCAGCTCCTCGTTCAGCCAGAATTACCTGTTATTGCCAATGAAGTTGAGTATCCACTGTCCCATCAAGCGTTGATTGAGACATCGGACAAACTATATAAACAGCGAATAGAGCATGTGGGGGCATCATTCATTAAGCTTCATTTCAAGTCGCTTGTCGTACCAAAGGGTAGTCTATTGCGCTTGAGTTCGAGCACCAGTGATGAAGTGGTTGAGTATAGTGACAGTCAGACAGATTGGTTCGCTCAGTCTATTTCAAGTGAACGCATGTTGATTGAGGTTGTGCCAAACTCAAAGGGTCAATACGCTGAGTTCGAGATAGATTACTACATGGCGGGCAAGAGTGCAGACGAAGAGGCATTGGTAACGTTATCGACATGTGGTGTTAATGAGCGCAGAGACGTAGCCTGCTGGGAAGAGTCTCATCCAGATAAGGTGGCTTGGACAACCCCCGTTGCAAGGCTTCTCATTAATGGGCGTAGTTTATGTACCGCTTGGCGTGTGGGGCCAGATAACCATATGTTCACCAATAACCACTGTGTCGCATCAGAATCAGAACTGAGAAATACAGAGGTATGGTTTAACTATCAGCGCCGTACTTGTGACGGTTCTATGGCCACCACGGTAAAAGTCATGGGGAGTAAGATACTCAGCACTGATTATGATTTGGATTACACACTTTTCACCATTGATGATTTTTCAAAAATTGAGTCGTTTGGTTATCTAGGCCTAGATGACCAAGAGCCAATCTTTGGCGATGGCATTTACATTCCTCAGCACGGCGCTGGTAAGCCGAAAGAACTGGCAATTGAAAGTGACCAAAATGGTTCCGGAATGTGTCAGATTGACGTGGCTTCAACTAGTGGGCGAGGTGCCAATACCGATACTGGCTATTTCTGTGACACCATTGGCGGCTCGTCTGGTTCACCTGTTCTACGTACTGATAACAACAAAGCGATTGCTCTGCATCATTTTGGAGGGTGTGAAAACCAAGGCGTGAAAATGAGTAAGATTTGGCCACACGTGTCTGCATACTTTGGTGATACGTTGCCTGATGGCTCATTCGGTGAGCCGAACAATGATATTCCTGAGGTGACTTTAGGAAACTTGATTAGCGATCTCTCCGCGACGTCCGGACAACAGAAACTGTTTGTGCTCAAAGCTGCAAATCGCAATACGGGCGTGAATGTTATTATGAAGTCTGGAGTAGGGGATGCTGATCTCTACATTCGTTCTGGCGCGCAACCAACGAAAAGTACTTACGATTGCCGACCTTATCGCTCTGGCAACTTTGAAACTTGCGAGGTGCCTAGGGCTGATGAAGATCTTTACATCATGATCAATGCGTTCCGAAGTTTTTCTGGTGTATCTCTCTTATTGTCAGAGTCTCAATAACAGTCGTGAAATCAGTTTACGATATGAATAATCAAGGCGAACCTATTAGGTTCGCCTTATGGTTTATAATTAAACAGAATAGTGAATAAAAAGAATCGTTGTTAGTGATAGTTGAATATTTCTTGATTGTTTAAATTATTAATAATAAACGCCATGTCTCTATTAAGTTTCTCTCACTAACTTTATATCCATATTAAATTTAAGTTATTTAACCTTCGATATATAAAATATACCCGACGCCAATCTTTAATATTCATAAAAGCAATCATTGCTTCCACCAAGATCACAAATATTGATATGTACTGTGTTGCATATTTGGTTTCTGAGTTATTTTCCTGCCGCCAATCACAAAGGAAAAATAACAATGAAAAAAACAATAGCTTTAGTCTCTGTAATCTCTTCTCTTAGTTCGTTTGCTTATGCTGATAATACTAATGTTATCACTGGCGAATCACCGGAAGAGGTTTACGTTCAATATCAGTCTATCAACCAAGTTACCGAGTCGATGAAGACAGAGGGTTTCACGATGCATCGCTGTGGAATCAAGGCTCTGCGTAATAATATCCAAGCGACTCAGAGCCTTGAAGTTCCTCATAGTCAGATCCAGTGTGTGTACTCTAAGCCAGGCGCATCAACCAGTGATGAGTCTGAGTTGATCTACTGGCACCTGAATGTGCTTTATAGCATGGAAAGTGGACACTTTATTGCGGATAGTGAGTTTACCGAACGCTACACTAGCGAGATCTATACACATAGTCCTGAGTACCTTCTTGATATTGGTCCACATTACTACCGTCAGCGTTCTGAAGTTGAAGCGTTGGGAATGAAGGTCGGCGAATGTAATCTACAAAAAATTTATTACTTCAGCGCGCCAACAGAAGAGTCATATTTATCTGATATTGCATCTTGCCCTGTATATAAAGCTGACGGTGAATTGTCTGGTAATATCACAGTTGAAATTAACCATACACCGGCTAATTTCGGCTATAGTGAGAGACTTGTTCAATTTTACGCTATTTAATACTGGGCATTTTTAAGTCGATTTTATATTAACAATCTGACTCCTATTTATTTAGTTATTCTAAATTAGTATTGAATAAAAAAAGGGTTGGTACTAAATACCAACCCTGTAATTGTTAATAAACTACAGCGAACTTTAGAACTTAACCTGATAGTTCAGAGTATAAGTACGTCCACGGCCTTTGTATTGGTAAAGCGCATCGCTACCGGTGTACCAGTGTTGAGCACGTTGGCTCCAGGTTGTGTAGTAATCTTCGTTTAGCAGGTTCTTAATACCAAAGCCCAGATTACCAACTGGAAGCTGGTAGCTACCTGTGAAATCAACTACTGTGAAGCCATCTAGCTCACGTTGATCAGCATCTTTGTAGTCAAACATAGTTAGGCTTTGTAGCTTCAGGCTATAGTCATTGTCGTACCAGCCAACCCAAGCCCCCGCTTTAGAAGTGCTCGCTTCCATCGCCTCGTGATCTTCCCAGCCAGTGTCTGTTTCAATTTCTGTCACAACATAGTGACCTAATAGACCAAGCTGTAGCATGTTTGTTGCCCAGTAGCTGATTTGAGCTTCCGCGCCGTAGACACGTTTAGGCTCTGCAAGACCTGATATCGATAGGTCATCTTCGTACTGAACGGTTGCGCTTGAGTGTGAGTAGTAGATTGCAGATTGTAGTGAGATATTATCTAAATCGTTACGGTAACCCAATTCGTAGCTGTCGGTTTTGATTCCATCTAGCTTAGAAGCGGCGACATCTTGAGTAGCGCTCTTGCCGTAGAAGCGATATAGCTGAGGGATATCGAAACCTTGTGAGAAGTTAGCCCAAATCTGAGAAGTAGGATTTAGGTGATAGATAGTACCAAAGTTAAACAAACCTTCAGCGTAATCTGTTGAGCCGCCAGGAATGAAGTCCGAACTAGAGGTCGCTTGGAAGTCAGACACGTCTATGTCCATTTTCTGATAGCGATAACCTGTTTGTACAGACCAATCATCAGTAATGCTGTATTCCGCTTGAATGAAGCCAGCGATAGATTGAGTGTCGATCCCCGGGTAACGACCTTGCATTTCACTGATGACGTTTACTAAACCTCCCGTAGCTTCGGTCGTAGCTTGATCGTAGATCGCTCTGTCGCTATCAAATTTATCGATGTAACCGTCGATACCGTAGGTCAGATTCCAAGAGCCAAATGATCTATTAAGTGCCGCTTTTATTGCCCAAATATCAGTAGATTGGCGAGAGGAGTTAGTCGATAGAGTTGTCTTGCCATCAACTGTGTAAGGCATGAAGGTGTGCTCTTCGGCACGGTAAGATAGTTCAGCAATTAGCTGATGGTTTAAGAAGTTGTTGTTGCTGTATGCCGCACTTAACATGACACGCTCTGTGCCTTGTTCTCGATCCGCTGAGTAGCCCTCTCTCACATCAACAAACTGGAAGTTACCGCTACCATCTTTATCAAAGTAAAGGCCGTAAGGAGTGTCTTGTTGGCTATTGTAGTACTGAGCCAACAAGTGTAGTTGTTGACCTTCAGCAACATTAATTTGTAGGTTACTCAGTAGGTCAATGGTCTCGTTAAACTGAGTCGAACCCTGAGTCATATCTGGAGTTACCATCTCACCATCTGCATCGAAATAGCCTTGTGTTTTGGTGTAAGCGACCGATGCGCGTCCCTGAATTTTCTCGTTTCCACCTGCTATTGACTGAGCCAGTTTGTAGTCAAAATCTTCGCTTGATGAAAAGCCTGAAGCCCCACTAACAAATGATTCAAATTCGACTTCTTCACCAGACGCTTTTTTAGTAATGATATTGATAACACCACCCGAAGCGCCGGCACCGTAAATTGATGTCGCACCAGAGAGTACTTCAATGCGGTCGATGTTGAATGGGTCAATTGAGTCTAACTGACGGCTTATTGATCGAACTGATTGTAGAGATATACCATCAATCATTACCATCAGGCTGCGACCGCGTAAGTTTTGGCCAGCGTGAGTGCGACCACCACTGCTTACATCCAGTGAAGGGATAGTAGCTGCTAGAATCTCATCAAGGCTTTTGCCACCGCGGTATTCTTGCTCGATAGTCTCTGAGTTAATGTACCAAACGGTACCTGGAATATCGCTGATCGTTTGAGGCGTGCGGCTAGAAACCACCACCATTTTTTCTTCAGTTGTTAGATCTTGAGCTTGGGCTGTAAATACTGTGGTTACTGCCGCAACTGCTATTGCGACGGTGGAAAGCTTGAAACTTCCTTTTTCGGTCTTCATTTTTTTCTCTGCATTTATCAATGAAAGGCTGCACACATTTCTTTTGGCGCGGTGACTCTATTTTTTATTGTGTTTATCCAGACTCAACAGAGTGATGAGTAATGACGAATCGGATAAGTGAGTTGTTATTACTGCTGTTTCAGCTCTTAGTCTAAATAAGAATCATTATTATTGTATTTTTGATGTGAAAAAACAATATGAGAATGCAATTTATTTTCAGATGCAACAATAGTGTCTGTTTTACAGGGTCGTTAAAGCCCAGTTCTTATGTCTGATTTCATCTTAAATTACTGATTAAATGCTATTTTTTTTGAGTGGGGCGACGGAAAGTAAATGAAGAGAGAGCAGCATCAAAGTATGCTGCTATTAGATTAATTGTTTTTTCCTGAAATACTGCTGCGTAATTGTTCTCGTTGTTCACGCGATACGTTCATGACATTGTTGTAGGTGCGATTCATTACTCGTATATCGTTTTCGAGCAATTGGGCTAGCTGTGTTGAGGCACTTTGATTGTCGCCTGCCAGAACCAGTTCCATGATGTCCAAGCGGCGCTGGCATGACTTGACCACGGAAGATTGGATATGCATAGAGACCAAATCAGTAGCCTTACGCAGACGATTTTGTTGTTGCATCATCCCCAACAAAAAGCGGTTTCCGGAGCTGGCTGCGAGCAGTTCATGAAAGTCGACACTTAGTGCGAAGAGTTGACTAGCGGAAGTCGATTTTGGATTGTTGATGGCGTAGATATGGCGATCTCGGCATGCTTCTAGTTCGCTACGCTTTAAGTTCCATGTCGGCTCAAGTAGTCCTGCGGGTTCAAAGATCAAGCGGCATCGATAGCTCTCGGTATGCCTTTCAAGTGTGTTTAGAACACCATCAAGTTGCCATTTATAGCCGGGGCTGCGGCGGAAAATACCATCGCTTTCTAGTAGACGAGTGACATTTTGAATTTCGCCACGATTAGCCTCATACCGTTCTTGTAAGTCTTTTTCCGAGAAGGAACTGTTTAATTCCCCAAAGAACAGGTCCATTAAAATATTCAGGTACAGTTGTTCTTGGCGGGGCTGTTCGTCGCCTGTCGGTACGTCTAGCTTGATATCAGCCGCGTCCATTTGAAGCACCGAACCTTTATAGGGAACAACCTTAGTAATGCCCTGACTCGACAAATGTTTTAAAACGGCGCGTATTGGGCTTCTTGAGACTTCGAATTGTTGTGCCAAAGAAGATTCATTGAGGCTGCTACCGGCTTTAGCGTCTTCGGTTTTTAAGCTAGCAATGACTTTAAATAGCAAGTCTTGTTGGAGCTTTGTAATTGTCGTTATGTCCATAGGGCTTACAAATCAGTTGATTATTGGAACCATGGTAAACATAAAAGTGCTCGAATACCATTTATTGTGTTTCTGCAACCAAAAAACAATTACCAGTATTCCGGATTAGCGATGCCGACTGAGAGGATAAAAGAGGGTTGAGGGGATAAATAAGGATTGAACAGACAAAGATAAAGATAGAATTGAAATAAGCCTCCACTTCGGAGTTCAGCGAAGTGAAGGGGCTTGTTGAAAGATTACTTTCTCATTAGGTAAAGGAAGTAGCCGCCTCCAAGTAGAGAGGCCAGTAGCCCAGCAGGGAACTGCCAAGGGAACCACAACGTACGACCAATCCAGTCCGCTGCGACCATGATGTTCGCGCCCAACAATGCCGCTGTCAGCATTTGCGGAATTGCTCTGTATTGGTGAAGCGAGCGGGCCATGTGAGGTGCTAATAGTCCGATGAAGCTCAGAGGACCAATAACGATAGTGCACAGCGTAGTCAGTGCTGCGACCAATAACAGCAAGGCTAAGCGAACTGTAGTTGTGTTCATCCCCAAACTGCTGGTGGTCACTTCACCCAGGTTTATAAGCTCAACCCAGCGATGTAGTGAAAGGGAAATAGCACCAACCATTGTCACACCAACAGCAAGTAAAACGACATCTTGTGTGGCAACCAGATACGTTGAACCCGATAACCAAGTCAGCAGCGCCGTGGCATTTTCGTTACCTGAACTCATCGTAATACGCAGCAAAGCATCAAGCCCAGCACTTAGCGCGATACCGGTTAACAGAGTTTGCGTTGGCGCGAAGTTGTGCTTTCTGCCCATCAACCAAACTACAGTCGTAACAGATGTTGCTCCAAGTGTACCAAGCAGCATTTGTTCTTCGCGTCCAATCGAGTTGCCCCAGAGTGTGCCGAGAACCAGCGCTAGGGCAGCACCTGAACTTATGCCCAACACTTCCGGACTCGCCATCGGGTTATTTGAAATACGTTGAATAATGGTGCCCGCGAAAGCGAGGCCAATACCGGCTAATAGTGCAACCAGTACTCGTGGCGTGCGCAATTCAAATAAGGATTCATGAATCTCAATACTCCAGCCGAATTGATTTTTACCGACAGTGAGCGCAATCAAACATGTAACCGCCAATACTAAAGACATAGCAATCACGGTTTTGGCCGTATTAGCTCGCTTGTACTGTTCAATATGCTCGTTACGGCTCTTAAGATCCGACTGAAGTTTAGTACGTTGCAATAGCCACAATAAAAATGGAGCGCCAAGTAATGCTGTCATTGCGCCCGTTGGCAGTAGCTCACCACCAAAACCTGAGAATGGCTGAATCACTAAATCGACAATCAACAGGATTAAACTACCGATCAAGCCACTGGTTAATATTTGTTTAGCGAATGATCTAACGCCTAGTAGCCTTGCAATCGCTGGGGCAACAATACCCACAAAGCCAATTAAGCCCACCTCACTGACTACCGCAGCGGTGATAAAGATTGCGAGAGATAGACACAACAGTTTGATTTGCTTAATGTTCACGCCTAGCGAAGTGGCAACATTATCACCAAACTGCAATGCAGACAATGGCCTTTGCAGGACGAGCAGTAGTAGAGTTGGAATGGCAATCAGGGGTAATAAAACTTGAACGCTAGACCAATCATTTTGGTTAAGCACACCTGCGCCCCATACGAATACACTGGTGAGCTGTTGCTCATGCAGCATCAGTAGCATGGTGTTGAGTGATCCTAAAAATAGGCTCACGACCATACCCGCCAGAACCATATGTAGTGGCGAAAACCCACGCGTAGAGCTGAGTGCAAAGACTAAACCCGTAGCAAGGCAGCCACCAATGAAAGCTGGGATAAAAAGAGGAACAGCGACACTTGTCGGGGTTAAAAGTAAACCCAATACCATACCTAGCTCTGCGCCCGCAGCGACACCAAGTGTCGTCGGTGAAGCAATAGGGTTACGCAATACAAACTGCATCACACAGCCGGCGACTGCTAGTGCAAAACCACAAAGGAGTGCAACTGCAAGTCTCGGTAAATAAGTGAGATGGGTGATCAGGTGTTGGTAGTTCGCTGAATCAAAATGAAAGAGCGTATCCCAAATCAACCCAATGCCTTTCGAGTAAGGTGCGGTTATCTGAAGTAGCGAGCTGATAAGGAGAACAGCCGTAACCGATAGGGCGACTGCTTTAACGTGAGTTCTTGCCACTGCTGAACCTTCAATCTTGGTGGTTGCTATCATTTTTGGGTCAGTAGTTTTGTTATGTGGTCACTAAATCTTTGCGCAGCGATAAGGCCTCCAAAGGTCCAGATGCTCGGAAGCTCATACACTGAATCTGTTCTGGTGAATTCCATGGCCTGCCAAAGTGCAGATTGAGTGAGTTGATTTTTTTCGTTTTCAGTCAAAGGACCAAAAAGCATCACGTTTGCTTGTTGATGTTCCGCGAGTCTCACCACACCTGTGGTGCTAAAGCCCCAAAGGTTGGTCGGTTCTTGCCAATCGTTTTTTAGCCCCATCGCTTCAATGGTCGCTTGCGCTAGTGAACCTTGGCTGTGAATTCGTAAAGTTTTATCGTTGATGAAACGACCAAAAATCAATGGCTTATCTGAATTGCCTGCTGCTTGTATTTTTTCACCGTTGTCATGAAGTCGCTGCTTTGTGTCTGCAATAATTTGTTGGGCTCTTTGTTTTTGGCCGAATAATTTACCAAGCGACAACGTAATCGCTTTAGCAGATTCAATCGGCTGCTTCTTTTGGCTGTAAACGCTATAAACCAGCACCGGAGCAATTTTATTGAGTTGGTGATAAGCCGCAGCCATGTGTTCGCTAATCAGGATGACATCAGGCTTCAACTTCGTTAATAGTTCTAAGTTAGGCTCGCGTCGAGAACCAACATCGGTGGCACCTTGGTTCAGTTCTGGCTTCACAACCCACTGCTGATAACCTTTGGCATCGGCAATGCCCTCTAGCTCAACGCCAAGGCTGAGCATCGTTTCTGACAGAACCCAATCTAACGCCACAACTTTTTTAGGGGTTGTTTCGAAAGAATCGGTTCCCATTTCGTGTGTGATTTCTAATGCATGAGGGCTCTCTAGCGCGTAAGCATTAAATACGAATAAGACAGACAGTAGCGCCATGAACTTTTTCATAACAGATTCCTCGTCATTTAAGGGATGTAACTGATTGGTTGCCCTGTTTCAGGGTGGTCGAATAGCGCCAGCTCCATGCCATAGATTTTCATCAGCGTTTCCGGTGTCATCAACTCTTTCGGAGAGCCAGAAGCGACCACTTCACCGGAGTGAAGAGCAATAAGATGGTCACTGAATTTTGCCGCCATATTGACGTCATGAAGTACCATAATCACGGTCAAACCCAGTGATTGGTTAAGCTCTCGAATTAAAGACAGTAGCTCATGTTGATGGGCAACATCTAGTGCCGATGTTGGTTCGTCTAATAAAATACATTGGCTTTTTTGGGCAAGTAGCATGGCGACCCAAGCTCTTTGTCGCTCACCACCCGATAGGGTTGCAACGAATCTATCTGAGAAATCGTTCAAGCCTACTTTTTCAATAGCTTCATCGACAATTTGGTAGTCTTCTTTGCTGTATCTTCCAAATGCGCCTTTCCAAGGGTAGCGACCAAAGCAAACTAACTCACGAACGGTGACACCATCAGTGATAGGTGGATGCTGCGGTAGGTAAGCGACTTGATGTGCAAACTCTAGGTTACTGTATGAAGACAGTAGTTGTTCGTTGAAGAATACTTCTCCCTGGGTTGGGGCATTTTGTCGACTCAGTAGTTTCATGAGAGTCGATTTACCGCATCCATTATGACCAAGTAATGTGGTGACCTTTTTTGGCTCAAAGGTTAATTGGGTAGGGGAGAGGATCTTCTTACCGTCGATTTCGAACGAGGCATTGGTAAGTTTGTACATAGTGAAATATGAAGTTGAGTTATAGGCTACTAGCCGTTAATGTAACATAATGAAAAACAAATGATAATTATTCTCCAAATCAATTAGTTTGCTGCTATTCATGTTGTTACCCACTCACTTGCTTTCAAAAATAGCTTAATCAACCTCGAGATTATGTCCGTTATACAAAATAAAAAATTTCATTTAGTGGCTATTAGCTTGATTTCGGCGTTGATGGGCATAGGACAAAACGGTTTACTTGTCTCGTTACCGTTTCTTGTTGAACACTCTGCGTTCAGCTTACCTACGTGGTCTGTATTTATCGCGATTGGAAGTTTGCTGTTTTTGCCTTCCGCCCCTTTTTGGGGAAGGTACAGTGATAAACATGGCCCAAAGAAAGTGGTGTTACAGGCATTATCAGGAATGGCGGTTAGCTTTGCGTTATTGGCACTGTTTGCAATGAATAGCGCCTATTTTCAATCGGATAGCCATAGTGCTCGCGTGTACATTGTCTGTTTTATCGGGCTGGTCATCGCACGAATTCTATATGGCTGCACGGTCGCAGGTTTGGTGCCGGCAAGTCAGCACTGGGCAATATTGTTGTGTGGTGAGAAGAACCGATTGCAGGCGATAACATCGGTGAGTATCGGTTTGAGTGCTGGTCGATTGATTGGCCCACTCATCTCTATTGTGGCACTCAAATTTTCTTATTTCGCACCGCTCATGTTGATGATTCTACTGCCGTGTGTTGCGCTAGTCTTAGCTATTTTCTTGCCTGAACCGGCAATGCTCATTACCAGGCAGGCACAGCGAGAGAGCGCATCGTGGCTGCCCCCAAAAGGGCTATGGGTGTTTTTGTCGAGCGGGTTGTTGCTTTGTGCGACAGTGGCATTAACGCAATATAGCTTCTCGCCACTCATTTATGCTGTTACTAGTTGGTCAACTGAAAAAGTGAGTGATGCGATTGGCGTATTATTAACCATTAGTGCAGCGTTTACTTTTGCGACTCAAGTTTTGGTGGTTAAGAAAAGCAAATTGACGCCCCCAACTATGTATCGCTTTGGCGCATTATGTTTAGTGCTTGGGTTTATCGTGTTGCTGATATCTGATATTTGGGTGTTTGGTGGTGCGATGATGTTGACAGCCATTGGTGCTGCGCTGCTTGTTCCTGCATACACGGTATTTGCGACTGAAAAACAAAATGAAGCCCCGGGTGCTGCCGCAGGCTTCATTTCGATGTCTCACACACTTGGCTATGGAGTCGCGTCGTTGCTGGCGTTCACCGCTACTCTCCATCCGCTATACCCCATCTACTTGTGTCTGATCTTTGCCACACTCATTCTTGCCACATCGTTTTCAGTATCTAATAAAAACAGTTCCTTAGGTTTAGAATGAGGTTAGTTTTAATCGTTCTGCGTATACACCACACCACATCGCCACGCAGTACCGTCATCAGCACTTGAGTCTTGGCAATGCCCCTTGCTGACAAGGTGGTGATATCTTTATTTAGAATGGTGAAGTCTGCAGATTTACCAACTTCAATCGTATCTGTAATATCATCAATTCCTAGGCTTTTAGCGGCGTTGAGGGTGTAAGCGTCGATAGCGGTATAGATATCGGTTAGACCGGTTTTTCCCATGATCAAGCTATTCGCGATGCCAACCAGTGGGTTGATGTCGTGTACATTCCAGTCACTGCTTAACGTGATATTAGCGTCGGTTTTGAGGATTGCGTCGAGGTTCATCATGGCTTTCGCGCGTCTTGCACCTAACAAGGCATTAGCCCATTCGTGGTCATGTTGCACGACGTAGTCTGATCCAACTTGGAAATCCGCGGTTACACCGAGTTGTTTGAATCGTGGAACATCCTCATCATTGATCAATTCAACGTGGGTTAGCGTGTATGGCTTTTGCGAACCTTGCTTACGTACGTACGCTCTCGATGGCAGCTAAAGATTCTCGAACTGCGCCGTCACCAATGGCATGTATGTGGGCACTAAAGCCGATTTTTTCTAGGGCCGTTAACCACTGTTTCATCCGTGCTGGTGGAATGAAGTTCAAGCCGTTAGGAGAGTTTGATAAGTAAGTATCTAAGTAAGGAGCGAGCGTTTTTGCCGTGCCATTGATAAAAATACCACCGCTGTACATTTTCACCTGATCGACCAGCAATAGACGACTTTTGTCATCTGAGTACATCTTCTCGAACACTTCCAATTGAGAAAGCATTGCCATGGAAGGGTAAACCTAGGGACGCAGTGAGACGCGTGCTGTAAGATCATGGTTTTGCTTGGCTTCTAGCCAAACATCATACCAATCGCGCTTCCAATACATTCTACTATCACCTATGGTGGTGATACCGTATGCTGCTGCATCAAGGCCGTACATTAAGCCTTGGTAGTTCTGTTCGAAGAGTTCGCTTTGACTGTTCCACGCCATTTCCATGACTTGGTCACCGGCGTTGTCCAGTAAGATACCGTTGAGCCTACCGCTTGTAGGATCTTTTAAATATGCGCCGCCTTGTGGGTCTGGTGATTGCGGAATAATCCAGGTGATTTTTAGCGTTTTGGAGTTAACCCACATTGAATGTAAAGTCTGCTCCATGATCACGACTGGTCGATCGGGGAAGACACTGTCGATGATCTCAAGTGACGTGTACTCTGAGTCACTGTTGATTGTGGATTCCAAAGAAAATCCATACCCTATTAACCATCCTCTGCCGTTTGAATCCGCATTGATTTTACAGGCTTCTAAGTAGGGGATTAGTTCTTCAAGTGTTGCTTCTGAATCCAGCTCGTAAGTGCCACCCAGTTCCGAGGCGGCTTCAAAAACATGGTTGTGATTGTCTATGAAACGCGGCAGAACAAAAGCATTCCCTAAGTCGATAACGTCGGTATTCTGCCCTTGAAATGTTTGTGCTTGTTCGAGGCCGCCAATAAAAATGATCTTGCCGTGATAAGTAACGATAGAATCTGACTCTCGATGCCCGTATATCGGCATTAGTAAAAATTTGGTCAGCCGCTTGGTTTTGCACTGCTGATTGATGACCAAGAAGTCGTGCAGTTAATTGACCCAACTTTTAACTCGGTTGAAAAAGGCGAAGTCAGCGACAAACAAGATAAGGTCGAAGCCTTTCTGATGTATCATTTTATTCACGATATTTCCGTAAAAGACTTAGATAGCCATTTGTATATTAGTGAAAGTAGCGTCAGGCGTTTGTATCAAAAGCACTACAACGAGAACTTCAGTCAGCGGTTGAAGAAAATTAGATTAAATGTCGCGTGTGATTTACTGCTAAATACATCTCTGCCTGTGAATCTAATTATGGAGAAAGTCGGTTATGACAACCAAGCTAACTTCAATCGCCAGTTCAAATCTTATAAGCAGGTGACGCCGACTCAATATCGAGAGTCAATGAAGCGGCTTTGATTCATTCACCAACGAAACGATTTCCATAAACGCCTGAATAATTTAATGTTATATGAACCATGCTAATGAGGTTCACGTATTAACAAGGACGTAAGTTAAGACTCAAATAACTTACTCGTATTACGATTAAAACAAGTCGAGGTTAGGATGAAGAAAATACTTTTGCTGCTGAGTGTGATTTTATTGGGTGGATGCGTTGGCATGCCAGAAACCGTCAAGCCAGTTCAGCAGTTTGAATTGGATAGATATTTAGGGAAATGGTACGAAGTGGCTCGTTTGGATCACTCATTTGAGCGCGGCTTAAGTAATGTGAGCGCTGAATACAGCCTACGCGATGATGGCGGCGTGAAAGTGATCAACCGTGGCTATTCGGCTGAAAAGGGCGAATGGAATGAGGCAGAAGGCAAAGCGTACTTTGTTGAAGGTAGCGACCAAGGTTACTTAAAAGTGTCATTCTTCGGTCCGTTTTATGGTGCTTATGTGGTGTTTGAATTGGAAGAGGAAGGATACCAATACGCGTTCGTTTCCGGCCCCGACACCGATTACTTATGGCTACTAGCAAGAACGCCTGAAGTTGCACCAGAAGTGATGGAGAAGTTTAAAGCGATGTCGAAAGAGCGTGGGTTTAATACCGATGAGCTGATCATTGTGGAACATATCCAATAAACTGACCGCTATTATTGCTGAGAGTGACTGATGATTGATAAGGCACAGAGGATGACTTTCTCTGTGCCTTTTTTATTCAAAGATAGAGCTACAATTAACGAGGCTGGTTTCCGTTCAAGAAAAGTGCAACGCATTCGCGCGTGTAGTTGAGCCTTTCTTTATCGGATTCACCGCTATCGTGACCGAAGAAAGACCAATAGGCTGATTTGCCATGAAACATCAGCAGCAGTTGACGAGCTGCAATGATCGGTGAGCTAGACGTCGACAAAGTAAGGTCACCAGAATCTATTTTTGATTGCAGGTAATCGGCGAGTAATTTCGTTGTTTTTTGAGGGCCACTTTCTAAATAGATAGAGGCGATCTCTGGGTGTGTGTTGGATTGGCTTACCGCATTCTGAAAGGTTTGTCGTGACTGTTCATCCAGTAATAAGTCCTGAAACTTCACACCAAACTTCACCAATTCTTCTTCCAAAGTGGCGTCCATATCAAAGGCTGAATGGCTCAGCTCACGCTCGGCACATTCGGTTTGCATGCAGGTTTCAAAAAGTACGTCTTTATTTTTAAAGTGAGAGTAGACCGTTTGCTTGGAAACGTTCGCTGCTTTGGCTATTTGATCCATATTGATCTTGAAGCCATGTTCAGAGAAAAGTTTACTTGCTGCGGTTAAGATCTGCGATCTCTTCTGTTCACTTTTGATGATTTTCGTCACGTGCTTATTTCTCGCTACCAAGTGCTAACTCGTTGTGCGCTAGCATTATGCTTTTTGTGATGGTTTTATCAATCACTAACGATGAAACTTATTTTTAACATAATCAAACTAGACAGTCTAGTTTGGTTTGGTTAGTCTAAAAAAAGAACATAATTGAGTACCGCATAGGAACAGTGAGTATGTATAAATTGATGAAGGGAAGCGCAGTAGCCGTGGCGTTGTCGACTCTTCTTTTTGGGTGTGGTGAAAGCACACAAGCCGAGACAACCTCTGATGCTGCGAGCACTGCCGAATCGAACAGTGCTGGCTCGACAGTGTTAACGGTAGAAACCGTCGCCCTAGAACGTTCTCCATCATACGAAGTACAACGTGAATATGTCGGTGTGGTAAAAGCGGGCCAACAGGCGAATCTCGGCTTTGAATTGGCGGGGAAAGTTAACGAGATTCTGGTGGATGTCGGTGACACAGTCACAGAAGGTCAGCCGTTAATCAAGTTAGATACTCAGCTGTTGAAGACCGAATCCAGCCAACTAAAAGCACAAGCTGAAGAAGTGAAAGCGCAATTGAGCCTTGTGGCTGCGAACTTAAAACGTCAACGCTCACTGAAAGCAAAAGGCTTCAGTGCCGAAGCAGAAATCGACTCGTTAACCAGTGAGCAGCGTGTATTGCAAGCGAACTTGCTGCGCATTGACGCCTCGGTGAAAGGTAATGATCTCAAGCTAGTGAAGTCGACGATTCTTGCACCTTATTCTGGCACTATCGCCACTCGATTTGTCTCGTTAGGTGATGTGGTCAATGTCGGTAATCCAACGCTTAATCTATTGGCATCGGAAGACAAAGAAGCCTTTATTGGTATTCCAGCCCACCAAATGCAAAAGGTCACGTCACTCTCTGCGCCTAGTATCCGAGTTGGACTTAACGATTATGCAGTAGAGCTATTGAATCCGGGGGCGATGGTCGACACTCAGTCTCGCAGTGTTGGATTGCGCTACCTATTTCCGGAGCAATCTTCGGTATTGGAAGGGCAACTGGCCTACCTTCAATTTGACGAACAAGTTGAGGAGCAAGGCTATTGGGTCCCTTTAACTGGCTTAATTGATGGCTTGCGTGGTGTGTGGAATATCTTTGTAATTGGCGATGGCAACAAGGTTGAACGTAGAAGTGTTCAGGTGTTGTTTGCTAACAATCAACAAGCGTATGTGAGTGGTGCGATTGAAGATGGTGAGCAGGTTATTGCGAGTGGTTTACATCGCTTGGTTCCAGGCCAAACCGTGAAGCCAATAAGCACTGCTGCTGAATAGGGAATAGTATGAAAATCATAGAGACTATTTCCAATACCCGACTGTTGATCTTAATGACAGCGCTGCTGATGGTAAGTGGCATTTCAGCCTTCATGACGCTGCCGCGCGCAGAAGATCCGGTGATCATCAACCGTTATGCGAATATCACGACGAGTTTTCCAGGTGCCAGTGCCAAACGAGTGGAAACTTTGGTTACAGAGGTTATCGAGAATAAGCTTCGTGAGCTGAGTGAAGTTAAACTGGTGAGATCAACCTCAAGGCCGAGCGTGTCTATTGTGACGCTTGAGCTTGATGACACTATCACCGAGCCCGAACCTGTTTGGTCGCAAGCACGTGACAAGCTGTCTGATATCGAATCCATTTTACCTGCGGGTGCCCATTCTCCCGATCTCGACAGTGACCATACCTATGCTTTCACCACCATTGCTTCTTTGACTTGGTCTGGTGCTGGTGAGCCTGATCGCTTAACACTAGGGCGTTATGCCAAAGAGTTAGCCAAGCGATTAAGAACCCTTTCGGGCACTGAGTTCGTTGATGAATACGGGATGCCTCAAGAAGAAATCCAGATAAGCCTGCGAACTGCTGATGCTGCAGCGCTTGGTCGCTCTAGTTCAAACATCGCAGAGTCGCTAGAAGGGGCAGATGCTAAGAACTCAGCAGGTGAACTGGTTAGCGCGTATTCTCGATTTGGTTTAGAGATTGAATCGGAACTTGATTCGATTGAACGTATTAAGCAAGTCCCTATCGCGACGGATAGCAATGGTCACATCATCCGCATGGAAGACATTGCTTCGGTAAAGCGTGGTGAGAAAACCCCACAAGATCAGATCGCCATTATTGATGGTGAACCGGGTGTGATCGTCGCGGCGCGAATGCACCCTGATCTTCGGGTTGATAGCTGGACTTCACGTGCTAATGCGTTGATCGACAAGTTTCAACAAGAGCTGCCAAGTAATATCGATGTCACCTTGCTGTTCAATCAGCAGGGCTATACCGAAAGTCGCCTAGATGATTTAGGTAAAAGCTTGATGATCGGTTTCGGTTTGATCTTGATTGTATTGTTTGTGACCTTAGGTGTCCGTGCGGCAATATTAGTGGCTATTTCGCTGCCACTCACTTCACTGCTTACGCTATCGATCATGAAAATCACTGGTGTGCCAATCAACCAGATGTCAGTCACGGGCTTGATTGTTGCGCTCGGGATCATGGTCGATAACGCAGTGGTGATGGTTGATACGATTCAGGCGTATCGATTGAAAGGGCAGCACAGGGCAGAAGCAACCATGAATGCGCTGAAGCACTTGTGGGTTCCCCTACTTGGCTCAACCTTGACTACGGTTCTGGCGTTTGCACCGATTATCTTGATGCCGGGTGCATCGGGTGAATTTGTTGGTGGTATTGCGATTACCGTCTCTTTCTCATTAATCGGTTCTTACATTATCTCGCACACCTTAATTGCTGGCTTAGCGACAAGGTTACTGCCGAAACAATTGAGTGATGTGGACAAGAAGGGGCAACATCACTGGTACATGACGGGCTTAAGAGTTCCTGCTCTAACACGTTGGTTCTCATCTTCTGTCCGTTTTGGTGTCACACATCCAATCATCACTATTGCGTTGGTATTGTTGGTGCCGTTTACTGGCTACTGGAGCATGTCTCAACTGACTGAGCAATTCTTCCCGCCATCAGACAGAGACATGTTTGAGATTCAGGTTTACATGCCGCCGCAAGCCAGTATTTATGCGACGAAAAATACCTCGGAAAAAATAGACGACATCATTCATCGCTATCCAGAAGTGGAGCGTATTGATTGGCTAGTGGGCGCTAACTTCCCATCTTTCTATTACAACTTGCAGGCAAGGCAAAACAACGCTCCGTACTTCTCGCAAGCCATGGTGAAAACAGAGAACTTTGACCAAGCCAATGCGCTAATTCCACAGCTGCAAAAGGTGTTGGATGAAGAGGTACCAGAAGCGCAAATCTTGGTACGAAAGCTTAACCAAGGGCCTCCATTTACCGCGCCAGTTGAGCTGCGTGTTTATGGTGAAAATCTTGATACCTTAAAAGCTATTGGTGAAGATGTTCGTCTGATTTTGGCCGGTGTTCCTAATGTCACTCACACAAGGGAAACGCTGCAACCGGGTACGCCAAAGGTGTGGCTGAAGGTCGATGAAGATACGGCAAAACTCAACGGTATTTCACTGAATCAGTTTGCTGGCATGTTGCAAACCACATTGATTGGCCGTGAAAGTGGCTCTGTGATTGAGGGCAGTGAGTCAGTGCCTATTCGTGTTCGTGTTGCTGATGAAGCCCGTGAAAACCTGACCCATTTAAGCAATATTCGTTTGCCAATCAGCTCTGAAGTCGACTCGACGGGCATTAATGTTTCGACTTTGGCTGAGCTTGAACTGACCACCAGTCGTGGTGCGATTACTCGTCGTAACGGACAACGTGTTAACACCATAGAGGGCTACATTGAAGCGGGCGTCTTGCCGCAAACCGTGCTCAATGAGTTCCAACACCGATTGGAAAGTTACGAAATTCCATCGGGCTACAGCATCGAGTTTGGCGGAGAGTCGGCAGAGCGCGATCATTCGGTAAATAGTCTTATCTCGAATGTTGCTGTTGTGGTTGTGTTGATGGTGTTAGTCGTCGTGATGTCGTTTAACTCGTTTAGGTTAAGTAGCATCATCTTTATGGTAGCGGCATTAGCTGGTGGGCTAGGATTGCTATCGGTGTGGATCTTCGGCTATCCATTTGGTTTTACAGTGATCATAGCGATGCTTGGAATTGCAGGGCTAGCGATTAATGCAGCTATCGTTATTTTGGCGGAGTTGAAGCTCGACGAACAAGCATCAACTGGCAATGTTGATGCGGTTGTAGAGGCGGTGATGTCGTGTACTCGTCATATCAGCTCAACTACGATCACCACTGTCGGTGGATTTATGCCGTTGATTATTGCTGGTGGTGGCTTCTGGCCTCCGTTCGCGGTTGCGATTGTTGGCGGTACGGTACTAACCACACTTATCTCATTCTATTTTGTGCCTGTGGTTTATCGTTTGATGACTAAAAAAACAGCGTAAAACCATGGCACCACAAGTGGTATAATTGATAAACCAGCACCCTTACTTTCCTCGAAGTGAGAGAGTAAGGGTGTGCTTGCCTCTAGGTTTTGTTGGCAAAAATGACTCCTTTTACTCTTCTTTAACTTGATTGATCTTCTATTTCGATACCAATCATCGCGATGAAATGAAGCTTGTCATTCATATTGGAAATTAATACTTCGTACTAACAATTTATTTATGAATACCATTAAGCTTGTATGTGAATTCATAAATTTGAACAAGATCACGCTTTATTTAATTCGTGATTTCTAATGTAGTTCATCATTGTGGTGGTCGTTGACTACCTGCCTCTTCGTCAATTGTTTCTTTGCAATTCCTTTTCACCATTAACTTTGTTGATGTAGCACGCCTATCTCGTGCACCTTTCTCTCGACTCATTTCAGCCATTCTACTTTCATAACTGGAAGGTTAGTTTTCAAGTTTGCTGGGTGAGCTTTCAATTCAAACTCTCCATAATGCGCCAAATGTAACAATGCATTTCAAAGTGTAACAATTAAGTCATAATTTTTGTGTGGTTTTAACCGTGCGGTAATGTTTTCACCAAGAAAAATTAAACTTAATTTGGCTTCCCTTTGAGATGCAGCGTTTCACATGCTCAACACATAAATATTCTAATGACCATGATAACCAGTACTCGGACATTCGATTTGAGACTGGATAACCATCGAGAAAGTTAATGGAAGCTTCAAGATATAAACGCATTTTATCGAGAGCAAACCTGTCGAGGATTGGTTTGGTGGCAACTGCCCTGATGCTCGAAGGATGCAACTCCGCATTGCTCGACCCTAAAGGTAGTGTTGGTGTTCAGGAAAAAGAGCTGATTATTACTGCTTTACTCCTGATGCTGATTGTCGTTATCCCCGTGATTCTAATGACGGTCTACTTTGCTTATAGATACCGCGAAACCAATACCACGGAAGAGTATGCCCCAGACTGGGCGCACTCGACCAAGATTGAAATCGTAGTATGGACGATTCCAATCATCATTATTGCGATTCTTGCGACCATCACTTGGCGTTCAACACATGAACTAGAGCCATCTAAGCCTCTAGAGAGTGATATACAGCCAATGGTGATTGAAGTGGTATCGCTGGACTGGAAATGGCTGTTCATCTACCCGGAACAACACATTGCAACGGTTAACTACGTGGCGTTCCCGAAAGATGTTCCTGTTACGTTTAGGCTGACTTCAGACAACATCATGAACGCATTCTTTATCCCGCGTCTTGGTTCGCAGATCTATGCGATGCCGGGAATGGTGACCAAGTTGAACCTGATTGCAAACCACGAAGGTGACTTCAAAGGCTTTGCATCGAACTACAGTGGAGAAGGTTTCTCTCAGATGAAATTCACAGCATCAGCACTGCCTGATCAAGTGGCATTTTTAAACTGGGTGGAGACGGTGAAGGCAAGCCCTGATCGCATTGAAGATTGGGAGCAGTTCCGTTCACTGGCAGCACCAAGTGTCGCTGAACCTGTGACGCTGTTTTCTAGTGTCCCACCATTTTTGTTCACTGATGTTGTGACCCAGCACCCTGGTTCAATGAACTGTTTGCCGGAAAACCAAGGATAATCGTAATGTTTGGAAGATTAACTCTAGAGTCCATTCCCTACCATGAACCTATTATCGTCGTGACACTTGCGGTGATTGCGCTGGTTGGTTTGGCTGTTGTTGCTGCGGTAACGAAAGCTGGGAAATGGCAATACTTATGGAATGAATGGTTTACTTCAGTAGACCACAAAAAACTGGGCTTCATGTACATTGCTGTTGCAATGATCATGTTGATTCGTGGTTTTGCTGATGCGGTAATGATGCGTAGTCAGCAGTTGCTATCCGCTGCAGGCGAGAGCGGTTACTTACCACCGCATCACTATGATCAGATCTTCACCGCTCATGGTGTGATCATGATTTTCTTTGTGGCGATGCCGCTGGTTATTGGTTTGATGAACATCATCGTACCGCTGCAAATCGGTGCTCGTGATGTTGCGTTCCCTTATCTAAACAACCTGAGTTTCTGGCTGTTTGTCGTGGGTGTGATCCTAACCAATATGTCACTAGGCCTTGGTGAATTTGGTCGTACAGGTTGGCTGGCTTATCCGCCACTATCAGGTATTGAGGCAAGCCCTGGAGTCGGGGTGGACTATTGGATATGGGCGCTGCAAATATCTGGTGTCGGTACAACGCTAACGGGTGTGAACTTCTTTGCGACCATTCTACGCATGCGTACTCCGTCTATGCCAATGATGAAGATGCCAGTGTTCACGTGGGCATCCCTGTGTGCCAACATTTTGATCATCATCTCTTTCCCGATCCTAACGGTAACTATCGCGCTACTGACGCTGGATAGATACATCGGCACGCACTTCTTCACCAATGATCTTGGTGGCAACGTGATGATGTATGTGAACCTGATTTGGGCATGGGGACACCCAGAGGTATACATCCTGATCCTGCCTATCTTCGGTGTGTTCTCTGAAGTGACAGCAACGTTTGCACGCAAAAAACTGTTTGGTTACACCTCACTGGTTTGGGCAACGGTTGCAATCACAATCCTTGCGTTTGTCGTTTGGCTACACCACTTCTTTACCATGGGCTCTGGCGCGAATGTGAATGCCTTCTTTGGTATCGCAACCATGATTATCTCTATCCCGACCGGGGTTAAGATCTTCAACTGGCTGTTCACCATGTACAAAGGCCGTATCCGTTTCACAACACCTATGCTGTGGACTGTTGGTTTCCTTATCACTTTCACCGTTGGTGGTATGACGGGTGTACTAATGGCAGTACCGGGTGCAGACTTCATTCTGCATAACTCAGTATTCCTAATTGCTCACTTCCATAACGTGATCATCGGTGGCGTAGTATTCGGTTGTTTTGCGGCAATTGGCTACTGGTTCCCGAAAGCGACAGGTTTCACTCTGAACGAAGTTTGGGGTAAACGTGCGTTCTACTGCTGGATCATCGGTTTCTTGATGGCGTTCTTACCGCTTTACGCTCTTGGTTTCATGGGCATGACGCGTCGTTTGAGCCAAGACATTAACCCTGAATTCTTCCCTCTACTGGCGGTTGCGGCTGCAGGTACAGGTGTGATTGCGATGGGTGTTGTGTGTCAGTTTGTTCAGTTCTTCGTGAGTGTTCGTGACCGCGACCAAAACCGCGACCTCACTGGGGACCCGTGGGGCGGACGTACTTTTGAATGGGCAACGTCTTCACCACCGCCGTTCTACAACTTTGCAAAACTGCCTAAGGGCGATGAGCTAGATGCGTTCTGGTATCAAAAGCAAAGCGGCGAGTTTGATCCAACTCAGGAAGAAGAATACGAACGTATCCATATGCCGAAGAACACACCGACAGGTATTTATGTATCTGCATGGTCGTTGGTATTTGGTTTCGCAATGATCTGGTACATCTGGTGGCTAGCGGCGGCAAGCCTGGTTGGTATTGTCGTGACGTGTATTCAACACAGCTACAACGACGATGTTGACTACTACGTGGAAGTAGAAGAGATCAAAGCGATTGAAGCGGCTCGACGTGCACAGTTAGCAGAAGCGAAAAAACAGTCGGTGGGTGAGAACAGCGCCGACGGTGATAACAACACAAATAAAGATGATTTGGAGACGACGTATGCAAGCTAATACTCCGTCGCACACTTACGATCTTGCACACTCGCATGATCATCACCATGACTCAGCGGGCAACAAGTTGTTTGGCTTCTGGGTTTACTTGATGAGTGACTGTGTGCTGTTTGCCACGCTTTTCGCGACTTATGCCGTGTTAGAAAGTGGCTCTATTGCAGGACCAACCGGCAAAGACATCTTCGAACTTCCGTTCGTGTTTGTGGAAACCATGATGCTACTGTTCAGTAGTATCACTTTCGGTTTTGGCATGATCGCAATGAAGCGTCAAGACGTTTCTGGTCTGAAAAAGTGGCTAAAAGTAACGTTTCTGCTGGGTCTAGCCTTTATCTGTATGGAAGTGTATGAGTTCCATCACTTGATTGCTGAAGGTTATGGCCCTCAAGAGAGTGCGTTCCTATCTGCGTTCTTTACCTTGGTAGGCACACACGGTTTGCACGTGACATTCGGTCTTATTTGGATGGCTGTTGCGTATCACCAGCTTTCAACTAAAGGCTTAAACGACAACATGTCGATGCGCTTTCAGTGCTTGAGCTTGTTCTGGCACTTCCTAGATATCGTTTGGATTTGTGTATTTACCATCGTGTACTTAATGGGGGTGATGTAATGGAACAGCATCTAGACAGTGGCGCAAAAGATTACGTGATTGGCTTTGTCGCATCACTGATTCTGACCATTATTCCGTTCTATGTAGTGTGGGCGCATGCGCTTCCAAGTACTGAGACTTACGTAGTTCTGTTTGGCTGTGCGCTAGTGCAGGTCTTCGTACACTTTAAGTACTTCCTACATATGGAAGTGAAGACAACCGATGGTCAGTGGAACTTAGTATCACTGATGTTTACTGCCATTGTTGTATTGATCCTGATCGCTGGCTCGGTATGGATCATCTACAACATGAACGTCAACATGAAGTTGTAGGCTAGGGTATGCTGAAAAGTTATTTGTCTATTACTAAACCGGGCATCATTTTCGGCAACCTGATTTCTGTTGCGGCGGGGTTCTTTCTTGCCGCAAAGACAGAACCAGCCAGTGCGATGTTGTTGCTGACAACATTGGCGGGTGTGGGGCTTGTGATTGCATCAGGTTGTGTGGTGAATAACATTTTTGATCGCGATATTGATCAAAAAATGAAACGCACTCAGAACCGAGATTTGGTTCAGGGCAACATCAATACTGACGTCGCATTCATCTATGCGTTGGTCATGTTGCTAGCTGGTACGGCTTTATTGTTCCAATACGTTAACCCGATGTCTGCGGTAGTGGTGTTACTAGGCTACGTGTTTTACGTCTTTTTCTACACCATGTGGTACAAGCGTAATTCGGTGTATGGCACGCTCGTAGGCAGTATCTCTGGTGCGGTACCACCATTAGTTGGTTACCTTGGTGTGACAAACTACTTGAGTATCGAAGCGGTACTGCTGTTTATCATGTTCTGCTTATGGCAGATGCCGCACTCGTATGCGATTGCTATGTTCCGCATTCAAGATTACCGAGATGCGGGCATTCCTGTACTACCGGTAAAAGAGGGTGTCGATAAGGCCCACAAACACATGAAAGCGTACGTGGTTGCTTTTGGCGCGGTTGCTCTTGGGCTGTTCTTGCTCGGAGAAGCGGGTTACGAATACCTAGCGGTGTCGGCGGCAGTATGCTTTATGTGGACCAAGGTGACATTCCGTAAGGTCGATTGCGCCAATTACATCCAATGGTCAAAGACGGTCTTTAAAGTCTCTTTACTGGTGGTGATGAGCATCAGCGGTGTTCTTGGACTAGAACTGATCCCGCTGCCATTTTTATAGCGCTGCACTAATAAAATACCCCGCATAAGCGGGGTATTTTTTACTCTCTATCGATTACTTGTTGATCGTGACTTTTGTAATCACAATATCTTCACAAGGTACATCCTCGTGACCCCAGCGAATTGTCGTTGGTTCAGCTGCAATCTTATTTACTACATCCATACCTGCCGATACTTTACCGAATACTGCGTAACCCCAACCTGCGTTCGTAGTCGAGGTGTGATCAAGGAAGTCGTTGTCATCAAGGTTGATAAAGAATTGTGCTGTTGCAGAATGTGGAGCATCAGTACGTGCCATTGCTACAGAGCCAATTACGTTCTTTAGACCGCGGTTTGCTTCATTCACGATAGGAGCACGTGTTGGTTTTTCTGTCATGTCGATAGTGTGACCACCACCTTGAATCATGAAACCTTCAATAACACGGTGAAATGTCGTGCCTTCGTAGAAACCGTCTTGGCAGTATTTAAGGAAGTTTTTCGACGTTACTGGTGCTTTTTCAAGGTTCAGTTCAATTTCAATGTCGCCAAAGTTGGTAGTCAGAGTGATCATAAAGGTCCCAATATTTGAGTGCTAAGGGTTTTGAGTACGAGTATTTTCAGTACAACAACATAGTCGATGACTTAATAAGGTGCAGTATATGAAAATTTACTGCGGATGCCAGTGAACAATAGCGCGAGTCTTTAATTTACATGCGCTCTGGGCGCCGATAGGATAAAAAAGCCAGTGATGAGTTCACTGGCTTGGAGATGAAAAACGACTTAGAGCGTTAGCAAGTAGTTAACTAGCTGGTTGTACTCTTCGTAGCTTTTGATTTGGTCCGGCTTTACGATGTACTTGTTATTGACCAGCACACCAGGAACGCCGGTTAGCGTGCTTGCATCAAATTGCTGATCAAAGCGTTTCTGCATCGAGTTAACCGCAAAGCTGTTGTATGCCGCGTCAAACTGCTTCGCATCGACACCATGATCAATGAATACTTGGCGCAGTTCAGCTTCGTCGCGTGATGTCTTTTGCTTTTCATGGATCTGAGCAAACATAGCAGGAACCATGGTCTCTTCAGCATCCAGCGCAATCATTGTTGCGTAAGCCTTGGCCATCGGCACTGCCATATTGTTACCCATAAAAGCGACGTGAACCTTTTGGAAGCTTGCTGATTCCGGTAGGTCTTCTTTTAGGTACTTAATTACCCCTTCGAACTTGTAACAGTGTGGGCAGTAGAAAGAGAAAAATTCAGTCACAACTGGCTTTTCTGCTTTTGCTACATCAAGGATCTTGTAGTGAGTACCTTCTTCAAACTGAGCGGCGTTGACTGAAGCGCTCATAATTAGAGCAGCAAAAAGGCTAAATAGTTTTTTCATGTGTTTATTTCCTAAATTTGGATGTCGATAAGTACAGCAAAACTGCTGTTTTTGGGTGGCATGGATTGCCAATTGGGGACAAACGATTAAGAAATAGGGGGACGATAAGGTGCTTGAGGCGCAATAATCGCTTTGTGTGAAGGCTCTTTTTCAATGAGAGCCAAAGAGGCAATTTGAGTAACGAAGGACCCAGACATAATCAATGGTGGCATTTTTAATAAGCAGACTGAGCCACAGCAATGATGTTTAATATTAGACTGAGCGATTGGCTGTGAAGGCGAGATACTGTTTGACGGCGTCGATAGATGTTGAGATGCCACGATATTGTTACTCGCAATGCTATCCACACTAAAAGTGGCCATTAACATCGCAAGCAGCATAAAAACGTGTACCCAAATTTTTCTTATCAACTTTGGCATGAAATAGTGGTCTTTGTATCTGAACAACGGCTGAAATAAATCAGATTCTGCAACTGGCAAACCGCTCAGCCACAAAACGAGCAAATCATACCTCACTCGTTTATCTATCTCTAATTAAAACCCAGCAAAACTTAGCAGGGCTCAACTTTTATTTGGCCTGGTACTGTTTGAGAAACATCTCAACCGTTGAGTTCACGATGATATGTTTGTGCTGTGTGTCTGGAGAAGGGGTATGACCAATGATCTGCGGCCAAAAAGCGAACGACTTAATGAGTGCAATGAATTGAGTTGAAGCAAACAGAGGGTCGAGCTCGACTAAGCGACCATCGGCCTGCGCAGCTTTTATCCAAGTCATCAGCCCACTCTCTGCTTGAGAGTATTTCTCCATTACTTGGCTCGCGAGTTCCATATTATGGAAGTACTCAGAGAAAAGCACGCGTGATAAATTGATAAAACCTTCAGACTCTAAAAGCTCTAGTTCTTGATTCGCGATTGATGCGAGCTGTTGTTCAAGAGGCAGTTCAGCTTGATAAGGGAAGTGGGTGGCCGTTTAGGTTTACGTGGCAGCTTCCACCCTGGCTTCCCACAGCTTCATGCTGAAGTTGAGCATGTGATTGGCAACAAATCTCATTCGGTTATCTCTTTCAAAGGAATGAACGGTGAGTCGGAATACAACCCGAAAGTGAGTCAAACGGTATGGATGAGCTCTCCTGATAAAGTTGAGTCTTTCTATTGGGAAGAGATGATGAACTCAGATCTACCATTGCCGAGTGAGTGTGTACCCGGGACACCAGCTGAAGAGATGACTTTGATGGCGAACACAGTGGTCGATAGTATGACAGCTATTTTGTTTGCGGAGACGCATGACAAAACTGAGGCCTAACAAAAAGCGGTACGCCTATGGCATGAGTACTGTGCACGTTAGTTGAAATACGACAGAACTTGTAAGAGAAGGTCAGTGATTGCTGGCCTTTTTTGTATCGGGTGTTTCGGTTAAATGGCCAGGACTGAACCACTATTTTACTCGCATCAGTCTATGCATTTTGTCTTCGAATTGAATCTCGATAACCTGTGATATCTTCATCTTATCAACACGTTCGAGCATTTTTGATTGGTAATCCCGCTTTTTCATCCACTCTAGCGGCTCTTTAAAGACATCCTCATTAATGACAAATGAATGGTCAGTAATCGAATCTTCAAAGATATGAACCACCCAAATACGGGACTGAAAATCCAGTAATGTGCTGAAGTAAGTTTTAATCTTGTAGATGGCGGTGGGAAAAGGCATGCGAGACCGAATAAGGAAGAGAACGTGGTGTTTATCAAGTATACCGTTTGTGGCTCAAGCTTGTCAGTCTGAATTAGGCAACCACTCGAGCATGGCTGCCGTATAGCGAGGGGGAGTATGTGAATGATTATTTGAAGAACATGCCGAAATCGATCTCTTGCTCTTTTTGATATTTGACGAGCTTGACCCTTAGATTGTTTTGAGCGGCTAAATCAATGGCTAGATTCGACATGTTTTTTATTTCGTCGAGACAATTCGAAACCAGAGGCTTTTCTTGGTTGTCGATAGTGGCAATGAGTGGGTTGTCCGTGCCGTTCTGGCCCTTATAGACATAAGCATACATAGCATTTTCGTTGTGTTGCATAAACTTTCTCAAATGGTGTTTTTATTATTGATACGGTGAAGATTACAGGGTTCATATATACAGGCTAGTGCGGCTAAGTAAGGTCGAGAAAGAGAAAGTAAGGCTTTGTAAGGGCTCTTTTTTTACTTTTTTTGGATGTTTGAAAATACGCTCAACCCTTTATCTACCTCGCTTTTTTGTCTTGTTAGGTTTTGCCTATCAATAAAATTGCTGAAATCCATTTAGTAAAATCAAGATTTTAGACAACAATTAAATGAAAGAAGCAGATAAAAACATGACGCAAAGTATTTAGGGAGAACGCTATGCATTCAATTAAAGTGAAAGATTACATGACGCAGCAGGTTGTGACATTCACTCCTGATATGCCGTTAAGTCTAGCGTTAGACAAAGTGATGAGTAGTCATCACATGGGTGGACCAGTTATTGACGACAATGAGCAAGTGATTGGTTTCCTTTCTGAGCAAGATTTATTAGAGAAGCTAGTTAAGGTTAGCTACTTCTGCCAAGACACCCATATTGTTGGTGATTGTATGTACCAAGAGGTGCTATCAGTCGCACCAGATTTATCTATTATCGAATTGGCAGATATGATGCAGGTAGGTAAACCGAAAGCTTATCCTGTCATCGACAATCAGAAATTGGTCGGTATTATCACTCGAACCGATGTTTTAAGAGCAATCGGCAAGAACTTAGATGAATGTTTCCAACATCCTGTATAGTAGCGTGTTAAGAACGATTATTTTTCTCAACATCCTGAAATAAAAAAGGCGCACTAGCGCCTTTTTCTTCGTGGAGTTTTTCTAATTAGACCTGTTTGTCGGTCTATAGGTTTAGCCTTTGGTGTTTCAGTTTTTGGAGGTTTCATGTCAAACCAAGCTGCAAAGTTTGTAGAAGGTTCAACGATGCGCCACATTTTGGTGATGTCGGGAGCAGGCTCAGTCGGCTTGATGGCATTGTTTGTGGTCGACCTGCTCGATATGTTGTTTATCAGTATGCTAGGTCAGGTTGAACTGGCTGCTGCGGTTGGTTTTGCTGGCACACTCACTTTCTTTTCTACTTCTGTGTCGATTGGTACTTCCATTGCGATGGGAGCGTTAGTATCAAAAGCTATTGGCTCAAAAAATAGAGACCAAGCTAGAAACCTCAGCACCAGTATTATGCTGACCGCGTTTGTCATTAGCTCAACGGTCACTGCTGTGATTTACGCTTATATCCCTGAGCTATTGGCAGCCATTGGCGCGAAAGGCTTGGCCGCAGAGCGTGCACAAGCTTATTTGCAGATTTTATTACCGAGTGGCCCATTTTTGGCGCTTGCGATGGCTGCAGGTGCTGGCCTAAGAGCTGCGGGTGATGCCAAGCGTTCAATGTGGGCGACATTATCGGGAGGGCTCGTAAATGCGATCTTAGACCCTCTGTTTATTTTTGGCTTTGGTTGGAACATCGAAGGGGCGGCTATCGCTTCTGTGGTGGCACGTTTTTCGGTTCTCTTTTTCTCACTTTATCCTTTGATTCGCAGTCATGAGCTGGTGGCTCCGCCATCATTCGTGCAGTGGCGCATCAATATCCGCCCAATCTTAGCAATCGCGATCCCTGCAATCATTACTAACACCGCGACACCTATCGGCAATGCCATTGTCACGACAGGTATTGCACAATATGGTGAAGACTTCGTTGCGGGCTTCGCGGTGATTGGTCGCTTAACGCCGGTGTGCTTTGCTGTGATTTTTGCTTTGTCTGGCGCGGTAGGGCCAATCATTGGTCAGAACTTTGGTGCCGAGAGAATGGACAGAGTAAAAGAGACGCTCAGTAACTCTCTGTTTGTGACCACGGTGTACACCATTGTGGTTTGTGTCCTGTTGTACTTCCTACAAGACCTCGTGATTCATGGCTTTAGCCTGCAAGGGGATGCGGCGATCATTGTTGCTGCTTTCTGTACCTATGTAGCCATTACTTTCATCTTTAACGGTGCGCTGTTTGTCGCGAATACCTCATTTAATAACCTAGGCAAGCCGCTGTATTCCACAGCTCTGAACTTAGGTAAGGCGACACTTGGTACTTTACCTTTCGTGTATTTAGGTTCGCAATGGTATGGCGCGTTAGGCGTTCTTTACGGACAAGCGCTGGGTAATATTCTGTTTGGATTGCTGGGTGTCTTAGTCCTTCGTTACCACATCTCTGAATTGATGCAGGGCTCTAACGTTGATCCTGTTGAAGACGACGTGTCTATCGTAAGTTTGAATACACAGCCTTTCTGTTCTCATGATGCTGTACTGATTGATGATGTTTCTGCGAATAGAGAAGAGTGTGCCGAACTGAAGCCTCGATAATAGTGACCTACTTGGTTGAGGCTGTTAAATAAAACGCCTTAACCGAAAACTTCTTCTTGACCTTGGAGCTACCTCTAAGGTTTATACTTCCGATGGACTTGGGGTTGGTTGCTTTAATGGCTGAGCAACCTTCCAAGGGTATTGAAGTATTAAGGAGATACATTATGTGCGCAAAACACGCAGCGTGCCGCTCAGTAAAAGTGGACGTTCAACCACAAGCAGCCGCAACAAGCTGCTCTAGCCCTAAAATTTCAAGCATTACTGCAGCTGGTACATCATCAGCATGTTGCAGCTCTTCTTCAGCGACAGTCTCGTCATCGGGTGATGGCTGTTGTAGTTCAGACAGCGGAGAAGAAGACAGTCAGTCCTCAACGACAACGAACGATGCCCAATTTTCTAAAAGTTGGTTAGTTTCCGGAATGGACTGTCCAGCTTGTGCCAGAAAAATAGAAAAAGCGATCAGTAATATCGACGGTGTAATTCAAGCGAAGGTGCTCTTTGCTACCGAAAAACTGGTTGTGAAATATAACAATGAAAGTCTTGCAGACACTATCGAACAAGTCTCTATCAAAACTGGCTTCCCATTAACGGAAGTGGGTTCTAAGAAAGAAAAACAACAACCAGAGACATTTTGGCAAGCGCATATCCAACCTAATTTACAGATCATAGCGATAGCCGCTGCGATGCTGTTCGCGGCGTTACTGAAAAGTTCAGCGCCTCAATTAAGTGAAGGCTTATTCATCGTGACATGTCTACTTGGATTATATCCGGTCGCTAAGAAAGCTGTTCAACTAGCACGCTCGGGAACTCCTTTCGCGATAGAAACCTTAATGAGTGTGGCAGCATTTGGTGCACTGTACCTAGGCGAGACCGCAGAAGCGGCAATGGTATTGCTTCTGTTCTTGATTGGTGAGCGCTTAGAGGCGTTTGCTTCTTCTAGGGCGAGAAGCGGCGTTCAAGCGCTAATGGCCTTAGTGCCTGAGAATGCGACTAAGATTATCAATGGTGAACGTGTTGAAGTAGCGGTAAGCGAGTTGGTACCTGGTGATGTGATAGAAGTGGCTGCGGGTTCTCGTTTGCCAGCAGACGGCCAGTTGATTTCCGATGCTGCAAGTTTTGACGAAAGTGCGTTGACTGGCGAGTCTGTGCCTGTGGAACACACCCAAGGTAATAGCATCATGGCTGGTGCTGTTGTGGTCGATAAAGTGGTTCGGATTACCATTACCTCGAAACAAGGTGAGAACGCCATTGACCGTATTCTTCACCTGATTGAAGAAGCGGAATCACGTAAAGCACCACTAGAACGTTTCCTTGATAAGTTCAGTCGTTGGTACACACCATTGATGATGGTAGTGGCTTTGCTCGTCATCATCACGCCACCATTGTTGTTTGCTCAACCTTGGGAAACATGGGTGTACCGTGGTCTAGCGCTACTGCTAATCGCATGTCCTTGTGCACTTGTTATTTCAACTCCTGCGGCGATAACTTCTGGTTTAGCTGCGGCAGCAAAACGCGGTGCGCTAATCAAAGGCGGTGCAGCACTTGAGCAGCTTGGTAAGATCGAAACTATTGCTTTCGATAAAACAGGCACACTGACCGAAGGTAAGCCTCAGGTGACTGATATTGAGCCACTGTCAGGTTGGCAGAAAGAGGCGATGCTTCGTTTTGTTGGTGCTATTGAAGTTGGCTCTACTCACCCATTGGCAAAATCGCTAGTGGCAAAAGTTGAAGAATTAGGTATTGATATTCCTGAGTCACACAACAAGAAAGCGCTGATTGGTAGTGGCGTGGAAGGTGACGTCGATGGTGTGAAATATCGAGTGCT
Organism: Vibrio sp. HI00D65; assembly: GCF_001635455.1. Classification (GTDB taxonomy): domain Bacteria; phylum Pseudomonadota; class Gammaproteobacteria; order Enterobacterales; family Vibrionaceae; genus Vibrio. The sequence goes on from NZ_LWEH01000013.1 coordinate 74,628, forward strand.
TGCGCCATCTAAACTTGATTTTGATTTGGATACACAGGTATCTAAGCAAATCGAATCGCTAGAAGATGAAGGTAAAACCGTTGTGATTGCATTAGAGGTTAAAGACTCTGATCAAGCAGCCAACGCCATTGGTCTGATTGCGTGGCAAGACACATTACGTAGTGACGCGAAGTTAGCGATTGAGCGCCTTAATGGTCTCGGTATTCAATCTATTATGTTGACAGGGGACAACCCGCGCAGTGCTGCTGCTATCAGTGGCAAGGTTGGTATGCAGTACAAAGCAAGCCTGCTTCCAAGTGATAAGGTGTCTTACGTACAAGAGTTGTCCCAACAGTCGCATGTAGCGATGGTTGGAGATGGCATTAATGATGCTCCAGCGATGAAAACCGCTCATGTCGGTATTGCAATGGGTGGGGGTACAGACGTTGCTCTGGAAACTGCTGATTCAGCACTGACTCATAACCGTCTAACTGAATTACCAGCAATGATTGAGCTGTCGCAAGCTACTATCAATAATATCCGTCAAAACGTCGCTCTGGCTCTTGGCTTGAAAGGTGTGTTCTTAGTGACGAGCTTATTTGGTATTACGGGCTTGTGGGTAGCGGTTCTAGCGGACAGTGGTGCAACAGCACTAGTGACATTGAACGCATTGCGCCTGCTACGATTCAAGTCTAAAGCAGACTAAATTCAACGCTCTAATACAAAATTGCCTTCTATATAAACGCCTTTAGCGGTAATACGTTAAAGGCGTTTTTGTCTCATTAGTATGCAACGAAGTTTCTGAGATTGCTTATCTTTGTGATACCAATCGTTTTTTTGTGAAACTTGAAATCATTTTGCTACCAATGGTGTGAGTTGTGTCACTTCATTTTGTAATGAGCTTGGTTAGAGTGTGTTCGTACCCCACGAATTTACTATGAGCTTAAATAAGGGTAAAAAGCCCAATAAGCCAAAAGGAGCGAACTATGTCTCAAGCTGTTTTCCATTTAGGTGTTACTGAAGCAGATCTTAACGGTGCTACTCTTGCGATCATTCCTGGTGATCCTGCTCGTGTACAGAAAATTGCAGAAGAGATGGAGAACCCAGTATTTCTTGCTAGCCATCGTGAATACACACTTTACCGCGCAGAGCTAGACGGTAAGCCAGTGGTTGTATGTTCAACAGGTATTGGTGGTCCATCTACCTCTATCGCTGTAGAAGAGCTAGCTCAACTGGGGGTTCGCACTTTCCTACGTGTTGGTACTACTGGTGCTATCCAACCTCATGTAAACGTGGGTGACATGATTGTTTCTACTGGTTCTGTTCGTCTAGACGGTGCTAGCCTACACTTTGCTCCAATGGAGTTCCCAGCAGTTGCTGACTTCGAAGTAGCGACAGCAATGAAAGCTGCAGTTGAAGAGGCTGACGCAACAGTTCACATGGGTGTAACGGCTTCAAGTGATACTTTCTACCCAGGTCAAGAGCGTTACGACACGTTCTCTGGTCGTGTAGTTAAGCGTTTCCAAGGCTCTATGCAAGAGTGGCAAGACATGGGCGTTCTAAACTTCGAAATGGAATCTGCAACGCTGCTAACTATGTGTGCAAGTTCTGGTCTGAAAGCGGGTTGTGTTGCTGGTGTAATCATCAACCGTACGCAAACAGAGACGCCTGATCACGAAACACTAAAAGTAACAGAAGCACGCTCAATCAAAGTGGTTGTAGAAGCTGCTCGCAAAATGCTTTAAGTAGCAAAAGTGTTTTAAGTCTCAATCTGACAGCAAATTTTGAAATGGCCGCATCGATTGATGCGGCTATTTTTTATTTACTGGTTAAGTGACAGAGAAAAACAGATAAGAAAAAGGCGAGTCACTGAATAGTGACTCGCCTTTGTTATATTGGTTTAAGAGAAGCTTGCTCTTAAATGCTTCTTTTTAGCACTCTTGGTCTTCGTTACCGCCAGCAGCCGTAAACCAAGCTGTTAGGTGCGTTTTAAGATCTTTCAACTCGTCAGGGCCGATCAAAGCAAGGCCAAGATCTTCTGCGCGTGTGATGTCGTTATGGCGAAGCGGGCGGAAGCTCACTAGCATAGCGCGGGCTTGTAGGCCACCTAAAAGGTCTCTTAGTGATTCCAGTTTGTACAAGGTGTCATCACCATCATCACGCATGCCTTTCGTCTTACATTCGATTATGTGCAGTTTATTGTTCACCACAGATGCCACATCTAGCTCATTTCGAACTTCACGTTCGCCGAGCTGGCGGTATACCTGAACATTCAAAGAACGATCTTGGATGGTCGGCATGTCATCTTGGATCTGCTTTACCGTGCTGTGAACGAGAGTTTCAAGCCACTCGCCGTTCGAGAAGCGTCGAGCATCTTCACTGGCAAAGGTTAGGGTGCCATTCTCATAAGTCGCAATTTTCGCTTCTACTAAATCGCTTAAAAGCATATTCAGTTCACGATAGCCCTGTTGCTTCTCTGATAACTCAACATCCAGCTTCTGCTCTTTGCGACAAGTGGTTGCAAGGTAGTTAAGTGTCGCAAGACCAGGACCTAATTCAAGTGCGTTACTTGCCCAACGTTCACCTAGCTCGTATAGCTTCTGATCGAGTTGTGGAGGTAGCTGTACATCACTGAATTCGCCACGGGCGCCAAATACGGTTAGGTAGTCATCGATAGTGATACGGTCTTGAACTTGCGCGTCTTCTTTTCCGTTCGGGTAAAGCCAGCACAGTTTGTCACTATTTGGCTCTACAACGAAGATAGGCCAGTGGTAAGTACGGAACACTTCGTAAACTGAAAGTAGACGGTGACGCAGACCACAACTAGCGTTGAGTTTCACTTCTTGGCCACGTGCTTTTAAATCTTCCGCAAGGTTTTGAATGGATTCTTTAATTACTGACGTATTTACGATCGTCGGAATTTCAAAAAACTCGCTCGTAATATCACGCTTTTGTAAAACGCTGTCTAAGCGCTGATACATATCGACTTGATTCTTATCGCCGATGAACACGATGTGAGTGCTGATCGTTCGATTATCAAGTAGTGGGGTAAGCAAGCGAATAGGGTCTTGATCGATAATGCCAACATGAACAGCCATATAAATTCCTTAATAGCGGCTCGCTCATAAAGGTGAAAGAAAACTGGAAACAGCAAGCCTTAATAATCATATAATGACAAAGCTCATAAAAAACAAGGGCAACTCTTGATAAAAGTTGCCCTTGTTCAAATAGTTACCACTATTGGGTAGAAAGTCCCAATAATCTCACCTAATATCTATGGTTAAATCATTTATCTATAGCTTAAATTGATGAACCAAATCTCCTTGTTGACTCGCTAGAATCGTTAGGTTTTGGCTCGCCTCAGCTATTGATGACATTGCTTGATAACTTGCATCGGCAATGTGGTTGATGTCTTCAATATTACGCGCGATATCGCCCGACGTTTCACTCTGTTCAGCTGCTGCTTGAGATATATGAGTACTCATATGGCTGATTTCTAGAATCAAGGCTTGAATCTCTTCCATTGCACTGTTGGCATTCGATGCTTGTTGTACCGACATGTCCATATCACTCATACAGCTTTTAATGACGTTACTTGCGGTTTTCGAACTGGATTGTAGGTTGCTGATCATAGTTTCGATTTCAGCTGTAGATTGCGTTGTTTTCTGTGCCAGTACACGAACCTCATCGGCAACGACCGCAAAACCACGACCTTGCTCACCGGCACGCGCCGCTTCAATCGCAGCATTCAGTGCAAGTAGGTTAGTTTGCTCTGCAATGCCGCGAATTACGTCTAGGATTGAGCCAATCTGGCTGCTCATCTGTTGCAGTTCCCCCACAGCACTAACTGATTCGGTTAAGCGAGTTTCCAGTTGATTGATGGTACTGATGTTGGTGTTCATGATCTGACGACCTGATTCAGAAGCGGTTTCAACTTGCTGAACCATAGTCAAAGAGCTTTGTGCGCTATTTGCCACTTCCTGTACAGAGTGCGACATCTCTGTCATCGCCGTTGCTACTGTTGCAGTTTGCTCACGCTGGTTGTTCAGTTGAGCCTGAGTTTCTGAAGAAGTCTTCTGGTTAACGCTTGCTGTTTTGGTTAGGTCATCTGACGCATCGTTAAGTTTCACAAGAATGTTGTGCAGGTTATCGGCTAAGGTGTTGATGTGACCACTTACACGGCTGAATTCGTTGTTGTAACGAATATCGATGCGCTGTGTCATGTCGCCTTCTGTTAGGCCTTCCAGTGTCTTAAGGATACGGGTTAGTGGCTCTCTTACACTGTGCGCGATGTGGTAGCCAATTGCTGTTGCAAATAGTGTGACAACCACACCGATGGCAATAGCATTGAATAGGCCTTTGTCGTAGATTCTGCTCGCGTCTGCTAATGAAGAGTTAAGTTGTTCTTCGGCTGTTACGTTGAATGAGTCTAAAACTGCCATCGCTTGGTCTACTTCAACCGCTAGATTTGCGATGTTCACATACAAGGCTTGCTTTGCTTGTAGGTAGTTGTTGTGTTTATCGAGAACACCGCCTTTTTGGCCTACGTCTTTAGTGAATTTCTGAACTGATTCATCGAATACATTCTTAAGAGCAGGTAGCTGTGTTGCCAAACCGCGGTAGGCGTAGTTTAGGTGAGTAACGGCTTTCTTGTTTTGGTTCACAGCTTTTTGTACGAATGCCACATCAGAGCTCGCAAGTGCGTCTGATGTTATGACTTCTGCGTCTTGCAGCTTAATGAAGTAGCTTTTCGCCATTACTTTCACAGAGATGCTTTTTTGATCGGCAACGTATTCTTTCATGCCAACGGTCAACTCTGAGTGCAGGCGTTGGAAATCACGTGATGCTTTTTGTACTTGCTCTTGTGCTTCAAACATCGCAACGTAATTGTTCATCGCTTCACCCGCTTCAGCAAAGTATCGCTCTTCCATGGCTCTAAGCTGAGTAATGCGTTCGATGAGGGAGGTGTTGTTTTGGCTTGCTGTTTCTAGATTACCAAGAACTTCTGAAAAAGCGTTTTGTGATGCAGCAAATTCTGTGCGCATTGCAGACATGCGTTCAGCGTTTTGTGTGGTTAAGAAATCTTTAAATAACTTATCAGCAGAAAGCAATTGGACACTTGTTTGATTGGAAAGCGCAACAAGCGGTAATGAGGTTTCTGAAACACTCTCAAAATTGCTGTGTATCTGATTCATGCTGTTCATCATGATGGTTATCGTGACTGCGAACATGATGATGATCAGTGCGAAAGCAGCGTACATACGCTTGATCACAGATCCCTTCATGGCTTTCTCCCTAGATAAAATACAGACCTAATGTCAGGTCAAAGTAAAAATAACAAAATTGTCAGCATTCTAATGAGCTCCTCTTACGCATTTTATGACGCACACGTCAAAAATAGCGCTCAGTTGTAATCAACATGCCATTCTTGAGAGTTAAGACCAGTTTTTTTTGATTTGAACGGTGTTTTTTATTAAGCTTTACAGCAGGTTTATTGTGGTTTGATGCGGCATAGCGCATACTCAAAATACTAAAAAGTAAATGTTTTATTGGAGAAAAACATGGCTGAAGAAACCATCTTTAGTAAGATTGTTAATAAAGAAATTCCAGCAGATCTGCTATACCAAGACGATTTAGTGACAGCGTTTCGTGACATCAATCCACGCGCTCCTAGCCACATCCTTATCATCCCTAATAAGCTGATCCCAACGACTAACGATGTTGAAGTGGAAGATGAAGCAATGATGGGGCGCATGTTTACTGTTGCTCGTAAGCTAGCAGAAAAAGAGGGCATCGCGGGAGATGGTTACCGTCTTATCGTGAACTGTAACTCTCATGGTGGCCAAGAGGTTTACCACATCCACATGCACTTAGTTGGTGGCCGTCCGCTTGGACCTCTACTTATGAGCTAATCAAATGAGTTAACGAGTTAACAAAATAGTCAATTAACGAACTGGGAAGTTAATGAGTTAATTAACACAAACAGCAAGTTGGAAAATTTGTTGTTTGTATGCCAACTTTAATAGTTATCTGTTGTCTGAATATCGGCCTTACTTAACCAGGGCCTGATGAAGCAAGCATTTACTTGCTTGAGATCCTTTTTACAGCACGTTTCGTTTTGATAGCGAGAATAGGGTCTGTTTAGCTGATTTTTGCAGAACTTTTCGGGAAATTTCTACAAGGCAGAGGCTTTAAAGTGTAGCCAGTCTACATGAGAAGCTGATAACGCAGTAGAAATGAGCCACAAAGACTGCCCGAAGGGTTCGGCTAGAATCGTTTTATGCTTTGTTAAGAAGTATTAATTTAGAATGACTAGGCTACATACTCCTTGCCGCGTCTAAAATGATTCTATCTCGAACAAAATTCAACCACGAAAGGTCAGCAGACCCTAACAAAGTTGGCATTTTAAACATGCACGGAGACGATAAGTGAAGCAACAGTTTAGATTCGCTTCCATTGCCCTACTATCGGCGCTGACCGCGGGATGCGCGAGTATGTCTGCAGGTAACCTGTTCAGTCATTACAGCGCACAAAATAAAAGTATCTACCAAGCCGTTAAATCTGGAGATTATTCAGAGGCTCAACAAGAGTTACCAGATTACACAGCTGGCGATATTCTCGATAATTTTGAGAGAGGCAGAATCAATCTGTTGGATCAAAAATACCCAGAGAGTAAGTCTTCGTTTGAAGCGGCGGATCAGGCTGTTACCGAGCAACAGAGAAAAGCCGTCATCTCAATCTCAGACAGTGCAACCAGTGTGGGTGCATTGGCTGTGAATGACAACATTACCGAGTATGTGCCGCCCGATTACGAGTTAGGCTTTCTTCATCTCTACCTCGGTTTGAATTATCTAAAGAAAAACGATTTAGAAGGTGCGGTGATTGAAATGCGTCGCGCCAACCAAGTTCAAGAGCAAGCAAAGAAGCAGCGTGAGGCTGAGCTAGAAAGAGCAGCCAGCGATGCGAAGAAGCAGGGGGTATCTGCCAATGTTGGCAGTATTCTTGCGAATTACCCAGATGCGGGTAAAAAGCTGCAGTCAGTACAAAATGCTTATCTGATGTTTTTATCGGGTCTGCTTTATGAAGCTTCAAACGACCTAAACAGTGCTTATGTTGATTATCGACGTGCATTGGCAGTGATGCCTGATAATCAAGAGATTATCGACAGAACCATGGCAACGGCGTCACGCTTGGGTATGCGACAGGATTTAGCGACACTTGAGAAGCGTTACAAGCAGTCATCTAAGTTAAGTAGCGGCCAAGGGCGCGTGATTGTTCTTCAAGAGCAGAGTGCTGTTCAAGCAATGGACAGTTGGCGATTAGATTTACCTGTTTATGACAGTCGCGATCAGGGAGCAATATACTCTCTTGCGCTGCCATATTACCCAAGTCAGAACGTAGAGCGTTTTTCTCCATTACGAATCAGTGGGCAACCGCTGCAAGAGCATTCGATCACCAACGTAAACGCCATGGCTCAGAACGATCTATCTGAGCGTATGACGAGCATTGTTATTCGCCAAGCACTGCGGGTGGTCGCAAAAGACCGCATTCGTAAAGAGGCAACCAAGGGGGATGATGTTGGCAATATTTTGTTCAATGTGTGGAACACGCTGACAGAGCAACCAGACACCCGCAGTTGGCAATCATTACCAGCTGAGATTAAGAGCAGTACGTTTGTAGCAAACAGCGGTCAATATACCTTGGAAGCGGGCGCTAAAACCTACGATTTTGATATTCGAGAAGGGCAGACCACTTTGGTATGGATTTCTCGACAAGGAAACAACGCAACAATGTGGCATAAACAGCTAGGGAGGCTGTAATGAAAAAGTGGTTAGTGAGCTTAGCAGCGGTTATAGCTCTGGCTGGTTGTGCTGATAATACAGCTGGCGTAAGGGTTGATAGTCTGACTCAGAACGTATTCTTTGGCGACAATGTATTGGGCAGCCGTTTACAAGTTGAAGATATTCGTACCGATCAGATTGATGGCCACACTCGAGGTATTGTCCGCTTAAACAGTAACTATAAAGGCGACCAACATATCCTTTATCGTTTCTATTGGTATGACGATGCTGGGCTTGAAGTCAACTTGAAACAAGGGCCTTGGAAGCAAGCGATTGTGCGTGGCTTTGAAAGCATTTCGTTGTCGGAAGTATCGGTAAACCCGAAAGCAACTCAATTCCGAGTACAGTTCCGAGAGCAGTAAGAACAGATTTAGTTACAGACGGTGCGAGTTAATGTCGACTAGCACTTAAGAAAGCGAATTGATTCGCACAGATAAAAATTTAAGAGTGTGGGTAACCCCACTCAATGATAAGTTGAGGAAACATCATGAAAAAGAGTGTTATTGCACTATTAGGCTTAGCGGTTATTTTAGGCGGTTGTTCGAACAAGGTAAGCTACGGTGATGCACAAGCAGTAGAAACCACGACAATCGATTTCGGTTCAACTGACCTTCAAACTATTGCTGGTGAGATGGTTGATAGCATGATGGCTTCTGGTTCAGTGTCTTACATTACTCGTGATCAGCGTCCAATCGTGTTCGTAGAGCGAATCAAGAACAAAACAAGTGAGCACATTGATACTGAGTCAATCACTGACACAATCAGTACTAAAATGCTGAACTCTGGTAAGTTCCGTTTCGTTGACATGGACCGTGTAGAGTCTGTTCGTGACCAACTAAACTTCCAAAACAACGATGAGCTAGTGAACCAAAGTTCTGCGATTCAGTTCGGTAAGATGGTTGGTGCTCAGTACATGCTGTACGGCAACCTATCAAGCATCGTTAAGAAAGCGGGCAGCGACGAAGACGTGTACTACAAAATGACCATGCGTCTGATGGACCTTGAGTCTGGCTTGATCGAGTGGGCTGACGAGACGGAAATCCGTAAGCAGCAATCTAAGAGCCTACTAGGTCTTTAATTTCGCTTAACTGCCAACTTTGAACACTTACTTTTGAAAGTGGATGAGTTGGTTACACGCCAATTCAGTACATGATGTGCCGATATTTGAAGACACTGGCTCTGGTCAGTGTCTTTTTTGTAGGGAAACGAAGACGTTTATAGGGAATGAGTAATGGCAATTTTCTCTTGGTCTGAGGCTAAGCTTCTTGATACCAGTTTGAGTTCGCTTGATGGCTATTTTTCGCAGCCGCCAGTGAAGGCTCAGACACTCACCGGTGGTCTGACTAACCGATGTTGGAAGCTGGTTTCTGTTAATGGCGCTGAATATGTGTGGCGTCCGATCACACCAATTACCAACGCCTTCTTTATTTCCCGCCATGAAGAGTACCAAGTGTTGTCTGCCATAGAGCGTCTCGGTATTGGACCAAGCCCGATAGTGGTGAATGAGCAGGGCTTACTGGTTGAATGGGTTGCTGGGGATACGCTATATGAAGGGTTAGATATTGATGACCTTCTGAAAACGCTTATCTCTGTGCATCTGGTTAACACCGCACGATTACCAATTAAGCCGTTTAGTTTTACAGCGAGAGTTGACCACTACTGGCTTCAGCTTGATGCCGTTCATAAGACCGAAGCCTACAGCACCATTTATAAAGAGTGGCGCACAACGCCAAGTATCCCGAGTGTTGAGCTCTCCTTATGCCACTTTGATCTCGGCGGTTATAACCTGGTGAAGAACAGTGACGGGATTAAAATCATTGATTGGGAATACGCGGCAATTGCTGACCCTAGATTAGATTTAACTTTAACCATTTCAGTTGCAGATGCCCGGGTGCAAGAAACGGTTGAAAAGTATTGTCAGCTGCGCGGTATTCACGATGTTCAGCTTTGGCTAGATGGTGTAAAAGCGTGGTTACCACGAAGTCGAATGATGGCGATGTTGTGGTATTTGCTCGCTCACCAACTGTGGGGAGATGAAAGTTACCTACGTGAAGCTGAGGCTCTGAGTCACACTTTTTGTAGCTAGGATCACGTTTAGGAAGTGAAAAATATAATTTCGATGGTCTTCCCTTTAAAACCTTGTTTTTCATGTTAGATTGATCAAAACGTACCAATATTCAATGGGGGAGGTACAATGATTATCTATCTTCACGGCTTCGACTCAACAAGCCCAGGCAATCACGAAAAAATACTGCAGTTGCAATTCATTGATGATGACGTTCGTTTTATCAACTACAGTACTTTGCATCCAAAGCACGACATGCAGCACCTACTGAAAGAGGTGCACAAAGTGATAGAGCAATCAGACGACCCACATCCAATTATCTGTGGTGTTGGTTTAGGTGGTTTTTGGTCTGAGCGTATTGGCTTCTTGTGTGGTATCAAACAGGTTATTTTCAATCCAAATCTTCAACCTGAGAACAACATGGTAGGCCGTATTGACCGTCCTGAAGAGTACGAAGATATTGCGACTAAGTGTGTGGAACAGTACCGCATGAAAAACAAAGGTCGCTGCCTAGTGGTGCTTTCTCGAGAAGATGAAATTCACGACAATAGCAAAACCGCTGCTGCACTCGAAGATTACTACGATGTTATTTGGGATGAGAAAGAGAGCCATAAATTCAAAAAGATCTCTCAACATCTTCAAGCAATAAAAGCTTTCAAAGACGCTTAAGACTTCTAGTATTTTATAAAAAGCGGCACTCAATGAGTGCCGCTTTTTTTATTTTGAATGAAACGTTACTATTGATGATGCTGTCGTAGCTGCTATGTTGATAAGTTTGCGCAAACGTTAACTATTTAGCGGTGAATCCTCATTGAGGGTAAGGATTTTAGTTGCGGTCATCGGTTTGCTATATATAATGTTCGAAAGCAAAATATTTTGATAAATATCAAAAAAATTGAGAGCGAGTGATAAAACTTGCCCATCATTTGTGTACTGCCTCTATGGTCGTCACCTTTTTTATCCACGTGAGCAAGTCGACAAGCGGATGTTTGTTGCTTGTAATCCCTCTAACTACTCGGTGAGCTGTCGTTATTCTTTTTCGCGGTTATCCAATATGTCACAGCCGTATGTAAAGGCCGGGTAGATACATAGAATTTATCGGTTGGAGTAATCGAGCCGAACCCTATTTATTCATTTTGTAGAGGATTGTCATTGTGACAAAAATTATCGTAGTAGGCGGCGGTGCTGGTGGTTTAGAACTAGCAACTAAGCTTGGCCGCACTTTAGGTCGTAAGAAACGTGCCCAGATTACACTGGTAGACCGTAAAGCAAGCCACCTATGGAAGCCATTACTTCATGAGGTAGCAACTGGCTCTCTAGATGAAGGTGTTGATGCGTTAAGTTACCGCGCGCACGCAAAAAACCATTACTTCGATTTTCAAATGGGCAGCCTGAACGATATCGATCGTGAGCGTAAACTGATTGCACTCAGCGAGCTGAGAGATGAGCACGGTGAACTGCTGATGCCAAGCCGCGAGCTTGAATACGATATTCTTGTTATGGCATTAGGTTCAACGTCTAACGATTTCAATACTCCTGGCGTTCGTGATAACTGTATTTTCCTTGATAGCCCAGAGCAAGCTCACCGTTTCCGTACTGAAATGAACAACCAGTTCTTAAAGCTGCATGCTAAGAACGGTCAAGGCACGGTAGACATCGCCATTGTTGGTGCGGGTGCCACTGGTGTAGAGCTGTCGGCTGAGCTTCACAACGCTGTGAAAGAGCTTCGTACCTACGGTTTCGGCGACCTAGACTCAAGCAAGTTGAACGTAAACCTAGTAGAAGCGGGCGAGCGTATTCTTCCTGCTCTTCCACCTCGTATTTCAAGCGCTGCACACTCTGAGCTGACTAAGCTTGGCGTGAACGTTCGTACCAATACTATGGTGACGCAAGCAGACGCTGATGGTTTAACGACTAAAGATGGCGACAAAATTCCTGCTCAAATTATGGTTTGGGCAGCAGGTATCAAAGCGCCAGATTTCATGAAAGATATTGGTGGTCTTGAAACTAATCGTATCAATCAACTGGTTGTGAAAAACACGCTGCAAACGACGCTTGATGACAACATCTTTGCGATCGGTGACTTGGCGCAATGTACACAAGCGGATGGTTCATTTGTGCCACCTCGTGCTCAAGCGGCTCACCAAATGGCAAGTTGCGCATTCAGCAATATCATTGCTAAGTTGAACGGTCGTGACCTGAAAGACTACATCTACAAAGATAAAGGCTCACTAGTATCGTTAAGCCGTTTCTCTACAGTAGGTAGCTTGATGGGTAACCTGACCAAAGGTTCGATGATGGTTGAAGGTCGGATTGCTCGTATGGTTTACATCTCTTTGTATCGAATGCACCAGATGGCGCTTCACGGAATCATTAAGACATCTCTAATGATGTTGGTTAGTCGTATTAACCGTGCTCTACGTCCAAATCTAAAGCTTCACTAATTAGTTAGCTTTTCGAGGAAGAGTTAAGCTTTCAAAACGCTTAACGCTAATAGTAAAAAAGAGCTCTTCGGAGCTCTTTTTTGATCGTATCAGTTAAGTGGTAGCCTTGTTGGTGATTGCTAAGCCACCGGCGGCAATACCGAGTAAACGACCCCATCTTTTGGTTTACCGTTGAAGATAAAGCGATTCCTGGCAATGGTCTCTCGCCCTGCGCCGCACTTTTCTATGAGCCTTTGGCTTGGTAGGTTTTCGGTGTCACAGACTATCTCTAAACGTGTTAGCTTGAGCTGAGCAAAGCAAAACTCAAACAGAGCTAGCATCGCTTCCTTTGCAATGCCTTTTCTTTGAAATTGGTCGCCAACCCAATACCCTAAACTCGCCATATTAAAGGTGTGGTAAAGCTCATTGATTGCCACCATGCCAACCAGCTTGTCGCTTTTTCTTTCGAAAATGCCAAAGCCAAACGCATCGGCTTTCACCCAGTTTAAGCGAGTGGCGAGAATGAACTTTTCAGCTTCCGCGATAGAGAACCGATCATGACACCAGTCGACCCAAGGCAGTAAGCTAGGGGAAGACTTGATCAGTTGAGAAAACTCGTGAGCGTCAGAAGGCTCAATAATTCTTAGGTTAAGGTTTTGAGTATTGATCTGGAAGTCGGGGCTCATAGGGCGTACCAATTAAATTTGTAAGTACCTGCTGAGAGTAGCCAGCACTTAATAAAACACCCTCACAATGGAGGGCGTTTTGAATGATTAGTAGGAGTATAGTTCGGGTGCTAACAAACCAACTAGCTTCGTCGCTATATCACTTGGGCTGTTTACTCAGCAACGCGACGAACTTGAATCACCATGCCAAGGAGCGGGTGGTCAAGATAGTGAGTCTCAGTACTGCGCATGCGACGTTTTTGCTCCATACGGTAGCTCTTGAGGAACTCTTCCACTTCAACCGTTGGAGAGATTTCCGTTAGGTTACCTACTTGAACATTGCTCTCAGCACCGTTTACTGGAGAGTCGAGTTCGATTTGCTGTTCTTGCAGCTTCACTTCACGAACGCTTGGTGCTTTCAAATCCAGAGTGGTTTCAGCGTATAGGTAGTGCTGAACATAGATTTGTAGCTTGCCGTCTAGTTCGTAAAGCGGCTTGTCGATAGTCTCTTCTTGGAAGCCATCTGCAGATGCCGTTACTGCGCCTTTTTCTGAACCGTCAGCATTGAACTGTTTCGAGAAGTCTTTACCTGCTTGAATGTGAAATACAGGTGCTGAGCTCTTCCCTTGATCGCCTTGACGCCAAGCCGTATGCATCAATACTTCAAAGCCAGCATGCTGCTTTAGCTTATCTTTCTGAGGTGTCAGTTTGTACTCCGAGTAAGGGAGCATCTTTACCCCTTTACTTGCTCGGTACTGGGTGTCCTGAAATGAACCAACGCGCTCAAGTGAAATCTTTGGTTGGGTATTAGGCCAAGACTCATTTACCTTCTCGGCATCAACTGCGCGCTTAAAAATGATCACTTCTATATCAAATTGTCTCTGTGCCAAACTTGGCAGTGAGACGAACAATAGTAGCAGTGGGATCAGTCTTTTCATTTTTACTCCGTTTTCCAGCCGCACTACCGGCTGGATAAATTATATGTGTAAGTGGATTAGGCTTTACGCTGAAGGCAGTAAGTTCTGTCTGAATTCGCCCAATAAATCACTAACAAATTGAATTCGCTTGCGTCTGTCGACCAATGGTATTGTAAACTTGAACTTAGTTGGCCCTTCCATTGAAAACTTTTGCGGTTGAGATTGCAACAGTTTAACAAGGTAGTTTGGGTTTATGTCAGCATCCGGGTAGAATTCGATAAATCCGCCTTTATCGTGCGCTTCAATTTTCTTCGCTTTGATAGAGGCCGCCGCTAACTTAAGCTCGGAAACCGATAATAAGTTCTTGGTTGCGTCAGGAAGAATACCAAAGCGGTCGATAAGCTCGACTTTCAGCTCCGCAAGTTCATCCGTATCACTCACGCTCGCAATACGTTTGTATGTTGATAAGCGTGTGTTGATGTCTGGAATGTAGTCATCTGGCAATAGCGCTGGGATGCGCATCTCAATCTCAGTTTGCTCACGTAACAGATCGTCAAGTGATGGCTCTCGACCTTCTTTCAAGGCCTCAACCGCTTGCTCAAGCATCTCCATATACAGCGTGAAGCCGACAGATTGGATTTGACCACTCTGTTCATCACCCAACAGCTCACCGGCACCACGAATCTCTAAATCGTGTGTTGCGAGAGTGAAGCCTGCGCCCAAATCTTCCAGAGAGGCAATCGCGTCTAATCGTTTAATTGCATCTTTGGTCATCGCTTTCGGATGCGGTGTTAGCAGGTACGCATAAGCTTGGTGGTGAGAACGACCTACGCGACCACGCAATTGGTGAAGCTGTGCTAAACCAAGGTTGTCGGCTCGGTCCATCAAGATGGTATTGGCTGTCGGAACATCGATACCGGTCTCAATGATGGTTGTGCACACCAGCAGGTTAAAGCGCTGGTGATAGAAGTCATTCATGATGCGTTCTAGTTCGCGCTCTCGCATTTGCCCGTGAGCGACCGTTACACGCGCTTCTGGAATCAGCTTTTGTAATGACTCTGCGGTTTTCTCAATGGTATCGACTTGATTGTGGAGGAAGTAAACCTGACCACCACGCATGATTTCACGGAGTACTGCTTCTCTCACTACTGCATCATCACTTTGACGAACAAAAGTTTTGATAGCTAAGCGTCGCGCTGGCGGGGTAGCAATGATCGATAGGTCACGCATCCCACTCATCGCCATGTTAAGTGTTCTTGGGATTGGGGTCGCAGTCAGCGTTAGGATGTCGACATCGGCACGCATCGCTTTTACTTTCTCTTTTTGACGGACACCAAAGCGGTGTTCTTCATCGACGATCAGTAGGCCAAGGTCTTTGAACTGGATATCACTAGAGAGCAGTTTGTGAGTACCGACTAGGATATCAACCTTGCCGTCTGCGACATCTTGCATGATCGCTTTTTGCTCTTTAGCTGATTTGAATCGAGAAAGTACTTCAACACGGATCGGCAAATTCGCGAAACGGTCTCGGAAGTTTTCGAAGTGTTGTTGAGCAAGTAGGGTAGTTGGAACCAGAACCGCTACTTGTTTACTGTTATCGGTACACACGAAAGCGGCGCGCATCGCCACTTCGGTTTTACCAAAACCAACATCACCACACACTAAGCGGTCCATGGCTTTTGCTTGGCACATGTCAGACATAACAGCATTGATTGCCATTGCTTGGTCATCGGTTTCTTCAAACGGGAAGCCAGCTTTGAAGGTTGCGTATTGCCCGCGATCCAAAACAAATTTGTAGCCAGGTTTAAGTTCGCGCTTGGCGTAGACATCCAGCAGCTCTGCGGCAACGTCACGCACTTTTTCAGCGGCACGCTTACGCGCTTTTTGCCAAGCCTCACCACCTAGCTTGTGCAGTGGTGCTGATTCTTCGGCACCACCGGAGTAACGCCCAATAAGGTTCAAAGAAGCAACTGGCACGTATAACTTGGCATCGTTTTGGTACTCAAGCGTAACGTATTCGGTTTTCATGCCGCCGGCTTCGAGGGTCTGCAGGCCTATGTAACGACCAATACCGTGGTCAATGTGCACAACAGGTTGACCTGGTTTTAGCTCCGCAAGATGGCGGATAACCGTATCGCTATTAACGCTTTTCTTATCTTTTTTACGGCGTTGAACAACGCGGTCGCCAAGCAAGTCACTTTCACAGATAAGTGCGATGTTTTTCTCTTCGTGAACAAAGCCGTGTTCAGCTGAACCTATGATCAGGCTGAACTTGTCCTTGGCCTTGACGGCTGCATCGAGGTTTTCTACTTCGTTTGGTCGTACTTTTATACCGCGCAGTAGTTCGCTTAGTGCCTCACGGCGACCCTCTGATTCAACCGAAAAAACAACCTTGCCATCGAAGGCTTCAGTGAATTTTCTTAGGTTAGCCAAAGGCTCTTTGTTTTGGTGTTGAACGCTGAGATCAGGCAGTGACGTAACCGGAAGGTTGATGCGTCCAGCTTTCTCTTCAATAGACTCTAAGCTCAGGTTGACCTGTGGCTTTTGCTTGAAGTGTGCGAACAGTTCATCTTTTTTCAGCCAAAGCTGTTCTGGCGCTAGTAGAGGACGTAATGGATCGACCCCACGCTGATCATATCGATGAGCGACATCTGTAAGGAAAGAGTCAACGGCGGTCTCGACGTCACCTAAAATTAAAATCTGTGCTTCGTCAGCGACATAGTCAAATAGTGTTTCAGTGTGATCGAAAAAGAGAGGCTGCCAGTACTCAATACCAGCAGGCCATGTGCCTTTAGATACCTGCATGTAAACCGATTCTGGTTCTCGACGTGCATCGAATTGTTGACGCCAACGAATGCGGAAATCTTCTATCGCAGTTTCAGAAGTTGGGAACTCGTGAGCTGGTAAGAGTCGAATTTCAGAGATGTCCTCGATAGAACGTTGGTTCTCTGGATCGAAGGTTCGGATTGTGTCGATCTCGTCATCAAAGAAATCGATACGATAAGGGTCTTTACTGCCCATCGGGAACAGGTCAAGAATAGAACCACGGCTTGCGTATTCTCCCGGGCCAAATACTTGGTCAACGTGACGATAGCCAGATTTTTCAAGCTGCAGGCGCAGTTTCTCTAGTGAGTAAAGATCACCAGTTTTCACCATTAGAGTGTACTGTAGTAAGAAGTCACGTGGTGATTGGCGCTGGAGTAGCGTGCTGATCGGCACGATCGTGATGCCGTCTTTTAAGGTCGGCAAGGCATAAAGGCGCGCGATACGATCTGAAATGATCTCTTGGTGTGGTGAGAAGCTGTCGTAAGGCAAAGTTTCCCAGTCTGGGAATAGTGCAACTTCGCTCGCTGTAAACTGTTCAATTTCAGATTGCAGCTTGAGTGCGATTTGTGGATCTGGCACAGCAAGTACGGTATGACTGTTGTGTTGCTCTGCGAGTTTAGCAATAGCAAGAGCGAGAGATGAACCCACAAGGTTACCAATGTGCTTTTTGTCACCGGCTCCTTTGAGGGTTGGTAGGGTAAAAATAGATTGTTTGGTCATGTTAATTTACTTGTTATCTCGGTCTAGAGAGCGTTGACGCAAAAGTTTCTGTTGTTGATGAAGTGCCGCTTTGATCAGCAGGTCTTGGTCCGTATCACGAAGATGAACGTATTTGAAGTTGATTTCGAAACCTGAATCTTTAGGTTGGCTTGCAAACACTTCCGCGTAGCAGTAAATTGCTGCGGCAGGGTGTTCCAAAAACAGCTTAGCTTTTACTAAGCGACCTGGTTCGATGTCTGTGTTAGAAAAACAGGAAAATTGGCTCGCACCGAAGGAGTAGGTGTGAGTTCGAAACTTCTCATCATCTTGCTGCGATAACATAAAGCTCAGCAGCAGGTTTAATTTAGAGTTCTGTGCATCCAATAAACTGGTGACATTCTTCAAGTCGCTGTTTTTCAGTTCTGCGCGAGCACTGTCGGCTAATAGGTCCAACTGGCTAAATTCACTCGCCACAACAAAAGGGGCAGGGATCTCGGATTCGAACTGAATTTGAGAGGGTAAAGTGAAGTTACTTTCCATCGGTTCTATATTGGCGGTAAGACTGTGGTGAACAGTGAAAAACTCTTGTTCTGTCATGCGTTAGTTCCTTGAAGTGACCTATTGATTATCACTATGTGGCGGCAGTAATCAAGGTCAGTTAATTGAAACTATCAAATAGTTGTTTGAAATTTGGTGTTTTGACAGGGTTCTGTTTTTCAGGCCTAACTAATTGAGTTAATTCACTCTATATTTTCAATTAACCCCTACACAGTAACAGCAATACCCGTTACATTAACCCGCATCCCTTTTTGATGGTTCAAAGTATGTTTCATCCTATTTCAATGTTTGTTGGCCTGCGTTATTTGAAAGGCCGTTCAGGTGATCGCTTTAGCCGTTTTGTTTCTTATATGTCGACAGCGGGTATCACCATTGGTGTGCTGTCTTTGATTACTGTTTTGTCGGTAATGAATGGATTCGAAGCGCAATTAAAAGACCGAATTCTCGGCGTTTTACCTCAGGCAGTGGTTTATGAGCAAGGTGGTAAGACGCTAATCTCTGAACAGGCCCCTAGTTTTGCTAAGCAGATTTCGCTCAATGGTCACGTTGAACCTATTGTTCGCAGTGAGGCGGTGATTCAGAGCCCTGCTCAGCTGTCAGCGGGCCTTTTGATTGGCATCCAACCCAATTCGGATGACCCACTTCAAGACCACTTAATCGCGGGTAGACTGTCTTCACTAAAAGCTGGGCAATATCAGCTGTTCCTTGGCCACACGTTGGCGAGAAACCTAAAAGTATCGATGGGCGACAAGGTTCGTCTAATGGTGACCAGCGCAAGCCAGTACACACCTCTTGGCCGTATTCCTAGCCAACGTAATTTCACGGTAGCCGGTATCTTTAATACGGGCTCGGATATTGATGCTCAACTTATGGTGACGGATATCCAAGATGCTGGGCGTTTGATGCGTTATAAGTCAGACACCATTTCAGGTTGGCGCCTGTTTTTTGAAGACCCATTTGAAGTCGCGGAACTATCGAGCCAACCCTTACCCGATGGATGGTTGTGGAGTGATTGGCGTGACCAACGCGGTGAACTGTTCCAAGCGGTTCGTATGGAGAAAAACATGATGGGCCTAATGCTTGGGCTGATCATTGGTGTTGCTGCATTCAATATTATCTCTGCGCTGATTATGGTGGTGATGGAGAAGCAATCTGAGGTCGCGATACTTAAAACCCAAGGCATGACCGATGGTCAAGTGATGGGCATCTTTATGGTTCAGGGTGCGAGTAGCGGCGTCATTGGCGCACTATCGGGTGGCGCACTAGGCGTTGTTCTGGCAATGAACCTTAACCCGATTTTAGAAGCGATGGGAGTTGTTCTATTTTCGTTTGGTGGTCAGTTACCTATTTTGATTAACCCAATTCAAATCGCCGTTGTGGTGGTACTCGCTATTGCACTTAGCTTGATTGCTACTATTTTCCCTTCTTACCGTGCATCTTCTGTGAAACCTGCTGAGGCCCTTCGTTATGAGTAATTTTCTTCAATGTAATGATATCCGTAAAACGTACCGTGAAGGCTCGTTGGATACCGAAGTCCTCAAAGGTGTTAGCTTTGAAATTGAAAAAGGGGAACTGGTCTCGATTATTGGCACCTCTGGGTCGGGTAAAAGTACGCTACTACATATCCTAGGGGCGCTTGATGATGCTTCTGCGGGCAGTGTGAGCTTTCTTGGTCAAGACCTAGCGTCTCTGAGCTCGAACAAGCAGGCTAAGCTTCGCAACCGACACCTTGGTTTTGTGTATCAGTTCCATCACTTGCTATCCGACTTTTCTGCACTAGAAAACGTTGCTATGCCATTGCTAATAGGCGGTGAAAAGCCTGCGAAAGCGAAACAAGAAGCACAGTTGCTACTTGATAAAGTGGGGCTAAGTCATCGAGTTGATCACCGACCTTCAGAGCTTTCTGGTGGCGAAAGGCAGCGTGTGGCGATTGCCCGTGCATTAGTCAACAAGCCAGCTCTTGTACTAGCGGATGAGCCGACGGGTAACCTTGACCACAATACTGCGCTTTCTATTTATGACTTAATGCGAGAGTTAAACCAAGAGTACGATACTGCCTTTTTAGTCGTGACCCATGATGGCGAACTCGCAGCTAAAATGGACCGCCAACTGCACATGCAAGATGGTTTGTTGGTTAACGTAGAAAAAGAGGAGAGCTAAGTGTTTTCTTCTTTATCTCTATTGGTAGGCGGCCGCTTCAGCCGTGCTAAACAGCGAGACAAGATGGTGTCTTTCATCTCCTTGTCTTCGACGATTGGTATTGCGGTTGGTGTGGCGGTGATCATTATCGGTCTATCAGCCATGAATGGTTTTGAGCGTGAGCTAGAATCGCGCGTGCTGTCTGTGATTCCACATGGTGAGTTTGAAGGGGTCAATGAACCTGTAACTCGCTGGGAGCATGTGGTAGAGCAGTCCGAAAAAAATGACAAAGTCGTTGCAGCTGCACCTTATGTGAAAATAACAGCGCTGGCTGAAAAGGGCAAAGAACTTAAAGCGATTGAAGTGCGTGGTGTTGACCCACAGCTTGAGCAGCAGGTATCGAGTCTATCAAGCTTCATTGATAAGCAAGTGTGGAGCGATTTCAAAGCAGGACAGCAACAGATCATCTTAGGCTCTGGTGTGGCCAATGTGCTTGGCGCTCAAGTGGGTGATTATTTGACCTTGATGATCCCCACAGTCAACGGCTCTGTTAGGGTTCAGGCGCCCAAGCGGGTACGAGTAAAAGTTGCCGGCTTGCTGACGCTTAATGGACAAATCGATCATAGCTTAGCGCTCATTCCGATTGGTGATGCTCAAGTTTACGCGAACTTGGGTGAGGCAGTGACAGGTGTCTCTTTGAAAGTCACCGATGTACTGAACGCGAACGAGATTGTCCGAGAGGTCGGAAACCAACTTGATGTGTATGTTTACCTGCGTAGTTGGCAACAGAAATTCGGCTTCTTATATCGAGATATTCAACTGGTTCGCACCATTATGTATTTAGTCATGGTGCTGGTAATTGGTGTTGCGTGCTTCAATATTGTCTCGACATTGATGATGGCGGTAAAAGACAGAGCTTCGGAGATCGCAATCCTAAGAACCATGGGTGCTTCCGATGGCTTAGTTAAGCGTATCTTTGTTTGGCAGGGCGTGTTCTCTGGCGTATTAGGTAGCTTAGTTGGCAGTGCGATAGGTGTTTTGGTTGCACTCAATCTGACCACTCTTATTAGAGGGCTTGAGAAGCTGATCGATCATCAATTTCTGTCGGGAGATATCTACTTTGTCGACTTCTTGCCATCACAGCTGAATATGATGGATGTCATTGTGGTATCGGGTACTGCAATCGCTTTAAGTTTGCTGGCGACATGGTACCCTGCATCTCGAGCAGCGAACTTAAATCCAGCTTCTGTGTTGAGCTCCAAATAACAAATCTACTGTTTTGATAGATACAAAAAGGATCCCTGTGGGATCCTTTTTTATTGAATTCAAACTGTATTATCTAAGACTTTCATTACATGCCTATCACCTAATGGCTTATAACTCGTCTGATTTTGATCACTATCCATTAAAAGTGGAGAGTGCGTCAGTATAGATTCACTATCTTGCTTGTCGTTTCTTCCAGCTTCTTACCACTGAGTAGCGCCATAAGCCACGAATGCCGAAATAACCAATTATTGCGGAAATCACACCACAAATCATGCAGCCCAATAAGAACGGAGGCCCGATGGTGCTCATTTGCGCCAAGATAAAGTCCCAAGACAGCTCGAATTGAAAAGCTTGCGGCGGAACATGCATAACGAATGCACCTACTTTATAAGCAAAGTAGAACAAGACCGGCATGGTTACGGGGTTACTGATCCAAACGAGAGCGACAGCCAGCGGTAAGTTAACACCACATACAACGGCTAGGCCTGCAGACATAATCATTTGGCTTGGTAGAGGGACAAACGCCATGAATAACCCAACAGCGAACGCACCGGCCGCGGAGCGACGATTAAGGCACCATAAGTTGGGGTTGTACAAAACATTGCCAAAAACTTTTAATGCTTTCTGACGCTTGATGAGCTCATGGTCAGGCATAAATCGTTTGATAAACTTTCTTGGCATAGGAGGAAGCTACTCTCTTGTTTAACACTTGGTTCTTGATTTCATTTGCTGCGACAGTTGTGTCTGCCAGCTTCTGGCCTGTGATGCCACATTGGGTCTTGGCACCATTGATGCTGTTATTACTAATCGCATCGATAAAGTATAGCGTTTTCCGAGGTACAAGAGGTCTAGCTACTGCGTTGATGCTCGTTGTATGCCTAGGGAATGCGATTGAAATCCAAACAAGTCGCTTATTTCAATCAGTGCAGAATACTACCATAAATGCCTCAGTAGTTAGTCTTTTTAGTGAAAATAACCATGGTTTTGAAAGCGTCGTAGTAGTTAGATCAATTGACGGTGAAAAATTAATCTTTCCTCAATTGATAAAATTGCGATTGTTTACGCCTTTCAAGCTCACTTTGGGTGATGACGTTCATTTGTCGGTAAGTATCAAGTCTGTTTTTGGGAAGCTTAATGAAGCGGGCTTTGACTTGGAAAAGCACCTGTTTAGCACTGGGATTACGGCAAATGCGAATTACCGAGCGAATACTAAATATAGAATCCACTCTAGCAATCATCTACGTGCTCGGTGGTTCGAGCGAAGTCTTGATAATCTTAGCCAGCTAAACAATAACGACCTAATAGTCGCCTTGAGTTTCGGCTACCGAGAGCTTATTCCTTCTTTGCGATGGGAGCTGTTGAAAAGTAGCGGATTGATTCATCTGATGGCGATTTCTGGGCTTCACATTGGTATTGCCTTTGGTATCGGTTATCAGGTGGGGAAGCTAGTGCGTTTGCTGTCTCCTCGGTTGTTGTGGCTTCCGACACTGTTCGGTTTAGGCTTCGCCTATTTCTACAGTTGGTTTGCTGGGTTTACACTGCCGACCCTGAGAGCGCTAGTGATGTGTGTCGTGGCGAGTTACTTTCTGTGGCGCGGACAAAGTATCAGTATGGTTCGCTATGTTCTAGTTAGCTTGTGTATCGTCCTCGTTATTTGGCCTTTTTCTGCGCTATCCAGTAGTTTCTGGCTATCTTTTGGTACATTGGGTGCGGTTCTTTACATCGCGTTCAATAGTAACGCCTCTTCTACAAAAGCTACCTTTATTGAACGAGTGCTAAATCTCATCAAAATACAGGTCATGCTGACCTTGTTAATTGCTCCCTTTTCGATGTTGTTTTTCAAAGGCGTTAGTTTGATTTCGGTCGTCTACAATTTGCTGCTATTGCCTTGGGTATCAATGGTGATGATACCTTTGCTGTTTTTGTCGATGTTTCTAAGTTTGATCACTAAGTCTTTAATTGGGCGGAGCGACTCAATGGCTCGTTTCTCTACGCAGTTATGGAAACTGGTTGATTTATCACTTGACCCCTTGGTGTTTAGCTTGCCTTTTTCTGAACAGTTTTGGATTCAGGTAGATAATCACGTAACCGTGCTGCTCGTTTTTCTTATCTTATTCTTCGTTTTTATTGCTCGATACCTTAGACATGGAGCAGCTGCTGTCATCATTTCTGTATTCCTGTTGTGGTGGGAATTTGGCAAAGTTAAACAGGACAGGTTAACTATTGATGTTTTGGACGTAGGGCATGGCTTGTCTCTCATCCTTGATAAGAACAGTCACGTGGTAGTGTACGACTTAGGCAACGCGTGGCCGGGAGGGTCGATGGTCGAGTCACTATTGATTCCTACTTTATCGCAAAGAGGTATTGATGAAATTCAAGGAGTGATCATTAGCCATTTCGATTCTGACCACGCTGGCGGTTACCCTGCATTGCTTGAGAGCTATCAACCTGAATGGATAAGAGCTAGCCAAAGTTTGAATCATCAAATGAGCTCAGTTGTTCAAGCATGTACGTTAGGTGAAGTGTGGGAATGGCAGAGCGTGCAGTTCGAGGTGTTGTGGCCTCCAAAACTAGTGAATAGGGCGTATAACCCACATTCTTGTGTCATACGAATTATTGAACCAGATTCGGGCTTTTCGATGTTGCTTACGGGTGATATTGAACTCGTGAGTGAGTGGTTACTTGCTCGGGAAGGCGAACACCTTCAAAGCGATGTCATGTTAGTGCCTCATCATGGCAGTGACACTTCATCTATTACACCTTTCATAGAAGCCGTTTCACCAAAGTTAGCAATTGCTTCGTTGGCAAAAGGTAATCAATGGGGGATGCCAAGTGAGTCTGTCATTCAACGTTACCTAAAAAGTGGAAGTGCCTGGCTTGATACGGGTGAAAGTGGACAAATAACCATCACTATTGACCAAGAAGGTTGGCATTATCATACGATTAGAGAAGAACAAGGGCGGCAGTGGTATAGGCAGATGCTTCGTAAGGGAGTAGAATAGATAGACTATTGTGAGAAAATTAAGCGATTTTATGTCAACACAAACAGATGAAACTACCTGGGTCACATTTAAACGACTTTGGACTTATATTCGACTATATAAGGCTGGCCTTGGTGTTGCGGTTATTGCGCTTATTGTTAATGCCGTCTCTGATACCTACATGATTTCTTTGCTAAAGCCATTACTTGATGAAGGCTTTGGCAGTGCAGAATCTGATTTCCTACGCACACTTCCTCTTATTATCTTTGCCATGATGTTCATTCGTGGCGTCAGTGGCTTCGTATCTACCTATTGCTTGAGCTGGGTTTCTGGCAATGTGGTAATGGAAATCCGCCGTAAAATATTCAGTCACTTTATGCATATGCCAGTCTCTTTCTTTGATAAAGAGCAGACGGGTGCGCTGCTGTCTCGAATTACCTACGATTCAGAGCAAGTTTCTGCAGCAACCAGTAAAGCACTGGTGAGTATTGTTCGTGAAGGCGCAAGCATCATTGGCTTATTGACCTTGATGTTTTGGAACAGCTGGCAGTTGTCTTTGGTTCTATTTGCGGTTGCTCCACTGGTAGCTTGGGCAGTCAGCATAGTATCGAAGCGATTCAGAAAGATTTCTAAAAACATGCAAACCAGCATGGGTCACGTTGCTTCTTCAGCAGAACAAATGCTGAAAGGGCACAAAGTGGTGCTTACTTACGGCGGTCAGGATTTAGAAAAACATCGCTTTGATAAAGTAAGTAATCAGATGCGTCAACAGAGCATGAAGCTAGTAACAGCTCAAGCGGCCGCAAACCCGATCATTCAGATGATTGCATCGGTTGCTATTGTTGTTGTACTTGTCTTGGCGAGCGTTGATTCAATTAAGGCTGAGCTAACGCCGGGTACGTTTACGGTCGTTTTCTCAGCAATGTTTGGCCTAATGCGTCCACTAAAAGCATTAACTAACGTAACCTCTGAATTCCAACGTGGTATGGCTGCAAGTACGACACTGTTTGGCTTGATGGACTTAGACACAGAGCAGAACACAGGTACATTGAAACCTGAAACAGTAAGTGGCGATGTTGCAGTAAAAGACGTGACCTTTACTTACGAAGGCGCCGAGAAGGCTGCACTCGATAATGTTAGCTTTAATATACCTAAAGGTAAGACGGTTGCACTTGTTGGGCGTTCGGGCTCAGGTAAGAGTACCATTGCTAATCTATTTACTCGTTTCTATGACGTAGACTCGGGCTCTATTGAACTGGATGGCCATGATATTCGTGATTACGAACTGAAAAACCTGCGTGAACACTTTGCTCTGGTTTCTCAAAACGTACACCTATTCAATGACACCGTTGCGAACAATATCGTTTATGCTGCTGAAGAGAAGTACTCACGCGAACAGATCGAACATGCTGCTAAGCTTGCTCATGCGAGTGAATTCATTGAGGGCATGGAAAATGGTATTGATACGGTAGTGGGTGAAAATGGTGCGAGTTTGTCTGGTGGTCAGAGACAACGTATTGCGATCGCTCGAGCACTATTGAGAGACGCGCCAGTTCTGATTCTTGATGAGGCGACGTCTGCGCTCGATACTGAGTCAGAAAGAGCGATTCAATCTGCATTAGAAGAACTGCAAAAAGATAAAACTGTGTTGGTTATTGCTCACCGACTATCGACGATCGAACAAGCTGATGAAATCTTAGTGGTTGATGATGGTCAGATTGTAGAAAGAGGCCCTCACGCAGAGCTAATTGCTCATGATGGTGCCTATGCTCAACTGCATCGAATTCAGTTCAGCGGATAAGATTAGGTCTTTGTTGTGATCGAAAAGATTTGGTTTAACAATCACCCGTTAAAATACCTTCTTTGGCCGCTATTGTGGCCATTGAGTCTGCTGTTCAAAATGATCAGTGGGCAGCGACGTGATGCTTATCTATCTGGAAAAAGAGAGACCTATCGACCACCTTTACCTGTAATTGTTGTTGGTAACATTACCGCTGGTGGCAACGGTAAAACGCCGGTTGTGATTTGGCTGGTTGAGATGCTTCAAGCCAACGGTTTTAACCCCGGTGTGGTTTCTCGTGGCTACGGTGCAAAAGCGCCGAGTTACCCTCTGGTTTTGGATGAGAACACGCCCGCTGAACACTCGGGTGATGAACCGCGTCTAATTAGAAAGCGAACGGGTGCGCCGGTAGCGGTTGACCCAGTAAGAGCGAACGCGGTAAAGGCTTTATTGAATCAAGGCGTGAATGTCATTATTACTGATGATGGTTTGCAGCATTATGCGCTTGAGCGTGATATTGAGTTTTCAGTTATCGACGGTGTAAGGCGTTTTGGTAACGAGAGTCTGATTCCATTAGGCCCGTTGCGAGAGCCAGTATCACGTTTGGCTGACGTAGATTTCTTGATTAACAATGGCGGGAAGGTACAAGGGCGAGAGTTCTCAATGTCTTTGGCTCCGAGTGAAGCCGTTAATCTAAAGACTAGTCAGAAAAAGCCAGTTTCAGAATTACCAAAGCTGGTGGCTTTTGCTGGAATAGGACACCCGCCACGCTTTTTCAAAACATTAGACGATCTTGATGGTGATGTGGTTTACACACAAGGCTTCGCCGATCATCAGGATTTTGATAAAGATGAACTTCATGCCTTAGCAAAGAAAGGTATGAATATGATTATGACAGAAAAAGACGCTGTAAAATGCGAAGAATATGCCCAAGACAACTGGTGGTATCTTCCAGTTTCTGCGCAGTTCGAAGAAGAAGCGCAACAGCAAATTTTAAAAAGAATAAAAGAGGTTATGGAATACTATGGATCACCGTCTGCTTGAGATCGTTGCTTGCCCTGTATGTAAAGGTAAACTAACTTTTGACAAGGATAAGCAAGAGCTTGTTTGTAAAATCGATCGCCTAGCTTACCCAATAAAAGAGGGTATTCCTGTTCTTCTTGAATCTGAAGCTCGCACTCTTTCAATGGACGAGGGCAAGTAATGTCTTACACGGTAGTTATACCAGCAAGATACCAATCGAGTCGTTTACCAGGTAAGCCTCTGGCTGACATTGGTGGCAAGCCGATGATTCAATGGGTATACGAACAGTCAATGAAAGCGGGAGCTGATAACGTTATTATCGCTACCGATGATGCTCGCGTTGAAAAGGCTGCGAAAGCATTTGGTGCGACTGTGTGTATGACGTCACCGAATCACGAGTCTGGTACTGAACGCCTAGCTGAAGTGATTGAAGTGATGAACATCCCTGACGACCACATTATTGTGAACGTACAAGGAGATGAGCCACTTATTCCACGTGCAATTATTAATCAGGTGGCGAATAACCTAGCAAACAGCACAGCGCCGATGGCTACACTTGGTGTAGAAATCTCTCACGTTGATGAGGTGTTTAACCCTAATGCTGTAAAAGTAGTAACGGATAAAGATGGTTATGCGCTGTACTTTAGCCGTGCGACGATTCCTTGGGATCGTGACGCTTACGCTAATAACGGTACTGCTGCAGAATCTCCGTTGCTTCGTCATATTGGTATTTACGCTTACCGAGCGGGTTTCATCAATACCTACATCAACTGGGAACCAAGTACCCTAGAGCGCATTGAGTGCCTAGAGCAACTTCGCGTACTTTGGTACGGTGAGAAGATTCACGTAGATGTTGCCGTTGAAGCGCCCGCTGCGGGGGTTGATACTCCAGAAGACTTGGAAGCGGTACGCGCCATCATCGGTTAGATTTGCTTGAAGCAACGAATATACTTAGCCTCGCTCGTGCGAGGCTTTTTTATGCCAATTTACAGCCGGTAGAAAGTCTTATTAGCATCAGGTGATTGATATTAGGCCTGTTGCATTATCGAATGCATCATCATCTTGGAATTATCTGAGATTTACCTCGCTCGACTTCTAATTTTTCTCTATAATATGCCGCCTATAAAGTAGTGGCGACTCGCTAGTACAGAATAAAACTTACGACTAAACGTGGAGTAAAAAATGCCTTCTCAAAGCCCAGTGATTACGGTTGATGGACCAAGTGGTGCAGGCAAAGGTACCCTGTGTATGTTACTAGCAGATAAGCTAGGCTTTCATCTTCTAGATTCAGGTGCGATCTATCGCGTACTGGCTTTAGCAGCAATTCATCACGGTGTAGATACTGAATCGGAAGACGCTTTAGTTCCTCTTGCAACTCACTTAGACGTTCAGTTTATTGCTGAAGGCGACCTAGTTAAGGTTATCCTAGAAGGTGAAGATGTGTCGGGTGAACTTCGTAAAGAAGAGACTGGCATGGCGGCTTCAAAAGTTGCTGCATTACCTCGTGTACGTGAAGCACTACTTCGTCGTCAGCGTGCATTCAGCGCAGCGCCAGGTTTGGTAGCTGATGGTCGCGATATGGGAACCGTTGTCTTCCCTGAAGCAGAAGCAAAAATATTTTTAGATGCAAGTGCAGAAGAGCGTGCGACTCGCCGCCTTAAACAGTTGCAACAGAAGGGGTTAGATGTTAAATTTGACGACCTTTTGAGCGAGATCCAAGAGCGAGACGACCGAGATCGTAATCGCCCAGTGGCGCCACTTCGCCCTGCAGAGGATGCTCTAGTGCTTGATTCCACCTCAATGAATATTGAGCAGGTAGTAGAAAAAGCACTACACTATATTGAATCGAAACTAGCCGGGTAATTCTGCCCGGCTGGCAAGAACGTTGGTCGCAAGGATGATGACCGGCGAATTTATCAACCCCATGCGGTAGGATACCCATGGACGTTTAATTATTGAAGATTAAATAATGACTGAATCTTTTGCTCAACTCTTTGAAGAGTTTCTAAACGAAACAGAATTCCAACAAGGCAGCATCGTTAAAGGTACTGTAGTAGCTATCGAGAACGGTTTCGTTCTTGTTGACGCTGGTCTTAAGTCTGAATCTGCTATCCCTGCTGAACAGTTCAAGAACGCTGCTGGCGAACTTGAAGTTGAAGTTGGCGCTGAAGTAGACGTAGCTCTAGACGCTGTTGAAGATGGTTTCGGTGAGACTCAACTTTCTCGTGAGAAAGCTAAGCGTCACGAAGCTTGGATCGTTCTTGAGAAAGCTTGCGAAGAAGCTGAAACTGTTGTTGGTATCATCAACGGTAAAGTTAAAGGCGGTTTCACTGTTGAACTAAACGGTATCCGTGCTTTCCTTCCAGGCTCTCTAGTAGACGTACGTCCTATCCGTGACACTGCTCACCTAGAAAACAAAGAGCTAGAGTTCAAAGTAATCAAGCTAGACCAGAAGCGTAACAACGTTGTTGTTTCTCGTCGTGCTGTTATCGAATCTGAAAACAGTGTTGAGCGTGACGAACTTCTTGAAACTCTACAAGAAGGTACTGAAGTTAAAGGTATCGTTAAGAACCTTACTGACTACGGTGCATTCGTTGACCTTGGCGGTGTTGACGGTCTTCTACATATCACAGATATGGCTTGGAAGCGCGTTAAGCACCCATCAGAGATCGTTAACGTTGGTGACGAAATCCTAGTTAAAGTTCTTAAGTTCGACCGTGAGCGCACTCGTGTTTCACTAGGTCTTAAGCAACTAGGCGAAGATCCATGGGTAGCAATCGCTAAGCGTTACCCAGAAGGTCACAAGCTTTCTGGTCGTGTTACTAACCTAACTGACTACGGCTGCTTCGTTGAAATCGAAGAAGGCGTTGAAGGTCTAGTACACGTTTCGGAAATGGATTGGACTAACAAGAACATCCACCCTTCTAAAGTTGTTAATGTTGGCGACGAAGTTGAGGTTATGGTTCTTGATATCGACGAAGAACGTCGTCGTATCTCTCTAGGTCTGAAACAGTGTAAAGCTAACCCATGGCAGTCATTTGCAGAAATGCAAGCTAAGGGCGACAAAGTTACTGGTAAGATCAAGTCTATCACTGACTTTGGTATCTTCATCGGTCTAGAAGGCGGTATCGACGGTCTAGTACACCTATCTGACATTTCTTGGAATGTTGCTGGCGAAGACGCTGTACGTGAGTACAAGAAAGGCGACGAAATCTCAGCAGTTGTTCTAGCAGTAGATGCAGAGCGTGAGCGTATTTCTCTTGGCGTTAAGCAAATGGAAAACGACCCGTTCAACGCATACGTTGCTGACAACAAGAAAGGTGTTCTTGTAAACGGTACTGTTACTGCAGTTGACGCGAAAGGCGCTACTATCGAGCTAATCGAAGGCGTTGAAGGTTACATCCGCGCTTCTGAAGTATCTCGCGATCGTATCGAAGATGCATCTCTAATCCTAAGCGTTGGTGACAGCGTTGAAGCTAAGTTCACAGGTGTAGACCGTAAGAACCGCGTAATCAACCTATCTATTAAAGCTAAAGATGAAGCTGATGAGCAAGAAGCAATGGCTTCACTGAACAAGTCTGAAGAAGGCGCGTTCGGTAACGCAATGGCAGACGCATTCAAAGCTGCTAAAGGCGAATAATTTAACTTTTCGCTAAGAAAGGAGCCGTAAGGCTCCTTTTTTTTTGCTTATTTTTCCGATAGGTCTATAATTTCTAAAAAGAAAACCAACGAGGGTAACTATGACTAAGTCTGAATTGATTGAAAGACTGTGCGCTGAGCAAACGCATCTTTCTGCAAAAGAAATTGAAGACGCTGTAAAAGATATTTTAGAGCATATGGCTTCAACACTAGAAAGTGGTGATCGAATCGAAATTCGCGGTTTTGGCAGCTTTTCTCTGCATTATCGTGAGCCTCGTGTTGGACGTAACCCAAAGACTGGTGACAAGGTAGAGTTAGAAGGTAAATACGTTCCTCACTTCAAACCAGGCAAAGAGCTACGTGAACGAGTAAACACAGGAATGTAGTCTACTTATCGGAATTATGAAAAGCGGCATACTATAATGTATGCCGCTTTTTTATGACCATAATATGGTGGTCTGATTAGTAATTTTCCTGCATAATCGTACAGCTAACCAACCAATGAGTGATGAACTATGAAAATTATAAAAATAGTCGCCGTTATCGCACTTTTCCTAATTGCACTGGCTTTAGGCTCTCAAAACCAAACTATCGTGACTTTTAATTACCTGCTAGCACAAGGTGATTTCCACCTTTCCAGACTATTAGGTATTGTCTTCATTTCAGGCTTTGCTCTTGCTTGGTTAGTCTTTGGTAACATGCACATGCGATCTCAGCTGAAAATTCATCGCTTGAAGAAGCAACTCAATAAGCAATCAAAGCAGGTCGCTGCTGATACTAAAGCTTAAAGGCTATATTTGATGTTAGAGTTACTGTTCTTACTTTTGCCGATTGCAGCCGCTTATGGTTGGTATATGGGCAATCGTAATGCTCAGCAAGAAAAACAAAAGCAATCACACCAGATCTCCCGTCAATACGTGACGGGTTTGAACCTATTACTGTCAGACCAATCTGACAAAGCGGTTGATCACTTCATAGAGCTGCTTCAAGTAGACAATGAAACCATCGATACTCACTTGGCCTTGGGCAATCTGTTCCGTTCAAGAGGCGAAGTCGACCGTGCTATTCGCATTCACCAAAACCTCATCTCCCGTTCAGGGCTTACTCTCGACCAGAAAAACCTCGCACTGCAACAATTAGCTAAAGACTATATGGTCTCTGGCTTTCTTGATCGTGCTGAAAAAATCTTTGAACAACTAGTTGATGAACCTGACCACAAAGAGGGTGCTCTGCAGCAGTTAGTTGCGATTTATCAGCAAACTCGAGAGTGGAACAAAGCAATACATTACGGAAATATCCTAGTAAAGCTGGGTAAGAAGAAAATGAAGATGCGTGCTACGGTTGCGCATTTTTGGTGTGAACTTGCAATGCAAGAACAAGCCGATGGTCATCGCTCTAAAGCACTAGCGTATTTTAAGAAGGCGTTATCTGAAGACCCTAAGTGCGTGCGTGCGAGCATCGCTTTGGGTAAATTCCACTTAGCGAATGAAGATTACCAAAAGACGATTGATTGTCTTGAGGCTGTTCTTGAGCAAGATATTGATTTTATCAGTGAGGTGTTACCGACCCTTTCTGAGTGCTACCACAAACTTGGGCATGAAGCTCAGTTGGTTGAATTCCTTAAAGCTTGTATCCAGAAGAAAGCTGGCGTGTCGGCCGAATTGATGCTGGCGCAGTTAGTCGCTCATCATGAAGATATTGGTTCTGCTCAAGAGTTACTGACTAAGCAACTCGTGAAAAACCCAACCATGAAAGGTTTCTATCGATTGATCGATTACCACCTAGCAGAAGCAGAAGAAGGTCGAGCAAAAGAAAGCTTAACCACGCTTCAATCTATGGTTGGTGAACAGCTTAAGGTTAAGCCTCATTACCGTTGTCGTCAGTGTGGGTTCTCAACACACTCAATGTATTGGCACTGCCCTTCATGTAAAGGGTGGGGGACGATCAAGCCTATTCGTGGGCTAGATGGTGAATAGATTTGTGGTCATTTTAGACCAAATTATTAATTGCAGCTTTCGGGCTGCATTTTTATGACTGTTATATACCACCTACATAGGTGGGAAAATATTTTTAAGAAAGTTAACTGCGTTAGGAGATGAAATGAACGACCAAAAAATCATTGTAGCTTTGGATTATGACAACCAAGCGGATGCGTTAGCCTTTGTTGACCGTATTGATCCAGCATCTTGCCGCCTAAAAGTGGGTAAAGAGATGTTTACCCTGTTTGGTCCTGAATTTGTTCGTGAATTGCATAAACGTGGTTTCTCAGTATTCTTGGATCTTAAATTCCACGATATCCCGAACACATGTTCAAAAGCAGTACGTGCAGCCGCTGAGCTAGGTGTATGGATGGTGAACGTGCACGCAAGTGGTGGCGAACGCATGATGACGGCTTCACGTGAAATCTTGGAACCTTATGGTAAAGATCGCCCATTACTGATTGGTGTAACAGTACTGACGAGCATGGAGCAATCGGACTTAGCTGGTATCGGTTTAGATCTTGAACCACAGCAGCAAGTCATGCGTTTGGCTTCTTTAACTAAAAACTCAGGTCTTGACGGTGTCGTGTGTTCAGCACAAGAGGCCTCTTTATTGAAAGGTGCTCTTGGCCAGGAGTTCAAGCTGGTGACTCCAGGCATTCGCCCTGTAGGTGCCGATGTTGGTGACCAGAAGCGCATCATGACGCCTTCTAAAGCGATTGAATCAGGTTCTGACTACCTAGTTATTGGTCGTCCAATTACTCAGGCTGTAGACCCTGCAGCTGTGCTTGCTGAAATCAACGGCACTCTAGCTTAACTTTCTCTTATAGCTAGCGTGGAACAAATAAAAAGGCCAGCAATTAGCTGGCCCTCTTTGTTTGGATTGGAGCGTACTTTCTTAGCGGATTATACTGGTGCGCCACTATGGAATTTAAAGTCGCTATCGTCTGAGGTGATCAGGTCTGCTTCCACATGAGCGAAATGAACAATACGCTCTGAGATATCTTTGCCAGCGATTTGCTCTGCCAACTCAAGGTAATCTTGGTAGTGACGAGCCTCTGAACGAAGTAGAGATACGTAAAACTTCTCCATGTCTTCTTCTAAGAAAGGCGCTAATTTGGCAAAACGCTCACAAGAGCGTGCTTCAATAAAGGCACCAATAATCAGTTTATCGACTAGGGCATCTGGTTCGTATGTCTTTACTTGTTTGATTAGCCCTTTAGCGTAACGACCCGCTTCAATCGGCTGGTAAGTGACGCCTTTCTTCTCCATCAGTTCCATTACTTGGTAGAAGTGGTGCAGTTCTTCTTTAATCAACATCACCATTTTATCGATAAGGTCGGCGCCGTAATTACAGCCTTCTTTTGCTGTGATTTGCTTTGAAACGTTGCTCTTGCCACGAAGTGACTCTAAATTACCAATGCGACGGTAGGCAAATTGCTCGTATGGCAAGATCCATTCATTCAGTTGTTTAGCACTTTCTTTATCTACCGCGTATTTACGGATAAGGAACAAAGCGCTCTGCGCTGCTTTAAGTTCACACAGCATGTGATCGCGCAAAATGATGTGAAGGTTTTCAGGCTTTTTGGCTTCATCGATCCATGAATCTGGCGTTTCAGCTTTTAGAAAAGAGTGGATTGGTGCGAGTAGTTCTTGATACATGGTCGGAGCAGGTTTGTTGATAATGCGGGAGTTTATCACAGCTAATAGGATCTCCCTATATCGAGAAAGGAAATTCGTCAGCGATAAAAAAGGCCACCTTAGATATCTAATGGTGGCCTTCTCAATCGTTCGGATTAAGCTGCAGTTACCACTTCTTCTTCTGACCGAATAGCGCGTCCATATCGTCTTCGCGCTCTTTGGATTCCATCTGCTGTAAATCGTGTGCGTTTTTGTCTTGGCGTTTTTGGTCAAGGTCATTCAGCATCTGCTGAAGTTTTTCTTTTGCTCTCATTGAGTATGCGTCATTCTTGGTTGCTAATGCATCAATACCTTTACGAAGCAGTTGAATAGCGGTACCTGGTTGACCGCGTGAAATTGAATCATTAGCACGTTTGATCACGTTCTCAATGTTGATTCGAATCTGAATAGTCTCTAAACGTGCGTTTTCTACCACGTAAGCTTGGGTTTCAAAACGGCCTTTGTTGTGCTCGTTACGAACCGTATCGCGCAGGCGCTTAACCAGTTTGAGCATCATGATTGCTTGTTTATCACTGCTTGGAACTCTAAAGGCCGTGCTTTCGCCACCTTGGTAGTTCTCTTTAAGCTGGGTGATTTGCTGTTTTACGCTTTCAATACGCTGGACAAGTTGCTTATTTTTGGGGTCGAGCTGATACATGTTTTCTAATGCATCGAGAATTCGATTATTTAAGCACACAAGAAGATCTTGGCTAAACGGCATGTGGTGCGCGTTGCCAATAAGCTCTTCGGTTCCATCAATAATGGTCAAATAACGAGAAGCTTCCTGTTTCTTCGCTGTTTCTACCTTAACTTTGTACTGAAGCATGATGTTGTAACCTAATACCAACACCAAAAGAATCGCGACTAAGGCAATAATTAAACCAGGGTTATTCATATATTTATGTCTGCTTATGTTTTCTTGAGCTAACTAGAGAGGATACACGATTCCATGATGTATCGGCACTCGTAAAATGCAATTTCTGATTATCTCTTGTTGAGCGTAATCAGCAATCAAAACTATCAACTAATTTATGGGAATGAGGGCTAGCTAGCAAAGCCATCGTGTCATTTCTATTTGTTAATCGAGAAAAACTCAATTTTTCTGTCTTTTTAGTGCTTGAAGCGTTATAACTAATAATTATATTACACGAGACTAGAATGCTCTCTTTGCAAATAAGTTAGCACAGAAATGAGTAAAGGATTACGAGGTTAGATATGAAGTTACAGCAACTGAAGTACATTGTTGAGGTTGTAAACCATAACCTAAATGTTTCTGCGACAGCGGAGAGTTTATACACTTCTCAGCCAGGCATCAGTAAACAAGTTAGATTACTGGAAGATGAGTTGGGTATCCAGATCTTTGAGCGAAGCGGCAAGCATTTGACTCAGGTTACTCAAGCTGGTGAGGATATCATTCGTATCTCTCAAGAGATTCTAGCTCGCGTTGAAAGTATTAAAGCCGTAGCTGGTGAGCATACTCATCCAGAGGTGGGCACATTGAACATTTCGACGACTCATACTCAAGCACGTTATGCTCTGCCTGATGTTATTAAAGGTTTCACAGCACGCTACCCTAAAGTGTCGCTTCATATGCACCAAGGTACGCCAAGCCAAATGTCTGAGGCGGTAGCCAAAGGAACAGCAAACTTCGCGATCGCGACAGAAGCACTTCACCTTTACCAAGACGCGATCATGCTACCCTGTTACCACTGGAACCGTTCTATCGTGGTTACAAAAGATCACCCGCTAGCTCAAAAGCAGAACATCACTATTGAGGATCTGGCGGCGTACGCTCTGGTAACATACGTCTTCGGCTTTACAGGTCGTTCTGAGCTGGATACCGCATTTAACAAAGTGGGTCTAACACCACGCGTGGTATTTACTGCAACGGATGCTGATGTAATCAAAACTTACGTTCGTATGGGCATTGGTGTTGGTGTGATTGCGAGCATGGCGATTGACCATGAACAAGATACCGATTTGGTTGCGATTGATGCGAGCCATCTATTTGGTGCGAGCACAACCAGCATTGGCTTTAGAAAAGGTACGTTCCTGCGTTCTTACATGTTTGATTTCATGGAACGTTTTGCACCTCATTTGACTCGCCCAGTGGTAGAGCAAGCTATCTCTTTGAAATCGAATGAAGAGATTGAAGAGATGTTTAAAGATATCGAGCTGCCAGTTCGTTAATTCTATCTTGAAAACAAGATTTTTAATCGGCCTGTAGTGACAGGCCGTTTTTCTTTTTGGCATTTACCGTTCACCTTTCGTTCTCTTTACCTCGAACCTTTTCATTTAAGCCGGTTACCCCTACAATCCACGCACCATAGGGGGAAGCATGCATTCACGATTTAAAATACTCGACTTATTTTTGCTTGAGCACCAAGTTTATTGGCGTTCCGAACCTTTTCACCTAAGCCAAACACAACAGCAACCATGGCAAGAAGTTAACCCGCCACTTGTTGACTGGTTAAATGTCTTAACGATCGAAAATATTCAGACGCTGAAAGAGCAGCCTGATCTGTTGATTACTGAGCTCGGTCGTTTTCTGCCACAGCTTGCGCAGGCTCACCAAAGCACTCAATTTACTAATACAGCTCTCAAAGGCTTGCAGCTTCCTAGAGGGACTGAAGACGGTATCCCTGGAAGAAAGTTGCAGCAAATCGTATCTATGGGTGAAGCAGCGCTTGAACATCATCACGGAAAAGAGTGGTTGGAGTGGTGTTCTGGTAAAGGGTTCTTAGGGCGAATTTTGTCTCAGCAATCGAGCCAAAAGGTGACCAGCTTTGAATGGCAACAATCACTGTGTGAGAGTGGCCAAAAAATTGCGGATGCACAACATCTAGAGATGACCTTTGTACAAGGTGACGCGTTTTCTGAAAGGGCAGATGAGGTATTTAATCCAAATCAACATGCTGTCGCGCTGCATGCCTGTGGTGATCTTCATGTCGAGTTAGTTAAAAAGTCCGTGTCGCATGGGCTTCCTGCTGTGACTATATCCCCTTGTTGTTATCACCTTATTCGTGACGAAAACTACCAACCGATGTCATCAGTGGCAAAGACCTCGGATTTAACATTGAGCAAGAGCGATTTACGAATCCCACTGCAAGAGACTGTGACCGGTGGTGAGAGGGTTAAGCGTCATCGTCAATTAGAGATGAGTTATCGCCTAGCCTTCAGCCAGTTACTCAAGGCTGAAATGGGAATTGATGAATACATTCCTGTGCCGAGTATCAAAAAATCAGAGCTAGCTAAAGGGTTTGAGTCGTTCTGCCGTTGGGCTTGTGAAGTGA
Source organism: Vibrio sp. HI00D65 (assembly GCF_001635455.1). GTDB lineage: Bacteria > Pseudomonadota > Gammaproteobacteria > Enterobacterales > Vibrionaceae > Vibrio. The sequence goes on from NZ_LWEH01000013.1 coordinate 112,381, forward strand.
AGGAGTTGTCGCTTGGTTCTAATGTCGATTTTGACTCTTATCTAGTGCAAGGCGAAGAACTTTTCTGGGAGATGGAAAAGTTAAGTCTGGTTCAGCAGGTTTTCAGGCGCCCATTAGAGATATGGCTAGCATTAGACAGAGCGATTTATTTAAAAGAACAAGGCTATGAAGCAACCATAGAAGAGTTTTGTGAACGTAGCATCACCCCCAGAAACCTGTTGATTCATGGTGTTAAGAGCGACCGATAAACGGTGCGGCTACTAGAAAGTGTGCTTCTCACAGTTTTCGAATATGAGTGTTACAGAGACAAAAAAGCCAGTTCGACATAATCGGACTGGCTTTTTCATGTGTATGATTCAACTGAGCGCCTCAACGAGAAAATTTGACGCTCAGTGAGTCATGACATTATTAGTTGAACATCGCGATAGCTTCAGCTGGATCTACGTATTCTAGGTCAAAGCTCTCTGCAACTTCTTTACAAGTCACTTTACCGTGAATCACGTTAAGACCTTCTAGGAAGCCTTTGTCTGATAGAAGTGCTTCGCGGTAACCTTTGTTCGCTAGCTTAACAATGTAAGGAAGTGTTGCATTGTTTAGTGCGTAAGTAGAAGTGCGAGCAACAGCACCAGGCATGTTTGCAACACAGTAGTGAACCACGTCATCAACGATGTAAGTTGGTTCTGCGTGAGTTGTCGCGTGAGAAGTTTCGAAACAACCACCTTGGTCGATTGCAACGTCAACAACTGCTGAACCTGGTTTCATCTTAGCGATGTGCTCTTTTGTAACTAGTTTAGGCGCTGCTGCACCAGGGATCAGTACTGCACCAATCACTAGGTCTGCTTCTAGAACATGCTTCTCGATAGCGTCTTCAGTAGAATAAACCACTTTTGCGCGACCTTGGAACTCTTCGTCAAGGCGACGAAGTGTGTCTACGTTACGGTCAAGAATCGTTACGTCAGCGCGAAGGCCAACAGCCATACGTGCTGCGTTAGCACCTACAACACCGCCGCCAACAACAACAACTTTCGCAGGTTCAACACCTGGAACGCCGCCTAGAAGAAGACCACAACCACCGTTAGATTTCTCTAAAGTTTGTGCACCTGCTTGAATAGACATGCGACCAGCTACTTCAGACATTGGTGCTAATAGTGGCAAGCGACCCATATTATCTGTTACAGTCTCATAGGCTACGCAGACAGCTTTGCTCTTGATAAGCTCTTCAGTTTGTGGAAAATCTGGTGCAAGGTGTAAATAAGTAAATAATATTTGCCCTTCGCGAAGCATAGCTCGCTCGACAGCTTGAGGTTCTTTAACCTTTACAATCATCTCTGCTTTCGCGAAAACGTCAGCAGCAGTAGGAAGAATGGATGCGCCTACAGCGATGTAATCATCGTCTGAAAAACCGATACCAGTACCGGCATTGGTTTCAACAAAAACTTGGTGGCCGTGTGAGATTAGTTCTCTCACGCTAGCTGGGGTCATACCAACGCGGTATTCGTGGTTTTTGATTTCCTTAGGTACGCCAATGATCATCCTGACTCCTCATTTTATTTTGGTTGTTTTATCTATGTGTAGGGTAATTCTGTCGAATTAATATCTAGTATAGATATGTTCAGATAAAATTTGATACTGAATATTAAAAAGTTGTAGTATATTTTTTTGCAAGGAAGTAATAAGGTGGAATAAAAAATGGCAGACAATTATAAGAAGCCGTCCAAGGAACTAGATCGTATTGACCGCAACATTCTTAATGAGTTGCAAAAAGACGGTCGTATCTCGAACGTTGAACTCTCAAAACGAGTAGGACTTTCTCCGACTCCGTGTCTTGAACGTGTTCGTCGTTTAGAACGTCAAGGTTACATTACTGGGTACACAGCGCTGCTGAACCCACAGTACCTTGATGCTTCACTTTTGGTGTTTGTTGAAATTACTTTGAACCGTGGTGCGCCAGATGTGTTCGAACAATTCAACACCGCTGTGCAGAAACTGGATGACATCCAAGAGTGTCATTTAGTGTCGGGTGACTTTGACTATCTTCTAAAAACACGTGTATCTGATATGGGTGCTTACCGTAAGCTACTGGGTGATACGTTACTTCGTCTACCGGGCGTAAACGACACTCGAACTTACGTGGTAATGGAAGAAGTGAAACAAACCAATCAACTTGTGATTAAAACTCGTTAGTCATAATTGGTGAAATGAAAGAAAGCGGACATTTGTTCCGCTTTCTTGCTTTCTGGAATTGGGTTTTTTGGTTTGATATGGTTAAATCAACAGTAGTTTCATTGAAACGGGCGGCCTGTGCCGCTCGCTATGTTTTTATCCCGTTTAATTATTAAGTTGGTTTATGTTCAAGCAGAGCAGTAATAAAGTAGAAACAATCATTAAAACGAGTGAAGAGCCCCAGTCTTCTCGTCTGAATGGTTCTCAACGCCTTAAAGAGTGCAGCCTGATATTGGGTGTTCTTTTCTCTATTCTACTTGCCGTTGCGTTATTAACCTTTAGCCCAGCCGATCCATCATGGTCGCAAACCGCGTGGGGTGGTGATATTCAAAACGCAGGTGGCTATCTAGGTGCATGGCTAGCAGATACGCTTTTCTTTGTGTTCGGCTCTCTGGCTTATCCACTCCCTATCTTAGTGACTTTTGCAGCTTGGGTCTTATTCCGTAAGCGTAATGAAGACGAACAGATCGACTTTATGTTGTGGGGCTCCCGTTTACTTGGCTTAACGGTGCTTATCCTGACCAGCTGTGGTTTGGCTGACATTAACTTCGATGATATCTGGTACTTCTCATCAGGTGGCGTGGTTGGTGACGTATTAACGAGCCTTGCACTGCCAACGCTGAATATTCTGGGTAGTACGCTTGTGCTTCTTTTCCTCTGGGGTGCAGGCTTTACGCTTTTAACCGGTATCTCTTGGTTAAGAATTGTGGAATTGCTAGGTGAAGGTGCAATTAAGCTCTTTACTTCAGCGGTAAATAAAGCTCGTGGTCAAGACCAAGAATTACTTGAGCCAGAATTGAAAGAGTCGGCAGACCGAGATCCTATGCAAGAGAACCGTCAGCAGCCAATCTACAATGAAGATGTAATCGAGGAATCTGGTACGGCATCGGAAGCTCTCGATCCTGCAATGAGCTTCTTAGCGACTAATGAACCTTCTGGTATTGCGACCAGCATGGCTAATGATGGCGCAGCAGAGAAACGTCATTACAATATTCATATGCCTGCGGAAGCGCTGGCTAAGCAGCAAGCTTCGGTTTCTCAAGAGCCTGTTTCTCGAGTGACTCAACCCGCTGTTGCTCCTCAACCAGAAAAACCAATTGCTGCCGCCCCTGTTTATCAAGCGCCACAAGAGCCATTGGAAGAGGGCGTTGAGCGTTCTAAGCAGCTGAACGCGACGATAGAGCAGTTAGAAAGTGCTGCAATGTATGAAGATGATCTTGCAGAACAAGATCAGACAGATGCCCATGAATCTCAAGCTGCTTATCAACAATATATGCAGCAAGAGCCGGAATCCGTTAGTCCTACTGAGCCTATTGTGGAAGAGAGCGCAGAAACAGCTCTTGATGAGCAACATGTACAACCAGAGATTGAGAACGAAGCTCAAGCGTCTACAGAATTTGACGCTGACGACGTTCAGCCTGAATCTTTGTATGCGTCACCTATGGGTGAACCAGAAGCTGATGCGCAAGATGAATTCTCAGCGCACCGTGCACCATATGATGCGCCTGAAGAGCAAGGTTACGAGCAGCCTTCTGAATTTGAATCTGAAATAGTAGAGAATGATATCGAAGAACAACGTGAATCATTCTCTTATCAGCAAGAGCAAACAGCACAACCTGCCGTTGCGGATGAAGAGCAGGAGATTGATCTTCCTTGGGAAGAAGTAACGGAAGATGAAGACCTAAATCTGGATAAAGACGTTGCGGCCTTCCAGAATATTGTTTCTGAAGCTCAAGCGAATATGGCAGCTGCACAAAACCCATTCTTGGTTCAGCAGGAAGTTAACTTGCCGAAACCGGCAGAGCCACTACCGACACTGGATCTATTGTTTCACCCAGAGAAGCGTGAAACATTTATCGATCGTGATGCACTAGAAGCGATCGCTCGTTTGGTTGAATCCAAGCTAGCTGACTACAAGATTAAAGCGGATGTTGTTGATATCTTCCCTGGTCCAGTAATCACGCGCTTCGAGTTAGATTTGGCTCCAGGTGTCAAAGTAAGCCGTATTTCAGGCCTTTCTATGGACTTGGCTCGTTCATTGTCTGCGTTGGCGGTACGTGTTGTTGAAGTGATTCCGGGTAAACCTTATGTCGGTTTAGAGCTGCCAAACATGAGTCGTCAAACCGTATTCTTCTCAGACGTAGTGAGCAGCGAGAAGTTCCAAGAAGCGAAATCACCAACGACGGTGGTATTAGGACAAGATATTGCAGGTGAAGCTGTGATTGCTGACTTAGCTAAGATGCCACACGTTCTGGTTGCGGGTACCACAGGTTCTGGTAAATCGGTGGGTGTGAACGTAATGATCTTGAGTATGCTGTATAAGGCATCGCCTGAAGACGTGCGATTCATCATGATTGACCCGAAAATGCTTGAGCTATCGGTGTATGAGGGGATTCCTCATCTGTTGTCTGAAGTGGTTACCGACATGAAAGATGCGTCGAATGCACTTCGTTGGTGTGTTGGTGAAATGGAACGTCGTTACAAACTGATGTCAGCACTTGGTGTTCGTAACATTAAAGGCTATAACGACAAGCTTAAGATGGCTGCAGATGCCGGTCACCCAATTCACGATCCATTGTGGAAACCGGGTGATAGCATGGACCCAGAAGCGCCATTGCTCGAGAAGCTGCCATATATTGTGGTTATCGTCGATGAATTTGCCGACTTAATCATGGTAGTGGGTAAGAAAGTAGAAGAACTGATTGCCCGCTTGGCACAAAAAGCTCGTGCGGCAGGTGTTCACTTGATTCTTGCAACTCAGCGCCCATCGGTTGATGTTATTACCGGTCTGATTAAAGCTAACATTCCAACGCGTGTTGCCTTTACCGTATCAACTAAGACTGACTCTCGAACGATTCTTGACCAAGGTGGTGCAGAATCGCTGCTTGGTATGGGTGATATGCTTTACTTACCGCCAGGTTCTAGCCATACAATCCGAGTTCATGGTGCGTTTGCGTCAGATGATGATGTACACGCAGTGGTAAATAACTGGAAGGCACGTGGTAAACCAAACTACATTGATGAAATTACCAATGGTGAGCAAACGCCCGAAACCTTGCTTCCGGGTGAGAAGATGGAAGGTGATGAACAGGTTGACCCTCTGTTTGATCAAGTAGTCGAGCACGTTGTTCATTCTCGTCGCGGTTCAGTTTCCGGTGTACAACGTCGATTCAAGATCGGTTACAACCGAGCGGCACGAATTGTTGAGCAGCTTGAGGCGCAAGGCATTGTAAGTGCTCCGGGTCATAACGGTAACCGAGAAGTCTTGGCTCCAGCGCCGCCGAAAGAGTAATCACTTAATTGTGTAGATAGGAACTCAACCCTTAATAATCGGTCGTAGTTTTATGACCGATTTACCTTGTAATAGGACTATTAATGAAAAAAGTATTCGCACTTTTATTTATGAGCTTCTCAGTGTTTGCTTCTCCCAAAGAAGAGTTGAGCAGCCGCTTGGCATTGAACGCAGGGTTTAGTGCTGATTTTAAACAAGTGGTCACAAGCCCTGACGGTGATGTTGTAATGGAAGGTGAAGGCACGGTTGAAATTGCACGTCCAAGCTTATTCCGTTGGGAAACCACTTTCCCGGATGAAAACCTATTGGTCTCTGATGGGCAGAGTTTGTGGTATTACAGCCCGTTCATTGAGCAAGTCAGCATTTACTGGCAAGAGCAAGCGACATCGCAAACGCCTTTTGTACTACTGACTCGTAACCAAGAAAGCGATTGGGATAACTACAATGTGGCGCAATCGGGTAACCAATTTACGTTAACACCAACGGCAGTTGACTCTAATCAGGGTGACTTCCAGATTAATATCAATGAAAAAGGCATTGTTCAAGGCTTTAATGTGATTGAACAAGACGGTCAAAAAGGTGAGTTTACCTTCAGCAATGTGAACCTGGGGAAACCAGCAGCAGACCGCTTTACTTTTGTAGCACCGGAAGGTGTCGAGGTCGACGACCAAAGAAATTGATCGAAACAAGCCGATCGTTTGGTAGTACGTCGATAGGGTTGAGGGATATTGTTTCCATCAGCTCGATGCCATCAAATAATCAAGAGATTGCAATTGAGTAATTACAGCTTAGATTTTGCAGGGGACGAAGATTTTCGTCCCCTTGCTGCTCGTATGAGACCAGAAACTGTAGAGCAGTACATCGGTCAGCAGCACATATTAGGTCCAGGAAAACCCCTGCGTAGAGCCCTTGAAGCGGGCCATATACACTCGATGATTTTGTGGGGGCCTCCTGGCACCGGTAAAACCACGCTCGCAGAAGTAGCCGCCAATTATGCTAATGCAGAAGTGGAGCGTGTGTCTGCTGTGACATCTGGCGTGAAAGACATTCGCATCGCTATCGAAAAAGCGCGTGAAAACAAGCAAGCAGGGCGAAGAACCATCTTGTTTGTGGATGAGGTCCATCGTTTTAATAAAAGCCAGCAAGATGCTTTTCTGCCTCATATTGAGGAAGGTACGGTTACCTTCATTGGTGCGACGACCGAAAATCCTTCCTTCGAGTTAAACAATGCTCTGTTATCTCGTGCGCGAGTGTACAAGCTGACTTCTCTCAATACCGATGATATTGCGACGGTAATACGCCAAGCGGTTGAAGATAAGCAGCGTGGCCTTGGTGACGTTCCTGCTCACTTTGCTGACAATGTTTTGGATCGCTTAGCTGAGTTAGTGAACGGTGACGCGCGTATGTCGCTCAACTACCTTGAGCTGCTGTATGACATGGCTGAAGACAACGACAAAGGTGAGAAGTCGGTTACCATACAGTTGCTTGCGGAAGTAGCAGGTGAGAAAGTGGCTCGCTTTGATAACAAGGGTGATATTTGGTATGACCTAATATCCGCTGTTCATAAATCGATTCGTGGTTCAAAACCTGATGCGGCGCTGTACTGGTCGGCTCGAATGATTGCGGCAGGCTGTGATCCGCTTTATATCGTTAGGCGCTTATTGGCAATAGCTTCTGAAGATATTGGTAACGCTGACCCTCGTGCCATGCAGGTTGCGATGTCTGCTTGGGATTGCTTTACACGTATTGGTCCTGCTGAGGGAGAACGCGCGATTGCACAGGCGGTTGTTTATTTAGCTTGTGCACCAAAGAGTAATGCGGTTTATACAGCATGGAAGCAAGCGTTATCCGATGCTCATAACCTCCCTGAGTACGAAGTGCCTCATCATTTGCGAAATGCACCAACGACCTTGATGAAGGACATGGGCTACGGGCAAGAATACCGTTATGCTCATGATGAACCAGGAGCCTACGCTGCGGGTGAAAAGTACTTGCCTTCTGAAATGGGAGAGAAGCAATACTATTTCCCAACAAAACGAGGCTTAGAGACCAAAATTGGCGAGAAGCTAGATTATCTGGCGGATTTGGACGCAAAAAGCCCACAAAAACGCTATGAAAAGTAGTCTTTTTTGGATATCGTTACCTAGTCATAAAATTTAAATTAAATCGTTACAAATTGGTTGAAATAGCACCAGTTTTAGGGGTTTAGCAGTGATTCAGTAGCAAATTACTGAATATTCAAATAACTAAAGCATAGGATTAGCAATGCTGGATTCTAAATTACTTCGAGCTGAGCTGGATGAAACAGCGGCAAAATTAGCACGTCGAGGCTTCGCCCTTGATGTAGAGACAATTCGTGAACTTGAAGAAAAACGTAAGTCCCTTCAGATGAAAACTGAAGAGCTACAAGCGTTACGTAACTCTCGATCGAAGTCCATTGGTCAAGCGAAAGCAAAAGGCGACCATGAAGAAGCTGAGCGTATCCTTGCTGAAGTAGGCAACTTAGGCGCAGAACTAGACCAAGCTAAAGCAGCATTGGCTGAGCTTCAATCTGATCTAGAAACGATCACTATGTCTATTCCAAACCTGCCAGACGAGTCTGTGCCAGAAGGTAAAGACGAAGATGATAACGTTGAAGTTTCTCGTTGGGGTCAACCTAAGACTTACGACTTCGAAGTAAAAGATCATGTTGATCTTGGCGAAATGTCTGGCGGTCTTGATTTTGCTAGCGCAGTAAAAATCTCTGGTTCTCGTTTCATCGTGATGAAAGGCAAATTTGCACGTCTACACCGTGCGATTGCTCAGTTCATGTTGGACCTTCACACTGATGAGCACGGCTACACAGAAATGTACGTACCGTACCTAGTGAACCACGATAGCCTATACGGCACGGGTCAACTTCCTAAGTTTGGCGAAGACTTGTTCCACACAAGCCCGCTAACTGAGCAAGTAAGTGATGTTCCTCTTAAGACGCTATCACTTATCCCTACTGCGGAAGTACCGGTAACAAACATGGTTCGCGATACCATTACAGACGAAGCTGAACTGCCACTTAAGATGACAGCTCACACTCCATGTTTCCGTTCTGAAGCGGGTTCTTACGGTCGTGACACTCGTGGTCTTATCCGTATGCACCAATTCGACAAAGTTGAACTAGTACAAATCACTAAGCCAGAAGACTCAATGGCAGCTCTTGAAGAGCTAACAGGTCACGCTGAGAAAGTACTTCAACTTCTAGAGCTTCCTTACCGTAAAGTGGTTCTATGTACTGGTGACATGGGCTTCGGCGCTGCGAAAACTTACGATTTAGAAGTATGGGTTCCAGCACAAGAGACTTACCGTGAAATCTCTTCTTGTTCAAACATGTGGGATTTCCAAGCTCGTCGTATGCAAGCTCGTTTCCGTCGTAAAGGCGAGAAGAAACCTGAACTTGTGCACACACTAAACGGTTCTGGTCTTGCTGTTGGTCGTACTATGGTTGCGATTCTTGAGAACAACCAAGAAGCAGATGGCCGTATTGCTATCCCAGCAGTACTTCAGCCATACATGGGCGGCGTAACGCACATCGGCTAATCGTTTTACGATTTAATGAGCTCATAAAATATTGAAAACCCAGCCTATTGGCTGGGTTTTTTATTACCTTAATCATTGGTTGATGCATTCCTTAACTACTTTTATTTAATTACTATTACCAATTTGTAATAGTAATTTGTTATTTGTGGTTATTATTACCCAATTGATATCCGGCTATAATGTGCTCTTACCGCGGTAGGTAAAGATTTTCTCGTTTATGTATAGAGGAGGGCTTATGGCCGTAGGATGGGCTGGAGACGACAGTGTCAGCCAGCAAATACAAAATACCATCGATGATGAGATCTCTCGTGTAAGAGGAAACCTTCGAGGTGGTGAGAGTTTGCGTTATTGTGATGAGTGTGGCGACGAGATACCAGAAAAAAGACGACTCGCGTTAAAAGGCGTTCGTTTGTGTATCGAATGTCAGTTATTATTAGAGCACGACGCACATCGACATTCATTGTTTAACCGTCGAGCAAGTAAAGATAGTCAATTACGTTAAACTGACGGATATCTTCAAAATAGATAAGGCCTTACTTTTATGTAAGGCCTTTTAGTTTTATTAAATTATTTATTACTGAAGATATACGGAAATAATCACCACTCTTGTTCAGAACAATAAACTCATTATTTAATAGCTATTTAAAGCAATGAGTATTTTGTAATGCAGTGTCGATAGCAGCGACCAATTTTTCGATATGTTGTGGTTCGCTAATAAACGGAGGCATCATATAAATTAACCTTCCGAATGGACGAATCCAAACACCTTGCTCGACAAAATGAGCCTGTATAGTTTCCATTTCGACTGGCGAGTGGGTCTCTACGACGCCAATAGCGCCTAACCAACGAACGTCTTTAACCAGTTCATGTTTGAGCAACGGTGGCAGTAGCTCTGAGAAGAGCTGTTCAATTTGTAGAGTTTGATTTTGCCAGTGGCCTTGCTCTATTAGGGATAAACTCGCGGCCCCAACGGCACAAGCTAATGGGTTACCCATAAAAGTTGGGCCGTGCATGAAGCAACCTGCTTCACCTCCACATACGGTGTCTGCGACTTCTTTGCTTGCTAGTGTTGCGGAAAGCGTCATGTAACCACCAGTCAGTGCTTTGCCGACACACAAAATATCCGGTTGAGTATCTGCATACTCGCAGGCAAACAATTTACCTGTGCGGCCAAAGCCGGTCGCAATCTCATCCAAAATTAACAGCACGTTAAATTCGTCACAAAGCAAGCGAACTTGTTTTAAGAACTCAGGGTGATAAATACGCATACCGCCAGCGCCTTGAACAATCGGCTCTAAGATCACGGCGGCGACTTCTTGATGATGTGCGGATAGCTTTTCACGAAAACTATCAATGTCACTTGGGTTCCAGTCATCCCAAAAGCCAGTCTTCGGTGAGTCAGCGAAAATATGCTCAGGTAAAAAACCCTTATAGAGACTGTGCATTGAGTTATCGGGATCTGTCACTGACATCGCAGCGAACGTGTCACCATGATAACCATCTCTCAGCGTTAAGAATTTAGAGCGAGGTTGTCCTTTCGCATGCCAAAACTGAAGTGCCATTTTTAGGCTCACTTCTACAGCAACTGAGCCCGAATCAGCCAAAAATACGTGTTCTAGATTGTCTGGTGCTAGCTTAAGAAGCTTCTTACATAAATCGATAGCGGGCTGGTGGGTGATGCCACCAAACATCACGTGTGAAACCTTTTCGATCTGGCTGTGCGCTGCTTCGTTTAAGACCGGATGATTGTATCCGTGGATCGTTGACCACCAAGAGGACATGCCATCAATAATTCGATTTCCGTCTTCTAGTTCTAGGTAAACGCCGTCTGCATTGGTAACAGGATAGCAGGTCAGAGGTGTTAAAGTTGATGTGTAGGGATGCCAGATATGCTGGCGATCAAAGGCGAGATCCATAACGATTTCCGTTCCTGTTGCGGTTAAAAAGCAACCATATGTAAACTTTTGTTATTATCAATGTGTTGACAGTCTAAAGCTTGTCGGTAGACTAGCCAAGCATAAATGCAATCTCTATTGATGGAGATGCGACATCAAATAATAAAAAAGGATCGACACGTGGAAGTTCGTCATGACTGGACAGTCGCTGAAGTAAAGGCACTGCTTGAAAAACCATTTATGGATTTAATGTTTGAAGCACAACTGGTTCACAGACAGTACCAAGAGCACAACCACGTGCAGGTGAGTACGCTGTTATCGATCAAAACAGGTGCTTGTCCTGAAGATTGTAAATACTGTCCGCAAAGTGCTCACTATCGAACTGATGTCGATAAAGAGCGCCTGATGGAAGTTGAGCGTGTGTTGGATGCCGCACAGAAAGCTAAGAATGCGGGCTCAACACGTTTTTGTATGGGCGCAGCATGGAAGAACCCGAAAGCGCGCGATATGCCACACCTTACCGATATGATTAAAGGTGTAAAAGGTATGGGACTAGAAACCTGTATGACACTAGGCATGCTAACGCCCGAGCAAGCAGGTGAATTAGCCGATGCAGGGTTGGATTACTACAACCACAACCTTGATACCTCTCCAGAGTTTTATGGCAGCATTATTACCACTCGTACCTATCAAGATCGTCTAGACACGCTATCTCACGTTCGTGATGCCGGTATGAAGATCTGTTCAGGCGGTATTATTGGTATGGGTGAAAGCACTAATGACCGTGCAGGTCTTCTGGTAGAGCTAGCTAACCTTCCGGTACACCCAGAGAGTGTGCCAATCAATATGCTTGTTAAAGTGAAAGGCACACCGATGGAAAACGTCGATGATGTTGAGTCTTTCGACTTTATTAAATTGATCGCGATTGCTCGTATCATGATGCCTAAGTCTGCGGTTCGTTTATCTGCAGGTCGCGAGAACATGAACGAACAGATGCAAGCGATGTGTTTCATGGCAGGTGCAAACTCTATCTTCTACGGCTGTAAGCTATTGACTACGCCAAACCCAGATGAAGATACAGATATGCAGCTGTTCAAGAAGCTGGGTATCAACAGCCAAGAAGTGGCTCAAAAGCCTGATGAAATTCAAGAAAACGAACTGTTAGATCAAGTGGTGGAGCGCGTTGCAGCTCGCCCTACGAAAGATGACATGTTCTACGATGCCACGGTTTAAATCTCGCATCAAAGAAGCCCTTGTTTATCGCCGTGAGCAAGGGTTAACACGTCAACTCAAGGTGCTTGAAAACAGTAATGGTCCATTGCTTAGTAGTGAAGGTTCACACTTCATAAACTTTTCGAGTAATGACTACTTGGGACTGGCGAACGATCCTGAGTTGGTCGAAGCATGGCAAAACGGGTTGTATCAGTATGGTGCTGGCAGTGCAGCGTCGCCATTAGTCACCGGGTTTAGCTCAGCTCATCGAAACCTAGAAGCTCAGCTGTGTGAGTGGCTTGGCTTCGAGCGTGCCATTCTTTTCAATTCTGGATTCAGCGCCAATCAAGCCTTGTTGTTTTCTCTGCTCGAGAAAGATGACGTCTTGCTACAAGACAAGCTTAATCACGCCTCTTTGATAGAAGCGGGTGTGCTTTCTCCGGCCTCAATGAAACGCTTTAAGCACAACAATGTGCAGCATCTTGAGTCGTTACTAAGCCGTTCTCCACAATCGTTAATCGTGACGGAGGGCGTTTTCAGCATGGATGGTGACCAAGCACCTCTCGAAGATATCACTAGCCTTACCAATGAATATGACAGTTGGTTGGCGGTTGATGACGCTCATGGCATCGGTGTGTTAGGCGACAGAGGGGCAGGTAGCTGCAATGCTGTGCAAATCACACCTGATATTTTGGTGGTGACCTTCGGTAAAGCATTTGGTCTTTCCGGTGCTGCGATTCTATGTTCAGCCGAGGTGGGTGATTACTTAACCCAGTTTGCACGGCATCATGTCTATTCGACGGCAATGCCACCCTCACAGGCTTTCGCTTTGTCCCATGCGTGTCAGATGATTCAAACCCAAGAGTGGCGCAGAGAAAAACTGATTGAGCTAGGTGGTATATATGCGGAGCAGATGAGAGGTATACATGGCTTTGTAGATACCAAGACTCCTATTAAGCCATTTGTGATAGGGGAAACGCAGGCGGCATTATCGATAGCAGAAGAGTTAAAGCGCAATCAGATATGGGTAACGGCGATAAGACCGCCGACCGTTCAGGCTGGGACGGCTCGTTTGCGAATTACATTAACCGCCAATCACACTCAAAAGCAGGTTAACCAATTAAGCCGTTCGTTGCTTCAAGCTATCGAATTGAGCTGTGCATTAAAGGAAGAGGTTTAGCAAATGTCACAGGAAGCAGTAGTGCATGAATACCTAGGCCAAGATAAAAGTGCGATTGCCGAAGCGTTTGGTAAAGCGGCAACTACCTATGACAAACATGCTGAGTTTCAGCGTGATGTGGGCCACCGCTTACTGGATAAGCTACCAAGCGATCTTTCTGGTCTTAAGGTCCTCGACCTCGGTTGCGGAACGGGTTATTTCTCAGAACAGCTTTTGAGTCGCGGTGCCGAAGTGGTTTGTGTCGATCTTTCTCTTGGAATGCTAGAGAAGGCAAAGCAGCGCTGTGGTTCTGCCGTCTCTTTATATCAACAAGCTGATGCCGAACAATTGCCGTTTGCAAATGGATGCTTCGATATTGTTTTCTCGAGCTTAGCGTTGCAATGGTGTGACGATTTATCGTCGCCTTTAAAGGAAATGAAGCGTGTTGCTGCGGCTAATGGACAAGTCATCTTCTCAACTTTGCTTGATGGATCACTGTTTGAGCTAGAAAAGTCATGGTCCAAAATTGACTCACATCAACATGTTAACCATTTTATTACAATCAATCAGGTAAAAATTGCGTTAGCGCAATCTAGCTGTACGGCTCATCAACTAGACTTGCCCACCATCACCTTTTGGTACGACACTGCGTTTGAACTGATGCGAGACCTTAAAGGCATTGGTGCTAATCACGTAATTGGTCGCTCACAAGGTTTGACAAGTCGTCACATGTTGCAGCTTGTTGAACGGGAATATCGAGAGTTTAAAAACCATCAAGGTTTCTTACCAGCAACATATCAAGTTTGTTTAGGGGTTATTCAATTATGATTGATGCAGTATTCATTGCAGGTACGGATACCGAAGTGGGAAAAACTGTGGTTTCAAAAGCGATTCTTCAAGCTTTGGCCGCACAAGATTTATCAACAATTGGTTATAAACCAGTTGCTGCAGGGTGTGAAAAGTACCCTGAAGGGTTACGTAATAGCGACGCGCTACATCTTCAAGAAGCAGCGACACAAGAGATCGCTTATGAAGACGTTAACCCGTACGCATTACTACTACCTTCATCTCCTCACATTGCGGCTAAGCATGACGGTGTGGTGATTGAAGAAGAAGTGCTATCGGCTAAGCTAGCTGAACATAAACAGAACTCTGACATCGTTTTAGTCGAGGGCGCAGGTGGATGGCGAGTACCCGTTTCAGATGATGAGTATCTGTCTAGCTGGGTTAAAAAAGAACAGCTTCCAGTGGTTCTGACGGTAGGTATTAAGCTAGGCTGCTTGAGCCACGCTCTATTAACTGCAGAAGCGATTCGTGCTGACGGCTTAAACCTAGTAGGTTGGGTGGCTAACCGAATTAATCCAGGCACGGAACATTACGCGGATATTATTGCGATGCTTGAAGATAAGCTAGGTGCGCCAAAGCTAGGTGAGATCCCTTACGTACCAAAAGCTAAGTCTAAGAACATTGGTAAGTACATCGATGTTCAGCCATTGCTTGCACTTTAATTGGTGAGTAGAGCATAAAATAAGATAAGGGCTGCGATTGCAGCCCTTTTGCTATTTAAGCCTTTATAGAGTCAAGCGAGGGATTAGTGCTCTTTTGTCAGACCCATTAGTGCTTGCTGTGTCTCTGTGATGTTTTTTTGAGCTGCTTCTGGCGTAAGAATACCGATCTGTTTTTTCGCTTCTTCTTCAGTAATCCCTAGGTGACAGCACAGTAAATCGATAGCCATTTGAGTGTTAGTACCTTCAACCATGATCCTTTCCTTTTGTTACATGAACTAGCCAATACAATTAATTGATTGACACTCTAAACGGATCGCCAGAGGTAGACCATACGACTTAGGTCTAATGGACGAGTGCGAATTGCGCTACTCCCGTAATCAAATGTTTCAATTTAATGCTTAACCTTGTTTTCTTAATCTAAGACTATATGTATAAGTAAGTATAAGTAAGTATAAGTCGTCAAGGTTGGAATCAATTGCTGTCTGCCTTGTTTATAACAATAAGTTTGATAAAAACAGCTTTCATGCGGAGATAAGTAATGAAGCGAGTAATGTTGTTCCTTGCAACCAACCTTGCGGTTGTATTGGTTCTAAGTGTTGTTCTTAATATTGTATACGCAGTCACAGGTATGCAACCAGGTAGCCTCTCAGGCTTACTGGTGATGGCTGCGGTATTCGGTTTCGGCGGCTCATTCATCTCACTAATGATGTCAAAGAAAATGGCACTTCGTTCTGTTGGCGGTATGGTGATTGAAAGCCCGCGTAACGAAACAGAACATTGGTTGATGGAGACGGTAAGCCGTCAATCTCAACAGGTTGGTATTGGTATGCCGACAGTGGCGATCTATGACTCGCCAGACATCAACGCATTTGCAACTGGTGCTAAGCGTGACGATTCATTGGTCGCGGTATCAACTGGTTTGCTACACAACATGACGCGTGATGAAGCTGAAGCGGTACTGGCGCATGAAGTTAGCCACATCGCAAACGGCGACATGGTGACAATGACGTTGATGCAAGGTGTTGTGAACACGTTCGTTATTTTCTTATCTCGTTTCATTGCCAACATTGTGGCATCGAATGACAACGAGGAAGAAGGTGGTAGCAACATGATGGTGTACTTCGGTGTGTCTATGGTGTTGGAATTGGTATTTGGCTTCCTAGCGAGCTTCATCACCATGTGGTACAGCCGTCATCGTGAGTTCCATGCCGATGCAGGTGCTGCTCACTTGGTGGGTAAAGAGAAGATGATTGCTGCACTAGAACGTCTAAAGATGAGCCACGAGCCACAACTAGAAGGTTCTATGATGGCACTTGGTATCAACGGTAAGCGTTCTCTAACAGAGCTTCTAATGAGCCACCCACCGCTAGATAAGCGCATCGCGTCTCTGCGTAATATGTAATCTCTAACACCATTAGAGAATATTAAAGGCTTCCTTCGGGAGGCCTTTTTTGATCTCAACTGTTAAGACCGGAGATTGAAGGGATGTGGTTTTCGTTATTGTGAGAGTTTAGCTCTATCAAAATGAGGTTAGGACTGGTTTTTGGTTTCTTGTTTGATAACTCTTGCGTTGCTTGCACACGTTATTGCACGCAACAAAAAAGGCTTTCACATGGAAAGCCTTCTCATATCATCTAATTCGAACCTCGAATTATAGCTTGTCAGTTAGCTCAGCAGCTTGACCGATGTAGTTCGCTGGAGTCATCTCTTTTAGACGAACTTTCTCGTTTTCAGGGATCTCTAGACCATCGATGAATGCACGCATGCCTTCGCCGTCTACACGCTTACCACGAGTTAGTTCTTTAAGCTTCTCGTATGGCTTCTCGATGCCGTAACGACGCATTACTGTTTGTACTGGTTCAGCTAGAACTTCCCAGTTCTTGTCTAGTTCAGCAAGTAGTGCTTCGCGGTTAACTTCTAGCTTGCTAATACCTTTCAGAGTTGAAGTGTATGCAATGATAGCGTAGCCAACACCAACACCTAGGTTACGAAGAACCGTAGAGTCAGTTAGGTCACGTTGCCAGCGAGAAACTGGAAGTTTTTGTGCTAGGTGGCCGAATACAGCGTTAGCTAGACCAAGGTTGCCTTCCGAGTTTTCGAAGTCAATTGGGTTAACTTTATGCGGCATTGTAGAAGAGCCGATCTCACCAGCAATCGTCTTCTGCTTGAAGTGGCCAAGCGCAATGTAGCCCCAAACGTCACGGTCGAAGTCTAGAAGAATAGTGTTGAAACGAGCAATCGCGTCGAATAGCTCAGCGATGTAATCGTGAGGTTCGATTTGAGTTGTGTACGGGTTCCAAGTTACACCAAGAGATTCAGTGATGAACTCTTCAGAGAACTGGTGCCAATCTACTTCTGGGTATGCAGAAAGGTGTGCGTTGTAGTTACCAACAGCGCCGTTGATTTTAGCGAGGATCTCAACGTTTTCGATTTGCTTGTATTGACGTTCCATACGATACGCAACGTTAGCCATCTCTTTACCCATAGTAGAAGGTGAAGCAGGCTGACCGTGTGTACGAGAAAGAAGAGGAATGTCGCGGTATTCGTTCGCAAGTGCTTTGATTGCGTCGATTACGTTGCGGATTTCTGGAAGAACAACTTCGTCACGAGCTTCTTTAAGCATAAGCGCGTGAGACGTGTTGTTGATGTCTTCAGAAGTACATGCAAAGTGAATGAATTCGTTAACAGCGTGAAGCTCAGGAACGCCAGCTACTTTCTCTTTCAAGAAGTACTCAACCGCTTTTACGTCGTGGTTTGTTGTGCGCTCGATCTCTTTGATACGTAGAGCGTCTTCTTCGCTGAAGTTAGCGGCTAGTTCATCAAGAAACTGGTTAGCTTCTGCACTGAACGCTGGTACTTCTTTGATTGCATCAGTAGCTGCAAGCTTTTGTAACCAACGAATTTCAACGATAGAGCGGTACTTTAGTAGACCAAACTCACTAAAGATGCTGCGTAATGCAATAGTCTTACTTCCGTAACGGCCGTCTACTGGTGAAACAGCAGTCAATGCTGACAGTTCCATGGTGTTCTCCTGAATTGAGTTTTCAAAATTTTGAGAGGTTTATACCAGTAACACTCTCAATTGTCACGCATATTGCGCAAACGTTTGCGTGAGGGTTGTATTGATACAAAAAAACAAGCTCGCGACGAGACGCGAGCCAATAAGTTACATTCGAGCTAATAGGATTTGAGCCTGCTCGATCATCTTCTTGCGACCGAAGATAAGGTGACGACGTTTGCCGCCCACCTGACGCCATAGAACAGCACTTCGAATCCCTGAGAGTAGTAGGGCACGAACCTTATGTTGGGTCGAGGTTTGTTGAAGTACCGCAGGCGTGCCAGAAACCTGAATACGAGGGCCGATTGGGCTCACAACATCAAGGTAGATGCTCGCTAGGTTGCTGACCATCTGCTCGTCAAACAAGTCGAAATGCTCACTCTGGCGCTCTGCAGTTTGAATGCGGTCACCAAGCTGAGACATAGAGTCGTTGCGAGATGATAGCTTACGTTCAAGCGCCATTAAGCTGATGATGTAACGAGTGATATCGCTACCAGCAGGAGTACTATCGATACCTTTTACTAGACACTCAAGACCTAATTTTAGGTTAGCTTCACGTCCAAAAACACCAACAGTGTTTGCTGGGCTAGTATTCAAAATAGCACTGAGTGAGGCTTCGAAGGCATCTTTATCACAATGGCCGTCTTTCGCTACTTGTTGAACCAAAGCCACAGCTTGGCAAATTCCGGCGAAAGCAATAGTACGGTCATAAAGTGTATTAGCCACGTAGTAACTCCTAGTTATCTTCTATCGTTTGTCGTTCGATCAGTTAGATGCGTTTTTCGATGATACCACCGCCAAGACATACGTCGTCTTGGTAGAATACTGCAGATTGACCTGGAGTCACTGCGATCTGTGGCTCGTCAAAAATAACCTTAATGTTCTCGTCATCAATTGGGATGATTGTACAAGGAATATCGGTTTGACGGTAACGTGTTTTCACCGTGCATGTCATAACTTCAGTAATTGGTGCGCGATTTACCCAATGAAGCTGAGAAGCGATTAAACCTTCTGATTTAAGAAGAGGGTGTTCTTTACCTTGTACGGCAATCAGAACATTACGCTTAAGGTCTTTTTCACCAACAAACCATGGTTCTTCATTACCGCCACCACCTTTGGTACCGCCAATGTGAAGGCCTTTACGTTGGCCCAGCGTGTGGTACATCAAGCCATTGTGTTTACCAATCACTTTACCTTCTGGTGTTTCGATGTCACCTGGTTGTGCTGGTAGGTATTTGCCAAGGAATTCTGTGAACTTACGCTCACCGATAAAGCATATACCTGTAGAATCTTTCTTCTTCGCTGTGATTAAGTCTTGCTCTTCAGCAATACGTCGTACTTCTGGTTTCTCTAATTCACCAACTGGGAATAGGCTGCGCGCGACTTGGTCTGAGCTTAGCGTGTAAAGGAAGTAGCTTTGGTCTTTGTTACTGTCTAGACCACGTAGCATTTCTGGTTTTACGCCAGCATCTAACTCTTCTTGAGTTGGGAAAGTACGACGAACATAGTGACCCATCGCAATGTAGTCTGCGTCTAGTACTTCATCGGCAAACTCTAAGAATGCTTTGAATTTGATTTCTTTGTTACAAAGAATATCAGGGTTAGGCGTACGACCTGCTTTGTATTCCGCAAGGAAGTATTCGAACACATTGTCCCAGTATTCCGCAGCAAAGTTGATAGTGTGAAGGTGGATACCTAGTTTGTCACATACCGCCTGAGCATCAGCAAGATCTTCAGCTGCCGTGCAGTATTCTTCGTTATCGTCTTCTTCCCAGTTTTTCATGAAAAGGCCTTCTACTTGATAGCCTTGTTGCTGAAGAAGATACGCCGATACTGACGAATCTACACCGCCGGACATACCGACAATTACTTTCTTTTCGCTGTTTCCAGAGCTGATATCTGACATGTCTAAACACCGTTACTATTACTTGATCGCAGATTCTAACAGAAAGAGAAACGCCGTGACAGATCCGAGACCGGAATCACAGTTTCATTTGCACAAATAGTGCGCTGACTTTGCTAGTAATCGCATGAGAGCGAGGTGAGTCGCTAGGATGTCAGAAGTATATGTGGCATAGTCGCTCGAAATCCAAGACTTGAGATAACAAAATGTCTGAACAAAATGAATTTATGCAAGAAGAGCAGTTGATTGAAATTATTGAAAATCAGCTAGAAGACGGTCAGCCAATTAAAGTAAAAGAGACTTTACTGCGCCTTATGATGACAGGCACACCGCGTGAAGACGCAATTGCAGCAATGGCATGTGCACTTGCGGTTGAAGTATTTGACGTAATGAAAAATGGCGCAGAGTTTAATCAAAAGCGCTATGCCGAGCATTTAGAGATGCTGCCTGATTTAAGCTTTATGGAAGGTGAATAAAAAAATAACTCAGCAAACGTTTGCTATAGTTTGAACGATTGCCGCGTTAAATATAGCGCGGTAGAATCCGCCACCTATTTCCCTTTGACTTAGACTAGCCCTATGAAATTCCCTGGACAACGTAAATCAAAGCACTATTTTCCGGTTCACGCACGTGACCCATTAGTGAGCCAAGCTCAAAGCAGTAAAAGAATGTCACGCACTCATATTATCGGTATTGACCAAACTTTGGTTGATATTGAAGCAAAAGTGAGTTCTGAACTTATTGAGAAGTATGGTTTAAGTAAGGGACACTCACTGGTTATCGGTGATGAAGCGGCTGAGTCTTTGTATCAAGAACTAAAAGAACAGTGCCTAATTACCAATGAATATGCTGGTGGTACTATCGGTAATACATTGCACAATTACTCAGTACTTGCGGATGACCGTTCAACGCTACTCGGTGTAATGAGCCAAGATATTAAAATTGGTAGCTATGGTTACCGCTATTTATGTAATACATCAAGCAGAATGGACTTGAACCATTTACAAGGGGTAGATGGAGCAATTGGTCGCTGCTTTGCATTAATTACTGAAGACGGTGAGCGTACTTTCGCAATTAGCGAAGGACAAATGAACCAACTAAAACCAGACAGTATTCCTGAAAAGATTTTCAAAAGTGCTTCTGCTTTAGTATTAACGGCTTATTTAGTTCGTTGTAAGCCAGGTGACCCGATGCCTGAAGCAACAATGAAAGCGATCGAATACGCGAAGAAATACGATGTGCCTGTTGTTTTAACACTGGGTACTAAATTCGTTATTCAAGACGATCCTGAATTCTGGAAAGATTTCTTAGAGCAGCACGTAACAGTTGTTGCAATGAATGAAGACGAAGCCGAAGCTCTAACTGGCGAAAGCGATCCACTCGCTGCTTCTGATAAGGCGCTAGATTGGGTAGACCTAGTACTATGTACTGCAGGTCCTGTTGGTCTATTTATGGCGGGTTACACGGAAGATGCAGCGAAACGTGAAACATCACTGCCTTTACTTCCAGGTTCAATTGCTGAATTTAACCGTTATGAATTTAGCCGTCCGGCTCATAAAGATTTATGTGAAAACCCTACTAAAGTTTATTCACATATTGCGCCTTATATGGGCGGTCCTGAGAAAATCAAAAATACCAATGGTGCAGGTGATGCGGCTTTATCTGCTCTATTACATGATATGGCAGCGAATAAGTACCACAAAGAAAACGTGCCAAACTCAAGTAAGCACCAGCATTCATTCTTGACGTATTCTTCTTTCTCACAAGTTTGTAAATATTCGAACCGTGCGAGCTACGAAGTATTGGTTCAGCACTCTCCACGTTTA
This sequence comes from Vibrio sp. HI00D65, assembly GCF_001635455.1. Taxonomy (GTDB): domain Bacteria; phylum Pseudomonadota; class Gammaproteobacteria; order Enterobacterales; family Vibrionaceae; genus Vibrio. The sequence continues at coordinate 134,030 of NZ_LWEH01000013.1, forward strand.
TCTCGCGGTCTTCCTGAAAGAGAAGATAGCCTAGAAGAAGCGTACTGGGAAAGATAAGAAATTTTGTTCATCCGCTGTGCAAAAGTTTATCAAATGCGCAGTATGTTTATAAAACACATTAATTAGTAAAAAAATATAAAAAAGGCTCCCAAAAGAGCCTTTTTTGTTTCTTGATATATTGAAGCCGTAAATAATACTCTAGTCGACTTAAATATTAACTATATTGCTTAGTCGGTAATTGGATTGCTCACTCTACAAACTAAACGCTTAGATAGCGAAATCTTCTAGAGATTTACCAGCATCTAGTTGTTCTTGTATAGCTGAAGGTGTGCGACCTTGGCCTGTCCAAGTTTTCTCGTCGCCGTTTGCATCTACATATTTGTATTTAGCTGGGCGAGGAGCGCGTTTAGCTTTTGCTGACTTAGACTTTGCTTCGCCAGAAAGCGCAGCAATAAGATCAGCAACATCAATTCCGTCTTTTGCGATTTGCTCAGCAATAGCAGAAAGTTTAGCTTCTTGTGCTGCTTTAGCCGCACGTTCTTCAGCTTCAGACTCCTGACGCTCTTGTACAACAATAGTTAGCTTGTCTAGCGCTTCTTCTAGTTGCTCAAGAGTTAATTCACGTGAGAATGCGCGAAGGCTACGGATATTTAATAGAGTTTTTGTTAATTCAGACATGATATTTTCCATCAAGGTAAACTAAATAATCCACCTAATAATAAACAGAGCTTGGGAATAAAACAAATAGTATTTCTTTTATTACATATTTAAATATAAAAGTGAGATGAATAGTTGAAAATTCCCATGCTCCTTTCTATTGCATTTACAATAGATATTAAGAATATCTTAATATCTGATATGTGACTGGTGGAGTAATTCCACTATGTAGACTATTCTTTGGTTGATTAGTTCATAAATAAAAAGCTACTTTTCTTGGAATGATATGTTGCATTGTTGCTCTTGATGGGTACAATTGCGGCTACCTGATGCGATGTTTGGGTTAATCATTTGTTAAACTACTGTTTGAGTGGTAAATAATGTCGTCGCACGTAGAGGTGCAATTATAAAAAGTAGTTTTCGTTGGGGTGATGCCAATGAACGAAGATGAAAGGTGTAATTGCCGAAGTAAATTGTATATCTAAGCAATTTGCTGGGGTTGTGCTCAATAGGTACAACACTGCCATAGTCTTAATTTTAAACTATGGAGCGCTACTGTAGGGTTGGGTGAAGTGTTCACTTCCCTTTCGCTTAGTTCAACATGAACTTGGTCATCTGTATCAAGTTTGTCTGCAGTAGATCTCTAGCCAAATAAAAAACTGGTTTTTGAAGATCATGAATTTAATAGATTTTGCAACATCTCCTTTATCTTTGCTTCCGCCACTTGTGGCTTTGAGCCTTGCTATCGTTACCCGCCGTGTATTGGTTTCTTTGGGTGTCGGTATCGTTATGGGTGCTATTTTACTTGCTGATTACTCAGTGGGTAATGCCGCTAGCTACGTATTTACAAAAGCATCTGGTGTTTTCATTGAAGATGGCGGTATCAACACTTGGAATATGAGCATCATTGCTTTCCTAATTATCCTGGGAATGACAACGGCGCTACTAACACTATCTGGCGGTACTCGCGCATTCGCTGAATGGGCTCAGTCTCGCGTTAAAAGCAAGCGCGGTTCAAAACTGCTTGCAGCTTTCTTAGGCGTATTCATCTTTGTGGATGATTACTTCAATAGCTTGGCGGTAGGTGCGATCTCTCGTCCTGTAACAGACCGTTTCTATGTATCTCGCGCTAAGCTAGCTTATATTCTTGATTCTACTGCAGCTCCAATGTGTGTGATCATGCCTGCTTCTAGTTGGGGTGCTTACATCATTACTATTATCGGTGGCATCCTAGTAACACACGGTGTGACTGAGTATTCAGCCCTCGGCGCTTACGTTCGCCTAATTCCAATGAACTTCTATGCGGTATTTGCACTTCTTATGGTGTTCGCAGTGGCGTGGTTCGGTCTAGATATTGGTAAGATGCGTGATCACGAGATCGAAGCATCTCAAGGTCGTGGCTTTGAAGGTGACAATGACAGCCAACAAGCTCACGATTTAAATGAAGAGCTAGATATCGAAGAGAGCGAGAATGGTTCTGTTTCTGACTTAATCATGCCGATCGTTTCATTGATCGTCGCGACGGTTGCAGCGATGCTTTACACTGGCGGCCAAGCGCTAGCTGCTGACGGTCAAGCGTTTAATCTACTTGGTGCATTCGAAAATACAGATGTTGGTAAGTCTCTTGTTTACGGTGGCATCATCGGTCTTCTTGTTGCACTTGCGACCGTATTTAAGCAGAAGTTATCTATGGCAGGCATCGCAAGAACGATGTGGATCGGTGCAAGCTCTATGTTTGGCGCTATCCTAATTCTTGTGTTTGCTTGGACTATCGGTTCTGTAATCGGTGACATGAAAACAGGTACGTACTTGTCTTCTCTAGTAACAGGCAGCATTGATTACCACTGGTTACCGGTTATCTTGTTCCTACTTGCAGGCATCATGGCTTTCTCTACCGGTACTTCATGGGGTACGTTCGGTATTATGCTACCTATCGCGGGTGATATGGCTGCAGCATCGGATATTGCACTGATTCTTCCTATGCTAAGTGCGGTTCTAGCGGGCGCTGTGTTTGGTGACCACTGTTCTCCAATTTCAGATACAACGATTCTGTCTTCGACAGGTGCTCGTTGTAACCACATCGACCACGTATCAACACAGCTTCCATACGCGTTATCAGTAGCGTTTGTATCGTGCATAGGCTTTATTACCCTAGGTATGACAGCTTCTATCGGTATTGCATTCAGCGCGGCAGCTCTAACGTTCGTCGCTGTGTGTTTCGCTCTGGCTTATTTCTCTCGCTGCAAAATGGCGACATGCAAAAGCTAAAAACGAAAGTTAATCAGTAAGCTATCAGGGAGGCGTTAGCCTCCCTTTTTTGTGCCTGTTAATTTAATTTTAAGTTTCGAGAAAAAAGTTCGAATTAATGGTTGAAAAAGGAACTTACCTTGGTTAGTGTGGAGATAAGACAGCAAACAACCTAATAAATGATAATTATGCGTAAATTAGTAATGAACATTCACCACCATCATCACCCTAACTAGTCTTTCGGGGAGATTTACGTATACCCGGGAGCAAGATTACTCCCGGAGGTTAAGTCAAAAGAATTTAGATTTAAACCCTCGGGATGACAGAGTCTTCCGAGGGTTTTTTAGTTTTAGCGCTTTGAAATAATCAATAAATTCAAATATTTGCACAGGGATACAGCAATGCAGACACAACGCCTAAGAATCGCAATTCAAAAGAAAGGTCGCCTAAGTAAAGAGTGCCAAGACCTACTAAAAAAATGTGGTGTTAAATTTAACATCATGGGTGAGCGCCTAGTCGTTCATTCACTAAATATGCCTATTGACCTGCTGCTAGTTCGTGATGACGACATCCCAGGTCTCATCATGGATGGTGTGGTTGACCTTGGTTTTATCGGTGAAAACGAGCTTGAAGAAGTTCGCCTAGATCGCCTTGCTCTTAAAGAGCCTGCAGAGTTCGAAACACTACGTCGTCTAGATTTCGGTGGCTGCCGTTTATCTATCGCAATTAACAAAGATGAACAGTACAACGGCCCACAAGATCTAGCGGGCAAGCGTATTGCAACAACCTACCCACAACTACTTAAAGCCTACATGGACGAGCAGGGTGTTGACTTCAGCACTTGTATGCTAACAGGCTCGGTTGAAGTCGCTCCTCGCGCTGGCCTAGCTGACGCAATCGCGGACTTGGTTTCTACCGGCGCAACGCTAGAAGCAAACGGCCTAAAAGAAGCGGAAGTGATTTTTCAGTCTAAAGCGACTTTGATTCAACGTACTGGTGAATTTGACGCAGACAAAACGGCATTGATTGAAAAACTACTGACTCGTATGCAGGGTGTTCAACAAGCGAAAGAGTCGAAGTATATCATGCTACACGCGCCAACATCTCAGCTTGAGCAAATCAAAGCACTACTGCCTGGCGCTGAGGATCCAACAGTACTGCCACTTTCAACAGACAAAGATAAAGTTGCCGTTCACCTAGTAAGTACCGAGAACTTGTTCTGGGAAACGATGGAACAGCTGAAAGAGTTAGGCGCAAGCTCGATTCTAGTACTACCAATCGAAAAAATGATGGGGTAATGACGATGAGAACCGTTGTTTGGCAATCTTTAAGTGAATCACAGCAAGACTCGGTATTAGAGCGTCCTGCTATTGCTGCAGGTGCAAACATCACAGCGACAGTTTCTGATGTTATTGCAAAAGTACGAAATGAAGGCGATGCAGCGCTTAAAGAACTGACTGAGAAGTTTGACCGCGTTACTCCAAAATCAATTCGAGTGAACTCGGATGAAATTGAAGAAGCAAGCGCTCGTTTAACTCCAGAAATGAAGCAGGCGCTAGAACAAGCTTACAGCAATATTGCTAAGTTCCACGAAGCACAGAAACCTCAACCAATTAAGGTTGAGACGCAACCAGGTGTTATGTGTGAGCAAGTGACACGTGCGATTAACACGGTTGGTCTGTACATCCCAGGTGGCAGTGCGCCGCTTCCGTCAACGGTTCTTATGTTAGGTGTTCCCGCTCAAATCGCAGGTTGTCGCAAGGTTGTACTTTGTTCGCCTCCGCCAATCGCTGACGAAATTTTGTATGTCGCTAAGCTTTGTAAGATCGATGAGGTTTACAATGTTGGTGGTGGTCAAGCGGTTGCTGCGATGGCCTACGGTACGGAAAGTGTTGCTAAAGTCGATAAGATTTTCGGCCCAGGTAATGCTTTTGTGACTGAAGCAAAACGCCAAGTAAGCAACGACTTCCGCGGCGCGGCGATTGATATGCCAGCGGGCCCATCAGAAGTGCTAGTCATTGCTGATGAAACAGCAGACGCAGACTTCATTGCTGCTGACTTGTTGAGCCAAGCGGAGCACGGTCCTGACTCTCAAGTGGTGTTGGTCACACCTTCTCCATTGATTGCGGATCAAGTGACCGATTCCGTTCAAAAACAATTGAAAGAGTTGTCTCGTGCGAGTATCGCTCAGCAAGCATTGGCATCAAGCCTAATCATCATTGCTGAATCCATCACTCAAGCGATTGCGATTTCAAACTTCTACGGTCCTGAACACTTGATCGTTCAAACCAAGAACCCACGTGAATTGCTGCCATTGCTAGACAATGCAGGCTCTATCTTCCTTGGCGATTGGTCTCCAGAATCGGCAGGCGATTATGCTTCTGGTACTAACCACGTATTGCCGACTTACGGTTACACCAAGACATACTCTAGCCTTGGTTTAGCTGATTTCTCAAAACGTATGACAGTACAAGAATTGAGCGCTGATGGGCTAAAAGGCTTAGCTCCAACAGTTGTTACTATGGCGGAAGCCGAAGGCTTGGATGCTCACAAACGTGCTGTGACTATTCGAGTTGAAAAGTTAAACCAAGTTAAATAAGGGCAGGGCATGGAAAAGTTAGCAAGAAAACAAGTTCAGGCTCTCACACCTTACTTGTCTGCAAGACGCATTGGCGGTACTGGTGATGTATGGTTAAACGCCAACGAATCTCCGTTTGATAACGAGTACAACTTAAAACTGTCTCGTCTTAATCGTTACAGCGAGTGTCAGCCTAAAGAGTTGATTGATGCTTACGCGCAATATGCAGGTGTGAAATCAGATCAAACTCTGACGACACGAGGCGCTGATGAAGGTATCGAACTGCTGATTCGTGCTTTTTGTGAGCCGAATGAAGACGCTATCCTTTACTGTCCACCAACCTACGGTATGTACGCAATCAGTGCAGAAACCATCGGTGTTGAGCGTAAAGTTGTGCCTCTAACTGCAGAGTGGCAACTTGACCTTCCTGCGATTGAAGCCCAGCTAAACAAGGTGAAAGTGGTGTTTGTGTGTAGCCCAAATAACCCAACTGGTAATTTGGTTGAACGTAAGGACATCATCAAGCTACTTCAGATGACACAAGATAAAGCAATTGTTGTGATGGATGAAGCGTACATCGACTTTTGCCCAGAAGCATCAACCGTTGATTTGCTTGAGCAATACCCGAACCTAGCGATTCTGCGTACTCTGTCTAAAGCTTTTGCATTGGCTGGACTACGCTGCGGCTTTACGCTAGCGAACCAAGAGCTTATCGATGTATTGTTGAAAGTGATTGCACCATACCCAGTGCCAATCCCCGTTACTGATATCGCAGTTCAAGCACTTTCAGAACAAGGTCTCGCAAGAGCGAAGTTTCAGGTTCTGGATTTAAGTGCTAACCGAGCGTACCTACAGGCTGGTCTGATGGGAATGCCTAACGTTACGGTATTCGATGGTTGGGGGAACTACCTTTTGGTTAAATTCCCGAACGGTGACGAACTGTTTAAAGCAGCATGGGACAGCGGCATTATCTTACGTAATTCGCCAATTAAAGACTGTGTTCGAATTAGTATTGGTAACCGCGAAGAGTGCGAGAAGACACTTGGATTCATTCGTAACTTTTACCAGTAACGAAAGGCTTGCCAGTAATAACATTTGTCAGCCTTGATTCGATAAACAGGCTGATAAATGAAACTTATATTTTGGGTTAGCGTTTAATTTTAGCTAGGCCACCAGATTTAAAATTAAAAGGAAGTTCAAGTGAGTAAACAACAAAAAATACTTTTTATAGACCGCGACGGCACCTTAATTGTTGAGCCGCCAGTCGATTTTCAAGTAGACCGTTTAGACAAACTGAAATTTGAACCGCTAGTGATTCCTAGCCTGCTTGCACTGCAAGACGCTGGCTACCGCTTAGTAATGGTAACTAACCAAGATGGACTTGGTACTGATAACTACCCACAAGAAGATTTCGATGCGCCACATAACATGATGATTGATTTCTTTGAATCTCAAGGCGTAAAGTTTGATGACGTGCTTATTTGCCCTCACTTTGACGAAGACAACTGCTCTTGCCGTAAGCCAAAATTGGGCATGGTTAAAGAGTACCTGCAAGGCGGTAAAGTAGACTTCCAACACTCTGTTGTGATTGGTGATCGCGTGACTGACCTGCAATTGGCAGAGAACATGGCAATCCGTGGTATTCAGTATGGTCCGGATGCTGAAACAGAAGGCACACTTAACTGGCCACAAATTGTTAAAGACTTAACGGTCAACGCTCGTGTTGCTGAAGTGATTCGAACTACGAAAGAAACGGACATTAAGGTAGCGGTAAACCTTGATGAAACGGGCGACAACAAGATTGACACTGGTATGGGTTTCTTCGACCATATGCTTGATCAAATTGCAACGCACGGTGGTTTCCAAATGAACCTGACTGTGAAAGGCGATCTGCACATTGACGATCACCACACGGTAGAAGACACAGCGCTTGCGTTAGGCCAAGCTTTGAAAGATGCGCTAGGCGACAAACGTGGCATTGGCCGCTTTGGTTTTAGCTTGCCAATGGATGAGTGTTTAGCTCAGTGTGCGTTAGACCTTTCTGGCCGTCCATACCTGAAGTTTGATGCAGAGTTTAGCCGCGAGCAAGTGGGGGACCTGTCAACGGAAATGGTGGTTCACTTCTTCCGTTCTCTAACTGACACGCTAGCTTGTACGCTACACCTTTCTTCTGCTGGCAATAATGATCACCACATTATTGAGAGCCTATTCAAAGCATTTGGTCGTACTATGCGCCAAGCAATTAAAGTTGAAGGTAACGATTTACCAAGCAGCAAAGGCGTTCTGTAAGGAATCGGTATGAAAGAGCAGAAAGTAGTTATTATTGATACGGGTTGTGCCAACGTCTCATCGGTTAAATTTGCGATTGAACGTCTAGGGTACACCGTTGAAATTTCAAAAGAGCCAGAAGTGGTTCTTGCAGCCGACAAGCTATTTCTACCTGGTGTAGGTACAGCAAATGAAGCAATGAAAAACTTACAAGAGCGCGATCTTGTCGCTCTTGTAAAGCAAGTAGAGAAGCCTCTGCTTGGTATTTGTTTAGGCATGCAGCTTCTTGGTAAGTTATCTCAAGAAAAAGGCCAAAAGGCCGATGAGCTAGTTGAATGTTTAGGCTTGTGTGAGGGTGAAGTTCGTTTACTGGATACGGGCGATTTACCACTGCCACACATGGGCTGGAACACAGTCACTGCAACACCGAATCACTCTCTATTTAAAGACATTGAAGAAGGCGAGTACTTTTACTTTGTTCACAGCTTCGCAATGCCAGTAGGTGACTACACCATCGCACAGTGTAATTACGGCAATCCGTTTACCGCAGCGGTGCAAAGCGGTAACTATTATGGTGTTCAGTTCCACCCAGAACGTTCATCAAAAGCTGGTTCTAAACTGATTCAGAACTTCTTGGAATTGTAATAAGGATTAGGCAGCGGCTGACGTTGCCATATAAGGAATGTAAATGATTATTCCCGCATTAGATTTAATTGAAGGCCAAGTAGTTCGCTTATTTCAAGGGGACTACGGTCAAGTAACAGAATATAAAGTAGACCCAGCAGAGCAGTTCAACCTATATCACCAAGCTGGTGCTGACTGGTTGCACCTTGTTGATTTAACAGGTGCAAAAGACACGACAGCTCGCCAGTTAGACCTGATCGCTAAGCTACTTGATAGTACGCCAGCTAACATTCAAATTGGCGGCGGTGTACGTAATGAGCAAGATGTGATTGATCTATTGGAAGCCGGAGCACAACGTGTTGTTGTTGGCTCAACAGCAGTGAAACAGCCAGAGCTTGTTAAAGGATGGATGGAAAAGTACGGTGCTGAAAAAATCGTTCTTGCTCTGGATATCAACATTGACGAAAACGGTACTCGCAAAGTTGCGATTTCAGGTTGGCAGGAAGATTCAGGTGTGACCATTGAGGCGCTAATTGAAGATTACTTGACCGTTGGTCTTAAGCACGTTCTGTGTACTGACATCTCTCGTGATGGCACGCTAGTAGGATCAAACGTAGAGCTTTACGTGGATCTTTGTAAGCAGTACCCGCAGGTTGAGTTCCAGTCATCGGGCGGTATTGGCAGCCTAGCAGACATCGAAGCGCTAAAAGGTAGCGGTGTTGCTGGTGTAATTGTGGGTCGTGCGCTACTTGATGGTAAGTTCACCGCAGAGGAGGCATTTGCATGCTGGCAAAGCGAATAATTCCTTGTTTGGATGTCCGTGACGGACAAGTGGTTAAGGGCGTTCAGTTCCGTAACCACGAAATCATTGGCGATATCGTTCCGCTAGCACAGCGCTATGCAGAAGAGGGCGCGGATGAGTTAGTATTTTACGATATCACGGCATCAAGTGATGGACGTGTTGTTGATAAGAGTTGGGTAAAGCGTGTTGCAGAGGTGATTGATATTCCTTTCTGTGTCGCTGGTGGTATTAAGTCGGCTGAAGATGCAGCGCGTATTCTTGAGTTTGGAGCTGACAAAGTATCCATTAACTCGCCAGCGCTGGCTAAACCTCAATTGATCACTGACCTTGCTGATAAATTCGGTGTGCAATGTATCGTTGTTGGCATCGACTCATACTTTGATAAAGAAACCGGTAAGTACCAGGTTTACCAATTCACTGGCGATGAAGCGCGTACCAAAGCAACCAAGTGGGAAACCAAAGATTGGGTGCAGGAAGTGCAGAAACGCGGTGCTGGTGAAATTGTGTTGAACATGATGAACCAAGATGGTGTTCGCAACGGCTATGACCTTGAGCAACTCAACATGGTACGTGAAGTCTGTAACGTTCCATTGATTGCTTCGGGTGGCGCAGGTGCAATGGAGCACTTCGCAGAAGCGTACAACAAAACTAATGTGGATGGAGCACTTGCGGCTTCAGTATTTCACAAACAAGTCATCAATATTGGTGAATTAAAGCAGTATCTAAAACAACAAGGTGTAGAGGTGCGTCTATGAGTTTTGCAGCGACAGAAGTAAATACGCTAGCTGAACGTATCAATTGGGATAAAGTCGACGGTCTCGTCCCTGCGATTGTACAAGATTTCCAGTCAAGCCAAGTGCTGATGATGGGTTACATGAACCAAGATGCGCTAGCAAAGACGGGCGAAACAGGTCAAGTGACCTTCTTCTCTCGTACTAAAGAGCGCCTCTGGACTAAAGGTGAGACTTCAGGAAATGTTCTGCAACTGGTGAATATGTCACTGGACTGCGACAACGATACCTTGCTAGTAAAAGTGAACCCAATTGGTCCTACGTGTCACTTGGGTACGACAACATGCTGGGATTCTGATCCACAGGAAGAGTCTCAGATGGTGTGGCTTCATCAACTTGAGCAGCTACTGGCTGCCCGCAAGGACGCAGATCCTTACTCTTCTTACACTGCCAGCTTATATGCCCGTGGCACCAAGCGTATATCGCAAAAAGTGGGTGAAGAAGGCGTTGAAGTCGCGCTTGCGGCGACGTCGGGTGATAATGCGGAATTAGTGTGTGAATCTGCGGATTTGATTTACCACTTGATGGTGCTTCTTCAAGACCAAGGCTTATCGATGAACGATGTGGTGAATATGCTAAAAGAGCGTCATAAGTAAGCTTTCTTTCAGATATATCTAGATTAGCTAAGGCCCCGTTAACAACTATGTTTACGGGGCTTTTTGAGTGTTCTATCCTGTGTATCTCTTCCACATTTAGGTCTCGTCATTCCGAGGAGCCTAAGTGACATCAGGAATCTCTACTTCTAATCTGGCTTCCTATGCGTACGAGTTAGCCACAGCACTTCTTGTATTTCTTACCGCTGCCACAAATACACGGGTCATTACGGCCGATCTTAAAGCTCTCTACGGTTTGGTTTAGGCGAGGGTCAATCATAGGCTCAGGTTGGCTTTGTTCTGGAAACTCACCATCGATATAGAACCAATGGCCGTTTTCACGAACGAAACGAGAGCGTTCTTGCATACAGTATTGCGCGCCATCTTCATTAAAATAGGCTTTAAATTCAACATAGCCCTCGTTTTCGTGGGAACCAGCAGCAGTGTCGATAACTTCTAAGCCTGCCCAATCACTGTTGATCGAATCAGCAATGCCTTCTCTTTGTACTTCAGCATTGCAGCTAGGATGGTAGGTAGCAACCACATAATCGACCAACCCTAAAACATGCGCGGAATAACGCGAGCGCATCAACTGCTCTGGCGTTTCAACTGAGCTGTGATCAAGGTGTGCTGATTCACAGCACTGAAGGTAATTATTGTTGCTACCACATGGGCATAAAGACATAGTCAGATCCTGTAAAATGGCCTCTGAGTAAGAGGCCATAAATGAATGCGTTGGAGTTTAACAAGAAATTAAGGTCCACTAAAGAGGACGTTTCTACCAAGCCAATGGTTGATTAAGCAGGAGCTAACAAATCTTGCGCCCAGGCTGTCGCTTCGTCATAGGCGAGGCCGAGTTGAGCCTCACTGAGTTTGAGGAGTTTACGAATGCGGGTCGTTTCTTCCCATCGAGCTTGTTCATAAGCAACAACCATGGCTAAGACCGCACCTAATACACCTTTGCGCAGTATTAGTGCTTGTTTTATCTCTGCGTCAATTGGCACAGAATCCAGAACCTGTTTTAACGGTTGATCGAACAATGAATCTAATAACGAGAACATACCGGTTAAGAAAGCTTGTCCTGGCTCCACTTTCACGTTCATCTTTTCGACTAACAGTTCACACTGGCGAGCGCGAATGACAGCTAAGCCGTAAAGTGAGTCAGGCTTGTCTTCCTTCGCAGACGCAATCGCAACAAGAGAAACAAATTTACGCAGCTTCTGCTCTCCTAGGTAAACTAATGCTTGTCGGAAAGAGCGAATGGTCGTCGCTGAGCCACCTGCCGAGTTTACGTAGGTAAGCAGCTTATATGAAAGCGTAACATCTAAGGTGATCAGGCGTTCTACTTCGCCAAAATCAATAGGATCGTTGGCGATCTCTTTCAACAGTTGCACGATAGTTAAAAAAGCAGGATTGAGTGCTCGAGTTTGAATCATCTCTGGCTTGCTAAAAAAGTAGCCTTGGAAGTAGCTGAAACCCGCTCTATTTGCTTCTTGATATTCCTCATAAGTCTCTACTTTTTCAGCAAGAAACTTAATATCTAACCCTTTCAATGAGCTCATGAACATCGAAGCTTTTTCAATAGAGACTAAACGAATATCGAATTTGATAATCGATACGTAAGGTAGGAAACGCTTCCAAGCCTTACTTGGTACAAAGTCATCTAATGCAATAGTGTAACCAGCATCATAGATGGCCTTGATCGCCTCAAGTAACTCGTCAGTTGGTTCGCAGTCTTCTAGAACTTCAACGACTAAGCTTTCTTTGGGGAACAGAGTCGGGACTAAGTTGATCAGGCTTGCATAAGGGAAGTTAACGAAACCAAGTTTGTCACCCAAGGTATTGTAGTGAGTCGATAAGAAATGGTCAGATAGCAAACGACTAGTAGCGAGTTCCGGCTCTACTTCAGGGAAAGTGTTCTTAGGACCATCCCTGAATAGCAACTCGTAACCTATGGTTTTCTTGTCTGCATCGAGTATTGGTTGACGCGCTACGTATGAATATTTCAACTTGGTACTGTGTTCGGTTTATTTCAGATAGGATAGAGAGATGATAGCTAATTCACTAGAAATTACCATATACAATCTAAGAAAGTCTGACCCACTATAATAATCAAACTGAAAGTTTAAGGCTGTTGTTGAAAGCTATTGCTAAACGCTCGATTCTGTAGTTCAAAACTTTTCGGGGTAAACACCAGTACAGAGCCTTGTGTATACCAATCACCAAGTACAATACGAGTTTTAGTGCAATTGTTAGCATCAAAAGTGTGGACGTTTGGACGATGGGTATGGCCGTGGATCATGAGGTCAACATTGTTTTTCTCCATCACGTTTTCGACCTCTTGTTGTGACACATCCATGATGTCTAGCGACTTAGTCTGCTTATCATCTTTAATATCAGACTGAACTTTTGAAACGATTTTCTTCTTAATAAAGAATGGAATTCTGTTGAAGATCCATTGTAGCCAAGGCTGGTGTACTTTCTCACGGAAAGCGAGGTACTTTACGTCTTCAGTACATAGAGTGTCACCATGCAGTACCACGGCTTTTTGCCCGTAGATATCGATAGTCGTCACTTCGTCGAGAAGCTGCACACCAGTCTGCTTGGCAAATCTTTTGCCGACTAAAAAGTCACGGTTACCTTGCGTGAAGTAACAAGGGACACCAGCTTTCACCAAATCGATAAATGCTTCGCGAATGGAATTGGCGAATTCACTTTTATCGTCGTCACCAATCCAGAATTCAAACAGATCACCTAATACGTAGAGTGCATCCGCTTCTACCGCTTCATTCTTCATGAAGGTTAGGAAGCAGTCCGTAATGTCTTGTCGTGACGGAGCAAGGTGAAGGTCTGATATAAAATATGTTTTCATAGATCTAAAAAAAGGGAGCGATTCGCTCCCTGTATCCTGATTTTATCGGCTCATCAATTATTAATACTAACCGAAAGCAAGTAATTAAGCTTCGATTGTTGTACCAGTGATGATCACTTCTTCTAGTGGTACGTCTTGGTGCATACCCATAGAACCAGTGCTAACACCTTTGATCTTGTTTACTACGTCCATGCCTTCTACAACTTCTGCGAATACACAGTAACCCCAACCGTCTAGGCTTTCGCTGCGGAAGTTAAGGAAAGAGTTGTCGTTTACGTTGATGAAGAACTGAGAGCTCGCTGAGTGCGGTTCCATAGTACGAGCCATTGCTAGCGTACCAACTTTGTTCGCTAGACCGTTGTTTGCTTCGTTCTTGATAGTAGCGCGAGTTGCTTTTTCTTTAAGGCCAGAAGTCATGCCGCCGCCTTGAATCATGAAACCATCGATAACACGGTGGAATAGTGTGTTGTCGTAGAAACCGTCACGGCAATACTGTAGGAAGTTTGCGCTTGTTTCTGGTGCTTTTTCTTCGTTTAGTTGAACTTTGATGTCACCAAAATTTGTGTGAAGGATGATCATGATTGTTACCTTACTGTTTTTTTAATATGAAAAGCGATTCTAGCCTAGTTTGATTGAGTTTCAAAATACGAAATCGTCAATAGATAACAAGGAGTTTAGCTGATTTGATGGTGAAAGGTATTACCTATTAAGGTATGACTTGTTATACTGCGAGCTTATTTTGATTAATCCATAAAATAGATAGAGATCATGCTAAAGATATATAACACGCTCACAAGACAGAAAGAGGAATTCAAACCAATTACAGTTGGCAAAGTCGGCATGTATGTCTGTGGGGTAACCATATACGATCTCTGTCATATTGGTCATGGCCGTACGTTCGTTTCTTTCGACGTTGTGACTCGTTACTTGCGTTACTTAGGTTACGACCTAACGTTTGTTCGTAACATCACTGACATCGATGACAAAATCATCAAGCGTGCGAATGAAAACGGTGAGTCTTGCGATTCTCTGACTGAGCGCTTAATCGGTGAAATGCACGCTGACTTCGATGCGTTGAACATGAAGCGTCCAGACGTTGAGCCTCGTGCAACGGAATTTATTACTGAAATCATTGAGCTTGTAGAAAAGCTGATTAAACGTGGTTTTGCTTATGTTGCAAGTAACGGCGATGTAATGTTTGAAGTTAAGAAGTTTGATGAATACGGCAAGCTTTCTAAGCAAGACCTAGATCAGCTTCAAGCTGGTGCTCGTGTTGATGTTGACTCTGCAAAACGTAGCCCGTTAGATTTCGTGGTTTGGAAGATGTCTAAGCCGGGTGAACCAACATGGGAATCACCATGGGGCCCAGGTCGTCCAGGTTGGCACATTGAATGTTCAGCAATGAACTCGTCTATTCTTGGTAATCACTTCGATATCCACGGTGGCGGTTCGGATCTGCAGTTCCCACACCACGAGAACGAAATCGCGCAATCTTGCTGTGCACACGGTACTGACTATGTAAACACATGGATGCACAGTGGCATGGTGATGGTAGACAGAGAGAAGATGTCTAAGTCTCTAGGAAACTTCTTCACTATCCGTGATGTCCTGGCACACTACGATGCGGAAACGGTTCGTTACTTCCTAATGTCTGGTCACTACCGTAGCCAACTTAACTACAGCGAAGACAACTTAAACCAAGCTCGTGCATCACTTGAGCGTCTGTACACATCACTTCGTGGTCTAGATCTTACTGCAGCCCCTGCTGGTGGCGAAGAGTACGTATCACGCTTTACCGCAGCGATGAACGATGACTTCAATACGCCAGAAGCATACTCAGTACTGTTTGAAATGGCGCGTGAAATCAACCGTATCAAGACAGAAAGTATTGAAAAAGCGAGTGGACTTGGTGCATTGATGCGTGAGCTTGCGGATATCATCGGTATTCTTCACCAAGATCCAGAAGCTTTCTTACAAGGTGATGCTGCAGGTAACGATGACGAAGTGGCTGAAATCGAAGCGCTGATCAAATTGCGTAACGATTCGCGTGCTTCTAAGGATTGGGCAAATGCCGACCTTGCACGTGATAAGTTAAACGAATTAGGTATCGTTCTGGAAGACGGTCCAGAAGGTACGACTTGGCGTCGCAAGTAAATCTTAGAAAAAAGGGCTGATTTTCAGCCCTTTTTTCTAGCAAAAATTCTCGAATTTCATCTTTTCAATATTTAACTTTATTAAACAGGAATATTTCTGTGGCTCAGATGTATTTTTATTACTCAGCAATGAATGCGGGTAAATCGACAACGCTTCTTCAATCTTCATTCAACTACCAAGAGCGCGGCATGACGCCAGTGATCTTTACAGCAGCAATCGATGATCGCTACGGTATTGGTAAAGTGAGTTCTCGAATTGGTCTGCAATCTGAAGCGCAGCTTTTTAAGAATGACACGAATCTTTTCGAGGCGATTAACGAGCTGAACGAGCAAGAAAAGCGTCACTGTGTACTGATTGATGAGTGTCAGTTCTTGTCGAAAGAGCAGGTATATCAGTTAACTGAAGTGGTTGATAAACTGCATATTCCTGTACTGTGCTACGGTTTACGTACCGACTTCCTAGGTGAGTTATTTGAAGGCAGCCGTTACTTGCTGTCTTGGGCAGATAAACTGGTTGAGCTTAAAACTATCTGTCACTGTGGGCGCAAAGCTAACATGGTAATTCGTACTGATGAGCACGGTGTCGCGATCGCGGAAGGTGATCAAGTGGCAATTGGTGGCAACGACAAATACGTGTCTGTATGTCGTCTTCACTACAAAGAAGCGCTTGGTAAATAAACACGTCTTACGTCCTGTGACAATAGTTGAAAGGCAAAGTGATAAAAAAAACGGTGGCTTAGTGTCACCGTTTTTGTTTTCTTATTGGTTGTCGCGATCTATTCAAAGCCGAGCTTCTTAATCGCGTTATAGGCGTTATCCACTTCCTCAGGGATAGGCATTTCAATCTGAAAACCTTTAGCGGGGTACGATTTGATGCGTTCAAAATCCGCCATCAACGCGCCTAGCACCATATCTAATGGCAACTCCTCATTAAAGTAATCGACCCAGTCCTGCCATTTGGAGGTTACGGTTATTTCCGTTGTCTCTCCAGGCCATTGTTTACTGAAGGTCGCGTAGGTTCTTTTCTCCATAAAGGGCTTCTGCACCAAGGTCAGTCTTTTAGGAGATAATCCTAACTCAGTAAGTAGCTCGTGTGTAAAACGGACATTTTCACCAGTATTTGTCGCGTGTTTTTCGATGACGATATCAGAATCAGGTACGCCACAGTCTCTAGCAATGGCTGCAAAAGTTTCTGCTTCTGAGCGTTCAAAACTGCTTTCAGTAAATCGTCCGACGCCTCCAGAAAACACGATATAAGGTGCGACTTTCTGTTGGTAGAGTTCCGCTGCATATTCAGCAACGCGAGTGTCGTTACTGCACAATACAAAAATACAATCTGAGGGCTCAACCTTGTGTCCCATAGACATGAAATTCCAAAGGGTATCGATTGAGCGGTGTAGGTTCTTTGGAGATTTCTTAGTCATGAAGAGCTTCCAATGTGGATTCAAATTTAAATGAATAACCTAAATCGAGGATCTTTTTCGAAGAAATCAGTTTATCTGGTTCATTAACGACAGGTGGGAGTGGCTCACTACTGTTGGCGCTTTTTAAAGCGGCAGCGTAGAACTCAGCTTTGCTTACCGTGTTTGGTGTCGTCACATTTGCGATTTCGTTATGTAGGTGGTTAATCGCAAAATCAACCGCGCCAATGGCGTCATCAAGGTGCAGCATATTCGCAGGGGCTTGGTTACTCACTTGTTTTAGTTTGCTGGCAAAGCGCGATGGGTGGCGATTTGGACCAATTAATCCACTAAAGCGAAGAATGGTGTAATCAATATCAGAATCCATCACTGATAGTTCAGCTTGAAGCATAATTCGCGCGTTATCGGAGAATGTGCAAGCGTCATTGCTGTCAGCGTTCGCAAGCACAAGTGATGCATCCTGCTCGTACATGATACCTGGCTTAGTTGGATACACCGTTGTTGAACTGACCATAATCAGTTTCTTAATATTGGCTTGCTGACAAGCTTTCGTAAGTAGCTGCCAATAGTCTGCATACTCTTTTCCTGCGCCTTTTCTAAAACCAGGAGGGAAGCTACCAATCACGATCTCGGTATTGTGTTCGAGCAGTAAAGAATAGAGTTGTCCGACGGTTTGCTCTGGGTTTGACGAATCAAAGCTGAATACTTCGCAGGGAATACGTTCACTACTGATCGTATCTGCACCTGCTTGGGTCGTTTTAGTGACGACGACGCGGTTACCATGTCTCTCTAGGTGTTCAGATAAAGGTGCGCCTACCCATCCAGCACCAACAATAAATATAGAAGCCATCTGTTCCTCACAACGACAAGCTATGGATTTAATAAGCCTAACAAACCTTTGGGCAAAAATAAAAAACTCCACGGCCGAAGCGAGTGGAGTTTTTACTATAAACGTCGCGTTTTATTTAAGTACGCGAAGTAGCTTGTCTGCACGCTCTGCCATCTCAATACCTTCATCGGTCAGGTAACCGCCGTCTGGTTGAGTACAAAGGTTCTTTTCGAATAGGCGCTTAACAGCGTCTTGAGTTTCTTGGCTAGCCTCTTGATGAACTTTAATACCTGTAGCCGCGCTACTTACATCAAATTGAAGAAGGAGGTTTAAATCAGCAATATGTTCAGCGGTGTATTTCATAATTAACCTATATATTCATAACGTTCTCTATCTTCACCTTAGTGCGCATTCTCGGCTCAGGCAACAGCAAATAAATAGATTTGATAACTGATACCAAATTGAATGATTAATCGTCGTATCGTGAACTTATTTTGAGTGCATTGAGTGATTTGTGCCCACTTAAATGGCGAACGATGTTTATTGCTAAGTGTCTGTAATATAATGTTATTAGAAATATATTGCATTCGGCTAATATTGTACAAAAAAGGAAATGCATCAGGTGAGATCGAACAAATTAGCATTAGTAATTAATATGCTATTTGCAATCTCAGGTTGTCAAAGCACACCCTCAGAGCAGACAGACACAAGTCAAACCACAAACAACAATGAATCTGCAGTAGAGGTCCGTTCGTTTCATTCTGTGCAAGTTGTCTATACAGAGTGGCAGTCAAAGCTGGAAGACCACCCTCAATTGTCTATTTATGCTCCAGAGAATTACAATGAACTGCTCGATGCATGGGAAGACGCGGAAAGTATTTATACCGATTTACTTAAAGACGAGACGCGTCTTACTAAGAGTTATTCAATCTTCTCGAGCTTAACTTATGCTGAAGCCTTCGATGAGAAGATCGCGTTAATCAAATCAAACTATGATGCGATTCTCGCACTTAAGGAAAAGGCGGATAGGGTACTTGCCGATTCGATCGTGCAAATGGATTACCTCAAATATCTTGGTGCTGACACTATGTTTGCTTCGAGTTACAAACGACTGTATTCAGAATACAGCGAGCTATTTGAGTATGTTTTAGTCGACGAACTAGAGGACGCTCAAGAAGCTCAAGTTGAGTTCCTCAATAATGCACGCTTGTTAGAAGTGAAAGTCGCACACAAGAAATATATCGAACCGCTCAAAGACGAATTAGAGTATTTAGAAGATGAAGACTTTGATGATGTCGTACCGTTGACCTTTGCTAAGGCCGCTGCGCAAGTTGCATTAGCTGATCATCAGGTCAAAGTGAGCCCTCGTGAAAAGTCCATTATCGAAGACGCAGTAAAAGCCGCAGAGTTTGAGTTGGACCACGTACGAAGCGTTGCTCATGAAGTAAAAGTACTTGCGAGTGTTAAAGGGGACAAGTTCGAACAATCGGTGCTGAATGCTGAGAATCAGTTATTAAGCATCTCACAGGCGATCAATGAAGAAGATTATCGTGACGTAGTACTGCGTCTTCAGTTTCAGAAGATTGTTTTAAGTATCAATGAACTTAAAAGCTCAGATATGACAGCCATGCTTAAATCTGAGATTGAATTTTTAACTGACCAGCTCGCTCAGTTAGAAAGAGAAAACCAGCTACAGGCACAACAATTGTCTGAGGCAACAAAATGTAGTCAACTTCTAGACGAACAAGTAGCGAAGAGTGATGCACATATTAAGAGCTTGGAAGAGCTGGTGGATAGTTTGAAGACTCTAGGCGGGAAGGTTGCTAATGAAAGTGATTCTGAACTGACGTCCACAAATACTGAATCAGATCTTGAAGATACAAGGTTAGAATCGGTATCAGATGAAGTGGTTGTCCCGTCGGTTTAGGACAACAAATCTCTTAATCTGTGACTGAGTTAAGAGCGCCTGAGGGCGTTTTTTTATGTTCTGTTGATCTATGTCAAAATCTGGATGCAAAAGCCCTAAAAATACGATTTTAGTGTACGTTATTTTTATTGTTTTAATTTAAATATATGATATTTAAGAATTTTTTGTTTTTATTGGTAACATATTTTCATTCATCACAGTTTTGCTTTTACTACTAAAGTCGTATGAAATTTCAATATCATTGTGAGTTTTGCATATTTTTGGTTGTTGAGCGGAATTTGAGTCAAAAATAGCTCTTGAATTCAGAAATGAAAGAGAGGATTATCGCGCTCCCGACGATATGTTTCAAAATGTAAATCATCATGAATCTAAACCAATTTGACTCATTATTACCGCCACAAATGGCTGAGCGCGCTGCAGATATTGGCGTAGGTAAAGCAACTAAAGATCCAATCAAATCTTTTCTACTAGCGATTTCAGCTGGTATCCATATCGGTATTGCGTTTGTGTTTTACACCATCGTTACTACTGGTGCTGGCGATTTGCCATGGGGTATCACTCGCCTATTGGGTGGTCTAGCATTTAGCTTGGGCTTAATTCTTGTTGTTGTGACTGGTGGTGAACTGTTTACAAGTTCAGTACTTACTTTGGTGGCTCGTGCAAGTGGTAAAATCACTTGGAAAACACTGATTAAGAACTGGGCGACGGTTTATATTGGTAACCTGATTGGGGCACTATTGCTCGTAACTTGTATGCTATTGACTAAGCAATACATGTTTGATCATGGGCAAGTTGGTTTGAACGCGATGGCGATTTCTCAACATAAGATGCATCACGATTTTACCCAAGCTGTCGCGCTAGGCATCATGTGTAACGTGTTGGTTTGTATTGCGGTGTGGATGACTTTCAGTGGACGCACACTGACTGACAAAATCGCGGTTATGATCTTGCCAGTTGCGATGTTTGTATCATCAGGTTTTGAGCACTGTATTGCGAATATGTTCCAAGTCCCGCTTGCTGTTGGTATCAAGACATTCGCTCCTGATGAGTTCTGGACGATGACCGGAGCTAACCCTGCGGACTATGTTGACCTTAATATGATGGATTTTCTGATCAATAACCTGCTGCCTGTGACTTTAGGTAATATCATCGGTGGTGGTATCTTTGTTGGCATGTGGTATTGGATGATTTATCTACGCGACTAATTCATGCTCGGTGACTGCACCGCACTGACTGTGACATTAAAAAAACGGACTGCATCGCAGGCCGTTTTTTATTTGTGGAAAACCATGCCGTAGGGTTCTCTCGTTAATACCAGAAGGCTTAGTTACTACGATCTACAGATATGTATATGTTGTTGAAAGTTACCAAGGATCAAAGGAAATGATCTTTTGGGAGGGTGAGTTGGATAAAAAAGGATCTATATTGATTTGGTTATCCACAGTTTCTGTGGATAACCTGTCTCAAATTCAGTGAGTAACCAGATCTCATGGTAGTGGAGCGGCTATTTAGAAGCCTGAATTTGTGCAAGAACTCGACCTTCTTTGGTCAGTGATGTCTTTAAAGATAGGTGCAATGCAAGCGCCAAAGAGCAACTCATCATTACAAAAATAGCCAACATGATCATCAGTTGATATTTAATTGCGATCATTGGTGAAGCCCCACCTAGAATTTGTCCTGTCATCATTCCTGGTAGTGTTACTAAGCCGGTAGTGGCCATCGACGCCATGATTGGTGACATCGCCTTGTGTATTGCATTGCGTACAAATGGTGCGGCTGCGTAACTCGGTGATGCTCCTAGGGCTATAGCTGCTTCATATTCTGATTTATGTGTTTCGAAAGCGCCAAACAAGTTCTGTAGTGCCACTATATTACTGCTTACGCTGTTACCTAATAGGATCCCTGCAATGGGGATAAGGTATTGTGCACTAAACAACGGTGTCGGCTTGATGATAAAGAAGCAGATAAACAAAACAATGGGTACGCACGTTACAGCAAGACCTACAGCAACTGGGCCAAGTAGCAGTTTTCTGGGCAGCTTAGATTTTTCGACAATCGAACTTGCTCCGACGACTATCATGGTAAATAACCACAGTAAGTTGACCCATAAGCTATTCAGAGTAAATAGGTACTCTAGATAAAGCCCTACCAGAAAGAGCTGTACAGCCATACGCACAATACTAATAGAAGCCTCTTTGTCCAGACCTAACTTCAGTTTGTGATTAATGGTGATCGGCAGAATGAGAAGTGAGCTAAATAGCAGTAACTGCCACCAAGATATGTCGATAACCTCTTGCATAGTGCTTCCTTTTTAATGGACACAGATCATGTTTGAAAGTGCCAAATGATACATTTCAGTACGCCAGTTTTTTCTTCAATTGTTACGCAATAGCTTGACAATTACAGCTAAAAATATTGGTTATTTGAGGCATTGTTAGCTACTACTTAGTAAGTAGAACGTTAAATTTGGTTACAGCACAGTTTCATAAGTGTTGGCCTTTTTCGTTTTTGAAATACACTTAATTATTCATTTTTATTAATACTTTTTAATATATTTCTTTAACTGAAAACAAAACTGGATGAGCTCAAAAAAGTATTGATTAACAACAATTAAAGTATGGATTTCGTTGAACCACACTTTGTGTATGGTTTAATATTCGTGAGTAGATAGCTAAGAAAATGTTCCCAGTAAATTAGCTCCGCAAACGGGTTAATCGGAATTACTAAATACAAAATAGGCACAGTGTATGAGTGATGTTAAAAAAGTTGAAGCGGGCGAAAAACGCTCGCTAGAGTGGAAGTCATTCCTCTTTATCGCGGTAGTTCTCTTTCCAGTATTGAGTGTAGCGTTTGTAGGTGGGTATGGGTTTATCGTCTGGGCACTTCAGGTATTCGTCTTCGGTCCTCCTGGTGCGCATGGCGTTTAACGTCTATCAAGCCTCATTAGCATTTAGAAAGTTTAAGAGAGTAAAAAATGAAATCGTTGATCATTAAACTGTGGCGAACTATGTCTCGCCCAGCCGTCCACATCAGCCTTGGTGTGCTTACCATGGGTGGCTTTATAGCTGGTGTTATTTTCTGGGGTGGTTTTAATACAGCCCTAGAAGCTACAAACACTGAAAAGTTTTGCATCAGCTGTCACACCATGCGTGATAACGTATACGTTGAACTGCAGGAAACGGTTCACTGGAAAAACCACTCGGGGGTTCGAGCTACTTGCCCTGATTGTCACGTACCTCATAATTGGACTGATAAGATTGCCCGTAAAATGCAAGCTTCAAAAGAAGTGTTTGCACAGGTATTTGGTAACTATGGTGAACCGGGTGTTTTCGAAGAACGCCGTATTGAGCTTGCCAAGCACGAGTGGGACCGCTTCTCAGCGAATAAATCTTTAGAGTGTAAAAACTGTCATAACTATGACTCGATGGATTTTAACCAGATGTCCCCAACGGCTCGAATTCAGATGAAACAAGCAGCAGAGAAAGATCAGAGTTGTGTTGATTGTCATAAAGGTATCGCCCACCATTTACCTGCGGGCATGGATAGCATCGGTGGTATCGTTGGTGATCTTGAAGGTATGACCTCAAACACTGATTACGGTGTAGGTCAGCAACTAGTAAGTGTTCGTCACTTGCCAATCTACTTTGATGACAAAGGTGCGAAAGAAGCGGGTCTACTAAACCCAGCATCAACTGTAAAAGTTCTTGAAGACAAAGGCGACTACGTTGAAATTGAAATCGACGGCTGGCGTAAAGCGAAAGGCTTCGGTCGTGTAATTCAAGAAGACTTCGGTAAAAACATCGCAGTAGCATCTCTACTGAAAGAAGCATCAACAGACGCGAACGTTGTTACGGCTGGTGAGAAGAAAGTTGATGAGCTAACTGGTCTTCCTTGGGAGAAAGTAGCTGCGACAGTATGGATCAAGAAAGAATCTATGCTGAATGACATCAACCCTGTATGGGAAAAATCGAAAGAAGCTTACAAAACTAACTGTTCTGTATGTCACACACAACCAGCTGAAGCGCACTTCGATGCGAACACATGGCCAGGTATGTTCGACGGTATGCTAGCGTTCGTTAACCTAGATACAGACAGTGAAGCACTGATCTTGAAGTACCTACAGAAACACTCTTCAGATTATGCTGAAGGTCACCACTAATAAGCGTCGGATTGGAGTAAAAATAAATGGCTATTACACGAAGAAGTTTTCTTAAAGGTGTAGCAACCACAAGTGCAGCGTCAGTTATCGGTCCAAGCTTATTGGCTTCAGCATCTGCAAACGCAGCTGAGTCTACAGGTACTTGGAAAGTAACAGGGTCACACTGGGGCGCGTTCCGCGCCCACATCTATGCGGGTAAAGTTCAAGAGATCAAACCGCTAGAACTAGACCAGAACCCAACAGAAATGTTGAACGGCATTAAGGGCATTATCTACAGCCCATCACGTGTTCGTTACCCAATGGTTCGTCTAGATTGGCTGAAGAAGCATAAATACAGTTCTGAGACGCGCGGTAACAACCGTTTCATCCGTGTAACGTGGGATGAGGCTCTAGACCTGTTCTACCGTGAGCTAGAGCGTGTTCAGAAAGAATACGGTCCATGGGCTTTACACGCAGGTCAAACTGGTTGGAACCAAACTGGTGCGTTCAACAACTGTACTGCACACATGCAACGTGCTGTAGGTATGCACGGTAACTTCATCACTAAAGTAGGTGACTACTCAACTGGTGCAGGTCAAACCATCATGCCTTACGTACTTGGTTCAACTGAAGTTTATGCACAAGGTACATCTTGGTCTGAAATCCTAGATAATTCAGACAACATCATTCTTTGGGCAAACGACCCAGTGAAAAACCTACAAGTAGGTTGGAACTGTGAAACTCACGAATCTTTCAACTACCTAGCGCAGTTGAAGGAAAAAGTAGCGAAAGGCGAGATCAATGTTCTTTCTGTAGACCCAGTTAAGAACAAGACTCAACGTTACCTAGAGAACGATCACCTATACATTAACCCGCTAACAGACGTAGCATTCATGCTTGCTGTTGCCCACGTGCTGTACAACGAAGACCTGTACGACAAGAAGTTCATTGAAACTTACTGTCTAGGTTTCGAAGATTTCATCAAGTACGTTCAAGGTGAAACGAAAGATAAAGTTGTTAAGACACCTGAGTGGGCTGCACCTATCTGTGGCGTGAAAGCGGACAAGATTCGTGAATTCGCACGCATGCTAGTGAATGGTCGTACACAGATCCTTATGGGGTGGTGTATCCAACGTCAAGAGCACGGTGAGCAGCCATACTGGGCAGTAGCAGTAGTGGCAGCAATGGTTGGTCAAATAGGCCTACCTGGTGGTGGTATCTCTTACGGTCATCACTACTCAAGTATTGGTGTACCTTCAACTGGTTTCGCGGGTCCCGGTGGCTTTCCTCGAAACTTAGATACAGGTATGAAACCTAAATGGGATAATAGTAACTTTAATGGCTACAGCCGTACTATACCGGTTGCAAGATGGGTCGACAGTTTGCTAGAACCTGGCAAAGAGATCAATTACAACGGGAGTAAAGTTAAACTGCCTGGTTTCAAGATGATGGTTATTTCAGGAAATAACCCATGGCACCATCACCAAGATCGAAACCGTATGAAGCAAGCGTTTCAAAAGCTTCAAACAGTCGTCACTATTGATTTTGCATGGACAGCAACTTGTCGTTTCTCTGATATCGTTCTGCCTGCATGTACGCAGTGGGAGCGAAATGATATTGACGTATACGGATCTTATTCAAGCAAGGGTCTGATTGCAATGCATCGCCTAGTTGATCCATTGTTCCATTCTAAGTCTGATTTTCAAATCATGAGCGAACTTACTCAACGCTTCGGTCGTCGTGAGGAATACACTCGTGGTATGAGTGAGATGGAGTGGATTCGCAGTCTTTACAACGACTGTAAGAAAGCGAACGACGGTAAGTTCGAAATGCCAGAGTTTAATGAGTTCTGGGAGAAGAGCGTACTAGACTTCGGTCAAGGTAAGCCTTGGGTTCGTCACGCTGACTTCCGCCAAGACCCAGAAATCAACCCACTGGGTACACCTTCTGGCTTCATCGAGATCACTTCTCGTAAGATCGGTCGTTACGGTTACGAACACTGTCAAGAACACCCTATGTGGTTTGAGAAATCAGAACGTTCACACGGTGGTCCTGGCTCTGACAAACACCCGTACTGGCTACAATCTTGCCACCCGGACAAGCGTCTGCACTCTCAGATGTGTGAATCTGAAGATTTCCGTGCTACTTACGCTGTTAAAGGTCGTGAGCCTGTATACATCAACCCAGTTGATGCAAAAGCGAAAGGTATTAGAGACGGCGACTTGGTGCGTGTATTTAACGACCGTGGTCAGCTTCTTGCTGGTGCCGTACTTACTGACAGCTACCCACGTGGAGTTGTCCGTATCGAAGAAGGTGCTTGGTATGGTCCTCTAAATGAAAAAGTAGGTGCAATTTGTACTTATGGTGACCCTAACACACTTACTCAAGATATCGGCTCTTCTGAGCTAGCACAGGCTACTTCTGCGCACACATGTATTGTGGACTTTGAGAAGTTTGTTGGTAAGGCACCTCCAGTTACTGCTTTTGGCGGACCTATCGATGCATCTTAAACAAATTATTTAAGCAGCCAAGTTTAGGTTAAAGCCCCTGTAAGCCAAGCTTATAGGGGCTTTTTTGATTTTGACAATTACATATAAGTATTTATGGTTAGACGCTTTTGGAGCGCGTCCGGAAGAGTACGGATAGAGGACAGATAGTTAAGCTTCCAGGCTAGAGTGTGTTGATAGCCAAGAGTTGCTGTAAGTAGTAATTAGGATGACAAAGCAAAAGGGTCGATACCAAGTATCGACCTAATAGAAACCTATCGAGCTGCGAGATTTAAATCTCGAATATAAACCAATACCCGTATGCACAGAGTAAAGCGGGTATACTTGAGTACAAGGTCGCGACCAGTGCGGCTTTAGGTGCCATCGCAATGGCAGGGAAAAGTGCATCACCATCATTTGAAATTGCATTACCTACCTGAGCTGAAAGTGGAAGTGCGCCTGAAAGGTAAAGGCTAGTCACCAATAATTGTGGTCCACAGCCCGGTAGCAAACCCATCAGGACCCCAGCCAGGGGGAGCATCATTCCCCAGCTTGAGAATAACGTTGCAAAATCAACATTTGCTATTACGGAGCCGAACTCAAAGAAGAGGAAAGCGACCACAACCCAGGCTGTAACGAAGTTCGTATCCTGCGCTGTTTTTTGTAGTGGATGAGAGCCCAAACATTTCTCGTCCTCACTTACCGCTGATTTGTAGTCTTTAATCTCACGAGTAAGGCCCCACAAAAACATTGAGCTAATCAACAAGATAGCGCCAACCCATTCCATCGACATCTCAGGTAAAGCGAGCAGTTGATTGACATCGACTTGAAATGAGCCGAGTAGGGCAACCGCAGCGCCTGGGACAATCAATACTGACCACAAGTAACCTTGCAAATTGATCGCTTTTTTAGAAACGGCTTCTTTGTCTTGTGATTGCGATGAACAGCTTCTAACAGGTTCATTATTCTCAACTTGTTTAGGGCGTAAAAAGTCATCGGCGTGGAATAGGTTAATGATTCGACCTGAAGCCGTGCCGACGATGACACCCATCGCCATCATAGCGAGGCCTGTTTTCGGTTCGCTGGCAATAAGAAGGAAGGCTGCATCGCCCATAGTGGACACCAACACAGCGACAACAGCACCGAAACCGAGCTTACCCGAGATAAATTGTGTGGTTACCACGATAGCACCACCACAACCGGGCAGCGCACCCATAAGGGCGGCAAATACAACTTGGTTAGAGCGAGATTGACGGACTAACTTACTGAATATGTTGTCTTTGTTGATATAGAGAGCTAGCCAGTGGTAGACCGCTAAGGTTAGAGCAACATAACAAGATACGGCCCAGAATGCGTCAGATAAGGTGGTTACCGTAAGCTCTCGCGTAGCCGGTGCTGCGACAAGAGCGGCAAGTGAAATTGGCAAAAGCAGTCGCTTGAAAGAGAGTGAAAACTGAGTGGTTTTCGCAGTGCTACTGCTTGGTAAAAATGAGATTAGTCGATCCATAGATGTTACTCAAAAATAGGTGTCTAGATATTAATATATATGAATGATAATAATTATCAATTGCATTATTGGGTTTTTTCTCTATTCTTGAGGTGGGGAAAATCGACGAAACATGACCAAACTAAAAAAATAGGGTAAAGTGTGCCTAATAAAGATAGGCTCTATAGGTAGAGTCGTAATTGATAGTGTAATAGGAAGAAACATGATTTTAGTTGTTGGTCACAAAAACCCTGATAGTGACAGTATTTGTAGTGCGTTAGTTGCAACAGAGCTTCTTAAAGCTCGTGGCGAGGAAGCGACACCAATTCGCCAAGGCGAGATCAACCGCGAAACTCAACACATTCTTGAAGTCGCTGGTGCAGAAATGCCAGAACTTCGTACTTCTGTTGCTGGTGAGAAAATCTGGCTAGTAGACTACTCAGATCTAGCACAAGCACCAGACGATGTTGCAGACGCAGAGATCCTAGGTATTGTCGATCACCACCGTCTAGGCGACGTGATGACAGTTAACCCAATGGAAGCTTGGATCTGGCCTGTTGGTTGTACTAACACGGTACTTTTCAACATGTTCAAGATTGAAGGTCACGCTATCTCTCAACAAATCGCTAAGCTAATGATGTCTGCAATCCTTTCAGACACTGTTGGTTTCGCATCTCCAACTTGTACTCAAAAAGATAAAGACGCGGTTGCTGAACTTGCTGAAATCGCTGGCGTAGACGACGTTGATGCATTCATCAAAGCACTTCTAATCGCTAAAACAAACATCGAAGGCCTATCTGCAGCACAGCTAGTAGAAAAAGACCTTAAAGGCTACCCATTTAACGGTCGCGATGTTGTTGTTGGTCAAGTTGAACTTGCAACTCTTGAGCAAGTAGATGGCATGATCGAAGCACTTGAAGCGGATCTTGAAGAGCGTTGTGAGAAAGACGGTCTAGCATTCGCTGCTGTAATGCTTACTGACATCACTACTGCTCAAACTCGTCTACTTTACAAAGGTGAGTGGGCTGAGAAATTGGTTAAGCACGAAAAAGATGGCGTGCTAATGATGGAAAATACATTAAGTCGTAAGAAGCAAGGCTGGCCTTGGCTTCAAGGTGAGCTTGTTTAATCAAGTCTCTTAATAATAAACGCCTGCTAAGTTAGCAGGCGTTTTTCTTTGAAGTAAGCACTTTTCTTCATCGATAATATTTGCAGTTAAAAGCACTCCGCATAAAATAACTTTAAGCGCAAAGTTACTGACTAAAGTAGGAAATTAAGATGACTACACAGCTAGACGATAAAAGAATCGCTGAAATCAATAAGTACACGGGTGAGCAACGCCTTAAGTACTGTGTGAAAGAAATCGTAGCAAACCGTGAAGTATGGATCTTAACCGATGAGCACGGTTGTGTAATGCTAAACACAGAAGACGAAGACTGCGTTCCTGTATGGCCAAACCAAGAGTTTGCTGAGTCATGGGCGACAGGTGACTGGGCTGAGTGTAAGGCTGAGTCTATCTCATTAAACAAATGGCACAGCCGCTGGACGAACGGTCTAGAAGACGATGAACTTGCTGTGGTTGTATTCCCTAATGAGCAAGAAGAAGGCGTTATCCTGTTCCCTGATGAATTCGACTTTGAGCTGAAGAAACAGGCTGCTAAGCGTTAATCTTCTCGTTACATCATAATTCAGCGTTGCCTCGTGTTAGGCAACGCTTTCATTCTGTATGCTGCCCCAGCGCTCCCCAAACAACACAATCACTATCTCACGTACTAATATCCAACCAACTGATACAAAGGTGCTTGCTGTGCTGTCTTTGGTGCTCGTTTAAGTACACCCGCCTCTTGGTAACTTTTTAAAACTTTTCGCACAATGGGCTTTGCTTGTGCTTTGGTCATCCCAGGTTTTAACTCTGGTTCGTAAAGTAATTGAAGTAGCACCATGTCTAGCGGTGAAAGTAGGTCTTCTGGCGTATGATCGTTGAAGATGGAAGGGTAGGCTTTATCTGAATCATTGGGTAGCCCAAGAACTTGTGTGATTTCTTCTACGATACAGGCGACAAGCTTTCCTCGTGATCTGGCCTGATCAACAGGAATAATGATTCCTGCATAGACAATTTCACCTTTTGCGTTAATTCGATAGCCCGCTGTGCAAATAGCACTGTTTAAGTGCTCGGTCGATTTGAGATTGAGTACGCGTTTGGATTCTGAAATCCACTTGCTTTGTCTGGTGTATATCCACTTAACGTTCGCTTCAGACTCTTTACTGACGAGTGAGATGGGGTGTTGGGTCACTTGAGCTAAGTGCTGGATATGTAGTTCGGCGAGTTCTTGATGAAGTTCTTTATCGCCGACACGATGGTCAATCCAAACTTTGATAGGTTGCTGCCATTTGGCGAGTGGTTTAGTTCCTGAGGAGTATTCGTGTTGCAGTGCCACGTTATAAAACGCAGTTTCTATGAAGGCTTTATCTAACCAAGTAAGCGGTGTGCTTGCCGCTTTAAATGAGAGGCCAACAAGCAAGAGGGGAAGCATTGAAGCGGTTCGTAACATACTTTCCCTCCTATTAAACATCGCGTGGTCTTAGCTTAGTAGTTTCAGACTAGTGATTTGGCGCTTTGGAGAAATGGCTCTCAACCAGTCTTTGGGTGATTTGGTGGCTTGGGTTGGTCAGTACTTCATCGGTGTCCCCGTTCTCAACCACATTGCCTTCGTGCATCACAATGATTTTGTCGGTGATGTGCTTAACAATACCAAGGTGTTGAGATACGTAGACGAAGGATACGCCCATCTCTTCTTGCAGTTCTAAGAACAGGTTGATGATCTGAGAACGCATTGCCATATCTAGACCGTTCAGAGCTTCGTCAGCGACAATGATTGATGGCTGAAGTATCAAGGCACGAGCTAGACAAACCCTTTGTTTCTGGCCCGCAGCAAGCATCTGAGGGTAGAAGTAAGCATGTTCAGGTAGAAGGCCTACACGTAAGAGTGTGTCTTTTACACGGCGCATACGGGCTTCTGGTGGCATGTTGGTGTTTCGCTTTAAAGGGCCTTCCAGAATACGACCAATCTGAATACGCGGGTTAAGGGAAGTGTTGGGATCTTGGAAGATCATGCGAATTAACTTACAGCGAGTAGAGTAGTCTTTGTGTTCCAGCTTTTCACCGTTTACACGAATTTCACCCGCAGTTGGTTCTACCATGCCTGCTAGCATTCTTGCTAATGTCGATTTCCCAGAGCCATTCTGACCAATGAAGCCGATCGTTTGACCTGCTTCAAGCGTAAAGCTTACCGGTTTCACCGCTTGATGAATCTTTTTACGGAAAAGGCCAGAGCGAGTCGTAAAGTCCTTAGATAATTCACTAACTTCTAATAATGCACTCATGATTTCTTTTTCTTCTCCATATTCAGAGGGAAATGACAGTTAAACTTATGGTTCTTAATTCGCTTGGTATGCGGGATTTCCACACACTGCCTCTGCGCGTAAGGGCAACGTGGCCCCAATCGACAACCAATAGGAAGGTGCTGTAGTGGAGGAATCGACCCTGGCAGTGACTGAAGTTTCTCTTTGTGTGGGATCCAGTCATTAAAGTCTGGCATCGCTTTCAATAGAGCCACAGTGTATGGGTGCTTTGGTGCATCCAACAGTTTTTGTGTATCCGCAGATTCAACAGATTGGCCACAGTACATAACGGTAATTCGAGTCGCCCATTGAGTGATGGTCGTTAAGTCATGGCCGATCAGGATAATGGTCGTGTTATGGAGCTGATTCATTCGGCTCAATAATCGCAAGATCTGAGACTGGGTAATTGGGTCCAAGTCGTTGGTCGGTTCATCGGCAATCAAGACTTTTGGCTTGGCAGCAATTGCCATCGCGATCATCACTTTTTGACACTCACCATCGGTAAGCTCATAAGAGTAGCTGTCCATTAGACGCGAGTGATCTTTGATGCCGACTTTGTGCAACAGAGCGGTAGCTTGTTTCTTGCGCCACTTAAATCGTTGCCACCATCGACCTTCAAAGGCGTGTGAGGGAATGGCTTCGATCAGTTGATTGCCCACTTTTTCCGAAGGATCAAGACACGTCGATGGTTCTTGGAAAATCATCGCGATGTCACGAGCAATAACACGTCTGCGCTCTTTCGGTGTCAGTTGAAGCAGGTCAACATTCCCCAGTCGCATACGGTCAGCGGATACCTTCCAGTTTTCTTTACAAACACCAACGATTGCTTTAGCAACCAAGCTTTTACCAGAGCCTGATTCACCTACTAAACCACGAATTTCCCCTTCATTGAGGGTAATACTCATTCGATCTACCGCTTTAACCATCCCTTGAGGGGTCTCAATTTCAATGGTTAGATGTCGAATATCAAGTAACGGCATTATTCGATTCCTGCATTTAGCGCTTGGCGAACACCTTCACCGACGAGGTTAATCACTATCACTGCAAACATAATGGCTAGGCCGGGTAAGGTTACTGTCCATGGTGCGAGATAAATAAGTTCTACAGAATCACCGAGGATAGATCCCCATTCGGTGCTTGGTGCTTGAGCGCCAAGACCAAGGAAGCCTAAAGCAGTGATATCAAGAATTGCGACCGACAACGCCAGCGTAATTTCTAGTGCCACGACAGTAAGAATATTCGGAAGAATTGAGTTCCACAGTAGGTAGAAGTCGTTCGCACCATCAAGTCGAGAAGCCAGAATATAGTCTTTCTCTACCTCTGCATGCACGGCAATGTAGACCGAACGAATAAAGCGCGGAATCAATGCCAAACATAAGGCCAGCAAGATATTGAACTCGCCAAAGCCAAGGAATGCCACAAAGATAATTGCCAGTAGCAGAGACGGAATCGACATTACTGTATCAAGCAGGTGGTTTAGAGTACTTGATAGCAAACCGCGCGTCATACCCGCAAGTACGCCAATGAGACAGCCAATGACAGCCGCAATTAAGGTAATCACGACCGCAGCGCCAAAGGTAAGCTGAGAACCAATGATCAAGCGAGAAAGAATATCTCGACCTAGATCGTCTGTACCTAAGAAGTATTCAACAGTACCTGCTGGATCCCAAGATGGCGGTGTTAAAAGATGACCCGTTTGCTCTTGTGCATCATGGGGCGCTAACCACGGAGAAGTGATCGTCACCAGAATGATAAGTATCAAACACCACAAGCCAAACATCGCAAGGTTGTTAGAGCGGAAGCTACGCCAGAAGCGCTCAAACTGGGTAGGAATCTGTTCTTCTTGGTAGACGTTATTTGTTAGCATACCATTCCTTCCTTACCAGTGGGTTGACCATAGCGCCTAGCAGGTCAGACAGAATATTTGCAGTCAAAACCAGAGTTGCCACCACAATTACGCCAGCTTGAATAGAAACGTAATCTTGATTCGATAAAGCGTCCAGTAACCAGCGCCCAATCCCCGGCCAGTTAAAGATAGACTCGGTAATGATCGCAAGCGTTAACATACTCGACAGTTGAACACCGACCTTAGGAATAATCGGTGGAATCGCATTTCGTAATACGTGTTGAGTCACGATCTCTCTTGTTGATAGACCTTTAATACGTGCCGCACGGATGTAGTTCTGCGTCATCACTTCAGCCACAGATGCTCGCATTAAACGGATAACCTGAGTCGTCGGTGCCAATGCTAAAACAAGACACGGCAGCGCCATGTGCTCGATGACACTTTGCAAAGCGTGCGCGCGGTAGCGACCTTCAGCAAAAAAGGCATCGATGATCGCAAAGCCTGTCACGTGTTCAATCTCATAAAGTAGATCGTATCGACCGCCAACAGGGAACATCTCAAAATGCAGAGAGAACACCATGATCATCAAGAGTGCGACCCAGAATATTGGTGCTGAGTAACCGGCCATCGAGGTGAACGAGATAGTGGTGTCGACAAATTTACCTTGTCTCATGCCTGCGATGGTCCCAAAAGGGATGCCAATCAAAAGCGCTAACACAAACGCAAAGAAACACAGTTCTAATGTGGCTGGGAACACAACCACAAGCTCCTCAATGATAGGGGTACCGTGTTTGCTCAAGCCAAAATTCAGCGTCGACAATTCAGTGATGTAGCTTATCCAGCCCGGCCAGAAATCTTGAATCGCCCACGGTGAGGTTTGGTCGAGTCGTAGTAACGAAAAGCCGACCATCGTCAGGATCGCGAGCGTGATAACGAACAGGTTAATACGTCTTAATGTATACCAAAACATCAGTGCACCTCTCTTCTGACTTGATCAAAAGGTTGGGCATTGAACGGGCTTTGTTTAAAGCCGGTTAGTGAACGATCATGCACGCGGAACTGCACTCCGTGAGCCAGAGGGATCACAGGTACTTCCTCGTTGAGAATGTTTTGGGCTTGGCGATACAAGTTTACACGGTGCCTTTGTTGGTTGATCTCTAAGGCTAAATCCAGAAGGAAATCGAAATCTGAATTACACCACATCGATACGTTGAGTCCTGCGCGCTCAGAGCTGCACGAGAGTAGGGGACGCAAGAAGTTATCAGGGTCACCAGTATTACCGATCCAACCTGTTAGTAGCAGATCTGTTGAGTCGATTGAAGACAGCTGTGTACGGTCGAATCGATCGTCAGTGTAAAGTTTCAATTCGATGCCGATGTCCGCTAAGTTAGCTTGTATAAGCTCAGCGGTCTTACGCGGGCTTGGGTTGTAAGATCTTGGTTCTAGCGGTACCCACATTGAAAGCTCTAATCCTGGCTCTACGCCGGCTTCTTTGAGAAGGGCTATCGCATAGTTTCGGTCATAGCGTACTTGAACATTGTCTTTCTGATGAGCCCAAGATGTTGGAGGCAGTAGCGTATAAGCCTTGGTTCCTGTACCGTAGTATACCGAATCAAGAATATTCTGGCGGTTGATGGCCAAGTTCAGCGCTTTACGCACGCGAGAATCACGCAGGGCTGGGTGCTCAGTATTAAGGGCGATGAAAGAGACATTCACCGCTGGTGTCGCGGATATTTGCAGCTCTTCATGTGCTTGAATGATTGGAATCTGGCTAGAAATCGGCGAGTTCAACACATCACATTCATTGCGCAGCAACTTAGCGAGTGTGCCAGTTCCGCGTTGTGAGGTATCGAAAACCACTTGGTCCATTTGCACATCACCTTTCCAGTAATGCTTGTTCTTTTTAAGACGCACCAAGTCGTTGATTTGATATTCATCCAGATAGAATGGGCCTGTACCAACTGGCTTTGAATCGATCTCATTCTTCTCATCAGCAGCCACGAGTTGGTTTGCGTATTCTTTAGAGTGAATCACCGCGTAACTGGTCGCGATGTTATTTAGAAAAGAATTATCTGGTCGACTTAATTTGAATTTAACGGTTAAGTCATCCACTGCCGTGATATCGACAATCAAGTTCTTGAAGTCGATGCCAGCAAACCACGGATATAGACCACCGCCCACATAGTGGAATGGGTTTGAGCTATCAATGATACGTTCGAAACTAAAAACCACATCTTGCGCGTTCATAGAACGGGTTGGCGTAAACCAGTCTGTGGTCTGGAACGCAACGTTAGGGCGCAGTTTGAAAGTGTATTCAGTACCTGATTTATCGACAGACCAGCTTGTTGCCAAATTCTGTTGTGGTCGATAGGTAATAGGATCAAGTGTGAGCAGCGTATCGAAGATTTGAGGGCTCAGCGATTCCGCTGTAATTCCACTATCAACCAATTGAGGGTTGAAGGTACTAGGATTACCTTGGCCGCAATAAATGAAGCCTTTTTCACGAATTTGCTCGTGATTCACACTCTCACCACATCCGGCTAAAAAGCTCAGCGTGCAGATGCTCAGTGATAGTCTTATTAGTGCTTTCATAAAAAGAAATACTTTTCGAAACGAGGCGTTAGAGGAGCCTCAAGATCCCGATAATTTAACATTTTATTTATTCGGCTCCAAATAATAATCCTATGAGTGTGGCTATTTCTCACTGCCTTGTCCGACAATCGCGTACTTCCTCACCATTCCCCTTAATTGGTTGTAGGTGAGCCCGAGTAATTCGGCGGCTTGTTTTTGGTTGTACTTGCTCTGTTTTAAGGCTTGATTGAGCAGTTTGATGTCTTGTTGTTCCTGCCATGCTTTGTAGTCAAGAGGCAAAGAAAACGAGTTCTCAGTAGAAGTATGGCTGTTGGATGGATCATTGCCAATTCCTTGAGAGGATTCTTGATTCGTGCCCCATGCTGGCTTGAACGGGTTAAATACCAAAGATTCAATAGGATATGAGTTATTGCCATGTTGGTAGATGGCACGCTCGATGACGTTTTTGAGCTCTCTGACATTACCCGGCCAAGAGTATGACAATAAAGATTCAATGGCTGATGGTGCAAAGCCAACAAATAGCTCAAGCTCTAATTCACGGCACATCTTAATAGCGTAGTATTCGGCCAGTAATGTGATGTCTTCTTTTCGCTCACGAAGAGGGGGAATAGTAATCACATCAAAGGCGAGTCTGTCCAATAAGTCAGCTCTGAATTCGCCCTTAGATGCCATCTCTGGTAGGTCTGCATTGGTCGCACACACCAGCCTTACATTTGCACTCAGTGCTTTTTGTCCACCAACACGTTCATATTGTCCGTATTCGATAACCCGCAATAGTTTCTCTTGAACTGCAAGGGGCGTTGTCGCGAGTTCATCAAGAAATAGTGTGCCGCCCTCTGCTCTTTCAAATCGGCCATGGTGACGACCTTTTGAACCGGTAAAGGAGCCTGACTCATGACCAAACAGCTCTGAATCAATTAAGCCTTCGTTCAGTGTTGAACAGTTTAGCGAGATCAGGGGCTGGTCCCAACGCTTTGAGAGGTAATGGAGCCTTTGTGCAATCAACTCTTTACCTGTACCACGCTCGCCAATGATCAGAATAGGTCTCTCTATTGGAGCCAGTTTAGAAACTTTGTCCAACACAGAAAGAAAGCTGGGTGATTCACCAATGAGATTCTGCTGCATAGCGAGTCCTTGTAGTAGCTGAGCGATGGTGGAGGTCATATAAGGGCTGTAATGGTGAAAAATACCAATACTTGGTTAAATTCATCATAGCATGATTCAGGTTAATCGCCATTGCATTGTAAGTGACTGATAATTAGTGCCTTAAAAGTTGGCACGCTACTTGGATTAGTTATGGTAGGTTTAACAACAAATGTAAATTAGCGAGCAAGTGGTGATGAGTCGCACAACGATTTAAAACGCATTTGCCTTCAATTGTAATTAAGGAGTTCCTCATGGGTATTTTTTCTCGCTTTGCAGACATCGTAAATTCAAACATCAGCGCATTATTAGACAAGGCTGAAGATCCTGAAAAAATGATTCGCCTGATCATCCAAGAAATGGAAGATACATTGGTAGAGGTTCGCACTAATTCAGCAAAAGCTATTGCGGACAAGAAAGAACTCGCTCGTAAAGTTGAAGCTATCGAAACTCAGATTCTTGATTGGCAGAATAAAGCGACACTGGCACTCACTAAGCAACGTGAAGATCTAGCGAGAGCAGCGCTGATCGAAAAGCAAAAGCTTGAAGACATCATCAAGAGTCTACACACAGAGCAAACGTTGGTGCATGAAACGATTGAGAAACTAACGAATGAGATTGGTAAGCTTGAAACTAAGATCGCAGAAACACGTGCTAAGCAGCAAGCATTGATGATCCGCAACAACGCAGCAAGCAATCGTCGTGATGTGCAAAAACATCTGCACTCAAGCAAAACCAGTGAAGCAATGGCGAAGTTTGAGCAATTCTCGCGTAAAGTGGATGAATTAGAAGCTGAAGCGGATGTTTACGCGAAGACAGGCAATGCAAAATCGTTAGACCAAGAATTTGCAGAACTACAAGCTCAAGATGAAATTGAAAAAGAGCTAGCGAAGCTGAAGCAACAAGTTGAAAACCGCGATAAATAATTCAGGAGTTGTCTATGTCCACATTTCTAATTGCAGGTCCACTGATTGTCTTTTTGATCTTCGTGGCACCGCTATGGTTATTCTTACATTACCGCAGCAAGAAGAAATCCAGTAATGGGCTATCGGAAACGGATCTTCAACGCCTGCATAAGCTTTCAGCACAAGCAGAGTCGATGCAAGATCGTGTAACAACGCTAGAAAAAATACTGGATGCGGAGTCACCTAACTGGAGACGAAACTATGAGTAGAGATCTGTATCGCGATCCAATTAACGGTAAGTTGTCTGGCGTGTGTGCAGGGTTGGCGAACTATTTCGGCCTGGAAGTTTGGCTGGTTCGTATCATGGTTATCTCTGCTGCACTTCTCGGTGGTAGTTTTTTGGTGTTATTGGCGTATATTGCTTTGACATTTATGCTTGAAAAACAACCACCTCAGTATGTCGACCAAATGAAGGCTAAACAAGAGCATACGCTCAAGCAAAAGCCTTGGGAAAAAGGGCAAACTGCAGAGTCGCTATTGAACACTTTAGAGGGTGATTTCCAGAAGTTAGAGACCAGTGTCCGCAACATGGAAGCTTATGTCACATCCGATACGTTTAAAGTGAACCGCGAATTCAAGAACATGTAGCGGCAAAACCTAAACAATATAAGATGACGGTTTAGGAAAATTTATTCCAAGCCGTTATTTTTTTTGATAATTTTCTCTAAATAAATCTTACGTCGACTGGTAAGTTACATGCGATTAATCTATGTTGTAAAATATTTATAGATATGGATGATCACCAATGTATAGAGCCTCCCTTGTCCTATTGACGGCTTTAGCTGGGTTGTCTGGGTGTGGTAAGGAGCTTCTTCCCGTCCCTGAACCTGAATCTAGACCCGCCAAACTCTTTACTGTCTCCGTCGGTAACAATGCTTTTGAGCGTAATTTCCCTGCTACAACTGAAGCTGGTGATAGAGCGGTACTCGCATTCCGCGTTCCCGGATTATTACAGAGCATCGACGTGACTGCTGGGCAGCATGTGTCGAAAGGCGATAAACTCGCCATGTTAAACCCTGATGAATATCAACTGCTAGAGAAGCAAGCACAAGCAAACTTTCAGCTTGCCGATGTTCAGTATCAACGTGCGATTAAACTGCGTAAAGACCGCGTAGTGTCAGAGCAAGATTTCGACCAAGCGAAAGCGAACCACAATTCGGCTCGCGCGATGCTTAATCAAGCGAATGCGAATCTTCGCTACACCACTTTAGTTGCCCCTTATGATGGCACCATTTCCATTATTCCAGCTGAAAATCATGAGTACATTGCCGCTAAAGAAGGCGTCATGAATATTCAAACTAATCAGATTCTTAAAGTCGTTTTCTTATTGCCCGACCAACTCATTGCGCGCTTTTCTTCTGGGTTTGAAACCGATGCGACCATGGTATTTGATGCGTTTCCTGAAAACTCCTACGTACTGACGTTCCAAGAGGTAGATACAGAAGCTGACCCAAAAACTGGTTCATATAAAGTGACCATGGTGATGGAAAGACCAACCGATATCGGCATCTTGCCAGGCATGTCTGGTACCGTGAATCTTGTGTCGGCCCAAGCAGCTGCAACCAAAATCCCGACCTCTGCCATGATGAGTGATGGCGATGATGTCTCAGTTTGGCGAGTGAATAGTGATGGTATCGTTGAAAAAGTGGCAATTGTGATTGATGAAAAACGTCACATTGTCTCTGGCCTAAACGATGGCGACCGCATCGTAACTTCTGGTGTGAATGGCCTTGAATCCGGGATTAAGGTTCGAGAGTGGATCAAGGAAAGGGGGCTATAACATGAGTGCATTCAAATTAGCGACAGGACTGTCATGTTTAGCTTTGCTGACCGCTTGTGGAGAAAAGTCTCAAGTAGAAGCCGAGAACATTCCATTAGTTAAAGCGATTGAGATTTCAGTATTAGATTTCAATGACAAACTCTATTTCCCTGCCGTTGCCAATGCGGCAGAAAAAGCACATCTGAGCTTTCGTGTGGCGGGCGAGATATACAGGCTCGATGTCAAAGAAGGCGAACGAGTTGAGGCTGGGGATGTGATTGCTGAGCTTGATCCTACGGACTATCAATTAGACGTCGATAATGCCCAAGCTCGATATACTGTGGTGAACAGCCAGTTCAGGCGTTCAAAGCCTCTAGTGAAAAAGGGCTTACTCGCGAAGTCTCAGTTTGATGAGATTGCCGCTCAACGTCAGATTGCATACGCCGAGTTAGAACTGGCGAAGCTTCGCTTGTCTTTCACTAAGCTCAAAGCTCCCGTTGATGGCATCATTTCCCGTGTCAGTGTCGACCAATTTGAGAACATTCAAGTGGGTCAGCAAATCGTGAATATTCACAGCGTCGAGGATGTTGAGGTGGTGATTCAGCTACCTGATCAAATCTACGTTAATCAGCCTAGCGAGGCCATCCTTGAAAATATGACGGCCTTGGTACGAGTTCCAAGCGGTAATGAGTATCCAGCAGGCATTAAAGAGTTCACAACAGAGCCCGATCCAAGCACCGGAACCTTTACCGTGACCTTGGCACTACCGATGCCTGAAGACGATCTGATTCTGGATGGTATGGCGGTCGATGTTACCTCACATGGTCGAGATATTGGCTTAGAACTGAAAGCCGGTGTTTTAGTACCTATTGAGGCGGTATTTAATGCTGACGGCGATGAACTTACTCGTAAGAATTCATTCGTCTGGGTCATTAATGACGACAACACAGTTTCAAAGCAGAAAGTGGTATTAGGTAAAGCCAATCAGAAAACGTTGCAAATAATCAAAGGATTAGAGATGGGGCAGCATATAGTTGTAGCGGGCGTATCGCGATTGCGAGATGGGATGACAGTGGAAGTATTATCTCAGGAGGCGAACAATGAGTGAAGCAAATAACAAGCCCCAGAATGACGCTCAACAGGGTGATGACCAGATCACGGGTGTAGCGGCTTATTTTATTCGCAATAAAGTCATCAGCTGGATGCTGTCGTTAATCTTCCTGATTGGTGGTGTGTCTGCCTTCTTTGGTTTGGGACGTCTAGAGGACCCGGCCTTTACCATCAAAGATGCGATGGTTGTCACCTCTTACCCGGGTGCGACACCGCAGCAAGTGGAAGAGGAAGTAACCTATCCGCTAGAGAAAGCGATCCAACAACTTACCTATGTTGACGAGGTTAACTCTATCTCCAGTCGAGGCCTGTCTCAGGTAACGGTAACGATGAAGAATAACTATGGCCCAGACGATCTGCCGCAGATTTGGGATGAACTTCGTCGAAAAGTGAATGATTTGAAAGTGTCACTGCCGCCCGGTGTGAACGATCCACAAGTCATCGATGATTTTGGTGATGTTTACGGTATTTTGCTTGCGGTAACCGGTGATGGCTACAGCTACAAAGAGCTGTTGGATTATATCGATTATTTAAGGCGTGAGCTGGAGCTAGTTGATGGGGTCAGTAAAGTTTCTGTTTCTGGTCAGCAGCAAGAGCAAGTATTCATCGAAATCTCGATGAAACGGATCAGTTCTTTGGGTATTTCGCCGAGCACGGTATTTAATCTTTTATCGACTCAAAACATTGTTTCCAGTGCAGGCGCGGTGAGAATTGGGGACGAATACATTCGTATCCATCCTACGGGCGAATTTCAGAACGTAGAACAGTTGGGTGATTTGATTCTGACCGAAGGTGGTGCTCAAGGCCTTATCTATCTAAAAGATGTGGCAGAAGTAACCCGCGGTTATGTTGAAGTACCGACTAACATTATCGGTTACAACGGCAAACTAGCGCTTAACCTTGGTGTGTCCTTTGCTCAAGGCGTAAACGTGGTCGCGGTGGGTGAAGCGTTTGACCGAAGACTTGCTGAATTGAAATACCAACAGCCAGTAGGCATCGACATTTCAGAAGTTTATAACCAACCTAAAGAAGTAGATAAGTCAGTAAGTGGCTTCGTGGTGAGCTTAGGGCAGGCTGTTGCAATCGTAATCGTGGTGCTGCTGTTCTTTATGGGTCTTCGTTCAGGTCTTCTGATTGGCTTGATACTGCTACTGACCGTGTTTGGCACCTTCATTTTCATGCAGTACTTCAAAATCGACCTACAACGTATCTCATTGGGTGCATTGGTTATCGCACTGGGGATGCTGGTGGATAACGCCATAGTGGTGGTTGAAGGGATATTGATCGGCACGCAGAAGGGGCGAACCCGGATGCAGGCTGCCACTGATATCGTAACTCAGACTAAATGGCCATTGCTGGGTGCAACGGTGATTGCGGTAACGGCATTTGCGCCAATCGGTTTGTCTGAA
The DNA here is from genome assembly GCF_001635455.1 of Vibrio sp. HI00D65. Classification (GTDB taxonomy): domain Bacteria; phylum Pseudomonadota; class Gammaproteobacteria; order Enterobacterales; family Vibrionaceae; genus Vibrio. The sequence goes on from NZ_LWEH01000013.1 coordinate 176,128, forward strand.
GACTCGACGGGTGAGTACTGTGGCACCTTGTTCACGGTTCTACTTATCTCGCTAATGTTGAGCTGGTTTACGGCTATCTCAATTACGCCATTCTTTGCCGATATCTTCTTTAAAGGCCAGAAGGTTGATGCTGATAATGAGGGCAAAGATCCGTATAATGGGATGGTTTTTGTTGTCTACAAAAACTTCCTAGAATTCTGTATGAAGCGTGCTTGGCTAACCATGATTGTTCTGGTTATTGGTCTCGGTGCGAGTGTTTACGGTTTTGGTTTCGTAAAACAAGCTTTCTTCCCATCATCGACAACACCTATGTTCCAAGTTGATGTTTGGATGCCGGAAGGGACCGATATTCGAGCGACCAACACTAAGCTTAAAGTGCTTGAAAGCTGGTTAGCTGAACAGGACGAAGTTGAACACATCACGACGACCGCAGGTAAAGGCTTGCAACGTTTCATGCTGACTTACGCGCCTGAGAAAAGCTATAGCGCTTATGGCGAGATAACAGTTCGCGTTAAGAGTTACGAAGTGCTTGAAGGGTTAATGAAGCGCTTCCGTGAGCATGTTAATGGTCAATTCCCTGAGATCGACTACAAGCTTAAAAAGATTGAGTTAGGGCCTGGTGGTGGTGCGAAGATTGAAGCTCGTATTGTAGGCTCTGATCCAACGGTATTACGTTCAATCGCAGCGCAAGTGATGGATGTCATGCGTGCTGATAGCGGTGCATTTAACGTTCGCCACGACTGGCGTGAAAGAACTAAGGTTCTAGAGCCTCAGTTCAATGAAAGCCAAGCTCGTCGTTACGGTATCACCAAGTCTGATGTTGATGATTTCCTCGCGATGTCTTTCTCTGGTAAGTCGATTGGTGTGTATCGTGATGGTACAACGCTGATGCCAATTGTGGCTCGTTTACCGGAAGATGAGCGTGTTGATATTCGTAACATCGAAGGTATGAAGATTTGGAGCCCTGCGCTAAGTGAATACATCCCACTACAACAAGTGACTTTAGGTTACGAGTTGGAATGGGAAGATCCACTGATCATCCGTAAAAACCGTAAGCGTATGCTGACAGTCATGGCGGATCCTGACCTACTGGGCGAAGAAACTGCTTCTACGCTACAAAAGCGCCTACAGCCACAAATTGAAGCGATTGAGATGCCACCTGGTTATTCTCTTGAGTGGGGTGGTGAGTATGAATCATCAGCTAAAGCGCAGGCATCTCTGTTTACAACCATGCCTCTTGGCTATTTGTTTATGTTCTTGATCACTGTGTTCCTGTTTAACTCAGTGAAAGAGCCGCTGATCGTCTGGTTAACGGTACCGCTGGCTTTAATTGGTGTGACGACTGGCTTGCTGGCCTTAAACACCCCATTTGGCTTTATGGCTCTGTTAGGTTTCTTGAGTCTATCCGGGATGCTTTTGAAGAACGGTATTGTACTGCTTGACCAAATCGAGATTGAGATGAAGTCAGGTAAGCACCCTTATGTGGCTATTGTTGATGCTGCACTAAGCCGTGTTCGCCCGGTATGTATGGCAGCGATTACGACGATTCTTGGTATGATTCCACTATTGCCTGATATCTTCTTCAAGCCAATGGCGGTAACCATTATGTTTGGTTTGGGCTTTGCGACGGTGCTGACGCTTATCGTCGTACCGGTACTGTACCGCCTTTTCCATAAGATTGACGTAGCATAACGCCAATTTACCTTTAAAATAATGCCCCTAACTGGGGCATTATTTTTATGTATTTTACTAAAGTGAGATTATTGAAATGGAAGCGAATGCTGCGGAGAGAACGTGTGCATGGGCACTTAAACATGAACTTGAAAGGGTATACCACGATACGGAATGGGGCGTGCCTGTCCATGATGATCAAGTGTTGTTTGAATTCATCACTCTAGAGGGAGCTCAAGCGGGGCTTAGTTGGATTACGATACTGAAAAAACGCGAATGCTATCGCGCGGCATTTGAGAACTACGACTTACACAAATTAGCCGAACTCGATGAAGACAATGTACCCAATATCATTGAAAATTTTGATGTGGTTAAGCATAAGGGCAAGATTGCTTCCGTGTACAACAATGCTCGTGCAGCGCTGGAACTTCAAAAAGAGTTCGGCTCTTTATCGAATGCCTTATGGCAGTTTGTTGATAACAAGGTGATCGATAATCAGTGGACAGAGATGTCACAAGTCCCTGCTTCTACTGAGCAATCTAGAACTATGAGTAAGTTTTTAAAAAAGAGAGGCTTTAAGTTTGTAGGTCAAACAATCTGTTACGCGTTTATGCAGGCAACAGGTATGGTGAATGACCATATGGTGAGTTGTCCCCACAGGTAGATTATTTATTGTCACGAAAAAAGTTACTTATAGGTGACAAAAAAGCACTAGCCATTTATAAACTATTCAATATTATATGTGATCGAATTTAAAGATAGAAAATGATAGTGAAACAACAAAACTACCAAATATGTGATGCTAGTTATGATCCCTTACTCAGGCAGTTTGTGCGTGAAGATGGACACGTAGAGACTATTGCGCCACTTGAAGGCAAGGTATTCCTCCTCTTGCTTGAAAACGTGGGCGAGTGCATCGAACGAGGTTTGATATTTGATAGATGCTGGGGCAATGTCATTGTTTCGGAACAAGCGCTTACCAATGTAATCTCAAAGATCAGAAAAACATTATCTAAGGTAACCTGTGGCTGTGCGACGATCCGAACTGTTAGTAAAAGCGGCTATTCTCTTGAAATCGATGAATCGAAAAAGGCAAGCCCAAGCACCCAAACTAGGTCTCAAGTAGACCTTGGTGAAGCTCAGTCTGCCTCTGAGGCTAGTATGATAGCAAAGCCTAAAATTCAAAAGGAGTCCAGTGTACCAGCAGATGCAGCATCAACGACAAGCCAGCAGCCTGTAGAGATTTCTTCGACTATCACTTCGGGCTCCACAACTTCAAATCAAGCGCACGGTTCGGTTGCACTTGGTTTATCAAATATCACTAGCAATAAGCATGCGGTAATAGCGGGCTATACATTCGCACTTATTTGTGTTCTCGTTACTGCGTTCAATCTACTCCAAACTTTCTACAAGCCAACGCCTTACTTTATTGATAAGTCGGAATATCGAGATAGTTACACAGACGATACTAACCACTACTTTTTCCATATTGCTCATGGAGATTCTTATTCGCTACCAGCGATAACAGAAAAGCTGACCAGTGTGATACCTAGCTATTGTAATGTGGATGTGTTTGTTCGTATTTATCCATCTGTCGACCAACCAGAGAGTGATGCTTTGTACATGTTAGTTCAAAGGAAGGATGGCGAGGCTCTCAATTACGGGGCGACAATTTTCAATGTAGAAACGTCTTTTGACTCGTTTGCTGCCTATATGGAAAAGAGGGGCTACTTTTGCGATTAATTGGCTTACTCATTTTATTAGCAATTGCATCGGTGAGCTTTTTTCTAGACCAGAACACACTAACCGGTACTCGATGGCATTGTAAAACGCTAAAAACGGATTTCTTATCTCAGGCATATCAACCGTACCAATCACTATATGAGCGAATAATCTTTACTTTTCAGTCTGACCAAACTTATAGCATGAGAGAGTTTGTGACGATCACTGAAAAAGACGGCACCGAAGGCACAATGGAAAACCTTTATTCTGGTTACTACGGTTTGGAGGGGGATCATTTGTCGATGAGCATTATTGACGTAAGAACCGCAACTCCATTTCATGATCCGATCATTAATCAGGAATACAGTGAGTACAAAGGAGTGACCATTGATTACTCGATTTTGGAGAAAGAGCGGTCCCTGTATTTGTTCAATGAACACCGCTCTGAAATCTTTAATTGGACATGCTACCAAGTTCAATAATGAACTTTAAAGCACTTTGCGTCAGTTGTGGAGCTATAGTCTACTGAGGCGCAGAACTGGAAAAGGCAGGAGTACCCTGCCTTTTTTGTATGTTGAATATACCGTTTCTAGTTAAACCAGAGCGCTGTAGCGATCTAATCCTGCCTCTAGGTCTGCAATCAGATCATCAACACTTTCTAAGCCGATATGTATACGAATTAAAGTACCGTCGAAGTTTGGATTTGCTACTGTTCTTAGGCTGTCAAAGCTGCTCGGCTCGTTCGCGAGAATTAAGCTCTCAAATCCACCCCATGAGTAGCCCATGCTGAAGTGTTTCATACCATCAAGCAGCGCTGTGGTTGCTTGTGTATTCGAGTTCTTTAGCACAAACGAAAACAGGCCATTACCACCGGTAAAATCTCGTTTAAAAAATTCATGACCAGGGCATGATTCAAGAGCAGGGTGACGAACGTGGTCTACCTCAGGTCGAGTTTCTAACCACTTCGCGACTTTTAAACTGCTTTCCGCATGTTGGCGTAGTCGCACTTCTAAGGTACGAATGCCGCGCAGGCCAAGGTAAGCGTCATCTGGTGAAACACATTGGCCCATTAAGTAGCTTTGTTCCCTTAGTTGATCCCAGCACTTCTCGTTGGCAACGGCAGTACCTAACATCACATCAGAGTGACCGACGATGTATTTAGTCGCCGCTTGAATTGAGATATCAACACCAAAATCAAATGGAGAAAAATTAACACCAGCAGCCCACGTGTTGTCTAACATCACGGTGATGTCATGCTCGTGAGCAATGCGCGCAAGTGTTGGAACATCCTGAACTTCCATGGTGATTGAACCTGGAGACTCGGTAAATAACACCTTGGTATTTGGTTTGATAAGCTCTTTGATGCCTTCGCCAATTGTTGGTTCGTAGTAGGTGGTTTCTACGCCCATCTTTTTCATGATGGTGTCACAGAAATCGCGAGTTGGCTCGTAGCAAGTGTCAACCATCAGAATATGGTCACCTGTTTCTACAAAAGAAAGGATCGTATTGGAGATGGCTGCCGTTCCACAAGGGTAGAGTGCACAGCCTGCGCCGCCTTCCACTTCAACCATCGCATCTTGGAGGGCAAAATGAGTGTTGGTTCCACGACGTCCGTAAAAAAGGGTCTTGTTAGCGCGGTTAATCGTCGCTTTACGCTTCTCTTCTACTGAGTTAAATACCACAGTTGAAGCGCGTTGTACTGGTGGGTTAACAACACCATTGGTCCACTTCTTATCACGACCGGCTGTGATCAGTTTAGTGGTTTTGTTCTCGGACATGCTATGAATTCCTTATCAATCGGTTATGTCCTATTTAAAACATGCCAAGAGTATTCAAAGCAAGAGCGGAGCGGGGTTTTTTACGCTTTTCTTACGATTTTTAATCTTTCACTCAGTAAAGAGCGAAAGATTAAAATGATCGATGGGGAAACGGCGAGCTATTACAGCTAACCGCTTAAATTACAGAAGAGGATTGAACAGATAGAACAGTCTTTCAAAGAAGCGGTTGCGTAAACTTCTTTGCTCCCACTGCTCTAACTCAACTGAGTAAGATGAATCGATGTAAGATTTCTGCAGCTCAGAGAGGTTCTGAGTGAAATGCACATCATCCACGGCGAGCGTTACTTCGAAGTTGAGCCATAAACTGCGCATGTCTATATTGACCGTTCCAATCAAGCAGAACTCTTCATCGATGACTACCGACTTGGTATGAAGAAGACCACCATAGAATTCGTAGATCTTAACGCCGGCTTCGAGCAATTCGGTATAGAAAGCGCGAGAGGCCCATTTTACCATCAACGAATCATTGTTATGGGGAATGAGGAGTTCGACGTTGACACCACGTTGAGCTGTCATCTTAAGTGTTTCTAATAAGTCCGCACTCGGTACAAAATAAGGGGTCGTAATACGCACGGTATGGTTAGCCTGATTGATCGCAATAGTCAGAACCTGCAGGATCAAAAACTCCGGCATACCTGGGCCCGACGGCACAACTTGTACGGGATGATGCGTCACCGCTTCTTCTACAGAACATTCTGGTAGTTCAGGTAGAATGCGGTCTCCGGTTTCTACTTCCCAGTCCCAACCATGGATTGCAGAGAGTACGTTAACGGTTGGACCTGTCACACGAACCATAACATCGATCCACTGGCCAACACCTGAGCTCTGTTTGAAATGAGCAGGGTCAACCATATTCATCGAGCCTGTGTAAGCAATAGTCTCATCAATCACGATGATCTTACGGTGCTGCCTTAGATCAAGGCGTCGCAAGAAAATACGCCAAGGGCTTACTTCCAGAGCTTGTACAACCTGCACACCGGCATCTTCCATCATAAGCAGCCAATGGCTTTTGAAAAAGCGTGGGCTACCCGCTGAATCGAGCAAAACTTTAACATCTACACCACGTTTTGCTGCGTGAATCAGAGCAGAGGCCACTGAATCTGTTAGGCCGCCTGGGTGCCAAATATAGAAAACCATCTTAATACTGGTTTGGGCATTTTCTATATCTTCGATGATTGCGTGTAGGATTTCGTTTGGTGACGATTGTAGGGATAGAGTATTTCCACTGAGCGCAGGAATGCCCATTCGATTGTTACAAAGCTCGTCGATCTTATGGATAGGGGAGCCGACTTTTCCTGGTTGGTGAAGTTGGCAATCGTTCAATTGACGGAACCAATCTCCAAAGGGAGTAAACATGCGATGTGCGCGCTCAGCCCTTTTTCTACCGAGGTTCAGTTCACCAAAAAGGAAGTAACAAGCCACCCCTACAATTGGGATAATGTAGATAACCATAAGCCAGGCGAGAGAAACGCTGACAGAGCGTCGTTTTAGTACAACACGCAGTGTTACACCGGCTACAAGGACCCAGTACAAAGCGACAGAGGCTAAAGTTAAAAAATGGTAGAGCTTTTCCACATTGAATACTCGAAAAAAGAGACACTTAGATAGTAATGCTATTTTACGAATATGGGAATTCAAGGAATCAACTATTTACAAATTAGAGCAAAGGCTGTAAACAGGTTATAGTTGTTAAGTTTTGGTTAACTTAAGACGGAAACGGTAGTTTTGTATGAAAAAGCGGCATTTAATCATAAAAACTCACATTTTTAGCGGGAAACATACGGTTCGGGCTTCCAATTATACTCTTAAACTGCTTTACTTGCTATACAAGTAGCGTCAATCAAACCTTCTAGGTGTGTAAAGCCGTTTGTACACCTTATCTTTTAAAGACGCCACCTAAAGCAAAACACAACATCACACAACACAAATTTTGGAGTAAACGTGGCTACTAGTAATACAACCACAACACCCCGTGATACCTGGGGTTCGAAGTTAGGATTCGTAATGGCTGCAGCAGGTTCTGCTGTTGGCTTAGGTAACATTTGGAAATTCCCATACACAGCAGGCGAGAGTGGCGGTGGTGCATTCGTTGCAATTTACCTGTTTTTTGTAATTTTCATCGGTTTCAGTGTAATGCTGACTGAATTTGCTATCGGCCGTCATACGCAAAAATCAGCAGTAGGTGCATTTAAATCAACTGACCGTCGTTGGACTTTCACAGGTGTTATTGGCGTAGTAAGTGGTCTACTGATCATGGGTTTCTACCCTGTAGTGGGCGGCTGGTCTATCGCATACATCGGTAAGATTGCTGGTGGTCTTCTAGACGCACCTGAAGCAATCGGTGATAGCTTCGGTGGTTTCATCTCTCACCCAGTTCAACCACTAATGTGGATGGGTCTATACCTTCTTCTTAACGTTGTTATCGTTATGAAAGGTATCTCGGGCGGTATCGAGAAAGCGGGTAAAGTTCTAATGCCATTGCTATTCTTGATCCTTATCGTGGTATCGATCAAAGGTCTGACTCTTCCAGGTTCTATGGCTGGTCTTGAGTTTCTATTCAGCCCTGACTTTTCTAAGGTAGACAGTAACGTAATTCTAGCTGCACTTGGCCAAGCATTCTTCTCACTATCTCTAGGTATGGGTTGTATGTTGACTTACGGTTCTTACCTTAAGAAGAAAGAAAACCTGGTTCAAACTACCGCTATGGTTACCGCAATGGATACAGGTGTTGCTATCCTTGCTGGTGTTGCAATGTTCCCAGCGATGTTCGCATTCGGTATGGAACCAGCAGCAGGTCCTGGTCTAGTGTTCGTTGTTGTTCCTCAGCTATTTGCTGAAATGGGCGGCGTAATCGGTCTTCTATTCGCACTTATGTTCTTCATCGGTCTAAGTGTTGCGGCTCTAACATCTTCAGTTTCTCTACTTGAGGTTGTGGTTTCTTACCTAATCGACGAGAAAGGCATGAAACGTGTAACAGCAGTAGTGTCTGCAAGTGTTGTAATGGCTGCGCTATGTATCTTCGCTTCTCTATCTCTAGGCGGCGTTGGTCCAACACTATTCGACACTGGCGCATTTGATATCTTCGACCTACTAACAGATAAGATCTTCCTAGCTGTTGGCGGTATGCTGGTATGTATCTTCGCCGGTTGGAGACTAAACCGTGCAGACCTAGAGAAAGAAATCACTAACGACGGTGAAGTATCTTTCCCTCTATTCGGTCTATGGTACGCACTAGTTAAGTACATAATCCCAGTAGCTATCGCAATTGTTGCGTTCATGGGTATCTCTTCTGGCTTCGACAGCGGTAAAGGTGCAATCATGCTACTAGGTATTGGTATTATTGCTGGTTTTGCGCTTATCTCTAAGAAGCTATAATCGCAAGCGAAGTAAATAACGAAAAAACGGGAGCAATGGCTCCCGTTTTTTTATGTCTGCAACTTAATAATTGGTAAAAATGACCACTAATATTCACAAAAGTAATTCATATGGCGTGTTAACTGTAAATGCTAAGGCTATATAGGTCGTTGTTTATTTAGGGAGGTGTTGTGTGAAACTATCCTGTGAGAAAAAAGATTTATGCCGGGTTTGGCTCAATTTTGGCGGTGCTTGTTATCTTAGTTACCACCGTCTGGTTTGAAGTAATTGGTGCCCATAAAAGCACAGTTGAAATTAGAATGGACGATGTCCGAGCACTGTTATCTACCTTTACTGATTGATTAAGCGTGTGATTTATACCGAGACGCGCTTGTTGCAATTGCTCTGGTTGATAATGCACTGAATGACTATCGCACTAATAAGAGTAATTTCGTTCAGGCGAGTGAGCCAGCACGTGTATGCGATTTGGGGCATGATCTTGTTGTTGAAGTGTGAATATTGTTAGAGAGACTAACCAAAGCGACACAAAACTATCAGGTATCATTCAATAGATCTAGCCTGATACTCAACAAACGATGACTTATACCCAAGATAGTTGCAGCTTGGTCGAGATAGGCGTTGTGCAAAGCTCGTTAATGTTTTTGCCTTAGAAGCCATTGTAAGCGGTGTAGGCAATGTACAAAGTATGGTTAACTCACTTGCTAGCGCAACAGAAGAGCAGATCGCTGTGGCCAAAGAAATTAATGCAGGTATTAAGGCGATCAGCGATATCCCTGAGCAATCTTTGCAACTGGCAACGCGTAGCTCAGAAAACGCTCCGGGTTTGAACGGGAAGGTTGCGGAGCCAGAAGATTTGGTCTGTTAGTTTAAGCTCGCTTAGTTTCTATTCACAGGAGTTAAAACCTCCCCCAGAGTGCAGACAACGAGAAACAAGCCCAACGATTCAATCTTTATTGAGTAAGTTGGGCTTTTACATTGCTGGAATCTGGATTCAGACACGGTATACTCCACCTTCTATAACGGAGCTAGCCCTTACATGTTCGATATTCTTCTCCATCACTCTGATTTTTTACTCATTAATAAGCACCCTGGAATCAGCGTCCATAAAGATGACGGTGATACTATGTTGCTTCAAGAAGTGGCTAAGGCAATCAATGAGCCTAAGCTATATCTAGTTCATCGTCTCGATAAAATGACTTCAGGCATTCTGTTATTAGCCAAGAGTGCATCAGCAGCGAGTGAGCTTTCACAGCTATTTGCTGAGCGCGAAGTAGAGAAGTACTACTTGGCGATTGGCTCTAAGAAGCCGAAGAAAAAACAGGGTTTGATTTCTGGGGATATGGAGCGGTCTCGACGCTCTAGCTGGAAACTCTTAACAACCAAAGAAAACCCGGCGATAACTCAATTTTTATCAGCAGCGGCTGAACCCGGTGAGAGACTCCTTCTATGTAAACCCTATACAGGGCGCACACACCAGATCCGCGTGGCGATGAAGTCGATAGGTTCAGCCATCGTTGGTGACCCAATTTATAATCCATCGAGTGAGGCTGACAGAGGCTATCTGCACGCCTTCGCGATTCGATTTACTTATCAATCACAAGCCTACCAATTTGTCTGTGACCCAAGGAGCCTAGACTCTTTGGGCGAGAAGTGGCACCAAGAAACCGTATCTAATGGTTTGGATGGTTGGCTTGAACCATGGTCACTGGCGTGGCCAAAGTTAAACACTAAGTGAGTGAAATAATGGAAGCATCTGCTTTACCGGTATTTTTTGAACATATCAAACAACAGCTAAACGAAGTACCTAACGAGCTACGTCGTATTTTTCATGGTCGTGGTAAGTTTTGGCCTGGCCTAGAACAGATAACGTGTGATTGGGTCGACGGCCAATTATTGGTGAACGTGTTTAAAGAGGTTGATGACGCGTTTTTGTCATCGCTTAAAGACGGTTTGCTTGCGCTGACCAACAAAGATATTTGGCAGACCAAGCAAGGTACCAGCATCGTGCTTCAACACCGTTATGCTGACGGCGCACCTTCGGAAGTACTATGGGGTGAGCTTAACGACTCTCCGGTGGTTGTTGAGCATGGTCTTAAGTATCAGTTAGACATTGGCCGTAACCAGAACTTTGGTCTGTTCTTAGACATGCGTAATGGCCGTCAGTGGGTGCAAGGCAATGCCAAGGGTAAGAACGTACTTAATTTGTTCGCGTATACTTGTGGCTTCTCTGTGGCTGCAATTGCGGGCGGAGCTCGTCAATGTTTGAACGTTGATATGTCGCGTGGCTCACTGAACAAGGGTCGTGATAACCACCGTTTGAACGAACATGACATGCGCTCCGTGAATTTCCTTGGTTACGATATCTTTAAATCGTGGGGCAAAATTAAGAAGGGCGGTCCTTATGAGTTGGTGATCATCGACCCACCTTCGTTCCAAAAAAGCAGCTTCGCCCTAACTAAAGATTACAAAAAGATCTTACGCCGTTTGCCAGAGCTTCTAACGGTAGGCGGTGAAGTAATCGCGTGTGTGAACTCACCTGCAGTGTCGCCTAACTTTCTTATCGAGACGATGGCAGAAGAAGCGCCAAATGTTGAGTTTATTGAACGCCTAGACAACCCACCTGAGTTTGTGGATGTGGACCTTGATTCAAGCCTCAAAGTACTGAGATTTAGAATTAACATGCCTGCTGACGCTTAATTTAACGTCAGCATTAGAAAAGAAAACGCTACTCATATTGAGTGGCGTTTTTGTATCTTGTTGGTGTCGTTAGACCGCTAACTTTCCTGCTGGATCTTAAGAGTTTGGAACCCAAAATAGATACGCATAAATGTAGTGAGCCAACACGCAGTACCAAAGGTATAGGCGATAAGAGAAAAGTGTTGTGGCCAAATACAAAAGGCAATGAAACAGGCGATGGTCTCTGTCCCTTCGGTTAGGCCAGACATGTAGTAGAGAGACTTATGCTTGTACACTGGATTCTCAATACCTCGTTTGCCCGCCATGACTGCAAAAGCCAAAAAGCTACTGCCCGTGCCGATAAAAGAGAAGATCAAAAATGCACCGGCAATGGCGTTGTGTTCTGGATTGGCAATCACAAAACCAAAAGGGATCAGTGAATAGAAAAGGAAATCTAAACTGATATCGAGAAAGCCGCCCGCATCACTGATGCCTTGAATTCGGGCTAAGGCGCCATCAAGTCCATCACAAACTCTGTTGAAGATGATGAAACCTAACGCCCACTCATATTGCTCAAGCGCCAACGCCGGAAACGCTAAACAGCCGACCAAAAAACCGAATAGGGTGGTTTGATTGGCGGTAATACCGACTCGATTCAGTACTTTGGCAGACTGGTTTAATGGCCACTTGATGACCTTTATTGAGTACTTATCCAGCATGGTTACTTCTCCATGGCCAAGAGAGTACTTGAGCCCCTTGAGGCACATCTGCTTCGTCGTGCGTCACCATCAGGGTTGGGATATTGGCTTTGGTTAATTGTTCAAAGACCCAGTCTCGAAATTGTGCTCTGAGCTCTTGGTCTAACTTACTGAACGGTTCATCAAGTAGAGCCAATTTAGGCTTCGCCAGTAACATACGAGTTAAACTGATTCTTGCTCGTTGACCACCAGAAATCTGATCAGGAAAAGACTCTGCTAAGTGTGTCAGTTCAATGTCTTTTAACGCTGCCATAGCTTGCTGTTGTCGAGCAGAGCCTTTAATCGAATTTGGTAGTGAAAATGCCAAGTTTTCCCATACATTTAGGTGAGGGAACAATAGGTCATCTTGAAAGAGAATACCGACCTCACGTTGATGTGATGGGAGCTCATCCAGATGAATGTCATTCAAAACGACACTTCCAGAGTACGAAAACTCTTCGTTCAAGTGGCCGGCGATCGCATCCAATAAGGTGGATTTACCGCAACCGCTCGGTCCCATCAATGCCAGTATCTGGCCTGATTCTAATGTTACATTTAGCGCTGAAAACAGCGAGTCGCCATCGGTTTTACGGATGGCGAGGTCGTTGAGGTACAGACTCATTACTTAAGAAACCTTTGAAAGTAAGACGGCGATATCTGAGTTGAAGTCGGCTGACTAATATCGCTAAAGAGAAGAAGAACAGAGGCAACAAGGCCTGCCAAATGGCATAAATTGCAGTCACTCTACGGTCGAAACCGCTCGTTAGGGCGACAGCTTCTGTCGTGATGGTGCTAATACGCCCTGCACCTAGCATCAATGTTGGTAAGTATTGAGTCAAACTCACGCTGATACCAACGGCCCACGCAAAGGCAATAGCTGGTAGCAATATAGGCAGTTTTATGGAGTACCAGCTTTGAAATGGTGATTTACCCAAGCTGAGTGATGCTTTAATGAGCCCATCGTTGAAGCTTTTCCATGGTCCATCTAAAGATAAATAGACAAATGGGAAGGCGAAGAATACGTGTGCCCAAATCACCCAGAATTCATAGGCGTTGCTTCCTACATACAGCGTGGTGACCTGCATACCGAATAATACCGATAGCTGCGGGATCAACATCGGAATCGCGATAACAAAACCAGGCACTTGCCACTTGTATTTGATTCGGTACTCATGAGCAATCAGTGCAAGGACCAGCGCAACTGAAGCAGCGATCAGACCAATCCATAAGCTTTGACCAACGGTACTCATGATGCCATCCCATTCAAATTCCCAAAAGCGCATGCTGTAGCGACTCGGAAGTAAGTCAGGGAAGCGCCAACGTTGAGCCACGCTCCAAATCATCATCAAAGGAATGATTGCGAGTGATAGTGCTGCTAAACCTGTGAATACGGTTTTTCCTGGTAGTTCAATGCCTGTTCGCCCCGAATATTGCCAAGCTCTAAAGAACTTCAACACAGCCCATTCAATAAAGCGGGCTAAGGCGATGATCAAGGACGCTAATCCGAACAAAACAATAGCGCCAGCCGCTGCTCTCGGCAGTAGGTTCAGCTCGGGATCGTTGAACCATTGCCATACCAAAACGGCAAAAGTAGGCGGGTTAGTTGGGCCAATGATTAGCGCAATATCGACAACTGATACGCTGTAGGCGAGCACCGCCAACATTGGGAAGCGAAGCTTGGTGAACCATTGTGGAAAAATGCACTTCCACCATATCTGTGAGCGACTATAGCCCAATGAAGCACTGACCTTAGTAGTACGCTCTACATCAATTTGCTGAAGTACCGATATACTCATAAGCAATAAGAAAGGTACTTCTTTGAGTGCCAACATAATGATCAAGCCAAATGCATACGGATCTTTTACGAGCAGCGCTAACTCTGAACTGGTCGCGGATTCACCCAGCAAATGATGTACAGCTCTCGCTCCGAGACCAGTCGGGCTAAATAGAAAAGCAAAGCCAATAGCGAAAGCCACATGGGGAATAGCCAGCATGGGTGAAAGGGTCAGTTCTATCTTTCTCCAAAATTTGTTTCCCCAAGAGGCTTGAAGAATACAAAAGGTAAGAACACATGCGATGTAGCTGCTCGCAATCGCAGAACAAAGACTCAAACCAATAGAGTGCCAAGCACCTTCCCATTTGAATACTTGGCCAAAACCGTTGAGAGAGGGCTCCATCAACCCTAGGGGCGGGATATAACTCAGTGACGAAGCCACTACTCCCGCGACCCCAGGAATTGTTGGGATAATGCATACCACTATAACGACAAAATATAGAGCACGTAGCATCGAGCTTAGTTACCGTATCGTTTTAGCCACTCTTTCTCGAGTGCGTTTTGCCAGCTTGGGTGCGGTTCATCAATCGATTTAAATTGCTGAGTATTCTTAGCACTACCTGTTAGGTACTTACTGCTCAATACTGAAGGGTCACCCCAAACATTCAGGTCACCTTTGCGTGATTGTGCTTCTGGGCTTAACAAGAAGTTGATGGTCACTTGTGCGCCAGCGGTAGCATTTGCATTCCAAGGGATCGCAAGGAAGTGGATGTTAGATAGAGCACCGTTTTCCATCGCATAGGCTTTGGTTGTTTCTGCTAAACGGCCACTTGATTGGGCTGAATACACAGAGTTTGGATTGAACGTAATCGCGAGGTCGAGTTGTCCGTCATCCAAAAGCTGAATACTTTCTGATGTGCCTGCCGGGAATTGTTTACCACCGCGCCACGCAACTTTGTGGAATTTATCTAAGTAAGCCCATAATGGTGCAGTGATCGCTTGGAAGTTCTTTTCTGAAACCTGCTTTGCGAGTTCAGGGCTATTGTTGGTTAGCTCAATCAGTAAAGACTTAATAAAGCTAGTGCCGTGAAATTCTGGTGGGCGAGGGTAGCTCAAACGGTTAGGGAATGCCTGAGCGTAGCTCAACATCTCAGAAAACGATTGTGGTGGATTGTGCAGTGTTTCTTGGTCATGAATGAACACTAATTGCCCAACGCCCCAAGGTGCTTCTAGACCTTCCGTTGGCTCAGAGAAGTCGACATCAATGGGCAAAGACTTATCGACGTACTTCCAGTTAGGAAGGGATTCTGTGAATGGGCCAAACAACAGTTTGTTGTCTTTCATCGAACGGAAGTTCTCGCCGTTGATCCAAACGATATCGACGCTGCCTTCGCTATTCCTACCTGCGGCTTTCTCCGCAAGCAGGCGAGTCGCTGTTTCAGCGATATCTGTGACTTTTACATGTTTTAACGTTACGCCATAGTCACTTTGTAACTTCTTGCCTGCCCATTGTAGGTAACGGTTGATCTCTTGGCTTCCGCCCCAAGCGTGAAAGTAGACAGTTTGCCCTTCTGCCTGCTGTTCTATTTGATTCCAGCTATCGGTGGATGTTGCTTCATCAGCATAAATGGTTGCGCTGTAGGCAACGGTTGCCATGATTCCTAACGTACTTACTATCTTGTTCATAAACTTTTCCATTTGGTAGTGAACGGGCAAGAGCATTGTGTTTTCGAACTCCCTAGGGCGTGTTGACCTTTCGTGGCCAACGAAAGATCAACATGGCTTAATAGTTATTCTATCTGTTTCTCAAATAAATTCTAATTCAACAGTAAATTCAATCAATTACTTGAGAATACACGGGAGGTTCTCGGTTGAGCTTTATTCAATGTGCAGTTATCTATGTAACTCAACAGACTTTGGGCTTTTGCCATCCTAGCAACAGACCGTTAAAGCTGTGAATTAATTGCATCTAAATGAGGTTTTTTTATGATCTATCGGAGCTTGGCACGAAAAGCTGGTGTGAAGAGCCGTTTGGGATAGGTTGAGCTTTGAAGCAGACAATAAAAAAGGAGCCATTAAGGCTCCTCTTCGGTATTTGATGCCGATGACAGATTAGTTTACCCAGTCACGAATTGTATACGTTAGCGTGTGTACATCGTTTTTAAGTACTAGCGTATCTTTTGTTAGGGTTACGTCGCTCCACTCATTTAGAGTAGCAGAAACTGATTGCTCGATTTCCATCGCTGAGCCGTGACACATTTTCATAGTCATGCCCATTTGCTTAATGCGGAATTGACCGTCTTTCAGCTCACCTTGGCCAAAGAAGTTGTTACAACCAGCTACGCCGTTTGCAGTCATCTTTTCACCGATTTCTAGACGAGGTGTCGCTTGGTGTTCGCTTTTCTCAATGTCTTTGCCATCAATTTGTACAAGTTCCCAATTATGGTGCTGTAGATCGGTTGGTGTTACTTGCATCGCGTTATCACCTGTTGTTGTGCATGCTGCTAGCATCATAGGTAAAGCGGCTACTGCTAGTAATTTTTTTGAACTAAACTTCATATTATATGGCTCCAAAGGAAAAAACGAAGTTACCGAAAATCTGTAACTTGATGGGTAAAAAGTATAGTTTACAAAACACTATATGTGTCAGTATAAGGTCATAGTTTAGTATGGATATCGTAGGCGTGGCGACAAATCAATCGTTTATTTTTGAGATAGTAAGCGTAATTTTGGATGTGTAAGGAGGCGTGGTGGAGCAGTTAGAGTTTTTCCAAGTTCCAAGCCCTTGTGTTGGGGTTTGCTCTAGCGATGACAAAGGTTATTGCAATGGGTGTATGAGAAAAAGAGACGAACGTTTTAATTGGATGTCGATGACTCCCGCAGAGCAATTACACGTCATCAAGCTATGTCGTCAGCGTTACAGAAGAAAAATAATGAAGCAAAACAACTTGGTTGGTCAGCCAGTAGAAGAAGAGGGAAGTACAAGCCCCCAAAGAGATCTTTTTGGCTAAAGAGGAAGTATTAAGGTTTTATTTAACCCCACAGTAACTATTACTTTACATAATGGTGGGGGTGTAATATTTAGATAGGTACCTTTGTACCAGAGGAGTGGTGTCGGTATGAATAAAAAGGACGTAAAACTCAACAAGAAACCAGTTAAAGCTTTGGATAGAAAGCGATTGGGGGCGAGACATGACCCCGAGGAAAGCGCGCGTGACTGGCATACAATGTCTGAAGAAGAGCGCATGGAGATACTGTCTCACCTTTCCGACATGCCTTTTCAATAACATCACTTATTAATCAGAGTAGAGCTTTCTTACACAGACATATGATTCGCTTTGGTCACACCACGATGATACGTGCAAAATGTATTATCGGCAGCGGTGGTATTGCTGTGAATCTTTATGTTTGTGATGACCTCTATCGCACCAGCATCGTAACAATCCTGCTCAGCATTTTTGACGATATCGAGTAAATGAGTGAGTTCGCCTTTCATGGTCGTTTCCATCGCACCGACTTGAAAGGGAACGCCAGCTTCTTTCTCGACTTCAATTGCTTTATCGCCCACTTCGAAGTTGTTGCCTTCTTTAACGCGAGGGATCACTTGGAAGGCAACCATCATTTCTTTTTCTCTTTTTAACTCAGACACTTTCTGCTTACTCAATGATTGGAAGTTGTTGCAGATGATAGGTTAATGCGGAGATTGATTCTACAGCAGCAAAGCTGGTAATTAGGGCGTGTTGATCTTTCGAACTGATTTTTGCAGCGAGTAGCTGGGTATTTATACAAGGCAGGGGCGTTTATGTGTAGCTAGCCTACATGAGAAGCCAATAACGAAGTAGAAATGACCAGCAAACGCTGCCCGAAGGGTTCGAGCTGGGCACCCCCGCAAAAAGCGTTTTACTCTTTGTTGAGAGGGATTTGCTTAGAGTGACTAGGCTACTTCCCCCTCGCCGCGATTAAAATGCTTTTGTCTCGAACGAAATTTAACCACGAGAGGTCAACGCGCCCTAGTTTCTTGGTTTTATTTAATTCCCCAATGATCGCTAACCCATCCTCCAATGTGTTCATCAAAATGGTTTCCACTGAATCTTTGGTTGCGTTCAACTGAAGTATCACAGTCATCTTTGTTGTCGATTAGGGTTTGAATGTAGTTGGCCATCGGGTCATTAGAACGTTGACGATCTCGGCGAGTTGCCACTTCCTTAATCAGTTGTAATCGATATGTAGAGCTAGCACGTTTCATTTCAATGACCTCCTAGTTTTAGACACTAATAGAAAAATCTAGTTGCCAGATATAGGGGCGTCAACGTGATCAGAAAGTATTTTTTTTAAGCAACCAAGAATCAATACCTTGCCTCCGTAATTCACAAAAATGTCATCTAGTGCATCACATTAGTGTCATATCTAGCACCAGAAAATGGATGATTGAAGCGAAAAAAGCCCAGAAAACTCTGGGCTGAATTTAATTAAAATGACCGTCGTTTAGTTTGGGGATTAACTGGGATAAACGCTGAATCGTTGTTATTGCTCTACTTCGATCTCGTTGGCTTAGTGCTGTTGGATCTGGGGCTATTCGATTTGCTCTTAAACTGTTTGACGCTCCTCTTTTTAGCCGTTCTGCGGTTTGCCATTTTGTCTTTAGGTGGGCGCTTACGAGCGGTTGTTTCTGACGCTGGTTTGTCTGTGACTGGGAAGCCTTCCAATGGCTGTAACGGCAGTGCTTTGTTGGTTAAAGTGCGAATGGCAGTCAGGTAGTCAGTTTCACTGTGGCTAACCAGCGAGATTGCACAACCAGTATCTCCTGCTCTCGCCGTTCTTCCAACGCGGTGGACATAAGTCGCTGAATGAGGTGGCAACTCAAAGTTAATCACAATAGGTAGCTGATCAATATGGATGCCTCGAGCCATCACATCGGTCGCGATAAGAACACGGGTGTCACCATTTTTAAAGCTGTCTAACGCTTGTGCTCGTTCTTCTTGGCTTTTATTGCCATGTAATGCGCTCACACTGATTTTGGCTTTGTTTAATCGCTTGGTTAGTGCGTCTGCGTTGTCTTTCGCGCCAATAAAAACTAATACTTGCGGCCAGGGGTTCTGATGGAGCAGGGCAATCAATGCTTGAGCTTTACTGCCTTTATTTACAAGATACAGTGTTTCTTCAATCGTTTCTACAACGCTGTTTTCTTTATGAGTTGTAATTTTTTCTGGGTTCGATAAAAGCGTTTCAGCTTGGCTCACTAACTCAGGTGGAAGCGTTGCAGAGAATAACAGTGAATGGCGCTTAGTCGGCAGAGCTGCGGTGATCGCTTGAATATCTGGCCAAAAGCCCATGTCGATCAATCGGTCTGCTTCATCCAAAACCAGAGATGTGCATTGAGCTAACTCTAATTCACCACTTTGTATGAGTGCAAGCAGGCGCCCTGGTGTAGCGATGGCGAGCTGCGGTGCGGTTGACAATTGTTGCTGTTGTTCATCTGCATCTATACCGCCCGTAAGCGTTACCGTTTTGATACGCAGGGCAGTTGCAATTGGTTGTAAAGACTCAGTCACTTGAGACGCTAGCTCTCGTGTTGGAACGATGACAAGCGCTTGCAGTTTATTCGAACTTTGGTCGATGTTATTGAGCAAAGGTAACCCAAATGCCAATGTTTTCCCACTACCTGTTTGAGCCAATGCAAGCACATCTTTCCCCGAAACAATCGCAGGAATGACCGCTTGTTGGATCTCCGTCGGCTTATTGAATTGAGACGGGAGGGCAGCAACAGTTTTTGTGTTGAGGGTTAGGTTTGCAAATGACATAAATGAACCAAGTATCAAAAGGGAGGTGGAGTCTAACAGGGCTAGAAATGTTAGAGAATCAGTTTTGTTTGCTTGACGATAAACATATTTATTATATGCGCTAATTTTGTAAGTTAGACATACGAGTTAATTAAGCGTTTATCATATTGTAATGGCATCAATTGGACGTACAATTGATGCCCTAAAAACCTTCACTGTACGAGAACAAAATGAGTTGGGATAGTATCTGGCTGTTCATTGTTATTGTCTTTTTTATTGCCGTTATTCCAGGACCCAATGCATTGCTTGTGTTAAGCACAGCGTTGACTCAAAGGAAGCTGTTCGCATTTGTGAATGTGTTAGGCGTGTCATGTGGTTTCTTTTTTCATGCCTTTATTTCTTCGAATGGTATCAGCCTGTTATTGTCGAAAACGCCAATGGCATTTGAGGGGCTTAAGTGGGCGGGTGTTTTGTATTTGCTCTGGTTAGGCTACAACCACTTTCGGGCGGCATTACGTGCTCAAGAGGGGGTGCTTTCTGTCGTGAGCGCTTCTGGGAATAAACTTTATAGCCAGTTTTTTAAAGGACTACTTACTAATCTACTTAACCCTAAGATCGTCCTGTTTTATCTATCGATCTTCCCCCAATTTGTTACTTCAGACTCAATTGTGTCCGACAGCCTGATTCTTGGTGGGATTCAGGCGATGGTCGTTTCAATCTGGTTCTTGGTTGTGATTTTAATGGCAGATACCTTTAAACGCTTATTGGTTCAAAAGCGTACCTCGCAAATGATGAATATTGTATGTGGCGTTCTATTTGTCGGTTTCAGTATTCAGTTAGCCTTGTTTCAACTTTAGGTTTAATGAGCGTTGTGAGGTATTGAGGCTAAGACGATACGACTCATATCTCTCTTTTCTTGAGGAGATGGTGTCTGAGCAAAGGCACATCAGGAAGAAATACCCAGTCTTTTTCGCGAGCCTCAGAGTTGCATAATGGCGTACAGAGCTAGGTGGCTCAATAAATCGTGAATCATAGGCAAACATTAAAAAGCCTAGCACTTTCGCAAGTGCTGGGCTTTGTTCTATCTATAGGGCTGTTTTTGATAGCCAAGATACTCGTTGTTTTAGAGCTCGTCTACTGTCGCCCAAACCGCCGCTAGCATGTCGTGACCAAACGCAACACTACGCTCTGGCGACCAACCGTAAAGTTCGTCAGCGTGGCTGATATGATCTTTAAATGGCATCTCAACCGTGTACGCCAAGCACTTGAACTGCTCACTGATCCAGTTGGTACCTACTGTCATGTTCGCTTTGCCTGGTTCATCTTTATCGTAGCCAAACTCATCTTGGAACTCTGGCGTAATCATGAGTAGTGCTTGCTTGAAGTGGTTCTCTAGCTTCGCGATACGCTCATTGTAAGAAGGTGTACCTTCGCTACCTGCCACAAAGTTATATGGAATCGCTTCGTCGCCATGAATGTCTAAACACATATCAACGCCAATTTCTAACATGCGTTCACGCACAAGGAATACCTCTGGGCTACGTTCCATAGACGGTGATTGCCATTCGCGGTTCAGGTTCACGCCAATTGCGTTGGTACGCAGGTGGCCACGGATGCTGCCATCTGGGTTCATGTTCGGAACAATGCGGAATACTACGCTGTCTAGAAGAGAGCGGCCTACCGTGTCTGTTTCGTCAAGTAGGCGCTGGAGCAGACCTTCGATCAACCATTCAGCCATTGTCTCGCCAGGGTGTTGACGACCAATAACCCAAATGTTTTTCTTCTCTTCACTTGGATCACCAATGGTGAGCAAAGTAATGTCGTTGTTGTCTAGCGTGTGACCTAGAGTTTCAAGCTTACATGCAGGGTGCGTTTGCGCACTGTGCAGAAGGTCTTGGTGACGATCGTATGAGTACGGCGCAAAGTACGCGAAGTACATTGAATCGTGCTCAGGGATGATGTCAAAGCTTAGTGTGTCACCATCGAACTGAGATGGGATACGGAACCACTCTTCGCGGTCATACGATGCAACGACATCGTACTCCTTCCAGCCCTCAGGGTAAGCAGACGTCGCCAATTGCCCGATTTCAAAGTGGTGAGCTTGTTGCGCTTCACTTTCTAAACGGAAATGGAACCACTGAGAGATTTCAGTTTGGTTGTCTGCAGGGATAGTCAGTTGAATGTTTTGTGGTGAATCTGCTGAAACGACGTGAATGTTGCCGCTTTCGAAATTGCTGAAAATTTTCATCGTAGTTGTTATCTCGTAGTTGAGTTGTCGTAAGACTAGCACACTTTTTTTCGAGCAAACTACTAACTAAATCGTAATGAGATGTTATTTCAGCTATCTATTTCCGAGCTCTCTTTTTGAACGGCACTTTATATCTATCGACGCTGGCAAGTTGTGCAGCCTCGGCATGCCGAACGCGTATAACGATCTAACTTACTGCGTTGCACCTTGCAGTAGGCATTTTTCAGGACTCTTCTTCCAGAAAACCAATCGTCAGGTTTCGATAGAATCAGATAGCCATTAAAGCGTTTCACAAGCTCGACTTTATTTTGGTCGATGAACTTACTATCAAACCCAATTTCGAAGTAATCAAGCGCTTGTTCAATCGAGGTGAAACTCGCTATTTTTTGCTGGAATTCTGTTCGGCTCATGGAAAGTTAGTTTTTGAATTGGTGAGCATTAATTGTATCGAATTTATGGCCCGACTTTATTGATCTTA
Source organism: Vibrio sp. HI00D65 (assembly GCF_001635455.1). Lineage (GTDB taxonomy): Bacteria > Pseudomonadota > Gammaproteobacteria > Enterobacterales > Vibrionaceae > Vibrio. Next base: position 198,427 of record NZ_LWEH01000013.1, read on the forward strand.
CTTGTGACGTACTTGGATTTAAATTATGTTTTTTGGTATGTAGTGATCTTTTTAAATCTACAAGTCTTATAAAGTTCTGTTGCAATTGAGACAGGAAAAGCCCATGAACCGTATCAACCCCAAGAAACTATTTCGTAGTAAGTGGACGGCCGTTAGCCCAGTGAAAAAGGAAAAGCACTTCATGGTTACGGAGGTAGAGTTTGACGAGGGAGAAGTGGTGCGCTGTTTGATCGAAGCGGTGATGACGAAACGGGAAGAAGCGATAAATTGGCGCGACCTCACCGACAATCAAACTTGGCTCCCAGGTTGGAAGTAGGAAGGGGGAGGGGAGCCAGCGTCTATTGAGCTGCGTAGCTGGAGCTTTCGACGAGATACATTTTAGCGACTGATGGAAGCTCGTTGTTGCCAATACTTGAGGCCTTCTAACACGCCTTCCGCATGGGTCGCCTTACTGGTATATACGTTATCTCTGCCTGATAGGTGGGCCACTTCAGGGTAGTGGTTTGCCACTAATATGGAGTTTACCCCTTCTATCGTCAGCATTGACGTATCATTCGCTGAATCACCGGCAACACACACCTGTTCAATGCTTAAGTCATGTTGCTTCAGCAGGTGATGGATTGCAGTTGCTTTATTGACGCCTTTTGGTGTGATATCCAGATACCAGTCGTGTGAATAGGTGAGGTGGACATCTAAGCCATGTGATTCTAATTGTGATTCAATTAATGCATGCTGAGGTTCAGACAGCTTGCCCTCAAAAGTCATCTTATGGGGACCTTGGTGGTTCTCTAAGCGTTCCCCCATAAAGTCGAGTGGTGCTAACGCCGATTCTACCTTTGACTTGTTCCAAGATGCCTCGAGTTTCTCATGCCAACAGTGGTCAGGCTTTTGGGAGTAGTTGTGATGAATTCTAGTGCCAACATCACTGATGATGCTGTGAGGTTCTGGGTAGTTATCTGATGCTAAGCCAACTCGTATAGAAGGGAGAGTCCTACCTGTCGCGATGATAAAGCGGATATCGGGTTGCTCGGTGAGGTAATCGAACAGTTGATTAACCCCGTGAGAGGGACCACCATCGAGTGTACCGTCAAAGTCACAAACCAACATTTTTATCATTCGGATTCCTTGTCGTTCTTTATGAAAGTGATGGGCGTATTCACCAACGTTTACACAAAGAATGGCTCAGCAATAACAACATCTCAAGTCATCTTTGGTTTTCGATCAGCTATATTCTGCAGTTTGCAGCAAGTATCACACTCGTTGCTATACCTCTGAGAAAAAAGATAAATCTATTGACTCTTTGTTGTGGATAATTGTGATGTTTAGTTGAGATAACGACGGAATAGGATTGTATTGGCAATATAAAAAGCCAGCTACCTGATGTCGATTGCTGGCTTTTTGCTACTGATTCAAACCGCTAGTGTTTAGCGCTCACCTTGAACTTCAAAGTCATCACTGACAAGACGAGCTTTACCATCTTCTTGTACTGCCCAGTGTTCATGATGAACTACACCAAATGCTTTATTCATCGTCCAGCTTGCCGTAAGAACGTAGCCGCCTTCTGGGTGTTCTTCCCATTTAACATCTGTGTAGTCAACATCTTTGAAACCTTGGTCCATGATCCCTTGCCAGAATGCTTGAATTGCTTCACGGCCTTCAAAAGTGCCAAATGGGCGCGCTTCCATTACACAGTTTTCTACATACTGATCTGCACAACCTTTTGCATCTTGGTTGTTGAATGCTTTTTGCCATGCGTTGATACCTTGCTTACATGCTTCTAATACTTGATTATTTGTCATTGTTTTCTCCGTTACAGTCTTCTTCTAAACACTGTGTTTTGATTGGGTAACCTTGATAAGTTGAATGTAGTTTATCCTTGGTAATTGACTTGAAAAACAGAGATAATAGAAAATACTGTTTGTAAAAAGAGAACAATAAGATGAGTAAACTAAAGCAGATGTCGATTTTCGCTCATATTGTAGAGCAAGGCTCTGTATCGGCCGCGGCTGAAAAACTAGAGTTGTCTAAATCTGTTGTCAGTCAGCATCTAAAAATATTGGAGCAAGAGCTAGGCGCTTCCCTTCTTAAACGAACAACGCGAAGACAAACCTTAACCAGTATGGGAGAACGTTTTTATCTAAGTTGTAAGGATATTAATGTGATCGCCGAATCGGCGTGGGATATGGCGAAATCGGAATTGGAAGAGCCACAAGGGCGGATTCGCATCACGGCTCCGAATGCGTTGATGGATTTGCTGGTGGTGCCTGTTATTGCAGACCTAATGAAACAGTATCCAAAATTAAAGCCGGAGTTGATTAGTGATGATCAACACTTAGATTTCATGGAGCACGATATTGATCTTGCGGTACGAGTTGGTAGCTCACGTGACAGTAATCTAAAACAGAAACGTTTAGGTAAGTTTAAAGATGTATTGTGTGGTGTCAAAAGCATGCGTGAACGCGAGCTTGAATCGATTCCATACATTGCAAATTCATGGCAGGGAAAGCAGGTGACTCACCATTTTAGTTCTCAAACCGAAGAGAACTTTGTTTATCAACAACAAGCTAGTTGTGTGACTAATTCGTTTCACAGTTGTCTTGCACTTATTAAATCGGGTGTTGGTATTGGTGTAATCCCAGACTTCTGCATTCCTCAGTTATCTGGTCAGGTTGTGGATATACTGCCTAGCTTTGAATTACCGACCAACACGGTTTATGCATTGAACCCATTTACTTCAAACACGCCGATTGCGATCCAGTTGTGTGTCCAAGCATTAGAAGAAAAGCTCAAACAAAACTTGACTTGATATGAAGAAACTTTGTTGGAGCATGCTCTCGCTTGATAGCTGTAATTCTTTTGATGGAGGTAAACCTACTAAGTAGTGGTATCTCCATCATGAAGGCATACAGAATGCTGGTCACTCTTGCTTCAGAGCAATATTTTTAAGGTTTGTGGTTGGATACTGAAATTGACTCAACGTTAGAAGAAGTATCAAATTTTACATTTACCAAGACCGACTCTCGTTCAAAGGTGACATCGTCAAAATCTGTCGCTGCGATTTTAAATCCATTTTTAGCAAATAAGCTTGTGACGACCGTGCGTTGTTTTTGTTCCATAGCGTGTGTTAGTAGCTCGTCCATAATTTTCTCCATTGCTGAACACTGTACATAATGTAAAGGTATAGACTCTTTGTTATGAGATCAATTGCTTAAATAATAGTTTGAATTTATGGATTCTGTTTAATTATTTTCGATATTTAATTCACTGATGATCTTCTTGTATTAACAATGTGTAGCTTATGGTTTAGATAAATTGATGTGAAATTGGTCAAGTTTTTTGGAGCGCCGCTGTTTCCTGTAGAAAACTGATTGAAATAAATAGTAACAAAGTAGTGGGCGCTGTTGCGTAATACTCTCAATTTAATTGTTCTATCTTGGGTTGATATTTAAGCTGAGGTATTCGGTTTGGATGTATTGGAACTCATGGAACTCATAATTGTTCATGGATATACATTTTCTAATGTTATAAATGTTACTAATTTCATATCCTTGCTTTTTATATTCTCTTGATTTATAAAATAAGCATTCACCGATAAATTCATGATTATATTAGTTTTTACTAACCTTTAATAACATGGAGAAAGGCGATGAATAAGAACCCAACACGCAATAGGTTAGCGAATTTATTGAGGCTGCGTAGAGCATACAAGGCATCTGACTTTCTAGTGAGCTCTGATGAACTTCGAGTCAAGAAGGATGTTTACAGCTTACGTAAAATCAAACAGCTAGAAATTCGTCAATTGGGCATCAAAGAAAACGCAATCAACGTCATTTCATTGGCCTTGATGCTATCTGCAGCAACTTGGGCGTTCGTACCTCAGTTTGGGTTACCTATGCTCGCTCTGACCTTTATTTTGGCTTTTGTTTCGTGGCGAAAATACGAGCTTCGTGCAGAGTTTAAAGGGTCAGACGAAACTGGTGACCACTGGGTATCTGTAGCTCGAGGCTGCACTCGTGAAGAGTTTAAGGTCTTAAAAAGTGTCGAAGTGAATTTGCGAGAACAAGTTGTAAGCTAAGTGCGCTCTGCAGTTAGCATAGTTCAACCCTAAACAAGGCTCGCCATCATTGGCGAGCTTTTTACTTTCTGAAGGGCTTAACCTCCTCTGCGATGAATAACCAAAACTCATCACTCGGGGTTATTTGGACTGAGTAACAGGACAAGGAAAGCGAATGGACATAACGATAAGACCAGCAATGCCGAGCGAATTGGCTGCTATTTATGCTTTGGTTATCTCAAACGATGAGTGGACTAAGTTTAATGGCCCTTATTTTTCGTATTCTCATCCGTCATTAGAAAGCTTTGAAGCGAATTCGTTTAAACGACTGCTTGAGGGCGATGACCTACAGCTAGTGGTTGACGACGGTGTACCTGTCGGAACCGTGAGTTGCTACTGGGAGTGTGAAGAGACACGTTGGCTTGAAGCTGGCGTAGTCATTTATAACTCTGATTATTGGGGGAAGGGGATTGCAGCATTAGCACTTTCGCTCTGGATTACTTACTTATTCGAAAACAAACAAATTGAGCGTGTTGGGCTAACTACTTGGTCAGGTAACCCGCGCATGATGTCTCTCGCTTTGAAGCTAGGTTTCCAGCAAGAGGCGAGGCTGAGAAAGGTGCGATATTACCAAGGCGAGTATTATGACTCGGTGAAGTATGGGGTGCTGCGCAGCGAGTGGATGGAGAGAGGATAGCGACAAATTTCTTTTTTGTTTGATGATTCCTTATCAACTCAGTGGTAACACCCTGATCTAAAAAGTGAGAGTGAGCGTACTTCTACTCGGATTTTAAAGGATGAGTAGACAATGAAATTATCTAAAGAGAATGAATCAAGAATTATTGAAATGGCGTGGGAAGACCGAACGCCATTTGAGGCAATAGAACACCAATTTGGTTTAAATGAATCACAGGTGATTCGTTTTATGCGAAGCCATATGAAGCCGGGTAGCTTCAAATTGTGGCGCGCTCGCGTCGCGGGGCGTGCGACAAAACATGTAAAACTTCGTAGCTCTGAAGTGTCGAGAGGTTATTGCCCAACACAATATAAGCGGCAGTAGGTTTTCTACCGACCATTTACCTCTTTCTATCAGTGGCTATCGAACTAAATAGGGAGATTGAGATTGAATAGTTTGATTGGATTAGCGATAGGCTTTTTGTGTGTGATGCCTATCGCCACCTTATTGCATGAATTGGGTCATGCAATCCCTCAGCTCATTACGGGTCACAAAGTCGAGGTGACCCTCGGGAATAGCGAAAAGGCCAAGGTTGTTCAAATTGGTAATCTGACACTTTCAATTTCAAGCTTTTCAATGAATGTTGGCTTTGCCTCAATAACTCAACAGGGCAGTAAATCCTTACAAGCATGGTCTCTAGTTATGGGGCCGCTTACCTCATTACTCCTGTGTCTATCGTTGTATTTTATTAATAGCAATCAACTCCCTTACATCGCTTCTTACGTCATTAATTTTGGTGTCTATTTTTCATTGGCTCAGTTTGTGATGACAGCATTGCCTATCTATTACCCTAGTGCGTTTGGTGCCTATAAAGGGATGCCTAGTGACGGTAGGCAACTACTGGAACTTTATGACGTAGTAAAGCGTCGAGAGTAGGGGTCTAAATTGATTGGTTGAATCTTATGGCTTGGCATTTTTTAGATCCAAATGTGGACTGTAATTCTGAATTAAAAGACACTTATCACATCATGTCCGAGCGCACTGATTTTTTGAATCAAGTGACGCAAAACCGTCAGTGCGTACGATATCATTAATGAAGCTTGAGTAAATTGGGTAGAGACGAATGGAATATTTATTGGTTCTTCTTCACGTTGCGTTAATCTGGATGCTGGCAGTCGCAACGCCCGGCGCGAATGTGCTGTTAACGATTAACACAGCGCTGCACTACAACCGCAAGCTAGCAAAATACTCTGCTTTTGGAGTTAGTACGTCCATATTGTTATGGTCACTGTTTGGATGCACTGGCTTGGTCATTTTGCTATCCCATTTCCCGGCACTGTTTAATGTTATGAAGATCGTTGGTGGCAGTTATTTGTTGTATTTGGGTATGCGCCAGATCCTTTCAACACGAAAAGCCAAACAGCTAGATGAAGGCTTGACTACTAGTGAAGTGATGCTGCCTTCAAGTAGAAAAGTCTTTATGTCTGCGTTTATCACTAGCATTTTAAACCCTAAAACGGGTTTCTTTGTCGTGAGTTTGTTTAGTGTCTCTATACCTGAAAATATTACCATCCCGATGGTCATCGCCATTATGCTGACTATGTCCAGTATTACTTTATGCTGGCATATGTTTTTGGCGACAGCCTTTTCACATCGAGCAGCGAAAAGTGTTTATGCACGTATCTCAAGTATCATGGATTATGTAACCGGCGGCTTGTTTACACTGTTTGGTATTAAAGTCATGGCGTCTTAATGTGTGTTATCTGCTCATATCAATACTGTATCAAAGTGTTTTTCATAGGTTTTAGAGTTCATGATTGAATGTAAGAAGTTTATTTTTGATGTCGATGCAACACTGGTTGATACCCAAGTGGTTATCGACAATATTTGGAAAAAATGGTGCAAGACTGTTGGTGTTCGTTTTGAAACCATGAATGAGTATATCCACGGGCGAAAAATCGAAGAGACACTGAGCTGTATTGGCATGGAATTCTCTAATGTCACAGAGGTCAATAAAGTCAAAACTATTGCGACCCAAGAGATGAAGCGCGCCAAGGCTATACCAAATTCTCATGATTTTTTATCAAAATTAGGCCCGGATTGCTGGTCAATCGCAACGAGTGGACCTAGAGCGGTCGCAACAACAAGCTTGGAAGCCTCCGGTTTTACGTTGCCAAAGGTCATGATTTGTGCCGAAGATGTGGTACGAGGTAAGCCAGCACCGGATCCTTTCCTTAAAGCCGCAGAAGCTTTGGGCGCAAAACCAGAAGATTGCGTTGCAGTTGAAGATTCACCATCTGGCGTACTATCGGCCAAGAAGGCAGGATGTTTCACGATCGCTCTATTAACCAGCCATACCAGAGAAGAATTAAAATCAGCAGATTTGATCGTAAATGGTTTTGATGAGCTCAAACTTACCTGCAGTCCGATTGGAACCTATCAGGTTCATCGTGCTTATTAGAAAGATCTTTTAATTTTATCGTAAGAGGAATAGATAACAATGAAACTAGTGTCGCCCTCCAAAGAATTTGAGTCCGCTTTTAAGTTGTATTACCAAGACTTCTTGGAGCACGACATCGATAACTCTGATTATTACAAAGACGGTGTTCTTGATTTTTCTCGTTATATTGAATGCTTAAATGATGAGGCTAGAGGCGTTAACTTACCCGACGGTTATGTGCCATGTAATCATTATTGGTTGGTAAATGATGGAGGAGAGATACTCGGCGCCATTCGTGTTCGTCATCGCATCGATAATGAGTTTCTGTCACTTGAAGCGGGGCACATTGGCTACGATATTGCTCCCTCAAAGAGAGGTTCTGGCTACGGTAAGGCAATGCTCAAATTCGCTGTTCCAAAAGCGAGCTCTCTGGGTATTAAACAAGCTTTGATTACCGCGGACGAAGACAATATAGCTTCACGAAAAGTCATTGAGGCAAATGGCGGTAAGTTTGAAAAAATAATTTTCGGTAAAGTTTTTCCTGGCCCAGTTGCCCGTTATTGGCTTGACTGCCAGTAACGCAGTGCAGTTTAGGCGACAGATAAAAAGGAATGTTGATGTTCAAAATAGAGACGGCCAGATTGGTTCTGAGGGACATGACGTTTGAGGATCAAAGCGAGTTTGTGGCCATGTCACAGGACGCCAAATATCTGCGTTTCTATGATGAAACTGATTGTGAGCCTAGTAAGTACCATCAACTCACCCAATTGTTTGTTGAACAGGCTAAGGAAGATCCCCGTCAGTCCTATCAATTAGCTGTTGAAAGTAAAGAGTCAGGGAAGTTTGTCGGAACCGTGTGTTTACGCCTTGAAGAGAACCTGCAAGCTTCAATGGGTTGCGCTTTTGCGAGAGAAATTCAGGGGAAAGGGCTACCCATAGAAGCGGCCAAAGCTCTGGCTGGTTTTGGGTTTTCAGAGTTGGGTGTTCATCGAATTTATGCGGAAACCATTGGTGAGAATCTAGCGGCGATAAGGCTGTGCAAGTCACTCGGGATGAGACAAGAAGCTTGCTTTAAAGAGCACCGATTCTTCAAAAATAAGTGGTGGGATACCGTTGTATTAGCGATGCTTCGCTCAGAGTGGGAAGGTGAGAGTAATGGAAAGTGAACGACTTAAATTAACGCCTCCTTCATTAATCCATACTGATGAAATGTTTAACGTTGTTCAGGAATGTATGGCTGAGCTGTCCGAATTCCTGCCTTGGGTTTCTGAATCCTTAACTCGGCAAAAACTTGAACTCAATACTCAAGAGGCCGCCAATAATTTCACTAATTTTATGGGGGAGTTTTGGTTCAATATTATTGAAAAGAACACTGAGGCGTTCATCGGAGCCATTGGTTTTATTGTCCGAGACGACTCTATACCTTGTTTTGAAATAGGTTATTGGTTACGAACTTCTAAAACTGGTTTTGGTTATGTGAGCGAGGCCATTCATCTCGTCGAAGAGTTTGCCTTCCTTAATAAAGGGGCAAAGCGGGTTGAAATAAAAATGGCAGCAACGAATTTGAAAAGTCAGGCAGTGGCGAAGCGATGTGGCTACCAGCAAGAAGCATGTTTAGCTAATGCTCGGCGTTTACCTTCTGGAGAGTTAGATAGCACGCTGGTTTATGCCAAAACGTGCTTATCTTAATTTCTGGGATGGTTGAATCTTGATGTGTGGGATTTTCTAAGTTTATTTGTAAGTACTAACATGTTGAGCTTTAGACTTGAACTTAGTTGTTTGGTTCGTCATCTACCGTGACATCGCCATTCATAGAGTTGTAGTAAATAGATATCCCCGGTACGACTCGATAATGATAACGGCATTGGTCGGTGTAGATGTATTCAGCGATGTAGTCAGTATCATTCGGTGAGTTGAAGCTAGAAACGCTCGGTGGATCAAGCTGGATAGCTCCCCATACCGAAATACAGTCTTCCGGATTGTCCAACCTTGGAAAATCCTCTGCGTAAGGCCATTGCTGTACTGGGTATCCCCATTCATTGAAGTCAAGTTGGCCAGTGGCGGAGTCATCATAGATAGGGATATTCGTAGATGGACCGCTACCGTTTAAGGTCAAATTTTTTGAATAGGCAAGATCGACACCTGCTTTGAACGCTGCGCCAGTACCCTTCACGGCTGCAATGTGCGAATCTGTACTGATATTCAGGAACCTGGGCGCTGTCGTAACGGCGATTATTCCAATAATCACAATAACGACAACAAGCTCTATAATCGTAAAACCGTTCTTTTTCATTATGCCCCCTTTTTTAAATAGCAAGTATGTAACATAAATTACTGTTATTAAAGGAGATCTATACATTTCAGAGGTGGATTTATAAACCAAAAATGAATGTTGTGATTTGCATAGCTTTATTTTGTAAAACTCAATAGAGTAATCACTTAAGAGCTGGATATCTCAATCCAATATTGAATTTAGATAGATAAGGATTTTGTTGTGGTGAATATGGTCGAAACGGTAAAGCAGTATCTTTCAGAAGTGGGTTATCCGAAAGTGGATATCAAAACAGCTCTGGTTCGTTCCATTTCTGCTCAGGTTTTTAAGACTCTTGAAGACAAAGATATTTCTCATGTTTTGCCTCTGTGTACTCAATTATTGGAACAAAGAGATTGGGCGCTAGGAGTTATCGCGTACGATTGGGCTTTTAGAGTAAGAAAACAATATTCAAGAGACACGTTTCCTGTTTTTGAGCGTTGGTTAAAAGAGTTCGTCACAGACTGGAACGATTGTGACGACTTTTGTACTCATGCTTTTGGGGAGTTACTGTCTCAATACAATGACTTGTTCGATCTCACAACAAAATGGGTCGAGCATTCGAATTTTGCTGTACGCAGGGCCGCTGCGGTCATCTTAATTTATCCGATTAATAAGAATCGATACGCGGCGTTGGAACCGTTTCTCGTGGTGGATCTATTGCTCGAAGATGAGCATGAGTTAGTACAGAAAGGCTATGGTTGGATGCTTAAAGTACTCAGTCAAAAAGAGCCTCAACAGGTCATTGGTTATTTGAATGCTAAGCATGCCGCAATACCAAGAGTGGCTTTTCGTTACGCGATTGAAAAGCTGGATAATGAAATTAAGCGAGAGCTAATGTCGCTTTGATTAGCGTTGTTTGAAGCCGAATAATAACCACAGCACCCTAACGTAAACCGCATTTAGTTATGTAGCGATTTTTGTAGCATTTTTTGTTTTTTGGAGAAGTTTGAAATGAGTGTCACTATCAGTTTGGCCCAAATTCCTGTCGTAAGAGGCAATTGGAAAGAAAACCGAAAGCAACATTTAAAAATGATAGAGCAATCGTCAAATTACAATGCGGATGTGGTTGTTTTCCCTGAGCTATCACTAACCGGCTATGAGCTTGATTTAGCCGAAGAACTTGCATTGTCTCTTGAGCCATCAAATTTTGAAGAACTCTCCCGAGCTTCGGTTCAAAGTGAGATTATTGTTGTGGCTGGTTGTCCCCTGCGAGTTCCAGGCTTATCCCATCCCACCATAGGTGCTGTTGTTTGCTTTCCTGATGGTGGGGTTGAGTTCTACTCTAAACAGCACCTGCATGATGGTGAAGGTGAATACTGCTCCACTGGCGATGTTGACTATGTATTTAATGTCAAGGGGCATAAAATCGCGCTAGCAGTATGTGCTGACTTCATAGAGGCAGATCACTCCCGACGAGCCAAACATCTGGGTGCTGATATCTATTTAGCAAGCGCTTTAATCTCCGAGAATGGCTTTGTCCCGGATTCTAAAATCTTATCTGGAATTGCGTCGGAACACGGTATACCAGTATTACTGAGTAACCATATCTCTATGACGGGAGGTTGGGAAACGTGTGGCAAGAGCTCGGTTTGGAGTTCGCAAGGAGAGCTCGTGATCAGTGCAAACTCCAAAGAGAGTGGCATTGTTCTATGTACTATCTCGGGCTGTGAAACGGATCTTAATCTAACTGGAAAGTGGCATGCTGAATCAATCTAGAGGTCTCGACAAAGACGGGTTCATAGAAAACCTATACTCTCCTAGGAATATCGATCCCGAATTCCAAGAGGTTGTAAGTGCCGTTGTTGATTCGTTGTTAAGCGACCTTCCGAATCAAATTGATGGTATCTATCTATATGGAAGTGTTCCGAGAGGTACGGCGGTTGTTGGTCGCTCGGATTTGGATGTTTCTATCGTACTCAATACACCTATTGGCAAAAAAGAGAAGCGAGTATTTCAACGCCTGTCTGACTGTATTCCCAAAGCATATCCCCAAGTCAGTAAGCTTGATATTGACTCTGGCTTTCTTTCGGAAGTGCTGCAACCACAAGAAAAATTCCATTGGCAGTTTTGGCTCAAGCACTGTTGCTGTTGTATTTGGGGTAATGATTTATCTATTGGTTTTTCACGTTACAAACCTAGTCGTGAAATAGCCCAAGCGCTTAATGGTGACTTGTCTACTTTTCTGGAGCAAATGAGTCCAGCCTTTAAAACAATGACTGATGCGGATGCCGCTAAAGTGATTGGCAAGAAGTTAGTGCGGGCGGCGTACTACTTTGTCGCTGAGAAAGATGCAAGTTGGCACATCAACCTGAGCCAGTGTACTACAGTAGCTAAGCGTTATTATCCAGAACAAAGTGACGATATTGAGTTAGCACATCAATACGCTCTCGGGCAATTAACCTCTAAAGTTGAAGCCTTGGAATTGTATGAAAGACTGAGCAAGAACTTGTCGTGAGTGTTAGTGAGCCTGCAAATCGGTGGGGTAAATCATTGGCATATGCATGCCACTTGGCATTTTTTATAAATCATAGTTAGTTGAATGTATTAAAAAATGATGTGTTGTAGGGTCTCTGCTGTATTGCCAATAGAGACTAAGGAACAAGAATGTACGCCAATAAGTATTCTAATTTCTGGAGACGATTCTTTGCTATCTGGATAGATTCAATCGTATTTTTACCTTTGGAGTGGATAGACGATTATGTGCTTTCTGGCGTGATTAGCTCGGGTGGTGTTTTTGCTTGGGGAGTAGTGAATTCACTGATTGGTATCGTTTACTACGTTGGCATGCATGCTAAGTTTGGGCAAACGATCGGGAAAATGGTCACTCGAGTGAAAGTAGTGGATGTATCTGAAAGTCGAAACCTAACCCTTAAACAGTCTTGTATGAGAGATATTGTCCCAATCATGCTTATCCCCTTTAGCCTCTATGCTTACACGCAACTGTCTTTCTACGGACAAACTTGGGAAAGTTTAGAGCAAGGCCGTGCCTTTATGTTTGTCGGCTACGCAATGATTGGTTGGGTTCTTTTAGAGTTCATTTCCATGCTATTTAATCACAAACGCAGAGCGATTCATGATTTCATCGCAGGCTCTGTTGTCTTAAAGAAAGTCTAATTATCTAAACTTTGGCCTAAGGAAAAATCGATGAATGTCCATGAGTGTGTCTCTTTTATCTTGCTCAATGAATCACAAGTGTTGTTAGAGAAGCGCAGCGATTCTAAGGACACCGACCCCGGCTTAATAACAATACCTGGTGGACATATAGAGCTGGGTGAAAATCAAATTCAAGCATTGTTTCGAGAGCTTAACGAAGAGCTAAACGTTATTCCAACTGAATACACATTCTTATGTTCGCTCTATCACCCTACAAAAGAGTTACAGCTTATTCATTACTTTGTGGTAACCCAATGGCAAGGTGAAATCACAGCACAAGAAGCAGACAGCATCGCGTGGTATCCACTGAATTCGGCGCCCGTCGGTATCAGTGCTGATGAAGTCGCTTTGAAAGAAGTGGAGCGAGTGGGGATGTTTCTCAAAAATATAGATACTTGCCTGTTTCCAATTTAGTTTTATCGTTACCTGCGCGGCAATCTTGGGCTTTATCTTATATTTACCTTTTCATCAGCTATTGACCTAAGACAACTCGGGATTACTTCTTTATATAGGATTGTTATGTTATAACGTTCGATTGATTCCGGTTTTTAGGTAAAAGAAATGTCGTCAATTCCAGTCACTATTTTGCATGGTTTTCTCGGGGCAGGGAAAACTACGTTTTTACGCAACATTCTCCAACAAACCGAGTATTCCGGTGATGAACTGTCCGTTATTGTAAATGATATGAGTGAGCTAGATGTCGATGGCGTGCTTATCTTAAATACGGATGCGGTGAGTGAAGATCAGGGCAACTTTGTCACGATCAGTGGCGATAGTATCAGTAGCCCGACTGGTGTACAGAAACTTGACAAAGCGCTTAAAAAACTCTGTGCAGAAAACTCACCAGAATGGATTGTGATTGAAACGTCGGGTAGTAGCCATCCTTTACCTTTGGTCGAGTATTTCAAAAACAGCGTACAATTAGCACTCAAAGACGTGATTACTTTAGTCGATGCGACTTGGCTGCGAGATGATTTTCAACAAGGAGCTACGTTAATCCCTAAGTGGCAGGAAAATGTTCAGCGAGGTATTAGGGGGGTAGAAAACTTGTTGGTTGAGCAAATCATGTTTTCAAATCGTGTCATGCTAACTAAAACAGATAAGGTGGATGACAATACTGTTCGCAACATTGCGCAGGCGATTCATCCTCTCAATGTGTACGCCGAGATAATTAAAACGTCTTGGGGAAATTTGGATATTCGCACGTTGAAAGGTAAGAAAGATTATAACTTCGTACTAGTTGAACAGTTAATCACAGAACTTCGAGAGGCTGTGAATGAACCGTTGAATTTATCTGATAAAGACGAACAAAGTCTTGTTGCAAAAGTGCTCAAAGGTGATCGCCCATTTCATCCAGCTCGTTTATGGAATATCTGCCAACAGTACTTAACGAAAGGCGTATTTCGTAGCAAAGGATTCTTTTGGTTCCCAACTCGAGACGATGTTTCACTTCTTTGGAGCCAAGCGCACGGTAATATAGGCCTTGAAATCACAGGCTTTTGGCGCGCTTCGGTAATCGAAGATGAATCGCAAAACTATACAGAGGAGCATCGTCAAATCTTACAAGATAAGATAGACAGTGTTGAAAGCCGCTTTGGTGATCGTCGCTGTCGTCTTACGGTGATTGGGCAAGAAGATGAAGTCGATGCCTTTATCGATGCACTGGAAAGCTGCTTTTTGACTGATGCCGAATTGGATCAGTGGCAGCAAGGGGAGACGTTTGAAGATCCTTGGCCAAAGAAAATTGCTAAGCTAAACCAGAAGAGAACACTTTAAGTAGACTAGTGAATAACACGTCGTTGCGTTGTTACATTTCGGCTTGCTCCAATAAAGGTATCACTGAGTGACCCCATAAAATGTGAAAGCCTCCTAAGTAACGGGAGGCTTTTTGATTTAAGCTATTTACTCTTCCCACTCAGGGAAAGGGTCTTCCAGAGACAACCAATAGTTGCGCCCTTGCTTCACCTCATCTTCTGTCAGCAAACATTCGTTGAGACGGGCAATCAATTTCTCTTGTTCTAATCCCTGACCAATAAACACCAATTCTTGTCGCATATCGCCATAGGGTTCTTGCCAAATGTTTGTGATGGCATCAAGGGAGTCTTGATCCGTCGGCCAATCCTCTTTCGGAATTGATTTCCAAAACATGCCTGCGGCGCCATAACGTGCGATACCGCCTGCTTGGCTCCATTGGCCGACAAAATCCGGCCTCGTCGCCAACCAAAAGTAGCCTTTAGAACGAATCAGTTTGCCGTAGTCTTCTGCGTTGTGGAGGAAATCATAAAACTTCTCTGGGTGGAACGGGCGCCTTGCATGATATATAAAGCTGGAAATACCATATTCTTCGGTTTCAGGTATATGTTCGCCACGCATTTCTTTCAACCAACCTGGGGCTTGTTGTGCCTTTTCAAAACTAAAGCTCTGCGTGTCGAGTACCGCATCAAGTTCCACTTCACCATTCGAGATAGGAATAATAGTGGCTGAGGTATTGAGTGTTTTAAGAATCGCTAAAAGCCTTTCGATTTCTGATTTTTCAGCTAGGTCGGTTTTACTTATCAAGATGACGTCTGCGAACTCTACTTGATCAACGAGCAAGTCGGCGACGCTGCGTTCATCGTCTTCACCTAACGACTCTGGCGTATCTGATAAGAACTTAGCTTCATCGTAATCTCGTAGGAAGTTGATGGAATCAACAACTGTTACCATGGTGTCTAAACGGGCAACGTCTGACAGCGAAAGCCCATTTTCATCGGCAAAAGTAAAAGTCTCTGCAACCGGGAGTGGCTCAGCGATACCAGTGGACTCAATAACTAGATAATCGAATCTTCCTTCTTGAGCGAGCTTGGTGACTTCTTCAAGTAGATCCTCACGCAGGGTACAACAGATACAGCCGTTACTCATTTCAACCAACTTTTCTTCACTGTGGTTGAGCGAAACTTCATTCTGAACGGTCGCTGCATCGATGTTGATTTCACTCATGTCGTTGACGATGACCGCAACTTTTCTGCCTTGTCTGTTGTTAAGAATATGACTTAAAACTGTTGTTTTTCCTGCGCCTAGAAAGCCAGATAAAACCGTAACAGGGAGTTTTTGGGTGTTCATGCTTATGCTCTTTTAGTGTAATGTTATATTATAACAATAAGTATGATCGGTGATCTTGACTCATGCATCAAGGAGTTTGTTACTCTGTCGAGCTCTGCACTTTATTGGCAATTTCATTCTCTTTTAAATTGCGAGGTTCAGATGCACTAAAAGTCACCGTGCTCTTATCTCGGTGTGGAGGTTCTATGAATGAAGACAAAAAACATGTCATGACAGAGCAAGAAATTCTTGCAGCGCCTGAGGCGGATTATATGAATGACGCTCAGCTCGCTTTTTTTGAGAAACGATTAATCGAGCTTTATGAATCGACATGTGAACATATTGAACGTGCGAAAAGCGAGGTGATTACACCAATGGAATTCAGTGACGAAAGTGACAGGGCATCCAGTGAGGAGCAATCTGCAATTGCACTCAGAATAATAGATAGAGAGCAAAAACTGTTACCTAAAATTCAGCAATCTTTGGCTCGTTTGCGTGAAGGTGAGTATGGCTACTGCTTATCTTCTGGAGAACCTATAGGCATTCCAAGGCTACTGGCACGGCCGACTGCTGAATACAGTACAGAAGTGAAAACTCAAATGGAGTCGAAAGAGCATTGGTACAAGCACTGAAGATCCATTTAAATTAATTAGGGAAAAGTGGTTTTAGGGTTTTGTGTAGTACAACCAAGTGCAGAGGCTTTTAGATCACAAAAAGGAGAAATCTTATAATAGTAGGTGGCGGTACGAGGGGGGCATGGAGGCATATAGAGTGACTAATTGACCATGTGAGCACGTTCTATTGTCACAGTAGTGATCTTCAGTGCTTTACCCATTTGCCGCCTAAGGCTATGAAAAATTGGTAATATTACTCGACTTTTCAACCCCCAAAAACGGTGAAACCCCGATGTTGGTAGTAACCTTAGCTGTATGGTATTGATTTATATACATTGTATACATTTAGAGCTGGTGGTTAAGCTCTAATTGGCCTAAAGAACGGTTAAAAAAGCCAATGAAATAGTCAAATAAATCAATAGATTAGAAGCTTGGTACTACTGTATTAGTCCACCCTAAAGTAGGCTTGAAATCGATTCGTTGAATCGTTTTACGCTTCGGGAATCCTTTTCGTTCATTGCAGCGCAAATAGAATGTCACTGAAAAAATCGTGCATAGTTTTTCTACCAGTAGATGAAAAATCTTAATTTTCATGTAGTGAGAAAGGCAAGGAGAACGACATGGCGACGCGTAAAATCAGACCTAGACAATTTATTGATGGGTTTTGCCTATACGGAAGTGTGCCGAGAGGCACGGCGGTTGTTGGTCGCTCGGATTTGGATGTTTCTATCATACTCAATACACCGATTAACCCAAAAGAGAAGCGAGTATTTCAGCGCCTTTCCGAAATCATTCCCAAAGCATATCCCCAAGTCAGTAAGCTTGATATCGACCCTGGCTTTCTTTCTGAAGTGCTGCAACCACAAGAAAAATTCCATTGGCAGTTTTGGCTCAAACACTGTTGCTGTTGTATTTGGGGTAATGATCTATCTATTGATTTTACGCGTTACAAACCTAGTCGTGAAATAGCCCAAGCGCTTAATGGTGGCTAGTCTACTTTTCTGGAGCAAATGAATCCGGCCTTTAAAACAATGACTGATGCGGATGCCGCTAAAGTGATTGGCAAGAAGTTAGTGCGGGCGGCGTACTACATTCTTATGTTCGCTCTATCACCCAACAAAAGAGTTACAGCTTATTTATTACTTTGTGGTAACCCAATGGCAAGGTGAAATCACAGCACAAGAAGCAGACAGCATCTCGTGGTATCCATTGAATTCGGCGCCCGTCGGTATCAGTGCTGATGGTGTCGCTTTGAAAGAAGTAGGGCGGGTGGGACATTACCTGTGACTATCCAGCTACACCAAAAATGTTCAATGTTTTATAGAGTTGATGAACTTTGAAGAAAATTCATCGCTACCTATGATTTTATCGTGTCCATACAAAAAACATCACTTGGTTTTCCTGGATATAACAAAAATAAAACTCTAAAAAAGATAGCTTGGAAAAATAGTATTATAGAAACACCTATCGACGAGTAAATAAAAGAATAGTCGAACAGATACGAGGAGTAGAAAGCAACCAACGCGTTACCTGATGCGATCACAATGTTCTGTGCTGCTGCGGTCCTGCCTGCTACCTCATCGAGCGTGTTTTTTTGTAAGTACGTAGATAAGCCAACAGCTGATAAAGTGGTAGATATACCGAATGTGAACAGTAAAATTGGTACCCAGTAAAGATTATCGAATAGACCAAAAGACATGAAGGTGGCTATGGCTAGTATTTGATTGAATAATAGTAGGTTATCTGATGATGTATTAGATAAGCTGTTATTTGTCTTTTTTATGAGCATACCTGAAATAATGGCACCAGCAGCGTAACTTACACTGAGAATAGATAGCCATATTTCACTATTGGCGAACTTTTCTACAACTACAGGTGCAAGGTGAACATAGAAGCCGCCCAAGCAAAATGCTATTGAAAAGCTACTCAATAATCTGATACTGAAATGCTTTTCTAGTTTTAAAAATTGCCCAAACTCTCTCCAGTTAATTCTGTTTCCATCACCTCTCGCATTTGTAGAGCAATTATAATGTGAGGACGTACAGAATTTTATTGACATAAACAAACACGAAATGTAGATAATTGCCATTGCTAGGAATATGTAGTTTACCGAGTAAAAAGAGAGCATTGCGCCTGTAAGAGTTAGACCGAATATTTGGCCTAGTTGTGATGCAGAGGTTACTCTTCCATTTAGTACTTTAAGCTCTTCTTTTTTTGCTACGGTTCTAATAAGAACAAACAAGCTGGTCCTATAAAATGGCCTGAAGATATAGACAATTGCTGCGGCGATAAACAAACTATGGGACAAAAAGTAGTCATACACAGTAAACAAGGAGATAAAAACAGTAGAACTGATCGCATTTGTGAATATTAGAATTCTAAGAGGAGAGTATTTATCCGCAATGGAACCTGCATACATTTGAATGAGTGTAACAATGACAAACTCCCCTCCATATGCTGAAGCAAATGCCCATAAACTATTGGTTTCATCAAAAAGTAACTTGCCTAGAAGTAACGTAAATATAGCGCTACTCATCTTTGTAAAAAACTCGATGTATACTGGGATGTTAATCATTTTCACACTTACGTTGCCACGCCTTTAAGTCACCTGCTGCTCAATCGGTGTTGTTTTTAACAAGAAGACTTAGCAGTCTTAATTATCGCTATATTTTATAAAATCACCCTAAAAGATGCATGCTGTCTCATATTTGTGAGTGTATTTTTGTGATGACGGTTCCTTTTCGGAAGCTTGAAGTAGATCGTAGGAAATTTTCAACCAACTGTTTGACATGGTGTTGATTAGGTATTCAATTTTGGGGCTTTATAGGACGCCTTGTCGAATAATGGTGGCTGCGAGTCGTTCAGCAATCGTGTTAGGTAAACTGCTTGGGAGGAACGTAGATTATAGGTTTATTTTAGATTTGGTAACACTTTCACGTTAACCCGACAGGCTAATCGAAATACTAAAACGAGCAAAGTATTACAAGTAGTCTGTAAGCTCGATTCTGGGCAGAAAGGTAATATTGCTTACCTATACTGCTGACGACTGAGGTTGAGGGAATTGAAAATGTTTGGATATTCTACGAGTGACATGACCAAGTTAACGGCGGCATTGTCAACCATAGCTGAACTGTTAAGTCGTGTTGAGCTGATATTGAGAAGGCAGGAGAGTTTCGCTTACCTCAACAAACTTTTAACCTCTTTAGAATTTACGAATGAAATGAGGTGCTCATATGGACACCTCTGAAATAACCTTTACCTTTTGCAATAATCCCAATCAGCGAATCATAAAGCTCGCCACTTAGTACATTTTATATCGGAATATATTTATCAAAGCTCAGCTGCGGGAGCATGACCATGATTAGTAGACTGAAGAAGTTAATTTAGTTCTTACTTGCCAAATTTGAGGGAAGAATTGGCGATCAATCAATCTGGTTAACTTCTCAATCGGCTTACCTCTTGTTCCTTGAGTATTCATTCCCAAGGTTCTAACGGCAAGTTTGTAATGATATGTTCGCCATAAGCTGACATTCTCATCCCAGTCAATCAAAGATTCCATCAAAGCGAATAGTGGAGTATGGGTTTGCGATTGGTATAGGTTGACAAGGTCAATGTCTTTCTCTGACAAATAAGTCTCCACCGCAATGTTTAATTGCTTGGCCATAGACTGAGTTTCACGCCAACCCGGTGATTCTATACCTGAGCCATTACCCAGTGCAGGCCGTATACCTTGGAAATCCCATGGAGTCATAGACTTTAATATACTCAACTGCTCGATGATCTGAGCAACTGCCAGTGCTGCTCTTCTGACATGAGTCATGGCTTGTTGAATTTTTTCCTGTTCTATCGATGATCTTGCCTGCTTCAACTCATAGCAACTTAGTTTGAGCCATAGCTCCGTCGATTGATGCACAATTTGAAACATCATCTCATCCTTATGGATCAGCTTTTCATCAGGCAGTTGAAGTGACAACAAAACATCGGTCTTCATGTAGCGTGCATAATCATTACGCCCTTCACCATCTAATACTGCACAGTTATCCGTTTTCATTGATTCTAGACCTCAAAAAATCAACATCTTAATGGCTAGAAAACAAAATAAGCAACCGAATGCATATTAAATCTAAGAAGTGTTAGCTAGTTCTAAATAAGCTTAACTATTAATAAATGGACGCTCATTTAACAATAACCTAGAGTCCCTTTACGGGTAGAATACAACAAGCCAATACAAAAAATTAAAGACATATATCAATGAAACTCAAAGCAACATGCTCAGGTAAGTTTTGGTCGCCGATCTATGTTGGTTTAACTGATCGTATACAAAACGCAGGTTCTATCATTTTGAGTCTCTCTTGCGGCACTCTCGAGTTGAGAAGTGCCATAAGTGCAAATTGCAAATTGCAGTCTTTTAGTTTTTGAGAGCAGCGCGTTAGAACTTCTAACTAAGTATCATTTTGACCATGAGCAACATAGCCCACAGAGTAAACTTCTCCCCTGCTACCATTAATGTCGTCAGAACTACACAACCACGTCACCCCAATTGTTTCCCACGAAGTATAGTTTAGTCCGTGAACATCTTTAGGCTGACTCAGATTCTTATAAATGCACGCAAAGGAGTGTTGAGAGGTTGGCACCGTTGGCTCCTCATCAACATACCATACTTCAACCCTCGGGCGACCAAAATGTTCACAAACCGCTTTAAAACCATCACTTTGAAGAAATGAGACCATTGCATGATGATCTCTCCAAACATAAAAAGGCGCATAACTATTTATAGGATTTTCATAACTTTTAGCATCTTTACGTGAATATAGAAAAGCCTTAAAAATTAACCCTGGAACCCCATCAAAAAGGTGACCTTTTTCTTGAATTCTTTTCTCAATAGACTCCATCGGATAATCAGATGGAAGAACTACTTTATATTGCATAGCGATCATTTCTATCTCCTATTTACTGAATACTCTATCTAAGCTAATGGTGTTACTTACACGCTTAATCACACTGTCGGCTGCAAACCACCGAACATAAAAAGCCAGATGAGTTAACGTTTCTTTGAATTCTCTATTATTGATCCCGTCAGTTCTTGCGAGATCTATGTGCTGGGGCAATTCTTTAAGCCTTCCTAACAAGGCTAGGTTTGTAAGCGTCACCCGACAGTACATTTTTAGCTAACTCGTTTAGCCTCGGGGTAATCGTTAATTTATCTTGGTTATTAGTCATTCCATTACTTCCGATTTCAAAACTGATGTTTATAATGACATCTGCAGGTAATTCGAAAAATCAAAACATTCAGGACGATTGATTCACAAATTTGGGATAGTCAATGACATGAAAGATACAGTATTGGATCTTCAGGCTCTAAAAACATTCGTACTTGGCATTGAATATAAAAGCTTTGCCCTCGCTGCAAAGCATCAACACAAGTCAACATCTGCTGTAAGTGCACATTTGAAAAAACTAGAAATGCAGACTGATTCCACACTAGTAAAGAAAGAGGGCAGATATCTATTACCAACTGAGCAAGGAGAGTACTTATTGAGCTACGCAAAGAGAATGCTTGCTCTAAACGATGAAGTGTTGGAAACCTTAAGATGCGTTGATTTGCAAGGCACAGTAAATGTGGGGTTACAAGAAGATTTCGCAGAAGAAATTCTCACCGAATGCCTTGGACGCTTTAGTCGCATTAATGAACAAATTCAAATGAATACAATGATCGAGAGGTACGCTGGACTAATATCGGCTATTGAAGATGGTTCACTCGATATATCTGTTACCTGGCAAGGCGTTAAGCGAACTCCATACTCTGATACCATTGCCCACACTCCAGTACGTTGGGTATCCTCACCAGATTTCCCGCTCGGTCATTTTCTCGAAAAAAATATACCTTTACCATTGGTAGTGGTTGAGCCAAATTGCCTTTTTAAACAGAAAGCTATAGAAGCGTTGGATGCTGAAAGAATAAAATGGAAAGTTGTATACCAAAGCCAAAGTCTCGGTGGTGTTTGGCCTGCTGTGCACGCAGGAATAGGTATTACAGTTCGAACGAGCATGGGTTGTCCAGCTCCCCTCGAAATCATCAAAAAAGGATTACCAGAATTGGGAAATATTGGCGTTCAAATTCATCGTTCACAAGCAGCAACTGACAACGTGAAGGAAAAGTTGATTGATCTAATAACAAGGGTGATTAAGGCAAACTACAGCTGACATGAATAACTTTTATTAAGAAAATGTCATAAACAGGATGTGAAAGAGTAAAGATACTAAAACAACTTACTATCAGAGCTTTTTACGATGGGGGAAGTGGTATTGGGCGTTTCGATGGCTCAAAAACGCTGAAACCCCGATGTTGGTAGCATCGGGGTTTCGAATTTTTAGATTTTTCGATTGGTAAGTTCGATTATCTTTTCTATGCAGAAGGCTGGATTAATCCAATCTTATTCCTTGGTAGGGAATTAGATGCGGATGAAGTCCATGTGCTCAACTTTTGGCTTGAACGCGTGACGTTGAACGTCTTGTGGCTTAACCTTTACTTCTGCGCCGTCAACCACTAGAGTGATTGCTTCGTAGAACTCAGGCTTGTCCATTTGGTTGATCACTTCGTCGTGATTAAGTTCGATAGATACAGCTGCTGCTTCACCACCGTAGATTACAGCTGGGAATTTACCAGCGTGACGTAGGCGGCGGCTCGCACCTTTACCTAGTTCAGTACGTACTACTGCTTCAAATTTCATAGTTTTACTCTCAAATTAGTAAAAATTAACTTCACATCTCAATGCGACCTTGAGTATGTGGTAATGCTTAGGCAGAACGAGTTCATGCTTAAGCGAGCGCGGATACTAACATCACATTTGAATATGAGCAAGTAAGAAGCCTATCACAAAGTGAATTTCCTTCGATATTTGGCTCGTTTGTAGATAAAACGCTCTCTAACCCTATTTTATCGCTTTCTTTGCTCTTTTGCCCTGTTTATATCGTCGCGAAATCATCAAGTTAATGAACGGAAAATGAATGTTCGCCTAAGGCTTGGTTAATGCTTGGTTAGGTAACTTTAGTGTTAATTAATCAGCAGAGTGAATAGGTGAAAACATGGAACCGGTCAGTATTGTCGTTATTACGTTAAACGAAGAGAAATGCATTAGTCGCTTAATGGAAGAGTTGAGCGTGCAAACCCATCAAGAGTTCGAAGTGATCGTTGTCGACTCAAACAGTGAAGATAACACCCGAGAAGTCGCACAGGCCTATGAAAGTGCGTTGCCGAAATTGACTATCCACCATATGCAAGAACGCGGTGTTAGCCTTGGCCGAAACACCGGTGCTGCTTTGGCGCAGTACAACAGAATCCTTTTCTTGGATGCCGACGTTAGCCTGCCTCGTAACTTCCTTGCTAAAGCGCTGTATGAGCTAGAAGAGAATAAGCTTGAAGTTGCTGGCGCATATATGAGTTCAAAAGGGCTGCCATTAATTCATAAATTCGGTTATGGGCTGTTTAATGTGGGCTTATTTGCGACGCAGTTCTTCTTCCCTACAGCGATTGGCGCTTGTATTTTCTCAACCAAACGAGCGCATGAAGAGATCGGCGGCTTCGATGAGGAGATCGTTCTGTGTGAGGACTGTGATTACGTAAAACGTGCGAGCAAAACATGGCGATTTAGGTTCCTAAATATGACTTTCGGTTTTGACCCACGCCGATTAGACCAAGATGGTGTTGTGAAGACGGGGTCAACTTACCTAAAAGCCAATATAAGGCGCTTCTTTAAAGGCGAAATGCGTAACAACGAAATGAACTACAAGTTTGGTCACTACAAAGAACAGTAAGCATTGGGGTTGTTATGTTTGATGGACTAGGGCTGTTTTTGGGAGCATTGGGTGATGCTCTCATCGGCCCAAACCTATTTGTACCGGGAGAGCCCTTTTTTATCGCTGCGGGCTTTCAGCTGTATTCAGGTGCATGGATGGCGTTGGTGTTTGTAATGTTAGGTGGTTTCGTTGGGGATCAACTGAGTTACTTCATTGGCTTAAAGTGGGGCAGAACTGCCCAAAAGAAGCTTATTAAATTTCGACCAAAAACCAAAAGAGTGATCGCTCGGTGTCGTTATCTCATTACGAAGAAGGGCACGTACATCATAGTCGTGGCACGCCTTTTGGGACCCATTGCTTGGGTTGTTCCTGTTATCGCAGGTTCTCATCGCGTTAAGTGGCACAGTTTTACGCTGTTGTCTTCGATAGGTTTATTGCTTGGCGGTGGTCAATTTATTGCTTGGGGTATGTTGTTGGCACATGGTGTCGAACAGTTTCCTTTATTGGGTTCGGTTAAGGTTTTCCTAGGCGAGCACCAAAGCTTGCTGATTGGTTTAGTTGCCGTGACCATTTTTGTTGTTGTGGGTAACAAACTTAAATGGCGTAAGCTAACCTTGAAAACCAGCGCGTTTTTAGTGGTTTGGCTGTGTTATGCAAATTATGCCCATTTCTTCTGGAAAGCTGATGACTT
Source organism: Vibrio sp. HI00D65 (assembly GCF_001635455.1). Lineage (GTDB taxonomy): Bacteria > Pseudomonadota > Gammaproteobacteria > Enterobacterales > Vibrionaceae > Vibrio. The sequence goes on from NZ_LWEH01000013.1 coordinate 223,247, forward strand.
TCAAAGTCAACAAACATCGGCATCGATGAACTCTGTTGATTTACAACAAGTGACTTACAAAGCGTTTCCTGGGCTTTCTCCAATCTATGATGCTCAAGCGATCAATGTTGTTTATGTCGGAGAATCGCCTCGTGAACTCATGAACCAGTTGGGCTGGATAGAAAATCAAACATTCTCTCGAAATGATATTGAGTGGTCGAGTTACCTTACTCTCCTAAAAGATAAGACACCGCCTGTATCTGACTTGTATTGGCGAAACCAACCACAAGATATGGCCTTTCAATTGCCTGGAAACCTGATGAAGAGAAGCCATATTCGCTGGTGGAATGCGGGGTTAGACAGAAGCAGTAATCAAACAAAGTGGTTAGGGGCAATCAGCTACGATGATGGTTTAAAAGTGACACCGTATTCTGGCATTGTCACCATACTCCATAAAATAGATCCGAATGTTGATGAAGAACGCGATCGGTTGGCGCAGCAAATTAAGTCAACTTACCCGAATATGGAACTGGTCAATTTACCTCTAGCGAATGCACAGGTAATGAATGATCAACATGACTACTACACAGACGGAAAGATCTTGGTTATTGGATCAACGACATACAGTGATGATTCACAAACCTTAGATGTTGCGGTGAATGATATATAAAGTATGGCATTAAGACCTTCTCTACTTTAGTCCTCCGACAAATACGAACCTTATTTGAATATCAATCAAACAAGGTTCTGTTATTTCTGCTTGTTAAAACCGAGCCTCTTTTGGGCGTTTCTATCGTTCTAATAGTGTCAACCTTGTCTATTCTAATTAAGGGTGAACAAGGGCGAAAGCTAAGGACAAGGTATGCAAATGAATCCGGTTGGTTAGTTTGAGATCTATGTCGACGATATGGTGAGAACAAAACGTTTTACGAAGCCTTATTCAAAGTGGTGTTGGAGAAGCTAGATAACGAAACGGGCATCGATATTGAAATGTGGGTGTTGCCTAGCGAGATGTAAAAAATCAGGTGCGACAGGGGCTTTGTGCTCGATGCCTGTTGTAAAACTGGGAAACAGCACTATGGTGTATTTCTCTTGTGATGATTGTGCGACAGAAGCAAGCTTGGCTGCGGCGAATGGTGGTGTTTTGCAAGTGCTTAAAATGGTGATTGGACAGCCTACTTTCTTCATGGATAATACCGTTTCATCAGTGTGGTCAGCGATACCGAAGGCAATGTCATTGGTTCACATTCGACGGCTTAAACTTGCAGATTAAAAATGGTACAGGATCAAACAGGAGTTTATGCGTGATGCGTAAACTCCTTATTTTTATTCAAGGTATAGCGGGTGTTCGAATGGAGTCGTTTAAGAGGCTTGAGATACCTTTAAAACAAGAGAAGCTTTTAAGCCACCCATTGAGCTCTTACTTAGCGTTAAGCTCCCGCGGTAACTGTGTGCCATTTCATTGACAATATTCAGCCCTAGACCGGTTCCAGGAGTCGTTTCATCGAGCCTTACGCCTCGTTTGGTCACCTGTTCGAGCTTTTCTTCAGGAATACCTTGTCCGTCGTCTTCAATAATCAACTCTACACTGCCATCGGCCAGTTCATAAGCGTGAACGCGAATAATACTGCCCGCCCACTTATAACTATTTTCGAGTAGGTTTCCGACCATCTCATCAAGGTCGGTTTTTTCTACGGCAACCTCTAGTTCAGAGTCCAGCTCATTGATCATAGTGACTTCATTGGCAGCATAAACTTTATCAAAAGCCATCGAAATCGCTTCAACACGCTCACAAGGCGACGACTTCACCGAAAGGATGTTCATTGCACCCGCCATACGAGCGCGACCGAGGTGATAGTCGATCTGGCTTTGGATCTGTTGAATCGGTTGTTGTAATAGTTTCTTCTCGTTGTCAGGTAGCATCTCAATTTCATTTTTCATCACCGACAACGGCGTCTTTAACGCATGAGATAGGTTACCTGCGTGGTTACGAGCACGCTCCAGTAACTCTTGGTAGTGAAAGAGTAGGGCATTAAGGTCAGAGACGAGTGGCGAGACCTCTTTCGGGTAGTTATCGCTTAGCCCTTGTTGCTCACCTTTTCTCAGCATCACTAGTTCACGTTGCATCTTACTCAGCGGTAATAGAGACCAGCTAACTTGAATACCAATCAACATGAGTACGCCGACAAACAACAGCATCAGGATCAGCCATACCTGACCCGTTAACTCCGCTAGCGTCGACTCAAGTGGGTCTTCATCAATACCAATGGTGATGGTAATTGGGTCGCTCAGTGAAGGCAGGTAGATATCTTGCTCAATGTAAATCAACTTCTCTTTTTCAGGTCCCTTAACGGAAGTGTGAATAGGAGAGCGCTTGATGGTGAGGTCTTTGTCCCATAAGGAGCGAGAACGAATGATTTGATCTTGAGTCGAAGCGCGCCAGTAAATACCGCTGTAAGGTTGGTTAAACCTAGGGTCAGATAGGCGTTCTGCCATGATTAGGCTGCCATTGTCGTTGGTTTCAATATTCGCGGTGAGCTCGTCCATGGTTAGGGCAAGTTGCTGCTTCATGTCGTCGACAAGGTAATCGTTTACCAGTTTTGGTATACCAACACCGGCCGCTAATATCATCGCACCTAGCCAAAAAGCCGCAGCGAGAAGCAAGCGGCTTTTTAAACTGATGTTTTTAAGTGTTCGTTTCTTTAGATTCATGCATTTCCAGCCTGCCTTTGCCCATCGTTATTGAGTTGTATTTCGATGGTCAGTACAGGCTGTCCACTTAGTGGGTGAGTGTGCCTGATTTCTCTTTGCTTAATTGACGTTTGTACATCCAAATAAATAGAGATTTACTCAGCATTCAGTTGGTAGCCAAGGCCACGGACGGTTTTGATGATCTTTGGTGCGATTTTCTTACGGATACGACCAATAAATACCTCAACCGTATTCGAGTCACGGTCGAAGTCTTGTTTGTAGATGTGCTCAACCAACTCGGTACGCGAAATAACCTTGTTTTGGTTGTGCATGAAATACGCGACAACCTTATATTCTAGTGCCGTTAGGCTGACTGCTTGGCCTTGCCACAACACTTTTGAACTGCGAGTGTCCAAGCTTAAATCACCAATTTGAAGAACAGGTGCTGCACTGCCTGACGCTCGGCGAAGTTGTGCACGAATACGGGCAATCAGTTCGACCATTTCGAATGGCTTAGTTAGGTAATCGTCGGCGCCAGCGTTCAAGCCTTCAACGCGTTGGGTTAGGGTGTCACGAGCACTTAAGATAATCACTGGCGTGTTGATGTTTTCGTCTCGAATACCTTTTAAAACGGTTAGGCCATCAAGCTTAGGTAGACCTAGGTCGAGAACTATCGCATCCCACTCTTCTGATGTCGCGCGATAAAGCGCATCGATACCATCTTGAGACAGCTCAGGAACCCAGTCGGCTCCCTCAAGTGTTTCAATAATCTGTTGGCCCAAACGAGGTTCGTCTTCAACGACTAAAATTTTCATAATTGTTCTTCTTAATTTTTGGAATGACTGTTCGCTGTGCTTAACTATTTGCCTTGCTTAACTATGTCGTCGCGCTAAATTAATCGCTGTGCTTAATAGCGTTTTTAAAGTTGCGGCCTTCAATTTTTAGCATTTCTAGCGTTTCGGCGTTGTATTCAACTTTGATGATGTTGTTTTGATAGTTAATTTTTAACTCATACACCCAAATATCATCATCTTCTTCTAGTTCGACTTTAATGATTCGGCCATGAAGGTCGTTTTCTACTGCTGCATACATCTCAGAGAAAGGGCGAATATAACCTTCCCGAACCGCTTCATAGACTTCGTCTTGGTCTTCTTCAAATTCAATGCGGGTTCCTGGTTTATGAACGTCCTGCACTAATTCGTGACCATTGTGATGCGAGTCAGCCCATGCGCCAGCAGAAACAAATAAGCCTAAGCTTATAGAAAACAAAGAAATCATAGCTTTACTAAACATAGCGAATCCTAGAGAAGGTTGATAGCGTTCAGTATAAAAAAGTAATTCTGAACAGAAAGTGAACCTGATTAATAATGAGAAATTGATACCTAAAAATTTGACGATTAGATCGCCAACACATCACGGAGACTAACCATCAAGTGTCAAGACGATAATCATTAACGTTGTTGAAGTTCGTCTTCGAATATCTTGTCTCTCATTTTCCAAAAGCGACCAACTTTACGTGCAATTACAAATTGTGGTGGGCGGAATCTATGTTGGTGAGCAACCACTTTCGACGGTGACGCTTCCTCGAAAGGTCTGTGTCTATCCGCAAGATGAGGGCGAACGAACTGATCTTTAAAGTTCTGCTTTTGCTTCTTGGTGGTCAATGACCAAAATTCATGGACTTGCGCTTGGTTTTCACCACGGTAGGTGACCTTAAGTTGTGACTTGCCTTTGTCGTCCTTAAGCACATTAAGGTCCATCTCTAAACATTCAAACACTAAAGCATCTTTTAGATTGAGTGCCTCTTTGAGCTTTTTGTCTGGGTCTACCAAGGTTGCGTCACATTCATGACAAATGCGTGCTGCAATGTCGTTGTCGGCACCACAGTCTCCACAGTATTTGGCGCGGAAGCGATAGTTACAATGCTCACGTTCACCTGTGTCTTCATCTGTGAAGTATCCTTGGCATTTGCGGCCAAAGTGTTCAATCAAGAAGCCATTGCTGTCTAGCTTGCCCCAGAAATTGTTATTGAAGCCACAAGCTGGGCAGGGAATAGTGATAATTTCGCTGTCTGAATCCGGTTTAGGATCGCCAACTTCTGGCTGGTAAAGGTCATAGCTGTTACCCGCGTAATCGAGCACCAAACACTCTTTTTTGCCCGGAGATAAACGTAAGCCACGTCCTACGATTTGTTGGTATAAGCTGATGGATTCTGTTGGGCGAAGAATCGCGATTAAATCAACGTGAGGAGCGTCAAAACCAGTCGTCAATACCGACACGTTGACCAAGAATTTTATTTTGCGTTCTTTGAAATCATTGATGATTTGGTCGCGCTCTAATGTAGGTGTATCACCAATGACAATCGCAGCTTCACCTTCGGGTAGTAAGCCTAGGATCTCTTGAGCATGCCTTACGGTTGCGGCAAACACCATGATGCCCAGCTTGTCTTGGGCGAGGTGAATAATTTGATCGACAATCTGTGGTGTGGCTCGCTTCGATTGTTCGATCACCATATCCAGCTCGGCTTCTTTGTATCGACCTGTGCTCGCAGGTTTTAATTGTGAGAAGTCATAACTCAATACCGGCGCATCTATCATGCGAGCTGGTGTTAAGAAGCCTTCGTCGAGCAGGTAACGAATCGGTAACTCGAAAATACAATCTCTGAAGAATCTTGGTTCTTCTGAACGCACTTGTCCGCGAGTGTGGTATTGGTAAATCCAACCCATACCTAAGCGATAAGGGGTTGCCGTTAAGCCAAGCACCTTGATACCCGAGTTGTTTTCACGCAAGTGAGTGATCACTTTCTGATAGCTACTGTTCTTTTCGTCAGGTACTCGGTGGCATTCATCGATAACCAAGAGTGAAAATTGGTTGGAGAATGAATCGAGGTTGCGGACTACAGATTGAACGGATGCGAATACCACTTGTTGGTCGGTCTCCTTACGGCCTAATCCTGCAGAGAAAATGGAGCCTTTTAACCCATAACCTTCATACTTTTCATGGTTTTGCTCGACTAACTCTTTCACGTGAGCCAGTACCAATACGCGACCTTTGGCAAGCCTTGCCAGCTCAGCGATGACCAAACTTTTTCCAGCCCCTGTCGGTAGCACGAGAACAGCCGGTGTTTGATGTTTTCTGAAGTAATGAATGACTGATTTTACTGAGTCTGCTTGGTATGGGCGGAGTGTATACATATCGCGTCTTGTAAAATGGAGAACAAATAGTGTGAAATAGCTCAACTAATCGAGCAAAGGTGACTATAATACCCGACTTAGATTAGTTGAGGTATTCATGCGTTTAGATAAATTTCTGTGCGATGCACTAGGCATTACTCGAAAAGAAGCAACACAATTATTAAAAACAAAGACTGTGACAGTAAATGGTGTCATGCAAAAAAGCGGCTCAGTTAAAGTAACTGAAGAGTGTGTTGTGGAATGGCAAGGCAATGAACTTCGAGTTCAAGGCCCACGTTACATTATGTTGTACAAGCCAGAAGGCTTTGTTTGTTCGCACGAAGATGGCTCAAATCGCACCGCATTTGAATTGCTTGATGAAATTAAAATGGACAAGCTGCACTTTGCAGGTCGTCTAGACGTTGATACTACAGGTCTAGTACTGATCACTGATGACGGTAAATGGTCTCACCGTATTACCGCACCAAAACACAAGTGCGAAAAGATGTACCGTGTGTGGTTGGTTGATCCAGTAGAATCAGACTACGTTGAAAAATTCAAAGAGGGCATCCAGCTTAAGAGCGAAGATGGCCTAACACTTCCTGCGCACCTTGAAGTGCGTGCCGAGCGTGAAGTGCTATTAACGATTCACGAAGGCAAATACCACCAAGTAAAACGCATGTTTGCAGCACTTGGTAACAAGGTAGAAGCACTACACCGTGAACGTATTGGTGAAATAGAGATGGACGAATCTCTTGAGCTAGGTGAGTACCGTTACCTAACGCAAGAAGAAGTGGATTCTATCTGGAAGTAACCTTAGCTATTAATTTTATAGCACTCTCGTTGCAAAGCCGACCAAGGATAGCGTCGGCTGATGATGTTGACTGGTACTAGGAAAGTCTCAGCCAATCTTTTGACTTGCGTGTTCACGCTGGTCCTAGCTTTATCAGTTAAACATTCGGAGAACCATGCAGACATTTAACCCACAGAGCCCAAGTTCTCAACCAGAAACTCCTCAATTAGGCTTAGTACTATTCTTGATCTTAGGTGCGATTGGTGCGCTAACGCCTCTCGCGATCGATATGTACTTGCCTGCGATGCCCACTATTGCAAAAGATCTTGGTGTAACGGCGGGCGAAGTTCAGATCACGCTAACGGCTTATACTGCAGGTTTTGCGTTGGGTCAGCTGCTGCATGGCCCATTAGCTGATAGCTATGGACGCAAGCCAGTACTCTTGATTGGTGTGTTATTGTTTGCGATTGCTTCTATGGTGAGTGCAACAACCCACGGCATTGAAGCGCTAACTTACGTTCGTACTGCACAAGGTTTTGCAGGCGCAGCAGCAGCTGTAATTATCCAAGCGGTTGTACGTGACATGTTTGATCGAGAAGATTTTGCGAGAACCATGTCTTTCGTAACCTTGGTTATGACGGTTGCGCCACTTATCGCACCAATGATTGGTGGTTACTTGGCATTGTGGTTTGGTTGGCGCTCAATTTTCTGGGTACTATCTATCTTTGCAGTAATCGTCATTCTAGCGGTATCCATGAAGATCCCTGAGACGCTACCGGTAGAAAATCGACAGCCATTGCGTTTCAAAACGACGATTCGTAACTACGCTCGTTTATGTAAGAACCCAACGGCAATGGGCTTGATTTTTTCTGGTGCGTTTTCTTTCTCGGGAATGTTCGCATTCTTAACCGCTGGTTCGTTTGTTTACATCGACATCTACGGCGTTCGCCCAGACCTATTTGGTTACCTGTTTGGCTTGAATATCGTTGCGATGATCTTGATGACGAGCATTAATGGCCGAATCGTGAAGAAAGTCGGTTCTCACGCGATGCTGCGAGTGGGTTTAACCATTCAGTTGTTCGCTGGTTTAGGTTTGTTGGTCGGCTGGTCATTAGATATCGGCCTGTGGGGCATTGTGCCATTCGTGATGCTGTTTATCGGCACATTGTCTACCATTGGTAGTAATTCAATGGCGCTGTTACTCAGTGGGTACCCGAATATGGCTGGTACGGCATCATCACTCGCGGGCACATTAAGATTTGGTACTGGTTCTGTGGTTGGAGCAATCGTCGCAATGCTACCGAGTGATACTGCAGGCCCAATGGCTATGGTGATGGCAGCATGTGCAATACTGTCAGCATTACTATATTGGACATTAGGAAAGAAGGCATAATGTCAAAATACTATATTGAAATTCAGAAGCTTGTGAACACCGCACTTGGTGAGCTTTATGCGTTACACAAGTCAGGCAAAGCGATTGACGCACCTATCGCAAACAACCTATACCTTGTTCGCTGGGTAACTAAAGCAATCAAAGCACAAGCGTATGATCGTGTTGTTGTGCCTGATTTGGTTCGCTGGCAAAAGCAGGGCCGTTCAAAGGGTAACAACTCTGATTTAACCTTTACGTTTAAGCGAATCTCAGCGTTTTACGCTCAGTTCTTCCCTGAGGGTGAAGAACCTAAAGAGCTAAAAGACAGTGATGTTGAGGCCTTTATGGACAAAATGTACGAGATGGGTTGGAGTGTATCGAGTGAAGATGAGTTAACCACGGGTGGCAAAATTCAGTTCTTTACCGATGGTGAGCACTCATTCGCGCTATGTGGTAAGCAGTGTGATGACTCTTTCGACGGTGAGTTGATGGTTAAGCCGATGAACTGGTTTGTTCGTGGTAACCACGCTGAGTTTATCCAAGCAGCGACGGAAGCGGGTTTTATGCTTCACAAAGTGACGGACTACAAGTCTGCTGTGAAGTACCACGGTGAATATATCGTGTACCCAGCGAACCAAGGCAACCAATTGGCTGAGATTCCAATTAGCTTTGTTGCTGAGTAGCAGAAACGAGATTAGAGATACCAAGAGCGGAATTATCCGCTCTTTTTTGCCTCTCATAGCGAGTGTCGCTATTCGACCCAAACTCTGCTTTAATTAATCCGCATCTCGCCACTCGAGTCCCACCTCTGCTTTTAATCTTTTCTAATCTCGTCACTAGACTCCCGTATCTGCTCTTGTGCCTGCTTCTCTATCGCTTTTACCATGCCTCTAAATATAAACAGGTGAGCTGGCATCATTGCGAACCAATACAGTAGCCCCAGAAAGCCTTTAGGGTGCCACCAAGCAGTGATGTTTAATTCACGCGTGTCTCCGTTATCAGAAACCGTGATTTCCAGTCGTCCTAAGCCTGGCCCCTTCATGCCGAACAGCAACGATAAGAATTGGTTCTCTTCACAGCGAATCACTTTCCATGAGTCAATTTTGTCGCCTACTTTTAGTTTTGGCCCTTTTGGCATTTGTCGAACGGGTACTCCGCCACCAAAGAGAAGATCTAACCACTCCCTTGTGCGCCATAGAGTGTTAGCGAAGAAGTAACCCTGTTTGGGGCTTCCAATCTGTTGAGCTACGTGCCAGAGCGATTCTAGTGAGGCTGTCGACGTGATACTTGCACCTGTCTTTTTCGGATAGTAACCGTATCCCGCTTGCCAGCGTTTAAAAGCGGTTTTATCAAAGCCCCACACATTACTTTTTACGAAGTTTCCCTCAGCGTGAATCGCTTGTTCAACCATGCTCTTGAACGACACGAGTTTTTGCGGATATTTTTCTTGGATGGTGGTCGAGTTGGCTATGAAGTCATGCTTTAAACCCGCGAGCAATGCTCTCCCTATATTGGAAGGGACAGAGGTCACCACGCCAAGCCAATAAGAGGCGATTTTAGGCGTAAGTAGGGAAGTCGCCCATAATCTAAGTGGACGATCGGCAGTTTTGGCGATATGCATGAATTGATTGCGATAAGAGACGATATCTGGACCGCCAACCTCAAAAGTCTGATTGTCGCTTGGGGTATCTTGCGCTAGCTTTAACAAGTAGTGATTAAGGTTTTTCAATGCGATAGGGTTGGCTTTTGAGTCGACCCATTTCGGCGCAATCATGATTGGTAGGTTGTAAACGAAGTCTCGCATTATTTCAAAGGCCGCCGAACCAGGACCAATGATGACACCAGCTCGTAGCTCAGTAACGGGAACCGATCCTTTACGAAGCACTTCTCCGGTTTTTTTTCTCGCTTGAAGGTGCTCAGAATCACCAGTTTGAGGTTGAAGTGAACTTAGGTAGATGACGTGTTGGTTTTTAGCGCCAAGTGCGGAGACAAAGTTACGGGCCAGACTTAACTCGTAGTCAATGAAATCATGACCTTCCGCCATACCATGGACAAGGAAGAAGATGAGGTCAAAATCAGGGACTAAAGCTTGTGTTGCTGCTTGGTCAGCCAGATCGAGATATTCGAGTGATAAATTTTCATGTGGCTCGGTTCGCGCTTTTAAGTAGTCGACGTGCCTTGCTGCAGCGGTTACTTGATAACCTTGTTCTAACAGCAGAGGAAGCAGCTGTGAACCAACATATCCAGAAGCGCCTAAAACCAGTACTTTCTTCATCGTTACTCCATTTATATCTGTGGTTAAAAACCGAACATTGATATAATAGCCTGATATTTATCTATATTCATCAACACGTTCCGTTCAGGTGTACCTATGCTGCTCTATTCAATTATCCATCACACTCGCGGTGACTTTGTTCGCAGGCTGATTTCCATTGCTTTGCCAATCACCTTACAGAGCATTATGTTTTCAAGCCGAGGCTTGGTGGATGTGCTGATGTTAGGTCAACTTGGCGAAGCAGATATTGCAGCGGTTGGTGTCGCAAGCCGTGCTATGTTTGTGACGACTATTATGCTGGTGGGTGTGACTACTGGTGGTGCTCTGCTTACCGCCCAGTATTGGGGGGCTGGTGATAGGCAAGGGGTAAGAGAGAGTACCGCATTAACCTGGTTGGTTTCGACCCTGTTTGCTCTTCTGACGATTGTCTTCTTTGTCTCTTTCCCTGCTCAAATCATGGGCGTCACGACCGATTCTCAAGAAGTGATCAGTTTAGGCGTTGAATATATCGTCATTACGTCTTTTAGTATGTTGGCTGTGTCGTGCGTTAGTAGTATGGCCGTTGGCTTACGAGCGATGCACAAACCTGGACTAAGTACCTTCTTCAGTGGTATCGGTATCTTGTCCAACGTGTTTTTAAACTGGGTGCTGATCTTCGGTAAGCTAGGTTTTCCAGCTCTTGGCATCAAAGGTGCCGCGATAGCAACGGTATTAAGTGGTGCTATTGAGGTCGCGACCTTATTTGGTTACCTCTATTTCTCTAAACACTTGCTCGCTTTTAAGTTCTGTGACATCAAAGCTGCTGCAACAGTAGATAAAGCCGTGCGCTTCTTGAAGCTGTCCCTGCCTACAACTTTCAACTTCTTGGCTTGGGCTGGTGGGTTGTTTGCTTATCACGCCATCATGGGACAATCCGGTGTGCAAGGTTTAGCTGCGCTTTCGGTGATGACGCCTGTTGAATCTATCTCATTGAGCTTATTGATAGGGATGTCGAACGCAGCTGCAGTATTGGTGGGGAACCAACTCGGCGCCAAGAACAACGAAGCGGTTTATTACCAAGCGCTCGGTATTACCATATTATGTTTCTTAACTAGTATTGTGGTAGCGATTTTCCTCTACTTTGTTCAAACACCAATCTTGAACGCGTTTAGTGCATTAACGGAAGAAACCCGATCGCTTTCTGAGAAGTTTATTCTGATCCTCAGTGTCGGCATTGTTATTCGCTCAATTCCGATGACGGTGATTGTCGGTGTGTTAAGAGCGGGTGGCGATGTTAAGTTCTGCCTCTACCAAGATCTCATAGCACAGTGGGTGATTGGTATTCCGTTAGCGGCTATCGCGGCCATCTACTTTAGATTTCCACCTGAGTGGGTGTACTTGCTTTTCCTCACTGAAGAGGTGATTAAGTGGAGCGGTTCGCTGTATCGCATGAAAACAAGAAAATGGATTAAAAATTTGATAGGAAGTTGAAGTAGGGCGCATCAATCGCATCACTTTATCGTTGGCATGTGATCTATCTTTCAAAATACTTCCTCCTAACAGGGAATTAGTGTAGATTCTCCTTCCAAATTCTAACTAATGCGAGCTGTTGAATGTTAAAGCTGTCAGACCTATGTAAAGGCTATGTTGATGGGGGGGAATTCCACCCTGTTTTGCAAGGTGCTGAACTGACATTGAATAAAGGTGACCAACTCGCATTAATGGGCGAAAGCGGCTCAGGAAAAAGTACTCTGCTCAACCTAATTGCAGGTTTGGATCTCGCTGACTCTGGCGAAATCGTTTTTCCAAATTTCAACATGCACGATTCTACCGAGCGTGAACGTACCGCTTATCGTCGAAACAATATTGGTCATATTTTCCAGCAGTTCAACTTATTACCAACGTTGAATATCGCAGATAACATCCGTTTTTGCCGCCAACTAAAAGGCTTACCTGAAGATAAAGGTTTATGGAGACAGATTCTTTCTGCTTTAGACCTTATGCCTCTACTTGGTCGTTACCCAGAGGAAGCATCGGGTGGTCAGCAACAACGTGCCGCGATCGCTCGAGCTTTGTATATGGAACCAAAAATCTTATTGGCCGATGAACCGACAGGTAGCCTAGATGAGCGTAACGCCGAAGCGGTAATGCGCTTGCTGACCTCTTTAGCACGCCAATTAGAATGTACGCTACTGTTGGTAACGCACAGTGAAAAAGTTGCCCTGCACATGGACGGCCGGATCCGCCTACAAGGAGGACAGCTGCATGTTATGGCCCGTAGTTAAGGCACTACTCGGTCACTATCGACGTTATCCTCTACAAATTATCTTGGTATGGCTAGGCTTAACTCTTGGCGTATCACTATTGGTTGGTGTTACTGCTATCAATCAACACGCCAAGCAAAGTTATGCTCATGGCGAAAAACTCTTTTCGAATCCTCTTCCTTACCGTATTCGACCAAAACACAACGCCAATAAAATCCCGCAAGGTTTTTATATCCAGCTTCGCCGTGAAGGCTTTCAGCAGTGCTCTCCTTTTGATCACCATCGTATCACTGATGAAAATGGCGCGAATTTCATGTTGATTGGTATCGATACTGTTTCGATGCTTCAACTGCAACCGGGCGTGGCGTTAAAAGACCTCAATACGTTGAACCTTATGAAACCGCCGTACCCAATCCTTGTGAGCGACGATCTTGCTGAACACATGAAGTGGAAGAACGGTGACAATATCCACCTTATGGATGGTTCAGAGCTTGGCCCGTTAATGGTTGATCAAAACAACATCATTGATGGCACTAGGCTGATTGCCGACATTTCGTTACTCAGAATGCTGAAACGTAGCGCTGGTTTGTCGGTGATTGCGTGTTCAGATATGTCTACCGAAAAGTTTGAACGCCTCAAAAATATACTACCTAATGGCTTGACGATTTCGCGAAGCTCTAAAGCAGAACTTGAGTCCCTCACTAATGCATTCCACTTAAACCTAAAAGCGATGGGGATGCTGTCGTTTGTCGTAGGTTTGTTTATTTTCTACCAAGCTATGTCGTTATCATTTATCCAGCGTCAGCCGTTAGTGGGGCTCTTAAGACAAACCGGTGTCTCGGGTTGGCAGCTCACTAGAGCGCTATGTTTGGAGCTATTAATTCTGGTTTTACTGAGCTGGATCTGCGGCAATGTCTTTGGTGTGATGTTGGCCAACCAACTATTACCTGCTGTGTCTTCTAGCCTTGGCGACTTGTATGACGCCAATATTGGCTTAACGATTGACTGGAATTGGCGTTGGAGTGGTTACAGCTTGATGATGGCATTGATTGGTGCATTCTTAGCTTGTGCATGGCCATTGGTTCGCTTACTCAAATCTCAGCCGATTCGTTTGTCTTCTCGCTTATCCCTGATGCGTTTTGCGGGTACTGAATTCACTTGGCAAGCTTTGATAGGTTGTGGTTTCCTTGTAGCTGCTGTTGCGGTTTATCAAGCGCCACAAACTCAAGAGTCTGGCTTTGCAATCATTGCTTTGATGTTGGTAAGTGTGGCTCTGTTTACACCGTTCTTGATGTGGAAGCTGTTCAACAGTCTCTCTTACTCACTGCGTTGGGACCGTGCTCGCTGGTTCTTTGCTGACGCTGCTTCTAGCATGAGTTACCGCGGTGTTGCGACTATGGCCTTTATGTTGGCGTTAACCGCAAACATTGGTGTTGAAATCATGGTCGGTAGTTTTAGAGACACTACGGACAAATGGTTAACACAGCGATTAGCCGCTGACCTCTATATATACCCAACAAACAATGCAGCAGCACGTATGAGTAACTGGTTGTCAGAGCAGCCAGAAGTTGACTCTGTGTGGTGGCGTTGGGAAAAAGATGTCGCTTCTCCAGTAGGCAGTATTCAAGTGGTGAGCACCGGGCCTTCAGAGGGCGAGCTTGAAGCATTAACGATTAAACTCGGTATCCCGAATTACTGGTATCAGTTACACCACTCTAAAGGTGTATTGATCAGTGAATCCATGTCACTCAAGCTAGATATTCGCCCAGGCGATTATATTGATCTCTACGATAATTTAGGCTCTGGCTGGCAGGTCGTCGGTGTGTATTACGATTATGGTAATCCTTATCACCAAGTGATGATGTCACATCGAAACTGGTTATACGGTTTTGCAGGTCGGGGCAATGTGGGGCTTGGCGTCATTCTGAAAGATGATGTGAATTCAGTAGGGCTTAGAAGCCGATTGGAAAGTGTATTTAGACTCGGTTCTGAACGCATATTCGATAACAACAATATTCATAGCCAAGCGATGCGAGTGTTTGATAGAACCTTCGCCATTGCAGATACCTTGGGTAACATTACCCTTGTGATAGCCGTGTTTGGTATTTTCTTTGCGACAGTCGCTGGTGAGGTTTCAAGACAAAGGCATATATCGTTGCAACGGTGTTTAGGCGTATCGGCGAAAGAGTTGATCCTTACCGGGAGTTTACAGCTGTTTGTGTTCGGGCTTATCTCTTCATTAATCGCAGTTCCACTTGGTTTAGCGTTGGCGAACTTGATCGTTGATATCGTTATCAAGCAGTCTTTTGGCTGGTCACTCGAACTACAAGTACTTCCTTGGGACTATTTCGAGACATTTGCTTGGGCAATGGCAGCATTGATTTTGGCTGGTGCTTTACCAGTGATGAGAATGATTCGGAACACACCGATGAAATCACTAAGGGATGCGCTTTAATATGTTTCTAAGGAATAGCTCAACCAAGTTAAGACATCGATTTTTATCATCTCTGTTATTGATCAGCTTCTTCGGCATCTTTTTGAGTGTGTGGGGCTACTATTCTTATTTTGTCGACCCTGGCGAGAAAGGAGTCAACGAGATTAATTCGGTGTTGGTCAGCGAACAGTTCAATGTATTTGAACCTGTCTTGCCTGACCGAGGTGTATCGCTTCCACGAGACTTCAAGTTCCACCCGGAATTTCAGCACGAGTGGTGGCACTATTTTGCGTCTTTGAAAGGCGACGATGGCAAGGACTATTCGGTTCAATGGAGCTTCTTCCGCATTGCAACTGATGAGCGTGAAACACCGGGATGGCAGAGCCCACAAGTTTACATCTCGAATGTGGTGATCTCTTCTAAATCCAAAGTGTGGAAAGAGCAGCGAATGGCTCGTGGTGGCATTGGCCAAGCGGGGATAACCAGTCGTCCATTTAGAATTTGGATTGATAATTGGAATTGGCGCTCACTGGGGAATACTCCGTTTCCAGGTCGCCTACAAGTACAAACGGATACGTTTGGGATGCAATTAGATACAGTGACAAAAGGACCATATGTACTTAATGGTGATAACGGTTATCAGAAAAAGCATGATCTGCTACCTGTCGCGTCTTACAACTTTAACGCACCGTTTTTATCACTGAATGGTGCACTGAATCTTGATGGCGTAGCTAAAGAAGTAGAAGGAACAGCGTGGGTCCACAAAGAGTGGGGTAGTGGCTTACTTGGAGTTGGTCAGCAAGGATGGGATTGGTTTGTGTTTAACCTTGATGACGGTACAGCACTGAGCATCAACCGCTATCGCCATAATCAGCAGTTACCTTATGTGTTTGGAACGTTAGCCACTCGTTCTGGTAAGGTTTACCAGTTAACGGAATCGGATATTTCGATTCAGCCTTTGCAGAACACAAGGCTAATGAACGGCAGACGAATGCCGCTGCAATGGATCATTAACGTCCCTGAGCACGATATCAACTTGACTACGCGTATCATACGTCGAGATATGTGGCTGCCATTTGTCATACCTTATTGGGAAGGGCCAATAATGGCCAGCGGCAGCCATGAAGCGACCGGCTTTATGCAGCTCACCGGCTACTAAAAAACACCTAAGGCTATCATTTGATAGCCTTTTTTATGCTTCCTAATTTTGTTAGCACTCAATGAATTGTGCATACAGGTGTGATGTTCTCATCTATACTTAATTTATGGTGCATAACAACATTATGGAATATACGACGTATTGTTTAGTATTTGTAGGAAAAACCGAAGTTAAACATCCAAAGAAGTGATTATCTATCGATAAAGCTTGGATATAAACTCATGGTTATTCTTTGTTATTCGTTTATTTAAATAATAAATATAAGGGCGAAATCATGACCGACGTCATCCGTGACTTTTTTAAAATGGAATCTGCTGGCGGCATCATCCTAGTTATCGCTGCGGCGATCGCAATGTTTGTAGCAAACTCACCACTGAACGAAATGTACCAGGGCGTCCTGCACAGTTACGTTCTCGGTATGTCTGTGTCTCACTGGATCAACGATGGCTTAATGGCTGTCTTCTTCCTTCTAATTGGCTTAGAAGTTAAACGTGAGCTTTTAGAAGGCGCATTAAAGTCTAAAGAGACTGCTATATTCCCAGCTATCGCTGCGGTAGGTGGTATGTTGGCTCCTGCACTTATTTACGTGCTATTTAATTCTAGTAACCCTGAAGCGCTTCAAGGTTGGGCTATCCCGGCTGCAACTGATATCGCCTTCGCGTTAGGTATCATGGCACTTCTTGGTAACCGCGTACCGGTAAGCTTGAAAGTGTTCCTGCTAGCTTTAGCAATTATTGATGACCTAGGTGTTGTTGTTATCATTGCATTGTTCTACTCAGGTGACTTATCAACACTTGCACTTACAGTTGGTTTCATCGCAACAGGTGTGCTGTTCATGCTAAACAACAAGCATGTGACTAAACTGGGCGCTTACCTGATTGTCGGTGCGATTCTGTGGTTCGCAGTATTGAAGTCTGGTGTTCATGCAACATTGGCAGGTGTAGTAATTGGTTTTGCCATCCCACTGAAAGGTAATAGAGGGGAGCACTCACCACTGAAACACCTAGAGCACGCACTGCACCCATACGTAGCTTTTGTAATTCTGCCAATCTTCGCATTTGCAAACGCAGGTATCTCACTGGAAGGTATTTCAATTTCAAACCTTACAGGTATGCTGCCTCTTGGTATCGCTCTAGGTCTATTGATTGGTAAGCCGCTGGGTATCTTCCTATTCAGCTGGGGTGCTGTGAAAACAGGTGTTGCTAAGCTTCCTGAAGGTGTGAACTTTATGAATATCTTTGCGGTATCTGTGTTGTGTGGTATCGGCTTTACTATGTCTATATTTATTTCATCGCTGGCATTTGGTCCTACAAACGCAGATTTCGATACGCTTGCTCGATTAGGTATCCTGATGGGCTCAACGACTGCAGCTATCTTAGGTTACTTCCTGCTAAGCATTTCTTTACCTAAAACTAAGCACCAAGAAGTAAAACTTTAATTGGTGATTGGCTCGGCTAACCGTCGAGCCATTTCCTGAGTAACAAGTAAAATCTTGAATCGTAACAATAACCACTGAGCTATTCCCGAGAGCAATGTGGTTACAAATACATAAAAGCCGCGATAGGTAATCCTATCGCGGCTTTTCTCTTGTTATGCTTGTTATAGCGGTTTATCTTTTTACCTTCTGTTATCGGTGAATCTTTATCTATTTTTTAAGTGTGGTGAAAATAGTCCATTCCTCAACGATTCGTTCGCTTAAGCCAACCACGGTTGCGGTTACTCTGCGGTTCAAAGCGTGTGATGTTGCATCGTCACCGTCACTTTCTAAACTATCTTCACCGTAACCTACGACTCTAACTCGGCTTGGATCTATGCCGTTAGATAGCAACTCATCTTCGACATTGTGAGCGCGTTTCTTTGACAGCTCTAGGTTGTATTCGCTAGAGCCAACTTTACTTGCGTATCCTTGAATCTCGATGGACGCACTTTGGTAGGTTTCCAAAAACTCAACCATGGTGGCTATCTGGTCAGAGAAAATCGGGTTCACTTCGTAAGAATCGTTAGCAAATAGTATATTGAGCTGTCTAACTTCTTCCGAAAGTATGATCTCCCCACAACCTTCGTTGTCGACTAACGACGCTGGAGGTGTTGCAGTGCAGGCGTCTCTCGCATTGACGACACCGTCTTTGTCATCGTCTTGTAGATCGGATATTTGCTCGGCTTCGGGTGTCTCAATATATTCCTCCTCTTGTTGGCTAGAACAAGCGAGTAGTGACATTGTTAGTGCAGGAAGCAGTAAGTAGGTTGTCTTCATGATCAATACTCCACGGCCGTTGTCCACTCATCTGGAATGTCAACCAGCAGAGCGTTCAATAAAGAACCTGTCGCGTTCATTACTCGATACTTAGCATATTGCTCTGCGTAATGAGCATCTAGGTAATCTTTTCGAGCTTCAAACAATTCATTCTCAGTGTTTAGCAAGTCAAGAAGAGTACGTTTACCTATCCGGTACTGTTTGCCATAAGCGACAACCGTTTCTGATGCAGAGTCCACATGGTCAGATAAGAAGTTCTTTTGTTGCAGTGTTAAATCTAATGCACTCCACGATAGACGCAGCCCTTCTTCTACTTGTCGATAAGCTCTGTCTCTCAAATCTTTGGCTTTATTCAATTGATAGGCGGCGGCTTCCGAGTTCGCGCTGTCTGTGCCACCGTTGTACAGGTTGTATCGCATTCTAAGCATCGCCAATGTTTCTTGGCTAGAACCTTCGTCACCGCCAGCGTCATCCCGCCACGATTGTGATGCTTCAATGGAGAATGTTGGGTAATTCACGCCTTTTGATTGTTTATATTGGAAGTGTGCTGAATCGACATCCGCGTTGGCGACTTTTATGACGGGATGTTGGTCGAGTGCATCAACCAGTGCATCCGACAGTGACAGTGGGATCATTGAAATATCGGCTCTCGGATAGACTAAGCCGAGTGGTTCTTGCCCCACGATTCTTCTAAATTGGGTATGTGTATCTATTAGGTTGTTTTGTGCAGCGAGTAGGTTACCGTGAGCTTTTGCGATCCTTGCTTCTACTTGTGATACGTCTGCTGTAGAGCCTATACCAGAGCTTGCTCGCTTTTTGATGTCTTTGTAAATTTTCTTGTGTATAGCAAGGTTACTCTCTGACAAAGCTAATACCTCAGTCGCTTTTACCGCGTCTAAGTAAATCTGTGTAACTTCAAGCGCTTTGTCTTCAGCATCCGCTAATAGCTGTAACCGGACCGATTCGGCTTCTGCAGCAGTACGATCCATATCGTAGAGCGTCGCAGAACCATCCCACAATAATTGGGTGAGGGAAATCGTTGCTTCTTTTCTAGTGAGGTCGGTATCTGGGCCATTGTTTGGTGCAGGGTTTATGCCCTCGTAACCAATTCCGGCATCTAGATCGATACTTGGTCGGTAAGCACCCCCAGAGGCATCGTTCCGCTTTCTGACGCTCTCAAACTCGTTAAAGATACTTTTTATCTCGGGGTTGGTTGCCAAAGTGATAGCGACAGCCTGTTCCAAGGTTTGAGCGGCGAGCGGTGTGGTGATGACTAAGCAATACATCATGGATAATTTGAACAATCTCAAACTAGCTCTCCTTCTACTCTAATTGCCTCCTCTTTTTCTCAACCAATGTTCCCCGTTGAATTGAGAGAAGTGTACTAATCGAAGCTTAGGACATCTGTAAAAAAATGCGAAGTTTGAAGCCTTATTTTTTGCTTGTAAGTTGCTATTGCTGTTGAACAATTTGATATTAGCTCCAATTGTCAGCTGTTAGTGAATTAATTGTCAATAGTGGCACTGCTAAATTTATGGAGTGGAGCAACCACATCTCTGGGTGGGCTTTGGCGCGTTTGTGGTTGGTTTTGGGCTGAAGTAGGAAGTGAGTTATGGGTAGTGTGAACCTTAATATCCTAGGCCTTGCTAGCGCCGGTATTGTGCTTGATGCTCAGGGTAGGTTGCGTCAGTTAGCACCGGGCGAACAACCAGCTTCGAATGATGTCGTGATTAGTTTTGCCGAGAACGAAGAGAGAGTGCCAAGTGTTTCGGCACGATTCGTTGATAGCCAAGGGCAACAAAGTGACTTGGAGATTGATAACGCAATAGCACAAGTCGAACGTGCCATTGAAGGTGGTTTTGATCCAACTGAGTTAGAAGATTAGCTAGACCGAGAATCGAGGTTAATAATAAAGCCCCAATCTTTACCCAACAGCTCATCAAGTTGAGCCTGCTAATACGATTCCACAAGGTGAGCTCTTTATTGCTCCCAGTGGTAGTTAGATTTACAGAGTTATATGATTACTTGGGGAAGAGAGGGTCAGCGCTCGATAACAGGATCAATGTGGTTCATGAGTTCGCTGTAGATGAGGACTTGCTTGAGTCTAGTTACATTTTAGACGCGACGGGTAGTGACTCTCTAAATGATCTAATTCCTGAAATTGTTGTGGAGATTTAGTGTCGAAGGATCGCCAATCACAGGCAAAAAAAGCCCAAACCAACGTGGTTTGGGCGGATACAAGTATAGGAGTTAATAAGGAAAATGCAGTAATTAAGAAAGCAGGGAAAACAACAAGTTTGACGGCCTGTTAAACTTCTAAATACTCTGTTTTCTACGTAATTTATGACTCTCCATTTCTGAATCAGTTCCCAGAAAATTCATTAAATTTTACTTTTTTCTTAAATCTCCCGCGATTCAATCGGTTAGTGACGATATTTTTTTACTGGTACGACCAATTTGTGAAAATGTGATGTTGCTTGCTTGTTAAATAAATGTTCTCGTCGTATATTTCAAACAGTTGTTTAATACGAGTGATTGAAATGGCACCAAGAAGTACAACCAAAGACAAAATCTTAGACGTAGCTGAAGGCTTGTTTGCTGAGCATGGTTTTAATGACACCTCTTTACGCACCATTACGGGCAAAGCGAATGTCAATCTAGCTTCAGTGAACTACCACTTTGGCGACAAGAAAACTCTGGTTCGTGCAGTACTCAATCGCTACTTGGAAGCATTTATGCCTGCACTGCAAGATGCACTAGTGAACTTAAACTTGAACGAAACGTATTCTATGAGTGACGTGTTTGAGTCTCTAAGGCAGCCACTACGAGCACTGAATGATGTAAGGCCAAATGGTACCAGCAGATTTATGTTACTTATCGGCAGAGGCTACACGGACGTACAGGGGCATTTGCGTTGGTTCATTACAACTCGTTATAGCGAAGTGCTGACTTTGTTTACTGGCTCAGTAATGAAAGCTAACCCGAACCTCACTAAAGAACAGTTATTTTGGCGTTTGCACTTCACCCTCGGGACTTGTGTATTCACCATGGCTTCAAGTCAGGCTCTCGTAGAAATTGCAGAGAATGATTACGGAAAGAAAATAGATGCCAAAGCAGTGGTCGATATTTTAATTCCATACTTGGCCGCTGGCATGTCAGCAGAAGAATAAAACAATAAAAAGCGAATAAATTCACAACCAATATAGTGAACAAAAGGATCTGAACTATGAGCTCTCTAAGACAAAAATGGGTAAGTGACCCAGCTTTTAAACTCTTTAAAAAAGTACTACCACCACTATCTAGCACTGAGAAAGAAGCGATGGAAGCGGGTAGCGTGTGGTGGGACGGAGAGCTGTTCTCTGGTAAACCAGATTTCACTAAGCTGCACCAATATCCAAAGCCTCAACTTTCGTCAGAAGAGCAGTCTTTTATGGACAATGAGCTAGAAACCTTGCTTTCTATGCTTGATGACCATCAGATTGTGAAAGAAGATCGAGATCTTCCGAAGGAAGTTTGGAACTTCTTACGAAAAGAACGCTTCTTCTCGTTGATTATTTCTAAAGAGTACGGTGGTCGTGAATTTTCGGCACACGCAAACTCAACGATTGTTACTAAGATCGCAACTCGCAGTATTAGTGCCGCAGTTTCTGTAATGGTTCCTAACTCACTGGGTCCAGGTGAGCTGCTATCTCACTATGGCACTCAAGAACAGAAAGATTACTGGCTGCCACGTCTTGCTGACGGTACAGATATCCCATGTTTCGCGCTAACTGGCCCTGAAGCGGGTTCTGATGCAGGCGGTATCCCTGATGTTGGCACCGTATGTATGGGTACGCACCAAGGTAAAGAGACACTGGGTATCAAGCTTAACTGGAACAAGCGTTACATCACGCTAGCACCAGTAGCAACAGTGCTTGGCCTTGCATTCAAACTGCACGATCCAGAAAAACTGTTGGGTGATAAAGAAGATATCGGCATCACGTGTGCGCTTATTCCAGCAGACCATGAAGGCGTTGTTATTGGTGAACGTCATGACCCACTAGGTCTTGCATTCATGAACGGTCCAACACGTGGTCATGATGTATTCATTCCAATGGAATGGTTAATCGGTGGCGCGGATTACGCAGGTAAAGGCTGGCGTATGCTAGTAGAATGTCTATCTGCGGGTCGTGGTATCTCATTGCCAGCACTAGGCACGGCAATGGGCCACCTAACGGCAAGAACAACAGGTGCATACGCATACGTTCGTAAGCAGTTTGGTATGTCGATTGGTAAGTTTGAGGGCGTTGCAGAGAGCTTAGGTCGTATCGGTGGTTTAACGTATCTACTAGAAGCGACAAGAACTTTGACGACGACATCGCTTGATATGAAAGAGAAGCCGGGCATCATAACGGCTATTGCGAAATACCACATGACAGAAATGGCACGTACAATTCTGAATGATTCAATGGATATTCACTCTGGTCGTGCAATTCAAGATGGTCCAATGAACTACTTGGCAGCACCTTACCTAGGCATCCCAGTTGCAATCACGGTAGAAGGCGCAAACATCCTGACTCGTAACCTGATGATTTTCGGTCAAGGTGCGACACGTTGTCACCCTTACGTATTGAGCGAGATGGAAGCGGCAGCTAACCCTGATGAGAAGCAAGGTGCGAAAGACTTCGATGACTTGTTGTTCAAGCATATTGGTCACGCAACTAAGAACACGTTTGGCGCGTTCGGTGCAGCATTGACCGGCTCTAAGTTCATTAAAGCGGACATGAGCGGCCCAACGAGGCCTTACTACCAAGACTTAACTCGTCTGAGCCGTGCATTAGCGGTAAGTGCAGACTTCGCGATGCTAACTCTCGGTGGTGAACTGAAACGTAAAGAGCTTATCTCTGCACGTTTGGGTGATGGTCTGAGTTACCTATACATGGCTTCAGCTGCGCTTAAGAAGTATGAAGACGAAGGTCGTCAACAAGCAGACCTAGACTACGTACACTATGCGGTTAAGCACTGTTTCCACCATGCTGCAAAAGCACTACAAGAGGCGTACCGGAACTTCCCGAATAAGGTCGTTGGTAAGGTACTTAAAGGTCTAGTATTCCCTGTGGGCAACCACTTCGAGAAACCAAGTGATGATCTAACTGTTCAGTTGGCTGAAAGCTTGATGACTCCGGGTGCACACCGTGAACGCCTTACTCACCTTTGCTACATCGGTCAGGAAGAGGACGATAGTGTTGGTTTGATGGAAAACGCGTTCAATGCGATGTACAGCATTAAACCACTTGAGCGTAAGGTCTTCAAAGCGGTTAAAGAGGGCAAAGTTGCACGTAAAGGTCTACTGCAAGACAAACTTGCTCAAGCACTTGCGGCAGATGTACTGACTCAAGATGAAGTTGACCAAATAGTTGCGGCAGACAAACTACGCTACGCTGCCATCCAAGTTGACCACTTCAGTCACGATTACAGTGAAACTTTGACGCGAAAAGAGTTAAAACCTAAGCTAAATAGCGTTGCTTAGATTAAGAAATGATAAAAGGCACCTTAAAAGGTGCCTTTTTTTGTTTTTGTCGTAGAAGTCGCAATAGACGCGTTAACAAATGGTGACTTAGTCAGCAAATATTCACTGAGTGCTCCAACCACTTGCATTTTCACCACATTTTTACAGAAATTAGATGCCATTTGCGTACGAAACTTTTATCCTTAACCTGATTTTTTAAGGAAGTTGAATATGATCATCAAACCTCGAATTCGCGGATTCATCTGTACTACAACACATCCAGTCGGTTGTGAAGCTAATGTAAAAGAACAAATTGCTTACACAAAAGCTCAAGGCCCAATCACAAACGCACCTAAACGTGTACTAGTTGTTGGCTCTTCAAGTGGCTACGGCTTGTCTTCACGTATTGCGGCTGCATTTGGTGGCGGCGCTTCAACTATCGGTGTTTTCTTTGAGAAAGCCGGTACTGAGAAAAAGCCAGGCACAGCTGGTTACTACAACTCAGCAGCGTTCGACAAGTTTGCTAAAGAAGAAGGCCTATATTCAAAAAGCCTGAATGGCGATGCTTTCTCTAACGAAGCTAAACAGAAAACGATTGACCTGATCAAAGAAGATCTAGGCCAGATCGATATGGTTGTATACTCACTGGCGTCTCCAGTGCGTAAAATGCCAGAGACTGGCGAAGTCATCCGTTCATCTCTAAAGCCTATCGGTGAAACGTACACGTCGACTGCGGTTGATACAAACAAAGACACAATCATTGAAGCAAGCGTAGATCCTGCAACTGAAGAAGAGATCAAAGACACTGTTACTGTAATGGGCGGTGAAGATTGGGAACTTTGGATCAATGCTCTTTCTGAAGCTGGTGTTCTAGCTGACGGTTGTAAGACGGTTGCTTACAGCTACATCGGTACTGAACTAACGTGGCCAATCTACTGGGATGGCGCGCTAGGTAAAGCTAAGATGGATCTAGACCGTGCAGCGGCAGCGCTAAACGAGAAACTAGGCCAAACTGGCGGCACTGCAAACGTTGCTGTTCTTAAGTCTGTTGTGACTCAAGCAAGCTCTGCAATTCCTGTTATGCCTCTTTACATCGCTATGGTGTTCAAGAAGATGCGTGAAGAAGGTATTCACGAAGGTTGTATGGAACAGATCTTCCGTATGTTCAGCCAACGTTTATACAAAGAAGACGGCAGCGCTCCAGAAGTTGATGACGTAAACCGTCTGCGTCTGGATGACCTAGAACTGCGTGACGACATCCAAGAGCACTGTCGTAACCTGTGGCCTCAAATCACAACTGAAAACCTAAAAGAACTGACTGACTACGTTGAGTACAAAGAAGAGTTCTTGAAACTATTCGGTTTCGGTGTTGAAGGTGTTGATTACGAAGCTGACGTTAATCCAGCTGTTGAATTTGATGTAGCTGACATCTAAATTCATCGAATCTAGACAAATAGGCGCTCATTGAGCGCCTATTTTTTTGTCTCAAAAGCAGATACGAGTGAAGAGGTTCGAGATACAAAGTGAGTTTAGAGCAGGAGCGGGGAAGGAGGCTGAACTGCTTAAAACAGACCATAAAAATGCACTAACCCAAACATGAATTAGTGCATTAGAAATGAATCAATTAGCGATGTGTGGCTAGCTGATAATGATGATGAAGGTACCGGCTAAGGTCATCAAGATGTTTGCTATTGCATAGGTGCCTGCATAACCCAGAGCTGGGATTGTTGAGCGAGCGTGGTCATTTACGATGTCCATCGCAGGGGCGCAGGTTCGTGCTCCGATGATCGCACCAAACAGTAGTGCGCGGTTCATTTTAAGTACGTAAGCTCCCACTAAATAAGCGAAGAATACAGGGATTACGCTGACTATCAGAGCAATACCAATAACCTGGGGACCAACTTGAGTTAAGTGCTCAAATATCTTACCACCGGCGCTTAAACCGATACCTACCATAAAGAACATCAAACCGAGGTCTTTGACCATGTTCAGTGCCCCTTGAGGTACATAACCAAAAGTAGGGTGGTTTGCACGTAGGAAACCTAGCATGATACCTGATAGCAGTAGACCAACCGCGTTACCTAAACCAAATGAAACTTGGCCAAATGTCATGGTGATCAAACCAAATAGAATGCCCAAGATGAAGAAGCTACAGAAAGCCATTAGATCTGCCATTTGGCTGTGGATCGAGATGAAACCAATTTTCTCTGCTAGGCCGTGAACGCGACTCTTCTCACCACTCACTTGTAGAACATCACCTTTAGCAAGCACGATGTTTAAGTCCATAGGCATTTCAATCTGAGCTCGCACTACGCGGTTAAGGAAACAGCCATATTCAGATAGGTTTAAATCTGAAAGACGTTTACCTGCAATGCTATCGCTCTTAACGACGATTTCTTCTTCAACAATACGTAAGTCCAAAAGGTTGCGGTCGAAAACCTCTTTCCCGTTACGAAAGCTTGGGTCCAGACGAGCGTGACTATCTGGGAAACCAACCAATGCGATCTCATCGCCTTCTTGCAGGATGGCATCCCCATCTGGGTGGGCAAGAATGCCATTACGGCGAATACGTTCGATATAACAACCCGTTTGGCGGTAGATACCTAGTTCACGTAAGTTTTTGCCGTCTGTCCAAGAGATCAGCTCTTGGCCAACACGATAAGCACGAATGATTGGCAGATAAACCTTGCGCTGTCCTGATGCACCTAAGCCACGTTCCTGAGCAATTTGTTCGGCTGAGTCGTGTAGGTTCACTTTTTGAAGCTTTGGAATCAGACGGGCAAACATAATCATACTGATAAGGCCAACTAGATAAGCCATCGCGTAACCGACCGATAGGTTTTCGATAATCAGGCTTAAATCCATGTTCCTTGGCACTTCAGCAAGCCCTGAGTTGAGTGCGTCCTGCGCACCTACCAAGATTGGTGTTGCGGTCAGTGCGCCAGCCATCATACCGGCAGAAAGTCCGAAACCAAGGCCTAAGTACTCGCTACAGAAGTAAGTCAGCGCAATAGCGGTAGAGAGCACCACTAAACTTAAAATCAGGTAGTGTTTGCCATCTCGGAAAAATATACCAAAGAAGTTCGGTCCTGCTTCAATACCGACACAGTAGATGAATAGCATAAAGCCAATGGTTAGGGCGTCTGCGTTAAATGAGAAACCAAGGTGGCCCATCACAAGGGAAGTAATCAGAACGCCGATTGAATTACCAAGTTGCAGGCTACCGAAACGAATTTTACCAATGGCCAAACCAATCGATAAAACAACAAAGATGAGGAGAATGGGGTTTTGTTCTAGCAGAAAAACAACGTCGATATTCACAGTGGTCGCTCAATAATAGGCGTGAAAAACAGGGTCAGTTTGAAATGTGGATTGTATCTAAATATAAATAAATTATAAGTGATATTTTCCCTTTTTACTTGATTTTGACCAGATTCTTATATCGTATGAAAACTGGCTATAAAAAAAGCCCGCTTTAATAAGCGGGCTTAATAGAAATCTTACAGTCTGACACTAAAGCTTAGCTGATTAAGGGCTTAGCCCAAGGTTCGAACTCTAGATTAGTCGAAAAGACCTAGGTTTTCTTTTGCGTATGCTTCAAATTCTGTGCAGCCGCCGATGTGATCTTGGTCGATGAAGATTTGTGGCACAGTTTCAACTGGCTTACCAACCGTCTTCTCTAGGTCTGCTTTGCTGATGCCTTCAGCGTGGATGTCAACATAGCGGTAGTTGAAGTCATCGCGTTTTGCTTTAAGAGTTTCAGCATGCTCTTTTGCACGAACACAGAATGGGCAAGCAGGGCGACCAAAAATAACTACAAACATTTCATTTCTCCTAAATACGGGATGAGGATCGTTAACCTAAAATACGTCAACTATTCTTAATTGAACAAGACTCAAAAATTCTTGAATCCAACTATGCCCTAATGCTTTAGGGAAATAAAGATGGAATTACCTCTTAATACAATAGGCTTTGCCTATCAGAGCAAATAATGTTCACAAAAGCGATCCGCTCGAATTTTTGATGAGTATCAAGGTCGAGTACCCATATTATCAGAATGTGAATTACCCCTAAGAAAGCGACTTTTATGCACTTTTAGTGTAACAAGTTGCACTTCGTCAAAAAAATTGTCTTTAGAACGAGGCATCTTATAACTGATTGACGAAAATTAAACGATGAAGGTTAGAACGTTCATGCGCAATCAGCGAAGTATTGTCTTTAGGCGTGTTGGCTGGCAACAAGAGCCGTTTTCTTGATGAGTCTTTTTTAAAACAGGCACAAGGTATAAAAGCAACATTCCAACAACCAAGAGTTCGCAGTTTTGTTTGGTCATAGGCGCAGGAGGCACCATGTTTCAATTTATGACATCTACAAAGATTATCTTTGGTGGTGGAGCACTCCCCGCTTCATTGTCTCTCTTCAACCAATATGGTTATAGCGTGTTATTAGTGACCGGGAATACACTCCAGCGCACTTCAATTGTCACTGATTACCTAGATGCGCAAAGCATGCGCTACCAACACATCGCGGTTTCTGGTGAGCCTAATATTAAAATGGTCGAAGAGGCTGCGATATCAGCTCGACGGTTTAAGCCCGATATGGTTATCGCTATGGGAGGTGGCAGTGCGATAGACATGGGCAAAGCGTTAGCTGCCGTGTTACCTAATCAAGGCAACCTCTATGACTACGTTGAAGTGGTTGGGCGCAATGTCCCTCTAAAAGCTAAACCATTGCCATTTATTGCTATTCCCACAACCGCGAGTACCGGCGCTGAGGTGACTAAGAATGCGGTACTCAAATCAGGGCAAGACCAAGTGAAGATCAGCTTACGAAGCCCTGACATGCTTGCTGATGTGGCGATTGTCGATCCGACTTTGACTCATGGTACCAATCTGTATTTGTCGGGCAGGGGCGCGATGGACGCTTTCACTCACTTGATGGAGGCCTATGTATGCGGTGATCCAAACCCATTGACGGATATGATTTGCGAAGAAGGGTTACGTAAGCTGAGTGGCTCAGTAGTAAAAGCGTGTGTTTATGATGAGCCTCAAGCACGCTCAGATCTGGCGTTTGCTTCCATGCTTGGTGGTATGGCTATTACCAATGCCAAGCTGGGTGCTGCACACGGATTGGCTTCTGCATTGGGTGGTAAGATTTCAGCTCCACACAGTGTGATTACTGCTCGATTAGCGCCATTTGTGATGCTAGAGAATATTGAGGTTGCAAGAGAGCAGCAGCGAAGCGACATTTTAGAGCGCTACCAAAGGATTGCTCAAATTGTGACGGGTAAAGCGCAAGCATCCGCAGAAGATGCAATTTCTTGGTTATCAGAAGTGCTCGATACGCTTAAGCTACCAAGCCTACTAGATTTTGGTGTTTGTGAAGCGCAATTCGAAGAGGTATCGGCTGATGCACTTAAGTCAGTTGCTATTAAAGGTAATCCATTGCCATTGAATCAAGAGCGTTTGATACATATCCTGCAGCAGGTTTGTGATAAGTGTCATTGTGGTGAAGCCCAGGGTGAAGTTACGTTTAGTCATAACGATGACGAGTCTCAAAAAGCGGAGTCAGGTTTCACGATCATCAACTCTTATGCCTCAGAGAATAGTGTGGTGGAGAAGGGGAACAGCTGGACCATTTAATAGTATTGGTTAATGTGCATGACACTATTAAAGACGCAGATAAATAAAAGCGGAGCACTAGGCTCCGTTTTTTAATTCATATCTTTGGGGTTAGAACTGAGAGTATTTCTCGTAGCGTGAATCACGAAGTGACTCTTTGACACGCTTAAGATTTTCTCTGAAACCTGAGCCACGACGCAGTGTAAAGCCAGTTGCTAATACATCGATAACCGTCATCTGAACAACACGGCTTGCCATTGGCATGTAAACGTCAGTGTCTTCTGGCACATCCAATGAGATAGACAGCGAGCTTGCCTTATCAAGTGGAGAGTCTTTCGCTGTGATAGCGATAACCGTTGCACCGTTTTCACGAGCTAGGTTGGCAATCTCAACTTGGCTCTTTGTACGACCTGTGTGAGAGATCAATACGATAACGTCGTTGTCACTGCAGTTAATGCAGCTCATTCTTTGCATCACGATGTCTTCAAAACACGTGATTGGGATATTAAAACGAATAAACTTGTTTTGAGCGTCTTTTGCTACGGCAGAAGAAGCACCTAGCCCAAAGAATGAAATGCGTTTTGCCTGAGTGAGCAAGTCAACCGCACGGTTTACTTGCATCGCATCTAGACTGTTTTTTGCAACGTCTAGGCATGCCATTGTTGATTCGAAGATTTTGTGCGTGTAAGCATCAGGGCCATCATCTTCTTCGACATTGCGGTTCACATAAGGTGTACCATTCGCCAAGCTTTGAGCAAGGTGAAGTTTAAAGTCAGGGAAGCCCTTTGTGTCTAAACGACGACAGAAGCGATTAACTGTAGGCTCACTTACGTCAGCCATTTTAGCTAAGGTAGCAATGCTAGAATGGATTGCAGTTTGAGGGGAAGCCATAATTACTTCGGCTACCTTACGCTCAGACTTGCTGAAATTTTCCAGGTTTTTTTGTATTTTTTCTAATGTATTCATAGTGTTCACAAGGGTATAGAGAACAACTTGCCAGTTAATATCTTATTACCAGGGGGTATGGCTGAAACAAATATCAGCAAGCACAATACCAACGTTTATTGGATGTTGTAATTACTGTTGTATCAAATAGATATCAAGCTAACTAGCACCATAGAGTCAGTATAAACCTAACATACTATTCACTAATACAAAAACACGGGATGAATGCTTAAGAATATGACAAGCCTCAACAAAATTTTAGAAAACTACAGAACTGGAAGAGGCTTTGAGCAAAAAGAATGCGAATTCAGTACGAACTGACAGCAAAGTTACATCAAAAAGAAAGAAATTTTCAATTTGATGCAACTAAAATTGAATGGCTATGCGTTGATTTGCGTAACTAACTGAGTGATTTTACCCATTAAGTTTGGCGCTAGTTTTGAAATCTCACGCTGCTCTTCAAGTACCGAAGAAAGAATTTCATTGCCCGTTAGCGGGTTAGCCAATACTACGCGGAAAACGATGATGGGTTGGTGAGCCCACGCTTCAGGGTTTAGTTGAGTACGAGAGACAAATGACTTTCCGGTTTCGCGCTGTTTCTTCTGGATAAACTTGGTAAGTTCGTTCAGAAGTTCGTTCAACTCTACACGCTGATTAGGAGCGGCTTTAAGTAGGGCTGCTTTTACCTTCTCAGGAACGTAGCGGTATGTCAGTAGACAAAGTTCTGGTTCAGAGACTAACTCGAAATCATCTTGTTCTTTAATCAGGTCTGCAAAGTAACGTGCTTTGTTGATGCTTTGATCGATCAGCAGTTCATAGCCTGGACGACTGATGATGTGCATTGCAGCATAAACCAGCATCGCCATACCTGAGCGAGAGCCTTCCAACGTATGGCTACCTAAGTCTTTAGAGCCCTTTCGTAGGATATATTGAGCGTGGTGCTCAATCGCAGTCATCGCGTCTGGTTTCTTAAACAGAACCATGCCTGCACCCATAGGGATGTAAAGCTGCTTGTGAGCATCGATGGTGACAGAGTCAGCTAGTTCAATACCATCAAGTAGGTGGCGATGATTGTTGGACATCAAAGTCGCGCCGCCCCAAGCTGCATCGACGTGGAAGTGGCAGTCAGACTCGGCACATACCTCTGCAATATCTCTTAGTGGGTCGATATTACCGGTTTCAGTTGTACCTGCGACACCGATAACGGCGAAAGGCTTAATCTTGTTCTGCTTGAGCTGCTCGATCTTCAGTCGTAGGTCTTCAGTACAAATACGGTTATCGTTATCCGTTTTAACTGATACAAGACCTTCCTGACCAATACCCAGCACGTCAGCCGCTTTTTTAAGGGAGTAGTGACCACGTTCAGAGACTAAGATGGCTAGGCCTTCGTAGTCGTAGTGTCTCATGGCTTTGAATAAACCTTCTTTCTCGACACCTTTGAATGAGCCCTGTGCTTTTAGTGCATTGTTACGTGCGACCCAAAGCGCAGTAATGTTTGCGATTGTACCACCAGAACAAAACGCCCCTAATGAGTGATTGGCACTGTGCATCCAACGAGAATAGAACGCGTCATCATCTTGATAGATCAAGCGATGAAGCATACCTAGAACTTGACGTTCTAGGGGGGTGAAAGCTTTGGAAGTCTCGATCTTTACTAGGTTCTGATTGAGCGCGATCATGATTTTTGAAAGCGGCATTAAAAAGTAAGGCAGGGCAGACGTCATGTGACCAATGAAGCTTGGCGATGAAGTATGAACCGAGTGCGATACAAGAGAATCGAGGAGATGCTCAGTATGTTCAGAAACAAACTCAGGTTGCTCTGGGATCTGAGCATTTGAAAAATCTTTCTCAATTTCACGCAGTGGCTTTTCTTCAGCCACGATGTGTTCACGTAAGAATTGATTGAGGTTTCGTGAAAGTTTGTCTTCAATTTGAGTGAGTGTTGAATCTGGGCCTTCGGGTACCGTGAAGATACGTAGAAGACTGTCGAAGCTAACATCTGCTGTTTTTTGTTCCGTAACCATAGCAAGCGAGTTATTTTTTTTAATATTGACGCGAGCGGGACAATCTAAACGAAAACGGGAACAATGTCCCGTCTTAATTATGAAATCCAACTTCTCACAAAAGCTTATTAAATGAGGGGTTACTTACATTTAATCGCTTCAAGTTCAGCGATAGAGCTGTTGTAGCGCTGAAGTGCAGTGTCGATTTTTTTAGGGTGGCTCAGCAGTTCTGCGAATGCCGAACGTAGCTCGTAATTTTGCTCATGAGGCTTTGATTGACGGTCGTCAAACGTCGTTTTAGCGACTTTGCCTAGCTCGTCATCACGTTTTGATAGGGCCTTGATGTCATGCTGTTCAAGTTGCAGCCAGCCTTCAACCGGTTGTTCTGTTGCTACTTTACTTGAGTCATTCACTAGGTAGTAGTGTACCGCAGCACGATTTAATTCGAAGTGGTGCTTACGGCCTTCAAGGAACCATTCACTTACTTCTGTTAGCTCTGGGTATTGCTTTGAGGTGAGTTCAGCAAGATCAGCGTACCAAATTAGAGAGGCGTCGATGTAAGCATCGTATTTTTTCGCTTGGCACTGGTTTGTTTCAGACATTGAATCTGCTGCAAAAGAGAAAGTAGATGTTGAAGCTAGCAGTAATGCGACGCAAAGGCGTTTCATAGCGGATCCTTTTGTAAGTTTATTCTTGTTATTACTTTGTCGTTACAGGTTACCGTGATCATTCTTTGTTGAGCAATGACACTTAGTGTCTTTTTATTTGTGTAACTGTATCGGTGTCTTGAGCAATGGTATTCGAGATGCATTCTAATTTAAATTGATCGCTATTCCTGCGATCTAGTTAGCAAGAGATACAAAGAACAACATCAAAATGGGCACGAGTAGACTCAATATAAATCCACTAACAATCGCGATAGGCACACAGCGAACGCCGCCTGTTGTTTGAATGACAGGCAAAGTGAAGTCCATGGCAGTAGCTCCAGCATAACCAATCGACGTGCATGGATAGCTTCGAATGAGCACTGGAATCAGAACCAACGCGACGAGCTCTCTCAGTAGCTCGAGCATGAATGATGCTCCGCCGTAGACTGGACCAAACGCATCGCCCATTAGGATTCCAGACAAAGAGTACCAGCCAAAACCAGAAGACATGGCTAGCGCTTTAAACAGGGGAATATCCAGCAAGTAAGCAGCGATAACACCACCTAACATAGATGTGATAATTATCGTGACAGCGATAACCATGCCATGCTTGTTGAGCAAGATTTGTCTCAGGGTCAGTCCGCTGTTTCGCAGCTGGATGCCAATGAAGAATAAAAGAACGAACAGAATCCATTCACTCGCTGTATCGACCCAATGAAGGCCGATAGGCAGAACAAGTCCCGCAATAAGGCCTGAGCCGACAACCAAAATGAGTTTGGCAGACTCCATTGCCATCGAAGAAAGGGGCAGCTTCTTTTGACTACTGTCTGTTTTGAGTGGTAATACTTTGTCTATCGCGGGCAGTGCCATCAGGTTACAAACGCTCAAGCAGATGAAGAAAGTGACTGTGTAAAGAAGGATTGTCTGTAGGTTGCTACCAAGATTATCAAGCGCGGCAAGGCTTAATCCCATCAGAGCTAGAATTACATAGATCAAACGCGATGTAGAGCGGTTGATGAATTCTAGCGTTTGGGTGTTTGAAATTGAAAATAGATACCCCACAACAAGTGGAGCAAATATGAAGATCATCCCTGTAAACATGCTTTCCTCTACTGCAATTACTTCAACTTTTTCTGTGACTTAGAAGCCACTAGCGTTGATCACGTCGTTTAGCTTTGCATTAAAATCATGTTTACTCAAGTTGCTTAGATTATAAAGCACCTCTGCGCCTGTCACGTTGAGCTCCACTTCGTGTTCATCGATGTTCTCATCCTTGTTTCTGAACATCAGTAGGTGGTTAGCAATGCGTGCGATATCCAAGTAAGAAACTTCACGTTCTTCTTGTTTGTTGATGGTGTTGCTGCACACGTCAATGAAGTCGCTGTCAAAGCCCCAGCGCTTGAGTACTAGCTTGCTGGTGGCTGAACATTGGCCTTGGAAAATCTGCAGCGCGATATCGTGGTCGAGGTAGTTACCGTTCTCAAGGTATAGGTGGTACTCGCTTACTAGGCAGAACAGCCCAATATCGGCTAACAAACCAACTAGCAAAGACTTTTCATGTTCAAGGTAGCGGTATTCAGCAGGAGCGATTTCTTTAAAGCCATTGGTCACCAGTACCATGGTTGCGCCTAACTCTTTTGATACAGAAGCGCTTTGAATCAATAGCTGGTTACACTCTTTACTTAAATCAACTGAATGCTTGAGTTGCTCGATCGCTTGTGCAGTCACGATGTCACGAACACGCAATATACCTAGGCGTGAAACGGCCGTCACAATGTCGACACAGGTAATGTTGCGTCTGTTGAAGACGACTGAGTTTGCAACTCGAATGACGATGGCTGTAAGGCCTGGATCTTCAAGCAAGCATTCGGCAACCTCGGCTATCCCAGTCGATTCAAGGGTACAAAGCTTTTGGATTTTAAGTACAACATTAGGGATAGGAGGAAGGGTTATTTTTCCCGCTGAGATGGAATGTCCAATAAGTTGGGCAAATTCTGATTCTAGGCCCTTAAGAAGAAGTGCCTTGTTTTGTGGTAGCCAGAAAAATGATAAATGATTCATATAAAAAGTTAAAACATGTATGTTCTACCATTTTACAAGTCACAATGCTGCGAGGCAATACTGAACAGTCCCCACAAGCTTTTAAATATTGAACCGGTGTATCATCAAACGTCAAAATTCAATCACGGGATGATAGCTTTGTGTGATGTCAATCATGAAAAAGCGGAATATACAATTGATTGATGTGAACTAAGTCCAGACTTATTTTTCTTTTCGAAGTATCATTTGTTTAAAGGTGAAAAACGCAACTATAATATTCACCTAAACAACAAAATTAGATTTAAAATTTTTCGCATAAAAAGCTGCTTGTCTGGTGATCAACCTAATCGGGGTAATTTGATTAAGGATCAACGGATATGACCGAGATAGCATTTATTAACTACGTGAATCAATTTGGTGACCATCAAAAACGTTCTATGTTCGGAGGTATTGGCCTCTTTCAAAATGACGCGATGTTTGCCTTATTGAGTGAAGGTTGTTTATTCATTAGAGGTGGCAAGTCATTAGATAAAAAATTGGCAGATCTTGACTGTGAAAAGTATCGCCATGTGAAAAAACAGACAACAGCAACCGTAAACTACTACGACATTACTGATCTGTTCACATGCGAACATCCTGAATTGGATAGCATTATTCGTACTTCTATCGATAATTCAATTCAGCAGCGCAGCTTCAAGAAGTCATCTGCTAGCCGTAGATTAAGAGATCTTCCTAACATGCAGCTTACGTTAGAGCGCATGGTGAAAAAGGCGGGTGTCGATGATGTTTCTATGTTTATGCAGTTAGGCGCACCAGAAGTATTTAATAAGGTTCGCAAAGCGTACGGAAACGATGTTGACCTAAAACTACTTTGGAAATTTGCGGGTGCGATTGATGGTATCCACTGGAAACTATTACAAGAACCACGCAAGCAGCAATTACTAAAGAGCTGCCACTAAAGAAGTCGTCCTTATATGCTTGAAGTTACAGTTTATAAATAAAAACCGAGGAATAAATCCTCGGTTTTTTTGTTTCTGTCTCAACGAAAGAGACTGAGTATTCTCTTGGAACCCAAAGGTTCGAACTCGTCAGCTAAGTATTAGTACTTGAAGCGAGCTGTGAACATTAGCTGATCACCGTAGAAGTCGTTGATACGAGCTTCAGCGCCGATAGAGAATAGTTCTGTAGAGTGGAAACGTGCGTAAACAGAACCGATCCAATCATCGTTGTCATCGATAGAAACGTAACCACCTTTACCACCAACTTCTAGTTGTGGACCAAGCCATTGGCGAACACCAATGTTAACTTCCATACCGATGTCTGTAGAGCTTGTGTGTTCAGGCTGAACGATGCGCGCTAGCATTTCACCTGTTAGGTCTGCCCAGTTGTTAATTGGAGCGTGGAAACCAAGACCAACAGCAGAGTCGAAATCACTTTCAAATTCTGAATCAATGCGCGCAATTGCGTGAGCATTCGGGTGGATTGACTTACTGAACGCGCCACCAAATGTAACAGGGCTAGCACCGATACGTGCTTCGAAGTAATCGTAGCTGAAGTTGCTCATTACTTGTGGTTGTTCTTCGACAGCTAGCGCTTGGCTTGAAGCCAATAGCATAGCGGTAGTAAGTAGTATTTTGCGCATAACGACCGTAAACCTTTATTAGTGTTAATTCATTTGGTTTGAGAGAAATCGGCAAACCATAAACATCGAGACAGTTTAATCTAACTCACGGAAAAGTAATCCATTAAAATGTAAATCCTTAATCATTTAGTTAAAAAATAAACAAATTAAGGGTCAGTCTGCAACGAAGATCTCATGTTTGGGATAAATCAGGAAGTTAGACGAGTGAATTATCCAGTTTTTATATGTGTTCGTTCGCGTTTTATATTGACTGCTGTTTATGTCATTACCCTTTAAACGTTCATCGTGAGCATTACTCGCCAAAGTTTGTGCGCTTGTTTGCCATTGAGGTAAGAATGCGCTCTGTATCTAAAATGGAAGTCCAATTCAGTAGTTGTTTATCGTTGGTAATCACGTAATCGGTGAGCTGCTGAGTAATGGTGTCTCTGAGTTGGTCGCCTTGCCAAGGTTTGGATATATAGAAATCTAGGGCCGCGTTATTAATGGCAGTTACCGTATCTTCAAGCCCGGCTTGCCCGGTGAGCAGTAACTTGCGCGTAGGCTTTGTAGAGTCGCGCTGGTTAAGTTCGATAAGAAAATCGATACCTGTTTTTTCCGGCATAATGTGGTCGCATAAGATCAAAGCGAGCTTAATGCTGTCTTGCTCCAGCTCTGTGATGACTTGTTTTGCTTCATCTACTGATTCAGCTCCTTCAACGATAAAGTTTTCTTCAAATATAGCTAAATCTTGAAGCACACTATTGAGCACTTCTGGTTCATCATCGACACATAAAATTAAGTACTTATTCATGAGGTGCTCCTTCTTGTTTAAACGGCAGCCATACTTGCATGTGAGTGTGGCTTCCAACCTCAGATTCCACCAAAATAAATCCTTGATGGGCTGAAACGATCTGTTGAGAAATAGATAACCCAATCCCTAAACCAAAGTTACCTTCTTTTTTGGTCGTGAAATTAGGGTTGAAAATAGAATGAATGTCTTCTTTAGCGATTCCAATGCCTGTGTCTGATATCTGCACCACTAGAAACGTTTGATTTTCTTTAGTCTGTTGTGAAGTGGAGATAGAAACCTTGCCCCGTTCTGGAATGGCATCGAGTGCGTTAGAAAGAAGGTTGGTCCAGACTTGTTGCAGCGCCAGTGATTGGCAGAGCAAAGATGGCAAGTTAGTGTCGTAGTGCTTCTCAAGTTGATGGTGTTTCAAGCGGTTTTCAAAGACCACCAAAGTGTCTTCGATGCCTTCGTGTATGTCTGTGTAATGGCGAAGCTCATCGTCTTCACGTGCATAGCTTTTTAGGCTCTTAACCATGTCGGCAATGCACTTGCTACAAACTTGAATGGATCGGATAGAGTTGCCGACGTAGTGGTAATGCTCCAAGTCGTTGAGTAACTCTTTGCCTGCGACAGGGGAGTCTTTTAGGGTCTCTAGAACTTTAGCATCTTGGCTTAAATTCAATCTCACGGCTTTTTTTGCGAGGGCACGATCATCAATGGTTGATGCTAAATGTTTTACCAATTGTCTCTCCTGAGAAGTGGAGAGTGGTTTAGCTAATTTTGAACACGCTAATATCTTTGTTCCTTTTTTGAATTCGGGAACAGCGAGGTTCTCGAGTATCTGGTCTAGATGCTCTGATAGCGTTTCAATACTTCTCATAATAGCCGATATGGGGTTATTAAGCTCATGCGCGACACCTGCGACAAGTTGCCCAAGTATTGCCATTTTCTCTTTTTCAATTAATTGCTGGTGTGCGGAATCCAATGATTCAAGTGTTTGTTGCAGCCTGATTTTGTTGGTGATACTACGTTGTAAGCGGCGATTAAAATGACGGAGCAGTAGGTTGGTAAACAAAGGCAGCAAAGTATTATTGGAATGCATCACCTGAGCAAAACTCTCTTTATCTAGCTTAATGACTCGAGTTGGTGTCAAAGTGATCCCGGTAGAGAATGAAGGTTCGCCCGTCACAAATGACATTCCACCAACGATGTTGCCTTTAGAGTGACTTACCACTTCTCGTTGCTGTCCTAATTCATCTTTCTTATAGAGGGCGACTTCACCCTCAATGATCAACCATAAGAAGCGATTGTCTTCTCCTTCAACTGTTAATAAGTGCTCTGGAGAGTAATCGCGAATTACTTTGATCTCATCATCTTTTGAGAAGACCTCTTGCAAGGCACTGAGGACACGTTCAGCGAGCGCATTGTCTGAAAGCTGGTGGTAATCGTGAATAAAGCCTGACTGAAAAGATTGAATCCTTTGCTCTATATGAGCTCTTAGTAAGCGCTGTTGATCTAATGTATCACTATATGACAGTAGATTTTCGGCATCGTATCGGATAACGAAAGAGGTCAGTTCCTTCTGTGCTGACTTGAAGAGAACCTGATCTTGAACCGGTTTGGTTAAGCAGTGATTAAGTCTGCCTTCGTTTACCGCAGTTAGAATGGATTGAATGTCTGACGATGCACTGACGAGTATAGTTCTGGCTGTATTACCATGAGGTATCTGTTCGAGCTCAATGAGAAACTGCACGCCATTGAACTGAGGGTGATGATGAGTGATCACCAAAGCAACGGTTTGATGATTATCGTGTATGTCTTCCAATGTATGGTGCGCATCTTCAATGTTCTCGGCAGTGTAGATATCGAACACACAAGACAACGGAGCTAATTCCGTACGTATTCGCTCGATGCTAACTGGATTATTGTCCAAACAGATAACAGCGTATTGATTCACAGCTTTTCCTTAGTAGTCGCAACGCTTTTAGCCTAGCAAGAACTGCAGATTAAGGATGAGAGCTAGCCGTTAATTTGCTGAGTGATTTGAAGTATCGAGCAATAGACTGATTTAACTCAATGTTTCTTGTTTGCGACTGATGGGTTAGACTGAAAAAAACAAACACATGTAGAAAGAGAACTCATGGAACAGTTAAGAAAAATTGGCGCAATTGGCGGCGCAATCTCATTGGCTCTTTGCTGGCCTCTAGCGGTCGGGCAAATTGGACAAAATGCGATTACTGATGGCGTTGCAAAACTTAACAATTCGAGCATTCAAGCTGAGATCGTTGAGTACGATAGGGGTTACCTTTCTTCTAATGTAACCACTCGCATCACTGTGATGGATGAAAATCTAAAAGAACAGCTTGCGATTGATGGCCTACCCAGTGAGTTTGTCATTAATAGTGCGGTTAGCCATGGCTTGGTTAGCCTCAACGCTGTCTCGACGTTAGACAATGCAGATATTCTGCCACTTACCTTAACGACGAGCACAGAGCTGAACGGCAATACGGATTTCGATTTCGATCTAAGCCAATTCAATCATCAAGGTACTGATGAGAATGGCACCTCGGTATCTATCACTAAATCTAACCTCACAGGCCATGCGACTGTTCTAGGCCAAGTGGATTACCAGCTTTTTATCCCTTCTGTTCAAATCGATTTTGAAACGGGTGAAGAGGTGACACTGTCAAACCTAAAAGGGACGGGTTCTGGTCAACAAGCTAAAGGTTACTGGCTAGGCACGCAGAACTTCACGATTGATAGTTTCTTGATTTCAGATTCGGCAATGCAGCCATTCATGACTATCGAGAACTCAACCTATGACTTTGAATCTCACCTAGATGAAGCAACTAAGCGTCTACGCAGCAACCTTAAACTGGATATCGCTAATATCGAGACGAGCGAAGGGCAATTGAACAACTTAAATGTTGATTTCGAAATGTCGAAACTCGATAGCGAGTCGTTCGAGAAAATCTTTGAGCTTTACCAGTCTAATCCTGTTCTGACACAAGAAGACGTTGCTGAGATCACCCCATTCATCGACATTCTGTTTGCTAAGGGCTTTGACCTTTCAATGAACAACATGTCACTAGAGTTAGGCAAAGGCCAGTTTGAATCGAAGTGGTTAGTGAGTGTTCCTGAAGGTACAGAAAACATCACCAGTAACCCTTCAATGATTATGCCTGCACTAACGGGTAATCTTCACTCTAGCTTCTCAAACGGACTGGTAGAGGAGTACCCGTTTATTCGCGAAGGTATCGATGAGTTGATCGTGATGGAAATGATCAAAGAAACGGACAAGGGTTACGAAATCAGCGCTGACCTAAAAAATGGAAACCTAGTGTTTGAAAATGGACAAGAAATCCCATTGATCGCACTCCTTATGCCGGCTTTTGTTCAATAAAACTGAGTAGGCAAGAATACTCATAGGGCAATTTAGCGCATTAAGTTAAAGATTTTGCACTGTACGAAACAAAAGAGGTCGTAAGACCTCTTTTGTTGTTTTTATGTTGAGTAAAACATGGTATTACTTGCATAGTTATTATTTAGCAGGAGCAATCATCACCATGGAACTTACATTAGATAACGTATTCAATTTTAGTGCTGGCCCAGCGGCTCTGCCTAAGCCAGTAATGAAGCAGGCACAAGCTGACTTCATTGATTGGAACGGTTTAGGCACTTCCGTTATGGAAATCAGCCATCGCAGCAAGGAATTTATTAAAGTTGCTGATGAGTCTGAGCAAGACCTACGTGATCTTCTGAACATCCCAGACAACTACAAAGTTCTGTTCTGTCAGGGGGGCGCTCGTGCTCAATTCGCCGCTGTGCCTTTAAACCTTCTTGGCGATGCAACAAAAGCGACGTACATTGATGCGGGCTATTGGGCTGAAAGCGCAGTTACGGAAGCAAGTAAGTACTGTGAAATCGACGTGTTCAATGCAAAAACGACAGTCGATGGGAAAGCGGCTGTGGTTCCAGCAAAAGACTGGGAGATCGATCCTGAAGCGGCTTATGTTCACTTCTGCCCGAATGAAACCATCGATGGCATTGAGATCAGCGAGCTACCACAAACTGATAAGCCTATTGTCGCCGATATGTCATCTAACATCTTGTCTCGCAAGATCGATGTGTCTCAATATGGCGTTATCTATGCTGGGGCGCAGAAGAACATTGGCCCGGCGGGTATCTGTATCGCTATCGTACGTGATGATCTGCTGGATCTTGCAAATGACGTATTGCCAAGTATTCTTAACTACAAAGTACTGGCTGAAAAAGATTCTATGTTTAACACGCCACCAACTTACGCTTGGTATTTGTCTGGTCTTGTTTTCAAATGGTTGAAGGCTCAAGGCGGTGTCGAAGCGATGGAGAGTGTTAATCAGGAAAAAGCAGCACGACTTTACAACGCGATCGATGATTCTGATTTCTACAAGAACGAAGTGCACGCAAAAAACCGTTCAAGAATGAACGTACCGTTCCAACTTGCGAAACCTGAGCTAGATGCGAAGTTCTTAGAATTGGCTGACGCTGCTGGTCTTAAGTCACTGAAAGGGCACCGAGCTGCAGGTGGCATGAGAGCATCGCTTTACAATGCGATGTCTTTAGAAGGTGTGCAAGCGCTTGTAAGCTTCATGAAAGATTTCGAAGAGAAGTACGCTTAATCTGCCTAACTGAGATTAAATATTTAAAAGAGGAGCTAACGGTTCCTCTTTTTCTTCTTCAGTTCCTCAAACACTCTTATGTAACACTAGCTATCTTCTTTTACTGTTCAAACGAAACTGCTGTGGCGTGACATCGAAAGTCGCTTTGAAGGCTTTAATGTAAGAGGAGTCGTTTTGATAACCCACTTGATAAGCAATGCTTTGTATTGAGTCATCTTCGTCTAGCAGGGACAATGAGTAAATCAGTCGTATTTGTTGGCGCCACAGCTGAAACGAGGTGTTGAACTCTTTCGAGAATAATCGCGATAAGGTTCGCTCGGATGCACCTACTTTTTCTCCCCACGCTTTGAGTGACAAATCTAAATTTGGCTCATCAGTGAGGGCCTCAAATATAAACTTCAAACGTCTGTCTTGTGGTAATAACAACTGAAATGTCTGTACGTTGTCTTTCATTATTTGGTCGTACAATACGGACAGTAAGCGAGACACTTCTTCATCGCTCACCAAGCCTTCACATTGCCTGCGAATTTCTTGTAAAAGCTCGTTTAGAAAGGGAGTCAGTGTAATAGTTCGAACCTCGCGCTCATACTCTGTTCCATAGGTTGGGTTAAGGTAAATACCAACAAACGTGGTATGGCTCAATGCGATAGATTCATGTGAAATACCGGCAGGTACAAACAAAGCTGAAGTGTGCGGAACAAGGTGTTGATAGTGTTCTGTTTGGGTTTGTAGCAAGCCTTTGAGTGGAAAGATCACTTGATGCCACGTGTGTTGGTGCATCGCATCGATGTAACCTTTCGGCATGTCGATAGTCTTAACGAGCGCTGGCGAATTTGGATTGGCGGCCATCATCTTGTTGGAGGTGACAACTCCAGTACGAGAATCGATTTGGCGGGTTAGCATGGTTAAGTGTCCTTATGTCCCTATTCTGACGCGGCGACCTTAGGCTATCATGCTCGGCAAATAGAATGAAGCCAAGAGGATATGCGCATGCGCTTTCAAGTAGAGATATCCAAACAAAATCAGCTTTTGTTTAAAGTTGATATAGAGAATATCGACCGCAGTAAATGTGAAACATCACTCGATACCGTACTATCTAAGTTTCCAATCGGAGAGGGCTATCAGCGTCATGTATTGGCTTCTGATAGTGAGACTCGCTACCTCAAAAGCACCGATCAGAATATTGAAGTGTTG
The DNA here is from genome assembly GCF_001635455.1 of Vibrio sp. HI00D65. Lineage (GTDB taxonomy): Bacteria > Pseudomonadota > Gammaproteobacteria > Enterobacterales > Vibrionaceae > Vibrio. Next base: position 266,630 of record NZ_LWEH01000013.1, read on the forward strand.
GCGGCGATTCCGATATTTAGATCATTAGGCGTGCGATAGTGCTGCTCGCAAAAGGTAATATTCTCGCAAGAAATAACAATAAGATTTAGACAAGAAGGGAGAGATATGAAGAAGTTAGGCGTGGTTAACTGTGTATTGGCAGGCAAAACAGTCGCTTTCGCATATGGTGCAAAAAGTGCCATCAACAAACAAGTCTTGTTGGAGCGTCAACTCGCAACGGAACTGGGTTTTAACAATGATGAGCAAGGTGATCCGCGTTTCCATGGCGGCCTTCAGAAAGCCCTTCATATCTATCCAAGTGAACACTATCAAGTTTGGCAGCAGGAGCTAGGTGACAAAGGCGTCTTCCAATCAGCTGGCGCTTTTGGAGAAAACATCAGCTCAAGTGGTGTAACCGAACAATCGATTTGCTTAAAAGATAAAATCCGTATTGGCTCTACTTTGTTGGAAGTATCGCAAGGGCGTATGCCTTGTTGGAAGCTCAATGTGCGTTTTGACCAACACGATATGGCAAAAAGGCTGCAAGACACACTCAGAACCGGTTGGTACTTCCGAGTGTTAGAAGAGGGCGAGATCGGTGCAGGTGATGAAATCATACTGTGCGAGCGTCCTTACCCTGATTGGTCGCTTGCTCGTATCATGGGTGCCGTTTTTACCGGTAGCTTAGATAAAGATTTATTAAGTCAAATGACGGAATTGCCATTGGTTGAGTCTTGGGGAGCGCTTATTGCACGTCGCCTCGAAACGAGTAAAGTCGAAGATTGGGAAATGCGCTTAGTTGGGCCTACTGCGGTATAAAATAGTAATTAGATAGAGAAAGCCCGCTATTTAGATATAGCGGGCTTTTTAATAGTGATGAGCTTTGTAAGAACCGTTACAACCAGAAATTCTTTAGCGGTATATCAGGCGCAAAGTGATGAGCAACCTGTGCTTGAAGTAACTCTGCGGTTGCAATTGCATCAGTAAGCGCATGATGTGGCGTGTAGTCGGGTAGGTGATATCGACGACGGCTTTGCCCGAGTCGAACTGAACCTGGCTTCTTACCTTTTAATTTATTCCATAAGCCGCCAGCCAGTTTGTTCTGGATCTGAGACTCAATCTCCAGCGTATCCAATACCGGAAACTCGATGCCTTCATTCAATCGCACTTTCAATGCGTTGTTCAAGAAATCTCGCTCAATACGGCGGTAGTGAACAACGGGAATATGGCTAGCCATCGCTTGCAATACTTCATCCAACACTTCATCAAGATCTGGCGCATCGATGATGTCATTGTGGGTAATGCCGTGGATAACCACTGACTCTTCCTCTAGTTTCTGCCTCGGACGCAGTGTCCAGTGCCTTGCTTTTCGAAGGTAGATTCGGTTAAGAGTAAATGGCACCAAACCTATGGTGATGATCCCATCTTTCGAAGGGTTCAAACCGGTTGTTTCGAAATCCAAAGCTAAGAACATTACCTCTGAAAGCGGTGTGTCAGGCGCAGGAAGAGGTTGGCTGTAGAACTGTTTTAAGCGTTCATCCTGGGCACGTTCAAGCTTTTGAGCAAACTTAAATGGCCAATCGACCGCTGGTGATCTGAATAGCTTGTTCATAGACCCTACTTAAACTTGTTACTGGCTTGGTAACGGAACTTAAGGAAGTTTTGCGCATTACTTAAGATTTGGAATGCATCCTTTAGGTTACGACGTTCAAAATCAGACAGATTCTCAGGTTCAATGTTGTTATCCGGTTCGACATTATTATCAACATCGTGCGCTTGATGGCGAATACGAACCAGAGAGATAAATTCCATCGCATCTTTAAGATCTTGTGCTCTACCTTTTGGCAGAATACCTGCGTCGATAATGTCGTCTAAGCGTTCAAATGAGTTCTTAGAGCGAGAACCTACCGCTAGAGCGTGGACACGAATTAAGTCTGCTAGAGGAGCTGTACCGCGTCGTTTGAGGTTGATGGAGTTGTTATGACGACCGTCTTTCTCCATAACGAAGTCTTTAAAGAAACCGAGTGGTGGAGTTCGGTTGAGCGCATTACGTGCCAGACACGCCAGGAAGCGGTTATTCTTACGTGCACGTCTTACAATAAAGCTGTTTAATTGTTCTGCCCATTTCAAGCGGCCATATACACCGTCTAGGTCGAAGAAGATCGACGCGTTCAACAGTGCTTTCGGGTTCGGATCATCAATCCAGTCAGCGAAGCATTCTTCCCATTCTCTGCGGGTCATTCGCCACGTTGGGTTGGTCGCCATGATGTCACCCGTGCAATACACATAACCACATTGGTCTAAGCCGTCACAAATGAACTTTGAGAGCGCTTCAAAGTACTTGCCATGTTTTGCTTTGTCGTAGGTGTCGTCAAGAATGATGGCGTTATCTTGGTCTGTCACCAGTAGCTGCTCATCACGCCCCATAGAGCCTAAAGCGAGGAAACAATATGGAATTGGCGATTTACCTAACTGCTCTTCCGCGAGTTCGATAATACGTTGCTTAAAGCTACGGCCAATTACCGACATTGCGGTGCCGACCATGTGAGCATTGGCATCTTCGTTAACGAGACGGACAAAGCTGTCTTTCACTTGTTCAGAGAGTACTTTGAGGTCTTCAATACTCTGTTGCTGGAAGATACTACTTACTAAGAGCAGCGAGTTTTGAGATTCGTAACGGACGATGTCGGTCGCTTCGATAATACCGATTGGCTTCTTATCTTTCAGGACAGGTAAGTGGTGCACGTTGTAACGAAGCATGGTCATCATGGCTTCGTATACGTAGGCATTGTGGTCAAGAGAGATAACCTCAGGTGTCATCACGCTAGAGACTTCATCGGATGGATCGAGACCTTCTGCCAGTACGCGAGTACATAAATCTCGGTCAGTAATAATACCGATAACGGGTGTTGAATCGTCTTCATCATCTTCAACGATGTCAGGGTCGATGATCAACAAAGAAGAGACATTCTCTTCCGCCATCATGGTGGCCGCTTGTTGAATGGTGCGCGTTTTTTCGATCATCGGTGCTTCACTGGTCAGCAGCGTTTTTACTTTAGATGTCGTGAGGTCGTTGGCATCGTTATTACTAGAGTTTGCCTGACGAAGGCGCGCATTATCTTCAACCTCTACGAAATCAGCAAAAGAGTCGTAGTTATCGTAGAGTTCTTGGAAAATAGGCTCAGGAACACAGTAGAGCAGGGTATCTTCGGTCGCTTTTACTGGGAAGCGCACCTTGTTGTTGGTAAGCAGGCCCATTTGACCAAACAGATGGCCTTCATCAAGGCGGTTATACAGCTCGCCTTTACGGCGATAGACTTCGACTTCGCCGCTTCGAACCATATACAGGTCATGAATTTGATCACCAAAGTGAATGATAGGTGTGTCTTGGCGGTAATAAGAAATTTCCACGCTACTGGTCACTTTCGTCAACATCTCCTCAGGGAGCTCATTGAAAGGGGGGTATTGTGCCAGAAAGTTTTGAATCTCTAATAACTCAGCATCCATAGTAATCATCCATTGGTTTGTATGATTTCATGGTACAACATTTGATAATAATTTGCCGTCACAAATCAATCTGTGACCTAAAACCTTCTTAAAGTCTTAGGGATAGACTAACCTTTCAAATAATGGAGTGACAGTTTAAGGATGATGGGAATGTCGAAGTGGAAGCTTAGTTTTGTATCTGCAGTTTTTATGTTTTCTCCAAGTTTGTGGGCAGACACTCATACTGTGGATATTCTTGATTACGACCACGTTTATGCAACGGCGCATTCAGGCAGTTTGAACGAAGATGCTGGGGGAAATAATAATGCATCGGCGTTTGGATTGGGTATTAGCTACATAATGACCGACGATTGGTTACTGCTTGGTGATTATACCGCGCGTTTCATCCACCCTGACGAGAGCACGACTCGTATTGATACATTAATGGCTGGTGCAGGTTATCGTTATAGCATCAAGAAAGACTTGGATATTGTCGCTTCTTATTTGCTTGGCGTGACTAGAGGGGAAGTTGAGCTGAATGGCACCAATGAGACCTTAGAGTCAGGTACGGAATTTGTCCAAGGTGTTAAAGCCGAGCTTAACTATGGTTTCGCCAAACGTTGGATTGCGAACGGCAGCGTGCAGCTTAACCGAAGCGATTTGTTCGATGAAGAGATTTACCACCTAGGTTTACGTTACCTAGTGACCAACAAATTTGCGATTGGTGGGTCATACCAGCATAGAGATGGTGAAGGGATCACTGGCGTAAGTGAGAGGACTAATGAGTTAGGTGTCGAGTTCTTCCTCGAGTATTAATTGAATCAAACCTAACACATTATGCCAGTTATAAAAAAAGCCAGCTTAATCGCTGGCTTTTGCATATCTAAGTACCTGCAAGAGCAGGCTTGGTATTGTGACGATTAAAGAACCGCAGCGATACCTTTACATAGAGGGCCCATGTTTGACTTAGTCATGCCCGCTACACTGATACGGCCAGAGCCAACAATGTAGATTGCGAATTCTTCTTTTAGGCGGTTTACTTGCTCTTTGCTCAAACCAGAGAAAGAGAACATGCCGTTTTGGCGCTCGATGAACGTGAAGTCTGCATCAACACCTTCCGATTTCAGTGTTGCAACGAATAGCTCACGCATCTCTTGAATACGGTCGCGCATCTCAGCGACTTCCGCTTCCCATTCCGCACGTAGACCAGCATCACCAAGGATGTGAGTTACGACAGCACTACCGTGCGCTGGTGGGTTAGAGTAGATGGAGCGGATGATGCTCTTAACTTGAGAGAATGCTGTTGTTGCTACGTCTGCAGATTCAGCAACTAAAGTGAATGCACCAACACGCTCGTTGTACAGACCGAAGTTCTTAGAGAAGGAGCTCGCAACTAGAATCTCTTTGTTGTACTTAGCGAAAGTACGAAGGCCAGCAGCATCTTCTTCAACGCCTTTTGCAAAACCTTGGTAAGCAAAGTCGAATAGTGGAAGAAGTTTCTTCTCAGCAACGAGTTTAGCCAGTACTTCCCACTCTTCAGCTGTTGGGTCGATACCTGTTGGGTTGTGACAGCAGCCGTGGAGAAGAACGATATCACCTTCAGATGCTTTCTCTAGATCAGCAACCATGCCAGCGAAGTCTTTATCTTTTGTTTCAGCGTTGTAGTAGCTGTACTGAGCAGTTTCGATACCCGCAGCAGCGAAAACACCGTTGTGGTTAGCCCAAGTCGGGTTGCTGATCCAGATTTTCACATCGCCAAGTTGACGCTTAATGAATTCACCAGCAACACGTAGAGCACCAGTACCACCCGGAGCTTGTGCTGTTTTAGCGCGTTGAGAAGTTACGATTTCAGCATCTGAACCGAAAAGTAGTTTCTGAACGGCAAGACCGTATTCAGCTGTACCTTCAATCGTCAGGTAAGATTTGGTTTTTTCGTTTTCAAGAAGTGCAGCTTCTGCTTTCTTTACTGTTTTAAGTACTGGCGTTTGACCATCTTCATTTTTGTAGATGCCAACACCAAGGTTGATTTTCTCTGCACGAGAGTCGTTTTTAAACTCTTCAGTAAGGCCGAGGATAGGGTCGGCAGGCGCAGCTAACACTTTTTCAAACATAATCTTCATCCATGTCAATTGAGAGGGGATAGTATCTATGGGTAGTTATACCTGTATGGAATTTTTAAGACAATACGAAGTGAACAGAAAGACCAAAAAAAATCCATTTCAACCAGATTTATTGGCTAAATAGGGTATTTGATAACAAAACACCCTACGGATTAACCTATAGGATGCAAGAAGTTAGTGGTTTTTGAAAACATTATGCAGTGGAAGCAATAAGGTTTTCTCTCTCGATTTCGTTTTCTACGCTTTTCCCATCTTTATAAGTGGCTGCGATTTAACAATAAGGCATTCTACGGCTAAAAAGGCTTGAACAACTTGCGGATCGAAATGAGAACTTTCTAAAATGATCTCTTTGGCTTGTTGATGTGTAAATACAGGTTTATAGACGCGTTTATATATTAATGTGTCATAAACATCGGCTAAGGCCATTAAGCGACCCGTCAAAGGAAACTCTATCGATAGCTTTTGCGGATCGATACAAGAAAGTGGTTAGTGTTGAATTTTTGTTCGCTAGGTGGGGGATAATACAGCGTTATTATGAAGAGATTTGAATAGCCTCGGTTGAATCTCGAGGCTATTACGTCGATGAGGTTGCGATGAGAACTAAGAGGACTAGCTGCAACGCGGCCTAACGACTATAAAAAGCTAGCTACTTTTTAAGATTGATTTCAGCTTCAATAGAGCCAGTTTCAATTTCCGGGTGTGACGCTAGTTTGTCTGCTGCCCATTGGTTGATGTGTTTAAGAATTGCAGATACCGCGTGCTTTTCAGTAGGTGCTTGATCTTGTTCTACATCTAGCTTCTGCTTTGGATGTGAGCCTGTCGCATCTTCAGCAATATGGAGCCAATCTGGGTGCCAGTAGTATGGCTGGCCACTCGGTGTTGTCCAACTATGAACACCGTTTGACTCTCCTTTATAACTTAACTGATCTGCTTCTATTTTTTTCATTGTTATCTCGCATGTTTTTGGGTTACATCAAATTATTGAGGCATAAAGCGAATTTAGCTCTTACCTTGGATACAAACTTAGCAAAGCTTACAAAGTTAGCTGTGAACCAATTCACACAATTATAGAAATTAGGTGCAAGCATATGGATAGAAGCAATAGTTGCTCACGTTAATGATAAGATCACCCGTCCAAAGGAATTTATCTAGGTAGTACAATTAGATGGCGCGTTATGAAGAGCTTGCAATGGATATTCGAACTCAGATCGCTAATAACACATGGCGTTCAGGAGAGAAGATCCCCTCTGTGCGCATGAGCTGTCGTAACTACAACGTCAGTAATAGTACTGTGCTACAAGCCTATCAGTTGCTAGAAAGTGAAGGTTGGATCATTGCTAAGCCTCAGTCTGGCTACTTTGTTGCTCCTAAAGTCGATGGTGTGGATTATCAGCCGCCAGTAGCTCGAGAGAAGAAGGCGATTAACGATCGCTTATTTGATTTTCTAAAATCCAGTTCTGCTAAGGGTATAGTTCCTTTTGGTTCCGCCTTTCCTGACCCAGATCTTTTTCCTTTACCCACCTTAACTCGAAATCTAGCCAGTGCCGGAAGAAAAATGACGGGTGCGAGTGTGATTAATAACTTGCCACCAGGGAGCGAGTCATTAAGAAGGCAGATCGCACAGCGCTACTTACAACAAGGTATTAGCGTTAACCATCAAGATGTTGTGATTACGTCGGGTGCGATGGAAGCTCTGAACTTGAGTCTGCAAACCGTGACCCAATCTGGCGACCATGTTGTGATTGAATCGCCGGCATTTTATGGCGCTTTGCAAGCCGTAGAGAGGCTGGGGCTTAAGCCTATCGAAGTGGACGTTTGCCCTGTTAAAGGATTGGATATTGAGCAGTTTGAAATCGTACTGAAGAACAATAATGTGAAAGCATGTTGGCTGATGACGACTTTTCAAAACCCAACAGGCACAAGTTTGTCGGACGAAGCCAAACGTCGAGTAGTCGAGATAGCAGAGCAGAACAACACGTATATTATTGAAGATGATGTGTACGGTGACCTTTACCATGAAGGACATAAACCTAAGCCTCTGAAGGCGTCTGATAAAACGGATTCGGTTTTACTGTGTGGTTCTTATTCAAAAAGTCTATGCCCAGGCTATCGAGTGGGATGGGTGGTGAATGCTCGCTTCAATGATGCGATTCAGAAACTACAACTGCTTTCCACGCTCTCTAGTAGCGCGCCAGTTCAGCTTGGTGTCACACATTTCTTAACTCATGAAAGCTACGATAATCATCTACGTAAATTACGTAAGAGTCTTTTGGAGCGAAAAGCGCGTTTTATAGAAATTATTAAGCAGTACTTTCCACACTCTATCAAAATTGAAGATCCCGCTGGTGGTTACTTCATCTGGATCCGCTTCAATTCTGGCTTCGACAGCCAGCAGCTTCATCAACTTGCGATTGCGCAGGGAATAAGTGTCGCATCAGGTAACTTGTTTAGTGAGCAGGGGAGAGTTGACAATGCAATTCGTCTGAACTTCTCCTACGAACTCACTCAAGAGAGAGAAAACGCCCTCGTATTGCTCGGAAAACTCGCCCATCAGTTGGCATATTAAGTGCAGATATAAACGCTAACTGACTCATAAAACAACATAATGCTAACTGTACGGTTTTATTGTGGGGAAACTGTACGCCTTATTTACCGAACAGTTGTGATTCAATAACGTTAGACCAAATATTGGAGGTACAGTTATGTTGAAAATGACTATAGGAAATGAAGTGAAGCTGATTGTCGTCGCGATTGTGTGCGCGCTTCTGCTTATTCTTGGCCATGTATTATTGGCAAAAGCATTCGCTGATACGGCATGGGCGGAATACACCACCGCTGCTATTCCATTTGTAATGATGGCGATTTGTGGTCTCGCGATAAAGTATGCAAGTAATCAGGACGTTGATTAGCGCACCTATCAAGGAGCTTGGTTTGGCATGACTCCTAATAACGTTCTCGTTCTGTTTTGAACATAAAAAAACCTCCGCAATTGCGGAGGTTTTTGTTTTCTTTCTTTAAATTCGAGCTTAACGCGGCATTAGAAGTTCGCAGAGCGAGGAGTACGTGGGAATGGAATAACGTCACGTACGTTGCCCATGCCTGTTACGTAAGATACTAGTCGCTCGAAACCTAGACCGAAGCCAGAATGAGGTACTGTGCCGTATTTACGTAGGTCGCGGTACCAGTTCATGTGCTCTGGGTCGATACCTACTTCACGCATGCGCTCATCTAGAATGTCTAGACGCTCTTCACGCTGAGAACCACCGATGATTTCGCCGATACCAGGTGCTAGTACGTCCATCGCCGCTACAGTCTTACCGTCATCGTTAGCACGCATGTAAAATGCTTTGATGTCTTTCGGGTAGTTCTTAACAATTACAGGCGCTTTGAAGTGTTCTTCAGCTAGGTAACGCTCGTGCTCAGAAGACATATCGATACCCCATTCAACTGGGAATTCGAACTCACGACCTGAATCTAGAAGGATCTGGATTGCGTCAGTATAGTCTACTTGTGCGAAGTCAGAAGTTACGAACTGCTCTAGACGAGTAATTGCTTCTTTGTCGATACGTTGAGCGAAGAACTCAAGGTCGTCACGACACTCCTCTAGTACGGCTTTGAATACAAACTTAAGCATGTCTTCAGATAGCTTAGCGATATCTTCTAGATCCGCGAAAGCTACTTCAGGTTCAACCATCCAGAATTCAGCTAGGTGGCGGCTTGTGTTTGAGTTTTCAGCACGGAACGTAGGACCGAACGTGTAAACTTTGCTTAGTGCACAAGCGTAAGCTTCACCGTTTAGCTGGCCAGATACTGTTAGGAATGTTTCTTTACCGAAGAAATCTTCGTTGTAATCAACATCGCCTTTTTCTGTGCGAGGTAGGTTTTCCATGTCTAACGTAGAAACGCGGAACATTTCACCAGCACCCTCAGCATCAGAAGCCGTGATTAGCGGAGCAGAAACCCAGAAGAAACCTTGCTCGTGGTAGAAGCGGTGAATCGCTTGAGATAGACAGTTACGAACACGCGCTACTGCACCGATTACGTTTGTACGTGGGCGTAGGTGAGCTACTTCACGAAGGTATTCGATAGAGTGACGAGTTTTCGCCATTGGGTATGTTTCCGCGTCTTCAACCCAACCAACAACTTTAACGTCAGTTGCAGCAAGCTCAAAATCTTGACCTTTCGCTGGAGACTCAACAATCTTACCTGTTACTTCAACAGAGCAGCCAGTAGTTAGCTTTAATACTTCGTTTTCGTAATTATTAAGATTATTAGGGACCACGGCCTGAATCGGGTCGAAACAAGAGCCGTCATAAATGGCAAGGAAAGAGATTCCAGCTTTGGAATCACGACGTGAACGGATCCAGCCGCGAACAGTTACTTCACTGTCTACCGCTAGCTTGCCGCCAAGTACGTCTTTTACAGGCGCGTAAGTCATGTTGGTTTCATTCTCCATTGAGGGACAAATTCAACGCAATATTTGCAAGTGATTGTCTATAGCTCGCTAAGTTTTGAACAAAAAACAATCGAAAAATTGAGTTGTATAAACTTTTTAAATCAATAGAACATATTACCTGTCATACAGAGAGCTTCAACCTTTATTCTTGCTTATCGAAAGAAATATTGTGTATGTCCGCTATAAAGCTCACAAAGGGTTTGTTTTTTGTTCGATCTGGCCATGGGTTTAACTTTGGCTGTGGTTATTTGTTAACTTTTCTTTAGCTCAACTCACCTTGCGCGTGACCTATATTGACTGAACCATCGCAATCTTTGTTTCCAATAATGATTGTGTGATTGCATCGAACCTCACACTATATTGTCGCGGCTTCTCCTATCTAGGAGGCCATTCACCTTCTTTGTTTGGCACGAGATCATGTCGCTGCAAACTAAAGAGTTACCAGAGGAGTTTAATATTCACGTGTTAATTACGCCGCCGTAGCCCCTGCATTCTCTCTACACCCGCACTTTTCGAGCGCTCGCTCATTCATGAAAAACAGTCGATCACATGATGTCTGAACAAGGCAGGACTGGCTGTACAAGTAAAAGAGAATTACATGCTTAATTATCTAAAAACACACTGGTTATCAAATATCAAAGGAGATTCATTATCGGGGATTGTGGTTGCACTTGCATTGATCCCTGAAGCTATCGCATTTTCTATTATCGCAGGCGTCGACCCCAAGGTTGGTTTGTACGCTTCATTTTGTATCTGTGTTGTCACCGCCTTAGTGGGCAGCCGCCCGGGGATGATATCTGGTACGACAGGCGCAATGGCGCTGTTGATGGTCACATTAGTTAAAGAGCACGGGCTTGATTATCTACTAGCGGCATCCTTTTTAGCTGGTGTGATTCAGATTATTGCAGGCTATTTGAAGCTAGGTAATTTGATGAACTTCGTGTCGAAATCCGTGATTACCGGATTTGTAAACGCGCTTGCTATTTTGATCTTTATGGCTCAATTACCTGAACTGATTAACGTACCCACAAGCGTCTATCTCTTGGTTGTTTTGGGACTAGCGATTATCTATTTGTTGCCTTACTTACCTAAATTGGGCACCTCGATACCGTCACCTTTGGTGGCTATTATCGTGCTCACTATTGTCAGTTCGATGTTTGGCTTAGAAGTGAGAACCATTGGTGACATGGGAAAACTTCCTGACTCGCTCCCAACCTTCGTAATTCCTAATATTCCATTCTCATTAGAAGCCTTCGAAACCATACTTCCATATTCCATCGCTTTGTCTGTTGTTGGCATCTTGGAGTCCTTGATGACCGCGACCATTGTTGATGATCTGACGGATACAGAAAGCAATAAGAATAATGAGTGCAAAGGACAGGGTGTTGCGAACATTGTTGCGTCACTGTTTGGTGGTATGGCAGGTTGCGCCATGATAGGTCAGTCGATCATCAATATTAAATCGGGTGGTTTAACTAGGCTATCGAGCATGATCGCAGGCGTACTACTTTTACTGATGGTGGTGTTCGTATCTGATTGGTTAAAGTTGATTCCAATGGCGGCGTTAGTCTCTGTGATGATTATGGTATCAATCGGTACTTTCTCTTGGCGTTCTATCGTCGAACTTAAAGACCATACTTTACCGACAAATGTCACGATGCTAGCGACGGTTGTTGTGGTTGTCTTTACTCATAACCTTGCGATTGGTGTTGCGGTTGGCGTAGTACTTTCGGCCCTATTTTATGCTCACGCGAGTAAGTCTATGGTCTTTATTTCTGATGAGGTCGTGGCTAATCAACTGCACACAACTCATAGAGTTAAGGGGCATGTGTTCTTTGCTTCTTCCGATGCCTTTGTTGATTTGTTCGATTACGACAAGGCGACGTCGTTGGTCACAATCGATGTTTCTGAAGCCTCATTCTTAGATAACACCTCAGTCGAAGCGCTCGATAAGGTAGTTTTTAAGTTTCGCAAGAAAGGCGCTTATGTTGAGGTCTCTGGGATGGATGAAGTCAGCGCAAAGCTTATTTACAAGCATGCTATGTACCACAAGCGTAAAGACTTATCAGCCGTGTCGATTACGCACTAGCGGCTGTTTGAACTCAGAGTTCAAAGCCTAAAAAGTGGTAAAGTAGAAAGGTGAAGCGCTCATGATTGAGCGCTTTTTTGTTGGGTCGCTGCTAGGTGTTGTAATTGGTTTAGGATTTTTCTTTTGTACAAGACAAGGTGAACTGATTAATCAGAGACTCTAGGTGATCAGACAGCTCTTCTAAGTCATTACTGATATTACGCGTCTCACCTGCCGATAGTGATGTGTCATTAGCATGTGAAGTGATGGTTTCGACTTCCTGCTGAACATCTTTGGTTGCATGGGTGGTGGATTGTGTCTGTTGCTGAATATTCTGCGCATGGGAAAGCACCTGTTTCATCTCTTCGACAACACCATTCATCTCAGCAGCGAGTGCGTCGATGTCACTTGAGCTTCGGTGCGCTTGTTCACATACACGGTCAGCTGAGGTTAAAGATTCTTCGCTGCCTTGTTGGAATTGGTGGATGATCGATTCGATACTTCCCGTCGCTTCTGCCGTTCGAGAGGCGAGATGGCGAACCTCGTCAGCAACGACAGCAAATCCTCGGCCTTGTTCACCCGCTCTTGCTGCTTCTATCGCCGCATTGAGTGCCAAAAGGTTGGTCTGATCGGCAATGCCACGAATCACACTCAATATCGAAGACACTTCGCCAGTCTGCTCATTGAGTGTGCTGATCTTGTGTTTCACCTCTTCGATACTACTAACAAGGTTCTTTATTTCGCTACTTGCATCATGGGCTTGGTCCGCACTTTTACATGCCACATCCGAAGTGTGATTGATGAGGTCAGATGCGGTTAATGTCGCTTGTTCTACATTGACTTGCTGAGCTTGTATTCCTTCAATATTACTTTGAACTTCCGCCGTTTCATTTTGTTGGTCGCTAGCGGCTTGCTCAGTAATCTGTGCGACGCTTGTCAGTTGATTGGCGGACGCGTTCAGCTTATGCGAAGTATCTTGTACTTGTTCCAAGCTGTTTGAGACGGTTCCCATGAATGAGTTGATTGATTTGGCTAAAGTGCCAATTTCATCTTGGCTCTGTTCAGGCAAGCGGTTTGAAAGGTTTTTATCGCTGCTGACTTGAGTCATAAAGCGCGAGGTTTGCTGAAGCGGGCGGACAATGATTTTACGAATCAGCCCCATCGTCAGCACAAAGCCAGCAAAGGAGATCACTGCCATGATACCGATCGCAGCCGTAGTTTGAGTGTTAATCAGCGAATTAACATGACTCAGATTGTACTCCAGTCGTATTGCGCCCAATACTTCGCCTTCTGGCGCCATATGACAAGCGACACAATTAGTACCACGATAATTCTCACTCGACTTCATTGGTAGAGCTATCACCAAGCCTTTACCCCAGTCAGCAGAAAATGGCTCGATGATCGTTTCGCCTGACAAGGCTCTTTTATCAATCTCGTCAACAGGTGTTTGGTTGTCATTTCCTGGACCATACAACTTACTTACTGCTTCGGCACGTAATACTCGAACGTCTTCAATGCCTTCTTGCGCTAATGCTTTCTGACGCAGCGTTTCTTTCTGTGCCATGGTGCCTGTAAGCATCATCATATTAAGGCTATCGAAATAGTTGCTCGCTTTATCGTGAAGCTGTTCACTTAGGAGTGAATTAACCAGTTGTTTTTGTTGGGAGTATTGAAAGTAGGTGGATATTGCCAGTAAAAAGGTAAATACAATGGCAAGAGCAACCAGGATCTTGAAGGTTATTGTTGAGCGCATAGGTGTTTTTATTAATTCTGATGACGCGACTACTGTACTGGCAAGAGTCTTTACCACCTATGGGGTATATCGAATAGTGTGACCACACTCCGGTTGTGGTTTTTTTTCTGTGATGTAGCGAGTTTGTATGTTAAGTGAGGTTTAATTGGAACATCTAAAGAGTAAGGATCCGGTTTTGATAGTTTCGTCTAGCAAGTGAGTCGAAGCTATCGCGAATAAAAGTACTATTTTGGATGATCGAGTTGTATAGGCTAACAAGTCTCCTATTAATAATGATTATTATTTTTTGATGTTTGGTGGTTAATTAATGCCCAAAAGCTTGTTTTGTTCAATTTAATAGCAAAAAATCTGGTTATAGCGTTGTGTTTCAGAGTTCATTCGATAATATGCAGTCACCTCTAATAATAGAGGTAGGGCGGCAACGGATACGCTGCTTTAAATAATATGGAATGTGACTTATTGATATTGGACACATACATGAAATTCAAGATTACATCACCGATCATCGAACCGACAGAAGGGTCACCACATCAGAACATGGCTTCTTCATCTGATCACACCTCTCTATACCCTCGCTTGTACTACTCGTTTTCTACTGCCTTTTCGCGATTTAACTCCGCTTATCGCTCCTATCGATATTCGTTTTAAAGCTTAACTTCTTTCGAATTTTTTTGCATCTTGGTTGATGACAAAGAACTACAACTATTAAAAACTAAATAAATAAGTTAAAGACAATGAATATTAAAATGATGGGTAGCTCCCTAATTATCGCTGGTACCGCTCTCGGTGCTGGTATGCTTGCAATCCCAATGGTATTGGCTCAATTCGGATTGCTTTACGGCACAATGCTAATGGTTCTGATCTGTTTCGGTACTACTTACGCGGCATTACTACTTCTAGAAGCAACCATCAAAGCGGGTGGTGGCTTAGGATTAAACTCTATCGCTAGAAAGACATTAGGCAAAAAAGGGCAACTGATCACCAATGGTCTGCTTTACGCATTGCTGATTTGCTTGCTAATGGCTTACATCCTAGGCGCGGGTGACTTGCTGAGTAAGTTGCTGTATAACTTCGGTGCCGAGATTACTGCAACAACGAGTCAAATCACTTTTACCTTGATTGCAGGCGCTGTTGTGGCAAGTGGCACAGGCGTAATTGATAAGCTCAACCGTGCACTGTTCTTCGTGATGCTGGCAAGCTTGTTTGCAACGATGGCATTTTTAGCACCAAGCATGACGCAAGATAACTTAATGCAGGTAACGAGTCACAATCATGTTGACCTAATCAAAACGAGTGCAATCTTGTTCACTAGTTTTGGCTTTATGGTCGTGATTCCAACTTTGGTTTCTTACAACCATGAAGCGACCGACAAGCAGCTTCGTAATATGGTAATCGTAGGCTCTCTTATTCCTCTAGTGTGCTACCTATGTTGGTTGTTTGCTGTAGTAGGTAACTTGAGTGAAGAGCAGTTTAGAAGCTTCCACAATGTATCAGACTTGATGGCTGCATTTGAAGCTCAGTCACCATGGGTTGGTACCGTGTTATCTATTTTCACAGGTTTGGCTCTGCTGACTTCGTTCTTTGGTGTGGCTATGTCGCTATTCAACCAAAACCGAGATATGTTCAACCAGAACACTGCGGTGACTTACTGCATTAGCTTTATTCTGCCGCTAGCAGGCTCACTACTAGCTGCGGATAAGTTTCTACAAGTGCTGAACTACGCTGGCATCATCCTTGTGTTCTTGGCCGTATTCGTTCCTCTGGCAATGGTTCACAAGCAACGCTTTATGAAAGTAGCAGAAGATAGATACAGTGCGGAAGGCGGCAAGCCAATGGTGCTTTTCTCATTGTTGTTTGGTTGCTTCTTACTTATCTCTCAAGTGATTTAATCAATCGATTCAGTTGCTGTGACTGGCAGCAACTAATATTGAGGTATACAAAAAGGAACGCATATGCGTTCCTTTTTATTGCTCGTTTGTTAGCGAGAGTCGATTAACAAACAACCTTAACAGCCAAACCACCTTGAGATGTCTCACGGTATTTAGCGTTCATGTCTTTACCTGTTTCTAGCATTGTTTCGATAACTTTATCTAGAGAAACAGTAGGAGCAGAAGAACGACGAAGTGCCATACGAGCAGAGTTGATTGACTTCACTGCAGCAATACCGTTACGTTCGATACATGGTACTTGTACTTGGCCTGCAACTGGGTCACATGTAAGACCTAAGTTGTGCTCCATGCCAATTTCCGCAGCCATACAGACTTGCTCAGGGCTACCGCCCATAAGCTCAGCAAGACCAGCCGCAGCCATCGAACATGCCACGCCAACTTCACCCTGACAGCCAACTTCTGCACCAGAGATAGAAGCGTTACGCTTATAAAGACCACCGATAGCGCCAGAAGCCGCGAAGTAACGGATGTAGTCTTTCTCTGTCACTGTTTGGATGAACTTGTCGTAATATGCTAAAACCGCAGGGATGATGCCACATGCGCCGTTTGTTGGAGCCGTTACAACACGCCCGCCAGCTGCGTTCTCTTCGTTTACTGCGAATGCGAACATGTTCACCCAGTCAACAACAGACATTGGATCGTTTGTTGTTTTTTCTGAAGTCATTAGCTGTTGGCGAAGTGCAGCAGCACGGCGAGGTACACGTAGTGGGCCAGGCAGGATACCTTCAGTATTCATACCGCGATCCATACACTCACGCATTGTTTTCCAAATGTTTGCGAAGTAAGTACGAGACTCTTCGTCAGAGTGGAAAGCTGCTTGGTTTTTCATAACCAGTGTGCTGATAGAAAGGCCGCTTTCTTTACACTGATTAACTAACTCTTCAGCTGTCGTGAATTCGTAAGGTGCTTTGATTGGGTTTTTTTCTTCTTTGCCGAAATTCTCTTCGTCAACGATGAAACCGCCACCAATTGAGTAGTAAGTTTTTGAGTATGCAACTTCGTCGTCAATCCATGCGTGGATGCTCATGCCGTTCTCGTGTAGAGAAAGGTTGCTAGTATGGAAGTTCATACCACCATCGCGAGGGAACGAAACTGTGTGACAGTGCATGCCAACAGGAAGGCGTTCAGTTTCTTCTACGCGAGCAATAAAGCCCGGGATAGAATCGATATCAACACGCTCAGGAGTATTGCCAGCAAGACCCATGATGATTGCGATATCTGTGTGGTGACCTTTCCCTGTCAGTGATAGTGATCCATATACGTCCACGGTGATTTTAGTGATGTCGCGCAATTTTCCCATTGAACGTAGGTCATCAATAAATTCTTTACCCGCTTTCATTGGTCCAACTGTGTGTGAGCTCGATGGACCAACACCGATTTTATAGATATCAAATACACTAATCATAGCGATTACCTCAAAAAGAGAGCCTCCCAAGGGGAGTAGGGAGGCTCATTTATTATCATTATATTTTGTGTCTAATCTCGCGATATAAGATGAAAGGCATCTTATAAAAGCTGCTTATAGATTAAAGAGCGCCGTAGATTACAGAACTAATAGCCGCTAGACCACATAAAGCTGTAAAGATTTGTACAGGTGCTGAAGTTTTGTACTTAGCCATTGCTGGTACTTTGTTCATCGCGAATACAGGCATTAGGAATAAGATAGCTGCAATCATTGGAGCACCCATTGTTTCAATCATGCCTAGGATGCTTGGGTTTACTACCGCAACAATCCAAGTAGTCACAACGATGAACGCTAGAGATACCTTCTCGATAGTGCTTACTGAAGAACCAGAGCGAGACTTGATTAAACCAACAAGACCTTCGTGAGCACCTAGGAAGTGACCGAAGTAGCTAGAAGTGATTGCTGCGAATGCTACTAGAGGACCCATGTAAGAGATAAGCGGAGACTCGTGAACGTTAGCTAGGTAAGAAAGTACAGAGATGTTCTGTGCTTGTGCATTCGCTAGTTGCTCTGGAGATAGAGAAAGTACAACAGAGAATACGAAGAACATCACAAAACCCATTAGCATCATTGCTGCGCCGCCAGTGATAGCGTCAGTTTTCTTAACTGCGTTTTCACCGTATACACGACGTTGCTCTTTAGAGAACTGAGAAATGATTGGGCTGTGGTTGAAAGAGAATACGATGATTGGAATTGCTAGCCAGATAACAGAAGGCATTGTTGACCATTCAGGCGTTACTTCCATCATTGAAGTGTTCCACTCTGGAACTAGGTAGAAAGAGAGCGCCAGTAGGATGAATACTAGTGGGTAAACCATTGCTGAAGTTGCTTTCAGCATTAGTTCTTTACCGAATACAACACCTGCTGTCATTGCAAGGATAAGAGCACCAGAAAGAAGAGGACGAGGAATAGATTCCATACCCATTTGGTTTACTAGGAAAGAATCAACAGTGTTTGTGATACCAACACCGTAAATTAGAACGATTGGGTAGATAGCGAAAAAGTAAGCGAAAGTAATAAGGTTTGCGCCAGTCTTACCGAAGTGCTCTTCTACTGTATCTGTAATGTCAGCTTCAGGATTTTTTGCAGACAGTACGAAACGTGCTAGAGATTTGTGTGCGAACCAAGTCATTGGTGCAGCAATAAGAGCTAGGATAACTAATGGCCAAAAGCCACCCGCACCAGCTTTAATTGGAAGGAATAGTACACCAGCACCAACTGCTGTACCGAATAGTGATAAACACCAGGTAAAATCTTTATAGTTAAACTTGCTCGAGTCTTTTAAGGCATTTGCCGAAGAAGTTGTTGTGTTCATGTTAAATTACTCATTTTTTGGGAACAGGAAATAAGTCGGAGCTAATTTTGCAGAATTTTCGTCGGCAAAAAATAGATCTAAATCATGTAATGAAACGGCGTGTCACATGATATGCGAAAAACGGATTTTTGATCACGAAAATGGCGTGCTACATGTGATTTATGTTTATGTGTGATATTAGTTTATCTTATCTGAAAGGGGGGGTGTACAGAATTATACCAAGTAAACGATTGCGTAAAGTTGCATTAATAAATCTGTTCTATACGAAGGGTGTTGTTTGTTAATAAAGGTTAAACAAAACGTAGTTGCTATGTGGTTTGTGTCACTACATGCTGCTGCATATATTGGATGATTTGTGCTGTGAGGCCCCATATAAGGTGCTCTTCGAAGGGCATCGCGAAAACACGATGTTTGATTTTCTTGAAGTTGAAAATGTGGCTGTGCAATTTTGTTTGGTCTAAAACATAGGTGGCCGGAACCTCAAAAATGGAAGCGACTTCGTTCTGATCAATGATGGGTTTATAGTCGGGCTCGACTAATGCGACAATCGGCGTAACAGAAAATTTACTAATAGTACTCAAGGTAGGTAATTGCCCAACAACTTTAACCTGATCCGATCGAATTCCCACCTCTTCATGAAGCTCTCTAAGTGCAGTAAATTGCATAGATGGGTCGGAGAGCTCATGTTTCCCTCCTGGAAAGCTCACTTGTCCTGGGTGATGTTTTAAATGGGCTGCTCTTTTAGTAAAAATGACGTGTAAACCACCTTCCCTTTCTACTAAACCAACTACCACTGCCGCTTTTCGCAATTCCTCACTACTGATACGAGAAACGCGATCAAAGGACTCCGGGTGATAGCCAACAGGTGGGTTTAGTTGAAACTGTTGTAGGAAGTTATTTCGGTTCATAGCTTGCCAATATATTGATTAATATTGCCTTAAGTATAGACTCAACCTTTCGCGTAATACCAATCTAACAGGTACGTACGATATAGGTTATCGGTGAGCTAGAACGCTCAATATTGTTGATTTTTGCTATATTTGAAGTGAGCATCTAGATGAGTATCCGTTATCAATGTCATAAAATAAGCTGAAAATCCCTACTTTTTTGATTAAGAATTTGATAGCAAAGACTTAGTAGACCACTCTAAAAAGAAACAAAAGATAAGGTATGAGATGAAAGGAATCATATTCACCGAATTTTTGGATCTTGTTGAAGATAAATTTGGACTAGGGCTGTTGGAAGAAGTGCTAGAGATGTCTGAAGACGAAGGTATTTACACCTCTGTTGGCAGTTATGATCACAAGGCCCTGGTTAAGCTTATTATTAACTTGAGCAAAAAAACGGACATTGATGCCGCTACTTTACAGCGCGTGTTCGGGCAATCCGTGTTTAAGAACTTACTAGCTTCGCTACCTGACAAAGCAAGTCTCACACACAGCAATACTACCTTTCAATTTATCCAGCACGTTGAGCGATACATTCACGTTGAAGTAAAAAAGCTTTACTCAGATGCTGAGCCACCTGAGTTTAGTTTTATCACTACGACGGAAGCTGAACTAGTTTTCGATTATAAAAGCGCACGATGCATGTCGCATGTCTGTTTAGGGTTAATTGAAGGATGTGCTGAACATCATGGAGAATCGATTACGGTGGAAATGACGCCTCAGAATGATGACCAAAGTGTGGTTAGGTTTAATCTCAAAGTAGAAAAATAATATGGATCCGGCCTCTGCCTTAGAGAAGAAACTAAAGCGCCAAATAGCCGCCCGCAAAGCGGCTGAAGCTCTGTTGGAGCAAAAAAGCCTTGAGCTGTTTGAAGCGAACCAACAGTTGGAGCTTGCTCTGCGCCAGTTGGAAAAACGTTCCAACGCGAATATTCGTCGTATCGAGTTTCAAGAGCAAATCGATAATCTATTGATAGATTTCGGTCGCGCGTTTCTTCGAAGCGACTTAGATGATGTGATGCTGTCTCAACTGACCACAAACGTGACCAACAGTTACCTGATTGAAGCTAGCCGCTTAATATTGCCATTAAAACTACTCCCACAGCTTCAAACTTACGATTATGGTGATGCATCGGTTGGCGATTTCGACCAAGAAATCGTAGAAACCCAATGGGAAGGTGATTTACTCACAGTACCACTTGAAGTTGAGAAGGTTATCGTTGGAGCATTGGTCGTCAAGGTCAACCTATCTGAACAAGATGTCGACTTTATAGAGAGCCAACTCTTATTGGTCACAGATCTTATCTGCAGTGCCATTACTCACCAATTAGCCATCAATCGAAATATTGAGTCTCGTAAGCGAGCAGAGGAATCTGAAAGGGCCACGCGCGATTTTGTTGCGATGATTAACCATGAGCTAAGAACCCCGCTCAATGGTTTATTGGGAAGTGCTGAATTAATCAGTGATACCGAGCTCAATAGTTCCCAACGAGAAATCGTAAATAATCTAAGCCAATCAGGTGAGTTTTTAAGAAATATCATTAATGACTTATTGGACTACAGTAAAATCAATGCAGGTATGCTGGAGTTGATCCCGAAAAAGTTCTCTTTGCATAACTTAAGAAATACGATTGAGAGCATCTTTACCAATCGAGCGATTGAGAAACAGCTCGACTTCAATATTAGCGTGGCTTCCGACGTCCCGTCACACTTTAAAGGCGATTTAGAGCGTATCACTCAGTTATTTGTAAATCTTATTGGTAATGCGATTAAGTTTACCGAGGAAGGGCATGTAAACGTTGATATCGAATGGCGTGACCAGCACTTCGTTTTCTCTGTAGAAGATACTGGAGTCGGTATTGCTGAGTCTGCTTATAAAACGCTGTTTGAACCCTTTACCCAAGCGGATAACTCAAGTAGCCGTAATTATGAAGGTACTGGGCTAGGTTTAGCGATTTGCCGTAAGCTCGTCGGCCTGATGGATGGTGATATAGGTGTAACCAGCATTGTTGGTGCAGGGACGATATTTACCATTTCAGTTCCCCTCCAAGTTATCGATGTTCCTGATGGTAGCGATACGATTTCCAAAGGGGTTGAATCTGAAGTTGAACTTTCATTGCTGAAAGTGTTGGTGGTTGATGATATTAAGATGAACCAGATCATCATTCAGCAGATGCTACGAAAACATAAGATAGAGCCAGCGATTGCAAGCAACGGTGTTGAAGGAGTAGAGCTCGCGTTAGACACAGAATATGACATAGTGTTTATGGATTGCCGGATGCCACTCATGGATGGCTTTGAAGCAACGGAGACACTCAGAGAGAAAGGTTATTCTAAGTCTATTGTCGCGCTTACGGCAGGGACTACGTTGGAAGAACGTGAGCGTTGTATTCAATGTGGGATGAACGACATCCTCAGTAAGCCTTATACGGCTAATGACTTAAAAGAAATGCTTAAGAAGTGGGGGGGGGGGCCTATCACTACGTCATAGTTGATGACTGCATAACAGCTTTAGCAAAACGTTTGGAGAAACAAAGCCGAAGTGATCATCGCGATGACTTCGGCTTTTTATACTTTTCGTTTGGGCTTAGAACTTGTACTAAGCGTTCAGTAAACTGGCGTCGCTTAGCACTCTTCCAGTACAGGAAGGATTCGACTTAGTTTATCCAGCGTTTCTTGGTATTCAGACGCACAATCACTATCGAATACCACACCACCGCCTGCCCAAGCATAAAGCGTGTTGTGTTCTGCCACTAAGGTTCGGATGGTAATACTGGTGTCCATTCTGCCATTTCGGCTGATGTAACCGATACTGCCACAATATGCTGAACGTCGATGTGGCTCTAGCTCCTCGATGATCTGCATCGCACGAACTTTAGGGGCGCCGGTAATAGAGCCGCCTGGGAAACAAGCTCTTAATAAGTCTGTTGCAGAATATTGGTAATCAAGGTCAGCTCTGATGGTGCTTACCAAGTGGTGCACAGCAGGGAAGCTTTCAATATCGAACAATTTAGGGACATAAACCGTTCCTGGCTTTGCCACTCGACCGATATCGTTACGAAGTAAATCTACAATCATCAGGTTTTCCGCCTGATCTTTATCTGCGCTCGCTAAGTCTTGTGCGTTAGTATCATCAATCACTTGGTCATCAGAACGAGGGCGAGTGCCTTTGATCGGCTTAGTCTCAATCACATTGTCTTTCAGTTCTAAGAAGCGCTCAGGTGAGACACTGATAATGGCACTGTTGGCTAGACGGATGAAGCCAGAAAACGGAGCAGAGTTATATTGCTCAAGCTTTTTGTAGGCCAACCATTCGCTGCCTTGGTATTTTGCATTGAAGCGCTGAGCCAAGTTGATTTGATAGCAGTCACCAGACAGTAGATATTCTTGGACGCTATCAAACTTATCTGCGTAGCTCTGCTCGCTCATGTTCGATTGCCACGGTGTTATCAGGCTAAACTCTTCAACCGTAGGTTGAGTTTCTTGCTGTTGAGATAACCAATCCCAGTGTGCTTCTATGTTTTGCCCAACCACACAAGCTGTCTTCAACTTGTGGTCAACCACAATCGCCCACTCGTAAAGACCCACCGCCATATCGGGTGCATCAATATCACGTGTTGAAGTGGTTGGAAGCGTTTCTACTCTTCGACCCAAATCGTAGCTAAAGTAGCCTAATGCACCACCGATGAACGGCAACTCAGAGTGCTCATTTGTGGCTGGTAACAATTGCTGCTGATAGTGGTTTAGCAGTTCGAAAGGATCGGAGTCTGAAACATCAAACGTCTCTTTAACACTAATGGTGGTTTTTGCACCGATTGTTTCGAAGGTGGCGATGGGTTGAGCAACTAAAATGTCGTATCGACTATCAACGTGGCTTTCTGAAGCAGAGCGTAATAGCATTGCCCACGGCAAGTTTTCGATATGAGAAAACAGCTGTCTAGCTAAAGTTGATTGATATTCAAGCGGCTTGATTTGGATAGCGCGAAATTCGTTGTTATTCATTTGTTTAATTTGTGACAAAGAGTTCGATCACTGCATGGCTTGTGAGAGGAAGCAAGAGTATCATAAATTGAAAATAAAATGGGTTCTTGATTAGAACGGTGTAATCCAAGTGGTTTAGTTTAAAGCTATGCAAGCGATTGCTAAAGCAACTAAATACAGATCAACATTATAAAAGCTAAACCTACTGATCTCATTTAGCGTTATTCGTTAAATAGTGAACCCACATGGAACTAGAACAATAAAGAGGCATGCAATGACGGTTATTCGTAAGCAAGATGTGATCAGCAGTGTCGCTGACGCACTTCAGTATATTTCTTATTATCACCCTTTAGACTTTGTCCAAGCCCTAGAAAAAGCGTACGAGAAAGAAGAGAGCCAAGCAGCTAAAGATGCGATCGCACAAATTCTTATTAACTCACGTATGTCTGCGGAAGGTCACCGTCCTATCTGTCAGGATACAGGTATCGTTACTTGTTTCGTGAATATCGGTATGGATGTGAAGTGGGAAACGGATCTAACAGTACAACAAATGGTTGATGAAGGCGTTCGTCAAGCTTACAACAACCCAGATAACCCACTGCGTGCCTCTGTCCTAATGGACCCTGCAGGGAAGCGTATTAATACTAAAGACAACACACCAGCGGTTGTTCACATTAATATGGTTCCGGGCAACAAAGTTGAAATTCAAATCGCGGCGAAAGGCGGCGGTTCAGAGAACAAAACTAAGATGGTTATGCTAAACCCTTCTGATGACATTGCAGAGTGGGTAGAGAAGACGCTACCAACGATGGGCGCGGGCTGGTGCCCGCCGGGTATGCTAGGTATAGGCATCGGCGGTACCGCTGAGAAAGCAGCGGTACTGGCGAAAGAGTCTCTGATGGAACACATCGATATCCAGGAGCTTATCGAAAAAGGTCCAGAGAACGCAGAAGAAGAGCTTCGTCTAGATATCTTCAACCGCGTAAATAAACTAGGTATTGGTGCACAAGGTCTTGGTGGTCTAACAACTGTGGTAGATGTGAAAATCAAAACAGCACCAACACACGCCGCGTCTAAGCCAGTATGTTTGATCCCTAACTGTGCAGCAACACGTCACGTACACTTCACACTAGACGGCAGCGGTCCAGCAGAGCTAACGCCACCGAAACTAGAAGAATGGCCAGACATCACCTGGGAAGCGGGCGCCAACACACGCCGTGTTAACCTTGATGAAGTGAGTAAAGAAGATGTTCAAGAGTGGAAGACAGGTGAAACGGTTCTTCTATCAGGCAAAATCCTAACGGGCCGTGATGCTGCGCATAAGCGTATTCAAGGCATGCTAGAGGGCGGCGAAGGTCTACCTGAAGGCGTTGATTTCAAAGGTAAGTTTATCTACTACGTAGGTCCTGTTGATGCAGTAGGCGACGAAGCGGTAGGTCCTGCAGGCCCAACAACATCGACACGTATGGATAAGTTCACTGACATGATGCTAAACGAAACGGGCATCATGGGTATGATCGGTAAAGCGGAACGTGGTCCTGCTACGGTTGAATCAATCAAAGAGCATAAAGCGGTTTACTTGATGGCTGTAGGTGGCGCTGCTTACCTTGTAGCAAAAGCAATCAAAAAAGCTCGTGTTGTTGCGTTTGAAGATCTTGGTATGGAAGCGATTTACGAGTTTGAAGTTGAAGACATGCCAGTAACGGTAGCGGTTGACTCAACGGGCGCAAACGCTCATCAGATAGGTCCTGACACGTGGAAAGTGAAAATTGCCGAAGCTGAAAAAGCTTAATCAACCGAAGTCAAAAAGTCGTAATTGATGCTGACTCTAGCGTTTGAATTGCAAGTTTTGATAGAAAGTTAAAGACAAAAGTGCAGCATTATCTGCACTTTTGTCTTATTATCAATGATATAGTGACAAATACATCGTTTGATATAAGAACATAGGAGATAGGAATGCCTCGTTTTATTCATATCCTACAAATTATCTTGGCAGTGGTGATCGGTAGTTTCATTGGTTACGATTTGATCTTGCACGGAATCAGCATCTTTAACGAAAAATACGTAACCATTACATGTGTATTGTGGTTGATTGCTGAGATAGCACTGTTTGTTATCTACAAACTCATAGAAGACGATTAGTCTGCTATTCATGAAAAATTTCAAAGCCCCTGATTATTAATGTAATCAGGGGCTTTTATTCATCTAGCATTAAGAATGGGTATTGCATACTCACTACTATTAGCAAACGAATAAGCAACAGTATACAAACTATCCCAATAGGGAAAGAACATAGGCTTGCCTCTCCATCATCATAACCAGCTTGCCTAAATATCACGGAGTCGTTCAAATGAAACACCTAACTCAAGAAATGAGTGACTTTATAAGCAGAGGAACGGACTCTCACATTAGAGTTGCGGTCACGGGTCTGTCTCGTGCAGGTAAAACAGCATTCATTACCTCGTTGGTTAACCAACTTCTTCATACCTCTACACATAATAATTTACCGCTTCTTGCATCAGCGCGAGACGGAAGAATTATTGGTGCAAAGCGCATCCCACAACACAACATGATGATTCCGCGTTTCTCTTATGACGAAGCGATGGAATCATTAAATGGTCAGCCACCAGAATGGCCAGTACCGACACGCGATGTCAGTGAAATTCGCTTGGCTATCAAATACAAGCCGGCAAAAGGCGCGAAGAAGTTACTGAGTAAAAACAGTACGCTTTATCTCGACATTGTTGACTATCCGGGTGAATGGTTACTTGACTTGCCATTATTGGATATGGATTTTGAAACGTGGAGTCAATCTCAGTTTGCCGCATTAAAAGGTGACCGAGAAACTTACTCGCAAGAGTGGAGCGCAATGCTTGGCGACGTTGACCTGTTGGCTGAAGCTGATGAGAAGAAACTGGTTAACATTGCGGATAGTTACACTCAGTATCTCCATACTTGTAAGAGCAATGGACTACATTGGGTGCAACCGGGGCGATCTGTATTACCTGGTGAGCTTGAAGGCGCGCCTGTGCTGCAGTTTTTCCCATGCGCAGCACCAGAAAGTAAATTCTCGAAAACAAGTAACTATGCGGTGCTGAAAGCGCGATATGAAGAGTACCAACAGAAGGTTGTTAAAGCGTTCTACAAGAATCATTTCTCAACCTTCGACAGACAAATTGTACTGGTGGATTGTTTGCAGCCACTCAATGCAGGTTACGACTCTTTCATGGATATGCGTAGTGCACTTGAACAGTTATTGAAGAGCTTTAAATATGGCCGAAGCAATATCCTGAGACGTTTGTTTGCTCCGAAGATCGACAAGATCCTGTTTGCAGCGACTAAGGCAGACCATGTAACACCAGATCAGCATCCAAACTTGGTGTCACTGCTGCAACAGATGGTACACCCAGCGTGGCAACAGGCGGCGTTTGAGCATATCGATATGAGCTGCATGAGTATCGCTTCCATTCAAGCGACCAGCGCAGGTTATATCTCATCGGGATCGGACAATGTGCCAGCGCTGCAAGGTGTTACTTTGGATAACGTTCCCCAGACTATGTATCCGGGTGAGGTGCCACGGAAGCTGCCGAACAAGCAGTACTGGGAAACTAACCAGTTTGATTTCACGAGCTTTAGGCCAATGGAACAACATTCTGATGAACCTTGCCAACACCTAAGAATTGATAAGGTTTTAGAGTATCTCATTGGCGATAAGTTAAAGTAATTGAGGCAATAAAAGATGAGTGAATTAAAAACAAAGCAGGTCTTTAATGAGCCGCTGAAGACCTCTTTTGATGACAATGATAGTGCTTTGGGTAAGCATGGCGTGGGGGAAGCGACTCCAGAATTAGGTGCCCAGCAGTTGTTTACTGAACAAGAGAAATTTGTAACCGTTGCACCACAGGTTGAGAGCGAGCTAGATGGCGAAGCTGAGCAGCAACTAGAACAAATCATCCGACCAAGTAAAAAGAGAAAGTGGTTGGGCTCTGGCTTAATGGTTGCTTTCTCAGGCTTGGTTGGCTGGCAAGCGATTGATTCTGTCATCACGGCGGTTCAATCAGCAGATTGGCTCGCACTTGGTTGGGCCAGTTTTATCGCGGCAATCGCGTCACTGGGCTTGGGTGCAATATGCAAAGAGCTGTGGAAGCTACGCTCATTGAAAGATCACTTTAGCGTACAAGAGCAGAGTGAAGAGCTACTACAAAGCCAAAGTGTCGGCAAAGGCAAAGCGTTCTGTGAAAACATCGCTAAGCAGGGCGGCATTATTGCGGAGTCTCCGGAGTTCGATAAGTGGAGAAATAGCATCAACCCTGCACACAGTGATGCTGAAGTGTTGGATATGTACGATGCATTAGTTGTTGCCCAGCAAGACAAAGTGGCTACTCAAATCGTCACTAAATTCTCGACTGAATCAGCAGCCTTGGTTGCGGTGAGTCCATTAGCAGCGGCAGACATGTTGCTGGTGGCTTGGCGCAATTTCACCATGATAGACGAGCTAGCTGATGTGTATGGCATTGAACTTGGATACTGGTCACGCATCAAACTTTTTAAGTTGGTGTTAATCAACATGGCAGCTGCAGGGGTAAGTGAGTTGGCGATTGATGCGACTATGGACTTAGTTTCGATGGATTTGGCTGGTAAAGTCTCAGCGAGAGCGGGGCAGGGCTTGGGTGTTGGTATCCTGACGGCTCGATTGGGTCTAAAAGCCATGACACTACTTCGCCCTATGCCTTGGCATAATGAACGCAAAGTAAAACTGGCCGACATGCGTAAAGCCGTCCTTTCTGAAATAAAGCGTATCACCCTCAAATAAAACGTACGTCGTTGAAACAAAATGTATGACATTGAGTGGTTTGCGAGCGAAGAGTAAACATATGTTTACTCTTCTTCTTGACTGAACTCAGACCTTAATTCACACTACTGTCAACTTATCCTGACACTTATAATAGGACTATTTGTGCGTCTTGAAGTATTGTGTGAAGACCGACTCGGCTTAACGCGTGAGTTGCTCGATATCTTGGCCTCAAAAAGCATTGATTTACGAGGAATCGAAATCGATGTTAAAGGCATTATTTACCTGAACTGCCCTGATATTGACTTTGATGCTTTTAGTCAGCTTATGGCTGAAATTCGTCGAATTTCAGGTGTAAAGGATGTACGAAAAATACAATTCATGCCGAGCGAAAGGCACAACACTGAGCTGATCGCTTTGCTGGCTAACCTACCTGACCCCGTGATTGCGATTGACCTTAAAGGTTCAGTCGATATGGCAAACCACGCTGCACTCAGCCTATTTGGCAAGCAAGAAGACGAAGTGATTGGCGAACCACTCGCCTCCTTCGTACCAAGCTTTAACTTTGGTCGTTGGATCGAAGGTGAAGTAACACGCCACCGTGAAGTTGTTGTGTTGGACGGTTTAGACTTCTCTATTGAAATCCTACCTATCTATCTGGGTGGTGACGTCAACGAACCTGTGCTTGCGAGCGCGGTTATGACGATTCGTTCTTGCAACCAAGAGATGAATACGCCCGATGCGATTTCGGAACAGAACAACTTAGGCTTTGAGCATTTTGTTGGTGTTTCTAATCGCCATAAAGCGTTAATAAGCCAAGCTAAGAAACTGGCGATGCTGGATCAGCCTCTGCTAATTGAAGGTGATACAGGTACAGGTAAAGAGATGTTGGCGAAAGCGTGTCATAACCGCTCAAACCGCTCGTCTTTCCCATTCTTGATTCTGAGCTGTGCATCGATGCCTGATGACGTAGCTGAAACTGAGCTGTTTGGTCACGCCCCGGGGTCATTCAACCATGAACAAGGTCATAAAGGCATTTTCGAACAAGCCAATGGTGGTACCGTATTTTTAGATGAGATTGGCGAAATGAGCCCGCATCTACAAATCAAACTGCTTCGCTTCCTACAAGATGGTTCATTCCGTCGTGTTGGTGAAGAAGAAGAGATGCACGCTGATGTTCGTATTATTGCGTCAACGCGCCACCGTCTTTCTGAACTTGCTGATTCAGGCTCGTTCCGTGAAGACTTATTCTACCGCTTGAATGTACTGACGCTCTCTATTCCTGCATTGCGTGAACGTTCTAACGACGTTGGGCCATTACTGGAACTGTTCGTAGCTAAATATGCACAACAGCTTGGTATGCTTAAGCCTAAGCTTACTCAAGAGTTAATCGACCAACTTGGTAATTACCAATGGCCGGGTAACATTCGTCAGCTAGACAACATGGTATTACGTGCGCTTACTGAACTGGACTCAGATACGCTAACGGTTGAGCAGTTCCACTTGCCTCAGTTAGAAACCATGACAACAGGTATGGCGAACTTGTGTTTAGATGGCTCTCTGGATGAGATCATGAAAGACTATGAGTCTCAGATTTTGGAGAAGCTTTACCAGTCATTCCCATCAAGTCGTAAGTTAGCCAAGCGTTTGAACGTGTCTCATACCTCTATTGCGAATAAACTTCGTGATTACGGTATTAGAAAGAACTGATCGAATAAGACCTAAATTATGGAAGACTTAAGCACACCAGAACGTATTTACAAGCGAGATGGAAATCTGATCCTACGTACCGCTGAGATAGACGATGCGACTATGATCAGTGAGTACTTTCAGGTGAATCGAGAGTATCTCAAACCTTGGGAACCGATTCGTGAAGATGCATTTTTTGATAGAACGGGCTGGGCACAGCGCCTAATTAAGCTAAACGAGCTTCATAAAATGGGGCTCGGCTATTACTGTTTATTGATTAATGCCGATACTAACGAAATGTTAGGGACTATCTCGTTCAGTAATTTGTCTCGTTTCCCGTTCTATGCGTGTAACGTGGGTTATTCACTCGCAGAGCAAGCTCAGGGGCATGGCTACATGCGCAGAGGCCTCAGCATGGCGAAAGACTATATGTTTGACGTGCAGAACATGCATCGCCTAATGGCGGGTTATATGCCTCACAATGAACGAAGTGCGGGTGTTCTTGAGCATCTCGGTTTTGTACGTGAAGGTTTTGCCAAAGATTACCTACAAATTAACGGTAAATGGGAAGACCACATACTGACGGCGCTCGTCAATCCTAACTGGGAAGATAGACGCAACATTTAGACAACGCAGTCTATAAGCCCACAAACGAGCAGCGATTAAAAAAGGTAGCGAATATTAAGCGATGTAGCGTTGCTGCCTTTACTAAAAGAACATTGAGCCATGGTTGAACCATCGGCCTGAGAAGATATTTGAGGAATTTTGATGTCATACACAACTTTGGACGAATACCAAAGAAAATGGATTTTTACTCACCAATCTATGCCACTTCCGGCTGAGGATTTGGAAAAGATTAAGCCAATGACACAGGCAAGAGCGTCTCAGTTTTGGAAAGAGAACGTGAGTCCTCAAAGCCCAGACGCTGAGCGACTAAGCCCGCAAGACTGGCCTAGCAAAGCATCGAACTGGAAAGAAGAGATCAGCTGGATGGCACATTGGGAAGCCGATGAACCGGAAATGCCAGAAGAGATCCTTAATTTTATTGATTGGCAAGATGACGTAACTATCTATTTTTGTTATGAAAAATATAATGTTCTTGAAACCAAATGGGCCGTTTTTAAGAAGCATTGGAAGAACTTTTTGTTCTACGATGATGGTCCAATTCTATTAGGTCGTCGTCGCTCTGAAGCGCTTTGGTTTGCGACTAATGGTACGGTGAAAATTGGTAACCGTGCGTAAGCTGAAACGAATTTTAAGCGGTAGAAAAGCGAGCATAGTGCTCGCTTTTTTTATTTTAGTTGGGCGTAACGTTTACTCATTTTGTTTTCGTACATTTGTTCATCCGTCAGTCGAATTAACTCATCGATAGGTGGAATATTTGACGAGTAAATAAGTGAACCATGGCTAAAAGTGGCGTGGCAATCTATACCCAGTTTTGGGAGTGTTTATTAAAGTCAGATTACACTCTGCTTATTATCTTGTTTAGGGAATCTTCGGTGATGTCTCTACACAATAAGAGAAACTCATCTCCTCCAAGTCTTCCACAAATATCATCCTTACGAGTGTTACGTTGAAGTGAATGAGAGAAGGACTTTATATATTGGTCGCCTATAGTATCTCCCAAGTTATCATTGACATACTTAAGTCCGTCGATATCAAAATAAACAGCTTTAATATTGATGCTATTTTCAATAGTGCTATCGATGAATTTGGGTGACTCGCTTAATATCGCTCTACGATTAAATACTTGAGTCAGTTCGTCGTGATTAGATGTATATTTCAATTTCCGAATTCGTTCTGCAGTATGTACTTCTCTTTCCAATAGCGCGCGAATACTCTCCATTAAATTTATCTGTATTGGTTTATAAGAGGTCTCTTTAGTGTCTAGCGCGCAGAGTGTTGCGAACATGCTGCCGTCCGATTGGAAGATCGGTAAACCTAGATAAGAGACATAGCCCATCTGCGTGAGTTCGGGATTGTCGCTCCATTCCTCTTTACCAGACGCATTTTTTACATAAAGCATGGCTCTGGTTTCCATCACTTTCTTGCAGTAAAAATTGATGTCTCTGGGGATGATTTTGCCAGGGTCCGCTTTAACACCTGGTGAAGAAGACACCGCAATGTTCTTGGAATCCAACTTCAGACGTAAGAATAAGCCCAACAGCGGGAGCATTAAGCACTTCTGCTATGTTATTGAGCATGCTTTTCCATAAAGAGAGGTCCATTTCTTACACTAGATCATTGATGGCATATTTAGAGCTGGATTGATAGATATTGGTACATGGCATGAATGCTCACCTTTTTGGAATGTCATACGGTTGACTATAATGTCAAATTTCTGCCTTTGCAATCTGAAATAATGTATTTCCTTTCGTTTGTATTTTTAATAAGACAAAGGCATAGCCTATAGGTGGTGTGTTTATAAAAACTATATAAAAAACACTTCGACCATATTTATTTTTTAATAAAAATAAGTGAATTCTACCTGTTTAAATAATGTGCTTATAAGGCGGTTTTCGATATCTAAATCACAAATTCACTATGGTTTAACCGGAAAGTATTGAATCAATAGGGCGGAGTCCTATATTGGAAAGTGTAGCCTTAGTGGAGGTGAAGTATTATGATTTGGGATATTCTCGAACGTGTAAATAAACTTCGCAAGGAAGCAATGGAGGATCCAGAATTCTTGGATTCAGCAAAAATGCATGAGGAGTGGCTTTTGAGCGAAACTCATAATCAACCCAATAAAGGAGCCAAAGAAAAGAAACCCAAAAAACTGTCTGACATCTATGAGAATACAGACTTCACTATCAACCCAAACGGAACGAAACATTAACAATGATTAACCGCAACACGGCTGAGGCTCTTAACCCGAAAGCTACATATCAACGACACACACCAGCCTTTAGCCACCAATAAAAAAGCCACTTTCAACGTATCGAAAGTGGCTTTTTCTTTTCTAGCTGCTTAGAAGTAAGATCTGCATTCAGCCCTAGCTGTTGATTAGACTTAAACCACTTGGCAAAGCATCACCAAACACACGCTTAGATTCGCTCTCTGAAAGCTCAGTGACTTCGCTAACCAGCGTTAACCAAGACTCTGGAACCTTACTCTGCTTTAGCTTCTCAATCACTTGATTGCGATAATCGTCAGAAATATCAAACTGACGGTCGCCAGTTTTACGACAAATCATCACTGCGGCAAAGGCAATCATCTGCTCTTTCTGCCAGTTCTGCTCAAGTAATTTTGGTAACCACTGCTCTGCTTGCTCTCTAGGAATTACACTGTGTTGGCTGCCATATAGCGGGGTTCTTGAAGCCAGTCGACCTAGCGCCCACCAGTGTGCTTGTTCAAACTGGTTGTGATTGATCGCTTTACTTAGGAACCAAGACGCAAGAAGCACTTTGTCTTCCACTTCGAGTTGCTCAAGGGATGCCGCCAGCCTCACCATGGCTTCATAACCATTGTCTTGGGCATCTTTAGCGCTCTTAGGGTTCTTCATAGCACCTGGGTGAAGGTACTTCGCAATGTCAGCCAAGATTGTCTCTTGCTGCTCTTGGTTCAAACCACCGGCAACACGACGCCAGAAAACCCACCAGTCGGTCCAACCTTGGTGGTTCTTAAACTGAATGTTCTGTTGGTAGAGACCCCAAATCTGTTCGATACGCCATGAATCAGTAGGATCACCAAAGCCAGGGCGCAGTGAGTAACCCGCTAAGCGCAACCAGTTTTTCTCGTGTGCTTCTGAGCGGCGACGACGTTTACGACCTAATGATAAAGTATCAAATAGATGACGGAGGGTGGTGAAATCCCATTCATCGCGTTTACCGAGTCGTTTCTCAAGATCTTTCGAAAGTGTTTTGATCTCTTTCGATTCCGCACTCTTTTTGTTGCCGCTGTACAGGCGAGAGATCAGCTCTTTACACTCATCTAAACGTGGGTGAATTGTAGAGTTATCGGATTCTTCGCCTTGCTTATTCCTGACTTCAAATTCAAGTAACCAACGTTTCGAGTCATCTTCAGTACTCACGCACTCCATTTTCAGTGTGCCGACTTCGGTTAACTGACAAGCGAGCAGCACTTCAACGCGCTCTTTTTGGTTAGCTTGAAGCTCCGCTGTGCCTGAGCCTTCCAGCGTCGAGATGTAAGGTGGAAGAGGGGAGAACAGGTCGGCATCCACATCGACCATCACACCATTTTGAATGGCTGTATCGTGAGCAATTTGATCGTGAGTTGAAGTCAGCAGGTTAAAACGAACTGGCTCGCCTAACGTCAGTGAGAAACGACGGCTGTTCAAACGGATTTCTTGGCCTTCTTCGGTCCCTTTAGCAAGCAGACACAGTGCTTTACCCATCTTGTTCTTTTCTTGTAGATGCAAGAAGTAAGAACGAGCAGCACCGCCACCGATTTTCAGCTGAGCACCACGGCGAGCTTTGCCAAACGCAACCGCGCCTAATGCCACAGACCAATCTGGGTGAGGGTTATCTAGTACTGTGATTGGAGCGCCGTTCCAGTTACCTAGAAGCTGAGTTATACGCTCTGTGACAAGTTCACTGTTGAACACACCACCGTTAAGCAGCACACCGACAGGAATAGCTGGTTTGGTGTCATCGAATTGAACCGCATCTGAATTTTGTAGCGCCGCTTTAGACACTTGCTGATGCGTTGTCAGGAATTCAGCAACGTGCTTACTTACCGCTGGGTCCGCAACGTAAGGCAGACCGAATTCAACTACAGCGCTGCGACGTTTGTCTGGTGTTTCAGTAAATTCAGACAGTGGGAAGAAGCCTTCTAATGCGATTTGATGAACTTCTTGCTTGGTTAAGCCGATACTCTTAGTGCCGCCTAAAAGCTTGGATCCGCTGCCAAGCATAGTGATTTTGACATCGTCTGGCGCATCAGCAGAAAGTAGGCTCTCTTTTGCTGCGCGAGTTTGTTGAATCAGTTTGGTGAGGCTAGAGGCATTCAGTTTCTTGTTTTGGTTGAAGCGCTGCTCTGCAAGGTGAGCGAGGGCTAGATCTAGATTATCACCACCCAGCATTAAGTGTTCGCCAACGCCAATACGGTCGAGTGCTAGTTCACTATGGCCTTGTTTGTCTGCATCGCTATTCCCATTGAACTGGGCTTCAATTAAGCTTAAGTCGGTAGTACCACCGCCGACATCACACACTAAGATCAACGGGATCTGTTGGAGTTCTTCCGCGGCGGTTTGCTGGTGGCGTGCATACCAGTCGTAACAAACCGCTTGTGGCTCTTCGAGTAAGAGGATCTTGCCTAAACCGGCTAGCTCTGCGGCTTCAAGTGTCAGCTTACGTGCTGTCTCATCGAATGACGCTGGAACCGTGACAACAACATCTTGGTCTTCAAGCTTATTGCTTGGGTTACGGTAGTTCCATGCTTGGCGAATGTGATTGAGGTAGCTAGCACTCGCAACAACTGGTGAAACTTTATCGACATCCGCTGCACCAGCCCAAGGGAGAATGTCTGAGCTACGATCCACCGCTTGGTGTGATAACCAACTCTTCGCACTTGATACTTGGCGCCCTTCGACCTTAGCGCCCAATTCACGCGCCCACTCACCGACGATAACATTGTTGATATCGCCTTCAACTGGGTTTGGTTCCCACGGCATAGTTAGGTCTGAAGGAGAGGTTTGACCTTGGGCTGGGTGGTAACGAAACGATGGGAGTAGGGGCTTACGAACCACTTCACCAGGGCCGATAAGTTGATCGATTTCGAAAAGGGAAACGGGAGCATGTTGTAGGTCGTCGCTAATTTCACAGTAGGCAACCACAGTGTTGGTTGTGCCTAAGTCAATGCCGACTAAAAAACGAGGAGTTGCCATACAAAACCTTATTCTTCCAGAGTGATGACCAGTGTGTTGATAGCTTTGGTCTTATTGTTGTTATTCGTCTACGTCGTTCCTGAGAAACAGGGTGGACTGAGTTGGGAATGGTATTGATAAAATAACGGCACCCACTAAGGTGCCGTTGATTCATTATGCTTCGTCGTTTGAGTCGTTGTTCGAATCTTCACGAACGTCGAACTCAACATGCCATTTCTGACCATTGTCAGTGGCAATCGCTTCTAGGTATAAAGTACCTAGCTCAGTAACGCGAGAAGCTAAAGTAACCGGAACCACCTCACCTTCGCGACGGCCTTCAGAAACAGGCAGTGTCACTTGGATTTCAGGAAGCTCATCAAGCTCTTCTGGCGCCCAGTGATCAAGGTGAGTACCAGCTTCATCTTCACGGCGTGTAGTTGAACCGAAGAACTGGAAGTGAACTGGCTGACCAATCACTAGACCAAACTCTTGGCTAGGAACTTGAACGCTTGAGCCTTCTTCCATACCAAATGGTGCAACACACAGTGCTTCCATTGGAGGAGCCATACCTGGGATTGCAGGCATCGCGCTTTCAATACCTACGTAGTAAGCAGAAGCGATACCACCACGGATACGAACGCCTTGACCACGACGTACCGCGCCGTAGTACGAAGCACCACTCGCAACGGCTAGATCAAGATCTAAGCCTGATAGTTGTTTCGCAAATTCTGCATCAGCATTGATCAACCACTCGTTGATTGTGTCTGAAAGACGATCAGCAAGTAGGTTAGATTTTAGAACACCACCGTTGAACAGAATTGCTGTTGGTTTGATGAAATCAGCAGCAGGCGCTTCAGCACCTGGCATGCCCGGCATATTTGCAAACGGATTGAAATCTTGTTGAGCTGTTTCACCATTTCCAGAAAGCGCGTTCGCTTGCTTAGACAGGAATGCGGCAATGTGACGAGTGATACCTGCGTCTTGAGCGTAAGGCAGACCCATTTGAGTCAGTGCGCCGCGCGTTTTTTGTACCGGGTGATCAGTCACAGCAACTTTAGGGAAGAAGCCATCAACCAATGTTTGTTGTACTTCTTGCTGAGTCAGTTCTGTTTTTAGTGTCGCGCCAAGTAGCTTGGAGCCACGGCTAGGAACCACGATTGGTACAGCTTGAAGCTCTGCATCGTTCAGTAGTGCTTCTTTTGCGTCACGACATGCGTGAGTCATCGCTTGAACTTGCCAAGGTGCCAGCTCTTTGCCTTCTTGTGCTAGCTTCATCTTCAAGCGGTAAGCCAGAGCTAAGTCCATGTTGTCACCGCCAAGTAGGATATGTTCACCTACAGCGATACGGTTCAGGCTCAGGTTACCGTCGTCTTGAGTTACTTCAACTAAAGAAAGGTCGGTAGTACCACCACCGATATCTACAACTAGCACGATGTCGCCAACATCTACTTCGTCGCGCCATTTGTCATTGCTGTTATCGATCCAGCTGTATAGAGCTGCTTGAGGCTCTTCTAAAAGCGTTAGATGAGTGAAACCGACGTTACGAGCGGCTTCTGCTGTTAGGTCACGAGCCGCTGGGTCAAACGAAGCAGGAACGGTGATCGTTACGTCTTGGTCAGCCAGTTTGTGTTCTGGATTTGCGTGGTTCCAAGCGTCTTTAAGGTGCTCAAGGTAAAGCTCAGTTGTCTTAAGCGGAGATACCTTTTCCACTTCTTCTGGGCTACCAGCAGGAAGGAACGCGTCACGACGGTTTACACCACCGTGGCATAGCCAGGATTTCGCACTTGCTACTAAACGGATAGGGGTTTTAGCACCAAGGTTACGAGCGATAGCGCCAACTAGTGCTTTTGGTTCAGAAGACCAAGGTAGAACACGTGACGCTTCGTTCATTTCGTGCTCGTGCGGTTGGTATAGGAAAGAGCCAAGTTGGCTGCGAGTTTCTACTGTACCAGGAGCCGTAAGCTGAGGAATTGGCATTACCTCAACGCGTGCATCTTCATTGGTTGTGTCGATGTAAGACAAAACACAGTGTGTAGTACCCAAATCGATACCAACGCTGAACTTAGATGCTTGATCTTGAGTAGGTAGCTCTTGCGATGATGCCTGAGTTTGGTGTTCCATTATAGCTCTACCTCTGCCGGTGCAATTACAGATGCATCGTAGTTTTCAGCAAGCTTAGGCAGGTTCATGTCCGTTGCTTTCCAGCCTTTGTGAACAAGTGTGCCGTTGAATGGTGCGTTACCCGTTACGTTACCTGTTAGACGGATTTCTTGAGGATTGAAGCCTTCAGCTACCGTGATGCGAGTCTCTTCATCTTCACTGCGGATGTGGGCAAGCGTTACGTAGTCCGCTAGTACTTTTTGACCACCAGTGTGAATAACACGCGCAGCTGCGCCAACTTCTTCGTCAGAGAACGAGGTCAAGTCTTCTTTTAGGAAGTCGATTAGACGTGCTTCTTGCTGCATGATAGACAGCAATTGCATTGCAGAATCTGTTGGTGCTGTAGCGAGCTTAGATTCAACTTCTACTACTTTCTCGATGACTTTTTCAACTTCAACAACTTTTTCTACTTCGACAATCTTTTCAACTGGTTTTTCAACTTCAACGATCTTTTCTACTGGTTTTTCTACGACTTTCTCAACCACTTTGGTTTTACGAGAAACGGCAATTAACAGTAGTAAAACGCTTGATGCAGTTAGGCCTGCGTGAAGCATATCAAACGTCTGTGGGATTAGGTTCAAATCAACGATCATAGTGATTTTTCTCTTTAGATTGATTTAACGGTATATTCGTCGGTTATAGGGAATATACAGGTTAGAAAGAAACTCATAGGCGCAAGGCCCAAATGGTCACTTTCAAGCTATAAATATGGGTGGATACTAGCATATTCAAGGCTTAAGAGTGGCAATTTATGTTTTCAAACCAGTAGTTTTTGAGTGTGTTAGCTTGAAATTTAGTCGAGATTCGGTCGATTGTTAACCTGTGATGTGAATGCAAAGTAAAGTGTGCATCTTTTATGTCATTTTTATAACGAAAACTTAAATGGAGCATCATTCCCTTCCGTTATATACTTTGGCCTCATCAAAGCCAATTTGGAAACTCTATGCCTCACACTACCGACCCATTAACAGGGTTGAAGAGACGAACGCTACCACTGGTCGTATTCTCGGTCAGCTTTTTGATTACAGTGTTGTGTTTTATTCTAGTCGCGCTCAACCAAAACCGCGCATTGAACATGAATTTGGACAGCTTTGCTAAACACCAAACACTGAGCTTGGAAGCGTTTATCGACAATGATGTGGCTTACATAGGTTCGGGCGCAAACTTTTTCTATTCTAATGATCCTGAAGACTGGGATAAATTTGACCGTTTTGCACAGCAAACCATTAACGGCTCAAAAAGTTTAATTGGCTTACAGTGGATGCAGAAAGTCACGGCAGACCAGATTGCCGAACACACTGCGAAAATGGAAGCAAAGTACCCATTTTACCGCTTGTTCACCATCCCTAAACATAAACCTAAAACCTATGGTTACCAGTTAGATGGCGAGCCTGCTTTTATTGCTACCGATATTTATCCGAATACTGAAGCGCACAACAGAGTGATTGGTTTCTACTCTGCACGCGAGCGATTTAAGCGTATTGTCGAAAATATCAAACAGACGCGCCAAGCGAATATCTCTGACAAAGTACGCCTTATTCAAGATGGCTTAACTCCAGATACACCTAAGACTGGCATGTTGGTTTATCACCCGGTCTTTGAAGGGGAAAGTGATAACTTGCTAGGTGTTGTGATTGGTGTAGTTCGTACCACTTATTACTTTGAAAACCTGTTAGCATCAGCTGTCGGTGATATGGATGTGTATGTTCGCGTGACGGATACCGGGTTTGAAGCCGAAGACTCCCCAGTTCTGTTTGAAACTGAAGGCTATGAGGGTGTAACAGGGCATCATATAACTAAGACAATCGAGCTGGCCAACCGAAATTGGAAGATCGATTACAAGATAGATTCCTGCATCTCTTTTTATGGCTACCTAGTTTTAACTGGAATAGCCTTAGTCGGAACAACCATCTCATTGTTACTAGCGTATATCGTTAATATGCAAATTAGAGAGAAAGAGCGCTTGTATCGCATGTTAGACAAAAGGACAGAAGAACTTAGATTTTTAGCGAACCACGATAGCTTAACTGAAATCTATAACCGACGAGCTTTCAATAAGATGTTTGACAGGGCGGTTAAGCGAAGTGAGTCATTTAGCTTAATTGGCTTTGATGTCGATAAATTTAAGAGCATTAATGACAAGTTTGGTCACCCTGCTGGTGATGCTTTGCTTGTTCATGTCATCAAGTTGATTTCGGTAAATTTGAAAGAAGGGGATAATCTTTTCCGTTTGGGCGGCGACGAGTTCTGTATAATTTCGAGTATCTCAGAGCCTGAAGCACTAGACCGCTACTTACAATGCATTCTGAACACCGTCAGTCATTCTCATTGTGAGCATAAAGGGCAACAGTTGAGCTGCACTTTGAGTATTGGTGCGGCCATCCATACCAATGAAGACACTGAAGAACTGCTACAAAAAACAGATAGCATGCTCTATCAAAGTAAGTTAAATGGTCGAAATCGAGTCACAATTGCAGGCTAAATGAGCACTTGATACAACTAGGGTCGAGTTCTGTATTGGGCTCATGTACAATTTCACAAAATTTTGGACGAGAGAATTAGGCGACGTATGAATCACAATCGAGTGGTGTGTTTCGATTTGGAAATGTGCTGTTGGAGCGAAAATGGTGTAGGAACAACAGGCGAGATCATTGAAGTGGGTCTTGCTGAGGTTGATCTGGCATCTGGAACCATCGTGAAACGAGCGCAGTACTACGTTAAGCCCGAAAAAGACGAAGTCTCTCAGTTTTGTGCCGAGCTAACCGGCATTACTCCACGTAAAATCGAAAAGCAGGGGCGTCCGTTAGAATCCGTCATCAAATCGATGATCAAGAACTTCGGTGGTCCAAACAAGATCTATGCTGCGTGGGGACGTGATGACCTGATTTTACACAAAGAGTGTCAAGAGAAAGGTATCGAACCACCATTTAGCGAGTTCATCAATATTGCGACGCTGTATCGCGTACAAAACCGGCTGAAAGACAAACGCATTGGCCACCGAGCGGCTCAAGAAGCAAAAAACATCGAATGGGAAGGGCGCCAGCATTCTGGTTACGTTGATGCTTACAACCTGGCGAAGCTTGTTCTGACGATGCTTTAGTAGTAGGCGAATATTAATATTTGCTCCGAAATGTAAAAAGCCACCGACATAAGGTGGCTTTTTACATCTTCCTATGGACTGTTA
The DNA here is from genome assembly GCF_001635455.1 of Vibrio sp. HI00D65. Lineage (GTDB taxonomy): Bacteria > Pseudomonadota > Gammaproteobacteria > Enterobacterales > Vibrionaceae > Vibrio. The sequence continues at coordinate 307,801 of NZ_LWEH01000013.1, forward strand.
TTACCATAGTGACTAAATAAATCATCATCGTTCGTGTATTAAGACATTTATCTCCCCAATAGTATCTTTAGCTTATCGCCTTTATCAAAAAAGTGACGCTTCAATGCCCGGATATATGTAGTGTCACTGGCGATATAAAAGCTTTAACCGTAGCATCAATCATCTCTATGCTTAAACCTGATATAGCGATAAAGGTCAATGTAACTGATTGAAAAATGAACCATTTTAGGTAAGTTGAACTTACGTTTATCTGGTTCTGGCTTAACTAGCATGCTTGCAATCACTATATTGATGAGAATAGGGACAATTGAATCAAGTATGTAATGAGTTAAAATTGTTGGATATTTGTCAGAGAAAGGCAGGCGTCGGATTGATATAAAGTCGAGAGTTAACTTTAACATTCTCGAGTGAAGAAAATCGATTCGATTCTTGAGGATATGGTTTTCTCTATTATTTGATAGTATTTTTAACATCCTGACTTCAATTATCCACGCCTGAGGAATAGGCTATATTTCTCATGGCTTTGTTTATATAATGTTTGATGTCAACAATAGGGTATCTACTTAATTAATATTAAATCGTTAGCTTGGCTCTTGATGACTCTTTTATTTCTGTTAGCGTGTGCAACATCTAATCAACGTAGGTCCTATTAAGTGGTTTATTAAAAATTTCATCGCATTGAGATTATTAAGTATAAAATCATTAGCGCTTGTACAGCCTGTTATGCTTATCAACACATTTTCAGTATATTCGAGTGAGCATGAGCAAACCTTAGCCTATTGGAAAATTGTGAGGGACGTGTTATCCCAACAACCCGCTTTTATTTCTACTAGGTTACATTGAACATCAAACACAGACGCACTTAACCTCACGTAAATGTCGCGAGCTGGAAAACCCCAAAGCATTTTATAGATGCGATCTCTGTAATGAGAGAGGAACAACCTCACTTAATCATTAGAGGGTACTACTGATACTAATATTTACTAAGTCATCCGAAAATAATAGAGAGTGTTTTGAATGAAATATGTACCACAAATTTTTTTAGTTATTTTTAGCTTTTTTTTTTCGGTTAAGAGTTATTCAGCTGCTTATGGTGTATCGGTTACTTGGAAAACACAAGATGCTCGAGCTGTATTAGATGCGTTGCATCAACAGAAGCAAGCATTTGCTAACTTAATTGATGCTGGTTTAATTCACGATATGTTTGTTTCTGATAGTTTTAATGGCGAAAATCAGTTTCCAAAAATTAAATTTGTGATGGAAGCCAATAGTGAAGAAGAAGTAAGATGCTTTATTGGAAATCTCCCTTTTCAATTTAAAAAGCTAGCCGCGATAACTGAAGTAAGAGACATCGGAAGTAAATGGGTAGATACTCAAGTTGCTTTTAAAAACTATGCGATTGAATTGACTTGGAAAGAGCCAGAAGATCAGTTGCTGGTAGATAAAATTATTAGCGTTGATTTACAAAAAGTGGTTGATTGGAGATCTCAAGGAGTAATTACTTCGGCTTATATAAAAAATCAGTCTACTGCTGATCGGAAGCCAAACCAGATAGCGATGATTCAACCAATATATTCTATCTCGATATTGGCAAAGGATGAGCAACATGCTCTTGACATTGCGAGTGAACTTAACGCCGTTAAATTAGGCTTTGCTAGCATCAATATCAGTGAGTTGGGTTTTAAATTATCCCTGTGATTTTGAACTAATGTAAAGCCTCGTGTTATTCTAAGGTGAGATTATTAACAGTCTTAACTCACCTTATGAATAATAAATTACAAGAGTATGATTTGGTTATTGAAATTGATGACCGCACATTGATTAACCCGTCATTAGATAAAGTTGTGACATTGTCGCGATCAGAGTGTCTGCTTTTAAAGCATTTAATGGACAGCTGCTCACAAACTTTAGGTCGTGAATTCCTTTTAACGCATTGTTGGCCGGGACGCATTGTTACTAGCAGCTCTCTGAATGTCGCAATCAAAAATGTTCGTAGTGCTCTGAAAGAAGTAGGGTCAGACTGCAAGGTGATTACGGTACAAAAGGAAGGCTACTGCTTTGTTGCTCCTGACAGTAGTGTCACGCCAGGCTGCGGTAAAGCACCTGAGCAAAATTTTGTATCTGAAAGCCTTCCAGGATCAGAAAAACCAGCTGCATCAGAAAACGTAGCAGCACAAGACAAAGGCGTACCGCAATCTGCCAGTTTGAGTGAACGGGAGGATTTTACTCGCTCGGAATCCACAGTGCTGGAGTCAAAATCATCCTCTGATTTAAACGAATCAGCTGACACTCGAGGGCTATCAGAGAAAACTCAGGCACAAGGCAAGCAAGCATCTTCTAAGTTTATCCCGTTTATTAGTGGGCTCGCGGTAAGCCTTTTTATAGTCATTATCCTGTCTTATCTTGGGTTGTTTATGGAAAGAGCTTCCATCAAGGGGGTCGATGTATACCATGATAGCGTCGAGTTGGAACAAGAGCTGGTGGAAGACTTAACTTCACTTGTGAAGCCGGGCGTAGAGGCGATCTATCTTCACCGCATGGGTATCGAGTGTGGTGGTATGCAGGTGGTGGTGTTAGACGAAAGTGGCTGGCACGACATTAGTGCAGATTTCAAGTCTGGGCGCTGTTCACAAGGCCAAAAAGAAGGTGTAAAGGTAGAAGGAACTGCAGATGAGGCGTAACTTTTGGCTGCCGATTGTTGTAACCGTATTTGTGATCTTAGCGTTTGGTTTAGTCTCTGGAGTAGCGACCAAAGGTTCGTATCAGTTTGGAAGTCAGTACGAGAATTATGGCTGGGAGGTCTTGACCCTTGAGCTGAAAAATGGACGCTCAAAAATGCGCTATGTCGGCTATGACCGAAATGGACGAGTCGTGCAAACCAAGCAGTTGTTTGGTGTGTTCCTACGTTGGGGGAATCATTATTACTTCTATCAGCTCGAACAGCACCAAGCCCACGGAAACCAAACCTTCAACGTTAAAAATCTGTTTATCAAGCACTATGACAACAAGCATAGTGTTTTGATATCCGATCAACGAGGCGCGTACATTACGAAAGACGGTACGATCCTAGAGCTCAACGGCATTCTCTATGGGAAGGCAATGCGCTAATCGGTTATGCGACAAGTGAAGCGCTTAATTAGGATAGGTTTGTTGAAATGGGGGCGTTACTAAAATCTGAAGCAGCGTTAGGCTTGCGCCCCGAACGCTGCTCAATTGTTTGGATATTTAGTCTTCGCCAAGCACATTAAGCTTGGTCTTGATGAAGTCTTTGTGGTCAACGTAGAGCAGTTCAGCGGTTTTTCTAATCACTGAATCTTCAAGTGGATCAATCTCTCCGTCAGCATGCGCCACTTCCCACATCGCCTTAATCAGGTCTATTCGCACTGGCTGTGACAACTCGCGCAGTTGTGAAGTGAAATCATACAAAGAAACAGATTGTTCAACTTGCGGCTCAGCTTGTTGTAATAAGGCTTTCGAATCTTCTTCATTAATGCCCAACAGACGTTGCAGTAAGTTCAACTTCGCTTCTTGCTCTGATTCGTTGATTTCATGGTCTGCGCCTGCGACTTCGCACAACAAACTGGCGATAGCTAAGTTCGGTGAGGCGTTAGGTGTTTTACCTAAGTCAGAGCCTTCGACCAACTGTTTAAATAACGATGTAAGTGAATTAAACATACGAGCGTTCCAGTAATGGAGGATATTATAACTATCGGGCCTACAGAGTGTGATCGCAAGCCCCTTTACTTAAAACTGACATTACGTAAAAGCCAGCAATAAGGAACATATTAGGTCGGCTCTGGAAAACGCGTCACTTTACCATCGCCGCTTAGAGTGGTAATTGATTCTGGCTTACCATCGCTATCCAGCCTTAGCTCTCCAAGCGCGCTGCGGTTTGAAAGGCGGTAGAAGGTTTGGTTGTCTGGGCTACGCTTTTCTATTTTTAAACGCTTACGCTTAGTGAAATAGTTAAGCACCGAGCGTGGGCTATACAACAAGCGGTCACATACGTCGCAGAATTTTAGCAACGGCGCAGGGAACTGGTTTTTAATACCGCTACAAGTAATTTGGTAGATGTTTGGACTGTTTCGGCGATATCTAAGCTTAATGTCGTAAGCAAAGGAGTAGTGTACATCACCAGAAAGCACCACGAAGTTAGTGGGTGTTTTGGTATGAGTAAAGATACTAATCAGCGTGTTGGCACTGCCTGGGTGCGCCATCCAGTTCTCGGCGTCAATCACTAGTGGTTTTCCTAGTGTGGTCATCATCTTCTGCAGTGTTTCGATGAATTTCACCCCGAACATAGGCGCGGCAGAAACTATCACTACTTTCTCTAGGTTAATCAACTGATGTTGAAACTCGGTGAGTGCCTCCCAATCCATCAAACCCGAAGGCTTATTCATACGAGATTCTGAGCGCCAGCGGCGGGTACGAGTGTCTAACACAATCACCTTCGGTGAGGTGTTAATGGTGAAGTGCCACTCTTCAAAGCGAACGAGCATTTCAAGGTACTGTTTGTGTCTTGTGGGTTCGAGTTGCCCAATAGACGCTTCAATGGCTTGTTCATTCTGATTGGTATTTACTAACTCCGAGAACAGCTTTTTTGTTTGCTCCATGAAATCGCGGTTGAAGTTTTCTGGTGCGTTACCCCAACCTTGGCACATCCAATAAGCCGCGAGGCCGTTACCAATGACTTGTGTAGCAAACTGGTTTTGATCCACCGCATGTTCCCAACCAACGGTGAGGTTCCAGTCGTCAGTGACATCGTGATCATCGAAGATCATGTATGTTGGAATATGAGCAAATAGACGCTGTACTTGCGGCAGACCGGCGATGAAATCATCAATGGTGACACTTTCATCACGCCATTGTTGTTGCTCGGCTGGCGTGAGCTGGCGGCCTGCCTGCATGAAGTTATTCTCGATCAACCGTTCGCGGTTAATGCATTGCCACAAGGTCGGTGACCAAACCAGCAGATACATGGCAATAAATTCAGACAAGGTCACCAAATGGTTTTCACAGTTGGTAGAGCTGAAGATTGGTATTCCGCGTTTTGGGAAAAGCTTATCGAGTAATGAATGTGATGTATTGTGGTGTGGAAGCAAGTGGTCGCGTTGATAGAGGTGATATGCGCTATTGAACAGAGCTTCACTGCTATCGATTGTTCCGTCTAATGAATCGGTCGGCAGGTCTTCGCTCACTAATCCTAGTAGTTGAATCACTTGATGAATTGCATCGAGTGTTGGACCTGCGACGTGATCAGCGTAGATTTGGTCTCCACTCATCATCAGCATATCTGGTCGCTCAATTACACTTTGCTGTTCGACTTTATTATCTGCCGCGACTAGGCTGTCTTTGCTTGGATGATGAGGGTTGCGACATGAACCATGCAGGATGTAGTCGGCGCTGGTTGAGATCTTAAAGGCTATTTTTGGCGCAGCACCAGCAGTGTTCGGTTGATCTTGGTACACCAAATGTGGAGCTAACTCGGTTAACGCGCCTTTGTCAGTCTCAATCTGATATTCCAAAGGGGTGTTAGTTGGAAACTCACCTTTTAATTGAATCAAGCTTACCCAAGCATCTGTGCCGACCTGAATCGATTCGTGTTCGCTAAGGGGTGACGTATAGAAAGGGGCTTCTTGGCCTTGATTGTATAGCACAGTATTACCATTGAGTGGTGTACTTGTGACAATCCAAAGCACAACCTCAGTTTCGGTCGTCTTTCTTAAAATAGGGCCAGCGAGTAAGAAGGGAAGAGAGGGGGTCATCGGGCGTTTCAAGTTGGTTCCTAAATCTTTGGTGGTTAGTCGTTCAGCGCTTGGGCGTTGCATTGTGGAGCGGCCATTTCATGTTCATTGCGTTCAATGTCTGGCTCTGTTGATTCCAGGATTTCGATAACTTCTGAACTAGAAAGTTCATGCCCCATCAGAAATATTGCTAATAGGGCGTCGGCTTTCGATTTGGTCTCAGAAGGCTCATCCAACACTTGCTCGAGTTTTTCTCGAATCATTGCGATCTCGTGCTCTACAAAGCCACGACCTTCGCTATCCCCTTGGTTTTCTTCAGGGGCGTTATCGAATTCTAGAAAGAGCATCTCACCGTCCAATTTTGTGTTGATCAGTCGCTCTGGCAACCAATCCTCACCCATAACGATATCCGGGTCGGAATCATTGGGTAAGTGGTCTATAATGCTTTGTAATTCTGAGACTTTCACAATACTTTCATTTAACCGAGAATATTCTTCATTGTAACGGTCAATCTCGATCAAACCTAAAATTGTTGGCTAAAATCGTCAATAAATGTCTAACCAGTACCACAAAATTTACGACAAAGAGTAATTAAACAAGAATGAAGCGCAAATTTTCACCAAGGCTCATCTCGTATGGGACGATTTTATTAAGTAACGCTTTTCTAGCGAACAGCGTGGCGTGGGCTGCTGAAGAGCAAGAGTGGGGCATTGCGGCAATGTTCCGTACAGCCAGTATCCCTTACGACACCGCTGGCGGTGACAAGACAGTAAGTTCTTTTGTCCCAATGTTGTTCTTTAAAAACGACTACGTGTTCATTGATGGCACGGAAATGGGTGCTTACCTATATCAAAAAGAAGATGAAAAATGGTCTTTCAACGCCATATCTCGAATGCGCTTTATTGATATTCCGGCTTCTGAACAAAATGCGATTGAAGGTGATACCGCTGACTTTGGTGGACAGCTGAGTTACCAATTAGATGATCAGTGGGCGGTTGAAACGGAAATCATGAGTGATAGTGAACTCAACCTTCATAGTAACTTGCGTGCGAAAGCCAAGTACCAGACAGGCGACTGGGAGTTCTACCCAAGTGCGACATTGCGATATAAAAGCGCTGACTTTAACAGTGAATACTACTCGGCTACTACCCAGTCGATTGGTGCAGGCGTAGATTTAAATCTTGGCGTTGAAGCGCGTTATCATGTTATCTCTAATCTTTATCTGTTGGGTTCAACCAGTGTGACTCGATTGGATGATAACGCTTACGACTCTTCCATTATCGAAGATCGCTACCAAGGGGAACTTTACCTTGGTTTTGGTTTCTTCAATGACAAAACAAAAGCGCCAAAGCCTAAGTTAAGCAATGCACCGTACGTACGAGTCGCGCACGGTTGGGCAACACCGTCGAATATTGGTGAAATTATTGAGTTCGACAGAGAGAAAGACGAGTACAACAACCAACTCACATCGTTCTTTTATGGTCACCCTTTAACTGATGAGATTTTTGGTTTGCCGTTGGATATCTACTTAACGCCAGGTATTGCTCACCATTGGAGTTCAGAGGTTCAATCCAGTAGCACGGAATACATCGTTGCGATTAAAGCTTACTACACGTTTAACTGGCCGACGCAGTGGCGATTTGGTGTTGCAGAGGGTTTGTCTTATATAGATTCGATTACTTACATCGAAGGCTCCGAAATGGACCGTAAGGGCTACACGGCAAGTCATTTATTAAACTACTTGGACTTCTCATTTGATGTGAATATCGGTGACCTTATCGGTAAAAGTGACCTCAATAATTTATGGTTTGGTTACTCACTGCATCACCGCTCGGCGATCTTTGAAAATGCGTCCCAGTTTGGACGTATCAAAGGTGGCAGTAACTACAACACGGTTTACTTCCAATACGAGTTCTAAAGTATTACATCTACTAAAAATGCCGCTCCAAATAGAGCGGCATTTTTTTATCATTAAAGAAAAGGGCTAATCACTATTAGTCACTGATAATTAACTATTCGAAAGCCACTTAAACTGAAACCTAATATATGAGTTTATTCTGATTGTCTAATATTCTCTGTCTCCTTTTCGGATTTTACTACTATTTGATCATTTAACCTTCTTTCATTGTTTGTTAACTTTTTTATATTACTTAGAATGACTTGTATTATATTGCCATCCTGATTATTTATGGCGTTCTAATTGTGTTTCTTGTCTGTTAATCAATTGTTAATCGTTGTGTTGGTCACGTTAATTATTTAATTGCGTCTATATGATGAGCTCGAATTTATATAACAACAACGTCAGCTAGGATGAATAATGAAAGCATATGTATTTGATGGAAAAGACAACGCGAAATTGGAAGAACGTCCAATCCCAACAATTGAGAAGCAAAGCGATGTCATCGTAAGAATCGAGAAAACTACTATTTGTGGTACGGATTTACATATATTAAGAAACAACGTTGCGACATTTAAGCCAGGCACAATCATGGGTCATGAAGGGGTTGGTATAGTCGAAGAGTGCGGTGAGTTGGTGAGTAAGTTCAAGCCAGGCGATCGCGTGATCGTGTCATGCATTACTTCATGTGGTAGTTGCAAAATGTGTCAAGTGTCTAAATTTGGTCAATGTTTAGATGGTGGCTGGCTACTTGGTAATGAAATTGATGGCTGCCAAGCGGAATACGTTCGTGTTCCTTATGGAGACACAAGCCTACACCTTGTTCCTGAAGACATTGATACAGACTCTCTGGTTCTATTGAGCGATATTTTCCCAACGGGTTACGAAGTGGGTGTATTAGATGGGCAGGTTCAACCTGGTTGTTCTGTTGCCGTTATTGGTTGTGGACCTGTTGGCCTTGCGGCTCTGATGACCTCTAAGTTCTTCACTCCAAGCGAAATCTATGCGATCGACAATAACCCACATCGACTTCAAGTAGCGAAAGAGCTAGGTGCAACTCATGCGATCGATAACTCAGATGGCAGCGCCGTGCAGCAAATTCTCGACATGACAGATGATGTGGGTGTTGATGTGGTGATTGAAGCTATTGGCATCCCTGCTGGTTGGGATATGTCTCAGAAGTTAGTGTGCCCAGGAGGCAACATTGCAGTGCTTGGTGTTCATGGTAAATCTGCAACGATTAACCTAGAGGACATGTGGAAACGAAACTTCACTATGACAGCTGGCATGGTTCATACCAACACAACGCCAATGTTAATCAAGCAAATTAGAGCGGGTTATTTGGAACCCCAAAAACTGATTAGCCACCAGTTCAATTTAACAGAGTCAGAAGAGGCTTATTCAACATTTATCCATGCTTCCGACCACAAGTCGTTGAAAGTCATCATTTCTAACGATTGTTCATAAACAGCGAATTTGTTGAGGTTAGCTTGATTAGTAAACCATTTAAAATACTCGTGATAGGTTTAATCGTGAACCTATCTATCGGTATCCTATATGTATGGGGCGTTTTCAGTGAACCTTTGGCTGAGGCGCTAGGTGTTGATCCTAAGGACGTAGATGGGCCTTACCAGACTTCCGTGTTTGCATTTTCGGTAAGTCTGTTTTTGGCTGGGGTATGGCAAGACAAAATAGGACCAAGGAAGGTCACAATACTTGGTGTGTTTCTTGTCGGGGCGGGGCTTTTAGCATCCGGTTATGCCTCAACATTAGCGGAATTGCAGGTTACCTTCGGGTGTATGGTCGGTGCGGGTATGGGGTTTGCTTATGCCTGTATTGGCCCATGTACCATGAAGTGGTGGCCAGAGAACAGAAAGGGATTAGTTAGCGGTTTAACCGCAGGTGGGTTTGCGATGGCAGCACTTTACCTAGCACCGTTATCGACCATTCTCATTGAACACTATGGGATCTTAGACACGTTCAAGATCCTTGGTGTCGGTCTACTCTTCATGATCCCGATGGCGTCACTATTGGTGAACCCTCCTAAAGGATATGTTTCAGAAGTTCCCGGAGGAAAGGCTGCGGAATATGGTTCAGACGTTAACATCAAATGGCTAGATATGCTGAAAACACCACAATTTTACCAGATATGGTTAATGTTCATGGTGTCATCAGCAGCAGGTATCATGCTCATCGGCTCTATTGGCAACGTCAGTAAATCGATAGGATTAACCGCTGAAGAAATTGCGTTAGGTATCATTTTATTAGCGATTTTTAATACCGCGGGGCGAGTCATTGGCGGCGTTGTATTCGACAGGATAGGACGTGTTCATACACTGGGCTTAATATTTATGTTGCAAGCGGTCAATATGGTGTTTTTTACAACTATTGAAACCACGATTCCTCTGATGATCGGCATCTCCGCAGGCGCCATGTCCTATGGTGCGTTATTTGGTGTTTTCCCTCCAGTAACAGCGGTCGATTATGGTTTGAAGACGTACGGAACCAACTTTGGAATACTCTATTCTGCATGGGGCGTGTCAGGGTTCTTCGGAGGAATACTCGCCTCGGTAGCGGGGACGGCTGAAAACACCTATTTGGCTTACGCTGCGCTATTGGTTTCAATCACCGTCATGAATTACTTAATGAAACCCGTTGATAAGTCTGTGCTATTAAAAGACGAAGTTAATCTGGAATACTAAACAAGAGATCATCACAGCTCCAAGTGCATTTTGAGCTTCGAGTAGTGATGTGTTTCTACCCAATGTTGGCTTGGGTAATCTAAGCCAACATCTTTTAATTGAATCATCGACAGCCTACCAATAATGAACTTCACTTTTTAGTGTAACAATTGAACACGTTAGTTTTCATTACTCCTGTTTCAGCAGGCGCTTAGGCCGCTAATATTCCTTGCTTTGTGTTAACTCGTTCCTTTCCTTTATGCTACAATCGCGCGAGTTTATATAAGAGAAAGAATAGGACAAGCTGTGACTTCGTCTCCGGAAAAAGCAGATAAAAATAACCATGTAGCGAATACCAACGCGACATCGGATTCCGCTGCTGATCAAGCTAATCAAAAAAAGCAAAACAACAAACAGCAAGCATCTAAAGCTAGCGCATCTCAAAATAGCCCAGCCTCTCTTCGCAAGGCCTTAAATGAGTGCATGATGCGCGACCGCTTCCGTCTAAGTAAGCGCATTTCTGGTGCAAGCCGTATTAAGAACGAAAAATCTAAGCATGCTGTTTTCGATGAAATCGCATTAGACATTGCCCAGTCGATGATGACGGCAACACAGCGTGCTGCGCAAAAACCAACCATTGAATACCCAGAGATTCTTCCTGTTAGCCAAAAGCGCGATGATATTGCGAAAGCCATTGAAGAAAACCAAGTGGTTATCGTGGCGGGTGAAACGGGTTCGGGTAAGACCACTCAGCTTCCTAAGATCTGTTCTGAGCTTGGTCGCGGCCGCTTTGGCCTAATTGGTCACACTCAACCTCGTCGTCTGGCTGCGCGTTCGGTTGCGAACCGTATTGCTGAAGAGATGGAAACCCAGTTGGGTGAATTTGTTGGTTATAAGGTTCGATTCAACGACCAGATTTCTGACAACACACAAATTAAACTGATGACCGACGGTATTCTACTAGCGGAGATCCAACACGACCGTTTCTTAAATCAGTACGACACCATCATTATCGATGAAGCGCACGAACGTAGCCTAAACATCGATTTCATCATGGGTTATCTGAAAGAGTTGCTACCAAAGCGTCCTGATCTAAAAGTGATCATCACGTCGGCAACTATCGACCCAGAGCGTTTCTCTAAGCACTTCGACAATGCACCAATCATTGAAGTATCGGGCCGTACTTACCCAGTTGATACACGCTACCGCCCATTAGGTGGTGACGACAGCGATTCTGATCGCGACCAAATGGAAGGTATCTTCGAAGCGGTTGATGAGCTATGTGATGAAGGCTTAGGCGACATCCTGATCTTTATGAATGGTGAGCGTGAAATTCGTGATACTGCGGACGCACTAAGTAAGCGTAATCTTCGTGATACCGAGATTGTACCTTTGTACGCGCGCCTTTCGGCGGGTGAACAGAACCGTATCTTCCAGTCACACACTGGCCGTCGCATTGTATTGGCAACTAACGTAGCAGAAACCTCGTTAACCGTTCCGGGCATCAAGTACGTAATCGACCCAGGTACTGCGCGTATCAGTCGTTACAGCTATCGCACCAAAGTACAACGTCTACCGATTGAGCCAATTTCTCAAGCGAGTGCGAACCAGCGTAAAGGTCGTTGTGGTCGTGTGGCTGAAGGTATCTGTATTCGTCTGTACTCTGAGGAAGATTTCGAGTCACGCCCAGAGTTTACCGATCCTGAGATCCTGCGTACCAACCTAGCGTCGGTTATCCTGCAGATGACGGCACTAGGGCTAGGCGACATCCAAGCATTCCCATTTGTTGAAGCGCCAGATAAGCGCAACATTCAAGATGGTGTAAGACTGCTTGAAGAGCTAGGTGCGATTGCATCGGGCAAACCGAGCACTAAGAACAAGAACCAAGGCGACGATACTAAGAAGCTAACGGCAATTGGTCGTAAGCTGTCGAAGCTACCGATCGACCCGCGTTTAGCGCGCATGGTGATCGAGGCGCCAAACAATCGCTGTCTACACGAAGTGATGGTTATTGCGTCTGCACTTTCAATCCAAGACCCGCGTGAGCGTCCATCAGACAAACAGCAGTCCTCTGACGACAAGCACAAGCGTTTCTTCGACAAAGACTCAGACTTCATCACCTTTGTGAACCTGTGGGACTACATCAAGAAGCAGCAAAAAGCGTTGTCGAGTAACCAGTTCCGTAAACAGTGTAAGCAAGATTACCTGAACTACCTGCGTATTCGTGAGTGGCAAGATGTGTACTTCCAAATTCACCAAGCAATGCGTGAATTGGATACCAAGCTCAACGAAGAGCCGGGCAGCTACGATGGTATTCACATCTCATTGCTATCAGGTTTGCTTTCTCACATTGGTATGAAAGACCAAGAGAAGAATGAATACCAAGGCGCACGTAACGCGCGCTTCCATATCTTCCCTGCGTCTGGCCTATTTAAGAAACTGCCTAAGTGGATCATGTCTGCTGAGCTGGTGGAAACCTCAAAACTTTGGGGTCGTGTGATTGCTAAAATTCAGCCTGAGTGGATTGAACCATTAGCGAAGCACCTAATTAAGCGTAGCTACAGCGAACCACACTGGTCGAAGAAACAAGCGGCGGTAATGGCACACGAAAAAGTGATGCTTTACGGAGTTCCAATTGTTCCGAAACGCCTAGTGAACTATGGCGCGATTGACCCAACGATTAGTCGTGAGTTGTTCGTGCGTAGTGCACTGGTTGAAGGTGAATGGGAAACCAAGCACGCGTTCTTCAAGCAGAACCGCAAACTTCTACAAGAAGTGGAAGAGCTAGAGCATAAATCACGTCGTCGTGACATCTTGATCGATGATGATGAACTGTTTGAATTCTACGACCAGCGCGTAGGCGAAGAGGTGGTTTCGGGCCGTCACTTTGATACTTGGTGGAAGAAAACCAGCAAAGAGACTCCAGAGCTACTTAACTTCGAGAAATCGATGCTGTTCCGCGGTGATGCAAGCCACGTTACTGATTTAGATTACCCGAACTTCTGGCACCAAAATGGCCTGAAGTTAAAACTGAGCTACCAGTTTGAGCCGGGCGATGACAACGATGGTGTAACGGTACACATTCCGCTGCCTATCTTGAACCAAATCGACCAGAACGGTTTTGATTGGCAGATCCCAGGCCTACGTCAGGAATTGGTGGTTAGCTTAATCAAGTCACTACCAAAGACGTTACGACGTAACTTTGTGCCTGCGCCAAACTACGCCGATGCGTTCTTGGCTCGTGTGACACCACTTGAAGCGCCGCTACTGGATTCTCTTGAGAAAGAGCTACGCCGCATGACGGGTGTAGAAGTGGTACGAGATGATTGGAAGTTAGACCAGATTCCAGAGCACTTAAAGGTAACATTCCGTGCGGTGGATCATCGCAAACGTAAGTTGAAAGAACACAAAGACTTACATGAACTGAAAGAGAGCCTGAAAGACAAAGTTCAAGAGACGCTTTCTAAAGTTGCGGATGACGATATCGAGCAACAAAACCTGCATACGTGGAGCTTTGGTGAGTTACCAAAAGTCTACCAACAGAAGCGCGGTGGCTACGATGTAAAAGCCTTCCCAGCGTTGGTGGATAGCAAAGACAGCGTAGAGATCAAACTGTTCGAGACGGAACAAGAGCAGATCTCAGCAATGAAATCGGGTCAGCGTCGCTTGATCTTGTTGAACGTGCCGTCGCCAATTAAATACTTGCACTCGAACTTGCCGAACAAATCGAAACTTGGCTTGTACTTCAACCCATACGGCAAGGTTCTCGATCTTATCGATGACTGTATCGCTTGTGGTATTGATAAGCTGATCGAAGAGAGGGGCGGTTTAGTTTGGGAACCAGATCAGTTCGAAGCACTGAAAGAACATGTACGTGCAGAATTGGGTGATACCGTAGTTGAGATTGCTCAGCAGGTAGAAACCATTCTTACGACGGCATTCAGCATCAGCAAGAAGCTGAAAGGGCGTGTGGATCTTTCCATGGCATTTGCACTTTCTGACATAAAAGCTCAGGTAGAAGGTTTGATTTTTAAGGGTTTTGCCACAGAATGTGGATGGAAACGCTTGCCAGATATCCTACGCTATATGAAGGCAATCGAACGCCGCATGGAGAAGCTGCCAATTGACCCTAACAAAGATCGTTTGCATATGATCAAAGTTGAGTCAGTAATGAATGATTACAAAGAGCTGCTGAATAAAATTCCGAAAGGGATCGCGGTTCCAGAAAATGTAAAAGAGGTGCGTTGGATGATAGAAGAGCTTCGTGTAAGCTTCTTCGCACAGCAACTCGGTACGCCTTATCCAGTGTCAGATAAGCGTGTTAAAAACGCAATCGATGCTTGCTAAAGGAATAATGCTAGACGCAATGGCACGGTTTGGGTATAAATCTTGCTTATTGCATTACTAATTGAATAGTTATTACATACAGGGCGACTTGGTGGCAATTTATTACCACTCAAGGCCTGCCACTAGGACGAAAAAGGTCGAATATGAAAAAAACGTTATTGGCACTAGCACTGCTAGGTGCATCTTCAACAGCAATGGCTGATTCTTGGTTGTATGGCGGTGTAATGGGTGGTCAAAACTCATTAGGTAACGAAGAAGAAACAGCAATGGGTATCCACGTGGGTACAGGTATCCTGCCAATTATCGGTGTTGAAGCGGGTTACTGGGATCTAGGCTCTTTCGACAGCGTTAAATACGGTAATCGTGACGTTAAGAACATGGACGCAAGCACTGCTTACCTAGCGATCAAACCAAGCATCGACTTCGGTCCTCTTCACGTATACGCGAAAGGTGGCCTTCACTCTTACGAGTTGAAAGGCGACAACTTCAAGCAAGACGATGTTGATATCATGTACGGTGTAGGTGCGGAATACTTCATCTTTGGTCCTCTATCTGTAGGCGCTAGCTACCAAAACTTCAAAATGAAAGATGACGACTCTGGCGTATTCACGCTAAACGCAACTATTCACCTACTGTAATTAGTTGGGCTTAGTCGCTAAAGAGTTCGTAAGAATTCATAAAAAATGCCAGCTTAATTGCTGGCATTTTTCTATCTGTTCGCTGTATTTTTCACACTAGAAAGCGGGAGGTTACTTTTTGCTGTCGAGAATCTGTTGGATTCTTGGGTTCAGCGCTTTACCGTGCTTGCTTTCGTACTCTTCACGCTTCAAATCGTTCAAGTTCTTCACTGAGTTAGCGGCAAGTAGGAATTGTGGTAATTCCGTTTCAAGCATGCCTTTCTCGTCTAAACGTTTTGCTTCCAAGTAGTACTTCTTAAACAGGCCATCAAGTTTGTTTTCCGCAGTGCGTTTTAAGTCATACAGCTTGTTTTGAATTAGCCATTTCTCAATCTTGTTCGCAGCGGTGCGAGACAATACTCGAATGCGGCTATCCAGCAGCTCTTCTTCTGTTAGAGAGTCTTTCAGAATCCAAAGCTCACCCATTTGCGGT
Source organism: Vibrio sp. HI00D65 (assembly GCF_001635455.1). Lineage (GTDB taxonomy): Bacteria > Pseudomonadota > Gammaproteobacteria > Enterobacterales > Vibrionaceae > Vibrio. Next base: position 323,580 of record NZ_LWEH01000013.1, read on the forward strand.
GGCCAGCTGTTGCCAAGCTGAATACGTTCATGACAGTGCATTAGCACACGGTTAAGGCCGTCAGAATCGACTGAGTTAGCAAATTCAATGAACTTACCGCTTGGCTCACTACCGTATTGGTATTCCCACTGAGTCTCGTATACGCTCAAGAAAGAGCCGAATACATGGATACACCAATCGGTCAGTTCTAGTTCAGCAGGATCTTGGTCAACGACAGGTACTTGTTGATTTGAGCTGGTGTCTGATTCAACAACAGGTACCGATGGCGACGAAGCTGCCGGTAAAACTTCCGGAACGGCTGTAGGTGCAGGATCAGAAGGTTGGCTTTTTGCCTTTTTGAATGAGCTGCTGCCTGAAGCGTTCAGATGGGCTAAGCTTTTGTCGATACCCATTTCCTTGAGCTTGTCCTGCATTTCCTGAATATTGAGAGGTCTTCTGCTGTTGTTGTCTTTCATTTTGCTTCTCGTTAACTAACCAGTACTGCAACTTAGATTCGATGCGAGAGATTGGCATGAGTTCATTGGCTTTGGCTTTATACCAGAGGACAAATTTTTTCCATATTAAGCTATGGTCACCAGCAAGGCCGGAGAATTTAAACGCTCGTTCCGCCCAATTTGGAATGATCTCTTCATCCAAATCATGAGTGGAAACCGTGTTACTGGTCATTGAGCCTCGACTTTGTGGGCGAGGGGCATGCTGCACGTTTTGCATTGGCGCCGGAGCAGGCTGAAACTTAGGTGCAGGTGCAGGTGCAGGTGCAGGTGCAGGTGCAGGTGCAGGTGCAGTAGAGTAGACCGGAATACTATTGACCGGTTGAGCCTCAACGGGCGCCGCAGCTTGCTCTTGCTCAATGAGTATTTTGAATACGTGGATCTCTTTTTGATCTCGATAGTCTACTTTTACCTTATCGAGGATACCTTGGTCGACTAGGCACTTAAGGCAGTCTGCTAAACCAAACGTAGAGAGAGCACAAAGCTGACTTGCCGATTGCAGGCACACATTGGTGTAACCGGATTCATCCGCACCGTCTGCAAGCATCAATAAAACAAGCTTTTCTGCTGGGCTAGAAGTCTTCACTTGCCAAGCTAAATAAGAATATTTGGCGCTCAATATCGTGTTCTCAATAAAGGTAGGTCGTTGACTCTATTGTAAGTCACCCCATACTGAATTTATAGCAACTTAGCAGAAAACGGCATTAGTAAGCCAAATATTGACCATATGGAGAGGTCTGTCCCAAAAAGTAAGCTTACAGTCACTCATTCTCGTGGTTTACGCTAGGAATCACTGGGTATGAATACGAGTAGCATCTTAAAGTGATGATATTCTTTGTTAGGTTAAGAGTGTCATCACTTTCGCACTCTGTAGGTCAACGAACGGGGCTTCTCTTAATGTTATCTATTGATGATTGAATTATTCACCACAATCCATCCATCTAACTATTCATAAACTGTATTTAATTTATAAAATGCCTTGATATGGTCAATAAATGAGCTATTATGACGTTAAGTCAAAAATGACGAAGCGTCACAAAATGGTTAACTACATGAATTTACTATTCGTGTTAACATATTGGATAGGAGTGTTTTAAATACTGGCTAAGCTTAGATAATGGCTAAGCTCAAATACGGACTGAGAAATTATGTTTGGCTTTGGTTGTAAAGGTGATAAACAAGGTACCTTTGGGTGCAAAGGCGTGTTGTCTAAAAAGCAGCAGTCTATTGCAGACCGAGAAGTAGAGTTGATGTTGTTGGCGAAAGATCTGGTTCGAGAACAAGGGTTCGGAAACCTAACGATGGACAAGCTAACGGCAGCGAGCTCTTATTCTAAAGGGACAATCTACAATCACTTTTGCAGCAAAGAAGACGTCGTTTTAGCGTTATGTATTCACTCTCTCAAGACAGAAGCAATGATGTTTGCTCGCTCTGGAGAGTTTGAGGGCAACACACGTGAAAAGATCGTGGCACTGCACGTTGCTTACCGAATCTATGCTCGCATGGAGCCAGTACTATCAACCTGTGCGATCATGGCTAAAAGCCCGTGGGTACTAGAGAAAGCGTCTAGTGCACGCGTCGCTGAGATGAATGAACTGGAAGAGTTGGTGATTGAACAATGCGACTCTATGGTTAACCAAGCAGTAGAAGTGGGTGACCTAAAGTTCTCTTCTGGTGTTGGTTCTGATGCCATCGTTTTTGCTAACTGGTCAATTGCATTTGGTTCAAATGCTTTGTCACAGAATGCATCAAACAGTCATTGTATTAAGCGGTTACAAGACCCGTATTCAGTATTACATAACGCGAACATGATTCTAGACGGCCTAAATTGGCAGCCCCTTTCTAGCGACTGGGATTACCGTAAAACTTGGCGTCGTGTAGAACAAGAACTGTTCAGTGAAGAGATCGCTTACTTAGAGTCTGTAGGCCGATAGCTTCCATTAAGCCCACACATGTGGGTTTATTAATAACCATTTTTGACGATTCGTCACAAACTTGAGGTTAACCGACTGTGGTTGCTGTTTTCTTGAGTATTTGACTAAGCATTGTGTCTTTTGTCAGCTTCGGCTGGCTTTTTATGACACAAATATGACGAATCGTCACAAATGGAGACTGTGATGAAACATGACAGCCAAAAGCCCACGTTCGATCAGCAAAACCGAGATAATCCGAATGCCGATAGCGCAAACGCAGATCTAAACAGTTGGCACTCAATACCCACCAAGCGATCGTTTATCGTTTTGCTGGTGGTGTTTTCAATCATCATTCTCTCTGCATTAGGGGCCAAGAACCTCTACTTTAGAGGGGACTATAATATCTTCTTCGAAGGCACCAACAAGCAGTTGATGGCGTTCGATGAGATTCAAACCACCTTTGCAAAAACCGACAACCTTGCGATTGTTGTCGCTCCTGAAGATGGCAATGTCTTCACAACTGAAACTCTCACACTAATTCAAAACCTCACGGTCGATGCGTGGCAGATCCCGTATTCAAGCCGTGTGGACTCCCTTGCCAACTATCAGCACACCGAAGCCATTGAAGATGATCTTTTGGTAGAAGACTTGCTTTATGAAGAGTACGAACACACACCGAAGCGAATCGCCAAAGTAAAACAGATCGCCCTAAACGAACCGTTGCTTAAGAATGCCTTGGTGTCGGCCTCTGGCGATGTGACGATTGTTAACGTTACCGTGCAGCTGCCAGAAGTGGACAAGACTGCGGAAGTGCAAGAGGTGATTGCGGCGATCAATGCCATGATCGGTAAGTACCAAGCTCAGTATCCCAATGTTGAGTTCCATAAAGCGGGCATCATTGCCATGAACAACGCCTTTATGACTTCTGCTCAACAAGACAGCTCAACGCTCGTCCCCTTAATGCTGTTGGTGGTGCTGGTGTTCCTGACTTTTATGCTGCGCTCGTTCTTTAGTGTGGTGGCGACGCTTATTGTGATCATCTCTTCAATTGTTTCCACCATGGGTCTATCCGGTTGGGCAGGTATGTTCTTGAGTACCGCAACTGTGAATGTGCCTACCTTGGTTTTAACTTTGGCGGTAGCCGATTGTGTTCACGTGATTGTGACCATGAGACAAGCAATGCAACGCGGCATGGAGAAAGCACAAGCCATTCAATACAGCATCAAGCTCAATGCGATGCCGATTCTGATCACTTCAGTGACCACTGCGATTGGTTTCTTGATGATGAACATGTCGGACTCTCCAGTTCTGCGTGATTTCGGTAACTTGTCGGCATTGGGTGTACTCATCGCGTGCTTCTTGTCAGTGACCATGTTGCCTGCGTTGCTAAAACTGCTACCAGTCAAACGCCTACCTGCCAATCCTAAAGTGGAAGACCAAATCACTTTTATGGATAAGTTGGGCGATTTTGTCGTTACCAACCGTAAAGCACTGCTGCCGATTTCAACTCTGGTGATTGTTGGCGCTGCCGCGTTAATTCCACTTAACAAAGTGAATGATGAATCGGTGAAGTATTTTGATACCTCAAGTGAGTTCAGACAAGCGGCCGACTTCATGGAAGAGACGGTAAGCGGCATGACCACCATCAGCATTGCTGTGAAGACTAACGAGTCTCAAGCGATTGCCGATCCTTTGTTTCTGCAAGCGATTGGTGACTTTACTGATTGGCTACGCGTTCAATCAGAAACCGACCACGTGGCAACGCTTTCCGATGTTTATATGCGTTTGAACAAGAACATGCATGGCGACGATGAAAGTTACTACAAGCTGCCGCTTAACCGTGAACTTGCTGCGCAATACCTGCTGCTTTATGAGATGTCTCTGCCGTATGGCTTGGACTTGAACAACCAGATCAACGTCGATAAGTCATCGATCAAAATAGTTCTTACTGTCGATAACCTTGGCAGCGTTGAGCTAGTCGAACTCGAAGAGCGCATTTACTCATGGTTTGCAGCCAATGCACCTCAGTATGAAGTGGTCGCGTCGAGTCCATCACTGATGTTTGCTCACATTGGCGAAACCAACATGGCGAGTATGTTATCGACTCTGCCTATCACCTTAGTGCTTATTTCTGGCTTGATGATCTTTGCGTTGCGCTCGGTTCGCTTGGGCATTATCAGCCTAGTGCCAAACATTGCACCTGCGATCATTGGCTTTGGTCTATGGGCGCTTGTCTCTGCTGAAATCAACCTTGGTTTGTCCGTAGTGGTAACGCTCACTCTGGGTATCGTGGTTGATGATGCGGTGCACTTCTTAAGTAAATATCAGCGCGCAAGAATCGAAGGTAAATCGGCAGAAGAATCGGTTCGATACGCCTTCCACACGGTTGGACGCGCATTGTGGATCACCACAGTGGTACTCGTAGCTGGTTTCACTGTACTGGCGATGTCGAGCTTCAGACTTAACTCCGATATGGGCTTACTCAGTGCGATTGTGATTTTCATTGCGCTGGTGGTCGACTTCATCTTGCTACCAAGCTTACTGATGATTTTCGACAAGCAGACCTACTACTCGGTTAATACTCAGCACGATTCAGAGCCTGACACCAAGTCTCAGCCTAGCTCGACAGCCGAACTGACTACTTCGACCAAATAATGAATCGTCAGCCTGCTGCGGTGGGCCGACTCAAGGAGATATTTATGAACAACGTTAAACCATCATTCGTTACTACATTGCTTATTGTGACCTCGTTGACTGTGAGCACATTCGCCGCTTTCACTGCGTTAGCAGACCCAGCGAAAGGCTTAGAAATTGCAGAACAACGTAAAGCGGTCGATGTTGGGTGGGGCGATTCTGTCGCGACTATGGAAATGCTACTTCGGAATAAACAAGGCGAAAGCAGCACGCGCCTGATGCGATTGAAATCGTTAGAAGTCGATAACGATGGCGATAAAGGGTTAACCATTTTTGATGAGCCACGCGATGTAAAAGGCACGGCTTTCCTAAACCATTCTCACATAACTAAGTCCGATGATCAGTGGTTGTATCTGCCTGCACTTAAGCGTGTGAAACGTATCTCTTCACGTAACAAATCTGGGCCGTTTATGGGCAGTGAATTTGCGTATGAAGACTTAAGCTCGTTTGAGCTAGAAAAGTACACCTTCAACTACATCGAAGACGCGAAACTGGAAGGCATGGACACCTTTGTTTTAGAGCAAGTCCCAACCGACAAAAACTCAGGTTACACCGTGCAGAAAGTATGGCTAGACCAACAGCACTACCGCCCAATGAAAGTCGAGTTTTACGACCGCAAAGGCGCACTCCTTAAGACGCTATCGTTCCAAGATTACAAACAGTACCTAAACCAATACTGGCGCGCACACACTATGGCGATGCAAAACCATCAAACAGGCAAAAGCACCGTATTAACCACGACAGATTTAGTGTTCCAGACCGGTCTTAAAGACAAGGATTTCCAAAAGAACACACTAAAACGTGCGAAATAAGGCAGGAATATGAAAAGGATTGTGGTAACAGGAACCCAATTATCCTTAACCTTGGCAGCGACCGTTGGGCTTATGCAGGTGTCGTTGCCTTGTGTGGCGGCAAGCGCTAGTTCAGGTCTAGTAGAAAGGTTTAGCTCGAATCTAGTAGAAAAGTTTAGTCCGGATTTAGCAGGGCAGCTTAATCTTGAACATAGGCAGTTCTTTAGCGATGGCTTACAAGGGCAAGGCAAAGGCCAAAGCTCACTGGTGTTGCAACCAGAATTTTACTGGGAGCAAGAAGAGGGCAACGGCAGCTTTACCTTCACTCCGTTTTATCGCCTAGACAGTGAAGACGATGAACGAACTCATGGTGATATTCGTGAAGCCTTGTATCTCAACTATTGGGATGATTACGAACTGCGTGCCGGTGTTGGCAAAGTGTTTTGGGGCGTGACTGAATCGGCGCACTTGGTGGATGTGGTAAACCAAACCGACGCCATTGAATCGGTCGATGGTGAATCTAAGTTAGGTCAGCCCATGGTGCACTTTACCTCGATAAAAGAGTGGGGCACCATCGACGCCATGTTACTGCCGTATTTTCGTGAGCGTACTTTTGCTGGCGAAGATGGACGCTTAAGGCCAACGATACCCGTTTCGGACGATGCGCTTTATGAATCCTCGCGAGAAGAAAAACACGTTGATGTCGCGCTGCGATATAGCCAAATGTACGGCGATTGGGATATCGGTTTAAGTTATTTGGGCGGTACAAACCGCGACCCTTATTACCGTGTGCAAGGCAATCAGCTAAAGCCATGCTACGCGCAAATGCAGCACTTCGGGCTTGACGTGCAAGGCATTATTGGTGACTGGTTATGGAAGCTGGAAAGCATTTATCGCGACAGTTACGACAACCACACAGGCGTAGCAACAGGCTTTGAATACACCTGGGTTGGGGCGCTTGAATCCTATTGGGACATCGGTTTCATCGCAGAATACCTGTATGACAGCCGAGGGAATAACGCGCAAACCATCGGTCAAAACGATGTGTTCCTTGGCGCGCGTTTCGCCTTGAATGATGAAGATGGCACCGAAGTGCTGACTGGCATCACTCAAGACTTAGACAATAGCGATGTCTATAGCGCAAAGCTAGAAGCCTCAAGCCGTATCAATAACAACCTCAAGTGGCGACTGAATGCTTGGTTGTTTGAGAACGAAACCCCAGAGGACTTACTGTTCTTCGCTCGCAAAGATGATTTTGTCGAAGTCTCGTTGGAGTATTATTTCTAAAGGATCGGATGTTTTAGTTCCCATTCTTTACGTTCAAATTAAGCTCTCAACGAACAAACCAAGGAGCGGTGGTCTTAAGCCTCGCTCCTTGGTTTCTTATCTCAGTTCTGACTAGTTATCTCACTTGTACATTCTGGTCTCAGTTTCATCCTTCTTATCCAAACCCTGTGAACACCAACGCCTCAACCTAGGTTCGGTGAATGTAATCAAACTGTCTCACTTGGTGACGTTTTTGTATCGGTTTCTCTCTGATTTCACCGATTTCAATGAAATTCTATTTTCCAACGTTAAATTTGCCGTGTTTTTAGGCAATAACTTGTTCTTTTAGCGATTCAATTTGGCATTGGTTGCGTGTTTGATTACTATGTGTAGCTATCTAAAAAAACTAATCATCCGATACGGACACTACCAACTGGTAGATGAGGAAATGATGCAACATCTAGAAGAGATCATTGCTAATGCAACGACTGCTATTGATACAGCAGATTCGTTAGTCGCACTTGATGAAGTGCGAGTTCAGTATTTAGGTAAGAAGGGTGAACTTACTCTTCAACTACAAAGCCTAGGTAAACTTCCACCTGAAGAGCGTCGCACTGCTGGTCAAGAGATCAACAAAGCGAAAGGTGCTGTTCAACAAGCGATCGCAGCTCGCAAAGACGCACTACAACGTGCAGAGCTTGAAGCGAAACTAGCTGAAGAAACTATCGATGTGAGCCTACCAGGTCGTCGCATTGAGAACGGTGGTCTTCACCCAGTTACTCGCACAGTTGAGCGTATCGAACAGTTCTTTGGTGAGCTTGGTTTTAACACTGAGTCTGGCCCTGAGATCGAAGATGCATTCCACAACTTTGATGCACTAAACATCGCAGACGATCACCCTGCTCGTACTGATCACGATACTTTCTTCTTCAACCCTGATCTAATGCTACGTACGCACACTTCTGGTGTTCAAATCCGTACGATGGAAAACGGCAAACCGCCATTCCGCTTCATTGCTCCGGGTCGTGTTTACCGTAACGACTACGATCAAACTCACACGCCAATGTTCCACCAAGTGGAAGGTATGTTAGTTGATGAGAACGTAAACTTCGCACAACTTAAAGGCATTCTTAATGATTTCCTTTGTAACTTCTTTGAAGAAGAAGTTGAAGTGCGTTTCCGTCCTTCATTCTTCCCGTTCACAGAACCTTCAGCTGAAGTTGACGTGAAACGTAAAGATGGCAAATGGCTAGAAGTTCTAGGCTGTGGCATGGTTCACCCTAACGTACTTCGCTCTGTTGGCATCGACCCTGAGAAATACTCTGGTTTTGCATTCGGTATGGGTGTAGAGCGTCTAACGATGCTTCGTTACGGCGTAAATGACCTTCGTGCGTTCTTCGAGAACGACCTTCGTTTCCTTAAACAATTCAAGTAATCCGGGGCAGTCGAAACTATGAAATTCAGTGAATCTTGGCTACGCGAGTGGGTTAAACCTGCAATTAACAGCGAAGAGCTAGCTCACCAAATCACTATGGCTGGTTTGGAAGTTGACGATGTAGAACCTGTTGCTGGTGAATTCACCGGCGTTAAAGTAGGTAAAGTGGTTGAGTGCGGTCAGCACCCAGACGCAGACAAACTACAAGTAACTAAAATTGATATCGGCGAAGAAGAGCTGTTAGACATCGTATGTGGTGCATCTAACTGTCGTCTTGGCCTAACTGTAGCAGTAGCAACAGTTGGCGCAGTACTGCCTGGTAACTTCAAAATCAAGAAAGCAAAACTACGTGGCGTTCCATCGCACGGCATGCTTTGTTCTTTCTCTGAGCTAGGTATCGACGCAGAGTCTGACGGCATCCTTGAGCTGCCAGAAGGCACAACGCTAGGTATGGACGTACGTGAGCTTCTTGAGCTTGACGACGTAACTATCGACGTAGACCTAACAGCAAACCGCGCAGACTGCTTCAGCATCCGTGGCCTTGCTCGTGAAGTTGGCGTACTAAACCGCGCAGACGTTACAGAGCCAGCAGTAGAAGCTGTTGCAACAAGTATTGAAGACACAGTATCTGTTGAAGTTAAAGCAACGGATGCGTGTCCACGTTACCTTGGCCGTGTGGTTAAGAACGTAAACGTGAAAGCGGAAACACCAATCTGGATGCAAGAAAAACTGCGTCGTTGTGGTATCCGTTCAATCGACCCAGTTGTAGACATCACAAACTACGTGATGCTAGAGCAAGGCCAACCAATGCACGCATTCGATCTAGCTAAGATCGAAGGTGGCATCGTGGTTCGTTTAGCAGAGCAGGGAGAAAAACTAACACTTCTAGATGGCAACGAAGCTGAACTAAACAGCAACACGCTTGTTATCGCTGACCACAACAAAGCACTAGCAATCGCTGGTATCTTTGGTGGTGAAGAGTCTGGTGTAACAACTGAAACAACAGACGTACTTCTAGAAGCAGCATTCTTCGCACCGGATCACATCCGTGGTCGCGCACGTGCTTACGGCCTTCACACAGATTCTTCTCTACGTTTCGAGCGTGGTGTTGATTCAACACTTCAGCTAGCTGCTATGGAGCGTGCAACACAGCTTCTAGTTGAAATCTGTGGTGGTGAAGTTGCGCCAGTAAACGGCAGCGAATCAGAAGCTAATCTACCTAAAGCAAACGTAGTATCTCTACGTCGCGTTAAACTAGACAGCCTACTAGGTCACGAAATCCCATCTGTAGACGTGGTAGAAATCCTAACTCGTCTAGGTTGTGAAGTAGAGACGACAGAAGCGGGTTGGACGGCAACGTCTCCATCTTGGCGTTTCGATATCGCAATCGAGCAAGACCTAATTGAAGAAGTAGGTCGTATCTACGGTTACGATAACATTCCAAACCAAGCGCCTAAAGCGGCACTTAAAATGAATGACCACAAAGAAGCTGACCAACCGCTTAAGCGCGTTCGTGACCTTCTTGTAGACCGTGGCTACCACGAAGCAATTACTTACAGCTTCGTTGAGCCAGAGCAGCAAAAACTGATCGTTCCTGATGTTGAGCCGCTAATCCTGCCATTCCCAATCTCTGCGGATATGTCAGCAATGCGTCTTGGCCTAATCCAAGGTCTTCTAAACACAGTTGTTCACAACCAGAAGCGTCAACAGCCACGCGTTCGTCTATTCGAATCTGGCCTACGTTTCATTCCAGAAGCATCAGCTGAAAACGGCATGCGTCAAGAAGTGATGCTAGCGGGCGTTATCTCTGGTACTCGTGGTGAAGAGCACTGGGACGTTGCAACAAACACGGTTGACTTCTTCGACCTGAAAGGCGACCTAGAAGCAGTTCTAGAGCTAACAGCGAACGAAAAAGCTTACAGCTTCAAAGCAGCTAAGCACCCAGCACTTCACCCAGGTCAAACTGCGGCTATCGTAGTAGACGCTGGTTTAGAAACAGAAAGGGAAGTGGGTATCATTGGTACTGTTCACCCAGAACTAGAGCGTAAGTTTGGTCTAAACGGCCGTACTATCGTATTCGAAATCGAATGGGCAGCTATCAACACTCGCGTGCTTCCAGAAGCAGTAGCCGTATCTAAGTTCCCTGCAAACCGTCGTGATATCGCGGTTGTTGTTGACGAAGCAGTCGCTTCTGGCGACATCGTAGAAGCGTGTATCGCAGCTGGTGGCGAATTCCTAACAGACGCGAAACTGTTCGACGTTTACGTAGGTAAGGGCGTAGAAGAAGGCAAGAAGAGCCTAGCTATCGCGCTGACTCTACAGTCTGTAGAGCGCACACTAGAAGATGCAGACATCGCTGGTTCAGTAGATGCTATCGTAGCTTCAATCTCAGAGAAATTCGGCGCAGCACTTCGCGACTAATCTCTTCTGATAGATAGAAAACCAAAGGCCTCGCATTGCGAGGCCTTTTTATTTTTACGGTAAGTAGGAGGGGGTAACTCGTTATTGGACATAAATGAGTTTAGAAAAACCTTACATTAGCAAGCCTTGAATAACTAAAGGTATGGCAAATAGCAAAATTGATGTGCAGAACCCACAATTTACTTAAATATAGGCTCGAGCTTGTTCAACACTTGGGATTTAATGTTGGCTACGCAATACTTAATCCTTAGTTGTTATGTATTTTCTTGCTTACCACTGTTTTCTATGGTCTCTGCTTTGTTAGAGCTTCCTATCCCTGTTATGCACAACCCCATCAGAAAAACCGATAATAAATTGAAAGAAAATCCATACCTCTCGTTTTTAGGGGTATCGATCGAGCCTGCCCAGTATGTGAAATGCACGCTCAACCCTGTAGTGAAATCATATCTATAAGTGGGGCTATATATCACGATGACTTGAGCCAAAAAAAACACGAACAATAACCAATTAGCTATTTGTACTTTGGCGTAAAGTAGAAAGCAGAGTAACAATCCAATCAATACATAGACCGTGTATGTGATGTTAGTTAATCCATAGTTGAAATAGTATCCAACCACCTTGGAAGCTCCCATGAGGATCATTGCGAGAGCTAAAATTAACAGTAATTTATTCGTTTTAGTCATTTTAATATTCCTTGATACATAACGCTCCATAGACGGATTTTTTCTGTAACTTTATTCCAGCAAGTATCTATTTTTAAATAGCTTTGTATAGATAACGCCCTTCCAAAAAAGTTAGGTTAAAGATTTAGCCAACGTACTCCAAGCCCAAGCTGAATAGCAAGTTAGCTCTAAATATTAACGGGTGAACGAAATTGGGAGAAACTTTCCAACTCGTCTCGGCTTACTTTCAAGCTTGGATGGTCGAGAAGGTAGTGACAAGATTCATCGGCTGAAAATCTCGTCAACTCAGAAAGGGGCATTTTCGAGCTAGAAAATGCCACGGGTAAAAATTCAACCTGTGAAGGTTTTGGACAATTATCATTTTCGATAAATCATACATTAGCAAACCATCAATAACTACAGGTATGGCAAGTCGTTTAACTTAGTATCCAATATTGATGGTGTAGTTCAATATTACTTACAGCCTATTTTTGGACACATCCATCTAAGGTATCTTTGAGCTCTCCCATCTCCCTGCTCAACAGCTTTACGATACCAATATATAGCTTGTTCCTCATCTTGAGGCACTCCTCTGCCATTTTCGTACATCGCCCCAATATTCGTTTGAGCTCTTGCATACCCCTGCTCAGCGGCCTGACGATACCAATATACCGCTTGTTCCTCATCCGGAGGCACACCTTCACCGTTTTCGTACATCTTCCCAAGATTCGTTTGAGCTCTTGCATATCCCTGTTCAGCTGCCTGACGATACCAATGTACCGCTTGTTTCCAATCATCAAGTAGACCTATACCTTCTCGGTACATCCACCCAAGATTCGTTTGAGCTCTTGCATATCCCTGCTCAGCTGCCTGACGATACCAATGTACCGCTTGTTCCTCATCCAGAGGTACGCCTTTACCATTTTCGTACATCCAGCCAAGATTCGTTTGAGCTCTTGCATATCCCTGCTCAGCAGCCTGAAGATACCAATATACAGCTTGTTCCTCATCCAGAGGCACACTTTCACCATTCTTGTAAATAAGCCCAAGATTCGTTTGAGCTCTTGCATATCCCTGCTCAGCTGCCTGGCGATACCAATGTGCCGCTTGCTCCTCATCAAGAGGTACACCTTCACCATTTTCGTACATAAGCCCAAGATGGTACTGAGCTTTTGCATATCCTTGCACAGCTGCCAGGCGATACCAATGTACCGCTTGCTCCTCATCAGGAGGCACACCTTTACCAAGTTCGTACATAACACCAAGGTTTGCTTGAGCTCTTGCATATCCTTGCTCAGCTGCCTGACGACACCAATATACAGCCTGCTTATTATCTTGGATTACACCTTTACCATCTTTGTACATGACTCCAAGATTCGTTTGGGCGCTTGCATACCCCTGCTCAGCGGCTTTGCGAAACCAATAAACAGCCTGCTTATTATCGCGGAGTACACCTTCTCCATTAACGTACATAACCCCGAGGTTGTCCTGAGCTATTACATCCCCCTGTTCAGCGGCCAGACGATACCAATGTACCGCTTGTTCCTCATCCAGAGGCACACCTTCACCATCTTCGTACATCCAACCAAGATACGTTTGAGCTCTTGCATCCCCCTGCGCAGCGGCTTTTTTAATGTCATTTATTTTATCGTTTAATGCACTAATAGAATTTTGAGCACACCCAGCCATGACAGTACAAATCATAAACAACATTAAAAACCGCATAACACCTCCATTTTGTTTTATACGTATTATATTGGTAATTTATAATTGTTTCACAACTAAGATTGATAATATAAATGATTACTTTTTAAAGTTTGGTCCTAAAAGTTAACATTGCATGTCCGTAAAGGTTCAGAGCGATCCGCAACGCGTGATATTTTTTACCATCTGTTTTTTCTTCTAGTGTTTATTATTCCTATGTATAGAAATGTGCGAGTTTGCTATAAGACTGCCTCGAACGATCTAAGCGAATTGTTGAATAATTAACCACCTTGACTCTTTGAAAGTTTGTGACTACTACAAAGCAGTTTGCAGGGCACAAATCAGCGAGTTCATGTGAGCTAACAATAGTACTATGACAGCCATTTTCCGTGCTTTCTTAGTTTCGGGGATCAGATTAGTTATTTTTGAGCAAACCACAGATGATTGAATACGCTAATTTGTTCGATAAAGCTAATAATGGGGCAAAATCTTGTCATCTATATGACTAAATTAGAATATAACGGATTAATTGGAGTAAGGAAAAGTTATCCGACAGCAGCGCCTTGTTCGCTGCTGTGTGCATCCAGACGATCAATGGTAAATGCAATGCTTTCTCCTAACACTTTTCGATCACTAGTATCGATTGGTGCTGATAGATGTGTAATACCCACATCAACTATTACCTCAGGATCTATGCCTGTCATGATACCATATGCCCGATAGCGCCAGCCCGATTGATGCTCTAGCTCTTTCTTGGCTTCGGGGTTACCTGAAAACATTGACTCCCATTCTTCGTCTTCATAGTGGAGGCCGACTGATAAACAGATATCGATATTATCTCCAGCTTTATACCTATCGCCCCCAAATTCGTCCATTGCAACAACCTTGACACCATCTACTTCGATGGTTGCCTCAAGATATTCGCCTTCTGTTTTTTTGAAAATTGCTCTCATAGTTTCCCAACAGATAACGCCTGCTCCCGCTTGTTAAGCATATTTTTAAGTTCGCTACTCACAATACGGCCTCTTATCAATTTCGGGATAATCTGAAGTATACTCACCCCAACCTCTAAATTGATAATACTTTGTCATAGCTTCGAAATGTGAGTTGGCCTCACATTCCCATATTAGTTTTGAATCAGGTTCCATTAATGATCGAGCATCGTCACCGTCTGGACCTGCCAGGCAAAACGTATCTAATTCTTGTTCGTTGGACCAAAGTTCGTGCTTCATATTCTTCTAGCGCCTAACGCCAGCCATCAACAGCGAGCTATGTTTGATGACCCTGTAGGGCATTATCTTCTGTGCCATATTCGCTCCGGTTTTTGACCTAGCTGCCATTCAATATAATCTTCAGGTGGACGATCAATATCAATTACGTGCTCATGAGAAAATGGAATTTCTACACCGAAGCATAGGTAAATATCGTCTCGACCAGCCTCAATACAGACAGGCTGAAAATCAAGAATACCGATGTATTTGTTACCTACAATCTCGGATACAATCAAGTAACCTCGCTCACCTTCGATGAAGACCTTTCCGTCCTCGTCTTCGCACTCTATTTCCAATATTACTTTCGCCGCATCACCAACTTGTAGCGAGGTTCGTCGTTCAAGTTCTGGAATCCAAAATGTCTCAGGGTTCTCTCTATGAGACTCTTCGCCATTTCTCAATTGCCAATAATCTTCTTCAAAATTGGCTAATTCCATGAAACCTCCTTGATGCGTAACATTATTAATAACAGGCAGTCTCGTTTTTCTACCTGCTCGTCTTTCAATTAACTTATCATAAGCAACTAAAAATTAAAGAAAATATATCGAGATTTATACTCTACCCACATATAAAAAATGTATTGTTATCACTTTTTAACGATGCGTCTTATTGAAGCTGTAACTCACTCCAAAAAATATTTAAATACAATAACTTAAAAGCCAATTATCGGTAAAGAGAGAGCAAGCATTCAATATAATAACATGTTAGATAACTGGCTGTTAAATAAGCTGCGAGAAAGACAAGCGTTTGATGGTCGAAGGTACGAAGAAGTGAAGCCTTATACATTTGGTTTTATGGGAGCTCAAGGGGAGTTCCATGGTCAGATGCCAGCAATAATGAATCTAGTTTAGATAGTTTTTGATGAAATCGGTGAAATCAGTGAAGTAGGGCGGTTGTAATTTCTCTATAAATAAAACTAAGGCCTCGCGTGTGCGGGGCCTCTTCTTGATAAGGAGCTTAGTGCTAATTGTAAATGGTACAAAAGCGAGCCAACATACACCTCCAAATCTCCAAGGTGGACAGGCTACAAATTAAGGCAGCCAAGCCTAACTTATCCCTAATGGAGACGAATTTTATAACTCTTTTACAAGGCAGTATGTGACATGGCCTTTCGGATAATCGGGTAACTCACCAAAAACTTTATAGCCACGCTTCTCGTAAAAAGGCTTTGCTTGAAAGCTGAGTGTTTCAGTTCGCATGTAACTGAAGCCTTGTTCTTTAGCATAGGTTTCAGCAGCATCCATTAATTTGTTTCCGAACCCCTGACCTCGATTCTCATCGGATAGCCATAGTAACTCAAGGATGCAATAGTTCCAGAAAGCACAGGCCCTAACTCCACCTAATACATTTCCATCATCGTCTTTTGCAAAGGTCGCAAATCTTGTATCTGGCTCAAATACCACAGCATCAGGTATGTGTTTTTGATTAAAGGATTGAATGCCCTTACTTATGGTTTCAAGGTCGCTTTTATTGGGATTTGTGGTTACTTCTATTCTCATTTTATATCCGTAATTTTTGAGTTATATCCCTATTATGCACATATAATTATTAAGAGTAATGGTACCCCTCTATTCCTTGGGCGTTAGTAAGCTATGAGGGGAAGGTAAGGCAAAATATATTGCGATGACTTCAAAGGTTAAGTATCGCTGTCATGAAAGGGGGACAGAAGCCCATCATCCCCTGTTTATTCTTAGGAAAGTTTTGGTCTATCTGGTGAGGGACGCAAAAACGTCTAATGTCGGCACCGTTATTCAGACATAGAGCCTTGATGCTTGGCATATATCGTTTCTTTTAGCACTGACTGATCTTTACTGGCAAAAATTGGCTATAACTAACTGGCCCGGGTGAAGCCCTCATCTATAAAAGAGCTGGAGGAGTGAGATGAAAGATGAAGTCATACTAGTGACGGAAGATGATGTGGAAGTCGGTCACTGCGAAAAATTGAAAGCCCATATAGACGGGAAATTGCATCGCGCTTTCTCATTGATGATCGCAAAGAAAACGGTCGATGGGTATGAGTTTTTGCTTCAAAAACGTGCATGTGGGAAGTACCACAGTGGCGGTAAATGGAGTAACAGCTGCTGCTCTCACCCGCGTCCAGGTGAAGCCTTAGAAAGTGCGGTTCAGCGTCGTGTTGGCGAGGAGCTAGGTACCAGCAAGCTATTAAAACTCTGCTCTCTCGGGTCATTCATTTATCAAGCACAACTCGAAAACAACCTTACAGAGCATGAGCTCGACCACATTTTCTTAAGCTTTACTAATCAGCCCTTGTTATCCCCAAACGAATCTGAAGTGAGCGAGGTTGAATGGTTTTCAATCGAGTCCATCCAAGAGATGCTTCACCAACAGCCTGAAGCGTTTACGGTTTGGTTCCCCGACGTTTTTTTTAAAGTGGTCGAGCACCTTAAGGTGGAGTCAGAGAGCGCTGACCAACGCCAATTTACAAATAAGATTTAACGCTGCTTATCATCATTACTGCCCTCGTTGGACTCAGTCTCTTTAAGCACAATTTCTAGAGGTTCATCCATTTTTAGGAAGTAAGCATGTCGGGTTTACGTTGAAATCATGTGTGGTAGGGCGATAGCACACACTTGGACAAGAGTTGTATTCAGAAAGTATTTACATTAGGAAAATGCAGATAGCTATTCGCATGAGAATATTAACCAGTTAATAACTCTAACTTGCCCATTGGGGCCATATAACCCTCTCGATCCTTTTAAATACATTATCAGTTTCCACTTAAACCGCTTTCGTTTGCTTTCTCCACTCAATCTAAATCTCATTGTCAATAAATTTATGTTTCAAAAGTTTCCAGTTTGTTATTTTTGTGATCGTGTTTTAACATTTAATCGTAAGGTCTTGAGAAAAGCGAGGAATTCACGAGCAGTACTCGCGATAACCATAGCTAAAGTGAGATGAAAATTATGGAAATTAAACTACTATCAGCAAAGCTCGGCGTGCTGAAATCGACATCTTTCAAAACAAACGTAATTGCAGTAAGCATGTTCGCTGCATTTTTCTATTCAGGCAGTGCTAATGCCGCTGCAAACCTCAAACCAGATGACTTTGTAGGAATATCTTTTTGGTTAATCTCTATGGCGCTAATGGCGTCGACAGTGTTCTTCTTGTGGGAAACACAAGGGGTGACTGCAAAGTGGAAAACGTCATTGACAGTATCCGCTCTCGTGACTCTCATTGCCGCAGTACACTACTTCTACATGAGAGATGTGTGGGTTGCGACAGGAGAAACTCCAACCGTTTACCGATACATTGATTGGCTCCTTACAGTGCCACTTCTGATGATCGAATTTTATCTCATCCTTAGAGCAATCGGTGCAGCTTCTTCAGGCATTTTCTGGCGTTTGCTCATCGGTACGTTAGTCATGCTGATACCTGGTTTTCTGGGCGAGGCGGGTTATATCAACGTTACCACCGGGTTTGTAATAGGTATGCTTGGTTGGGCCTACATCTTGTATGAAATATTCTTCGGTGAGGCCGGTAAAGCAGCCACTAATCAAGCCAGTGACTCTGTAAGATTTGCTTACAATTTAATGCGCTGGATTGTCACTGTTGGTTGGGCAATTTATCCAATCGGCTACGTTCTAGGATACATGATGGGGGCGGTAGACGAAGCGTCTTTGAACTTGGTTTACAACCTCGCTGATGTAATCAACAAAATCGCTTTTGGTCTGCTCATTTGGTACGCAGCAACTTCTGAAAGCCATAAGGAAGCTTAGCTGGTTAGAGAGCCGACCTTGTTCGGCTCTCTCTAACTTCGCAGAGTTACACTCACTCACATCAGTACACAGGTGGCACAAATGAATAGTCCACTGAGATTGTCATTAGCAGATAAAACCAAAAGCGTGCAAAGACAGTGCGAACGTTTCCTGAACTCCCAAGTAGCCGGTCATCAACCTGCCGACTATCATTTGAGAACTGGTGGTAGCCGCACGAGAATGAAAATTTGTATCGGTGCTTCCCTCTCGTTGGGATTATCTGACAGCGATGCTGTTAGGCTCTCAGCATCGATAGAGTTGATGCACAACGCGTCCCTAGTGCATGACGACATACAAGACCATGATCCAACGCGTCGAGGTATGGAAGCGGTGTGGTCTAAATTTGGGCACAACGTTGCTATATGTACAGGCGACTACCTCATCACTAAGGCCTTTGGCTCACTCGCATCGGTGTCTTGTTCTGGAGCTTTACCGATGCTGGTGGAGGAGATGCAACAAGCCGTTAGCGAAACGATCTATGGCCAGCTTGAAGACTTAACCACAGAGGAGGTTAAGTCAGCCAAGCAATACGAGCAGATCGCGGCGAAGAAAGCCGGTCCGCTACTTTATCTGCCGTTAGTTCTCCCACTCGTAGCATCCAATGAGACCGTTTCAGTTTCGATAGCCAAGCGTTCTGCAACCAACTTTGCCGTCGCTTACCAGATACTCGATGATTTGGCCGACAGCGTGGATGACGGCTCCAAGTCCCGACCAAACTTGCTCAACTTTTACAAGCAACACAACGATCCATCTACGGCGTTTAAGCTGACAGTCCAGCGCGCTCGTTATCTTCTGAAAAGTTGTGAAAGAGACTTTGGAAAACTCCCGAATGATTGTGCTGCAGGGTTTTTGGATAAAACGATATATTTACTGGGCGAGCTTGAGAGGCAAACGCATGAAAGCAGAAACCAATAAGCAGTCTATTCCAACCGCTGTAGTTATCGGTGCGGGTTTTGGCGGAATTGCTTCAGCCCTTAGGCTAAGAGCCAAAGGCTATGACGTGACGCTTATCGACAAATGTGATCAACTGGGAGGCCGCGCTCGGGTGTTTCATCGTGGTGGCTTCGTTTTTGACGCTGGACCCACAGTAATCACAGCTCCTTTTCTCATCGATGAACTTTTTCAGCTTTTTGGAGAGAAGACGCAAGATTATGTGACTATCGTTCCTGTCTATCCTTGGTACCGTTTTCACTACCATGATGGCTCTACGTTTGACTATGGCGGCTCATTAAATCAAATCCTCGCGGAAATCGAGTCTATCTCCCCCGAAGATGTGGACGGATATAAGCGGTTGCTCAGCACATCGAGAGACATTTTTGACATCGGTTTCACCAAGCTTGCCGACGAGCCTTTCGACAAACCAATCTCCATGATCAAGCAGATTCCAAACCTAGTCAAACTTGGATGTTATAAGACGGTTTGGCAGCTTGTCTCTGATCACCTACAACATGAAAAGTTGAGACAAGCTTTCTCGATACAACCTCTATTAGTGGGCGGCAACCCATTTGACACAACCAGTATTTACAACTTAATACACTTTTTGGAACAAAAGTGGGGAGTGCATTTCGCTATCGGTGGTATGGGTGCTCTCGTCAAAGCGCTTGAACAGTTAATGCGAAGTAAAGGCATAAAGATCCGTTTAGGCGAAGAGGTTGAAGGTGTCATAGCTAAGGAAAAGAGAGTGACAGCTGTTGATCTTAAGGCGGGCGAAAGGATTCGGTGCGATATCGTTGTTTCCAACGCGGACCCGGCATATCTCTATGAGAAGATGGTACCAAGAGATCAACAACGCTGGTCAGCCAGAGTAAAAGCCAAATATTCTAAGTTTTCAATGGGTCTATACGTTCTCTATTTCGGTACGACTAAACGGTTCCCAAGTATCGCGCATCACACCATATGGCTTGGAAAGCGTTATGAAAGTCTTCTTGACGACATATTCAATCGCCAAGTACTTGCTGATGACTTCTCTTTATATGTTCACCGACCAACGGCGACTGATCCAAGTATGGCGCCGGAGGGATGCGACAGCTTTTATGTATTGGCACCAGTGCCGAACTTACAGTCGGGCGTAGATTGGGAAGAAACCAAAAACAAATATGGCGATCAGATCATTAAGGCACTCAATAACAGTATGATGCCGGGGCTGTCAGATTGTATTGTTGAACGCTTCTGCATGACTCCGAAAGATTTTGAGTGTAACTATAACAGTGTCCACGGTGCGGGCTTTTCAATCGCTCCAACACTCACTCAGTCGGCCTATTTTCGTTTTCACAACCGCGGTGAAGGCCCGGAAAACCTATTTGTGGTTGGTGCGGGTAGCCACCCAGGTGCAGGGTTGCCCGGCGTACTTTGCTCGGCAAAAGTGTTGGATAAAATCGTTCCCTCTGTCGAACCGATGAATGTTAGCGGCTCTAACGTCTTTTGGTTGAATGGCGATAGCCAGAAAATACAGGGTACTGCCTCCCCAAAAACTAAAGAGGCGGATCAAGGAAGCGGGGGTTAATTATGAAAAATCCAGCGCTCCATAGCTTGGCAACTCATGGAAAGACATTCAAATTCGCAAGTCTTCTACTTAGCAAGTCACAGGTGGACCAGGCAGCGAGGCTCTATCAGTTCTGCCGTTGGGTTGACGATATAGCAGATGAAACACAGGACAAAAGCTTTGCGAAAGAGATGCTAGACAACGTGAAGCAACAAATCATTAGCGGCAAACCACGTCATAAGATAACCGAAGATTACCTAATATTATCCGGTGAGTTAGGTATACCCATCAACCATGCTCTGACCCTCATTGATGGTGTTTCTAGTGATTTGAAAGAGGTTGCCTTTGTTACTGAAGATGAGCTCATCGAATACGCTTATAAAGTCGCTGGGGTTGTAGGGCTGATGATGTGTCCGATTCTCGATGCTAAGCCGCAAGGCACTGCCCATGCAATCGATCTTGGAATCGCTATGCAACTAACGAATATAGCGAGAGACGTGATGGAGGATGCTCAACTGGGGAGAAGATACTTGCCTCTTGAATGGTGTGGAGTCAGTACACATCAAATCGTCGAGGACTCAGACAAAACGGTTCGGCCACAGGTTATGCAGGCGATCAGACGCACACTCGCGCTGGCAGAGCGCTATTACCAAAGTGCGCGTCAAGGGTATCGTTACCTGCCATCGCAAAGCCGCAGAGCAATTGTTGTTGCAGAGGCTGTTTACCGAGAGATAGGAGTAAAACTTGAGCGGCAAGGTTTGCGGTATTGGCAAGGGAGGACCACAATTACGCTCGGGGGTAAATTGTGGTTAGCATCTTCCAATTTAATCTCTTTTAAAGTACGCGAGAAAGCCCCTCACAATCACGACTTGCACAAACCGTTGAGCAAGATAGTCGGTTTTGACAGGCTTGAGCGTAAATCGAATGGTCTTACGCACCAATAACCGGCCAGTTGTGCCGTGTTCGTCAGTACCCCCTCAGTCGGAATATAAAGCTGATCTCGTGATGGTGGGGATAGGACTCTCCTCTTGCTCGTTAGTACTAGCTCTGATTGAAGCCGGATATTCGGGCGAAATAGTAATGGTTGAGCAAGCCGATGTCGTGAATACTAATAAAACATGGTGTTATTGGAGTGACAAGCACATGCCTCGTTATCTATCTCCTCTTGTGAGAAAACGGTGGCGTCACTGGCTCGTTGCAGAGACAAAGCAATCTGTGGCTAACAACGAATATGGCTACCATTGCATTAAAGCGGCGGATTTTTTTGATTACTGCTTTAAACGTTTTGCCAATCACGGAAAAGTCACCATGCTTTTCAATAACGCGGTGGATGATATTGCTGTGGGTACCAGCACGGTCACGGTCCGTTCCGCTGATTTCAGCATCACCGCAACACATGGTTTTGACAGTCGTCCTCCACCGCTAACCAATGTTGGTAGAGGTAGCTTGCTCCAGTGTTTCACTGGCGCTTGGGTGAAGAGTTCAGAACCCATATTTTGCTCTCAAACTGCCCACTTAATGGCGGACATAAAAAACGTGGGTGGTGCCATTGAGTTTATTTACATTCTTCCTATAAGTCGGAGAGAGGCGCTGATTGAAGTGACGCAATTCTCCCCGAATGCCAAATCATTACAACAGCTCAAACAAATGACGCTCGAGGTGCTAGATACTTTTGGCTTGAGTGGCGAAGATGTGACTGGTTGGGAGGGAGGGATCTTGCCGATGACAACCCATATTGACCCAACTATTGTCGAGCAAAAAGGTAGTAATACGAGCAACCAATGGCGAAACATAGGTATTAGAGGTAACTGTTTCAGAGCGGCTACAGGGTACGCTTTCTCTCAAATTCAACAAGATAGCCAACGCATAGCTCGCCAAATCACAGGGCAAAAAATTGCAACTTACGAAGAAAAGAAAATATCGTTGAACGCCGGGCTATACACATGGTTAGATTCTATCTTCCTAATGGCTCTCACTCAGCGTCCTGAATTGGCACCTGAGGTATTCAAAAGAATGGCGAGGGGAACAACAGGTGAGCAGTTCGCGAGATTCATGACTGAGCGCGCTTCGGCGCTTGACCTTCTCAAGGTTATTGGCTCTATGCCTAAACGAGCCTTTGTTCGAGCAGCTTGGGAGACAATGATATGGAATCGACGATGAATCATCCCCAATCTCGGCTTTGGCCATTGTTTTGTGTTTATGCCGCCACTTTGGCATTCCTTAGTTTATGGACATCTCATGGCGACATTGCAGTGCTGGTGCTGATTGCGGTTTTTGGTATACCACACGGGGCCTTAGACGTACTCATGATGATGCGCCTTTCAAAAAATCTTAATGGTAGTGATGGCTTAAATGGACGAGTTCGACTTGGTCTGTATGCGTTGGCCTACTTGATGGCCGTTTTTTTCTGTTTGTTTTTATGGATGAAGGCACCAACGATGTGTTTGGTGCTACTGCTGATTCTCGCCGCTGGACATTTTGGGGAAGACTGGACTCCAATTGCTCGAAAAAGCAGAGTTTTTTTAGGAGTTGTAGTCGTGACACTACCTTCCATTTTCCACCCTAATGGCCTGAGCAGTTACTTCGTTGTTCTGGGGGTAGGTGAGTATCAAGCAAGCAACGTGGTAACGATGATGACTTTGGCATGTTTTCTATCGTGTATAGTACTGATTACTCAGTTTATTAAGCACTCGATGGAGTTTAATCTTTGGGTAATAAGCCTTTTCATTGCCGCAGCGCTCTTACCAGTTCTCCAATATTTTTGCCTATATTTCTGTGCGTTGCATGCGCCGCTTCATACTCTAGACGTCAAGCAGAGCAACCGATTGTCATGGAACCAAGTATTTAAAGCGGCGTTATTGCCGACTATTGGTACGGCACTTATCATGATTGCTTTTTTTTACTGGCTTCCAGATAAAGGATTGTCTGCTCAACTTCTTAATACGGTTTTTATCACTTTGTTTGCGCTGACCGTACCTCACCTTTTTCTCACCCGAGTTTACAATGGACGTGTACGAACGCCCGAAATGATAGAACCAAACAAATAGTAATGAGAAGGCGTATCACTCTGCTGATCCCAGTTTAGTATTATAGGCAGGTACTTCACGATCGATTAGTCGTTTCTAGTCATATTAGGCATTTGCCCTAGCATCCCATCTTCGCCGAAATGAAATGTTTCAAGTTGGGCTCTGGGTGTAGAGCTCGACTTTATTGAGCTGGTATGGAGTGCTTCATCTTTTGTGCTAGCGGCGTAAAGCTGCCCAGAAAAAGGAATGCTGGTGTCGTAATTTTCAAACCATACTGCCATCGCTTCCGTTAGCAAATTATCAGATTTGTCGACATGCGCTAAATAAGACTTGTGGTTGGCAAATATTCTTAGGTCATGGACTAAATTGGGCGTGTTGTCATCCTGGAAGACCGCAGCCATCAAAAAGCCTGGAATCTTCTGACGCCATATGTCACAGACGGTCTCGAATGACATACCTAAACTTTGTATGTGACCAGGTTTTACATAACGCTTCGTAAATCCAAATAGCGGAGGCCCTTCTTCTCCACCGCCATCAGACTTCATGAAGCCAGCAAGATTGCTTTTAAATTCGTACTTTACACCCGAAGCTGATTTCGTGCGGATTTTTGTTTCTTCGTTCCATCCGCCAAACACGGTTAACGTATCTGGTTTTTTAGACGAATAATCATAGGCATCCCATACAGGCTCTTTTTCAGTAGATCGAAACAAGTAATCGTTAAATGCATCGGCACTTCGGACCCATAAAATATGCCAATATGTCAGAGGATCTTTTGTATCAGGAAAGGCAAAGATAGCCTTGATGTCAGGGTTTTCTTCGTAAGCTGACTTCGAATGCGTTTGGTACGCCTGCTTAAATTCAGCCAGTTTCTCTCTTTTGATATGACGCTTTCCATAAACAAGAATCGGGGTTACGTGTGCCGAGCCAGAGGGAACAGCAGTTTCTTCAAATAGGGGTAAAACGGGGTTTGCTTGTTCGTTATCATCTTTTTTTTGCATGTCTTCTCCTAACTGAGTGTTCATCTCTATTCTTGATAGTTAAAGTTTAGTTTTGATTCTTCTAGCACGAGCATCTTTTATCTTAGGTTTGATAAAAAACTATGCTGCTTTACGTTCTAAGGGCACCTTATATACTGTTATCTCTTGTCTGTTCTGATGCCAATAGACCATCCCTGGTTTTGCGGTACGTAGTGTAATAAGTTGTTGGGTGATTTCTCGTTGTCTCTTCATATTTTTCTCCAGTTAATTCTGAGTGAAATACAAAGCCTAGATACAAAAAAACCTCTGGCGATGAATCACTCAGAGGTCTTTTATTGGCGCAAAAAACTACCTCCTGAGTCGCCTCATGGTGGTAGTGGTGGTTTTTACGTTTAGGTAAATTTTGTTCATGGAGATAATTATTAACACCTTGTAGCCACCCACACAAGGTAAATTAAGATTCCACTAAATAGTGCTCGTAATAGTCGTAACAGTATATTCAGCGAGAAATAGTTTCTCCTTCCTATCGTGAGGATTTTTCAAGAGCTCGGCCAACTTCATTCGAGATGGAATTATAGGGAAGTCTGTTGAGCGCATTTTGACTAGCCTTCGTGGGACATTAGCAGTAAGTACGTAATGACATTAGCGCATTGAGCCCACTGATATGTTGAAGAAAGCAGTAAAATCATTGGAGTAGGGCTGTCTATCTGTTTAACAAACCAAAGGCCTCCTGATACAGAGCCTTTGGTTAATGAGAGATTTAAGCTTTTACTCTGGATTGAACAAAAGCCGTTTTCGAAAAGTTAAACATAAGCGAGCAATGAATAAAAATCGTGATGGGAAGCCACTTATTATTGTGCTCAGTATTTACGAGTAAAGACAGATGGAGAATGTCATACAAGAGCAGATTAACTTAAGGGTTTAGTATCACTCAATTCTAATAATAAATATTTGCCCACTATTTGAGGAGATTGTTTATGTTGGTGTTCATCTGTCAGTTTACAGTCGCATAAATCATTAAATTCAGCGAAAGAAACTGGTGGACCTAATATATCCGAGTTCTCATCCACCTTCACGCTCCTTTAAAAAGTTTCACTGCGTGACCAATGCACAGATACTAAAAGCGGACTGCGAGGTAAAGCCTGAGATGGTATGCTTTCACAATAAATGCTGTTGGCTATTTTCTCATGCTATCGCTAATATCACATCTGTAAGTTGAATATGAATATTGTCACCTATTGAGTGTAGACTAAACTTTTCCTGTTATCCTAACTTTTAGGGTAAATATGCTTTCAATCTGTATAACCCACGAGAGACGTTGGGAAAGGAATGTCAGCACTTTATAACTTTAAAGAAAGCAAGTTCGTTGTTTTGTTTTTTTGCAAACGTAACAAGTTTATCAGTGGCAGACTGACACTGCTGCACGGCACTTGCATTTTCATTGACGAGGTCGCGTGCTTTGATCGTAGTGACTGCAATACTTTCTGTAACAGAAAACTGCTGATGAGAAGCTGTAGCAACTAATGCATTCATATCTGAAATAGTCTTAACCGACGCATCAATGTCCTTAAATGCTGCCATCACTTTTTCCGATATATCAACAGATGCTTTTATCGACTCTACATCAGATATGATATTGTCATTCGCCTGCTTTGATTGGTTTTGCAAGCGCGTTATGATTTCTTGAATGCTCCGCGTAGATTCTTGTGTCTTACCCGCTAAACTTCGAACTTCATCTGCGACCACCGCGAAACCACGGCCTTGCTCTCCAGCCCTAGCGGCTTCAATTGCAGCATTCAGCGCCAGTAAGTTTGTTTGTTCTGATATAGAACTAATAATATTCGTCACTTCACTTATGTTTATTGCACTATTCTTTAGATCTTCAATCAACCCCGCCGTCACTTGAATAGATCCGCTCATTCGGGAAGTAAGTTCTGTTGACTCTTGCAGTAAATGACTCCCATTTTCAACACTCGACAAAGCAATTCTTGTTTGCTCTTCTGCTTGAGTCGCGTTTGAGGAGACCTCACTAGCTGTACTCGACAGTTGGCTGATAGCTGTAGAAATTTCGTCAACCTGAGCTAATTCAGTCTGAGCATTATTCGCTGTACTTTCCATTACCGTTGATAGCTTGCCGGTTGCTAAATTAGATTGCTCTGAAGATAACGTTAGTTCATTAATTAATGAGGTCAATTGCGCCATTGAACGGTTAAAACACTGTCTAATCTTGTAAAACTCATTTTGGGAGGGTTCAGCATTTATTAGTTTAATCTCACCTTTAGCAAAGCAATCTATGGCTACTGAGATATCGTCTACATTTTTTAGAATTGTTTTGCTTGCAATAAAAAGAATAAGTGCAGAGATAAGCCAACTGATGCCTAAAGTGATTAAAGTCCACCGCTCAAGATTTTCTAATGATACCCTCTGATCGATGGCGCGCTGAATAAGCAATGCCTCCTCTCTTCCAGATGCTTCATCAAGTATCCTTCTTATCTTGTCAACATACGCCTTTCCTGTCGCTTCGTTCACAAATTCAGAAGCTGCATTATTCGACCCTATCTCCCTAATCGCGATACCAGCATCTAACACTTCACTTTGCCAATTGTTCACCTCGGCAAGCACCGAGTTAAACGCTATCGTTTGGGTGTTATTATCTTTAGTTAGTTCAATCAAATCCTCAAGTGCTATATGAATCTTCTTTTTACCTTGGTAATAGGGCTCAAGAAAGTTCTTGTTTCCCGTAATCATATAACCCCTGTATCCAGTTTCCATATTAACAACTTGCTCGACTGCTTTATCGACCTCAAGCATCACTCGATATGTATGATTAACCCAGTGACTATTTTCACGAATAATTTTATTGGAAGAACTAATAACCAAAAACATTGTTAGGCATGACAATGATATTGCTGACATTATAATAATAAATAACCATTTTGTAGGTGTGTTTTCTAACCTTGACATATAAAATCCATTTTATGACGTTGACTGATTTGAGGTTTAGTATATGAAACAATACACCATGCGCTTGTTATACCCTAGATACATTATTAAATAGCAGTCATTCAAAAATGGTATAGATTAAAACCACTTTACTAATGTGGTTAATGGTGGGAGAATTCATTTAAAATCAGAACTATCAGTAGTAATCATGGATATAGAATCTTTAAAGATGTTTGCAGTTTTAGCCGAACACCTAAACTTTACCGAAGCTGCAAGCACAATAGAAACAAGCCAGCCTACCTTAAGTCGGAAAATTAGAAATTTAGAGAAAAAACTCAATGTGACATTAGTTCATCGAATCGGAAATAAGATTAGCCTCACACCGCATGGTGAAAATTTTTTGGAGTCCACATTAGATATTTTAAGCTTAGTCGAATACAGCGTCGAAAAGCTCCAAGTCCAAAAGCAAGGTATAAATGGTCGGTTACGTATAGGGAGTTTATCTTCCATGTCGAGATTTTTAGTGCAAAACTTTCTACCTACATTCCACCAAAAATTTCCCAACATTGATATCCATTGGCGTACCTTATCTGTCGATAACTTAAAAGTGATGGATAATATAGACTTGGTTATTTCTCCCATAGAACCTAGTGACGATAGGATTGTTTGTCGTAAGTTATCTCAGTTCCAGCGTGCTTGTTACGCTTCATCTAAATACCTCAACGAAGCGTGTATGCCAGCGTCCGTTGATGAACTGAAGCAACACCAGTGTATTACCCAGGTGAACAGGGTAGGAGTCGAACGCTATTGGCAATTGGAAAACTCAGATGGAGAAAGACGTGAGGTTAGTGTGAAAGGAAAAATGACAACAGATTCCATCGACATTGCAACTTCTATGGCGTTAGAAGGTTTCGGTATTGCCTTACTTCCAGTTACGCATGCTAGAGAGTATGTGCTGAGTGGGCAATTAATACCGTTGTTCCATAATTTATGGTTTGAAGTAAATTATCTGTATGCTTTCTATAAACCAAGTCTACATACTCCCAATCGCTTTAAGATATTTATTAATGAGCTTGAAGAGTTTCGAAAGCAGTGGCAAAACGGACTTAACTACACTTAGAGGCTCGGATTAAAAAGTGGAGAGGGAAGTTGATAGATAGTTAAAACTAAGGCCTCGTGATCACTTGACCTTAGTTTTTGAGAATCGTAGAGCCTGCATTTCTAAAAACTCGACTATGTAGGTCGGTACTGATAATACCAATCTTTATTATCAGCACTTGATACCATTTTCTCCTATGTCTGGTACCAGCATCTCATACATCAAATCGGCAAAATAACGAATCCTTTCACTTTTATGAGAATCGATTATTTTTTGTTTTGAGATTCTTGAATTTTTTTTGCAATCCACTGATGCAAATGAAGCCCCGTTTGACGCTTTAAGAGTAAATCTATCCCAGCTAAAATTAACAGTCCAATTAATGTACCCATAATCATCTCCACACTTGTTATCATTTGTAATTCAATTGAATCAATACGTGTTAGTATTTTTAATCCATCGATTTCATCATTTCATCTATATCTAATCCACCAAGCTCCTTTAGGTTATTCTTAATCTCCTCATCTATAGATAATTGACGTTCAACTTGTTTCAATTTTTTCTCAAGAAATTTTTCAACTTCTTGGGATACATTGAACATAAGCCCTTGTTCACGCGCTGCTTTTCTCGCTAGTTTAAGGCGAGCATCCAAGTCTGAAGGGATTTTGATGTTCAGTGATACTTTGGATTGTTTTTTTTGCAATGACATGTTTGTTCTCATTTTTAACTTGAGAATACTATAAAGTTTTCTACCTTTTTAGCAAGAAAATTTTAAAGCTTACCTCTGTCTGAAGCAAAACAAACACCACATCAAGGCGAAAATATCTAATATTTATTGAGACTTAGTCCCATCTCAATGTTAGACGATATAGCCCAGCTTGGTGTGATCTACGTTAAATAAGTCGAGTCAGTGCAGCAAATTGACAGCAAAGATGATGTTTACACACCGCCAACTCCCGCAGTAAGAACCCCTACCAACAGTTGCGACGTCGCCATAGTTTCTAATTCATGGTCGTACATTGATTTAAACGTTTCATGCGCAATTTGGCTATTTCTGCTTCTATAATGTCAACTATTTGATCGAACTCTTGCTCAATAAGTTGAGCGTTTTCTTTTGCAAATGAGTCGCTATGTACATCTAAATGTGTTGACGTTGTATCTTTCTTATAAAATTGAAATGAAGCCGTATTTACGTCCTGTGTGGTCATTAAGTATTCGAATTATGGTAATTAATGACACATTCAACATCAACAAGTTCTGTGAATAAAAGTGTGTCCAGATATTTAGAGCTTTTTATCTATTAGATCAACTATGACATGAAGAAGTTGGGGCTAGGAGTGCGGAGGTAAGCATCTCTAGATTTAGCACGTTTCTCTTATCAGACAACGCATGCTGAAAACAAGAATCGGTGTTCTTTGTGCCTTGTCCGTGATGGCGGTAGTGCCTGAGGAAAGCGCGTTTTCTACGCAAAAGTAAATTGGGTTCTCGGAGTTGATAAATAACTCTGTATGAACCCTTATGAGACGACTGAAGTGTCGAAATAGACAGGAGTATATCGTGTAAATCAGACAAGACTTGAATAAACTATTGTTCATCTGAATTTCTGACGGTACATTGAAGGTGATGTGCCTTTGTACTTTTTAAACAGGCGATTAAAGTTAGAGCGATTAGTATAGCCTACTCTTTCTGCAATTAAGCTAATAGGCTGCGACGTTGTTGTGAGCAATTGAGAAGCATGATTCAACCTTAACTTTGTTAAATAGGTGATGTAACTTTCGTTAAAGTGTTGTGTGAACCAACGATGTACAGTGTTTTCACTTACATGTACGTAATTAGCAAGCTTTTTCAAAGTAATATCTGATGAATAGTGCTGATCTATGTACTGGCAAACCTTATCTATTTTGCTGAAATCATTACTAGCCTTTTCTTTTTCTCCTCGCGAATAATAGGGTAGTAGCTCGATAACATGTTGATCAGAGCACAGTTCTCCCAAAACCTGAATGAAGACTGCAAGCTGCGCAATTGGGGATAGTTCACTAAAGTTAATGAGGTGTTGGTAAACCTTCTCTGCTGTTTGTGTTGTAAACCTTATACCTTTGTTGGCATTGCGAATGATAGGAGCCAACTGTCGAAGCTCGGCACTGCTGTACATGAGTTGCCCGATCCACTCCTCTCTGAACCAGATGACATGAGTTTCACACGGATGTTTTTCATCTGAATCTCGTGATTCGAAGCTATGGGCAAGGCCTGGGCCAATTAGTAGTAGTTCGTTGTGTTTTATCTGCCCTTCAAAGGTTTCAATTCTCGATTTACCTTGAAAGTTGCGATGCAAAACCAGTTCAAATTCTTGATGAGCATGCCAACTTTCCGGTTTGAAGGTTTCTTCAAATTTTTTATAGCGCCAGGACCAGCCATGCCTTTGAGGTACTTTCTGTATTGTTGCTTTCATTCCAAGCCGTTTTAAATTACTGGTTATGTGAACGCATATTGACACGTATTGTTTAATGATCAATAAAAGTATCACTTTTTAGTGGAATAGTATCACTAATGTAAGGTAGGGCTGATATGTTTGAATCATCGTCAAAGAGTACAGGAGAACACAAGCATGTCTGAATACTTGAATCGTTTAATACCAAAGCTTACCTCACTTGTGGAGGTCAACCAAAAGGCGTTATCTCAAGCAACGGAGTTATTTGCTCAAGCTATTGTTAACGACAATATGATACAAGTCTTAGGGACAGGTCACTCGCATATGGTTGGTCTAGAGGGATTTATTCGAGCTGGTGGCCTTGGTAATGTCAATGCTATCTTAGACTCGGTGCTACTAACCAATGATGGTGCACTAAGAGGTTCGGCTATGGAAAAGTTGCCAGGATTAGCCGAAGTTATTTGGAATGAACAGAATATTTCAGCTAATGATGTAGTGATGGTCATTTCTAATTCAGGGCGGAATGCTCTCCCAATAGAGTTCGCACAGATTGCTAAGTCTAAAGGACATCAAGTTATTGCGATAACGTCGATCGAACAGTCATCGAAATATCCAAGCCGCCATAGCTCTGGTCTAAAGTTGATGGATATTGCTGATGTTGTTATTGATAATCAGGTTCCGCCTGGTGATGGCCTATGTAATGTAAACGGAAAAGTGACGGGCGCTTTTTCAAGCATAGCGGGCATGATGATCATGAACATGTTAGTTGTGGAGTCCCAGAAAGCAGCATTAAACCAAGGTTCTACACCGCTGATTTTCTCGAGTCAGAATGTTGATGGTTTCGACAATGACTATGTATATCAGCATTTTGGATCTCGATTAAAATCTATGTAGATAGGCGCTAGACAATTAGCATTGAAGTAACAATGGGTAAGCGATATGTTTCGATTACACCCGATAGGATGTTCCAAGCTAATCATTCGAATGATACACATAAAATAAAGGATTGTTTTTAGATATAAATTGGTAATGGATTTTCCCTAAAATAGAGAACTTAAATTTATTCAAATTAATAAACTTGAGCCCACTTCGTAGTGGGCTTCTTTAAGTCATATACCTTGAACCTTAGGTTGAGATGGACTTTTCTTCCTGCTTGCATTCCAACTTACTACGTACCAAATCTGATAGTCGCAGATAACGGTCAGCTCCATTCTTTGGTAGTTCACTTGGCCTTTCGAACGATAAAGGTTCTTTTAACTCCTCTGTATCCCAAAACTGATCACCAGTCGAGTCGAATGGAGTGCCGTCTGGTAATTCGTTTGAATAATGTACGCCGTCTTGTTCTTCACCCACAAAAACTTTCCATAGCACTAACTTCCCACCAAAGTAGTCATTTATTATGAGTGAGGACATCCCGCACTGCCCACGGCTCGGGTTGGACGGGTTCCAATTTTCTGGCTCATCAGTGCTGTCTATAGACCAACTGTCCTGAAGAGCTTGCAATACTTCGCTGAGACTTGGATTCATATGTATTCCTGTTATTCCTTCGCGACATAAAACCCCAAGCATTATTGAGGAATCAAGTTAACGATAGTGCTAATTAATTGTAATTGAGTGACTTTGACTAACTTGTGACTTTCGATTTTTGAGCAACGATAGCATTGTAACACTGTGTTGACGGAGTAGGCTGAGTTAGCCAAGCAATCATAGATAGATAAATTAAGGCTTCAAAGCCTTTGTATTACTATGGAAGTTAGCTATCAGTCTAGCTTAACGAAAGCTTGAGATAATAGCTGGAATCCCTGGTAGAAGGCCGACCAACGCCATCACGCTTGTCAGTACAACAAACATAATACCGGGAAGAACCCAGCGGCTCATCTTACTTAGTTCACTGCTACGCTCTTTACAGCCGACCAATCCTAAATTGTCTAGCAGCATAGTGATTGACCAACCAAATGCCGGATTGACGAGTGCTGATGAGAACACAACAATCGCTGCCGATTGCGTGGTTTTACCCTCACGCGTCATCTCCATTCCCGCCTCTAATAGTGGAACGAATACACCCACAATCAGCGCAACACAAAGTACAGGTTGCCAAATAGCTAAGTCCATTGGGTAGCCCCAAATAGCGGCGATGATACAGAACAGAGCCGTTAGCAAAGCACCCGCAGGGATAGGACGTTTCGCAATCGCCGCAGGTACGATGTAAGTACCCCATGAAGACGTAAAGTTAGTACCACCAAGTAGCGATCCGAATGTTTGACGAATAGACGCTGTAGTCATGGTGTCATCAATGTTCATATGTACTTTGCCAGTACGCTCTGGGTAGCTGATCTTTTGGAATACTTGATGCCCTAAGAAATCTGGCGACCACATCGCCACCGCAAGAATCGCGAACGGCAGTACTACCATGAAGTGTTCAATTGTCGGTAGGCCTAACATCCAACCTGTATTTTCCCCCCACCAATACATAGGGTTCATGTTAGGTAAGCCTGGCTCGGTGTGGAAAGCAAATGGCGCACCCAGAGCAAATGCAATCGTACCACCCAACAAGCAGCTAAGAGGTACTGCTAGCCAACGCTTGCGGAAATGCTCCAATAGCGCGTATAGAATAATGGTACAAAATATCACCACAAAAGCGATGTGGCTCATGCCGATGCCTTCGGCCCAAGCGAACAGTTTTTTCACCTGAGAAGCGGTGCCCACAAATCCAAGGTAGAGCAACAAGCCACCACACACGCCTTTACTGGTGAGGTTAGCCAACATACTGCCACCTTTACTGATGGCTAATAACAAGCCGAAAGCGCCAATTAACAAGCCGAATGCCATAGGGTGCCCTCCAGCTGCAACTACGATAGGGATCAATGGAATAAGTGGGCCGTGAGTACCAGCAAGGTTAGCCGTCGGAAGTAGGAAGCCAGAGAAAAGGATGATGAAAACAGAGGCGATAAGAAGTTCATAACGAACATTTTCTAGGATGAAGTCTTCATTTAACCCAAGCGCTCCAGCAAAGGTCGCTGCAATAGCGCCTACCATAACCACTTTACCTATAGTCGCGGCCATGGCTGGGATGGTGTCTTCTATCTCAAATCGATAATCTTTAAACGGTAAATTGGGACGCCAGCGCTTCGGCGACATGATTTGTAATTCGTGCTCTAGATACTGTTCTCGGGATTTGAATTCTGAACTTGGTTTGTGTTGCTGTTCATAGGAGAGCTCGTCTTCAATGATTTGAGGTTTCTCTCTTGGTATATTTACGGACTCTAAAGTACTGCTCATTTTGATTCCTTTTTTTCGCACTCTAAGGTGCGTTGTTGCAACAAACGATATTGGCTCACATAAGGTGTAAACAAAATGTCAACTTTAAATCAAATAATTGTTAACATTTAGTAGCTGGTACCTTATACCAATTCTAAAAAAACAAATAGACTCAGTTGGTTAGACATTAGTCGTAGGTTCAGAATGTAAGAATATAAATCGCACAATGCAGTTTATTTGTAGGCGATGAGCTTGATTGGTAATAAACGAATATCTAACAAGAAATGCTTGGTACTGAAGAGTCAGTTAACATCTATCAAAGAATGCTTTTAGGCGCTTGTGAAGGTGGTTCGGTGGTGAAGCTGCCTTAAAATTGAGCGGGACGCTTAAGACCAAGGTATCCGCTAGAAGATAATTTTTAATATCTTAAATGAAGACGCTCACGGCGTCTTTAGGCCTTTCCAAAGGAACCTTAAACCTTATTAAAGTAACGTTTCCGTCTTGAATTTGTTGATAATAATTCTCATTACTGTATTTTGTGGTCTCAAATACACTTATTGTTGCGGAGACCAACATGGAACACTCTGATATTACTCAACTGCTTATCCCAAAGAGCGATTGGGCATCGCCTGATCTTTTTCTCTATGAAGGAAAAGACAAACTTCACCTGAGCTTAGAAGGAGCAATTCAATACAGTGGATTGAACAGCATTGGTGGTGTGGTTCTGGGCTTTAGGATGATCCAACACGCGGTGCAACTTGCTGCGGGTGACCAGTCTTTGCAACGTGATGGTATCAGCATTTATACCGCGTTCCCTGGACGTGGTGCTCAAGATGCCTTTGAGTACACATGCCGTGCGCTGCGTGATAGACGTTATTGTTGTGATACCACATTGCATCATCCGGCAGCGCAAACCGGGCAGCGTGGTCAGTTCCTATTTACGATTCGCTTAAATGAGCAATCTATGGTGATGACGCCAGCAAACGGACTACCAAGAAAAAGCTACTTTGAAGCTGACCGTCATTCACAAGATGGCCGGGAAGCAGCATTGAGATGGCGTGATGAGAAGATCAATTTCGCCAATACATTGCTGAGCTTATCACCAGAAGAATGCTTACGTGTGTTGTAGTTCTCTGTTCCCATATACAGAATGATCTCACAAATAGAATGATGCTCGGAAATAGAGAAATAACAGTAAGTCGCTCGCTTTTAAGTGGGCGACTTTTCTATATTAACGCTCTCGGAAACTAGATGCCCAGTTGCGTTTAGGTTTACTAGAATGGCTCGCTTTCTGCAAATAAATTTAAGTGTAGAGGAGAGATAGACTTCAAAGCATTGATCAATATTTAGCCTCTCAGTGTTTGTCAGGAAGTTATGATGTGTCGGCTCGTTATGAGTTACCTTACTTCCCTTTTCAACCTACCAACCTTTGCCAAGGTACCAATGCTAAACTGTGCAAAACAGCATCAATGGAAGCGGTGAAGTAGGGGATCTGTAATTATTCGATGGATAAAACTTAAGCCTCGCACTCTCGAGGCCCTTGTTCTTGTGGCGAGTCAGGAATAAGGCAATAGCTTTTGGTTCTTGGCTCAAGGTTTTGGACAATAGCAAACTCTATAGTGCACACATTTTTTCTCTAGTCGCTATATTTAATAGTTAAACCGCTCTAGATAGTTTCGGTACAGTTATTTTTAGGATTACGCGTGCTTTACAAACAGCTAAACCTAAAACTGTCGTTTAAATCTAAAGGTAAGATTAGGGTGCTAAATAGATTGTCCCTAGATTCTTGGCAGATTGTTGCTCTCTCATTTGGGTTGTTGACATACTTATCTAAGTACTCCGCTGTTAAAACGGGCTTACCGTGATTAATAAAGGGCAGCAGTGCATCACATTCGTTGTACTCAAAACATTGTTCGTTAACAGCAAAGTCAAAGTACTCGACTAGTTCACCTATTTGGTCCAGGTCATTCTTTAATCCGACCGCAAGGCCTCTTTTATGCGCCTCATTTGCAATAAATCGATTGTACGCGAGCTGATCTTGAGACGTCAGATTGAAACCTGAGTTATTGGTGTACCCATCCATATTATCAGGTTCAACACCATCACAACCTTTGTTTTTGGCAATATCCAGACGTTTTTTCATGATTGAATGAACGTTCGCTGAACGAATATCAAGCCAGCGTTCGTTGTCCCAGCCATCAAGAGTGTTTCCAATTGTGTTTGGCAAGAAGAGTTCTTTATCATCTCGATAATCCTCATAAGAGCCTGCTGAAAAATAACACACCACTTTTATTCCTGATTGTTGTAAATTTTTTATTGTCGTATTTCTCGTATCAAAAAGGTCTAAATCATAGAGAGCGACAGAGTAAGAG
Source organism: Vibrio sp. HI00D65 (assembly GCF_001635455.1). Lineage (GTDB taxonomy): Bacteria > Pseudomonadota > Gammaproteobacteria > Enterobacterales > Vibrionaceae > Vibrio. The sequence goes on from NZ_LWEH01000013.1 coordinate 360,586, forward strand.
GTGTTTAAATTGCCTTCTAGCTGCCATTGCCACGTGACTGAAACAGGCGGGCGGTACCAAGAACCGGTCATAATAGGAGCGACGTTTATGTCAAGAACGACCGGAGAGCTAGACTGCTCAGGTTGGGGTTTATTATCATTTGAATTGCAGCCAGAGCTGCTTACTAAAAACAGATAGATTAATAACTTTTTCATATGCGATCGTATTTTTTATGGTTCTTGTAAATGTACATCGTGTAAATATTATTATCAATAATTGTTTGGTGTTGTTTGACTTGTCGCCAAATTACTTTCAATTGCTGTTTCATTAACGGGTATCTAATGTTGATAGGGGAGGATTGCGTATCTGGATTTTGGGTCGATAGTTGATCATTAATCACGCAAGTGCAGGCTGTTATTATGGCGAGGGTCTTTACTTTTTAATTGTAAATATTATGTATTGGCGTGTCGTATAAATAGATTGGCGTAGATTAATTACCTTTACCTGACCACTTTATCGTAAATTTAGATTTTAAAATAAATGAGGTTTTAATGATGGTTAATATTT
>NZ_LWEH01000014.1 GCF_001635455.1 Vibrio sp. HI00D65
AAGTACATCCTCAATTTTCTCTACTATATCACTTTTTCATTAATATCTCGCTGACCATTAGTTAACCGATATTTTGAACCTTCATTACGCAAGACGATGGATATGAGATCACTTCAGCAAAAAAAGGCATCGCATAGTGCTAATCTTTAATCAGGCAATGAATAAAGGAGGTTGCGATATGAGTTACAAACATATTTTGGTCGCGGTCGATTTATCAGAAGACAGCAAATTAATTGTGGATAAAGCGGTAGCATTGGCAAAGCCATTAGAAGCCAAAGTCTCTTTTATCCATATCGATATTAACTATGCCGAGCTTTATACCGGGCTGATTGACATCAACATGGCCGA
>NZ_LWEH01000015.1 GCF_001635455.1 Vibrio sp. HI00D65
CCTTGCTCTTTGTAGACTGCGCGAATTGCGGTTTCCAGTTTACCTTTGATGTTTTCGCGCAGGTAGAAGTGCTGTTCTGGGGATAGTAGAGGGATAACCTCGCCATCTCGGCTACGGAAAGTGATGAAGTTTTCTGAGAAGTCTTTCATCGACGTCATCAGGTTGCTTTGCCAATCATTGATGTCTTGAGATACGGCTTTTTTCTCGACGACTTCAGCCTCAGGAAGAATCGCATTCGCCAGAGGTAGCTTATCGACTTGTTGCTGAAGGCTCGTGATACGTAGGACTAAGCCATCGCGGTCGATCAGAGGGATAGTACGAAGCTTAGTGATGTCATTAGTCATAGACTGACGCAATGATACTAGGCTTGGATCGTTAAGTGCAGCGATACGCTGATCGGCACTTTCCATTAGTTTGGTTGCGCTAACCGCATCATGCTCAAGGAATAGTTTACGACCAGCTAGTTTTACTAAGTAATCAGCTTCCGCAAGCAGCCAGTCATTTGGACGACGACCTTTCACATCGGCTACCGCTAGCTGTAGACTTTGAATGCTCTTTTGTTGTTGAGATTGTACAACCTGAGTTTTCTCTACCGCATGTGACGCTTCTTGGATAGTCTCTTGCTTGATAGCTTGCAGGTCTTTATTTACAGCAGATTGGGTATTTTGTAGCTGGGCTTGAAGTGCTGCGATTTGATCTGAATATTCAGCACTCTTTTGCTGCATTTGGAAGGCAATACCGCCGCTGAAAACAATAGAAATTGCGATAGCGATAGCGCCAAATTTCACACCACGCTTACCTTGTTTCTCTGCTTTTTCAATTTGTTCTTTGTGATCGGCTTGAAGCTGCTCATTGTGAGTCTTATTCGATGCAGGAGCATCAAGCTTTGGTTCTGTTTCTTTTGATTCAGCGGTTTCGTCTTTGGTCGCTACTGGCTGAGTATCTTGGTTCTGTTCAGGTTCAATATGCTCATTATTTTTTTTGCTTGTCATGCTTATTTCCTGTTTCTAGCTAGGGCTGGAGAGCAGCCAGTAATATTTGGTTCGCAGCACTTTGAGTATTCGTAACGTTAGAGAAACCGAGCTGTTGTGCTCGTTGTGCTATGCGCTTACTTGGAACAAACAAATGTCTCGTTGAAAGCCAAGCAGAATACTCATCAGGGGTAATGGAGCACAGATACTCCAATTGCTCCTGACTAGTGACGACTACTTTGGACGTTTTTTTGTTTAT
>NZ_LWEH01000016.1 GCF_001635455.1 Vibrio sp. HI00D65
CCGCTCGACGCCGTTATCGTTCCCCGAAGGTTCAGCTAACTCGTTTCCGCTCGACTTGCATGTGTTAGGCCTGCCGCCAGCGTTCAATCTGAGCCATGATCAAACTCTTCAATTTAAGATTTTGGTGACTCAATGAATACTGACTTCAAAACTACAAAAAGTAATTTTAAAGCTATTACCATTCCAACAGAATGATAATGAATTGACTGTGCCGATAATAAATTATCGATTGGTCACTCAGTTCATTGAAATCAATGTGATTCCTAAGAATCAATTTTGATATTCATCAACGAGTGCCCACACAGATTGATAGGTTTAAATTGTTAAAGAGCTTCTCTTCATTGTAACTTACGTCACTTCGCAAGAGGCGGCCATTCTAGCTACTTAATTCTCAGTGTCAAACACTTATTTGGAATTAATTTCTGCTTTCTAAAAGTAAGAGTAAATTATCACTCAAAGCTAGTTGCCTATACTAACATTCTTCGCTGAAGCCTTGTGGCGCTTGCCGTGTCAGTGAGGCGGCATTATAGAGATGCCTCTCACATTGGCAAGCATTAAATGCATTTTTTATTGAAAAAAGAGGTTAAGCGAAGACATTTCAACCAAGGGCTTATTTGTACCACTTTAGACCCAACTTTCGAACAAATTACTCACAACATCCTGTGGATAACTACTCACCACTATCAAAAAAGTAAGACAATCGAGACCTGGGGTTTAGGTACTCTCTCACTTGTTCAGGTAGTTTGTTGGGGTTAACCGCATTAACGATCTTGATATCTTTAGCAAGCAGGTCGATTACAGAGGCTTGTGTTCTGGGTACGCTAGGGTCATAGGTCAGTACATTAGGATAAAGCATATGCTTGGCATTTACCGAAATCACAATACCAATTGAATCATTGGAGAGCTGGACCACTGTTCCTGGCGGTTACACTCCCATAAACTTAACCAATAGGCTTAAGTTGTCTTGCCTATATAGGTGTTTGCAGTTCTTGTATAAGTGGGAAAGCGATAAATAAGGGATCATTGGCTGTGACTGTGTTTTGCCATGGCAGAAGTTATCGAATGCATTGGCCACCGCCACTATCTTGGCAAACTCATCAATCTCTTCTTCGTTTAAGCCTTCTGGGTAACCCGAACCATCATTCATCTCATGATGCTGAGCAATTACCTTTTTAGCTGTTTCAGGAAAAATCATCTATTCCTGAAACGATATCCGCACCATACTTAGTATGGAGCTTTAAGTAGTTCTCTTCTGGCACCGTCAATGCGCTCTGCTTTCTTAATATAGCAACAGGTATTTTGATTTTGCCCACGTCATGGAATAACGCAGCAAAAGAGAGCTCTTTCAATTGTTGAGTGTTGTAGCCTTTAGCTTTGCCGATCATCATGGCAACAACAGCAACATTTAATGTGTGGAAGTAGATATCTTCAAAGTCAGCTTTACCATTCATTAGGTGAAGTGTGACGTTATCATCACATACTAATGTTTCGACAATATCATCAACGAGGGATTTTACCTCCCCTACCGCATCTAAAGGACGATTGCGAATTTTGGTCATGACTGAACGCATTCGAGCAAGTGAACGCTCAAACTCTTTCTCACAATTACTCACTCTGCGTCGGTAAGAACTTAAAGTTTCAATGCGATCATGCTTTTCTTTCCACATTTTTTCAGCTTCAAGACTAACCTGATCGTCATCTCCTGATTCCAACTCAACCACATGGTTAACTGGCAAAGGTGAAGTATCACTTTGATTAAGGTTTATATAGACGTATATGTAGACCGGGCTGAATGCGATCTACGGTAATCTTTATGCTGCCCATTTATATAGCGCTGATTAATAATCTCTATTTATAGTTCTAATAAAACCAAGCAGCAATTTCACTATCCTATTTCACAGGTTCAATTTAAAGAATCGCAATGTACCATCCATCTTATACCGAACTTATCTTCAACTTTGCCAAACCTAGCGCCCCAAAACGTGTCTGCAAGTGGCGTCATAATTCGCCCGCCCTGCGTTAGTTTTTCAAAGATCTGCTCTTGGGTCGCTGTGTTGTCTGTAACAAGAGAAAGTGCAAGGTTGTTCCCTTCAAGTTCTTTAGCTTTGACCCCATCAGACATCATCAGCTTCATACCAAAGGCTTCAAATTTAGCATGCATGATCCAATCAGGCTGCGCTCCCTCTATTACCTGTGGAGCATCACTAAAAAGTTGTTTCGATAAGACCACTCCACCAAAGCATTTATGATAAAAATCCAACGCCTCGCCACAACGACCATCGAAAAATAAGTAGGGTGTTACTGTCAGCATATCTTTCTCCTCTATTTGCTACTTTAAACATAGACAATAGAAATAAGAATTACAGGTAACAGGCTGATTTAATATAATTAATTTATTGAAAGTTATTAACACGATGGGAATCAATGAGATTTATGAGTGAAACATCAAGATTTAACTGATTCGTAGTTTGCATCCAAACCGACACGTTGGATTTTAAATTCACAAACGCCTAAAACGACGAAAGGTCGCTACAAAAGCAACCTTTCTATATATGGTAACGGTTTAGGCGGCTTGATTGGACAGATATTCCTGCCGCTAACACGAAGGCAAGCTTTCCAGACTCCAGAAGCAACAAAGCCCCGACAGAAGTCGAGGCTTTGTTGCTTCAATATGGTACCAGTGGGCAGACTTGATCCACCACGCCCGAAGGCAACGGATTTTGAATCCCTTGAAACAACCTTAGTTATCGGCAGTCAATTTTCCGGCAAACAGCCACTACGATGCTTCACCGTCGATAACATTGCCACAGCTTAGACATTATCTTTAACCAATATGGTTTATTAGTGATCACAATTGATAGAGGCAGAAAACGTTTAGGCCATCCTGTTCGCTCAGTGACTGTTATCGTGGCACCACTAGGCACTGTAATAATCAATCGAAATAATGGCGATGAGCCTACCCCTCTCATAAAAGAGCGAAAATTGAGTTTCAATGCCCGCACAAGTTCAAGGCACGCTATCAACAACGTCGGATCACTTAGGTGAAGGGTAATTGTCTGTTCATTGGCAAGAAGGTGGATAGTTTTGTCATCCACCTCCATGACTAACGCTCCATGAATACTCAGCATATGTTACTCTAAGTTTCGACCTCGAATACTGATGCTCCCACTGATAGTCCAAGTCGCGTGATCCGATTTTTCTCCAGTGCCACTAGGTACACCGATCTCAATCTTGTCCAATTCATACGTTAATTCAGCCTGACGCTCAATAAGCTTGTCATACAAAGCTCCTGCCAACTCGGGCCAATTAGTTGTATTGTTGTTTGCATCTGCCATTGCTCTCTCCTACTTTTTTAATCCACACCGCCTTGTGATGGACAAAGTAAAATGCCATTTTTACCTTGCCCTAAAGCTAATAACTTTCGCCAGCTTATACACATAACCCTAACTACAGACTAGCAATTACTGGCATTTGTACCCAAATGAAATCAACGTCTCTAGTGGAGAGAGCAGTATAGCAATGCCTACCAGCCTCTCACATCTCGCTAAAATTAACATCTTGATATGACGTGGGTACACACATTATAGCTGCTGTAACAACTTACTGCTCTCGAGAACACGAGTCACCGCCGCTATATTGCCTGCTTTCTCTGATATTCAGTAATAAAAAGGTAAGCGTTCACCGGGATAGTTTGATTTATTAAAAATGGGCGGGTACAACCTAAAGATAAGAGACGTTCGGGTAAGGCTTCTTCTCAACGACTGATGTGATGATATCGTTCAACACCGACATTGGTGATAAACCACGTTTTTTTACAGGTTTCGATAAGTGTATGAATACAAATACGGAATTTATCGCCAGCATCTGAGGTCGCTCCAAAGCTGATTTTCCTTTGAATGACAAAACTTCTAATACATTGCTCAGCTTCATTATTAGTTAAGGTGATTGAGGTTCGTTAGTAAACAAAGGTGTTTACCAATATAAGCGGTGTGGGCACCGCCACTATAATCAGCTATTTGTTGAAGATTGCGCTTCACATGCGCCCAAGCTATAACTGATGAGGGTCTGCGGCTACCCAGTTATAGCTTGGGCACTGGCCGCTAACCACAATGCCTGTATAGTCTTCATCAATGACCTTTTTCGCTGATGAGATCGAGCATGAATACAGTATTTGTTCATAGACAAGGTCATCACTGACCACTAACCAACACCAACGAAGGCTTTGCTCATCATTTCTATGGTGAGAGGTTTCGTCTGTATGAATCAAAGGGGTTTTCTTTAACGCGTGTTTTACCGCTTGATGCAATGGAGTCAACATTGAAGCGACTTTGGTTTGTGCTTCGATAATCGCACCGACCGAAAAGGTTGTGCCAATCTGTTCTTTGAGCAGTGATTGGATTTTTCAAACGCTGGAATGATATTGTCCCGCAAGCACGCCAATGTAGCTTAATAGATTAGGCCCGATGATACTTTGTGAGACATTGTCAGGTTTTTGAGCTTTCACTGTTTCTTTGCAGTGGCGACATTAACCAGCAAATAAACGGTATTCAATGATGTCGACCGTAGGTTTGGGAATACCAAAGATTTGATGCCGGTAGTACGGCCCACCATAAAAATAGCTATCAGACTGGGCAAACCAAGGGCACGCCTCAGGAAAATAATCGATAACAACATCCATTGCTTTTAGAGGTGAGAGTTTGCGTTGATGCTCTGTGTGGCCTTCTTTAGCTCCTCTCGAATTGCGACCACCAGAGCTTTCATCTTTTTTTGCTCATGGCGATCTTTAGGGCTGCCTGATGAGAGGCGATTTGACGAGTTTTTGGAGCTAGTGGTTAGCTTATCTTCATAATGTCAGAGCTGTTCCCAGAACTCATTAATAAGTACCTTAGCCTCATTCAAGTCTGAGACTTTAGGTGGTGCATCTTAATATTTAGGTGCTTTTTTTAGTCATGAAACCATAATGACTTCCCAGAATGTTCACTCAATAGAAAAAGTTGGATCAAATGCGTAAGGTCACTCTTTTATGTCAATAGGGCTTGGTGAACACTTACAACCAACTTAACAGCATCTGATTTCGAAAATACAAATACCTTGTCGACAATCTCAGCATTGATCTTCTTAAGCTCCTTTAAACCTATATTTTCCACATCAACAAGTATCGCTTTTATTCAAATCAATTCCATTCACTTAAAGCCAGTAAAAAAATATAATGAACATAATCACGTAAAATGCAACCGAACACATACTTGTGGGATTAATTACTAATGTATATCTCCAGCGCGCTAGTAACACACAACCCAATACCACCCATGATAAAAGGCTTAACGATACTCTATCAAAACGATCTTCTATGCAAACCAGAATCACATTACAAATTCATAGCACCGTAAAGTCACCATGATCGTACCATGATTCTCTGACTCCACAGCCTTTGGTAATACTGGCTTGCAAGATTGCAGAAGTTTGCATTTATTGGATTTACTAGGATTCCCTTGAGCACAGAATCGACATGTGATGAACCATAGATGCACCATGGAAGAAAATTCAAGGTTGATAAAGTGAGTCTATTGAGGGGGAAAAGTGTAGATAACAGAAAAGGAAAACTAAGCTAAGCTTTTGATTAGCCGAGATATAACAAAGCCCCGACTTTCGTCGAGGCTTTGTCATTTAAATATGGTACCGGTAGGCGGACTTGAACCGCCACGCCCGAAGGCAACGGATTTTGAATCCGTCGTGTATACCAATTTCACCATACCGGCATTATCGTGGGCATTGCCCTTTCGATGTTTGGCATTATACGTATGCAAGCTGATGTGGCAAGTATAAAAACTTGAATTCACGTGTGTTTGCCGATAATTTCGCCACTAAGTCATAAGCTGTGCGTCATGTCTCTTTTCACGTTCAGCCTTAAACTATATTCTGACGCCTAAATTTTTGAAGAAGTAATAACACCATGACATCCACCAACACATTGCCACCAGCTGGAATGATGCGCCGATTCGGTGCTTTGTTCTATGACGCCCTTATCGTAATCGCTATTGAAATGATGGCAGCTGGCGTCATTATCGCTTTACTGCATGCGCTTATGGCTCTTGGCATTTTTGACCATAGTGGTTATGCTGATGTCAGTGACTTCCTAACCAACCACCCTATCTGGAGCCCGGTTTACACATTTTATCTAGTGGCGGTTTGGGTTTACTTCTTTGTGTTCTTCTGGACTCGAGCTGGTCAAACTCTGGGAATGAGAGCGTGGAAGCTTCGCGTCCAGAACAAAGATGGCTCTGCGATTACTGTCACTCAAGCTCTTATTCGCTTAGGAACTTCTGGTTTTGGTCTAGCCAATCTGTGCGTTCCCTTAGATCCTCAAAAGCGTGGCTTTCACGATATCTGGGCGAAAACAGAAGTGGTTGTGTTGCCTCAAGCACGTTAATGTTTCTAAACAGCTTCAACTAAGATCAAAAAAGGAAGGCGTTATGCCTTCCTTTTTCATTATAGCTTCCGCCTCAAGAGCATCACAGCTATTCCGAGGAATACCACGCTCGGTGCTATTGCACCAAAGGCCGGTGGTATCTGATACACCAAACTCACTGGGCCAAAGAACTCACTGGATATATAGAAGGTAAAGCCTGCGATAACACCAGATAGGATTCTTGCACCCATCGTCACACTACGCAGTGGACCAAAAATAAATGACAGCGCCATCAACATCATCACTGCGATAGAGATAGGCTGAGTTATCTTTCTCCACAATGCCAGTTCATAACGAGCGGCATCTTGTTCTGACGCTTTCAGATAAGATACGTAATCATACAAACCACTTAATGACAGTTCTTCTGGTTTAACCGTCACGATCGCAAGCTTGTCTGGAGCGAGTGATGTTTTCCAAGTATATGTTGGCAAATTCTCTTTTGTTATCTGCAGTTCATTTTCAAACGAAGTGACGACAACATCTTTCATCGTCCAAACATTGTCTCCAACGTAATCCACTTCTTCAGAATAGATAGCGGTTTTCAGAACCTTGTTTTCATCAAAACGCCACATGTTCATACCGTATAGCTTGTCATCATCGATTTTGACAATAAAGATGAAATCATTGGCATCTCGAGCCCAGACACCGCTTTGCGTGGAGATGATATTCCCTCCTGCAATCGATATAGTTCTTAAGTCACGAGCCATCTTTTGCGCTTGAGGTGCCCCCCATTGTCCTAATAGCGTCACCACTATCATTAATGGAATCGCAGTTTTAAGTACCGACAAACCGATATCTAACTTAGAGAAACCCGCCGCCTGCATGACGACCAGCTCAGAGCTCGCCGCAAGCATACCCAATCCGATCAATGCACCAAGCAAGGCTGCCATTGGGAAAAACATTTCGATATCACGTGGGATACTTAATAAAACAAAGTACAGAGCTTGGAGCAGATCGTAGGTACCACGCCCCACTTTTCTTAGCTGCTCTACATATTTGATGATCCCTGAGAGGCCAACAAACGTCACCAATACCAGTGATGTGGTTGCGATGATGGTTCTGCCTATATATAAATCGAGAATCTTAAACACGGCTTAAGCCAACCTCTTATTCTTGAATTTTTCTTTCAAACGCCTTACTGGCACGCTATCCATAAAGTTTGCACCAATCGCGACAATTAACAACAAAGCATTGATTGGCCACATGCCGACTACTGCAGGGATACTACCCTCTTCTATTGCTGATTTGGTTGCACTGATTGCCAAAAAGTAGGTCAGGTAAATCAAAATTGCAGGACCAATCTTAGCGAAGCGTCCCTGTCTTGGGTTTACCGCCGAGAGTGGCACAACAAGCATGGTCAACAACGGAATACAGAGTACCAATGAAATTCGCCATTGCAATTCAGCTTTTGCGCTGTTGTTTGGATTACCGACAAGATCAAGTGTCGGAATCGCTTCCCAATCACGACCTTTCTTCTCCACTTCTCGCTGGCCAATCAAGCCTTCATACTCTTCGAAGTGTGTCACCATATAATCAAGACGAGTTGGGACACCTTCATGACGAGTACCATCGTACATCACGATAACTTGGCGACCGTCGCTGAGCTCTTTTACATCGCCCGACTTCGAATACATAACACTTGGAAGTACAGAATCACGTGGACGCATTTGAGCAACGAACACGTTTTCTAGCTTATTTCCGTCGATATCATCGATGAACACCACAGACGAACCGTCTGGCGTTCCTTCAAACTTCCCCTTTGGTAGCAAATCAACACTGTTCTCTGCTGCCACTTCCTCATACATCTGTTCAACCTTGTCTTGCGACCAAGGGGATAACCAGAATGAGTTAAAAGCGGCAGCCGATGCGGTAATCAAAGCTAAGTACAGCGCCGATTGAATCAGGAATTTGTTACCGATGCCGGTCGCGTTCATGACCACTATTTCACTTTCAGCGTAAAGACGCCCAAAAGTAAGCAAAATACCAATATAGATGCTAAGCGGAAGCATCAATAAGCCCATCGCAGGCATATTAAGGCTAACGATAGACAAGATTAGACTCGCAGGGATAGCACCATCAGAGGCGTCCGCTAACACACTGATGAATTTTTGGCTGAGAAACACGAGAAAGAGAACAAAAAAGATCGCAAATTGGCTCTTGATTGTCTCGCGGATCAAATATCTAACAATAATCACGCTCAAATTACCTATACAAAACTTGTTTTTTTGATTGAATCACTATAATTTCCCGTTGAACCTTTTATTTTTTTAAATTTTAAGCTAAGTGTTAGCGTTCTTCTTTAAGGTTAGTTCCATTATAGGATCCAACAAGTAAGAACTCATTATCTAACATTTAGTTCGATTTGTCTTCAGGATGTAGGAGTACGCATGGAGTTCAGTGTAAAAAGTGGCAGCCCAGAGAAACAACGCAGCGCATGTATCGTTGTCGGTGTGTTCGAACCGCGCCGTCTTTCTCCAGTAGCCGAGCAATTAGATAAGATTAGTGATGGCTACATTAGTTCACTGCTTCGTCGCGGTGACCTAGAGGGTAAACCTGGTCAGATGCTACTACTGCATCAAGTACCTGGTGTACTTTCAGAACGTGTTCTACTTGTAGGCTGTGGTAAAGAGCGTGAGCTAGGCGAACGTCAATACAAAGAAATTATTCAGAAAACCATCAGCACACTAAACGAAACAGGTTCTATGGAAGCAGTATGTTTCCTAACAGAACTGCACGTTAAAGGCCGCGATACTTACTGGAAAGTTCGTCAAGCGGTAGAAGCGACTAAAGATGGTCTTTACACATTTGACCAATTCAAGAGCAACAAGCCAGAGACTCGTCGCCCACTACGTAAATTGGTATTCAACGTACCAACACGTCGTGAACTGAGCCTAGGTGAAAAAGCGATTGCTCACGGTCTTGCGATTGCTTCAGGTGTGAAAGCATCTAAAGACCTTGGCAACATGCCACCAAACATCGCTAACCCAGCATACCTTGCATCTCAAGCTCGTCGCCTAGCTGACGACTTCGAAACCGTAACGACTAAGATCATCGGCGAAGAAGAGATGGAAAAACTGGGCATGACCTCTTACCTAGCGGTTGGTCGTGGTTCAAAGAACGAATCTATGATGTCTATCATGGAGTACAAGGGCGCACCAGATTCTGATGCAAAACCGATTGTACTTGTTGGTAAAGGCCTAACGTTTGATTCAGGCGGTATCTCACTTAAGCCTGGAGAAGGTATGGATGAGATGAAGTACGACATGTGTGGCGCTGCGTCTGTATTCGGTACTATGAAAGCGCTAGCTAAACTGAACCTGCCAATCAACGTTGTGGGTATTCTTGCTGGTTGTGAAAACATGCCAGGTAGTAATGCTTACCGCCCAGGAGACATCCTAACGACGATGTCAGGCCAAACAGTTGAAGTGTTAAACACTGATGCTGAAGGTCGCTTGGTTCTTTGTGATGCGCTAACTTACGTTGAGCGTTTCGAACCAGATTGTGTGGTTGACGTTGCAACACTAACAGGCGCATGTGTTATTGCTCTAGGTCACCACATCAGTGGCGTTCTATCGAACCACAACCCACTGTCTCACGAACTTGTGAATGCTTCTGAGCAAGCAAGTGACCGTGCATGGCGTCTACCAATGGCAGACGAGTACCATGAGCAGCTAAACAGCCCATTCGCAGATATGGCGAACATCGGCGGCCGCCCAGGCGGTACTATCACTGCTGGTTGCTTCCTGTCTAAGTTCACTAAGAAATACCACTGGGCTCACCTAGATATCGCAGGTACAGCTTGGAAATCTGGCGCAGCAAAAGGCTCGACAGGTCGTCCTGTCTCAATGCTAGTCCAATTCTTATTGAACCGCAGCGGCCAAGAGACTGAAGAGCAATCTTCAAAATAATAAGAAGGGCCTACGGGCCCTTTTTTAATAAGCGGTATTTGTTAGGGTCTGTTGACCAAGCAAGATAAATAGCCACGATTTTCAGTTCGAGTATTCAGTATGCAAACAGCTACGTTTTACATAGTGTCATCAGACAGCCCACAAGCAAGTGAAGAAGGTTTCGCTAACTATGTGCTGTTTCTTGCTCAGCACTTTGCAAAACAAGGCGCTAAACTTTATCTCAACTGTAATGACAAAGCCCATGCCGAACGTATCGCAGAAGTTTTCTGGCAAGTCGAGCCCAGTGAATTTATTGCGCATAACTTGGTTGGCGAAGGCCCGAAGTATTCAACCAACATTGAGATTGGCTACCAAGGTGTAAAGCACAATTGGAATCGTCAGCTAGTAATTAATCTGGCCGATAATCATACAACCTTTGCGAACGCCTTTGCTCAGGTGATAGACTTCGTCCCTTGCGAAGAAAAAGCTAAGCAACTCGCTCGAGAAAGGTATAAAATTTACCGTCAGGCTGGATATCAGCTGCAGACTATCGAGATTCAACATCCATAGTCAAACCTCATAGATAAAGCTATCTTTGAATTTAGATTCAAGAAGCTTCACTTATGAAGTTTGACCACGATTAACCATTCACAGTATCCGTTTAAGAGCACTATGGAAAAGACATACAACCCAACATCAATCGAACAAGCTCTGTATCAGACTTGGGAAGAGAAAGGCTACTTTAAGCCACACGGTGACACATCAAAAGAAGCTTACAGCATCATGATCCCGCCACCGAACGTCACTGGTAGCCTACACATGGGTCACGCGTTCCAAGACACTATCATGGATACTCTAATCCGTGCTGAGCGTATGAAAGGTAAGAACACGCTTTGGCAAGTGGGTACTGACCACGCAGGTATCGCAACTCAAATGGTTGTTGAGCGTAAGATCGCGGCAGAAGAAGGCAAAACTAAGCACGATTACGGCCGTGACGCTTTCATCGACAAGATCTGGGAATGGAAAAACGAATCTGGTGGCACAATCACTAAGCAACTTCGTCGTCTAGGCGCATCGGTAGACTGGGACCGTGAGCGTTTCACTATGGATGATGGCCTGTCTAACGCTGTTCAAGAAGTGTTTGTTCGCCTATACGAAGATGACCTAATCTACCGTGGTAAGCGTCTAGTAAACTGGGATCCTAAACTGCACACAGCAATTTCTGATCTTGAAGTTGAAAACAAAGACAAAAAAGGCCACATGTGGCACTTCCGCTACCCACTAGCAGACGGTGTGAAAACCGCTGAAGGTAAAGACTACATTGTTGTTGCGACAACTCGTCCAGAAACCATGCTTGGCGATACTGGTGTTGCAGTAAACCCAGAAGATCCACGTTACAAAGATCTTATTGGTAAAGAGATCCTACTTCCTATCGTTAACCGTTTAATCCCTATCGTAGGCGATGAGCACGCAGATATGGAAAAAGGCACAGGTTGTGTGAAGATCACGCCTGCACACGACTTCAATGACTACGAAGTTGGTAAACGTAATAACCTACCAATGATCAACATCCTAACCTTCAACGCAGACATTCGTGATGCGGCTGAAGTCTTCACTACAAACGGTGAAGCTAGCGATGTTTACTCTACAAAACTTCCAGCTAAGTACCACGGCATGGAGCGTTTTGCTGCACGTAAAGCGATCGTTGCTGAATTTGAAGAACTAGGTCTTCTTGATGAAATCAAAGATCATGATCTAACGGTACCTTACGGTGACCGTGGTGGTGTAGTTATCGAACCAATGCTAACTGACCAATGGTACGTGCGCGCGGCACCTCTTGCTGAGCCTGCAGTTAAAGCAGTTGAAGATGGTGAAATCCAATTCGTTCCTAAGCAGTACGAAAACATGTACTTCTCTTGGATGCGCGACATTCAAGACTGGTGTATCTCTCGTCAGCTTTGGTGGGGGCACCGTATCCCTGCATGGTACGATAACGATGGCAATGTATACGTAGGCCGTACTGAAGAAGAAGTACGTACGAACAACAACCTTGCACCAGTCATTGTTCTTCGCCAAGACGACGACGTACTTGACACATGGTTCTCTTCTGCTCTTTGGACGTTCGGTACTCAAGGCTGGCCTGAACAAACTGAAGACCTGAAGACATTCCACCCTTCAGATGTTCTAGTAACAGGCTTCGACATCATCTTCTTCTGGGTTGCACGTATGATCATGATGACCATGCACTTCAACAAAGATGAAAATGGTAAAGCACAAGTACCATTCAAGACAGTTTATGTTACCGGCCTAATCCGTGACGAAAACGGCGACAAGATGTCTAAGTCTAAAGGTAACGTTCTTGACCCTATCGACATGATCGATGGTATCGACCTTGAGTCTCTAGTTGAGAAGCGTTGTGGCAACATGATGCAGCCTCAACTAGCGAAGAAGATCGAGAAGAACACTCGTAAGACTTTCGAAAACGGTATCGAACCATACGGTACTGATGCACTGCGTTTCACTCTTGCTGCTATGGCTTCTACTGGCCGTGACATCAACTGGGACATGAAGCGTCTTGAAGGTTACCGTAACTTCTGTAACAAACTATGGAACGCAAGCCGTTACGTACTGATGAACACAGAAGAGCACGATTGTGGCATGTCACTATCTGCAGAAGACCGTGAAAACATGGAATTCTCTCTAGCAGATAAGTGGATTGAATCTCAGTTTGAGCTAGCAGCGAAAGAGTTTAATGCTCACCTAGACAACTACCGTCTAGACATGGCAGCAAACACGCTTTACGAATTCATCTGGAACCAATTCTGTGACTGGTACCTAGAGCTAACTAAGCCAGTTCTATGGAAAGGTACAGAAGCTCAGCAACAAGCGACTCGCTACATGCTGATCACTGTTCTAGAGAAGACACTACGTCTTGCTCACCCAGTGCTTCCTTACATCACTGAATCTATCTGGCAGAGCGTTAAGCCGCTAGTAGACGGTGTTGAAGGTGAAACTATCATGCTTCAAGCGCTTCCTCAGTTTAACGAAGAGAACTTCAACGCTGAGATCGTAGAAGACATCGAATGGGTTAAGACTTTCATCACGGCTATCCGTAACCTACGTGCGGAATACGACATTGCACCTAGCAAAGGTCTAGAAGTGATGCTCAAAGTTGCTAACGAGAAAGACGCGGCGCGTATCGAAGCGAACAAGGTAGTTCTTAACTCTCTTGCTAAGCTAGATAGCCTAACAGTTCTTACAGACGATGCTAAGACGCCAGCATGTGCGACTAAGCTAGTGGGTCAATCTGAGCTGATGATCCCAATGGCAGGTCTTATCGACAAAGATGCAGAACTTGCTCGTCTTGATAAAGAAGTGAAGAAAACGCACGGCGAGATCAAGCGTATCGAAGGCAAGCTAGGTAACGAAGGTTTCGTTGCTAAAGCTCCTGAAGCGGTTATCGCGAAAGAGCGTGAGAAGCTAGTTGGCTACCAAGAGACACTAGCGAAGCTTGAAGAACAGAAAGCGACTATCGCTGCCCTGTAATTGGTTAGCTAATTAGCTTGCCAACTCGAGCATATAAAAAGGGCAGATAATTCTGCCCTTTTTTGATCTTGTCGTTTATCGCTAATGAGCACTTTTTAGTGAACCTATACGCTCGGTTAACTCTGGATGGGTGCTTAACCACGCAGGTATTTCAGCCTCATTTTCAGAGCTCTCTTGTAACAACTCAAACATCTCAATCATAGGCTGATTGGTGCCGTGTATCTGCCACATTAAATCCGACGCAAACCTATCCGCTTCTCGTTCTGCCTGTTGCGACTGACCATTATTGGCGACGAAAACCCCGACTCCAGCTAAGTTATCGATCACACCTGCGCTCTCACCTGTCAACATTGCGACAGAGAGTGAAAGCAAGCTAGAGCGAACAATCGCTTTCATGACGTGTTGTTGCTCAATATGTCCCAACTCATGCATTAGGATACTATCCAATTGCTGCTCAGTTTCCGTTAGCGCTACCAAATCATCAAGCACGATGATGGTACTGTGGCTCAAGGCAAAAGCATTGGCACCGAGCTCAGAGGAGCGAAACAGCAAACGGACGTCCTCATCAATACCGATCGCTCTCAAATGACTTTCAAAACGCTGGCGGATCATAGTTTGCTGAGACAGTGTTAAGTTCGATGGCTCAAACAATTGCTCATCCAGAGAGACTAACACCCTATCCTCTACCATCATTGATGCTGAGTCAGGAAGGTAAGTGACCATTTTATTTGTTAGCCAAGGGATGCCGTGAGTGAATATTCCAATGGTCAACGTCAATATAACGATACAAGATAGCAGAATCGCCGTAACATTCTTTTCTAGCTTACCCATCCAATCGTGCTGACCATGCTGGTTTAAAAACGCCGTCAGTTCATCACTCGGTTTCGCCACAAACAGCCAGCCGTCAGGAAATGCGATCTTACTTGGCGTTGAACCAACACCGACATTGATTTTCACATCAGCAACGTTGGCCGAACTGCGTTGATTGTAGGCATTAATCACCAATATACCGTTGAGCGATATCTCTAATGTTGCCTCACAGCGTTCAGAACTGCGAGGCGGATGAGCGACACCGGATAGCATTAGCCAATACCAAGATCGACATCAAAGGCTTGTGCAACCTCATCAGAAACCGCTGACTTCACATTAGAGTCTTGATCAGTAGCTACCAGCAAGTCGAGATCGCCGTAAATAGAGGTATTGTTTGCTAAATAGTTCATCGTTCTTACCATAACCCAAGGACGAGCAATACCTAGCGTAACGACTTGCAGTAAGAAGTTAACCACAACCAAGCTAACGTAACCCTTAACCGTCAGAGTCGAAGCAAAAGTAAACTTAGGCTCACTCTCAGCTTCGCTAGATTGAAGAACCAGTTGCAAGAATGTGTAGTTTCGAACACGCACTTTCAAATACGCGCCTACGGCTAGACCGATAGCAATGAAACCGAAGTAGTAGCCAATCATGATAACGGCTAGTTCACTATGTCCCATGAGATCAAGGTACGATTCTGGGTTACTCATTAGATTAACACCAGCCATCATAAAGAAAGCTGCGACTAAAACTGCAGTGATAACAAGCCACGCTATCGTCGCGATCATATAGGTCTTGAAGTAAAACGCGTTTTTGTAATCTGCGCTAAATTGGCACTCACCATAGCGGTAGCCATTCGAGAAATAATTAGCCATACCAACCAAAGACCAAGCCTGCAGGTAGACATAAGCAGGTAAGAGTATAAGGATGGCTGCTACACCAGCGGTCATATTAAGACTCATGGTGAAGAACCCGGCAGCAATAGCTGCAACAAAACCAAGCATGGCAAGCATGCCACGACCTAGAATCGACCAGTACGCACCAGCAACTGTGCCGTAAAACGAAAAGTGCACATTGCGGAAGCTCGTCATTGCCGCGTCAAAGCGTGCATTGCTGCGAGCAAGTAAAGGTAGCAGCAGAACAAAAGCCGCGATTAATCCCAAAGAAAGCTCAGGAGAAAACTGTTCTGCAATCGACCACACTAATACACAAACAAGCGCGATAGCACGGCCTTTAAGAATCTGCATTGGCTGTCCATGGTACTCGAAGCTATCACCAGCTATCGATGTATGACCGTAGAAGTAGCGCTTATTACGTACTTTGGCCCACGCTGAATAAATCCCAAGCGTAATCACTGATAGCAGGATATTGACTATCCATATGCCAAAGTACTCTTTACCTTTGCCACTAAAGAGAACTTTAGTTTCTAACCCTTTGGTTTCCATTTTTTACTCCATCTAACATTTATCATTAAACCATGTACATCTAAGTGCGCATTGGGAGAGAGCACGCTATAGAAACACGCCATGCTGATCAATCAGCTGAATTAATAAATCAAAGGAAGCTATCATAGTTATTGAAAATGGTTGCAACGATTGAAATAAGGATTAATGATGTGTTTACCACTAATAAACGCATACTATTTTTAGGACACCTTCTGCTCGTTCTTCTTTGATAGTTTCTACCTATCAAAACAATATTAACTTCCCATTTTATTTAATGATAATAACTCTCAATAATAGCTTTATCGAAACAACACAACGATTGAGTAATTATCATGAAAAAGACACTAACCTTTGCTGCATTACATTTTACTATCGCATTTAGTGTCGCTTACGTACTAACAGGCGACATCTTAATTGGTAGCTTAATTGCCATGATTGAGCCCTCTGTAAATACGGTCGCCTTCTATTTTCATGAAAAGGCGTGGGCTCAAGTTCCAGTGCTTAAAGCTCGTCAGTGGATGACCAAATTAAAAACCGCAAGCTTTGCGACCATCCACTTCAGTGTCGCTTTTACCGTAGTCTACTTGCTGACTGGCGATGCCTTTGTAGGTGGTGTGATGGCGATGCTAGAGCCCGCTCTAAATACAGTCGCGTACTACTTCCATGAGAAAGTGTGGTTACGTAAATCAGACGCTCAAGCACCACAATTTTGCGCTCACCAACATGCTTAACATAGATCGAGTTACCTCCTCCATTTTATAGCTAACGAGTTCTCACCATTGATAATGTTGCGAACCGCAATTATATTAGTTGTGGTTCACAACTTTATTTCGAGATACAAGGTAAGTGATGATGAATACTCGACAGCTAAGACACTACTCCCGCCAAGCCGTTCGCTTACTGGGTATGCTCGATAAGCAATGTGGTGAGATCTCCCTAACACCAGTCCAGGCTCATGCATTAGGAGAAATCCAGATCCAACCGCTGACGATCAACCAACTTGCACAACGGTTGAATGTCGACAAGTCGAATGCCAGTCGTACTGTCGCAGGGCTAAACAAGTTAAAGTTGACCGACAGTATCGAGAATCCGAATGACAAACGCAGTCAAAAGGTCACACTCACCACTCAAGGACAGCTGGTACTGTCCAAGCTCGACCTACAACAAAACGCTTTCTTCGACAATATGCTAGAAGGCCTGAGCCAGGATGAGCAGCAGCAGTTAAAGCTTGGGTTAGAGGTTTACCTCAAAGGGCTAACTAAAGTCTGCCAATCTGACAAGTTTGTATTACGCCCACTCACTCAAGCTGACAACGAACAAGTTGCCGATGTCATTCGAGAAGTCTCTGCCGAACATGGCCTAACCGCAGACAAAGGCTATGGTGTGTCTGACCCAACACTTGATGACATGTACTCTGTGTATAGCCAACAAAATGCGATGTACTGGGTGATTGAGTATCAAGGTGAGGTTGTAGGCGGCGGCGGCTTTGCCCCACTAGCAGGCCGACCAGACGTATGTGAGCTACAAAAGATGTACTTCTTAAAACAGACTCGCGGACAAGGGCTGGCAAAACGCATCGTCGCTTTAAGTTTAAAGCTTGCCAAACAAATGGGTTATCAACAAATGTACTTAGAGACAACAGAGTGTTTGGGAGCTGCGATTAAACTTTATGAAGCATTAGGCTTTGAGCATCTAGAGAGTGCTTGGGGAGAAACAGGCCACGACGCTTGTGAAGTAGTCATGGCCAAAGTGCTATAGTGCAGCTTCTAGCGTAGAAAATTACTCACACAAGACGCAGGATTGAGGGCAACAAAAGAGCTCTCTTTTTGCCCATCGAGCTCAACTTCTAATTGATATAAATGCTTAGGGTTGGGCTTATCAACATTAAAGACAATCGGTGCTTCAACTTGGAATACAACGCCAGTGTGTTCTGCACGCACATCTATCGGCATCACCAGCGTCATACCATCGAACTTAATTGATGCCGATACCAGCCCTGCTTTGAGCGTCTGGTAGATTACATCCACTTTAAACTCACAACCACCGCCGTGGTGCCAGATCTGCTCAGTGACAACTTGGTCCAGCTTCACATTGCGAACAAACTGCAGATAAGGAGCTTGCCAAATACCCATTCGAGAGTCTGATTTAGCAATGGTTGGCGAAGATAATGGCTCATCCATATCTTCTTCTAGCAACAACCCTTCCTCTTCTTCAAGAAACAGGATCTCAAAGCGATTTCGACCTGGCTGCATGTAAGGGCGAATGTCTTTACGGTACTCTTCTTGGCTGCCATCACAATCAAAGACTGCTACACCATTAAGTCGCACTTCAGCAAAATAATCAACACCCGAAACGACTAGCTCAACAAAGGGGCAAGCCAGCATCGCATCATCGACTTCAATGTCATGCATTAAATGCCACTCTTGCTCTGCGATTTGCTCTTCACTCAAGGTATCAGGGAGCTTTGAACTCAACGGAGCCGGAAAGGTCATGTCATCTTGTGGAATAGAAAGATCCGTCAGTGGCGAAATTTGCCAAAGACCATCTAGAAGTAACCGCATATCATTCCTTGAGCCAGATCAATTTTGACCGCATTATAATGAATGAATGCATTTAAAGACATTTATTTTTCTAAGGATAAAAAAATGCCAGCTCGAGGCTGGCATTTTTCAAACTGGGAAGAAACTACTCTTCGCCTTCATCATCTTCTTCAGGGTAGATAGCATCTTCACCTTCGTAGTAAGTGCCCCAACCATCGTAAATAATGTCGAATTTCTCTGCAAGGTTTACAAGCTTTTCAACTTGCGCATCGATCGCTTCTGCATCTAGAGCTGACTGCATAGTCGCATCACAACAAAGCAACTTATTGCCATCTTCGTCTTCTGTCTCTTCAGCTTCAAGTACTTCAAAACCCATTTTGAATGCTTCAACAACGGCTTTCTCAAGCACTTCGAAATCTTCAGCAAATAGGTGATGCTCGATATCGTATAGAGCTTCAGGATCGCTACCATCTTCAATTAGTGCTTCAATGATGTCGCGAGTCTCTTCCTTTTGAAATTCAATTAATTCCGCTACTGATAGATATTCATCTTCGTGAGACATGTGTCTGCTCCAGAGTGTTGACTATGAAAAGATCAAATTTGATTGCCACGAAATATGGCACGGATCGTCCAGAAAAGCCACCCAGATCAGGCCTAGAAAGATAAGTTTATCGCTAGATAGCGGAGGTAATATCAATTCAAAAGTGAAATCAAAATCACAGAAACAAATTTTCAACATTTTATTAACTGGTGACTATTTCAGCATTTCGTCTCTATTGTCACTTTTGAATATATCAAATAGAAATTGCGTGCTTAGTCATGGTAAATGCATACGATGAACCGGTTTTGAGATGCATAAAACCTCAAGTTGCTTTCAAAAAGTGCATAATAGTGAATAAAAAATCATTAATAATAAGCAAAATAGATTTCAAGCAGACCGCAGATAGAGCATAGATCCGCAAAAATGTTGTTCCATGCCAAACGCACTCAATTAGAATTTAACACCTATTTTCTATTTAAAAATGGTTTTTAGCTCGGATAATTTCAAAAATACTTCACTTTTACACGAAATCTAAAACTTGCATATTACGATCAAGCTTGTCATAAATAGACGCTGGATTAAAAGTAAGGATGCAAAATGAGTAAGCTGTACGTTGGCTCCGAAGTAGGTCAATTAAGACGAGTTCTCCTAAATCGACCTGAAAGAGCACTCACCCACCTCACCCCTTCTAACTGCCATGACCTTCTATTTGATGATGTGTTGGCTGTGGAAGCTGCTGGTGAAGAACACGATGCCTTTGCAGAGACACTACGTAATCAAGACGTAGAAGTGCTGCTACTGCACAATTTATTGGTAGAGACACTTGCCGTACCTCAAGCTCGCGAATGGCTGCTAAACACTCAAATCTCAGATTTCCGTTATGGGCCTACTTTTGCCCGTGACCTAAGAAACTATCTTGCTCAAATGGATAATGAGCACCTAGCAACAATCTTACTAGGTGGTTTGGCGTATTCAGAGCTTCCTATCAAATCATCATCGATGCTTCCTAAAATGCATCGCCCACTAGATTTCGTTATCGAGCCACTTCCGAACCACTTATTTACACGTGATACTTCGTGCTGGGTTTATGGCGGTGTGTCGCTAAACCCAATGATGAAGCCAGCACGTCAACGTGAGACAAACCACCTGCGTGCTATCTATCGCTGGCACCCAGTGTTTGCAGGACAAGACTTCATTAAGTACTTTGGCGATGAGGACCTTCATTACGACAACGCCAACATTGAAGGCGGCGACGTACTGGTTATTGGTAAAGGCGCGGTACTTATCGGTATTTCTGAGCGAACCAAGCCACAAGGTGTTGAGAACTTAGCGGCGAGCCTATTTAAGTCAGGGCAAGCTAAAGAAGTGATCGCTATCGATTTACCGAAGCACCGTTCATGCATGCACCTTGATACGGTAATGACACACATGGATATCGATACATTCTCTGTTTACCCAGAAATCGTTCGTAAAGATTTAGACACATGGCGTCTAACACCAAAAGAGAATGGTGAGATGCGTGTAGAGAAAGCGGAAAACTACCTGTCAGCGATTGAAGGTGCGCTGGGACTTGATCAGCTTAAGATCATCACCACAGGTGGTGACAACTACGAAGCTGAACGTGAGCAGTGGAATGACGCCAACAACGTACTCACCGTGAAACCAGGCACGGTTATCGGTTACGAGCGTAATGTTTACACTAACGAGAAGTACGACAAAGCAGGTATCGAAGTTCTAACGATTCCTGGCAATGAACTGGGGCGTGGCCGTGGTGGCGCTCGCTGTATGAGCTGCCCTATTGAAAGAGACGGTATCTAAGCAGATAACTCATTAGCGTAAAAATACAATAACTCAACTAGGCCAGTACTATTGTACTGGCCTTTTTCATGAGAGAATAAAATAAATATTCACAAATATAGCATTTTTATGTTTAACTAAGTTCTTCATTGATTCTATATACGCAAGGAGCGAAAGATGGTCTTCAATCTTCGCAATCGTAACTTTCTAAAACTACTCGACTTTACTCCTAAAGAGATTCAGTTTTTACTCGACCTGTCAGCTGACCTAAAAAAAGCTAAGTATGCAGGCACTGAGCAGAAGAAACTTACTGGTAAAAACATCGCTTTGATCTTTGAAAAGGCATCAACACGAACTCGATGTGCGTTTGAAGTCGCCGCTTTTGATCAAGGCGCTCAAGTATCTTACCTGGGCCCTTCGGGCTCTCAGATCGGTACAAAAGAATCAATGAAAGATACTGCACGCGTATTAGGCCGTATGTACGATGGCATCGAGTACCGTGGCTTTGGTCAGAGCATCGTCGAAGACCTTGGCGCTTATGCTGGTGTCCCAGTGTGGAATGGCCTTACTGATGAATTTCACCCAACTCAGATCTTGGCTGACTTCCTGACCATGCTCGAACATGGTCGCGGTAAACTGCTGCATCAAATCAGCTTTACTTATCTGGGTGATGCTCGTAACAATATGGGTAACTCTCTATTAGTAGGAGCTGCCAAGATGGGCATGGATATTCGTCTTGTCGCGCCAAAAGCCTTCTGGCCAGAAGAACAACTTGTCGAAGAGTGCCAAGCTATCGCGCAAAGTACCGGCGCTAAAATCACGCTGACTGAGGACGTTGCTGAAGGCGTAAAAGGCTGTGACTTCCTCTACACCGATGTTTGGGTATCGATGGGCGAAGCGCCAGAAATTTGGGATGAACGTGTGGCAGTGATGAGACCATATCAAGTGAATATGGATGTGATTAAGCTGACGGGCAACCCTCAAGTGAAATTCATGCATTGCTTACCCGCTTTCCACAATAATGAGACCGTTATCGGTCAGCAAGTAGCTGACAAATATGGTATGAACGGTTTGGAAGTGACGGATGAAGTGTTTGAATCTGACTACTCTATCGTGTTTGACGAAGCGGAAAATCGCATGCACACCATCAAAGCCGTTATGGTCGCAACACTCGGTTAATTGAGAATAGTGAAAGTAAACAAAAGCTTGATGTAATCGCTTGCGCTCACAAGTTGAAAGCGTATAATTCTCGGCAATTTGTCTGAGAGTAGTGAAAATGACGCCAACCAATATTGTGATCACACATAATAAAATTGTGAAAACACCTAATATTGCTCGCAAGCTAGCATGCTTGCCAGGCGGTCTATTCTGCTTTTCAGCACTTTTTTAAAGCCTCCCATTATGGGGGGCTTTTTTGTGGCCAATACATTATTGTGGGGAAGAAGATCATGGCGAATTCGCTCTATAAAAAGCACATCATCTCAATTCCAGAGCTTTCTCGTGAAGAGCTAGAATTAATTGTTCAAACGGCTGGTCAGCTTAAAGCTGAACCAAACCCAGAACTTATCAAGAACAAAGTTGTGGCGAGCTGCTTCTTCGAACCTTCAACACGAACTCGCCTCTCTTTTGAAACTGCGATTCAACGCATCGGTGGTGATGTGATTGGTTTCGACAGCGGCGGTAACACCTCACTTGCTAAAAAGGGCGAAACGCTAGCAGACTCAGTACAGGTTATCTCTTCATACGTTGATGCTTACGTAATGCGTCACCCTCAAGAAGGTGCTGCGCGCCTAGCGTCTGAGTTCTCTAACGGTGTCCCAGTAATCAACGCTGGTGATGGTGCTAACCAACACCCAACACAGACTCTGCTTGATCTATTCTCTATCGCGGAAACACAAGGCCGCCTAGACAACCTTAATGTGGCATTCGTTGGTGACCTTAAATACGGCCGTACAGTTCACTCCCTCACTCAAGCACTGGCTAAGTTCGATAACATCTGTTTCTACTTTGTAGCGCCAGAAGCATTGGCTATGCCTGATTACATCTGTGAAGAGCTTGACGAAGCTGGCATCAAATACCAACTACTGACCGACATGGAAGATGTGATTCCAGAGCTGGATGTTCTATACATGACTCGCGTACAGAAAGAACGCTTTGATGAGTCGGAATACGCACACATCAAGTCAGCCTACATCCTAACGGCTGCTCTATTAGAAAATGCACGTGATAACTTGAAGGTCCTGCACCCACTTCCTCGTGTTGATGAAATCACTGTCGATGTCGACAAAACATCTTACGCCTACTACTTCCAGCAAGCTGAAAATGGTGTTTACGCGCGTGAAGCATTACTAGCCCTTGTTCTTAACGAAACGCTGTAGAGGAGAGATATCATGTCTAAAGAGACTCAATTAAAAGTTGAAGCAATCAAGAACGGTACCGTTATCGACCATATCCCAGCAAACATCGGGATCAAGGTCCTAAAACTGTTTGATATGCACAACTCTCATCAACGTGTCACTATTGGTTTGAATCTGCCTTCTTCAGCACTTGGAGACAAAGATTTGCTGAAGATTGAAAATGTGTTTATTACCGAAGAGCAAGCAAACAAGTTAGCACTTTACGCACCTCATGCGACGGTAAACCAAATCGAAGATTACGAAGTGGTTAAGAAGCTAGCGCTTGAACTGCCTGAACAAATCAACGATGTGTTTGAGTGTCCAAACACCAACTGTATTACTCACAACGAGCCGGTTGAAAGCAGCTTTCAGATCTTTGAAAAGAATGAAGACATTCGCCTGAAATGTAAGTACTGCGAAAAAGTCTTCTCTCGCGAGATCGTGACCGAAAGATAAGCTTTCGCGTAGCACGCAATAAATGTAAAAACCATGAAATACCTCGCCCGTGCGGGGTATTTTGCGCTTTACCTAGCCACGGTTTGTAGGCAAACTGAAAAACGATTTTTATCTAATAACTGATGGAATAAACCAATGACAAAAGTACTTCACACAGAATCGGCTCCAGCTGCAATCGGCCCATACGTCCAAGGCGTTGACCTTGGCAACATGGTACTGACTTCTGGTCAAATCCCAGTAAACCCAGCAACTGGTGAAGTATCTGCTAATATCGCAGAGCAAGCACGCCAATCTCTAGACAACGTAAAAGCGGTTGTAGAGGCTTCTGGCCTGACTGTAAAAGACATCGTTAAGCTAACTGTATTCGTTAAAGACCTAAACGACTTCGGCACAGTAAACGAAGTTTACGGTAAATTCTTTGATGAGCACGGCGTTGCAAACTACCCTGCACGTTCATGTGTTGAAGTAGCTCGTCTACCAAAAGATGTTGGTATCGAGATCGAAGCTATTGCAGTTCGTAAATAGACTTCACTCTATTTAGTCAGTGGCTTAGTTCTGAACTAAGCACTGATGAGATACAAAAAAGGTTGCCAACTAGGCAACCTTTTTTATTATTCGTTTTCTGCGTTTAAGCTACTTCTTATTAAGCTCAATCACTTCTTTGTCTAGCTCTTCCAACTTAGCCGCCATCTGTTCACGAGTTAGGTTTGCCAATTCACGAACGTTCGACTTGTCGTAGCCTTCAGTATTAATTGGGTCTAGCATTTCCACAATCACGTGGCCATTGTTCCAACGGTTCAGCTTAACGCCACCTGTAGAACTACATACGATAGGGATAATTGGTAAGCCTGCACCAATTGCAGCATGGAAAGCACCAGTTTTAAACGGCAACAGACCACGGCCTCGTGAACGCGTTCCTTCAGGGAACATCCATACCGAAACATCACTGTCTTTCAGGTTATCAACTACTTGATCGATCGTACCAACCGCTTTGCTGCGGTTTGCACGGTCAATTAGGATATTACCCGTCAACCAATAAAGCTGACCAAACAGAGGCATCCACGCTAGACTTTTCTTACCAACTGTTACCACTTTGGGTGTCACAGCCGATGATACCGTGAACAGGTCCCAGTTATTCTGATGGTTCGCAACATAAACATGTTGGCCACGAGAGTATGCATCTTCAGGGATACGTAGCTCTAGCTTGATACCAAACACTTTCGACATACGACCAAAGTAACGACCAAAGGTAAATACGTGCTTCGGGTTACGTGGGCTAAGTAGACAGTAGCCACAGCCGAATACAAACATAAGAATCGCAAATATCGCCAATGCGAAAATACGTAATATTGCTATCATTTTGTTCCTCACAACCGCAAAGCTCACCCACCTATTCACTTTATAATAAGCAAAAAGATGCACTTGCGATAAATACAAATATAAAAAAGCCGAAACCAAGGTTCCGACTTTTGTGTTTTCATTTTACTGATTCATGAATTGACTAACCTAAGTTAGTTCGAGTCTCGAAATCGGGTAATGTTTGCGCCTAGTGCTGAAAGCTTATCTTCAATCTTATCGTAGCCACGATCGATGTGATAAATACGGTCAACGATGGTTTCGCCTTGTGCGATACAACCAGCAATAACAAGGCTCGCAGATGCACGAAGATCCGTTGCCATTACTTGAGCGCCACTCAACTGCTCGGTTTCACCACAGATAGCTGTATTACCTTCAATCTCCGCTTTTGCACCCATTCGCTGAAGTTCAGGAATATGCATGAATCGGTTTTCGAAGATAGTTTCAGTGATCACGCCACTGCCCTTCGCCATCATGTTTAGCAGAGTAAACTGAGCTTGCATGTCAGTTGGGAAGCCAGGGTGAGGTGCCGTTACAATTTTCACTGCTTTAAGCTCACGACCTGTCATATCAAGACTAATCCAGTCTTCGCCCGTTTCAACCTTCGCACCCGCTTCTTCAAGCTTCGCTAGGGCAGCTTCAAGAAGATGAGCGTTAGTGTTACGACAAACAACTTTACCGCCAGAAACCGCAGCAGCAACAAGGAAAGTACCCGTTTCAATACGGTCTGCAACCACAGAGTGATGACCACCACCAAGGCGTTCAACACCTTCGATAGTAATTGTATCTGTACCTGCGCCAGAAATCTTCGCACCCAGTTTGTTAAGGAAATCTGCCGTGTCAACAATCTCAGGCTCACGCGCTGAGTTATCTAATACTGTTTTACCTTCTGCAAGTGTTGCTGCACACATGATAGTAATCGTAGCGCCCACGCTTACTTTATCCATCACGATGTGTGCGCCTTTCAGACGGCCATCAACACTTGCTTTCACATAACCATCTTCCAATGTAATGGTTGCACCTAGTTGCTGTAAGCCATGGATATGCAGATCAACAGGGCGAGCACCAATTGCACAACCGCCAGGAAGTGACACTTGGCCTTCACCAAAACGAGCAACTAGAGGACCTAAAGCCCAGATAGAAGCACGCATTGTTTTTACTAAATCGTAAGGCGCACAAAATTCATTAATTTCGCTGCCATCAACGTGAACGCTACCATTACGTGATACTTTCGCGCCTAAACGCTTTAGCAGTTCCATCGTCGTATCGATGTCACGTAGGTGAGGAACGTTACTTACTTCTACTGGCTCTTCAGCAAGAATTGAAGCAAATAGGATTGGTAGCGCTGCGTTTTTTGCGCCAGAGATCGTCACTTCACCGCTTAGCGGCTTGTATGATCCAATAACTCGAAACTTTTCCATCATAAACCTTAAAGTGACATCAGTTTCTTATCACGTTCCCACTCTTCCGGCGTGAATGCCTTGATAGAAAGAGCATGGATATCATTGCGTTGAATGTATTCCATTAGTGGGCCGTAGATTAGTTGCTGCTTCTTAACTCGATTCATGCCATCAAAACATGGATCAACCGCAACAACTTCGTAATGACTGCCTTCACCTTTCACGATAATCTCTTGAAGGTTAAGTGCCTCTGCTAATAATTCTTGTACTTTTGTGCTGTCCACAAATAGCTCCTGCCTAATTTTTTATGTGTTCTGCCATCATTGGCTGGATATTGCTCAATTGGAACAACGTTCGTAATTGTTCTGGCACGAAACTGAGCATTATATGACAGTTTTGATTTTTTGCATGCTCTAATAAGTGAATTAGCATAACCATTCCTGCTGAATCGACTCGATTTATATGGCTAAGGTCAATTTCAACGATCGATTCCGTTGTTTGCCACTTTTCCAATATACACCAGATTGCAGGAACGCTGTCTCGGTCGATATCTCCGAGAAGCTGATACTCTCTAGAGCTTAGCGCTTGCCATTGAGATTGGCTCATTATTTATTACTCTCAAAGCGAATAGGCTGTGCAGCCAGTTTCTCTAGCTCGCCAGCAACCGCTAAGATACCGTCTTGACGAATCTTAGTATTCCACTCTGATTGCTTGCTCGACAGTAAGCTAATCCCTTCCGCAACCATATCAAATGCTTTCCACTCGCCAGACTTTTTGTCTTTACGGAGTTTGAATTCAATTTTGATGTTAGGTCTTGGCGTATCAATGATATCAACCTTGATACTGGTGATACGGCTGTCGGCTTTGATTTTTGGTTCCGGGCCAAATTCGATGGTTTGGTCCGTGTATTGAGTTAACACTTGTGCGTATGAAGAGACTAGGTATTTACGAAATGCATCGATAAATACACGCACATCTTTTCTATCCGCGCCTTTCAAGTTTGGCCCCAGCAACTTAAGTGCTGCATATTGAGCATTAACATAAGGCATCAACTCTTCTTCCACGATCACCTTGAGTAATTCTGGGTCTTTGTGGATATTGTCTTGCTCGCTCTTCAAACGCTCAAATGCTATCTCACTAACTTGTGTCATCATTTGGTAAGGCTGCGTTTTATCAATAGTCGCATCAGCAAAAGCTTGAGTAGAAATCAACAAAGCCATTACAGCGACAAACCCTATTTTCAAGTGACTCATCATTTTTAACATCGTCTTATTCCTCAGCTTTATTGTCATCAGATCCGCCAACGCTATACAGCACTTGGCCAATCAAGTCTTCTAGTACCAATGCAGATTTAGTGTCTTCAATCGAATCACCATCAACCAACATCTCTTCATCGTCAAAAATGAAGCCGGGAACTAAACTGATGTACTGCTCACCGATTAAGCCTGACGTTAAGATTTTAGCACTAGAGGTATCAGGAAAATGTGAGTACTTTGCATCAATAGACATTTCAACCACAGGCAGGTAGCTCTCGGTATCAAGTTCAATGCTTTTAACACGACCAACAACCACGCCACCAACCTTCACTGGAGAACGAACTTTTAGGCTACCAATGTTGTCAAAAGTCGCTTTTAGATTGTAAGTATGGTTTGAACCCAGCCCTTTTACGTCAGCGACTTGAAAGATCATGATTAAGATTGCGCAAATTCCGGCTATAACAAATGTGCCGACCCATAATTCTAACTTTCGAGTTTGTTGCATGATTAATTCCCAAACATCAATGCGGTAAGAACAAAATCTAGCCCTAATACCGCTAGAGAAGAGTGTACTACTGTACGTGTGGTTGCTTGACTAATACCTTCTGAAGTCGGTACCGCATCATAACCATTGAAAAGAGCAATCCAAGTTACGGTGATAGCAAAGACCATGCATTTGATCATGCTGTTACCGATATCTCGACCTAGCTCAACAGAAGACTGCATCGCAGACCAAAAGCTGCCGTGATCAATGCCTTTCCAATCAACACCGACTAACTGGCCGCCCCAAATTCCGACCGCCATAAAGATCATCGCCAGTAGAGGCATAGAGATAAGTCCAGCCCACAAGCGTGGTGCGATAATGCGCTTTAGAGGGTCTACCGCCATCATTTCTAAACTGGATATCTGCTCCGTTGCTTTCATCAAACCGATTTCAGCCGTCAGCGCTGAACCAGCGCGACCTGCAAACAGCAATGCGGTGACCACAGGGCCAAGTTCACGTAACAATGAAAGCGCGACCATTTGGCCAAGGTTGCCCTCAGCGCCATAATCAATTAACACGACATAACCTTGTAGGCTCAACACCATGCCAATGAATAAGCCCGAAACTAAAATAATAGCCAATGACTGAACGCCGACGCTATAAAGTTGTTTTACCAATAAAGGGAAGTTTTTTAGTCGCGGGATGCCAAACAAAGCCCCGAATAACATCAAGCTTGCTCGACCAAATGACTCACAGATCGCAAGTGTTCGCTTACCGACACCTGCAATAGTTTTACCAATCATATTAAAACAAATCCTTTTCAAGACTTTGCGCTGGGAACCTAAATGGCACAGGGCCATCCGCCTCACCTTGCAAAAATTGCTGCACTCTCGGATCGTCATTGTTGTACAACTTTTCCGGTGACCCTGCCGCAATGATTTTGCCATCTGCGAGTAAGTAAACCCAATCAGCGATACTCATCACCTCAGGAACATCGTGAGAAACGACGATAGACGTCAAGCCCAACGCTTGATTGAGGTTACGAATAAGCTCTACCAATACACCCATTGTAATAGGGTCTTGCCCCACAAAGGGTTCATCGTACATGATCAGTTCGGGATCGAGTGCAATAGCACGCGCCAGTGCGGCACGCCTTGCCATTCCGCCAGACAACTCACTTGGCATTAGCTGAGCAGCTCCACGTAACCCTACCGCCTCAAGTTTAAGTAACACGATAGTACGAATGAGTTTTTCGTTAAGTTCAGTGTGCTCACGTAGTGGAAACGCCACATTATCAAACACATTGAGATCCGTAAAAAGTGCACCCGATTGGAAAAGCATGCTCATTTTTTTACGTGCTTGATATAGCTTTCGACGAGATAAGGTCGGAATGTTGTCGCCATCAAACCAAACTTCACCACTATCTGGGGGCAACTGCCCACCAATCAAACGCAGTAAAGTTGTTTTACCGATCCCCGATGGCCCCATGATTGCGGTTATTTTGCCTTGAGGCACCTCTAAACTGATGTCGTCAAAAATAACGCGATCACCGCGTGAGAAGCTAAGGCTCTTAACTTTTACAAGTTCAGTATTCGACATACTCTTGTAGTTTCCTTGCTTTAAAAAACGCCAATTATGGCTGCAATAATAATGAGTCTACTTTAGA
Source organism: Vibrio sp. HI00D65 (assembly GCF_001635455.1). Classification (GTDB taxonomy): domain Bacteria; phylum Pseudomonadota; class Gammaproteobacteria; order Enterobacterales; family Vibrionaceae; genus Vibrio. The sequence goes on from NZ_LWEH01000016.1 coordinate 30,050, forward strand.
ATTAAAAGCACTGTTCAATTAATTTATATTAAACAGGAATGTATGCAGGGATCTGAAAGCATTAGAAAATTATCCATTCAGCTCTCTTTCTTGGTGACTAACTGGTAATTAATTTGCCGAGTGACTTCCCTTTTACCTACCAACAGGTCAAAATTAGCGGTTAATTCTCCGTTTTTTATTAATTTTTTAGGAATCATCATGCTTGAAGCGATTGCGTTTCTTATTATCGGTCTGGGTTTTTTGGTGTGGAGTGCAGATAAACTGGTTTACGGCGCCGCAGCTCTTGCTCGCAACTTCGGTATCTCACCATTAGTTATCGGTATGACGATTCTTGCAATGGGCTCTTCAGCTCCTGAAATGATGGTTTCTGCAACGGCTGCACTTGATGGCAAAACAGATACCGCAGTCGGTAATGTTCTAGGCTCAAACATCGCCAACATCGCGCTAATTTTAGGTATCACTGCGCTAATCAAGCCACTATCAATCAGCTCAGCTGTGATTCGTCGTGAACTACCACTCATGATTGGTGTCACTTTACTAGCTGGCGCACTACTTTGGGATAACCACTTAGGTTTCTACGAAGGCGTATTGTTATTTGTTCTGTTCGGCGCGTTTTTGTTTGCCATGCTGCAAATCAGCCGCAGTGAGAAAAAGAACGGCGATGCGTTTCTTGATGAACAAGAATCAGAGATTCCTGAGGGCGTAAGTAACCCGAAAGCTGCAATGTGGGTTGTAATTGGTCTAATCATTCTTCCTTTAGCTGCTGATATGCTGGTTGATAATGCCGTGATCATCGCTAAGTTCTTCGGTATGAGCGACCTTGTTATCGGTTTAACCATTATTGCTGTTGGTACTAGCCTACCTGAGCTTGCTGCATCACTTGCTGGTGTAATGAAAGGCGAAGACGATATGGCGGTGGGTAACATCATTGGCTCAAACGTATTCAACATTCTGGCTGTCATGGGTATTCCTGGTATCCTAAATCCTTCTATCTTGAGCGAATTTGCGATGGGTCGTGACTTCTGGGTCATGCTAGGTGTATCTCTGCTACTTGTTGTGATGGCGCTAGGTAAATCGCGTAGTGTGAATCGTATTGAAGGTGGCGTGCTAATCGTGACGTTTGTGGCTTACCAAAGCTACCTACTAATGAACATGTCGGCTTAATTGCTGACTTAACTTTCCGTACTTGGAGTATTTGATGTCTCAGCCATTTGATTATCGCAGTGTTGCCAAACAAGTTTTGGAAACTGAAGTTGCAGGTCTCACTCAATTGGACCAATATTTTAATTATGATTTTTGCAAAGCTTGCGACCTAATCCTAAACAACAAGGGTAAAGTGGTTGTAATGGGTATGGGTAAATCAGGCCATATTGGCAACAAAATCGCAGCAACGCTAGCAAGTACTGGCACATCAGCTTTCTTTGTACACCCAGGTGAAGCAGCACATGGCGACTTAGGCATGATCGAACCGGGCGATATTGTGATTGCCATATCGAACTCAGGTGAGTCAGGTGAAATCCTTAGCCTGTTCCCAGTGTTGAAGCGTTTGAACATCAAGATCATCAGCATGACAGGTAAACCTGCGTCGAATATGGCGACCTTGTCTGACATCCATTTACAAATTTCTGTGCCGGAAGAAGCGTGTCCGCTAGGCTTAGCACCAACAACCAGCACAACAGCTACCTTAGTGATGGGGGATGCATTAGCCGTCGCACTTTTACAAGCTCGAGGCTTCACAGCTCAAGACTTTGCCCTATCTCATCCAGGTGGCGCTTTAGGTCGTCAGCTACTATTGAAACTGGAGGACATCATGCACACGGGAGATGCACTCCCTATTGTCGCTCCGGATGCATTAGTAAGAGATGCTTTACTAGAGATATCTCAGAAAGGCTTGGGCATGACAGCCATCGTAGATCAGGGTGGCCAAATGGCTGGTATTTTTACCGATGGTGATTTGCGCCGCATCTTGGATAAACGCGTTGATATCCATAGTACTCAAATTGGCAATGTGATGACGCTAAATCCTACCGTTGCCGATCCAAACATGCTTGCTGTTGAAGGTTTAAACTTAATGCAAGCCAAAAGTATCAATGGCTTGATGCTATGCCAAGATGGCAAACTAGTTGGTGCTCTAAACATGCATGATTTATTGAAAGCTGGAGTAATGTAATGACACAGAAAGTCGAAACTCTATACGGCACTGTTGACTCAGATGTTTTTGCAATCGCAAAAGACATCAAACTCCTAATTTGCGATGTAGATGGCGTGTTCTCTGATGGCCGCATCTACATGGGCAACAATGGTGAAGAGCTAAAAACCTTTCACACTCGTGACGGTTACGGCATCAAATCACTGATGAACGCGGGCATTGAAATCGCAATCATCACAGGTCGCAAGTCTCAGATTGTTGAGAATCGAATGACGGCTCTCGGTATCAAACTTATTTATCAAGGCCAAGACGATAAAGTTAAGGCTTACCAAGATATTTGCGATAAGCTTTCAGTTGCCCCTGAGAATACAGGTTATATCGGCGACGATCTCATCGACTGGCCGGTAATGGAAAAAGTTGGCTTAAAGGTTTGTGTGGCAGATGGTCACCCGCTACTCGCACAGCGAGCAAACTACGTGACAACCATCAACGGTGGTCATGGTGCAGTTCGTGAAGTCTGCGACCTGATTTTACAAGCAAGAAATGAACTCGACGTGCACAAAGGTTTAAGCATATGAGTTTTACTCGTATTATCTATTTAATACTTATATTTATTGCCTCTTGGTCGACCTACTACTTGTTCGACAAAGAGCAAACATCGACGATACAAGTGGCTCCAAATTTAGAGCTACCTGCTTTTAGCGGCAACAGTCTAAACAACATCAGTTACGATGAGTCAGGTATTCGCAGCTACCAAGTTGAGTCGACATATTTAGAACACTTCTCAGTGGTTGGCGACACGCACTTTCAAAACCCTGTTCTTTCGGTCTTCCGAGAAGGACACACAATTGAATGGCAAGTCACCGCTGATCGCGCGATTATGGATGAAAATCAAGTTGTCACTTTTTATGACAACGTTGTGGCAAAGAATCTACTGCCAGAGGCAAGCTTCGATACAATGACCACAGACAAAATGGTTATTGAGCTAAAAAGCCGAGATTTTTATTCAGATACTCCGGTCCATATGATCGGTACATTTTTTGAAAATGAGGGCCAAGCAATAAAAGGTAACTTCGGTACCAACAATGCGACTCTCTTTAATTCTGTTCAAGGTAGATATGAAACTCTTACACCTTAGTTTATTCGCTTTGACTCTTGCGGCACCAAATGTCTACGCCCTATCTTCTGATAGCGAGCAACCTGTCTACATTGACTCAGACAGCCAGCAATTGGATATGAAAAGTAACCAAGTAACCTTCATTGGTGATGTAAACCTTAAACAAGGCAGCATCAATATCAATGCGGATAAGGTTATTGTTACCCGCAACGCCGTAAACGGTGAAATTGAAGAGATTCAAGGCTTCGGAAAACCGGCGACCTTCTCTCAGCTGACTGATGACGGAAAGACGCTCTACGGTGAAGCGGACGACCTGCATTACCAGCTTGTTGCCGACAAACTGATCATGACCAAGAATGCAATGCTATCTCAAGATGGCAGTATCATCCGTGGCTCTAAAATCACTTACCAGATTGGCTCCCAGAAGCTAGTCGCTGACAGTGGTGAGAACAAACGAGTATCAACGGTTTTACAACCAACGGAAGTGAATAAGTAGCCATGGCCGTTCTTAAAGCGCAAAACCTAGCGAAAACATACAGCAAACGTAAAGTAGTGACTGACGTAAGCCTACAGGTTGAGTCAGGCCAAATCGTCGGTTTGCTTGGTCCTAATGGTGCCGGAAAAACGACATCCTTCTACATGATTGTAGGCTTGGTTGCTCGTGACGAAGGTACTATCAGCATTGATGACCGAGATATTAGTATCTTGCCAATGCATAGCCGTTCACGCCTTGGTATTGGTTATCTGCCTCAGGAAGCATCAATCTTCCGTAAGCTGTCTGTAGAGAACAACATCATGGCCGTTTTACAGACCCGTGATGAGATGACCAATGAACAGCGTCAGGATAAGCTAGAAGACCTGCTAGAAGAGTTCCACATTCAGCATATCCGTCACAGTAATGGTATGGCCCTATCGGGTGGTGAGCGTCGACGTGTTGAAATCGCTCGCGCTCTTGCAGCAAACCCCCAGTTCATCTTGCTAGATGAACCATTTGCTGGTGTTGATCCGATATCTGTTATCGATATCAAGAAAATCATCGAACACCTGCGCGATCGCGGTTTGGGTGTTTTGATTACCGACCACAACGTTCGTGAAACATTAGACGTGTGTGAAAAGGCCTACATCGTGAGCCAAGGGCACCTGATCGCAGAGGGTACTCCTGAAGATGTTCTCAATAACGAACAAGTTAAACAAGTTTATCTAGGCGAACAATTCCGTCTATGATTATATAGAGAGTATCGAGAGTTCTAAGAATAATAACTAGGTAAGTAACACTGAATGAAACCCTCATTACAACTTAAGCTAGGCCAACAATTAGCAATGACTCCTCAATTGCAGCAAGCGATTCGTTTGTTGCAATTGTCTACTTTAGATTTGCAACAAGAGATCCAAGAAGCACTTGAATCTAACCCACTACTCGATGTCGAAGAAGGCAATGAAGAAACGCCATCATCGGAAGAAAAGCCTAGCAGTGACGAGAAAGAAACAGTTGAAGCCGCAGAGCAAGACTTACCTGACAGCTCAGACTTAATCGAAAAATCAGAGATTGGTAACGAGCTCGAGATCGACACAACTTGGGAAGATGTCTACAGCGCAAATACAGGTAACACTGGTATTGCTATCGATGACGACATGCCTGTCTATCAAGGTGTAACCACCCAAAGCCTGCACGATTACCTGCTTTGGCAACTCGACCTCACCCCCTTCACAGAAACAGACCGCAGCATTGCATTCGCGCTAATCGATGCCATTGATGACTATGGCTACCTCACCGTATCTTGTGAAGACATCCTTGAAAATTTCGACAGTGAAGACATTGAGCTTGATGAGATCGAAGCAGTGCGCAAAAGAATCCAACAGTTTGACCCATTGGGTGTTGGTTCACTAAATCTTCAAGATTGCTTACTGCTACAACTGGCAACTTTCCCACAAGACACGCCTTGGCTTGAAGAGGCTAAGCTAGTACTTACTAGCCATATCGACCAACTCGGTAACCGTGATTACAAACTCGTGATCAAGGAAACCAAGTTGAAAGAAGCAGAGCTACGTGAGGTTCTGCAGCTCATTCAACAACTGGACCCACGACCTGGCAGCAAGATTACGCCAGACGAAACCGAATATGTGGTTCCTGATGTGTCGGTATTTAAAGACCTAGGTAAATGGTTAGTGAGCATAAACCCTGACAGTGTACCAAAGCTGAAAGTCAATCAGCAATATGCTGACTTAGGCAGTAAAGGCAACAGCACCGATAACCAGTACATTCGCTCGAACTTGCAAGAGGCGAAGTGGTTAATCAAAAGCTTAGAAAGCCGAAATGAGACGCTACTCAAAGTTGCGCGATGCATTGTTGAACATCAGCGCGATTTCTTCGAACATGGCGAAGAAGCGATGAAGCCAATGGTACTCAACGATGTTGCTTTAGCCGTTGATATGCACGAATCCACGATCTCTCGTGTGACGACTCAAAAATTCATGCATACGCCTCGTGGCATCTTCGAACTGAAATACTTTTTCTCGAGCCATGTCAGTACTGACAATGGCGGTGAATGTTCATCGACAGCAATTCGAGCACTCATTAAGAAGCTTGTCGCGGCAGAAAATACCGCTAAGCCTCTTAGTGATAGCAAGATAGCTGCTTTACTGGCTGACCAAGGAATTCAGGTAGCTAGACGTACGATAGCGAAATACCGTGAGTCTCTGGGCATTGCCCCATCGAGTCAGCGTAAACGCCTACTATAAGCTCATTGAGTCACTCTTAACTCAATCGCTATTATCGGGCACCAACCGAAAAGGAAAGTCTATGCAAATCAATATTCAAGGCCATCACGTTGATCTTACCGATTCAATGCAAGACTATGTTCACACCAAATTCGACAAGCTTGAACGCTTCTTTGATCATATCAATAGTGTTCAGGTTGTTTTAAAAGTTGAGAAAATCAATCAAATTGCAGAAGCGACCCTTCACGTAAACCAAGGCGAGATTCACGCAACAGCAACAGATGAAAGCATGTATGCTGCGATTGATGCGTTGGTTGATAAACTCGTACGCCAACTCAACAAGCACAAAGAAAAGCTAAGTAGTCATTAACATGCAATTAAGCGAAGTACTTTCATTGGACTGCACCAAAAGTGCAGTCCAATGCACAAGCAAAAAAAGAGCTCTTGAGCTCATCAGTCAAATCGCAGCAGAGAGCTGTGGTCAAGATTCAACAGAGCTATTCGAATGCATGTTGAGCCGCGAGAAGATGGGCAGTACCGGTATTGGTAATGGTATCGCCATTCCCCATGCTCGTATGAATGTCAGTGATAAAGCGATAGCTGTATTACTGCAATGCCAAGATCCGATCGAATTTGATGCGATTGATAATCGTCCTGTCGACCTACTATTTGCTCTACTGGTTCCTAGTGAACAATGTAAAGAGCATCTAAAAACCCTTTCTTGTATGGCAGAACGACTAAACGACAAGCAGACTCTTAAACAGCTGCGCAATGCTCAGAGCGATCAAGAGCTTTACGACATCATGATTCAAGTGCCAACTTGCGAGCAATAACATGCGATTAATCGTGGTTAGTGGCCAATCAGGGGCCGGTAAAAGTGTTGCATTACGAGTCCTAGAAGACTTGGGGTATTACTGTGTCGATAATCTGCCGGTAAACCTGCTCAACAACTTTGTCGAATCGGTATGCGAAAGCAACCAAAACGTTGCGGTAAGCATTGATATACGTAACCTACCGAAAGAGCCTCAGTTAGTCACCGACACGCTTGAGCAACTCGAGTCCGCTACCAACATCGATGTTGATGTATTGTTCCTCGATGCCAGTAAGCAGACGCTCCTCAAGCGCTACAGCGAAACTCGCAGAATCCACCCTTTATCAATTGGCCAGGAGAAACTCTCTCTGGAACAGGCAATTGATTTAGAAAAGACGCTTCTCAGCCCTCTAGCAGAACAAGCCAGCATTGTGATTGATAGCAGTGACTGCAACCTCTACGAGTTGAGTGAAAAAGTGCGCTTTAAAGTCGAAGGCAAAGAGAAACAAGAGCTAATCATCGTCTTTCAATCTTTCGGCTTTAAATTTGGTCTGCCAAGCGATGCCGACTACGTGTTTGACGTTCGCTTCTTACCAAACCCTCACTGGAAACCTGACTTACGACCAATGACAGGCCTTGATGCTCCGATTCACTCTTTCCTAGAGCAGCATCAAGAAGTGATTGAACTCAAACAACAGATTCAAGGCTTTGTTGAGCAGTGGCTACCAATGTTAGAGAAAAACAATCGCAGTTACCTAACGGTAGCCATTGGTTGCACTGGTGGTAAGCACCGCTCAGTGTATCTAACGCAGAAAATTGGCGAATACTTCGAACAACTTGGTCATCAAGTTCAAATCAGACATGCCTCTCTAGAGAAGCACCAATAGGGCTAACCATGGAATTAACTCGAACTGTACTGATCCAAAACCGCTTGGGTCTTCACGCTAGAGCGGCCGTAAAGTTGGTTGAGCTTGCACAAAGCTTTGATGCCACTATCACAATTCATAGTGAAGAAGATAAAAGTGCTACCGCAGACAGCGTGATGGGACTATTGATGCTGGAATCCGCACAGGGACAACACATCACGATTCAAGCTTCCGGGACTGATTCACAACAAGCACTTGATGCCGTTTGCCACCTTATCGAAGATAAATTTGATGAAGGTGAGTAGCCAAAACGCCTTACTCACAACGACGTAAACTCAAACGGTGAACCAACCTATATTAAATCTTAGTTCTACCTAAGTTTATGATTTAAATAAGCCCTAGAATTAAGTTACTATTCCAAGCATTGTAAGAATAATGAGATAGGAGGAAAATATGGCAGAGCAATTAGAATTCGACCAAGCTCACCAAACCCTCCAAGAAGTCAGCGAAGCCCTAGAAAACGGCCGATTTGTACACGTACGCCGACAACTTCAGGACATGGAGCCTGAGGATATTGCACACCTTTTAGAAGCCTCCCCTCGCAAAAGTCGTGACGTACTTTGGCAACTCACCGATCCAGAAGACTACGGTGAAATTCTTGATGAACTAAACGAAGACGTCAAAGATGCTCTTGTGTCAAAGATGGCCCCAGAGACCTTGGCCGAAGCAACCGAAGGCATGGAAACGGATGACGTCGCGTACGTACTTCGAAGTCTACCTGACGATGTTTCCCGCGAAGTCCTTTCTCAAATGGACTCCGCCGATCGTGCACTAGTTGAAACCGCCCTGTCGTACCCAGAAGACTCTGCTGGTGCGATCATGAATACCGACGTAATCACGATTCGTGGTGATGTCGATGTTGATGTTGTACTGCGTTATTTGCGTATGCGTGGCGAACTGCCTGATGCAACCGATGCTCTGTATGTCATTGATGAAGAAGAGCGCCTTATTGGTAATTTGTCACTGACGACACTGATTACGACTCAGCCTGATATCGCAGTTTCAGAAGTGATGGACGATGCAGATGAAGCCATCTCTGTAGAGACCAGCGCTTCAGATATCGCAAGCTTATTTGAACGTCGTAACTGGGTTTCAGCACCGGTTGTCGACAGCAACCAACATCTCGTTGGTCGTATCACCATCGATGACGTGGTTGATGTTATCCGTGAAGATGCCGAACACTCAATGATGAGTATGGCGGGTATGGATGATGACGAAGATACCTTCGCACCGGTCGTAAAATCGGCTCGTCGTCGTAGCGTATGGCTTGGTGCTAACGTTCTAGCAGCGCTTGCTGCAGCATCTGTTTCCAACATGTTTGAAGCAACGCTCGACCAAATGGCTGCGATTGCGGTTCTGATGACGATTGTACCGTCGATGGGTGGTGTTGCTGGCAACCAAACCGTTGCTCTAGTGATTCGTGGTTTAGCACTTGGTCACATCGGTGACAGTAACAAACGCGAACTACTATTCAAAGAAGCGGCTATCGGCTTCCTCAACGGCGTTTTATGGGCCGTTATCATTGGTGGTATTGTGGTAGCTTGGAAAGGCAACTGGATACTGGGAGGCATCATCTCAGCCGCAATGATGACCAACTTGATAGTGGCTGGTATCGCCGGTGTAACCATTCCTGTGATGCTGAAGAAGATGAATATCGACCCAGCATTAGCCGGTGGTATGGCACTGACCACAGTAACCGATGTTATTGGCCTATCGGTGTTCTTGGGCCTAGCGACCATACTTATCTAAGTTACAGCCATAAACCGCTTTAACAGTGAAACACTGAATACAAAAAGGGAGCCATCGGCTCCCTTTTTTAGTTCATCAATCTGGCGTTAAGTGAATTACTCGCCTGCCACTTTCATAGACTCAAGCAGGATAGAACCCGTTTGAATTTGAGAGCGTGTTTCAACATCGTTACCAACTGCAACGATCTGATTGAACATGTCTTTTAGGTTACCCGCGATCGTCACTTCCGATACTGGGTATTGGATTTCTCCATTCTCAACCCAGAAACCTGCCGCACCACGAGAGTAATCACCCGTTACGGTATTCACGCCTTGGCCCATCACTTCAGTTACGAGGAAACCTGTGCCCAACTCTTTAAGCATCTGCTCAAAGTTTTGGCCTGTCGATTTAACGAACCAGTTATGAATACCACCAGCATGACCCGTCGGACTCATATCCATTTTACGTGCTGCGTAACTCGTTAGTAGGTAAGTTGCGAGTACACCATCAGTGATGATTTCACGATCTTGAGTAAGCACACCTTCACTATCAAATGGGCTAGATGCCAAACCGCGTAAGATATGAGGGCGCTCAGAGATGTTGAACCAATCAGGCAAGATTTTCTGACCTAGATGATCCAATAGAAAAGACGCTTTGCGGTATAGGTTACCACCACTGATCGCCATCACTAGATGACCAACAAGGCCAGTCGCCACATCATTGGCGAACATGATCGGGTATTGACCTGTTGCTAGCTTTTTCGCATCTAAACGGCTAATCGTCTTTTCTGCTGCTTCTTGACCTACTCGTTCAGGCGTCCATAACTCATCGCGGTGACGTGCAACGGTATAGCTGTAGTCACGTTCCATTTCACCATTAGCACCCTCACCAATCAAGCAACAGCTCGTGCTATGGCGGCTTGATGCATAGCTTGCTAGCAGGCCATGGCTGTTACCATAGACCTTAACACCGTAATGACTGTCGTAGCTTGCACCATCGCTTTGTTTGATTTTATCGCTGTAAGATAGCGCTTGTTTCTCAGCTGCAATCGCTATCTCAGCCGCGTAGTCTGGGTTCGGTTCATCAGGGTGGAAAAGGTCCAAGTCAGGAATCTCTTTCACCATGTATTCTTTTGCTGCAGGGCCTGCGAACGGATCTTCTGAGGTGTACTGAGCGATATCGAGTGCCGCTGCGACCGTTTGAGCAATCGCTTTTTCACTCAGATCAGATGTAGATGCACTGCCTTTTTTCTGGCCGCGATAAACAGTAATGCCTAGCGCACCATCACTATTAAATTCAACGTTTTCCACTTCACACATGCGTGTTGAAACACTCAAACCCGTTGACTTAGTAATAGCGACCTCAGCGGCGTCGGCACTCACAGAGGCCATGTCCAACGCTTTTGCAACTGCGGCTTCTAGATCAACTCTTTGCTGGGCGACTTGCTGTTTTACATCCATATCTATTCTAATTTTGTAGGTCAATATTACATAGGATAACAAGAATTTCGCTTTCTCCCCAAGATTCTTGCTAAAATAGGCAATATATTCGTTTGAGATAGTGACATAGGCAGAAAAGATGGCTCGCAAAAACCAAAAAGCTCCATGGGAACCAGAAGAAGAAATCATCTGGGTAAGTAAAACCGAAATGAAAACGGACATGGAAGCCCTACAGAAACTAGGGGAAGAACTTGTTACCCTAAAGCCATCAGTATTAGAGAAATTCCCTCTGTCTGAAGATTTGGCACTCGCGATTAAAGACGCACAACGCTTTAAGAACGAAGCAAAACGTCGCCAACTTCAATACATTGGTAAGATCATGCGTAACATCGACCCAGAGCCGATTCAAGCGGCATTGGACAAGGTACGTAACAAACACTCACAAGCAACAGCAGAGCTGCACAAGCTTGAGCAACTGCGTGACCGTATCGTTGAAGAAGGTGATGCTGCTATTTCAGAAGTCATGGAGATGTACCCTGAAGCAGACCGTCAACGTCTTCGTCAACTTGCTCGCCAAGCTAACAAAGAGAAGAAAGCAAACAAGCCAGCAAAGGCTTTCCGTGAGGTCTTCCAAATCCTGAAAGAGCTAAAACAAGAAGACTAATCCGTCATCGCTTTATCAGTTACTAAAAAAAGACCTAGCACACGCTAGGTTTTTTTGATTCTATTGGCAATTGAGTACTACTCACCAGCTCTTACAAATGAGCTCAACTCTGACTGCGGGTGGTCAACCGTTAGCATTTCTATCGAGTCCTCGACTAACACCTTACCCAACGCAACGAACACAAACTTATTCGCAATACTACGCGCATCACCTAAATGGTGCGTCACCATCAAAACAGTAATATTGCGTTCTGCAGCTAGCCGTTTCACAAGGCAAAGCATCTCTTCTCGTAGTAACGGATCCAGCGCCGAGAATGGTTCATCAAGTAACCAAATATCGTGAGGTTGAACGAAACAACGTGCTAATGCGACACGCTGACGCTGACCACCAGATAACTGTTCAGGCAACCTATCCAAATACTCAGCGACGCCAACTTGGGCAGCCGCTTGCTCCACCGCTTGCTTTTGGGTTGCAGTAAGCTTTAAGCCTGGGTGTAATCCTAAGCCAATGTTTTCACGCACCGTGAGATGAGCAAACAGGTTATGCTCTTGAAACAACATTGCCAATGGGCGCTGATGCGCTTCTTTACCAATCAGCGATTGCCCGGCGACAGAGATCTCTCCGGATGTCGGCTCAATAAAGCCCGCCACTAAAGCCAGCAGGGTTGATTTACCCGCGCCACTTGGTCCCATTAGAGCAACAATATCGCCCTGCTCTGCTTGGAAATCAAAACTAAACAACTCTTGGTGATAGTGGTAATCCACACCTTTCATCACTAACATCATCGGTCCCTTAACTCTTTAGCTTTGAGCTTCGAGTAAACAAAAATTCAATCAGGCTAAAACTGCCAACACTCAACAACAGTAGACTCACTGACACCACTGCCGCTGCTTCCATTTGATAGCTACCTAATAATTGGAATAGATACAAAGGCAAGGTTCTAAAGTCTTGGCTACCAAACAAGGCAATCGCGCTTAGATCGCCCATCGCCAACATAAAGCTGATAGAGAAAGCCTGCGCCATCGGTTTACGCAATGCACGCCACTCCACTAACCTAAAGCGAGTAAAGCCGGTCATACCCAAACTGGCACACACATATTGATATTGCTGAGACAGATGCAACATAGGTTGGGCGAGTGTCTTAATCACATAAGGCAGCGCCATTAGGCTATTTACAGCAATCACAATAAAGAAAGCCAAACTGAACACATCGGTAAATGAACGTAACAATAAGAAGATACCTGTGCTGATCACTAATCCCGGCGTCACCAAGATCATAGTGCCGATCAACTCGATCTTATCAGCTCTGATCGTCTTGTTTTGCAAGCGCCATGCACGACTGGTGAGCAATATCGCGATACCTATACCGACTGCAATAACACTCGCCAATAAAGCGACTCTTACCGAAGTCATCAACGCCGCCCAAAACGGCTCACTACTCAGTACAGTCAATGCCTGAGCGTTAATACCACTAACAAGCACCATCAACAGTGGCGGTAATACGAGTATTGAGACTATGATGATCCAAAAGCTATCCCAAGCTTTTGACCACCAGCTGTCCTTAACCAAATACTTCTCTTCCGACAGCTGACTCGCGGTCACTGAGATAGGCTTAGATAGGCGCTGAATACTCACCGCTAACACGCCACATAAAAGCATTTGCCATATCGCCAGCAAAGCCCCTGCTTGCAGATCAAAGTCGAACTTAATCGCCTGATAAATAGCAAGCTCGATAGTGGTTGATTTCGGACCACCACCTAGCGCCATCACAGTTGCAAAGCTGGTAAAGCACAGCATGAAGACTAAGCCACATACATGGGGTAACTGTTGTCTTAAGCGAGGCCATTCAACCCATCTGAATTTATTCCAATGACTCATGCCTAAATGCGCGCATAACTTGTGTTGCTCAGCAGGCACGGTATCTAACGCTTGCAAAAGTAAGCGACAGGCATAAGGCAGATTGAAGAAGACGTGTGCCAACAAAATACCATTCAAGCCATAAATCGAGAATGGGAGCTCAATATCGAAGTTCGCCAAGAATTTAGCTAACCGCCCACTGTTACCGTAAATCGCCAGCAAGCCAAATACACCGACTAACACAGGCAGAACAAGAGTCGACGCAAAAAGCCTTAACAGTAGCGCTCGCCCAAAAAACTGTCTGCGACACAGGGCGTGTGCAATAGGTATAGCAAAACCAACACTCAGTACCGTTGAGAGTGTCGCTTGATAAAAGCTGAACTTCGTTACATGCCAATAATAGGGATCGGACCATACTTGGCTGATATCAAGAGAAGGGGCATTGCTAAGCAATGCCCCTACTGCTGAAACCACGAAGGAGGTAATGAGTATCGCGACCCAAATACCGACCTTAGGCGTTTTCTTTATCATAAATTGATTATTACCGTAAAAAGTCCATTCCAAACGTAAAGAATGGATTTAAATACAGGTCGCTCATTCTGTTAAAAGTAAATTAAAAAGTAAGTGCACTCTGCCATTCACGAATCCAAGGCTTACGCTTCTCGGCGATCTCTTCAGAGCTAAAGCTTAACGCTTGCTGAGGTACCGTCAGTTGTTCGAAACCTTTAGGTAGCTCAACATCTGTCACTGGGTACATCCAGTTGCCTGTTGGCATCGCAGATTGGAATTCATCACTTAGGATAAACGCCATAAACTCATCAGCAAGCTTTTCATTCTTACTGCCTTTGACCTTTGCAGCGACTTCCACTTGAGTGTAATGCCCCTCTTCAAAGTTCGCAGCTGCGTACTTAGAATCGTTCTCTGCAATGATGTGGTAAGCCGGAGAAGTGGTGTAAGACAATACTAGATCAGATTCACCCTCTAGGAACATAGAGTAAGCTTCAGACCAGCCTTTAGTTACCGTCACCGTTTTCTGAGCTAGCTTCTTCCAAGCCGCTGTCGCTTCATCACCGTACACCGATTTCATCCAAAGCATCATGCCTTGGCCAGGTGTCGATGTCCGTGGATCTTGGTAGATAACCTTCAGGTCTTCACGTTGCTCAACCAACTCTTTCAGACTTTTCGGTGGGTTTGCTAGCTTCTCTGTGTTGTAGACAAAAGCGAAGTAGCCAAAGTCATAAGGTACAAATGTATTATCGTCCCAGCCATTTGGCAGTGTTACTGATGATGTGTCAACATTGTGCTCAGCCAGTAAACCAGTCGCTTTCGCTTCAGCCATCAGATTATTGTCTAAGCCCAGAACGATGTCAGCTTTGCTGTTGCCACCTTCAAGACGTAAACGGTTAAGAATAGATACGCCATCTTCGAGCGCAACAAAATTCACATCACAGCCACACTTTTCTTCAAATGCTTTCTCTACAGCAGGACGAGGCCCCCAATCAGCAGCAAAAGAGTCATAGGTGTATACGGTTAACGTATCGTCTGCAGCAAAGGCAGAAAAAGAGATCGCTGTAGTAACAGCAAGGGTAGTTAATGTGAATTTCACTGGACGCTCTCCATGGTCTGAGCGGCACAGGTTTGAGGGAGGATAACGATAGAGGTTGTTCCTAACTCAATTCCTACGCCAGCATTATCTGGTTCAGGTTTACGGGTCCCAAGCACCTGCTTGATCTCAGCTCGCATTCATTATTTGAATGGTTTGCTCCCCGATGAGTGTCCGGAATTGTAATTCGATTTTTAACAATAAGCTATCAAGTTTGGATCAATTACGTTGATCATAGCCCCATCTAGGCACTAAACCTTGGTCAATAGCTAGATGGTCCAGAATGCGCGCCACCATAAAATCGACTAAGTCTTCTATTGACTTAGGCTGGTGATAAAAACCCGGAGCAGCTGGCATGATGGTCACGCCCATCGTCGACAACTTGTGCATGTTCTCTAGGTGTAGTGTTGAGAATGGCGTTTCACGAACCACCAATAGCAGCTGGCCTCGCTCTTTCATCACCACATCTGCTGCGCGCTCAATCAGGTTGTCCGATAACCCATGGGCTATCGATGCCAAACTGCCCGCAGAACATGGACAAACCACCATCTGCTTCGGCGCTGCAGAACCTGATGCTACAGGAGAGAACCAGTCATCTTTTCCGCACACCACCAACTTTTCTGGATCGCAGCACAAGTGCTTAACCAAGGCTTGCTTTGCCGCATCCGGCCCGGCAGATAACTTGAGCTCATGCTCTGTTGCCAACACCACTCGCGCTGCCGAGGAAATCAACAGGTAGACCTGATAGTCTGCTGCCAACAAGCATTCAAGCAAACGCAGTCCGTAAGGCGCACCAGATGCGCCAGTGAAGGCAAGAGTTATCGCTTTATCGTGTTTTGTCATGTTCTCAGTTACTTCAAATTATAAGGTCGTGGATTGGATTAACCTTTAAGAGCTAACGCATCCAACAGTTTCTGGTGAATACCACCAAAGCCACCATTACTCATTACCAGAATTTGGTCGCCCGCTTGCGCCTCTGAGACAATTTTAGCAACAAATACATCCATATCATCACTAACATGTGCAGGCTGGTGACAAGCATCCGCGACATCCTGTACCGACCAATCAATGTTGTCCGGCTGGAATAAGTAGGTGGAATCCGCTTGTTTGAGCGAATCAGCCAAAGTTTCTTTATGCACACCACGCTTCATGGTGGCGGAACGAGGCTCTAAAACGGCAATGATTTTTTTCGAGTCGACCTTATTACGTAAACCGCCGAGCGTAAGTTCAATCGCCGTTGGGTGATGCGCAAAATCATCATAAACAGACACACCAGCGACCTCGCCTTTAAATTCTAGACGACGTTTAGTATTGATGAATTTAGCCAACGATTCGCACGCTAAATCTGGTGTCACTCCCACATGCCTTGCCGCAGCAATCGCCATAAGAGCATTGTTGACGTTGTGATCACCAACCAGGTCCCAATCTACCGTACCAACACACTCACCTTGGAAGTAAACTTCAAATTGAGAGCCATCTTTAACTAGCTTTTTGGCATCCCAATCGCCCGCTTCGCCACTCGATTCTGTCTCGCTCCAACAGCCACGTGATAAAACATCTTGAATAGCGGTATCTTGCTTGGGTGAGAAAATACGACCATTGCCAGGCACAGTTCGCACTAAATGGTGGAATTGACGTTTGATAGCTTCAAGATCGTCAAAGATATCTGCATGATCGAACTCAAGGTTATTTATCACCAAGGTTCTTGGGTGGTAATGAACGAACTTAGAGCGTTTGTCGAAAAAAGCACTGTCATATTCGTCGGCTTCTACGACGAAGAACATGCTGTCACCTAGGCGAGCAGAGATACCAAAGTTACCTAGCACCCCACCAACCAAGAAGCCTGGGGCATAACCGCAGTCTTCTAAAACCCAAGCCAGCATGCTGGAAGTTGTGGTTTTACCGTGAGTACCGGACACCGCAAGAACCCAACGGTCGTGCAGTAAGAACTCTTGCAGCCATTGTGGACCAGATGTGTATCTAAGGTTGTTATCCAAGACATACTCAACACATGGGTTACCACGACTCATGGCATTACCGATAACCACCAGGTCAGGCCTAGGCTCTAGTTGGCTTGGGTCGAACCCTTCAATAATTTCAATCCCTTGCGACTCCAACAAAGTACTCATTGGAGGATAAACATTCGTGTCACTACCGGTAACCTTGTGACCTAATTGACGAGCCAATACCGCAGCACCGCCCATGAAGGTGCCACAAATTCCTAAGATATGAATATGCATAAATTGCTTCCAAACGCTTGGCTAATATAAACAGTGCCTAATTAAAACGGCTTGTACTCATTATCATTAAATGAAGATTAAAAGCGAGCGGCAATGCAAAACAATTTGAGTCGACATAGTAAGTGAGATCTGTGTCGCTTAGTTCATTACCATTAAAAAGATCTAAGCCTTAGAATTTAGGTAAGCGTCTAGATGAATAAAGCCCGCTTAAGAGGCAAATTCTATGGTGCTCAAATCCCCCCCCCCTAATATTCAGAGAAGTTTAAGGAAATAACATGTCTGAGATGCGCACCCTTGGTGAGTTCATTGTTGAGAAACAGAGTGACTTTCCCCATGCAAGTGGTGATCTATCATCCCTTTTGTCATCAATTCGTCTTGCTGCAAAAATTGTTAACCGTGAAATAAACAAAGCAGGTCTTGTCGACATTACTGGCGCTGTTGGTACAGACAACGTTCAAGGTGAAGAGCAGCAGAAGCTAGACCTTTATGCGAACGACAAATTTAAAGCGGCTCTAGAAGCTCGTGACCAAGTTTGTGGTGTAGCAAGTGAAGAAGAAGACGAAGCGGTTGCCTTCAATAAAGAGCTCAACAAAAACGCAAAATACGTCGTGCTGATGGATCCACTAGATGGCTCTTCAAATATCGATGTAAACGTATCGGTTGGTACGATTTTCTCTATCTACCGCCGTGTATCTCCAATCGGAACACCACCGACTCAAGAAGACTTCCTACAACCAGGTCACAAACAGGTAGCTGCCGGTTACGTGATTTACGGTTCTTCAACCATGCTGGTTTATACAACTGGTGCTGGCGTAAATGGTTTCACCTACGACCCATCTCTGGGCACTTTCTGTTTATCTCATGAAAACATGATGATTCCAGACGAAGGTAAGATCTACTCGATCAACGAAGGTAACTACATTCGCTTCCCAACGGGTGTGAAGAAATACATCAAGTACTGCCAGGAGAGCGAGCCAAGTGATAACCGCCCTTACACGTCACGTTACATTGGTTCTCTGGTATCAGATTTCCACCGCAACCTGCTAAAAGGCGGCATTTACTTATACCCAAGTACAGAAAGCCACCCTCAAGGTAAACTGCGTTTGCTTTATGAATGTAACCCTATTGCCTTCATCATGGAACAAGCAGGTGGTATCGCTTCTGATGGTGTACAGCGTATCATGGACATCAAACCAACTGAGCTACACCAGCGCATACCTTTCTTTGTTGGTTCAAAGAATATGGTACGTAAAGTAGAAGAGTTTCTTGAGCTGAATCCTGAGTAACCCTCTCGTTTCTTTCGCAACTTAATCTCATTAAAAAGCCAGCATCGAAATGCTGGCTTTTTGTTGTCTCGCTAGATGATTAGCTAATTGGAATCCCTGTTCCGCTTACACCAGTCCCCCGAAAATATTTCTTTATTAGCTGTTAGATCAAGCTGATACAAATATACCCATGCTAATCCAAATATAGTCTCTATTTGCTCACGACGATACTCGATAGGCACATCTTCTAGCCGATCGAGCGACTCCAAAACTTCGTCGTTAATCAAATAGACCTCCCCTGCGACACTTTTCTCTCCAAAAATCATCGCGGGATAAACATCTAGGTCAAAAAGAGCATATTCCTCTGGAGTATCAAACCTACCTAGTAATTGACAGCCCTTTAAATAATGGTGATTGGATTGGCCTTGCCTCAAGGTTCCATACACAAAAACAAGATGCTTCATAAATCCTCCACACCATTCATACGAGCACGGTAATCGACGGCTGATGTATTCAAATAGCTTTATTCGAACTCAAATTGATAAAGGAGATCTACCGCACTGTCTAAACCAGAAACGGCTTCAACGTAGAGATCCTGCATCAATCGATAACGAACGGTAAACTCACCAAGCGAGTTGAAGATACCCACACCATACTTAACCTGTAAGCCTGGAAGAATGTAACCGCTTACCGTTACTTGTGAATCCTCACCAGAACCTGCGGTATCCAGTTGCAAATCTTGTACACCAAAGGCCTGACCTATCTTCCCGACTACCTTACCGCTCTTCGCTAAGCTCAAACCAATTAAAGTGGTTGTCATAGAGCCACTCGACTCGCCATCGATATCTTGCCCACGCAAGATGTAGGAAAGAACATTCGCTTGCGGCATCGCAGGGTCAGAATAAATCTCAATAGCAGGCTCTGTCGCCGGGCCAGTCACTCGAATACCCGCTGTCACATCATCTTGCGTATTGTCAGGGTTACGGATCGCATTGATCGCTACATAAGGCTGATCCGGTGGTCCATTCATCAAGATCTTACCTTCTTCGATCAACAAGTCTTGACCGAAGGATTGGTAGGTACCATTAACGATGTTGACCTCACCAGTAACAAACGGACCTTGGTCTTTTTGAGCGACATTCAGTTTACCGACCAATTCACCTTCTAGGCCGAAGGCGGACAACTTAAAGTCATCGCCAATCGAGATATTAATGTTCGTCACGACATCAAATGGAATAGTCGATTCGCCCTCCGGTTGCAGATCTTTATTCAAGATAACTTGATCAGAAGAAACGCCAACCGCAGAAGGCGGCAAGTCTTCAACCACAATGCGTCCCCATGGTAATGCAATATTACCGGTAATTTTTGCAAGCTCAGGCGTAACGTCTATGGTCATATCAGGGACGACCTTAACCTTGACCATTGGAGGTACATCCACCATTAATTCATCGGCAAATACCCTAACGTTCGAGTGCCATGCTTGAAGATCTTGCCACTCACCAGAGCCTTCAATATCAAGCTGTCCATCTGGCGTTTCTACATTGGCATCCAGCTTTGCACTATAGCCATCAAAGTCGAGGTCAATACGGCCATCTTTCACATCAATTGGAGTAACATCGCCTTTAACTTGAATGCCGCCCACTGAGAATTGCCCGAACACTTGAGGATGCATCAAAGAACCTTTTACCTGCAAGTCACTCGAAAGATCCGCTTTCAACAAGCTGTATTCACCTAAAATAGGCTGCAAGAAATCCAAATGGAAAGTCGTCAACTTAATCGCAGCATCGACCATCTTATCTTGTGCAAGAATATCAGGCAGCGACACAGTACCAGACAAATCACCGTTATCAGAAACATCCAGTTTGAAGTCTGCATCTAGCTTGTTGTCTTTCAGTTGAGCGTTTAGAGCAACGCTCTCCCAACCGATTGTGATTGGTTCACCCACTTGTTGTACAGCCTGACCTTTGGGCATATCAAGGCTTATTGTGACTTCTGGCTGACCTTGTTCCGACCATTTTGCATGGGCTTTTACATTGACTAAGCCTTGTAGTTCTGTCTCTTTAGGAACAAAGGCTTTAATCTGTTCAAAGTCGAACTGATTAATTGCAATCTTGGCCTCACCCGATTTTCCCGCACGGATGTCTTCGTCCAGACACACACTCGAACCAGCTTGCTTCCAACAGTGCGCTTGGACATCAGCAAACTGCTTGTCGACATCAGCTTTAATAGAGACAGGTTGCTCAAGCACCCAAGGGCCTTGTTGAGTCGTGATTTTCACTCGGTCTAACGAGCCATTCCAAATAAGAGAAGGCTTTTGAATCAACTCACCAGAAATCGCCAAACTTGTCGATACGATGTCGGATATGACATCTAACATCACAATATGCTTTTTCTCACCGCTACTGACCGTTAAATCGATGCTTTCTACGTTTTGTTTTTGATAGCTCAAGTTCTTGGCTTTTAACACCAGGTCGGCTTGCGCTTCAGGTAATGGCAATGGAACTACTGAACCATTAAGAGATAGTGACTCTAGTGTTGCTTCGCTATTCCAATCCACCTCATTAACGTTCAGTGCTAGATCAACCTTAGGCTCTTGAGTTGGGCCGCTAAGTTGGATGTTACCAATCACTTGTCCTTTTAAGCCAGGAACACTTTTAACAAGCTCAGGGAAGTAAATATCAACGCCCATATTCCACTGGTTATCCAGCTGTCCCTGCGCCTTAATCGAATTAACGCCATGAGCCAAGCTCAAACCACTGGTTTTCAGTTTAGGCTCACCACTTGCGCTTCGATCTGACGCCGACAGCTGGCCTTCAATATCCAGTGTGTAACCACGCAAGATACCCTCGATATCAAGCTTAGGTAGCTCAATCGCCCAGCCACCAGCCTCAGTCAATTCACCCGAGGTCACTAAGCTACCGCTGATATTACCTTCCGCTTCAGGCCACTGCAGTCCAGGTTGAATATCTTTTAGGGATACATCTGCTTGCCAATTAACAAGCTTTGCCCAGCTAGCTTTTGCCGTACCATGGAGCTCACCGCCCAAGGTGTTCAATTTCAGTCGCTCAAGCTCTATTTTTTCAGGGGTACCTTTACCCTGTAAGTCGATGGCTAGGGCTGGAATCTCCTTACCGTCCGCCTCACCTTTAAGATGAACATTAAAACCATCTAATGAGCCATCAGCCTTGAAGCGTTCAATTTCAGCTTGGTAATCGCTTTCACCATTTAGAGGCCATTGTGCTTGTCCATCTTCTAGCAGTAAATCAAATGGCAGTGTCGGCTCTAAAGGTTGAAGATCCCCAGAGAGCTTTGCTTCTATCAAGTCAGAAAACTGCGAGTCGAGCTGTAGCTTAGCCACACTACCTTGTGCTTTTAGTGATAACTTCTGACCAGCAAGGTCGGTTTCCTTCACCTTAGCGTCCAATGAAAGCTCTAATGGGTAGCCATCTTTCAGTTCTACCTTAGTAGAAAGGTTCGCGCTCGCCTGTGGCATGTCGAGTTCAAGAGTGGATACATCGACGGTATTTTTTCCCGCTCTCGCTTCAAGCCCAAGGTGATTAACAACGATTGGCGCCTCTTGCTCTAAAGTGAAACGATTGAGATCAAATCGTTCTAGTACAACCTGTAATGGAATCCAAACCTCAGGCAGCTCTATCGCGGTTTTAACGGCAGGTTCAGGCTCAACGGCTTCTGGTTTTGACTCGTCAGTTGATTCAGCAAGTTTAACTTTTAGATCATTGAACAAGGTTGGCGATAATGTCAGTCTTTCACCTTGCATACTCAAAGCCGTTGAGAACAAGCTCCATTCAATCTCATTACCCAAGATGTTTAGCTTAATATCAGATAAAGCGATGCGGTTGATGGTGATTGGAAGTGGCGTTTTTACCGACTTAAGAGGTGGCGTTGGCTCATTCTCTTCCGTAGAGGCAGGAGGAAGCTCCGTAAAAGCAAAATCTAGCCCCTGAATTACAATGCGATCAACACACAACTTAGGATCGAGCAAACAACGAGGATTAATAGCCAATACCAGCTTTTCCACTTCGGTATCGATATGGAGGCTATCATCTTTGAATTGAACATTATTTAAGGTAAAGCTCGGGAATAAAGCACCTTTTGTGCTCCCCACTTTAAGTTGTGGTAGAGCTTTTTCAGCACCCCATAATACAGTGTTTAAGCCAGGGTTTGTAAACAATACAAAACCTAACAGGGCTATTAACAACAGCAAAATGGACGTCAATGAAATCGACGTCCATTTTATGCACTTGCCCATCACTTTGATCATAACTCTGGTCCTAAACTAAAGTGCAATTGGAACTCGTCACCTTTCTCTGCATCTAAGCCCCATGCAAAGTCAAGGCTGACAGGTCCAACGGGTGATGCCCAACGAACACCAACACCAGTACCACGTTTCCATTCAGGAGTATCATTAAATGCATCACCAATATCGTAAAAGGCTGCGCCCCACCAATTCCCAACTAAGCGGTATTGGTATTCGAATGAGCTGGTTGCGATGAACTTAGCACCTGTTAATGCCTTGCTTTCATCTCGAGGAGAAATCGATTCGTAGCCGTAACCGCGGATACTGTTGTCACCACCAGCGAAGAATCTTAGTGAGGGAGACAGTTTCTCAAACTCTTCAGCAAAGTTACCACCGAACTGCAGACGAGTTAGACCACGATGGTTATTACCAATGCTACGAATCCATGCCGTTTGCCCTTGAAAACGTACCACCTTGGTTTCCGACAATAAGGTGTCATCACCCGCTTCAATCATGATGGTTTGTTTGTCACCCCACATCGGCATCGAACCACCACGCGTTCGAGTTCGTGAGAAAGAGATACCCGGCAACACGAATTGCGCTAAATCATCCTGCAAACCTTGCTCATAGTTTTCAACCAAGTATCGAATGAAGACAGTACGTTGCCAGCCGTTATCAAGACGCCAATATCTCTCTAGTGCTAAGTTCGACTCCAAACTCTTGGTATCACGATTATCTAGGTTCTTCATCCCGTACTTAACTTGGTAATAGTCGTTAAGCACATCATCTAAGGGGATTTTATAAGTCGCAGTAATCGTCTGTTCAGGTTTGGATATCGACAAACTACTATTAAAGCTATGACCAAGTTCGTTAACCCAAGGTTTCTTCCATTTGAGCGTACCTTTAACACCAAGGTCAGTAGAAACACCAATACCCGTTTCAATCTGGTTACGCGCTTGAGGTGCAAGGCTAACCTTCATCGGGATTTCTCTACCTTCACCTAACTGGCTTAAATCAGGCTCAACAAAAACTGAAGAGAACCAATCCGTATTGGACAAGTTCTGGTTGTACTCACCCACTTTAGTAATCGAATAGGGCTCACCATCTTCAAAGGTCTTGAGAGATTGAACCTTATCGTCCTCGATTTGACTTCCAGTTGTTGTGGTTTTACCAAAGTGATAACGAATACCACTGTTGTAATGTAGGCGGACATAAGCACGATTCAGTTCAGGCGCAACCTCTAGCTTGCTAACCTCATATGCACCATCGAAGTAACCTTTAGCTAGACCGAGATTACGTATCGAAGACTTCAAAGAGTCGTAATTCCCATGATTCAAAATCGTGCCTTTCGAGAGCTTACTCTTCGCGATTAAGGCTAAAAAGTCTGGATCATCTTTGGCTTCACCACTCAGTACGATGTCTGATGTATAGATACGAACAGGCTTTCCCTGCTCAACGGTCACCGTAAGCTCAGTTTCATCTTCAGAGTGGGAAAAAGTAATGATGGGTTGGTAATAACCTAACGCATTGAGAGCTTCTTTAATCATAGACTCCAAGCGAGACTGGAATCTTAATGATACCGCATACTCTTCTTCAGGCACAGCACTCAAATAAGCATCTACGTTATCTTCAAGCGCTCTATCAAGCCCTTTAATTTCAAGGGAAACGTCAGCAAAAGCGAGCGTCGATGACAATAGAGTGCCAATCAGAACTGGTAAAGTTTTTCTTATCATGCTTAATTAGTGAAGAAGTTATCAATACGTTAATAATCAAAAAGAAATAATACCGCTAAAAAGGCATTGAGTCTGTAAGTAATCCTGCAATAACACGGTCTAATTTAAAGACTTATTTAATATGAACCAAGCGCTAATACACCCACAGTTCACAAAAGCCAACGTTGTCAACGTATGCGAAAAGGAATATGACATGCTGAACAAACAACAACTGATTTCCGCAGCCACCGCATTACCGGGAAATGCTGCTCCAATTCAAATCACTGAGCGCCATTACGTTAATCAAACTGACTTGCTAGCCGCCCCTGTGGGCTTCCAACAAGAAGTGTTGTTAGGCATGGGATGTTTCTGGGGAGCTGAACGTCTGTTTTGGCAATTAGACGGTGTGGTGTCTACGTCAGTGGGCTACGCAGGCGGTTACACAGTGAATCCAACCTACGAACAAGTGTGTACCGGACAAACAGGCCATACAGAAGTCGTTCGTGTCATTTTTGATAACGAGCAAACTTCTCTAGCACAAATACTAGAGACTTTCTGGGAGCGCCATGACCCGACTCAGGGCATGCGCCAAGGTAATGATTTAGGCACACAATACCGCTCTGCTATCTACACCTTCAGTGAAGAACAACAGACTATTGCTGAACAATCTCGACAAAATTATCAAAGAGCGATTACAGCCTCTTTAGGCAATAAGATTACGACAGAAGTTCTACCTGCTGGGAAATATTTTTTCGCGGAAACCTATCACCAACAGTACTTAGCTAAGAACCCTAATGGTTACTGTGGTTTAGGCGGAACCGGTGTTTGTTTCCCTCCGCAATAACGCATAGCGAGAGAGAAATTCAGAATAATCAAAACTAAAAAAGGGCTTTCGCTAGGAAGCCCTTTTTACGCTTAATCGTTCAAGATGAGAGCGATTTACAAAAATCAATTACACCGGAAGCGCTGCAATTGTGCCGTTCACTTCTTTAAAAATGGTGAGCTTTTGTTTATCTGAAACTTCGGGAAGCAGCACTTTACCATGGTCGAAACGAAACTCTCCGACGCCTTCGATGGCAAACTGGCCTTTGAATAGGACTTTAACGAAACGCGCCACCTGGTGTGGGCGGTAAGTAGAAAATTTTCTTAACATATTACAACCTCAATTCCATTTGAGTACTACAGCCACGCACCTGAACTCTGGCAAGTTCGAAGCACATTTAATCGCTAATTCCTTTAGCCAACAGCAAGATAATCTGTTGTTTATCTTGATATTGTTGCATTATACCTTTTGATAACAAGCTTGCAATTTTTTATACGCCGTACGATAAAAAAGTTAAGGAGGCATTTTTCAGATTTCATATTATACTTCCAATGCAAACCAACAAGCGGAACAAAAATATAATGAAAAACAAAACTCTACTGGCTTTATTAGCCGCAGCCTCTCCACTCTTCGCCAATGCTCACAACTTATCTGTAGGTTCAACTCTTCCTGCCGTTGATGTTAGCAACTATGGTGAGATCGTTCTAAAAGACGGAGCTACAGAATATCAAGCTTGGGCAACCAAGGATCTTCTGGGTAAAGTTCGTGTCGTTCAAGCTATCGCAGGCCGCAGCAGCTCTAAAGAGCTCAATGCACCACTGATGGCAGCTATCACAGCATCGAAGTTTTCAGAAGACAACTACCAAACTACGACCATTATCAATCAAGATGATGCGATTTGGGGCACAGGCTCTTTTGTAAAATCATCAGCTGAAAGCAGCAAAGAAGAGTTTCCATGGTCTTCTATGGTTCTTGATGAAAGTGGCACCGTTGCTTCATCATGGGCTCTAAAAGAAGAGAGCTCAGCGATTATCGTGCAAGACAAACAAGGTAAAATCTTGTTTGTGAAAGAAGGCGCACTTAACGAATCAGAGGTAACGCAAGTTATTGAATTGATTAAAGCGAGCCTTTAATCATATATTCGCGTCTTTTTCGAGACCTTATCAAAGGATATTGTTATATTATAACAGTATCCTTTTTTTAATTCTGTGGTTAATCATCCTCATGTGGCAAAACACACCCAACAATGTGAAACGCAAAACAAGCTTCTTGCTCGGGCTAATGCTCATGCTAAGCGTGCTAGCAGCGACACATATGATGGATATTGACCCGGAGCACCACACCTCACACCACTGTGAGCTGTTTTCCTTAAATCAGTTCATTACCTCGCACTCGCTGCCACAAGTTCCCGAGTTTCATTCAGAGTTTACTGCCATTATCACAGAGTCAGTAACCTCACTGCAGCGCCTGTATTTCGCCTATCTAGCGCGCTCTCCTCCTGCCAAAATTACTTAATTACCACTACTTTTTAATTAACCTTTATTCAGGAAAAAAACATGAAACCTTCTATTTTAGCCGTTGTTATCGGCATGACTGTCTCTACTAATGTTCTAGCTAACGAAGAATTCCGCTCTCACAGTGCACACGTGCATGGTCAGGTTGAAGTAAACATTGCTCAAGACGGACAAGAACTGCTTGTTGAAATAACAGCACCAGGTGCCGATGTGGTTGGCTTTGAACATGCTCCAGAAACCGCTGAGCAAAAAAAAGTGTTTGAGCAAGCTATCGCACAACTTAACAAGCCAGACGAGCTATTTAGCTTTAACAACGCGAACTGTACGCTGAAGTTTAAATCAGTGTCGAACACGTTAGAAGGCGATCATGATGAGCATGAAGGCCATAACCACGCTGAACACGGCCATGACGATCACAAAGACCATGATCACGCTGAACATAATCATGACGACCACGAAGGTCATGACCATGCTGAGCACGATCATGATGACCACAAAGACCATAACCACGCTGAACATGAGCATGATGACGATAAAGACCATGACCACGCTGAGCACGATCATGATGACCACAAAGACCATGACCACGCTGAACACGATCATGACGACCACGAAGGTCACGATCACCACGACCATGAAGGCCATGACCACTCTGAAGGTGGCCACGGTGAATTCACGGTTGAGTACCACTACCAGTGTTCAGATGTAGCTAAGCTAGACACAATTAGCACTCAATGGTTCTCTAAATTCAGCAACACTGAAAAAATGACTGTGAACTTACTAACAGACACAGCTCAAGTACAAGAAGTACTTAACGCAGAGCGTATTAGTTTTCGATTCTAATCACTCCTAGATCGGGTTAAACGTAAAATAAACAGCCAAGTAAGTGCCTACTTACTTGGCTGTTCAAATCGGTGTACTATGGGAATTTATGTCACTAACTGCTGTCCAGTAGATACACCGCTTTTATTATTGGAGCTAGCATGTCTTTTGACAGTTCATCACTTGTGGTCAAACTCGAAAATATCAGCTTTCGTTGGAAACCAGAATTACCCCCAACTCTAGAGATCCCTTCTCTGCATATCCAAGCCCAAGAGCACCTATTCATAAAAGGGCCAAGTGGCTGTGGCAAGTCAACACTGTTAGGGTTATTGACTGGCATAAACCAGGCTGAGCAAGGCGAAGTCTCTATTCTAGGTCAAGATTTGACTCAGCTAACACCTCGCCAAAGAGACACCTTTAGAGCCGATCATATTGGTTATATTTTCCAACAATTTAACCTTCTTCCATATTTATCAGTGATCGATAATGTCACGCTTCCTTGCCAATTCTCAAAAACACGTAAGCAACAAGTCACTGATAGCAAAAACAGTTTGCAAGAAACAGCCCAAGAACTGCTGCTCCGATTGAAGCTCCCTCAAGCTTTAATGAATAAGCCAGTGACTGAACTTAGTATTGGCCAGCAACAGCGTGTTGCCGCTGCCCGTGCTCTTATAGGGCAACCTAAAATCATCATTGCAGATGAACCTACCTCTGCACTCGATCATGACAACCGAGAAGCTTTTATCGAGCTATTGCTAGAGCAAGCCAATCAAGCAGGCTCAACCCTTATCTTTGTCAGTCATGATCCAACATTAGAAAAACTGTTCACTCGAACCATAGATCTAAAAACCGTTAACCAAGCTAAGGTTGCCGTATGAAAGTAATTACTCACTTAGCCCTAAAAAGCGTACTCAATCGTAAGGCCACGGCTATTCTCACCATTCTGACTGTGGCAGTCTCGGTCATTCTATTGCTCGGCGTAGAACGTGTTAGAACCGAAGCCAAGAGCAGCTTTGCTAATACTATTTCAGGAACTGACCTTATCGTTGGCGGCCGCTCAGGTCAGGTAAACCTTCTGCTCTACTCTGTATTTAGAATCGGTAATGCGACCAACAATATCGACTGGAAAAGCTATCAAGAATTT
Organism: Vibrio sp. HI00D65; assembly: GCF_001635455.1. Classification (GTDB taxonomy): domain Bacteria; phylum Pseudomonadota; class Gammaproteobacteria; order Enterobacterales; family Vibrionaceae; genus Vibrio. The sequence continues at coordinate 58,840 of NZ_LWEH01000016.1, forward strand.
AGCCAGCACAAAGCCGTAAAGTGGGCGATCCCTATTTCATTGGGTGATTCTCATAAAGGTTTCCGTGTGATGGGTACTAACCATAGCTACTTTGAAAACTACCGCTATGGAAGTAAGCAACCACTTACTTTCCAGCAAGGTAAAGAGTTTAATGAGCTATTTGATGTAGTGATTGGTACCGATGTCGCGAAAAAGTTAGATTACAAGATTGGCGATCAAATCATTCTTGCACACGGTATCAGTGATGTTGCGTTCAGCCGACACGATAACCTACCCTTCAAGATTGTCGGGATACTCGCACCAACAGGAACGCCAGTCGACAAAACCGTGCATGTATCGTTAGAAGCGATCGAAGCGATTCACGTTGGTTGGGAGTCGGGTGCCAACCTAGGGCATACCCCTGATGCCGAAACCTTGAAAACCTATGATTTCGAACCTCAGCAAATCACAGCAATGATGCTTGGACTGAAATCGAAGATTCAAACCTTCGCCCTGCAAAGAGAAATCAATAACTACCGCCAAGAGCCGTTGAGCGCAATCATGCCAGGTATTGCTCTGCATGAATTATGGGGCATGATGTCTGTAGCAGAGCAAGCGCTGTTAATTGTATCAGGGTTTGTTGTTGTGGCCGGTTTACTGGGGATGCTAAGCAGCCTACTGACTAGCTTGCAAGAGAGGCGTCGTGAGATGGCGATTCTGCGTGCGATGGGCGCAAGGCCTCGTCATGTATTTGGTCTATTGATTAGTGAGGCCAGTGCCCTGACCTTCTTAGGCATAACATTGGGCGTTGCAGTTTTGTTTGCTCTGATCGCAGTAGTTGCTCCTATTGTGCAACAAAGTTATGGTATCAACATATCGATATCCGCAATCACACCGCATGAGTGGAAACTGCTTATGTTGGTACAAGTTGCCGGAATCATTATCGGCTTTATTCCCGCTTTCAGGGCTTACCGTCAGTCATTGTCTGATGGCATGACAATTCGAATCTAAATAGGAAACTACGATGCAACGCAAATTCCTACTGATACTTGGGCTACTTATGTTCCCATTTATGAGTACAGCTCACGCTGAAACGCCTCAGCATGAGGAATCAGTATTAACACTCGAATGGATTGATTTAATTCCAGAATCAGAGCGTGCTCAACTTGATTCGTTTGGAATGCCAATGGTTGACCATAACAGCACTGAGAAACCTCAGCAGTCGACTCTAGGCGCAGTTCGCCCCGAGCTAAACGGCAGTAAGGTTAAGATTCCAGGCTTTGTGATTCCATTGGAAGGCGATGAGAATATGATCACTGAGTTTCTGTTAGTGCCGTACTTTGGTGCATGTATCCACGTGCCACCACCGCCACCGAACCAAATCATCTACGTTAAGTTCCCCAAGGGAGCACCAATCCAGCAATTATGGGATGTTATCTATTTGGTGGGTACGCTGAAGACAGAATCGATAAGTCACGATTTAGCTCAAACAGGCTATCTGATTGAAGGTACTGCGATTGAAGAATATGACGATATGTAGTCGTTTGGAGGGTGGCTCAGCAATGAGCCGCCGTCACTGAATAAGCAAGATAATTCAGTAACAGTTTAATAACGATATTGTTCATCTTAATTACGCAATGTAATTAGATAAATAAACTAGTACACCCACATAAGTCGCGAGTAATAAACCTATACCAAGCTGCTTTTTCAGCTTGTTATCATTGACTTGATTCATAACTCCCCCTTGATAATTACAACAAATTTAACATTTTATTATCATTATCAAAAGTAAAATTTTGTTGAAGTCTTCAACTCTGTACGCAAAATCTAGCCACCAATCAGATAAAGAGTTACATTTTAAGCAGTTATACCAATCACAGTAAGTAATCGAATAGCGTTCTAACAAGCTAGGGCGAGCAATTAATAACTACGATTGGTGTTGATTCGTCTCCTAACGGTACTCTTATGTCAGAAACCAAACAGCCAGTGATCATTGAGCATGCTAGCGATACACAGCATAAGCATGAGAAAAAGCCTCATATTGCCGACAGTGCTAGTCGAATGCTGCACATTGCCCAAAGCTTCGGCTTAGACTCCTTAATTAGCCACAGTGAAAAAGCGAGCGATAAAGCCGCCAGCACCCTGATTGAGCGAGCGCTATTACGAGAGAAAAAACGTAAGGAGCTGCGCCAGAAGAACTTAGAGCAGATCCTGAAACTAGCTCACTCATCTTGTAAAGATGAAGCCGCAGGCGACCCTGATCAGGACTGGTTATATCGCTTTTTCGACATGGCACAAGAGATCCACAATACCTCGATGCAAAGGCTTTGGGCTCAGGTACTGAAAAGAGAAGTCACCAACCCAGGTTCTACGTCGATGAAGGCACTGCAAATCCTAAAAGACATGACGCCAAAGGAAGCACTGACCTTACAAAGAGCCGCTTCACTGGGTTGTAGCTTTGGTAGCGACAACAGTAAAAAGCTATTGCTTGGCTTTAAGTCTCACGCAGGGCTGTTTAGTTTTGGTAAAAGAGATACCACCAACACCATTAACCTTGGTGGGCATAACCTTCCCTACTCTAGCCTTCTCCACCTGATTGAACTTGGCATCATTCTAGGCACGGAGTTAGAGTCTGGAGAAATCGACTTCGACCCAGCATTACATCTAACGTACCAAGGGAAAAGTATGTCATTAGCGCCGCTATCAAAAGGCGTTAAGTTGGTGTACTACCGATTTAGCCCTACAGGCAATGAACTGTGTGCGCTACTAGGCAATAAACCTAACATGCCTTATTACGACCAATTGATTGCCCTATTGAGCCAGAAATTCACGGTACAAACCGAAGTGAAAAGCAGTGTGAACTACACCGTCTAAAGGTTGGACATTGCAAAATCGAAAAGCATTGAGAAGAATGAAGATAATCTAGAGGATAGGTTTCTTGTCTCGGTAGAGTAAGGCTACACTGCTTATAGCGGACATGCGCAACCTTAGTCATACCAGCGGTCTCAATTAGCTAAAATCTTACGCTTCTCTAACGCATCAATGCACAGCTCGAGCAATTCATCGATCGCCCTCTCTCCTGCAGGTAGATCGATCTCCGGGTTCTGTGGCGCTTCGTAAGTCGAGCTAATTCCGGTGAAATTGGGAATCTCTCCCGCACGTGCTTTCTTATACAAACCTTTAGGATCACGCTGTTCGCAAACCTCTAATGGCGTATTCACGAACACTTCAAGAAACTCTCCTTCAGGCAGTAAGTCGCGTACTAGTTGTCTTTCCGCTTGATGAGGAGAGATAAACGCAGACAATACAATCAAACCAGCATCGGCCATCAATTTAGCTAACTCACCGATACGACGAATATTCTCTCGGCGATCTTGCTCAGAAAAGCCAAGGTCACTACACAAACCATGACGAACATTATCTCCATCCAGCAAATAAGTATGGTAGCCCAGTTGCGCCAAACGATTCTCTAGCGCACCTGCCAGTGTCGATTTGCCAGAACCAGACAGCCCAGTGAACCAGAGCACGGCAGGCTTTTGTGATTTCAGATCCGCGCGGAATGCTTTATCAATCGAGTGTTGATGCCACACAACATTCTCATCTTTGTGTTTGAGTACTGCGGTCATAAATAGTCCTTTAAATAAACAGCATTAAAATGGGAAAAAGTAAGGAATTAGGGTCAGTACCAAGCCCGAATAAACAATCGAGATTGGGATACCGATACGCAGATAATCTGTAAGGTGATAATTACCCACGCTATAAACAAGTAAGTTAGTCTGGTAGCCGTATGGCGAAATGAAGCTCGCACTCGCACCAAACAATACCGCCATGATGAATGGCATTGGGTCAACCCCATAGCCTACCGCCATGCTGTAGCCGATCGGGAACGAGAGTGCCGCAGCGGCGTTATTGGTGACTAACTCTGTCAGAATCAGAGTCATCAGATAAGTCGCGACCAAGGCACCAAATACGCCCCAGCCATTAAATGCCTCAATGAACATCTGCCCCATACGTTCCGACAAACCCGATGAAATCATCAGCTGAGCAATAGAGAGCGCAGAGCCCACAATCACGACAATATCAACAGGAAAGCGGCGGCGAAGCTCACTCAGCTGCACGATACCAAATGCCACCAGCAATAATAAAAACCCAGCTAAGCCTTTAATTATTGGCACCATATCAAGCAGTGCTAAACCAATCACACTAGTGAAACCAAGTAGTACAAGCACCGATTTATCTGCATCAAGCTTGGCACTTGAATCCAAATCATTCATCAACACAAACTCTTTGTTGTGTTGTTGTCGCTGCTCTTCAAAGCGTTTGCCAGGCACCAGAATCAAGGTATCACCTGCCGTCAGCGTTATGTTGCCCAAGCCACCTTCGAGGCGTTCATGACCGCGACGAATCGCCACCACCACAGCATCAAAGCGGTCTCGGAACTGGCTGGTTTTCAGTGTTTTATTACAGAAGCTTGCCGATGAGCTCACCACTACTTCAACGAAGCTCTGACCGTTGAGGTGATGTTGACCAAACAGAGTTAGCCCTTGGATTTCTTGCAGCGTCGCAACACTCTCCACATCACCACAAAACAGCAGTCGATCACGAGCCTGCAATACAAAATCAGGGTCAATTGAGGCTGTGGTTTTACCGTCACGAATCACTTCCGCTAAGAACAACTTTCGCAGTGATCTTAGGTTATTCTCACTCACACTGCGACCAACCAACGGAGAGCCTGGTTCAACTCTTGCTTCTAAAAAGTAAGGCAGATCATCTTGCGATCCATCATCGTAGCTTGGTAGGAAATAACTCAGAGGAATAAGGATCAACACCCCACCCGCTAATACCGCTAAACCGATCAAAGTTGGCGTAAAAAAGTTTAGACTCGGCAATCCTGCATCTTCAACAAAACTATTAATGATCAAATTGGTTGAGGTGCCGATCAATGTCAGTGTTCCACCAAGAATAGCAGTATATGACAATGGAATAAGGAGTTTGGACGGCGCGTATTGTTGATTACGTTTGATCGCACCGATCAAAGAAACCACCACTGCCGTATTGTTGGTAAAAGAAGAAAGCAAGGCTGTGGAAATACCCAACTTTGCCACCACTGTGCCCAACCGACCTTCAGAAATATTGCGGCTAACCCAGCTGATTAAGCGAGTTTTTTCTAACGCACTTGATGCCAAAATCAGGAGAATTAGAGTCAGTAGTGAGGAGTTAGTGAAATTGTTGGCTATGCTCGATAGGTCGATCATCCCGCCCATAAAAGCAATGAACGCCGCGCAAGCAAAGATAAAGCTTGGCTTAATACGGGTGACTAGCAGGCAAGTAATAATGCCAAGCAAAATCGCTAATACAAATCCTTGTTGCCACATATACCCGTCCTTTGTGGCGGAAACGATCGGTTTCCGCCTGATTTAATAAGCAGCTACTTAGCCGTTTATGACTTCAGTAGTTGGCTTAAATCTTTGGAATCCCAATGAGGGAAGTGCTTGCGAACCAATGCATTAAACTCAAGCTCAAATGCAGAGAAGTTACCGACTTGCTGTTCAACAGAGTTCAAACGGTCTCGAATCAAACCCGCTCCAACTGTCACGTTGGTTAGACGGTCAATAACGATGAAGCCACCGGTATCGGCACTTTCACGGTATTTATCCAACGCGACCGTCTCGTTCAGTGACCACTCACATAAGCCAATACCATTGAGTGGTAACTCTTCAACCTCATGCGTCGACAGGTTGTTGATGTCGTATTGATGGCGGACGGCTTCCACCTGACCTACCGTTTTCTTACCTGCGATCTTGATGTCGTAAGCTTTACCCGGTTGCAGTGGTTGCTCTGTCATCCACACAATATCTGCCAATACGTGGTTGGTAGATTCAATCTGCGTGTTTTCTAGCACAATCAAATCACCACGACTGATATCGATTTCATCTTCAAGAGTCAGTGTTACCGCCAAGCCTGCTTGCGCTGACTCCAAATCTCCATCAAAGGTTACGATGCGAGCGACTTTAGAAGTTTTGCCCGATGGCAAAGCCTTGATTTCATCACCGACGCTAACACGACCAGAAGCCACTGTGCCGGCAAAGCCGCGGAAGTCTAAGTTAGGACGATTCACATACTGCACTGGGAAACGGAATTCACCAGCCGAGCGTTTTTGGTCGATATCAACTTTCTCTAACACTTCGAGTAGAGATGGGCCTTCAAACCATGCTAGCTCTTTACTAGGTGCAGCAACGTTGATGCCTTCTAGCGCCGAAACCGGCAAGATCTGAATGTTAGTTTCGCCTTCTAGATTTTCTGCAAACTCTAGATATTCATCGCGAATATCTTCAAAACGATCTTGTGAATAATCCACAAGATCCATCTTGTTCACTGCAACGATGAAATGCTTCAAACCAAGCAAGTTAGAAATAAACGAGTGACGACGCGTTTGATCCAGAACGCCCTTACGAGCATCAATCAAGATCACCGCCAGATCACAAGTTGAAGCGCCTGTAGCCATATTGCGCGTGTACTGCTCATGCCCTGGGGTATCAGCAATAATGAATTTACGTTTTTGTGTCGAGAAGTAGCGGTAAGCAACATCGATGGTGATGCCTTGTTCACGCTCAGCCTGCAGGCCATCAACAAGCAGTGCTAAATCAGGCTTCTCACCTGTGGTACCCACTCGTTGGCTATCCGAGTGAACTGCAGCTAGCTGATCTTCATAAATCTGTTTTGTATCATGGAGTAAGCGACCGATTAATGTACTTTTACCGTCATCTACCGAGCCACAAGTTAAGAATCTAAGCATAGATTTATGCTGATGCTGACTCAGATAACCTTCAATCCCTAGTTCAGCCAATTCGGCTTCTACTGCACTATTCATTTTCTTTCCTTAGATTCTTAGAAATAACCTTGGCGCTTTTTCAGCTCCATTGAGCCAGACTGATCATGGTCAATCGCTCGGCCTTGACGCTCACTGGACGTCGCCACCAGCATCTCTTCAATAATGCCTGTTAGCGTATTCGCCTCAGATTCAACCGCTCCGGTTAGTGGGTAACAGCCTAAAGTACGAAAACGAACGCTTTTCTCTTCAATCACTTCACCTTCTTGCAACACCATACGGTCATCATCAACCATAATCAGCATGCCATCACGCTCAACCACCGGACGCTTATCTGAAAGGTAAAGTGGAACAATATCGATGCTCTCTAGATAGATGTATTGCCAGATATCTAGCTCAGTCCAGTTTGATAGAGGGAATACACGGATGCTTTCGCCCTTGTTAACCTGACCGTTATAAGTGTGCCAAAGCTCTGGACGCTGGTTCTTTGGATCCCACGTGTGGTTCTTATCTCGGAAAGAGTAAACACGCTCTTTCGCTCGAGATTTCTCTTCGTCGCGACGCGCACCACCAAAGGCAGCATCGAACCCATACTTGTTTAACGCCTGCTTAAGGCCCTGAGTTTTCATGATGTCGGTATGCTTAGAAGAGCCGTGCACAAATGGGCTACACCCCATTGCGAGACCTTCGGGGTTCTTATGTACCAAAAGGTCAAAACCGTACTTTTTGGCTGTGCGGTCACGGAACTCAATCATCTCGCGAAATTTCCAGTCCGTATCAACGTGTAACAAAGGGAATGGAATCTTGCCTGGGTAAAACGCTTTGCGAGCTAAATGAAGCATCACAGAAGAATCTTTACCGATGGAGTACATCATTACTGGGTTATCAAACTCAGCCGCCACTTCACGGATAATATGAATACTTTCCGCTTCTAGCTGTTTTAGATGGGTTAAGCGTTCTTGGTCCATTTCAGTGCTTCCTTTAAGGCTCGCGTTACGAGCAATTCATTACTTGGTCTCACCAAGCAAGGGATTTAACTCATCCACTTAGTGAATGGGAGTATTGGCACTAGAAGAAAACATAAGCTTCGATTGAGCTGTCCTTGCTATTCATCTGCCTGATACGTCCTTGATATAGGCATTATGACGAGCAGCTCATATTGCTGGAAATTCTAAAATTTCATTTTTTATTCGAAAAGCTGATAAGGCGTGCAATAAATAGATAAGCAAGTGAAATGAATGGACTAATCTTATCGATATCATTTGTGCATGGATTGAGTAGCTTTGGGAGGCGTCTTGCAGAACACCATAAAGTAATCGATCTAAGTCACGAATTCACATTCGTTGTAATCATTGTTTCACTCCATTTTGTTACATTACGCAACAAATTTTCTTCTATCCACTTTGGAGCTACAAAATGAAAGTTGCAATGAAACCTTTATCATTGGCTGTACTTGCGGGTCTTGGTCTGACACTCGCAGGCTGCACAACAACACCAGATACCGATGAAGTGATTAAACTACGTGTCGTAGAGACAACTGACATCCATACTAACCTAATGGATTACGACTACTACAAAGACAAGCCATCACAAAAAATTGGCTTAGCACGTACTGCAACTCTAGTAAAAGAAGCTCAAAACGAAGTAACAAATAGCGTATTAGTTGATAACGGTGACCTACTACAAGGTAGCCCAATGGGTGATTACATGGCAGACAAAGGCATCGTTGCCGGTGAAGTTCATCCTGCTTACAAAGCAATGAACCAGCTAAGCTATGATGCAGCGAACATCGGTAACCACGAGTTCAACTACGGCCTAGAGTTCCTAGAAGAGTCTATAAACGACGCTGCTTTCCCATACATCAGTGCTAACGTTTACGATGCTGAAACGAAAGAGCACTACTTCACGCCTTACATTATCAAGACGCACACTTTCGCAGATACAGCGGGCGTAGAGCACGAGATCAAAGTAGGTTACATCGGCTTTGTTCCACCACAAATCATGACGTGGGATAAGAAGAACCTTGAAGGTAAAGTAATCGCTCGCGACATCGTTGAGACAGCAAACGAGCTAGTACCTCAAATGAAGGCTGAAGGTGCAGACGTTATCGTTGCGATTCCTCACTCTGGCGTATCTCAAGACCCATACAAAGCAGGCGAAGAAAACTCGACGCTTTACCTATCTGAAGTAGAAGGCATTGATGCGATTGCATTCGGTCATTCTCACGCCGTATTCCCAGGTAAAGGCTTCGACAACATCCAAGGCGTTGACAACGAAAACGGCACTATGAATGGTGTTGCGGCAGTAATGCCTGGTCGTTGGGGTAGCCACGTAGGTGTTATGGACCTAACACTGGCGCAAAAAGACGGTAAGTGGGAAGTAGTAAAAGGCCAATCTGAAGCTCGCCCTATTTATGACAAGATTGAGAAGAAATCACTGGCTGCAGCGGATGAAGGCATCGTAACTGCACTAGAAAAAGACCACCAAGGTACTCGCGATTTTGTGAACCAACCAATTGGTAAAGCAGATGACGTGATGTACAGCTTCCTATCGCTAGTACAAGACGATCCAACAGTACAGATCGTTAACCTTGCACAAAAAGATTACGTTGAGCAATTCATCCAAGGCGACCCTGATCTAGACGGTACACCAGTACTTTCTGCAGCGGCACCATTCAAAGCAGGCGGTCGTAAGAATGACCCAGCAAACTTCACTGAAGTTGAATCTGGTCAACTAACATTCCGTAACGCGGCTGACTTGTACCTTTACCCGAACACGCTAGTTGCGATGAAGGTAACGGGTCACGAAGTAAAAGAGTGGCTTGAGTGTTCTGCTGGTCAATTCAACCAGATCGATGTGAACTCTACAGCACCACAACAGCTGATTGAGTGGGATAACTTCCGAACTTACAACTTCGATGTTATCGACGGTGTGAATTACCAAATCGACGTAACTCAGCCTGCAAAATACGATGCAAACTGTAAAGTGGTTAACCCTGACTCTCAGCGTATTGTTGGTCTAACTTACCAAGGTAAACCAATCGACATGAAGCAAGACTTCCTGATCGCAACCAACAACTACCGTGCTTACAGCGCTAAGTTCCCAGGTACAGGTGAAGACTTCATCGCATTTGATGCACCAGATGAGAACCGTACGGTACTGGCGAACTACATCTCTCGCGTAAGCAAAGAGCAAGGTCAAGTGAGCCCAACAGCTGACAACAACTGGTCATTTGCACCAATCAAAACGGATAAGAAACTAGATATCCGCTTTGAAACGTCACCAAGTGAGAAAGCTGCTCAGTTCATCAAAGATAAAGGTCAATATCCGATGAGACGCGTTGCGACTGATGATGTTGGTTTCGGTGTTTACCAAATCGACCTAACTAAATAGATTACTCAAGTAATCGCTAGTTAACCTTCTAAAGGCTGAGTTTCACGACTCAGCCTTTTTGTATCTAAACACCTTAAGCAATTGAATAGCGTATAGATTAGTTCTTAATTTCTAATAATTCGTCACTCTCAAACTTTTTTTCAAATCACAGCCTCTTATCTAATTCCCTCGTCGAAACATCACTACGCTTACACTTACCGCTACTCAGCCAGATTAAAAAATCCGCAATGCGATGCAAGTTTTTCTCAGCTCCTCGTGTCTATTTAATTTACTACACTCAATGAATGGTCAAAAACCATTCATCTATAAGATAAATAGGGACATTTGATGAGTACCGCCGAGAGCATTCAAGCATGGTTACATTCAGGAGAAGAGTCGCAGCTATGGCTAATGCTTGGCATCATCGCGCTTTCTTACCTGCTTGAAGATCTAGCGATTGTGACCGCAGCTGGTTTGGCGACTCAAACACTCATCCCACCTCAATACGCACTGCTTGCGATTTTCATCGGCATTGCCACTGGTGATCTTGGTCTCTATTACCTTGGAAAGTCTGGGCGTTACTTTCGGGGAGTCCGTTATAAGGCGCTAACCAACCGACACTTTCGCGTACTTCGTACCAAATTACGTAAAAACGCATTCAGTAGTCTTTTTATGATCCGCTTTATACCCGGACTACGCACGATTGGTTTTACCTTGAGTGGTTTTTTCGCTATACCGCTTCTGGCTTTCTTACTGGCTGTAATCAGTGCTACCGCGTTATGGACAGGCGTTGTCTTCTCTGCCATCTACTATTTAGGGACATCAGCCTGGCTGCAAGCCTCTGAATATCAATGGATCGTCATCCCTTGTGCCATCGCTTTGCTGCTTGTCGGTAATCGATTAATGAATAAAACCTACTCTAGAGGATTATCATGAGTTCACCGCAAGATATTCGCGTTATTCCCGCACATCAAATCAATGCAGGCATGCCCCTTCTTGAAAAAGATACTGTGCGCTGTGTCTCACCTTATGAGTTTCTTCCGACTTGGTTTTTCTATACGCCTGTAGTGATTCAAAGCCTGATGCAAGGGCTACGGCATTTTGACTGGGCGCTACCACTCATTGCCAACCCGAGCATCAAACTCAGCGGCATGGTCGGCGAATCGAAACACGAGATACTGAGCCTTGCCGGATCGTCGAGCAAGCGTTGGATCTCTCCATTTATCACTTTAACCAAAACCGATCTCAGCAGTAAGAAGCAAGCTGAAGATGCGCGTACAGCACTAGTACAAACGGAGCTTAATTTCCCTATTGTGGCCAAACCGGATCTTGGTTGTCGCGGGGTTGGAGTAAAGCTGATCAACAACCAAGATCAACTTGAGCAATATATTGAATCCTTCCCAAATCACGCTCGTTTTCTACTGCAAAAAAAAGCGCCATACGTGGCTGAAGCGGGCGTGTTTTATGTTCGTTATCCGAATAAAAAACAAGGTGAGATCATCTCGATCACCCTCAAATATGCACCAATGGTCACTGGCGATGGCACTTCGACACTCAAGCAATTAATAGAAGATAACCCACGAGCCGGACAGCTCAGTCACCTGTATCTGCCTAGGCATGAAGACAAGTTAGATCAAGTGCTTGATGAAGGTGAAGAGTTCCAACTCGCCTTTGCAGGTAGCCATAGCCGTGGGTCTATCTTTCGAGACGGTAATCAATACATCACTCAGGCTTTAAGCGAACGCTTAGATGAGATATTCGATGACTTCGACGGTTTTCATTTTGGTCGACTGGACGTCAAGTTTAAAGACATCCATAGCCTAATGCGAGGCGAAGATTTTACGATTCTTGAAGTCAATGGCGCGAGCAGCGAGGCCGGACATATCTGGGATCGTAATACACCACTGCGAGAGATTTTTTCTACGCTACTCCAACAATACCGCATTCTTTTTAACATAGGTGCTCAGCAGAAACAGCGAGGCCACCAGCCTCCATCTTTTAAGAGCCTGCTAAATGCGTGGCAAGAAGAACGACGCCTAGTTCAACAATATCCGACCACCGACTAACTTTGTACGAGGAACATGCATGAATCCGATAGCCCAGCCGAGCGCCTTTGCCGCTGTCTCTCCTAGTATCAAGGGAGCGGTAGAGATACTGAATCAAGGCCTAGAGTTTCTGACAGCAATTTCTGATAGCGATTATCTAACGAGTGCTAAGCCACACGTCACTAGCTCTATTGGTGAGCATACTCGCCATACGCTGGATCTTTTTAACGCTTTGATTTTGAAAGAGGATGCGACCGTTGATTACAACACTCGTCGTCGTGGTCACCCAGTTGAATACGATAGGTCGATGGCAATCAAAGAGCTCCACTACGTGATCAATTGGCTGGAGCGATTAGACCATGATGATCTAGAAGCGCCTATCACGATCCAAACTGAAGTTTCGATGGATACTCAAGTGTTTGCTAGCCTGCCTTCAACACTAGAAAGGGAGATAGCCTTTGCGGCGCTGCACGCTAATCATCATTACGCGATGATCAAAGTGATCACCACCTTCCTTGATGTTGAAACCTGTAACACCTTTGGTTATGCCCCAACCACTAGCAGCTATCTGAGGGAACAATAATCATGTGTTCAGTATCTTGGTTGCTTGAAGAGAATGGCTATCAGGTCTTTTTTAATCGTGACGAACAAAAGACCCGAGCATTGGCCATGCCCCCTAAACAGTATCAGGTTAACGGTGTCGATATCATCATGCCACTCGACCCAACGGGCGGTGGTAGCTGGATCAGTATTAACGAGTTTGGGCTTTCACTATGCCTACTCAATAATTATCAAGGCATGGTTCCAGTCGGCCCATTGGTCAGCCGTGGTTTATTACTGAAGAACCTATCCTCGAGCTGTAATCTTGGTCAGCTTTCTGAGGCTTTTAATAGGCTCAACCTACACTCGTTTGCCCCATTTACCCTACTGGCTTTTGCCCCAAATCTAACGCAGCATAATGGTGTGGTGATTGCCTATATGTGGGATGGCATTCAACAGAGAGTAGTGAAAACCGACTCACCACTATTCTCATCCGGTGTTGATTTAGAACGTGTACAAACCTACCGACAAGCCCAATACGACCAACTCGTAGCAACGGAGAAGAATCAGCAGAACCTACTTGAGTTTCACTCTCACCATCACAGTGAACAGCCTCATCTAGCAACCTGTATGCATCGTGACGACGCGCACACAGTCAGCTTTACCCATTTACGTAATCTGCATGGTCATGCCTCGATGTTTTATGCGCCAGGCTCACCTTGCGAACCAATCAAACCACGCCAGATAAATCAGCAGCGTTTTACCTTCGATTTATCATCAGCAACCAATCTATAGATGGAGTCCATCATGAGAAAACTAATCACTATGGTCATGCTACTTGTTAGCCCTTACGTATTTGCCGCCGATGAAATCTATACCGGTTTCTTTAGCAGCAAGGCACTCGATGGCTACGATACCGTGGCTTACTTCACCTCAGGTAAGCCTGTTGAAGGCAGTAAACAATTCAGCACTGAATATAAAAGCTCGGATTGGTATTTCTCTTCTGAAAAGAATCTGACTTTATTTGTTAATAATCCTGAAAAATATGCCCCTCAATATGGTGGTTATTGCGCATGGGCCGTTTCAGCCAAAAACGACTTTGCACCAGGTGACCCACAATATTGGACCATAGTGGATGACAAACTTTACCTGAACTACGACCAAGAGATTCAAGAGACCTGGGATAAAGACCGTGCACAGCACATTCAACAAGCCGATAAAGCTTGGCCGCAGCTGATTAAATAAGGTAGCTTCATTATGATTGATAGTCCTTTTCGTTTACCACGTTACACGCCTTTTGGTTTGGGTGAGTCTGTTGTCGAGTGGGCAACTGGACTATCTCAGCTAGAGCGACTCTATCAAGATCGACAAGACGAGTTATCTAGTTTCGAATTCATGAATTACACCTTGTCGGCGCTCAATATCGACTACTCCATTGCATCGGGAAGCACAGGAAACATTCCTGAAGAAGGCCCTGTTGTAATTGTAGCGAACCACCCTCTCGGCGCGATTGAAGGTGTGATCCTAGCTGATCTCGCAGGATCAGTAAGAAAGGATGTGAAAGTGTTGGCGAATGAGTTACTCAAACGGCTACCTGAACTGAATGATCTTTTCATTGGTGTTGATGTCTTTAATGGTAAAGACTCAAAAAGGACCAATGCTAAAGCCATTCGAGATGCCAATCATCACCTAGCTGATGGTGGGCTATTAATCGTGTTCCCAGCCGGAGAAGTATCCAGTTACCGCAAAGGAGCAAAAACACTTACCGACATTGAGTGGAGCAAGTCCGTTGCTAAGTTTGTTAAGCGCCATCAAGCGACGACAGTTCCAATCTTTATCAACGGCAAAAACAGTGAGCTGTTCTACCAAGCCGGTCGAGTACATCCTCTATTGAGAACCGCTCTACTCGGGCGTGAACTTCTCAATAAAAAGGCGACAACTATCTCTATCTCGATTGGCTCATCGATTCCGTATTCAGAGATAAAATCTTTTGAAAAAGAGATGGATATCGTCAACTATCTAAGACTCAATACCTATCTTATGAGTCAACAAGATAACCCGAACACACAGATCCACGCGCCCTCTTTCGATACCCAAGTGATTGCGCCAATATCACCAGAGGTATTGGCAATAGAGATAGACTCACTACCTCAAGAAACGAAGATAATCGAACAGGGTGACTTCGATGTCTATTGTACGCCAAGCCAATCTATTCCCAACTTAATGCGAGAGATTGGTCGAGTCAGAGAAGAGAGCTTTCGAGAAGTAGGTGAAGGTAGCGGGCTTGCTTGTGACTTGGATGAGTATGACCTTTACTACCATCAACTGTTTGTGTGGAACAAAGCTAAGGCCGAATTAGTCGGAGCTTATCGACTGGGTATGGTCGACAAGCTAATTGCTGAACACGGATTAGACCAGCTCTATTCCCGTAGTCTGTTCAACTACGACCAAGAGTTCATCGATACCCTAGATAACAGTATTGAACTTGGGCGTTCAGTGGTAAGTAAACCTTACCAAAAGAGCCTCAACTCACTGTTACTACTATGGAAAGGCATTGCGACTTTTGTCTCTCGACACCCTCAATATACTCACCTATTTGGCCCGGTAAGTATCAGTAATGATTACAGCCACAATGCACGCCTGTTGATCGCGACTACCTTATCGATTCACCATTATGATGAAGAAAAGGCGAGTCTGGTTTATCCTTCGTCACCACTTAATACCAGCAGTCATGTGTTCTGGCAAAATCACCTATTGTCTTCACTGGCAAGTGTGCCTCTGCTATCCAAAGTATTAGCTCGTATGGAACAAGGAAAAGGGTTACCGGTACTACTGCGCCAGTATCTTGGGATGAATGGCAAGCTGGTGTGTTTTAACGTCGACCCATCGTTTAATGATGCGCTAGATGGCTTGATTGTGGTTAACCTTAAGAAAGTACCATTGAAAACCTTAGGCAAGTACATGGGGCGAGAGCTTGCTCAAGATTACCTAGAGCAGCACGCCCAAGGCTGATTTAGACCGAACTGTACCTACACTCAAATAAGTGCGATGATTTCAGCACTTATTCGGGTTAGGTTATTTTCATGCACACCTCTTTTATCGAACAACTGCAAAGCTTCGACTTCTCAGAAAGTCAGATTGAATCGCTAGTCGCTGTCGCCAAGCCTCTTGAGCTACCCACCAGACACATTCTTGTTAACCAAGGAGAGATGGCAGGCTCAATTTACTTCGTACTTGAAGGCCTATGCCACGCTTGTTATCTCACTAATGAGGGCAAGCAATACAGCAAAGAGTTCTACTGGGAACAAGACTGGATCATCGGCTTTGAGAGCTTGATAAAAAACCAAGCGTCCCCTTACCTGCTTGAAACCCTCACGCCTATTACGTTATTAGAACTGCCAATGAAGGCAGTAATCGAGTGGCGTGCCTCTAATAATCCTTTGTATTTAAAGTTGCTAGAAACCCAGCTGATGCACAAGGAAAACAAAGAGCGATTCATGTTGCTCTATACCCCAGAGCAACGTTACCAGCTTTTCTGTGAGCACTACCCAGATCTGGAACAACGCCTCAACGACAACCAAATTGCTGCCTACCTAGGAATAACGGCGATAAGCTTGAGTAGAATTAAAGGTCGAATTAACAATAGTTAATGCCAACGGTCAGTGTGCATAGTACATTCAAAGCATCGATAATCTCTGGATGTAAACATGATCACTTGGCACTCTATTCCCTTTTCTGAACTTTCAACACAACAGCTCTATCAACTGTTGCAACTACGAGTCGACGTATTTGTGGTTGAGCAAACCTGCCCTTATCCAGAACTCGATGGCAAAGACACCCTTGAAGGTGTCCAGCACCTAATGGGCTATGCGGACGGAGAGCTCATCGCTTGTGCTCGTTTATTGCCACCAGGTACAACTTATGACAATGCCAGTATTGGCCGAGTTGCAACCAAACAACCAGCTAGAGGCAATGGTTTAGGGCATGAATTGCTGGTAGAAGCATTAGCTCGCTGTGAAGCATTATGGCCGAACACGACCATCGACATTGGTGCGCAAGAGCACCTAGAAAGCTTCTACGCTAGCCATGGATTCAAGACGATCTCTAAAATGTATTTGGAAGATGATATTCCACACGTAGACATGAGATTAGAGAAGTAATGTCGAATATCACTGTCGGTATCCTACTTTTGATTGCGGGCAACCTGTTTGCCTCGCTCTCTGACGTAGCTGTGAAGTTATTGAACGGCGAAGTCCCACCTCTTCAGTATATTTTTTTCCGTCAGTTGATATCTCTGTTACTCATTACTCCTTTGTGGCTGCGACAAAGCAAGGAGCAACGCTGCTTGCAACAAGCCAAGGTCACCTTAATTCGTGGACAACTGATCTTAATCGGCAGTGGGTGTATGGTGATCGCGATCACCCATATGTCTTTAGCGACAGCTAACGCGGTATTTTACGTAGCCCCGTTATTAATGCTGCCTCTATCAGTGCTTCTGTTAAAAGAGCAGCCTGCGCTTGGCAAAATCCTCGCCACCACTGTCGGCTTTATTGGCGCGCTAATCGTATTGCGGCCATCACAATTTCACTGGGCAGCGCTGTTTGCGCTGGTCACAGCACTGACACTCGCACTTTTCAATATATTAGTAAGAAAGATTCCGAGTAAGCAATCAGTAGTAACAACACTGTGGTGGACAACATTATTTTCCCTGCCAATTTCTGCACTATTAGCAATAGTTAAATGGCAGCCCTTAACAACTATAGAGATGGGGTTAGTTTCCATAAGCGCGGTTTGCATTTTAGCCTACAACGGCTTAGCCGTGCTGGCTTACCAAAAAGCACCAGCAGGAGAAATTGCTTTTGCTGAATATTCGGGTTTAGTATTTGTTGTAATATTTGGCATATACTGGTTTGATGAAATACCGGATATTTTGAGCATCATTGGAATGGCGATGATCCTCATGCCGATAATGCTAAAAAATGCCATTTCCACTCGCTGGAGATCAGTAAAGAAGAAATATGATAAAGCACAAAATTAAGCATTATGAAATAGAAGAACATACGGATAATCACTGTCACCAAGAACATCAACTAGTCTATGTCCATAGCGGATTATGCGCCTCACAAACTGAGGGAAAAAACTACTATGCTGTCAATGGTCAGGCTCTTTGGATACCTGCAAACAAATCGCACTCAGCGAGCTTCTTTCAAGACTCCAGATTGAGCTTACTATTCTTTGACCAACCGCCACCGTCGCCCTTAACGACAGAACCAGCGTTACTTAGAGTCACAAACTTTTGGTCTCTATTAATGCATGAGTATTCCCAACATCATCTAGACTTCGACAACAATACACAACATGCTTATAACGATGTTCTTTGGGATCAAGTACAATATTTAAGCCAAATACAGGGCCCTCAATCTCACACAAATCATTGTGACAAACGACTCACTACTCTTATCAATACAGTATGCCTTAAGCCAAATAAGAATATTACTTTACAAGATTTTGCCAAACATTGCGGCGCTTCAGAAAGGACCTTAAACCGACTGTTCTACAAACAATTTCATCGTTCGTTTGGTGAGTGGCGGAATATGATCGTAATGGAGCGTGCCAATCAAATGCTCATGCAAGGCTTTAGCGCAACCGATATAGCGATTGAACTGGGATACCAAAGCCTTCCAACCTTTTCCTCTGCACTTAAACGTTATAACACAAAAAGACAATGACAAAGAAAGTGCTAACTTTGTCATGAATCGATAAGCCATATTTTAGCGGAACTTTATAATCATTTTAATGAATAAACTGAGGGTAAAGTATTATGCTAAAAAGAAAGAAAACCACACCGCTTCTGATAATCAGTGGCCTACTGGTATTAACATCAGGGGTCATGCTGTTTTTCGATATCATGCCGCGAAAAGTAGTGTTAATGCATGAGTGGATAGGCCTGATTCTTACTATAGCAGTCATGAGCCATGTCTTAATGCATAAAGCTTCAATAAAAATACACTTAAAAAAAGGTAGTAATCTGGTGTTGATGGTCTGTGTCTTACTACTTGGTAGTAGCATGTTACAGCCTGAAGGTGGCGCGGGTAACCCTGCAGCAAACCTATTCTCAGCTATAGACAACGCCCCAATGGAAACCATTGCTACGTTAAAGCATATATCATTTGAGGAAATGAAAGCTGTGATGCTAACCAATAACATTTCAATTGCTAGCAATAATACAACACTCACAGAAGTTGCTAAGCAAAACAGTATCACTGAGGAGCAACTACTAGAATTAATTTTTAGATAAATATCTTAAGCACAGTTGGCAACAAATAAAGCAAAGGTAAACTCAATATTTACCCAAGCATTCTCAAAGAGCTTGGGTAAACATTCTTTGAAGAACAGAGACAAATCTCTATTATTTACTTCGGCCAAAGCCACCATCAGATAAACGGAAGAACATAACTGATGTGTCGCCCTTCTCTAGCTGTAGAATATCAAGTTGTCCGGTCTCGGCTAATTTGAATCGAACTAACTGACCTTTACGAATTTGGCTGAGTGGTTTGTCTGCCCCTTCAATATGCACTAACGCATTTAAATCAGACAGCGGTAAATCGTTGTTACGGAAAACTTGAGCCAAGGTATCACCTTGCTTAACCAGGTACTCCTGCCAATTATTGTTCGTCGGCTCTGATGAGTTACTCTTCGTATTGTGCTGCTCGCTCAAGCCAACGGTATTGATCTCAAGCGCAACGCGAGATGTAACCGGAGTTGCTTCTACCTTAGGCTCGGGTAACGGCACAGCAAGTAGGATAAGAACGATCGGCGAAATCAACATTAATAATCTTTGGTGTAGCTTAGGTAATAAACCCCAAGTCTGCACTACCGAGGTTTTCATTTCTTTTATATCGATCGAGCTCAATTTCTCTTTGACCTGGTTCAGTCGATCCTTGAGTTCTGCTAAGTGGTCAACTTTCTGCTTTTTCTTTTGACGACGATTCATACCACTGCGTCCTATAAATTGAATAACTACAGTATAAAAACCAAAGTACCAACAGTATAGATCTTTCCGTCACAACGAGGCTCAATGCAAGAAAATTGACATGGCTGTGATTTGGACGCGTTAAAGCGCAAGTGATCAGGGACTAGCCGTTTCGTCACGCTGCTAATACTGGTATTCTTACCATTTTCGTACTGACAAAAAGAGTGACTTTTCATGTCTGAAGTAAAATTTGAAACTGTAGAGCAAAAAGCTAGCTACGGTATCGGTCTACAAATGGGCCAACAACTTGCTGGTTCTGGTCTTGAAGGCCTAAACGTTGACGCAATCGCTGCTGGTATCGCTACAGCTCTAGTTGGTGATATGCCAGCTATCGAAGTTGACGAAATCAACAACGCACTACAAGAACTACACACTCGCGGTGAAGCTGCACGTCAAGAACTAGCTAAAGCTGCAGCTGCAGACGGCGAAGCTTTCCTAGCTGACAACGCTCTTCGTTCAGAAGTAACAGTGCTTGAGTCTGGTCTTCAATACGAAGTACTAACTGAAGGCACTGGCGAAATCCCAACTGCAGACAAGCAAGTGCGTGTTCACTACCACGGCGAACTAACTGACGGTACTGTTTTCGACAGCTCTGTATCTCGCGGTCAACCAGCTGAATTCCCAGTAACTGGCGTAATTCAAGGTTGGGTTGAAGCTCTACAAATGATGCCTGTTGGCTCTAAGTGGAAGCTTTACATCCCTCAAAACCTAGCATACGGTGAGCGTGGCGCAGGTGCTGCAATCCCACCATTTGCTGCTCTAGTATTTGAAGTAGAACTTCTAGCTATTCTTTAATTTTTATAAAGACCTATGGTAAAACAAAATACTATAGTCAAATAAAATTAAAATAACGTATCGGCGATGTGACTACATCGCCGTTTTTCGTTTATAGTGAAAGAGTAAATTACTTTATTACTTAAGGACGAATAATGAAGAAAGTACTCATCACAGTTTTAAGCAGCCTCGCAGTTGTCTCTTGCGCTAGCACCAGCGATTCTGAACAAACCAGTTCTGGTTCTGATACCAACTACTCTAAACTATCACAAACTGCATTGCTGGCAGCTGTGAACATGTGGTCTCAACAAAACGAAACAACACCGCTTGCCGATACCGTTGCTGACCAAGCATCAGTAACTAGCGATCAAGCGATTGGCGGCATCGGCTCTATGTTAGCACTTGCACAGAATTCACTAGATACAGCTGACAACAAAGAACTCGCAACGCTTATTCCAGGTATGTCTAGCCTAGAGTCAACTGGCTTATCATCACTACTGAACTCACAAGGTGCAGTTGAAAGTGCCTTTTCTAGTTTAGGTATGGATCCATCGATGGTATCAACGTTTGCGCCAATCATTCTGCAAACACTGCAATCTCAAGGCGCAACGAGTGGTTTGATGGATTCGTTAGCAGCGATTTGGAAATAAGCTAAAGTAATAAGACTGTAGATTGAAATAATAAGGGCACTTCGGTGCTCTTTTTTATGGAATTAAGAAACTGAGATATGATGTTTTGAGAGCGACGCTTATTCTAAGCAAGAGAAAGTGCCGGGTATTATGGTGCCAGATCGAAAAGTAATAAATACAAAAAAGCCGAGCTAATGCTCGGCTTTTTGTATTAATAATCTAGTATAGATTACTCAGCAGCTTCTTCAGCAGCTGGGCGGTCTACAAGCTCAATGTAAGCCATTGGAGCTTTATCACCAGTACGGAAACCACATTTAAGAATGCGAGTGTAACCACCTTGGCGAGCCGCGAAACGCGGGCCTAGTTCATTAAATAGTTTTGCTACCACTTCGTTATCACGAGTGCGAGCGAATGCAAGACGACGGTTAGCAACACTGTCTGTCTTAGCTAGGGTAATCAACGGCTCAATTACGCGACGTAGTTCTTTTGCTTTAGGCACGGTAGTTTTGATAACTTCGTGACGAACAAGAGAGCTAGCCATGTTGCTGAACATCGCTTTACGATGACTGCTGTTGCGGTTGAGTTGACGACCACTTTTACGATGGCGCATGACCTAATCCTTCTAACTTTTCGATTAATCTTCAGCGATTGACGCTGGTGGCCAGTTTTCTAGACGCATGCCTAGAGAAAGACCACGTGAAGCAAGCACATCTTTAATCTCTGTAAGAGATTTCTTACCAAGGTTTGGCGTTTTAAGTAGCTCAACCTCAGTGCGCTGTACAAGATCACCGATGTAGTGAATCGCTTCTGCTTTCAAACAGTTAGCAGAGCGAACTGTTAGTTCAAGATCGTCTACAGGACGTAGTAGGATAGGATCGAATTCTGGCTTCTCTTCCTTCTCCTC
The DNA here is from genome assembly GCF_001635455.1 of Vibrio sp. HI00D65. Classification (GTDB taxonomy): domain Bacteria; phylum Pseudomonadota; class Gammaproteobacteria; order Enterobacterales; family Vibrionaceae; genus Vibrio. Next base: position 80,945 of record NZ_LWEH01000016.1, read on the forward strand.
AGGTACACGTACATCACGAAGATCTACGAACGCATCCAGTTGTTCAGCTAGGATAGTAGCTGCACGACGGATTGCTTCCTCAGGTTCTAGAGTACCGTTCGTTTCCATATCGATAACAAGCTTGTCTAAGTCAGTACGTTGTTCTACACGTGCCGCTTCTACAGCGTAAGCGATTTTATCAACCGGGCTGTAAGTAGCGTCAACAAGTAGACGACCGATTGGACGCTCATCTTCTTCAGTATGGATACGAGCTGAAGCTGGAACGTAACCACGACCACGTTCTACTTTGATACGCATTGCGATCTCAGCGTTGTCATCCGTTAGGTGACAAATTACGTGCTCAGGGTTAGCGATCTCTACATCACCATCGTGGGTGATGTCACCTGCAACAACAGGGCCTGAGCCTGATTTGTTCAGTGTAATAAACACTTCATCTTTGCCTTCAGCAACGCGCACAGCCAAACCTTTAAGGTTTAGAAGGATTTCCAGGATATCTTCCTGAACGCCTTCTTTAGTGCTGTATTCGTGTAGCACACCTTCGATTTCAACTTCTGTCACGGCACAACCCGGCATAGAAGATAGAAGAATGCGGCGAAGAGCATTACCTAGAGTGTGGCCGAAACCGCGCTCTAATGGCTCAAGAGTTACTTTCGCGTGTGTCGTATTGATCTGTTCAATGTCAACAAGACGCGGCTTAAGAAATTCTGTTACAGAACCCTGCATTGTGTCCTCTCTTTTTTTAACCTTACTTAGAGTAAAGTTCGACGATCAAGTGTTCATTGATGTCAGCTGATAGATCAGAACGCTCAGGCATACGCTTGAATGTACCTTCCATTTTGCCAGCATCTACTTCAATCCAAGTTGGCTTTTCACGTTGTTCAGCAACTTCTAGAGCCGCTTTAATACGAGATTGCTGTTTAGCTTTCTCGCGGATAGAAACAACGTCGTTTGCCGCTACTTTGAAAGAAGGAACGTTTACAACTTTACCGTTAACTAGGATAGACTTGTGGCTAACTAGTTGACGAGATTCAGCACGAGTTGCGCCAAAGCCCATACGGTAAACTACGTTATCAAGACGACCTTCAAGAAGCTGAAGCAGGTTTGCACCCGTGTTGCCTTTTAGACGTGCAGCTTCTTTGTAGTAGTTGCGGAATTGTTTTTCTAGAACGCCGTAGATACGACGAACTTTTTGCTTCTCACGAAGCTGAACGCCATACTCAGATAGACGACCGCGACGAGCGCCGTGTACACCTGGTGCGTTATCAATTTTACACTTGGTATCGATCGCACGGACACCAGACTTAAGGAATAAGTCAGTACCTTCGCGACGGCTAAGCTTTAGCTTAGGACCCAAATATCTTGCCATGATCTTTCTCCAATATTCCTAGAAACGAAACTTAAACGCGACGTTTCTTAGGTGGACGACAACCGTTATGAGGGATTGGTGTCGCATCAACAATGTTAGTGATACGGAAACCAGCAGCGTTCAGTGCGCGAACAGTAGATTCACGACCTGGACCTGGACCCTTAACCATAACTTCCAAGTTCTTTAGGCCATATTCTTTAGCCATTTCACCACAACGCTCAGCTGCAACTTGTGCTGCGAACGGAGTAGATTTACGAGAACCACGGAAACCTGAACCACCTGCTGTAGCCCATGCAAGAGCGTTGCCTTGACGGTCAGTGATAGTTACGATTGTGTTGTTGAAAGAAGCATGAATGTGCGCTACGCCATCAGCTACTTGCTTGCGTACGCGCTTACGCGCGCGAGTTGGTTGTTTTGCCATTGTACTCTACCTTATCCGACTATTTCTTGATCGGCTTGCGCGGACCCTTACGGGTGCGAGCGTTGGTTTTAGTACGCTGTCCACGTAGTGGTAGACTGCGACGATGACGAAGACCACGGTAACAGCCAAGGTCCATAAGACGCTTGATGTTCATCGATACTTCACGACGTAGATCACCTTCTACAGTGTACTTAGCTACACCATCACGCAGTTGATCGATCTGCTCTTCAGTTAGTTCACTGATCTTAGCATCTTCAGCAATACCCACTTCAGCTAGAATAGCTTGAGAGCGAGTTTTACCGATACCGTAGATTGCAGTAAGTGCAATTACAGAATGCTTGTGATCAGGAATGTTAATGCCGGCTATACGGGCCATTATTCACTCCTAAGGGGTTCATAAAAGAATTATCCGCAGCAAAGCCCGTTATGGATACGCTGCGGCATACTACTTCTTTTGCACGCAAAAGGTAGGCCGAGGAATATACTCGACTCTACCTTGTATTTCAAGTAAAAATTTCTGCTGATTAGCCTTGGCGTTGCTTATGCTTTGGCTCACTGCAAATCACGCGAACGACACCGTTACGCTTGATAACTTTACAGTTACGGCAGATTTTTTTAACGGAAGCACGAACTTTCATTGCTAAACTCCGTAAATGGAACTGAAATTATTACCACCGAATTAACGGCCGTAACCTTTCAGATTCGCTTTCTTTAACACAGAATCATACTGTTGTGACATCAGATGAGTCTGTACCTGTGCCATGAAATCCATGATAACTACCACTACGATTAGTAGTGAAGTGCCGCCGAAGTAGAAACGAACGTTCCACGCGACCATCATGAATTCAGGAATCAGACAAATAAAAGTAATGTATAGAGCGCCCGCAAGGGTTAGTCTAGTCATCACTTTATCGATATATTTCGCTGTCTGCTCACCTGGGCGGATACCGGGTACGAATGCACCAGACTTCTTCAAGTTATCAGCTGTTTCACGTGGATTAAACACCAACGCTGTATAGAAGAAACAGAAGAAGATTATAGCTGCTGCATAAAGCATTACATATAGAGGCTGACCTGGGCTAAGAGCTAATGACACGTCAGTTAACCAACCGAACGCGCTGCTTTCACCATTTTGACCAAACCACTGTGCTAATGTTCCTGGGAACAAAATAATGCTCGATGCGAAAATCGCTGGAATAACACCTGCCATATTAATTTTAAGTGGCAAGTGAGAGCTTTGTGCTGCAAAAACCTTACGACCTTGTTGACGTTTCGCATAGTTAACGACGATACGACGTTGACCACGTTCCATGAAAACTACGAAGTAGATAACAGCAAAAGACAATACAGCAATCAACAGCAGAAGAAGCACATGCAATTCACCTTGACGCGCTTGCTCGATTGTTTGACCGATTGCAGAAGGCAATCCAGCAACAATACCTGCAAAAATCAGAATGGAAATACCATTACCGATTCCTCGCTCAGTGATTTGTTCACCTAACCACATTAAGAACATGGTACCAGTTACTAAACTCACGGTAGCAATAAGCGTAAACATGGTTTGGTTGATAACAACCAGATTGTCGACCATGTTTGGTAAGCCCGTTGCAATACCAATAGCTTGGAATGTTGCAAGTACAAGCGTGCCGTAGCGTGTATATTGGCTTATCTTACGACGGCCTGCTTCACCCTCTTTCTTGAGTTCCGCTAACGCTGGATGAACTACAGTTAACAATTGGACTACGATCGATGCCGAAATGTACGGCATGATACCCAATGCTAATATAGATGCACGCTCAAGAGCACCACCGGAGAACATGTTAAACATTTCAACGATGGTACCTTTTTGCTGATCGAACAAATCGGCAAGTACAGCTGCGTCAATACCAGGGATCGGCACAAAAGAGCCGGCTCGGAATACTAAAAGTGCACCAATTACGAATAATAAGCGCGACTTTAGTTCACTTAAGCCGCTTTGAGCACTACGAAAATCTTGTCCTGGTTTCTTAGCCATCTGTACCTCGTTCCTCGAGATTATTCCTCGATTTTACCGCCTGCAGCTTCGATTGCAGCTTTAGCGCCTTTAGTCACGCGTAGACCTTTAACAGTCACAGCTTTGCTTAGGTCACCAGAAAGAACGATCTTAACGAATTCGATGTTCTTAGTGATAACGTTAGCAGCTTTAAGGCTGTTAAGATCAACTACGTCACCTGTTACTTTCGCTAGCTCAGCTAGACGAACTTCAGCAGACACTAGGCTCTTGCGAGAAGTGAAACCGAATTTAGGTAGACGTTGTTTTAGAGGCATTTGACCGCCTTCAAAACCTGGACGTACAGAGCCGCCAGAACGTGACTTTTGACCTTTGTGACCGCGGCCACCTGTTTTACCAAGGCCAGAACCGATACCACGACCTACACGCTTCTTAGAAGGTTTAGAGCCAGCAGCCGGTGATAGAGTATTCAAACGCATTCTGATTACTCCTCAATCTTAACCATGTAGTAAACCTTGTTGATCATACCGCGTACGCACGGAGTATCTTCAAGTTCTACTGTATGGTTGATGCGACGAAGACCTAGACCTTTAAGGCACGCTTTGTGCTTAGGTAGGCGACCAATTGAGCTTTTAGTTTGAGTTACTTTAATAGTTGCCATCGTGTGCTTACTCCGAAATAGATTCAACAGTTAGACCACGTTTAGCAGCAACCATTTCTGGTGACTTAACGTCTACTAGAGCACCAATCGTTGCACGAACGATGTTGATAGGGTTCGTAGAACCGTATGCTTTAGAAAGTACGTTATGTACGCCCGCAACTTCAAGTACAGCACGCATTGCACCACCGGCAATAACACCTGTACCTTCTGCAGCTGGCTGCATGTAAACTTTAGAGCCCGAATGACGACCTTTCACCGGGTGGTGAAGAGTGCCTTCGTTCAGCGCAACAGTAACCATGTTACGACGCGCTTTTTCCATTGCTTTTTGAATCGCAGCAGGTACTTCACGAGCTTTGCCGTAACCGAAACCTACACGACCATTACCGTCACCAACTACTGTTAGTGCAGTGAAGCTCATGATTCGACCGCCTTTAACCGTCTTAGATACACGGTTAACAGCGATCAGCTTTTCTTGCAAATCATTAGCTTGTTGTTGTTCTTTAGCCATCTTCCAACCCTACCTTAGAATTTCAGACCAGCTTCGCGAGCAGATTCTGCTAGCGCCGCTACTCGACCGTGGTATTGGAAACCAGAACGATCGAATGCAACTGAAGCTACGCCTTTCTCAAGAGCGCGCTCAGCAACAGCTTTACCAACTGCTTTAGCTGCATCAACGTTACCAGTGTTCTTAACTTGCTCACGGATCGCTTTTTCTACAGTAGAAGCAGCTGCGATAACCTCAGAGCCGTTTGCCGCGATAACTTGTGCGTAAACATGGCGAGGAGTACGGTGTACTACCAGGCGAGTTGCACCAAGTTCTGCAATCTTACGACGTGCACGTGTAGCACGACGGATGCGAGATGCTTTCTTATCCATAGTGATACCTTACTTCTTCTTAGCTTCTTTAGTACGCACATTTTCATCTGCGTAACGAACACCTTTACCCTTGTAAGGCTCAGGAGCACGGTAAGAACGAATGTCAGCCGCAACTTGACCAACTAGCTGCTTATCACAACCAGTTACAACGATCTCAGTTTGGCTAGGGCACTCAGCTTTAATACCTTCAGGTAGAGCGTGCTCTACTGGATGAGAAAAACCAAGAGTTAGAGCTACAGAGTTGCCTTTCATAGCAGCACGGTAACCAACACCCTTTAGAGTTAGCTTCTTAGTGAAGCCCTCTGTAACACCTACAACCATGTTGTTAACTAGAGCGCGAGCTGTACCAGCTTGTGCCCATGCGTTAGCAACACCTTCTTTCGGACCGAAAGTTAGGTTGTTTTCTTCCTGTGCAATAACTACGGCGTTGTTAAGAACGCGAGTAAGCTCACCTTTGCTACCTTTTACAGTAACTTCTTGGCCGTTTAGTTTCACCTCTACGCCAGCTGGAATAGCGACAGGTGCTTTAGCAACACGAGACATAATCTACTCCTTATTAAGCTACGTAACAGATGATTTCACCGCCAAGACCTGCTTTACGAGCAGCACGGTCAGACATTAGACCCTTGGAAGTAGAAACAACTGCAATACCAAGACCGCCCATCACTGTTGGTAGAGAGTCTTTATTTTTATAAACTCGTAGACCAGGACGTGATACACGCTTGATTTGCTCGATTACAGGTTTAGCTTGGAAGTACTTAAGAGTAACTTCTAGCTCTGGTTTTGCTTCGCCTTCAACAGCGAAGTCTACGATGTAACCTTCAGCTTTTAGTAGTGCAGCAATTGCAACTTTAAGCTTTGAAGAAGGCATTTTTACAGCAACTTTGTTTGCTGCCTGACCGTTACGAACGCGGGTCAGCATATCCGAAATCGGATCTTGCATGCTCATAAGATTTACTCCAAATGATTAAGTGGCAATTACCAGCTAGCCTTACGAAGACCCGGAATCTCGCCTTTCATGCAAGCTTCGCGAACCTTAATGCGGCTTAGACCGAATTTACGTAGGTAACCGTGTGGACGACCAGTTTGGTTGCAACGGTTACGCTGACGTGATGCACTTGAATCACGTGGAAGAGATTGCAGTTTAAGAACTGCATTCCAACGATCTTCTTCAGATGCGTTTACATCGCTAATGATAACTTTTAGCGCAGAACGCTTTTCAGCGAACTTAGCTACTAGTTTTGCACGTTTAGCTTCACGTGCTTTCATTGATTGTTTAGCCATAACAGTAACCCTACCCTTACTTACGGAATGGGAAGTTAAAGGCAGCCAGCAGAGCTCGGCCTTCCTCATCGGAACCCGCAGAAGTCGTGATAGTGATATCAAGACCGCGGACACGATCGACTTTATCGTAGTCGATTTCCGGAAAGATGATTTGCTCGCGAACGCCCATGCTGTAGTTACCGCGACCGTCGAAAGACTTAGCGCTAACACCACGGAAATCACGTACACGTGGAAGTGCGATAGAGATTAAACGCTCTAAAAATTCCCACATGCGCTCACCACGCAAGGTTACTTTACAACCAATTGGGTAGCCTTCACGAATTTTGAAACCAGCTACAGATTTACGCGCTTTAGTGATAAGTGGCTTTTGACCAGAGATCGTTGCCATATCAGCTGCTGCGTTTTCTAGCAGTTTCTTATCGTTGATTGCTTCACCAACGCCCATGTTTAGGGTGATTTTCTCAATCCTAGGGACTTGCATGACGCTTGTGTAGCTGAACTCTTTGGTAAGCTCAGCGACTACAGACGACTTGTAGTAATCATGCAGTTTCGCCATAGTAGAACTCCAAATTACTTCTAATTAGTTAGAAACAGTTTCGCCGTTAGATTTGAAGAAACGAACTTTCTTGCCATCTTCGATACGGAAACCGATACGGTCTGCTTTACCAGTAGCCGTGTTAAAAACTGCAACGTTAGAAGCGTCAATAGCTGCTTCTTGTTCAACGATGCCACCTTGTTGACCTAGAGCCGGAACCGGCTTTTGGTGTTTCTTAACAAGGTTGATGCCTTCAACGATAACTTTACCAGTTGTCAGAACCTTAGTTACTTTACCTTTCTTGCCTTTATCTTTACCAGCAAGAATGATTACTTCGTCATTACGACGGATTTTAGCTGCCATATTGCCGCTCCTTACAGAACTTCAGGTGCTAGTGATACAATCTTCATGAATTTCGCGTTACGAAGTTCACGAGTCACAGGACCAAAGATACGTGTGCCGACTGGTTGCTCAGTAGTGTCGTTTAACAATACACAAGCATTACTGTCGAAGCGAATGACAGAACCGTCTGGGCGACGAACGCCTTTACGGGTGCGCACTACTACCGCCTTCAGAACATCACCTTTTTTTACTTTACCGCGAGGAATTGCTTCCTTAACTGTAACTTTGATGATGTCACCGATATGTGCATAACGGCGGTGAGAGCCACCCAGAACCTTAATACACATTACCTTGCGCGCGCCAGAGTTATCTGCTGCGTCAAGTGTACTTTGCATCTGGATCATTGTTAGTGCTCCGCTAAATATTAAAACTAGACCCTCTCGGGTCGGGCTGCCTCTTTAAAAGGGACGCGAATTGTACCACCCTTTTTTTAAATTGGGTAGACAAAAAACAAGCGGCCCCAAAAATAATTTGGAGCCGCTTATAAGTTATAGAATTACAAAGATTAAATCTTCGCTTTTTCTAGAACTTTAACCAATGTCCAAGACTTAGTCTTAGACAGAGGACGACACTCAGCGATTTCAACTTTGTCGCCTAGGCCACAAGTGTTGTCTTCGTCGTGTGCGTGTACTTTAGTCGTGCGTTTAACGTATTTACCGTAAATTGGGTGTTTTACAGTACGTTCGATAGCAACAACGATAGACTTGTCCATCTTGTCACTTACTACACGGCCTTGCTGGATGCGGTTAGTTTCGCTCATTATGCGCCTGCCTTTTCAGTCAAAACAGTTTTCACACGTGCGATATCACGGCGTACAGCTTTTAGAGTATGAGTTTGCTGAAGCTGACCAGTTGCAGCTTGCATGCGCAAGTTGAACTGTTCACGTAGCAAATTCAATAGCTCAGCGTTAAGCTCTTCAACGTTCTTTTCGCGTAGATCTTGTGCTTTCATCACATCACCTGCTTAGTTACAAAAGTAGTTTTAACAGGCAGTTTACGTGCCGCTAGGCGGAACGCTTCACGTGCCAACTCTTCAGGTACGCCATTCATTTCGTACATAACTTTGCCAGGTTGGATTTGAGCAACCCAGTACGCTACTGAACCTTTACCTTTACCTTGACGAACTTCAAGAGGCTTTTCAGTAATCGGTTTGTCTGGGAATACACGAATCCAGATTTGACCTTGACGCTTAATGTGACGTGTCATAGCACGACGTGCCGCTTCGATTTGACGAGCAGTCAGACGACCACGGCCAACAGCTTTAAGACCGAATTCGCCGAAGCTTACTTCAGTACCTTTAGCTAGACCACGGTTACGACCAGTCATAACCTTGCGGAACTTAGTACGTTTTGGTTGTAGCATCGTTCGACTCCTTACTTACGGCCTTTACGCTGCTTCTTAGGCTTATCGCCTTTAGGCTCTACTGCGTTAGCAGCTGGCATACCGCCTAGAATCTCACCTTTGAAGATCCAAACTTTAATGCCGATCACACCGTATTGAGTGTGAGCCGAAGAAGTTGCGTAATCAATGTCTGCACGTAGAGTGTGTAGAGGCACACGGCCTTCACGGTACCACTCAGAACGTGCGATTTCAGCGCCGCCTAGACGACCACTTACTTCCACTTTGATACCTTTAGCGCCTAGACGCATAGCGTTTTGTACTGCGCGCTTCATAGCACGACGGAACATAACACGACGCTCTAGTTGAGACGCGATGCTATCAGCTACAAGCTGACCATCTAACTCAGGCTTACGTACTTCAGCGATATTGATTTGCGCTGGTACACCTGCGATTTTAGCTACAGCTGCGCGTAGCTTCTCTACGTCTTCACCTTTCTTACCGATAACAACGCCAGGACGAGCAGTGTGAATTGTCACACGGATGCTCTTAGCTGGACGCTCGATAACGATACGAGATAGTGATGCTTTTTGTAGTTCCTTTGTAAGGAACTACAAAAAGCATCACTATCTCGTATCGTTATCGAGCGTCCAGCTAAGAGCATCCGTGTGACAATTCACACTGCTCGTCCTGGCGTTGTTATCGGTAAGAAAGGTGAAGACGTAGAGAAGCTACGCGCAGCTGTAGCTAAAATCGCAGGTGTACCAGCGCAAATCAAT
>NZ_LWEH01000017.1 GCF_001635455.1 Vibrio sp. HI00D65
ATAGAAATAACCGCAAGCGTCAGTAAGTTGCCCAGTGGACGTTGCCACATTTGTGAGAACGATGACTTAGCTTGCTTCCAATGCACCACGAAGAAGCCGTCACTTGAAGTGCGGTTTGCAGCACGATTAGATTGAGGTTTTTTGATGCGCTTATTAGCGGCCATAGTCTTCAACCTCACTCAAAAAGCCTTGGTTTAATTCAAGATGACGATATTGAGGGCGAGTATTCACTAACCCGATATCGTGCGTTGCTAGGATGATCGTCACACCGGCACGGTTAAACTCTTCAAACAGTCGCAACACGCGGTTAGATAATTCCGGGTCTAGGTTACCCGTCGGCTCATCCGCTAGCAGCAGAGTTGGACGGTTGACCACAGCACGGGCAATGCCCACACGTTGCTGTTCACCACCAGAAAGCTGGCTTGGCAAACAGCGCGCTTTGTCTAGTAAGCCCGTTTTATCCAACGCAGCACTGACTCGACGTTTTATTTCATTTTCAGAAATAGATTCGATACGCATAGGCAGAGCAACGTTATCGAAGATAGAGCGATCCATCAGCAGACGATGGTCTTGAAAGACAATACCGATATTACGGCGTAAGAATGGGATGTCTTTAGCAGGAATGCGAGTGATATCGTGATCGTTGAACCAGACACGCCCATCAGTCGGGCGCTCAATCGCGCAAATCAACTTCAGCAAGGTACTTTTACCTGCACCGGAATGCCCGCCTAAAAATGCCATCTCTCCACGTTTTAGATGGAAATCCACTTTTTGGAGTGCTTGGCGTCCACCTCGGTAGGCTTTGCTCACTTGCTGAAATTTGATCACCGAAAATTCCTCTTACGATCACTAATATCAAATTTAAAACGATAGCAGGTTAAGGGTAAACCACTTTGCTACTCGCGTTACTCTTCACGGCTAAATAGAGCTTCAATGAAGTCTTTTGACTCAAATGGACGCAGATCATCAATGCCTTCACCAACACCAATGTAACGAATTGGAATCTGGAACTGGTCAGCAATTGAGAAAATCACACCACCTTTCGCAGTGCCGTCTAACTTAGTTAGCGTAATACCGGTTACTGGTGCAACTTCACTGAACAGTTTCGCTTGGCTGATAGCATTCTGACCTGTACCAGCATCAAGTGTTAGCATGATTTCGTGCGGTGCAGAGTCATCAATCTTCTTCATTACACGAACAATCTTGCGTAGCTCTTCCATCAGGTTGCTCTTGTTCTGCAGACGACCCGCTGTATCGGCAATCACAACATCCACACCACGAGCTTTCGCAGCTTCAATCGCATCGTAGATAACAGA
>NZ_LWEH01000018.1 GCF_001635455.1 Vibrio sp. HI00D65
TCAAAGGCAAGTATCTTTAACCTCGATAAAAAAACGCTGACATTAAGTCAGCGTTTTTTTATCGAGGTTAATGGGTATCGTTTAGTCGTTTTCAACGTTGAACAGGTTTTCCATGTTCAAACCTTGCTTGATAAGGATCTCACGTAGACGACGAAGACCTTCAACTTGGATTTGACGAACGCGTTCACGAGTTAGGCTATGAACCGTCAACTTCTTCTAGCGTTGACGGTTCATAGCCTAGTAGGCCAAACCGACGTGCAAGCACCTCTTTCTGCTTAGGATTCAGCTCATCAAGCCAGAAGATCAGTGAGTTTTTGATATCACTATCTTGAGTCGAAACCTCAGGATCTGAGTTGTTCA
>NZ_LWEH01000019.1 GCF_001635455.1 Vibrio sp. HI00D65
TTATCCCAAACTGGCCATTAAATGTGATATCTGCCGAAAAATAATCAGCTTTGCTTACAGCAGTTCACGAATAGCGGCTTTAAACACATATCCCTATTGCCCGAAAGACTAGAATAACCATTACAACTACATGGAGGTTATATGCCTAACTCACTCTTTTTTGCCATCTTTGCACTCGCAGGTCTCGCGGCCTGGGTATTTCTTGTTTTTTATCGAAAGCACATGCAAGGCGAGAACGCACAAGAAAAGAAAGTGAACGTCACGGTATTAGATAAACAATCCATCGACCTTCCTGATGCAGAGCCAGGTCAAGAAGACCAAGAGTATTGGATTTATGTTCAGCGCGGTGTGGTTGGTCCGAAACGTGAGTTCCAAGTCGGCATTCACTACTTCCACGCTCTTAACCCGGGTGACAAAGGGACCTTAACTTACCAAGGTAATAAGTTCTTACACTTTGCATTGAAGCGCTAACCCTAGCGCTTCAACCCTTCCTCATCGACATTCAATAGTAAACTAGTATCGAAACGCCTTGGCGCATCGCTAAGGCAATAGCCAACGTGTCTTCTCTGACTTAGAAACGATCCAGCTCATCCACAGTGCACCCGCTCCGCTGATCACTATCCATAATGGAATAACCCAAGCTGGGTGACCTTGGTACCAACCAAACTCTTTCATTGGCCACAAGAAGATTGGGTGCAATAAGTAGATACCCAAACTGTGTTTACTGATGAAGCCAACCACTTGATTGCCTTTGTCTGACAACCCTTCTCCAAAGTAGCGACACAGCATGAACACCAT
>NZ_LWEH01000020.1 GCF_001635455.1 Vibrio sp. HI00D65
CCTTACTATGGGCGATTACCTAATGGTTATCCTAACTGCGACTTTGGCTTCTGTAGGTACTGCAGGTGTCCCTGGTGTTGGTCTGGTTATGCTAGCGATGGTATTGAACCAAGTTGGCCTACCACTAGAAGGTATCGCTCTAATTATGGGTGTTGACCGTCTTCTAGACATGATCCGTACCGCTGTAAACATCACCGGTGATAGTGCCGTATCTATCATCGTTGCCAAGTCTGAAGGCGCTCTTGATGAGTCGCGCTTCAACAACCCTGCAGCAGGTGAGAAAGAAGAAGAAGTTAAGCTATCACGCCAAGAAGCGTAATCTAACAGCCCAGCTTCAAGCTAAAGCGCAAATAATGGCTAACGCTTTAGC
>NZ_LWEH01000021.1 GCF_001635455.1 Vibrio sp. HI00D65
AACTAGTCAAACTATTGCTGAATCCATCGCTCCAACTTTAGGTTAGTTATACCGCCAAAAAGGCGTAGAAGTTATCCTCTTCGGTAAGACCTTAGTCAACGCAACAACGATGCTGCCATTGAACTGGCCATGGACTGAGTCACGACGTAGTAGACTTGCACGTTTTTCTAAATCACCGTCTTTACCACCACGAACCACAATTGCACGTAAACGAAGTGGGTAACCTGGGCCGCTTTTTTCTACAAGAATACGAGTTAGTAGACGACCGATACGACCAAAGCCGTATAAGACAACGTCGCGAGGTGTGGTCATCGCTTCGCCTTCTAATGAACCCATTAGAGCCGTTTGAAGGAAATCATCCATCGCGCTGAGGTCTTCGTGGTTTTCCCAGTATTGAGCTGCTAGAC
>NZ_LWEH01000022.1 GCF_001635455.1 Vibrio sp. HI00D65
TTTTGAGGTATCAATTGAAGGACAAAATCAGGGGGATGCAGATCTCTACATGAGCTATAACCGCACTGCGCATTACTATGATTTTGAGTTCAGTCAATATGGCAGTGGCAGTAATGAGATGGTGACATTTGAGTCAGAGGCGACGGGATATATTAAGCCTGGTCGTTACTACATGAGTGTTGTGGGACGAACTGAATTCAACGGGGTGAGGCTGCTTGCATCGTTGGAAACAGAGCACCCCGTTCCACCTTCTCCAGAGCAAGATGACCTAACGCCTGTGGTACTAG
>NZ_LWEH01000023.1 GCF_001635455.1 Vibrio sp. HI00D65
TGATTCGCCAAGGTAAAGTCTTGGGTAGTCGAAGTCATTTTCCAAAGATCCCAAACAATACAGTGCGTGAAGAGGTTTTCTATAGCTTCTTAAGCCAGTATTACTTAGCCCATAATGAGGCGAGAACCATTCCAACTCGTTTGATTCTGAATGCGGATTTGATGGAAGATGTCACTCCTATTCAGGACGCTTTATGTGAAGTGGCGGGTCGTAAGATCCATTTTAATACTAACCCTTCTGGCGTTCGTGGCCGCTACCTTAAGCTATCGAATACCAATGCGTT
>NZ_LWEH01000024.1 GCF_001635455.1 Vibrio sp. HI00D65
ACAGCTCAGCGATCTTATGCGACTAATTTAATGACCACTGCAGGCTTATTGTGTCGCATTTATGATAGTGAATTGTTACATTAGTCGAGTTTAAGGGCCTGTTTAGGCTAGGATAATTAGCGATTACTGATTACGATTCATTTCAATCATAGCGGTGGTTGCGGGTTCTCTATTCCATTAGATTTCGAACAAGGGTTGGCATGCAAACATATACATTTCTCGCAAACACAGAGGAGCAATTAGAATCTCAACTTGCTCAGCGCGAATGGTGTGATAGCAAACAATACCTAGTTCAACTTTTCTCTACGCAATCACTTGATATGGCTCGCCAACTTGCTGATGTGGCGCTCAATCGTTTGAGCCAAGCGACGTTAATTGGTCAAAGTGCTCGTCATGTTATTTGTGATAACTGCCTTGAGAGTACTTGCACCTTAGTCATTATTAGCGAATTCAATGAAACCCGATTAACCTCCGCAGTGCAGCCTTTTACTGGCAACCCTAACCAAGATAGCCAAGATCTCGTATCTCAACTTGAGCTATCGGAAGACACCAAAACTGTTATCAGCTTGTGTGATCAGGTTGAAGGACGTGATTACCCCATTTATGGTGCTTTCGAAAATCATTCCTACGCATTACCAGTGGCTGGTGGCTTGTGCCAGGAAAATGAGTTCGGCCGCTGGGTTATGCACAATGAGCAAACTTACCAACATGCCTGCGTAGCGGCTGCCTTGACGAACCCTAATTTAAAGGTGTGGTCAGACGCTTACTCCGAGTGGAACCCTATCGGGATGAAACTACGAGTGACTCATGCGATAGGGAACCGTCTATATGCATTAAATGACAAGCCGGCGATTGAGGTATTCAAACATTACCTTGCCGATGGCAAAGATCTTCCTTTCAGCCAACTGATGAGTTTCCCGCTTTATCGCGAACTTGGTAGGAAGAAAGGGATATCAACACCACTTCGTATAAA
>NZ_LWEH01000025.1 GCF_001635455.1 Vibrio sp. HI00D65
GGCGTTGAGCTAACCTGTACTAATTGCCCGTGAGGCTTAACCATACAACACCCAAGGGGTTTTGATGGACTCAAAGATACAAACGCTTGAATGAGTTTGAAGAGATAAGACTTTTAATAAGCTTTCCAGATTATTTTGCCTTCAGTTTTTAAAAATCTGAAAGTAAAAGCAAAATTCGCTTGGCGACCATAGCATTGTGGACCCACCTGATTCCATGCCGAACTCAGAAGTGAAACACAATAGCGCCGATGGTAGTGTGGGGCTTCCCCATGTGAGAGTAGGACATCGCCAGGCTTTAAATTTATTTTCACTTTTCAAAAGTGAAGACAAAAGTGTTATGAACGACTTGTCAGCGACGACAAGTAGTCCAACGCGGAGTGGTAGTTCAGTTGGTTAGAATACCGGCCTGTCACGCCGGGGGTCGCGGGTTCGAGTCCCGTCCACTCCGCCACTTATTCAGAGTTTCAGCTCTTTAAAACTGAAATAGGGGTGTAGCTCCAATTGGCAGAGCAGCGGATTCCAAATCCGCGTGTTGGGAGTTCGAATCTCTCCACCCCTGCCATATTTAAGGCTCTAGTCAAAAGACTAGAGCCTTTTTGCTTTCTGGCGTATAAATACTTCATAGCCCCACTCAGCTTCTCCCATTTCAAATAGCTCTTATCTATATCCAAAAAGTTGTTAATAATCGCCAACTATTCATTAATGCCGACTAATATAGATAATATGCATCACTTACATGGAATGGTTATGAGGTTATCTTTTGCTCTCGTTGTCCTGTTTTATTCATTTTCTGCTTTGGCAACATCTTGGGAGAAAGAGAAAAGCCCAACGACAAACTCAACCTCATCAATAGGCAGTTATGCTAATGGCTGCTTGGATGGTGCACAAGCCTTGCCGATTAATGGTGTTGGTTATCAGATTATTCGCCCTCAAAGAGAGCGTTACTATGGTCATACAGAGGCTATTAAGTTTGTTGAAAGGCTCGGTGTGACAACAAGTGAGCAATTGAACACGAATCTATTGATTGGTGATATCTCACTTCCTCGTGGTGGACGTTTTTCATCTGGTCATTCAAGCCATCAAACTGGATTGGATATAGACATATGGCTTAGGTTAACGGACAAAAGGCTCTCTGAAAATGAACTCGCGGTCCCTAAGCCAATAAGCGTCGTTGATCTTACTAACTACAAGCTTCGCCAGTCTAATTGGACAGACGACCACTTCCAGGTCATTCGCCATGCCGCTAAAGATAAAAAAGTGGTGCGCATTTTTGTTCATCCAGTGATTAAGCAGGCCCTTTGCGATCAGGAAGCTTCTGATGTTAAAGAAAGAGAGTGGTTAGGCAAGATCAGGCCATGGTGGGGACATCACTCTCACTTTCATGTTCGCTTAAAGTGTCCAGAAGGTAATGCCAATTGTATTCCTCAAACCCAACCTCCTAAAGGTGATGGTTGTGGCGAAGAGCTCGCGAGCTGGGCTCCAAAGACAATCCCTGTCCCTCCTTCTAAAAAGGTAGCCACCAATAAGAAAAAAAAGAAAATTAAAGTCATGCCTAGTCAATGTTTAGCCTTGATTTCGAATAAGTAATCGAATTATCAATGGCTTACTAAAGTGATATTGCCACTCGTTTTGTCGACTCTAAAAACTGGAGAAATGTCACACTTTTGTCTAGAGTATTATAAGTACGAAATTAAGAATATCGTTTGATATTGAGAGCATTAATTTGAGAAAGACAGCGTCAATTTGACTGGGCTAGGCTAGGAGTATGTGATTGGGGTGAAAGATGCGGCTTATTTGTAGTATATGAAATCAGAGTCTTATGCCCGTAGATAGATAATTCAAGGATAAGACTATGACTATGATTTGTGCAAAGGAATTTTCAGAATGGTTACGACATAGGTTCAGCACCGAGAATGCGGGTATTTCTATTTCAAGAGATGACATCAACCAACTAACAGGTAGGCAGCGATTAGATCCTAGCTTTGTAAATGATGTACATTATGAACTGATGCAGTATGGAATGGCATTTGTGACAGACACTGGCCGGGAAAACTTTTATCTCATACCTGTATCACAGTCGATAAATTGGCGAGAGCGACTCGAATATCAATTTGAAAAAGAGTTATTCTGCAACATTTATCCCATGGAAAAATCCGGATGAGAGAAAGGTTCAACTTATTGATTAAGTTGAACCTTTTCTTTATCAGGTCAAGCCTTGAATGATAACAAACTTTTCTAGCAGCTCGTCTTCAGTTTCAATGTGGTTTGGATCAGTGATGATGCACTTGGTAATTGGGCATACAGACTGACACGTTGGCTTCTCATAGTGACCTTTACATTCAGTACATAAATCCGGGTCTATTTCGAAGATGCTGTCACCCATAGTGATTGCACCATTTGGGCATTCAGGGTCACACATATCGCAGTTTATGCACTTGTCAGTGATTAACAGGGCCATTGTTTACTTCTCGGTTTTCTAAGTAAAGTTACTTACCAGATGCGTTGCGTGTGTCTTGGCCTTCGCTCAAGTTACGCATCAACAGGCCGTACTCCAAGTCTAGATCAGCTGGTACAGGAATAAATACAAAGTGACCGTTACCTTTTGCGTCTTCAACGGCTTCAGACTTACGGTTTTCCATCATCTCTAGTGTGAAAACAACGTTACCTTTCGGTGTCATCATTTCTAAGCTGTCACCTACTAGGAACTTGTTCTTCACTTCTACTTCCGCTAGATCGCCACGGCGTTTACCTGTGAATTCACCAACAAATTGTTGAGTATCAGAGATAGAGTAACCGTACTCGTAGTTTTGGTAAGTATCGTGAGTGTGGCGACGTAGGAAGCCTTCAGTGTAGCCACGGTGCGCTAGGCTCTCTAGTGTACCCATTAGGCTTTCATCAAATGGCTTGCCTGCTACAGCATCATCGATAGCTTTACGGTAAACTTGTGCAGTACGAGCACAGTAGTAGAAAGACTTAGTACGGCCTTCAATTTTCAGTGAATGAACACCCATCTTCGTTAGACGCTCAACGTGCTGGATTGCGCGAAGGTCTTTTGAATTCATGATGTAAGTACCATGCTCATCTTCAAACGCAGCCATTTTCTCTTCAGGCTTGTGTGACTCTGAAAGTAGAACCACTTCATCTGTTGGTTTACCTAGACCTAGTGTGTTGTCTGGACGTTCGTCTTGAACTTCAACATCCTGAATCTCAACACCAGTAGGGTTTGCTTCAACGATTTGACCGTTTTCGTCTTCTTTTGCCGCTTCTGTTTTGTATTCCCAACGACAAGCGTTAGTGCAAGTACCTTGGTTAGGATCGCGCTTGTTCATGTAACCAGAAAGTAGACAACGACCAGAGTACGCCATGCAAAGTGCACCGTGAACAAAGATCTCTAGTTCTGTTTCTGGGCAGTGTTCGCGGATCTCTTCGATCTCTTCAAGTGATAGCTCACGAGATAGGATTACACGCTCAACGCCTTGTGTAGCCCAGAATTTTACAGTTGCCCAGTTTACAGCGTTAGCCTGAACTGAAAGGTGGATAGGCATTTCAGGGAATGCTTCACGAACCATCATGATAAGACCAGGATCAGACATGATAAGAGCATCTGGGCCCATATCAACAACTGGCTTAAGGTCGCGAATGAAAGTTTTTAGTTTAGAGTTGTGTGGCTGAATGTTACATACAACATATAACTTTTTGCCTTGAGCATGAGCTTCATCGATACCGATTTGTAGGTTTTCGTGGTTGAACTCATTGTTACGAACGCGAAGGCTGTAACGTGGCTGGCCCGCGTAAACTGCATCTGCGCCGTAGGCGAATGCGTAACGCATGTTTTTAAGGCTTCCTGCCGGTGATAATAGTTCAGGTACAAATGGTTTTTGTGTAGTCATTGCTTTGTTCTCTAATCTGATCTCAAGTCAGGTTGATACCACCAAGTGATATCAAAGGGGCGCAAATTTTACGCTAAAATGAGTCTGGTTGATAGCCCTAAAGATAGCAATGATATTAAGAAGAGAGTGAAGGGATAAATATACAGCGGGAAATGTAGGGAAAATAAGCTCAGGCACGGAGCACCTGAGCTTTGGAGATACCGATTAAGCGTTCGGTTGAGTTAATCCACCTAGTGATTCGAATAGATTCGGAAGGAACACACTGAACTCACCACATAGCAATGAGAAATCTGCATCAAAGCGTGCTGCTTGGTCCTCACGAGGGATATCGTCGTTCTCATCTTTAAGTTCATCGCTAAACTTCAGGCGTTTGATACTGCCGTCTTCAGCCAGGATGAATTCAATGCGATCTTGCCAGTTGATAAGCAGCTTGGTTACCACTTTATTTGCTTCGATGTGGTTTTTAATCTCGTCGGCTTCTAGCTCTTGTTTCTTAACTCGAACAATACCACCATCTTCTTGGATTGATTTAAGCTCAGCTTCATCAAGCATTGTAATGCCTTGAGGCGTATCGCCTGACTTAACCCATTCGGTTAGTGTGGTTTCGATCGCTTGCTCAGGAATTGCAGGGACAACCGGTAGGCTACCCATTGTTTTACGCAGCAGAGCTAACACGTCTTCTGCTTTTTTGTAGCTACTTGCATCAATCACAATGAAGCCTTCTTTTGGCATGATCAGCGCGTATGTAAAGTTACTGCGGCTAAATGCACGAGGAAGAAGGTCAATGATAATGTCTTCTTTTAGGCTGTCTTTCTCTTTCTTTTTAAGAGGAGTGCCAGACTCTGCTTCAAGTGTTTCAATTTTTGCATTCAGTGACTCTTTAATCACAGATGCTGGCAGCATTTTCTCTTCTTTCTTTGCACAGATAAGAATGCGGTTCTCTGATACGTGCGTCATCATATCGCCATGTTTACCCATTGCGTGCACCCAACCAAACTTCTGTTTGTCTTGGCTACCACAAGGAGTAAAGCGGAATTCTTCAAGTTGTTTCTCTAGCTGATCTGCGTTGAAATCAATATCACGGTTGAAGCGATAGACTAGGCAATTTTTAAACCACATATATTTTTCTCATACCTTTTTAGAAGTGCCTCATGATATGAGATCTAATTCGATTTGTCCTTAGCTCTGTATCAAAAGTTATAAAGTGAAACGTTTGAGACAGTTATGTGAAAATTTGTTTTCAAAGGTCACAAAAGTGTCATAATTAACTCAGATAATGCAATGCGTTGATTAAATACAAAGGCTATTCAATTATGTCGAGAAGGATTCTGGTCGTTGAAGATGAAGCACCTATTCGTGAGATGCTGTGTTTTGTACTTGAACAAAAAGGCTACCAAGCAGTAGAGGCTGAAGATTACGATACAGCGGTAAACAAGCTATGTGAACCTTTCCCAGATCTAGTATTACTAGATTGGATGCTACCTGGTGGTAGCGGGATAAACTTTATCAAGCACATGAAGCGTGAAGAGTTAACTCGCAACATCCCAGTGGTGATGCTAACGGCTCGTGGTGAAGAAGAAGATAAGGTTCGCGGTTTAGAAGTTGGCGCTGACGACTACATTACTAAACCATTTTCGCCAAAAGAGCTTGTGGCTCGCCTGAAAGCGGTTATTCGCCGTGTAACACCAACGGCATTGGAAGATGTGATTGATGTTCAAGGTCTAAAATTAGACCCTGTATCACACCGTGTTACCGCAAGTGAAGGTCCAGTTGATATGGGACCAACAGAATTCAAAATGTTGCATTTCTTTATGACGCACCAAGAGCGAGTATACAGCCGAGAGCAGCTGCTTAACAATGTTTGGGGTACCAATGTTTACGTTGAAGACCGAACGGTTGATGTACATATTCGACGCCTGCGTAAAGCGCTTGAGTCTGCAGGTCACGATAAGCTAATCCAAACGGTTCGTGGCGCTGGCTACCGTTTTTCTACAAAGGCTTAATGTGGCTTCGCTGCCCAGTTTACGGAGTCCTGAATGGTTGAAAAGTTAACCTGGAAAAAGCTGGCTTGGGAGCTGGCTTTTTTTTACGCACCATGGGTTTTAGTCGGATGGATATTCGGTTATCTACCTTGGTTACTGCTGGCTGCTACCGTATTGCAGCTCGGCTGGCATCTACACAACCAAATGCGTTTGTCCGCATGGTTGTGGGATGAGAAGCGTCTAACTCCACCTTCAGGCTCTGGAAACTGGGAATCTCTGTTTAACGGTATCTATCGTATGCAACAGAGACAGCGTCGCAAACGTAAAGAGCTGACTAACCTTATCCGCCGTTTCCGTAACGGTGCTGAGTCCCTTCCCGATGCCGTTGTGGTATTTCGTGGTGAAGGAAATATCGTTTGGTGTAACAAGCTTGCTCAGTATTTGTTGGGCTTTCGTTGGCCAGATGATTCAGGTCAACCGATCTCGAATTTGATTCGTACTCCAGATTTTATTAAGTACCTTAATAAGCAAGATTTCTCTGAGCCATTAGAAATGCCTTCTCCTCTGAATGTGGAGCGTATGCTTGAACTGCGTATTGTGCCGTATACCGAGGGTGAACACCTTATGGTGGTGCGTGATGTCACCCAGCTTAAGCAACTAGAGGGCATGCGCCGTAACTTCTTCGCCAACGTCTCCCATGAGTTGCGTACACCAATGACCGTACTTCAAGGTTATCTTGAAATGACGGAAGACCCAGACATGATCGTTGGCCCAATGTGGACCAAGGCGCATGGCGTAATGACTGAGCAGCTCAACCGAATGAACAGTCTGGTTAATCAGTTGCTCACGCTTTCGAAAATTGAAGCAGCGCCAATGCATGAGCTGGATGAAGTAGTCAATGTTCCGGCTATGCTTGAAGTTCTTGAGAAAGAAGCGGCCAGCCTTAGCGGTGAGCGGGAACATAAGCTTGAGTTTGATATCGATAAGAGTCTGCGTGTTCTTGCTGATGAAGACCAATTGAGAAGTGCGATTTCGAATTTGGTTTATAACGCGGTTAAATACACACCCGCAGGGGCAACGGTCAAAGTTCGTTGGTATCAAACAAGTCAAGGCGCATGCTTAGATGTGTCAGATACTGGTGATGGTATTGAACCTCAACACTTACATCGACTCACAGAGCGCTTCTATCGTGTAGATAAAGCCCGCTCTCGTGATACCGGTGGTAGTGGTCTTGGGTTGGCGATTGTAAAGCACGCACTTAGCCACCACGATTCACACCTCGAAATTCAAAGTGAAGTGGGCGTTGGCAGTCGTTTTCATTTCACGTTACCAAACCGATTGATCGTGTCATGAGTGACTTAATACGCAGGATGCGTTTGCCGATTAGTTCTATGTTAGCGATGGTATTGGCGTGGCCCAGCTTCGCAGAGCAGAGTGTTGAATCACTGCCCAATTATTACAAGGTTCCAGGTATATCTGGAAGCTTGTTGTCGGTCGGTTCTGATACTTTGGCTGGAATGACGACACTCTGGGTAGAGGAGTTTAAATCCTATTATCCGAATGTAAATGCTCAGGTCCAAGCATCGGGTTCTTCTACTGCACCTCCTGCACTGACGGAAGGGACAGCACACCTTGGTCCTATGAGCCGACCAATGCGTTTACGTGAAGTGGAAGCTTTTGAAAGAGAGCATGGCTATAAGCCAACTGCATTACGAGTCGCTATTGATGCAATCGGGCTGTTTGTCCACCGAGACAACCCTATTGAAGGGCTTAACTTTCGTCAGATTGATGGCATCTTTTCTGAGACCTTACGCTGCGGAGCAACGAAGCCTCTCAATAACTGGCAAGATCTCGGAATCGATCAGCTATGGGCTAAACATCGATTCCAACTGTTCGGTCGCAATTCTGTATCGGGGACTTATGGATACTTCAAACAGAATGCACTGTGCGGAGGTGACTTTAAAAATCGTGTGAATGAGCAACCTGGCTCGGCTTCTGTCGTTCAGTCGGTCGCTTCATCCATTAGTGGGATTGGCTACTCAGGCATTGGCTACCGTGTAGCAGGTGTTAAGTTGATTCCTATTGCAGAGCACGGCTCTAATTATGTTGAGCCTACGCGTGCGAATATCTTGAGCGGTGATTACCCTCTATCTCGTTTTCTCTATGTGTATGTGAATAAGCATCCGGATAAACCACTTTCTCCGGTTGAGAGAGAGTTCCTTACTTTTGTATTCTCAAAGCAAGGGCAAGAGCTTGTAGAAAAAGATGGCTATCTAGCAATACCGTCTGAATTTGCAGAACAAGAACTCGCAAAAGTTGGGTTATAGCTCAAACTCAATATACAGATTGCCTACTTGCGGTAGGCTATTTTCCTCATTTCAAATCTAAACTCCAACCGGCATTTTTCCAGCGTTGCTGTTCTTCTTTTAACTCATAATCGAGTAGTTGGTTTGTATCTAACCAGTCACCATTTTCGCCAGTCAAACTCCAATGGTCATCCATTTTTATGGTTAGCTTTATATTGGGTACTGGTGCTTGGCTTCTTTGTCGGTTGAGTAAGATTGCCAGTCTGAGTATTCGGATCATCAGCGTCACTTGCTGCAACGAAAACAGTGATAATGTTGGCAATTCTTGCAGCTTGATCGCTTTTCTCTGATATCGGACGATGAGGGAAATTAGACGTTGTTGCTCGGTATTAAAACCGGGCATGGTGGTGTGTTTAATTAGATAGGCTGAGTGGCGATGATACCCCTGGAATGCCACACTTTGGCCTACTTCATGCAGCAGTGCAGACCAACCAAGTAGGTCAAATAACTCGGTGTCTAAAGCGCTTTTTAGTTGTGTTTTTGCTTGTAGTAATAGGGTGTGAGCTGTCTGTTTAACTCTTTCAGCGTGTGTTAAATCAACATGATAGCGAGAGAGTAATGTTTCTGCAGTACGAGACCTTATATCAAGGCTCTTGAACTTATCTTCCATGTCATAAAGCACGCCTTCTCTTAATGCTCCATCAGAGACATACAGCTCATCTATATTTAAGCTATCCATAACAGCGGAAAGAATCGTAACACCGGCAGCAAACACGGGCTTCCGCTCATCGCTTAAACCCAACAGTTTGATGCTCTCTACAGACGAAAACTCCGTTAGATGGTTTTTTAGATAAGTAAGCCGTTGTGGAGTGATGTACTCATCGTCAAAGCCCAGCCCCTTGAGTACCTCTTTAATTGATTTCGCGGTGCCAGATGAGCCAAAAGCGATCTCCCAAGAGGCGGCTTGGTAGTTCTTAATGACAGGTGTTAACAGTTGAATTGCTGCGGTATCAGCGGTAGCGAAATGCTGAGAAGTTAACTGGTTATCACTAAAGAAACGTTGAGTAAAGCTGACGCACCCCATAGGTAAGCTATGCACTACTTCGGGTGTGAAGCCCTGCCCGGTCACTATTTCAGTACTTCCTCCACCAATATCGATAACAAGCTTTGATTTAGATGCTGTCTGAGTATGTTCAACCCCGTTGTAGATCAATCGCGCTTCTTCTTGCCCTGAAATGATCTCGATGGGAAAAGGAAAAATGAGTTTGGCTTGTTCTATGAAGGTGTTTGAGTTCTTTGCCTTTCGTAGGGTATGGGTAGCAACGACTCTAACATCATCTATCTCAAAATCAGTAAGTCGTTCTGCGAAGACTTTTAGACAATCTAGCCCGCGATTAATCGCTTTATCTGATAGGTGGTGGTACTCATCCAGCCCATCGCCTAAGCGTACTTTCTGTTTATGTCGGCTGACGAGTTGTAGGTGTTTGCCAAACACTTGAGCGACCACCATATGAAAGCTGTTCGAGCCTAAATCGATAGCTGCAATGCGTCTTGGTTGTTTGTCGTCACTTAGCCGCATGATTTCTTCTCTTGCTTGTACTGCTTACGAGCTTGCTTCTCTATATGCTTAATATAGTGGTAAGTAGTGAGTTGTGATGTGGAATGCGTAAGTTGAGCGTTGGGTGACGGCTTATACTGATTGCTCATCGCATGATCGATCATCCGCGCCTTACGTTTATCGTCAAAATGAAACTCGGTGATATCGATGATGGTTTGCTTGATCTTCGAGTCTAGGATTGGTGTTGATACTTCAATCCTATGGTCAAAGTTGCGAGTCATCCAATCAGCGGAAGATATGTAAACCTTGGGCTTTCCAGCATTGTGAAAGATCATCACTCTTGGGTGCTCAAGAAAACGATCGACGACACTGATGACCTCAATGTTGTCACTTACGTTTGGTATTCCCGGAACTAACGAGCACATACCTCGAATGATCATTCTAACTTTTACGTTGGCTTGACTGGCTAGATAGAGCTTTTCAATGATTTCGCGATCTACTAAGTTATTGAGCTTTAAAGTTATACTCGCAGGCTTACCCTCTGAGGCATGTTGAATCTCTTTGTCGATCAGTTGATAGAGACGCTTTCTAGTATTTTTAGGTGAGACAATCAGCTGTTTGAACTGCGTTTTCTGGTACGGATTTTCGATGTATTTGAAGACTTGGCGAACTTCATGCGTGAGCTCTGGGTTAGCGGTAAGCAAGGATAAGTCTGTGTAGATACGAGCGGTGATTTCATGAAAATTACCTGTACCGATATGAACATAACTCTCCATAGCTTTGCCGTTCTTACGTCTGATGAGCAGTAATTTTGAGTGGATTTTTAGGCTGGGGATACCATAAACCACCTTCACTCCGGCCTCTTGAAGTGTCTTTGCCCACTGAATGTTGGCTTGCTCGTCAAAACGGGCTTGAAGCTCGACCACCACGGTGACTTTCTTACCATTGTGGGCCGCATCAATAATCGAGTTGAGTAACTTAGAACCTTCAGCAACACGGTAAACGTTGATCTTGATGACCGTTACTTTGGGATCAAACGAAGCCTGCCTGACCAGTTCGGTAATGTGATCGAAAGTATGGTATGGGTAGTGCAACAAGATATCGCGAGCTTTGATTGCTTCAAAATAGTTACTGTAATGAGCAAACGGCGCACACTTAATTGGTGAAAGAGGCGCATTAACGAGATCTTTTCGATTGAGAGCTGGAAAACCACAGAAGTGCCTAAAGTTTTGATAACGACCGCCAGAGAGTACGCTGTCATAGTCTGATAGCTTGAGCTTGATTCGTAAGAAATTCAGCATCTTTTGTGGCATCTCGGATTCATAGATCAAGCGTATTGGTAGTGCTGTTAAACGTTGCTTAATCCCTATCGACATCGATTCTAAAAGGCTGCAGTTACTGTGTTCTTGTAGGTCATAGTCTGCATCACGTGTCATTTTGATGGCGAAGCAACGCAGCGAATCGTATTCGAAGAAGCCTTTAAGTAAGTCGTCTAGGCAGAAGCGAACTATATTATCTAATAAGATCAGGGTAGTACGTTGTGAGTATGACGGACTCGGCAGTTTGACAAATCGAGGTAAAGCATCAGATGGAATTTCTAACAGAGCGTATTGAGATGACCCATTGCGCTCAATATCGATGGCTAAATAACTTTGTTCGTCTTTGAGGATATTGAGTAGTTGACTATCTTCGTTAAGTAGCAAAGGCGTAAGATGCGGTAGTATTTTCTTCCTAAAGTATTTTTTAAGCCAATCACTCTGCTCGGCATCTATTTGCTGTTCATTAACCAAAAAAATACGATTACGTGCTAATTCGAGCAACAACTCTTTGTAAAGTGTATGAAAACGAACATCCAGCTCATTCGCCTTCTGTTGCATCTGAGTCAGCAAGGTCTTTGAGGTGTCAGAGTTTGACTCAGGATCTTGCAATAAGATCTTGCGTTTTACGTCGGAAAATCGGACTTTGTAGAACTCATCGAGGTTTTTTGAGTAGATCCCTAGAAAACGAACTCTTTCAATCAAAGGGACAGACTTGTCCGCTGCCTCTTGAAGCACTCTTTCGTTGAACGATAACCAGCTAAGTTCTTTTGCGACATAGTCTTTTTCCATCGTATTGTTGATCCTTGAATGCTGGCTATTGGGGTGCCTAGTTTAATTTATAACGTTCGCGCTCACAAAATTAATGATCTTCGGATAATAAAAAGGGTCAACAAACTTGTTATTAGTTTCAGTTGTTTAACGTAGCTTGTAATATAATTGTCATCTAAGATACATATTATGTCAGCAGCTAAAAAAAGGTAGATAAAAAGATGGCTTCAGCCCAATTTTCATTGAAAGAGCGCGACAAAAAAAGATGGTTGAAAGATCGTCTCGTCCGTTTTTCGGTGACATGCGGTGGTGTCAGTGTTTTAGCTGCCTTGGTTTTGATCTTCGTATATCTAGCAATGGTCATTTTGCCGGTATTTTCCGATACTGTTTTAGAGACTGATCAAGCTGTTAAAACCGTATCGGTAGATAAGCCTATCGCACTATCGGTTGATGAGTACGGTCAACACGCCTTTACTGTCGAAAAGTCTGGTTTGGTTCAGTTTTGGGACCTAGACTCGCAAAATATACACTCTTATTTCGAACGAAGTGTATTAGCAGATCCTATTGCCTTCTCTCGAAATCCCCCTGCTGAAAATTGGTTTGCTTTTGCCGATAGCGCAAGCAATATCACTTTCTTCTACCCTGAGTATAGTGCGCCTGTACTCCAAAAGGGCGCTGAAGCTAAACCAAAAATCGAGCAAGTTACTCTTCCTCAACCCTTTTTAGCCGACGAACCAGCAAACGGGGCGTTGATCGATAAGTTCGTATTCTCTAAAAGCGGGCGCGATATTACTGTTGCTGCTCAGCTAACTGACCAGCGAGTGCTAGTTAAGTGGTACCAAAGCGATTTAGCTGGTGGCTATGTATTTAAGAATAGTCAATGGTTATCGGATAAGCTTGGCG
This sequence comes from Vibrio sp. HI00D65, assembly GCF_001635455.1. Classification (GTDB taxonomy): domain Bacteria; phylum Pseudomonadota; class Gammaproteobacteria; order Enterobacterales; family Vibrionaceae; genus Vibrio. Next base: position 12,727 of record NZ_LWEH01000025.1, read on the forward strand.
CACAACAGCAGTTATTAATGACACCTGATGGGCAGACTCTATACCTTCGAGTAAAGTCTGACTTAGTGGTGCTAAAGCTCGCTGAAAAAGGGTTTGATGTCCGTGAGGTGATCGACCTGAGTTTGAATGACGCTAAACACGGTGTGAAAAGTATCGATTTGTTGTCTGGTGCTTATTCGTTGTTGGTTACGCATCAGGATGGACAAGTTTCTCAATGGTTTGATGTACTTAAAGATGAAAAGCGCAGCCTAACCCATATTCGAGATTTCCAACTCGCTGAAGAAGTACAATTTATCTTGCCGGATACCTACCGAAAAGGCTTCTATAGCTTCTACAAAAACGGCACATTACAGAGCCATTATACGACCAGTGAAAAGTTGTCTTTGTTTGAGCGTGCGTTTGATAAGTCACCTCAGTTAGCTGCTATGTCGGCTAATGAGCTGCATTTAGTAACATTGATTGATGATAAAATCAGTGTGGCGAAAGTCGACAATGAATACCCTCAGATTTCATTTTCATCGCTATGGCAAAAAGTCTGGTACGAGAGCTATCCAGAGCCGCAGTATGTATGGCAATCTACCTCCGCTAATGATGACTTTGAAGAGAAGTTCAGTTTAGTTCCTATCACGTTTGGTACCATCAAAGCTGCGCTATTTGCCATGATGTTTGCGGTACCTGTTGCGGTGTTAGGTGCAATTTATACCGCTTACTTTATGTCGCCGCGCATGCGACGAGTGGTGAAGCCGTCGATAGAGCTAATGGAAGCTTTGCCTACTGTAATTATTGGCTTCCTCGCGGGGCTGTGGTTTGCGCCAATCGTTGAAACCCACTTAACCGCTGTACTTTCTTTGATGGTAATGTTGCCTCTGAGCGCTTTGATTACAGGGCTTGTTTGGTTCTGTTTACCTAAGGTTGTGACAAGTCGTTTCTCTAATGGTTGGCACGCACTCATACTGATTCCGGTACTGATTACAACGGTCGTTATAGTATTCGTCGCGGGCAACAGTATCGAAGCCTTGTTGTTTGATGGTGATATACGCACTTTCCTAGCTGGTTATGGGATTGATTTTGACCAACGTAATGCTCTAGTAGTCGGTTTCGCGATGGGTTTTGCTGTCATCCCGACAATTTTTACGATTGCCGAGGATGCGATTTTCTCGGTACCGAAGCACTTGTCTGATGGTTCACTAGCGCTTGGTGCTACCGCGTGGCAGACCCTGATTTATGTTGTTTTACTGACAGCCAGTCCCGGTATTTTTTCGGCGGTTATGATGGGATTAGGACGAGCGGTTGGTGAAACCATGATTGTCCTGATGGCGACAGGCAACACGCCAATTCTTGATTGGAATATTTTAGAAGGGATGAGGACACTATCCGCAACCATTGCTGTCGAACTTCCTGAATCGGAAGTGGGTGGGTCGCATTTCCGTTTGCTGTTCTTAGCTGCGCTATTGCTGTTTATTTTTACCTTCGCTGTGAACTCACTAGCGGAGTGGGTTCGCCAAAGATTGAGAGATAAATATCGTGCTTTGTAGTGTTAATGTGTCACCTCAATCTGAATCTACGCCTACAAATTTTTGGGGATTAGCGAGCTGCGTACATCGTTACTCGCAGAATCACTCTCAGGTAGCACATGATGAATAGACTCAAGTCATTGCTATCATGGGGTAAATCTGGCTCACCATGGATCTGGCTAACTGGTGGGGCAGTGAGCATCAGTATGCTTTCGGTTCTGGGGTTGATGCTCTTGATTGGCTGGAAAGGGCTGACCTACTTTTGGCCTGCGCCTTTGTATCAGTGGCAAGTCGATTCTAAAGATCTGTCTCTGGTCGTTGATCTTGATGAAACCGTCTCTCAAAAAGATGTGTTGATCGGTCAGCTGTATGAACGCAAATACATTCCAATAGAGCAAGTTCCGCAAGCTCACGATCTACTATCACCCCAAAACATTGCTACAGGGCTGATACAACGTTTGAGCATCAAGGTGGCGAATAGAGAACTCTATCCTGCTGATTTTGTCTCGATTCTAGATGTGAACCTATTGGAGCCAACCACGCCTCGAGATTGGGCTGTGATAGAGCGTAGTCGCGGTGGTTACTTTTTTGGTAAGCCGGTTGGCTTTAAAACGGCATCGGGAACTTTTTATACTGATATCGACCAAAAGCTTAAAGATGGTTTAGCTTTCGCTGACACCTTGCGCGCTGAAACGTCACGTGTGGTAAACCAAGAGATTCGCAATATCAGTTGGCAGTTGGAAAACTTACGTCTAGAAAAGCGCAAATTAGAACTGAATGAGTCTGTGAGCGATGAGTACCTTAAAACTTATACCGCAACTAGGCTTGAGCTCAATAAGCAGTTAGATGAAGCCGAAATCAAGCTAGAGCACCTTAGAACACAGCTAAATGTTGAGAGTCTGCTTGTTGAAGATATGACAGGTGAGCAGGTTGAAATATCGCTCAGTCATATTCTGGATTACTGGTACCCAAATAATATGTCTTATATTGAAAAGGTTGGACATTGGGGGCATCAAGTGTGGAAGTTTTTATCAGAAAATCCACGAGAGTCCAATTCAGAAGGCGGCGTTTTCCCTGCTATCTTTGGTACAGTGTTACTGGTTATTCTGATGTCGATTGTGGTGATGCCTCTTGGGGTTGTGGCGGCGATCTACTTACATGAATACGCAAAAAATAACGCGCTCACACGTTTGATTAGAATCGCGGTTATCAACCTAGCCGGTGTACCTTCAATCGTTTATGGCGTTTTTGGTTTAGGCTTTTTCGTTTATACCATTGGTGGCTCGATCGATACTCTGTTTTATGCAGAGCGACTACCTGCCCCGACCTTTGGTACGCCAGGTCTACTTTGGTCGGCACTTACTTTGGCTGTGTTAACGCTACCTGTCGTGATTGTGACGACCGAAGAGGGGTTAACACGTATCCCAAGTTCGGTAAGGCATGGCTCTTTAGCGCTCGGAGCGACTCAATTTGAGACCTTGTGGCGCATTGTTCTGCCTATGGCAAGCCCTGCGATAATTACCGGCTTGATCTTGGCGATTGCAAGAGCTGCGGGTGAAGTGGCTCCATTAATGCTGGTGGGGGTTGTAAAACTCGCATCAAGCTTGCCTGTTGATAGTCAGTTTCCGTACATACACTTAGATAGAAAGTTCATGCATTTAGGCTTTCATATCTATGATGTTGGATTTCAAACATCGAATATAGAGGCTGCGCGCCCATTGGTGTATGCGACTTCGTTTTTATTGGTTACGGTTATCGTGGGGCTGAATTTAACGGCGATTAATATCCGTAATAACTTACGTGAAAAGTACCGAACCTTAGGACAAGATTAAGATGTTCTCAATTAATGAAACCTTGGGTTACCAAGCGCCTTTAGATGTACACAATCTAAAGGAAGAACAAATTGCTATCTCGATCGAAGGGCTCAATCTTTACTACAAAGAAAGCCAAGCGCTCGATGATATCTCTATGAAGATACCCAAAGGGCAGGTGACTGCGTTTATTGGCCCTTCTGGCTGCGGTAAGTCAACCTTACTACGTTGTATCAATCGTATGAACGATCTTGTCGAAGGCTGCAAAGTTTCCGGAAAAGTGAAGCTTCATGGCAAGAATATCTACCATCCTAAAGTTGATGTTGCGACTCTGCGTCGTCGTGTCGGTATGGTGTTTCAGCGCCCAAACCCGTTTCCTAAATCTATCTATGAGAATGTGGTTTACGGACTGAGGTTGCAAGGAGTAAGTAACAGTCGAGATCTTGATGATGCCGTAGAACGATCACTGCGTGCTGCTGCATTGTGGGATGAAGTAAAAGATCGTTTACATGAAAATGCTTTTGGTCTATCTGGTGGTCAGCAACAGCGTTTGGTGATTGCTCGCGCCGTTGCGATTGAACCGGAAGTCTTGTTGTTGGATGAGCCGACATCGGCATTGGATCCTATTTCAACATTGACGATTGAAGAGCTAATCAACGATCTAAAAACGCAATATACGGTCGTTATCGTCACACATAACATGCAGCAGGCTGCGCGTGTGAGTGACCATACTGCCTTTATTCATATGGGAAAATTGATCGAGTACTCAGATACGGATTCAATATTTACGTCTCCATTGAAAAATCAAACGGAAGACTACATTACTGGTCGATACGGTTAACGTTACCCTTCTCATCATTGGAGCTAAGTCACTCCAATATAAATGACTTATCCAATTCTTTTTAAGGAGCTGACATGCAATTTGGTCGCCACATCTCAGGACAATTTAATGTCGAGTTAGAGTCTATCCGTACCCATGTACTCACTATGGGTGGATTAGTGGAGCAGCAGCTCTCTTTTGCGATGCAGGCACTCCACAAAGATGATTTGGAACTAGCGAAGAAAGTGATTCGTGATGACCATAAAGTGAATGCAATGGAAGTATCGATTGATGAGGCTTGTACTCGCATTATTGCCAAGCGTCAACCAACGGCAAAAGATCTGCGTTTGATAATGGCGATCATCAAAACGATTACCGACCTAGAGCGTATTGGTGATGTTGCCTCGAGGATCGCGCAGGGTGCGATTGATATCCCTTCGACAAAAGAACAAAAATTCCATGTATCGCTAGAGCCTTTATGTCGACAAGCGATCACCATGCTACACCAAGTTTTAGACGCATTTGCTCGCATGGATGTGGATGCGGCAGCCGAGGTACACAAACTCGACGACAAGTTGGATGCTGAATACGAGGCGGTGATACGTCAGTTGATGACTTATATGATGGAAGACCCGAAGAATATTCCTAACATCTTACAAGTGATGTGGTGTGCGAGAGCCATAGAGCGAGTAGGGGACCGTTGCCAGAACATTTGTGAGTACATTATCTACTTTGTTAAAGGTAAAGATGTACGCCACCTAGGTGATCAAAGCTTAGATGACGTTTTAAGGTAACGTATTCATCGGCCCGATCTAATTTTATTTTTTGACGTCAGCCCTTTATCGATGAGGGCTCCTCTCACACTAGATATCTTGCTAGCATCCGTTACAGGTATTTGATAATCATCAATATCATCACTCCCCATTTGAGCATTCGAATTGCTTTCCATTAGACTAGGCCTTGTCGATTTACCTGAAAGGTGGAGTGCAGGTACTTGGGTGGTGCTTTGAATAATTTTTGCGTTGTGAGCGGTAACGCCGGCTCCTGCCATGATATCGATTCTGCTATTCGCTTGTTTGACCATCTCTTGCAATATATCGATACCTTTCTCTGCATTGCTCGCTAGCCCAGACGTTAAAACACGCTCACAACCAAGCTCAATAATCTGTTCTAGTGCTTTTTGGTAATCCTTAAGTTGGTCTATCGCACGGTGAAAGGTCACGCCAAGCTTTAGTTGGTGGGCTTTTGAGGTTAGTGCTCTCATAGCAACCATGTCTATTTCACCTTGAGCGGTAAGCACACCTAATACCACACCATCTAAACCAGCATCGGCAGCGGCTTGGATGTCATCAAGCATGCACATCACGTCGTCATTATCGAAGATGAAGTCGCCTTGTCTTGGGCGAATCATTGCATACACGGGGACCGATGAGATGCGATTGGCTTGCCTCATCATTCCGACGCTCGGGGTTAATCCACCAAGTGCTAGTGAAGAACAGAGCTCAATACGATTCGCTCCGCCTGCAAGGGCATTGTGTAGGGATTCTAAGTTATCGATACAAACTTCAACTTCGATGTTCATGATATTTAACTCGTTCAAATTGAGACTGTGGAAATCATAGCAATCTTGAGACGATTCTGAATAGGTAGCGAGAGGAAAATAGAGGTAAAGTTTCTCTTGCGGTTACCCCTATTCATAGTGGATATGGGCAAGGAATAAACCATTGTTGAGGCAATAGATGCAAAAAGCCCAAAGCGTTAACTTCGGGCTTTGAATAAGACTTTACTTCTTAATTGATTGGCGGTGCGCTTTGCGCTGTAGCTTATGCTTTATTTCTCTTTATAGAGAGTCATCCAACCATTCACCCGTGTTGAGTCGGGCTTAAGAATGTAATTACTTGCTTAGGTCGTCAGCGTGCTCAGATAGGAATGCTGCAACACCTTTTGGAGATGCGTCCATACCTGATTTACCTTCTTCCCATTGTGCTGGGCAAACTTCACCGTTCTTCTCGTGGAAGTTTAGTGCGTCTACCATGCGTAGCATTTCGTCGATGTTACGACCTAGTGGAAGATCGTTAACTACTTGGTGACGTACAAGACCGTCAGCGTCGATTAGGAAAGAACCACGGAAAGCAACGCCTGCTTCTGGGTGCTCAACATCGTATGCTTTGCAGATTTCGTGTTTAACGTCAGCAACTAGTGGGTATTTAACTTGACCGATACCGCCGTCAGCGATAGCAGTGTTACGCCATGCATTGTGAGAGAATTGAGAATCGATAGAAACACCGATTACTTCAACGCCTTTAGCTTGGAAATCTTCTAGACGGTTGTCGAAAGCGATTAGCTCTGAAGGACAAACGAAAGTGAAGTCTAGTGGGTAGAAGAAAACAACCGCTTTCTTACCTTTAGTGAATTCTGCGAAGTTGAAGTTATCAACGATCTCACCGTTACCTAGAACAGCTGCTGCAGTAAAGTCAGGGGCTTGACGACCTACTAGTACCATTTTGGAATCTCCTAAAAAATTAGTTGGCCCAACACATCTTTGTTTGGGCTCCGTTTCTACGCGACAAACTATAGTACAATCGATACTATAGAAAAAAGCGAATTAAATAGATTAAGTTCATCGAAAAAAACGATAAGCTTATTCTTTGTCCTTTTCTCAGGTCTTAGGACCTTCGTGTAACTTATCCTACTCATATTACAAAGTAATTTCATGAATAAATGGCCAAGTCTTAAGCAACTTCACTATCTTGTTACTCTTCACGAAACACGCCACTTTAGCGACGCCGCTGATCGCTGTTTTGTTAGCCAATCGACACTAAGTAAAGGTATCCAAAACCTAGAAGAGCTGATCGGTTGCCCTTTATACGAGAAGAAAGATAAAAAGAGCCCACTCGTTTTCACTCAAGCGGGAGAGCTGGTGGTGAATCACGGTCGAGAGTTATTGGCGAAAGGGCAAGATCTGGTTGAACTCGGTAACCTATGTAACGGCGATGCGATGCAAGGGCAGCTGCGAGTAGGGTGTATTCCTACCATCGCACCATTTCTGTTGTGTGATTTGGTACAAGAAGCCAACCAACGCTTTCCTCAGCTAAATCTGCTGTTGCGCGAAGACACCACAACGAACTTACTCGCGGCACTGCGCCATGGTGAGTTAGACGTATTGATTCTGGCTCTCCCTGTTGATATCGACAACATGGAGAGCAAAGTGGTTGGGCAAGATCCTTTTAGAATGGTCATCAGCCGTAACCAAGCAGATGGTATTCGTGTCCCAATTAAATATGACGACCTACCAGACGAATCGGTATTCTTGTTGGAGAACGAGCACTGTTTAACTGAGCACGCGGTGTCAGCCTGTAAGTTAACCGACAAAGAGAAAATAAACCCGTTCACTGCCACAAGCCTCCATACATTGGTGCAAATGGTCGCGAACGGTTTAGGAACCACCTTTATTCCACAAATGGCTATCGACCATGGATTGCTGGAAAATCAAAACCTGGTGGTTATTGATCCGCCAGGTCAACAAGCCTACCGCGACATCGGCCTTGTTTGGCGACCAAGCTCGTCACGCCGTGAAACCTTCCACCAATTAGCCGACGTGGTATCTGAGTTGCTTTAAAATCTCAGTGTACGAATAGATAAAAACCTACCTTTGAGCGGCTATTTAAGCCGCTCTTTGTATGGTTTGCGAACTCTACTCCACTTCAGCTTCCTCTGGCTCTACTTCTTCTTGTAGTTCAAGCAAGTTAATCGCGATGGTGACGAAGTCACTGTCAGTGATGATGCCAACCAGTTCGCCGTGGCTGAGCACTGGTAAGCAGCCCACTTTGTGTTTCTGCATGTAAATAGCAGACTCTTTTAACCCTGCTCGAGGCTCTACTGACATAACGTTTTTGTGCATGATGTCATTTAGGGGAGTTGATAGGGTAAAAGATTGAGCTGGCGGAATGTTTTGTAGGCTAGATTCTTGGGCGGCGAGAACGTCTCGTTGGGTGACTACGCCCAATAGTTTTCTATCGGCATCGACGACTGGGATATGGCGGATATCAAGCGCTTCCATGGTGTGCTTAGCATCGGCCAATGAATGTGAGCGTAATAAAGTATGAGGGTTGCGAGTCATCATATCTTCAACCTTGATCATACGAACCTCCTTATTATTTATTTGTTGTTCTCACTATAGTTTTTTATCCAAAAAATAACTGAGAGCTGGCGCATTTTTGAGTGAGTTTTACACAACTATTCCCTTTCATCGGAGAGCGGATGAAGTCGCATAATTTTACGCCTCTTTACAATAATCCATTGCTGTAAACCTTGCTATTGCGGCCCGTGTGCCTATACTAGCCCACTGCGAAATTTTTAGTCGCGTCTACTCATTCATCAACCAAACAAGACCAGAAAAATGCAAGTTTCAGATTTTCACTTTGACCTACCAGATGAACTCATTGCTCGTTACCCTCAAGAAGAGCGTACAGCAAGCCGTCTTCTTAAATTAGATGGCAATAACGGCAACCTGACTGATGGTTCGTTCAAGGACGTTTTAGATTTGGTGGAACCAGGCGATCTGGTTGTTTTCAATAACACGCGTGTTATTCCTGCTCGTGTATTTGGTCGTAAAGCATCAGGCGGTAAGCTTGAGGTGTTGGTTGAGCGTATGCTGGATGAGAAAAGCATTCTGGCTCATGTTCGTTGTTCTAAATCACCAAAGCCGGGTACTAAGCTGTTCCTTGGTGAGAATGATGAGTACGAAGCAGAAATGGTAGCGCGTCACGATGCGTTGTTTGAAATCCATTTCACATCTGATCAAAGCGTTCTAGAGATTCTGAACAGTGTTGGTCACATGCCACTGCCTCCTTATATTGATCGTCCAGATGAAGACGCAGATAAAGAGCGTTACCAGACGGTCTATAATGAAAAGCCAGGTGCGGTAGCAGCACCAACTGCGGGTCTTCACTTTGACGACAAGTTAATGGCAGACATGAAAGCTAAAGGCGTTGAGTTTGCATATGTAACGCTGCATGTCGGCGCGGGCACATTCCAGCCAGTAAAAGTAGACAATATCAACGATCACCACATGCATGCAGAGTACGTTGAAGTACCGCAAGAAGTGGTGGATGCGGTTGTGGCAACGAAAGCGCGCGGTGGGCGCATTATCGCAGTGGGTACGACATCGGTTCGTTCTTTAGAGAGTGCTGCACAAGACGCTCTGAAAAATGGTACAGAACTAGTGCCATTCTTTGGTGATACAGAAATCTTTATTTTCCCTGGTTACGAATACCAGTTGGTCGATTGCCTTATCACTAACTTCCACTTACCTGAATCGACTCTGATCATGTTGGTGAGTGCGTTTGCAGGTTACGACCATGTGATGGCTGCATACGATCATGCAGTGAAGAGCGAATACCGCTTCTTCAGCTATGGTGACGCGATGTTCATCAACAAGAAAACCAGCTAATTTAAGCTGGTTATAAGCGATATAAATAAGAATTTACGGGTGCTAGCAGTAAGCTAGGAGTCGGGCAGGGTTTCTGTCTAATCTCTCGCAAGGAATACGCGACCGCTCCTCATAGAGTATTAAGGCTAACTTAAGCTCTGAATTAACAGTCAGATTGTTTCTCTGGCATATTGGAGGCTTCGTGAAATTAAAATACGAACTTAAAAAAACTAACGCTGGTGCGCGTCGTGGTCAACTTCAGTTTGAACGCGGCACCGTTGAAACACCAGCATTCATGCCTGTAGGTACCTACGGTACTGTAAAAGGTATGACTCCTGAAGAAGTAAAAGACACAGGTGCTGAAATCCTACTAGGTAACACGTTCCACCTTTGGCTACGTCCTGGTCAAGAAATCATGAAGATGCACGGTGACTTACACGACTTCATGAACTGGCAAGGTCCTATCCTGACCGATTCAGGCGGCTTCCAAGTATTCAGCTTAGGTGCGATGCGTAAAATCACTGAAGAGGGTGTTCACTTCCGTAACCCTGTAAACGGTGACAAGATTTTCATGGACGCTGAGAAGTCTATGGAAATCCAAAAAGACCTAGGTTCAGACATCGTAATGATCTTCGATGAGTGTACGCCTTACCCTGCGACACACAAAGAAGCGAAAGACTCAATGGAGATGTCTCTTCGTTGGGCTGAGCGCTCTCGTAACCACTTCGACAAACTTGAAAACCCGAACTCACTATTCGGTATCGTTCAAGGTGGTGTATACGAAGACCTACGTGATGTATCTGTTAAAGGCCTGACTGAAATTGGTTTCGATGGTTACGCAGTTGGCGGCCTAGCAGTAGGCGAACCAAAAGAAGACATGCACCGCATTCTTGAGCACACATGTCCTCAACTGCCTGAAGATAAGCCACGTTACCTAATGGGCGTAGGCAAACCGGAAGACTTAGTTGAAGGTGTTCGTCGTGGTATCGACATGTTTGACTGTGTAATGCCAACGCGAAATGCACGTAACGGCCACCTGTTTGTGACTGAAGGTGTGATCAAGATCCGTAATGCGAAGCATAAAACTGATACAACACCACTAGATTCAGAGTGTGACTGTTACACTTGTAAGAACTACAGCAAGTCGTACTTACACCATTTGGATCGTTGTAACGAAATCCTAGGTGCTCGACTGAATACGATTCATAACCTGCGTTTCTACCAACGAGTAATGTCTGACATTCGTCAGTCTATCGATGAAGACCGCTTTGAAGAGTTTGTTGCAGAGTTCTACGCAAGAATGGGGCGTGAAGTGCCACCACTAGGTAAATAATCTTAGTATGTCTTTTTTGCGAGCCCTGTCTCTCTTTGGAGGGATGGGGCTTGAAAATAAAGGGATACAACCCAATTAGACAAACAATTACGAAATATAAATAGAGGATGTTTTAAATGTTTATTTCTCAAGCTCACGCAGCAGCAGAAGGTGCACCAGCAGGCGGCGGTTTCGAAATGCTTATCATGCTAGGTATGTTCGCTGTGATCTTCTACTTCATGATCTACCGTCCACAAGCTAAGCGTGTGAAAGAGCACAAGAATCTAATGGCTTCTATGGGCAAAGGCGACGAAGTTCTTACTAGCGGCGGTTTGATCGGTAAAATCACTAAGATTGCAGAAGACAACGACTACGTTGCTATCGAACTGAACACAAATAACGAAGTAGTTATCAAGAAAGACTTCGTTACAGCAGTGCTACCAAAAGGTACTCTGAAATCTCTATAAACAGCTAGAGGATCCTCGCTGTGCTAAACCGATATCCGTTATGGAAGTACCTGATGGTGGTGTTTACCATTGCCATCGCTGCATTGTACGCACTTCCAAATATATATGGTGAAGATCCGGCAGTTCAAGTTACAGGGGCGCGTGGTGCCTCTGTAGATATGTCTACGCTGGATGCTGTCACCAATGCTCTTGAAGCAGAAAACCTTTCAACTAAATCCGTTGCTCTCGAAAACGGTTCTATTCTTGTTCGCTTTAACGACACAGACGCTCAAATTAGTGCCCGTGATGTTATCACTGAAGCATTAGATGAAGACGTTATCGTTGCATTAAACCTAGCGGCTTCAACACCGGATTGGCTTGAATCTATTGGTGCTGCACCAATGAAGCTTGGTCTTGACCTACGTGGTGGTGTTCACTTCTTAATGGAAGTGGATATGGACGCTGCTATGGAAAAACTGGTTGGCCAACAAGAAGAAGCGTTCCGTAGTGAACTTCGTGAAGATAAGATCCGTTACCGTGCTATTCGTCCATCGGGCAAAGATGCGGTAGAAGTGATTTTACGTAATGAAGAGCAGCTTGCTGAAGCGAAATCGCTACTGCAATCTAAGCACCAAGATATGACATTCGTAGACTCCGACTCGAATGGTCGTTTTTCTTTGATTGCTAACTTCACTGAAGCTCGTCTTCAAGAAATTCGTAACTACGCGGTAGAGCAAAACATTACCATTCTACGTAATCGTGTAAACGAACTTGGTGTTGCTGAACCTTTGGTTCAACGTCAAGGCGCTAGCCGTATCGTAGTGGAATTGCCAGGTGTTCAAGACACGGCTCGTGCTAAAGAAATTCTTGGTGCGACTGCAACGCTTGAATTCCGTGAAGTTGATAGCAGTGCTGATTTAGCAGCTGCTGCTTCTGGTCGTGCCCCTGCTGGTAGTGAAATCAAGCAAGACCGTGACGGTCGCCCTGTGGTACTTAAGAAGCGCGTTATCCTAGGTGGTTCTAGCATTACAGATGCAAGCTCAAGTGTTGATGAATATGGTCGTCCTCAAGTTAACATCTCGCTAGACAGCGAAGGTGGTAGCAAGATGTCTGCGTTCTCTCGTCAAAATATCGGTAAGCTAATGGCAACCGTATTTGCAGAGTACAAAGACAGCGGTCGTAAGACTCCTGAAGGTAAAGTGATTCTTACTAAGCATGAAGAAGTGATCAACCAAGCGACGATTCAATCTGCTCTTGGCCGTAACTTCCGTATTACTGGTATCGACTCTACAGCTGAAGCTCATAACTTGGCACTTCTACTTCGTGCAGGTGCTCTAATTGCGCCTATCTCGATTGTAGAAGAACGCACGATTGGTCCATCTATGGGTCAACAAAACATCGATATGGGTATCATGGCGATGGTTTGGGGCATGGCTGCCGTAATGCTATTTACGTTGCTTTACTACCGTAGCTTTGGTCTTATCGCGAACGTTGCGCTGATGGCGAACTTGGTATTGATTATTGGTGTAATGTCGATGATCCCAGGTGCAACCATGACGCTACCAGGTATTGCCGGTATTGTATTAACGGTGGGTATGGCGGTCGATGCGAACGTACTGATCTTTGAGCGTATACGTGAAGAACTTCGAGAGGGACGCAGTCCACAACAAGCGATTCACCAGGGTTACGCGAACGCATTCAGCACAATTGCCGATGCAAACATCACCACGCTTCTAACAGCAATCATTCTATTTGCGGTTGGTACTGGTGCGATTAAAGGCTTCGCGGTAACACTGTCTATCGGTATCCTGACTTCTATGTTTACAGCTATTGTCGGCACACGTTGTATCGTGAACCTGATGTATGGCGGCAAACGCGTTAAGAAACTGTCGATCTAAGGCTAGGAATTAATATGTTTCAGATTCTAAAAGCACAAAAAATGATCGACTTTATGCGTTGGTCAAAGGTTGCCTTTGTTCTCTCTATCTTGATGATTGGTGCAGCTATCTTCACTCTTACAACGAAATCGTTGAACTGGGGTTTAGACTTTACTGGCGGTACTCTGATTGAAGTGGGTTTTGAACAACCAGCACACCTTCCTGATATCCGTAGTGCACTTGAAGCCGAAGGCTTTGGTGATGCAACGGTACAGAACTTCGGTTCAGCTCGTGATGTAATGGTACGTCTTCGTCCTCGTGACGGCGTTGCTGGTGAAACGCTTGGTAACCAAATCCTTTCAGCTATCGAGAAAGGCACAGGTGAACAAGTTGAAATGCGTCGTATCGAGTTTGTTGGCCCTAACGTAGGTGATGAGCTAACAGAAGCGGGTGGCCTTGCTATCCTAGTTTCTCTTATCTGTATCTTGATCTACGTATCTGTGCGATTCGAATGGCGTTTGGCGGCAGGTGCGGTACTTGCGCTGGCGCACGACGTTATCATCACGCTGGGCGTATTCTCTCTAATGCAAATTGAAGTAGACTTGACCATCGTAGCTGCCTTGCTAACGGTAGTCGGTTACTCGCTCAACGACACCATTGTTGTATTCGACCGTATTCGTGAGAACTTCCGTAAGATGCGTAAAGGCGAAGCACCTGAAGTACTGAACAGCTCAATCACACAAACATTGAGCCGTACGTTGATAACTTCTGGTACAACCTTGTTCGTAGTTATCGCACTGTTTGTTCAGGGCGGCGCTATGATTCACGGTTTCGCGACTGCACTTCTACTAGGTATTACGGTTGGTACTTACTCTTCTATCTATGTTGCTTCTGCACTGGCTATGAAGTTGGGTATTACACGTGAACACCTAATGCCACCACAAGTGGAAAAAGAAGGTGAAGAGTTTGACGAAATGCCATAAGCCTTGGCTTAACAAGTTTCGTTAAACCAGAAAAACCGCTAGGCAACTAGCGGTTTTTTTATGCCTGAATTTTGTAGGAAAACTCAATATAAATTACGTTCGAGGTTAGTTGCACTTAATGTCGTGAGCGCTATTCTGTTCGAATCTCGAATCTCGAATCTCGAATCTCGAATCTCGAATCCCTGAACCACAGATACAAAAAAGCCCCGCATGTGCGAGGCTTTGAATTTTTTAGCGCTCTATTAAATAGAGGCTATTAACGTAAGGCCTGAATTACTTCAGCATACCTTCGTTTGCGTTCTCACGAACGTGCTTAAGAATAGCTTTAACACCGCGTGCGCTAGAAGCTACAACGTTACCAGACTTCATGTAGTCAGTACCGCCAGCGAAGTCAGTTAGGATTGCACCAGCTTCACGTGCGATTAGATCACCAGCTGCTAGGTCCCAAGGTTTTAGGTCTAGCTCTAGGTAACCGTCAACACGACCAGCGGCTAAGTAACATAGGTCAAGTGCTGGAGAACCAGTACGACGGAAGTCAGAACAGTCGATGAATAGACCAGAGATGATCTTCATGAAAGACTCAGAGTGTTGCTTAGCTTTGAATGGGAAACCAGTTGCTAGAACAGTACCTTGAAGGTCTTTAAGTGGAGTAACACGCATACGAGCATTGTTTAGTTGAGCGCCAGCGCCACGTTGAGCTGTGAATAGCTCGTTCAGCATTGGGTCGTAAACACAAGCAACTTCAGTACGACCGTTCATACGAACAGCGATAGATACAGAGAAGTGCGGGAAACCTTTTACAAAGTTGTTGGTGCCATCTAGTGGGTCAACGATCCATTGTACGTCAGAATCTTTACCTTCAATTAGGCCTTTCTCTTCTGAAATAATGCTGTGCTCTGGGTAAGATGCTTTGATTGTCTCAATGATCATGTACTCAGCTTCTTGAGCTATGTTAGTAACGTAATCGTTGTTACCTTTTAGAGACGTTTCGATCTTATCAGTTGTTTCTAGAGATTTAGCAATATGGTTGCCAGCTTTACGCGCAGCGCGTATCGCAATGTTTAGCATTGGATGCATATGGTTTTTCCCACAAGATGTTAAAGAACAATTTAAAGCGGCGGCGAGTATACCAAAGTTTTCTCAAAAGGGAAGTGGTTATTTTTTGAACTCTTAGATTCATATTGCGCGAAGGGTCTGACCATTTTACTTTGCTATGTGTTAATATCGCGCGATTATTTTTGAAGTGGTGTCATATAACATGTTAGACAATGTAAAAGTCGTTCTGGTTGGTACGTCTCATTCGGGAAATATCGGATCAGCAGCTCGCGCAATGAAAGTGATGGGTTTAAGTCAGTTAGTTCTTGTAGACCCTCAGTGTGAAGTTGACGAGCAGACCTTAGCACTGGCTGCTGGTGCTGGTGACATCGCTGAAAATGCGGTTATTGTTTCTACGTTGGATGAAGCAGTAAAAGGTTGTGGTTTGGTTGTTGGTTCAAGCGCTCGTTCGCGTACCCTCGAGTGGCCAATGCTTGAGCCTCGTGAGTGTGGTGAAAAGTTTGCTGTTGAAGGTCAAAAGCACTCAGTAGCGTTAGTATTCGGTCGTGAGCGCACAGGCTTAACGAATGAAGAACTACAAAAGTGTCACTACCACGTATGTATTCCTGCAAACCCTGAATACAGCTCGCTAAACCTAGCGATGGCTGTGCAGACACTGAGCTACGAAGTACGTGTTGCGCACCTTGATCTGGTGGCTAGCCAATATAAGCCAAAGCCTCAAGATGAGTACCCTCGTCACGATGAACTAGAAATGTTTTATGAACACCTTGAAAAAGTCATCATCGATACCCAATTTATCTCTAAGGATAAACCAGGACAGGTGATGAATAAGTTACGTCGCCTGTTTAGTCGTGCGCGTCCAGAACTTCAAGAGATCAACACGCTTCGTGGTATTTTGACTTCTATCGAGAAGAGCAAAAACAGCCAGTAAAAACCACACTAGCTGAGTGGATGAATACCTGACTAAAATAGTCAGGTAAAATACTTGACCGATTTAGTCGGGTATGGGAAAATTCTAACCACATAAACAATGTGGATTCGGTGTGGTATGAAACTTACATCTAAAGGAAGATATGCGGTAACGGCTATGCTCGATGTAGCACTGCATTCGCAAAAAAGCCCAGTACCTCTGGCTGATATTTCAGAGCGACAAGGCATCTCTTTATCATACTTAGAGCAACTGTTTTCTAAGTTACGTAAAGCTGGCTTAGTTGCTAGTGTTCGTGGCCCTGGTGGTGGCTACCGTCTTGGTGCTGAAGCCGGTGACATCGCTGTCGGAACTGTGATTGCAGCAGTTGATGAATCAGTAGATGCAACTAAGTGTAACGGTCGAGCAGATTGCCAAGGTGGCAGTCGTTGTTTAACACACACTCTTTGGCGTGATTTAAGTTCCCGAATCAGCAGCTTCTTAAATGACATCACTCTCGGTGAGCTGATGAAAGATAATGAAGTTTTAGAGACATCTGATCGCCAAGATATTGATCTTGCCGTCAACAACAGCTTTACACATAAAAATACCAGCACTACAACGATTAGTGCAGCACCTCAGGGTGTTAATGCCCGCTCATAGCGGTCAGTTTTTACATTGGAGTAGAAAATGAAACTGCCTATTTACTTTGACTATTCAGCTACATGCCCAGTCGATCCACGTGTTGCTGAGAAAATGGTTCAGTGCATGACGATAGACGGTAACTTCGGTAACCCAGCGTCTCGTTCACACCGTTACGGCTGGCAGGCAGAAGAAGCAGTAGATAATGCTCGTGAGCAAATTGCTGACCTACTAAATGCAGACCCACGTGAAATTGTATTCACTTCTGGTGCTACAGAGTCAGATAACCTTGCTATCAAAGGTGCAGCGCATTTTTACGAGAAGAAAGGTAAGCACGTAATCACGTGTAAAACGGAACATAAAGCGGTTCTTGATCCATGTCGCCAACTAGAGCGTGAAGGTTTTGAGGTAACTTACCTAGAGCCAGAAGCAAACGGCATCATCGATCTCGACAAGCTACAAGCTGCAATGCGTGAAGACACAGTCCTTGTTTCTATCATGCACGTAAACAACGAAATCGGCGTTATCCAAGATATCAATGCAATCGGCGAACTATGTCGTTCTCGCAAGATCATCTTCCACGTTGATGCAGCTCAGTCTGCGGGTAAAATCCCACTAGACGTTAAAGAGACTAAAGTTGACCTAATTTCACTTTCAGCTCACAAAATGTACGGCCCTAAAGGCATCGGTGCACTTTACGTTCGTCGCAAGCCGCGTATTCGTCTTGAAGCGCAAATGCACGGTGGTGGTCATGAGCGTGGTTTCCGCTCTGGTACGCTTGCTACTCATCAAATCGTGGGTATGGGCGAGGCGTGTGCTGTTGCTAAGCAAGACATGCAGAAAGATTACGATCACGCACTAGCACTGCGTGAGCGCTTATTGAAAGGTGTTCAGGATCTAGAAGCAGTAACAGTAAACGGTGATTTAGACCAACGTGTACCACACAACCTAAACGTAAGCTTCGCTTTTGTTGAAGGTGAGTCTCTGCTTATGTCTTTAAAAGATCTAGCAGTATCATCAGGTTCTGCATGTACATCAGCAAGCCTAGAGCCATCGTACGTTCTGCGTGCTCTTGGTCTAAACGATGAACTGGCACACAGCTCAGTACGTTTCTCATTCGGCCGTTTCACAACGGAAGAAGAAATCGACTACGCTATTGCACAAATTAGTGTAGCGGTAAATAAATTACGCGACATGTCTCCTCTATGGGATATGTATAAAGAAGGGATTGATCTGGACACTGTTGAGTGGGCACATCACTAATCTCACGGATGTAGAGGATTCGAGGTAACTATCATGGCATATAGCGAAAAAGTAATTGATCACTACGAAAACCCACGTAACGTAGGTTCGTTTGATAAAGAAGACCCAAGTGTAGGTAGCGGCATGGTTGGCGCTCCAGCTTGTGGTGACGTAATGAAACTGCAAATCAAGGTAACACCAGAAGGTATTATCGAAGACGCAAAATTCAAAACTTACGGTTGTGGTAGCGCAATCGCTTCTAGCTCGCTGGTAACTGAGTGGGTTAAAGGTAAAAGCATTGATGAAGCGGCTGCTATCAAAAACTCTGAAATCGCAGAAGAGCTTGAGTTGCCACCAGTGAAAGTTCACTGTTCAATTCTTGCTGAAGATGCAATCAAAGCAGCAGTTGCGGATTATAAAAAGAAGCGTTAATCGTCTCCTTAAGTAATCCTCCAAAATAAGCAATATTTGGGAGCATCTTTTGTGCTCCCCTGAGTTCTCAATTTATATAAAAACACAAGGTTGTAGTATGGCCATCACCATGACAGAGACGGCGGCAAGTCGAGTCCAAGCTTTCCTAGATAACCGAGGCAAAGGTATCGGGTTACGCTTAGCGGTTAAAACCACTGGCTGTTCAGGCATGGCATATGTACTAGAATTCGTTGACGAGCTTAACGAAGAAGACCAGGTGTTTGAGCATTCAGGTGTTAAGGTCATCATTGATCCAAAGAGCCTAGTTTACCTAGACGGTACTGAGCTTGATTACGTAAAAGAAGGCCTAAACGAAGGTTTTGAATTCAACAACCCTAACGCTAAAGGCGAGTGTGGTTGTGGTGAGAGCTTCAACGTATAAGTGATTGAATCGTTAAACGTTTATAGTAAGCGAAGAATAAAATTAGGCTCTGATTTTAGAGCCTAAACTTAGGACCACCGTTACATGAATCATTTCGAATTATTTGGGCTACCACTTCAGTTTCAGCTGGATGGTAGCCTTCTTTCTTCTCAGTTTAGAGATCTGCAACGCCAATTCCATCCTGATAAATTTGCTACAGCTTCTGAGCGAGATCGCCTGCTAGCTGTGCAAAAAGCCGCGCAAATTAACGACGCGTATCAAGTGCTGAAGAATCCAATTAGCCGTGCAGAATACCTGTTAGTTCAACATGGTGAAGATATCCGTGGTGAGCAACAGACCATGCAAGATCCAATGTTCCTTATGGAGCAAATGGAACTGCGTGAAGAGCTTGAAGATATCGCCGACAGTTCTGACCCGGAAGATGCATTGTTTGCATTTGAGGGAAAGGTTAGCAAAATGTATAAACAACAATTAAGCGCTATCCAACAAGAACTCGACAGCCAAGCTTGGTTAGAGGCTGCAGACCGAGTAAGAAAGCTAAAGTTTATTGCAAAATTAAAGAATGAAATCGAGCTAGTTGAAGATCGTCTGATCGGCTAGTTGGTACAACAAGGACACATCCATGGCACTACTTCAGATTGCAGAACCAGGGCAAAGCGCCGCTCCTCACCAGCACAAGCTTGCTGTGGGTATTGATTTAGGTACAACAAATTCATTGGTTGCGTCGGTGCGCAGTGGTGAGGCGAGCACGCTCGTTGATCAGGATGGTCGTAGCATTCTGCCTTCCGTTGTTCATTATCAGTCAGACTCACACACGACTGGTGATGAAGCTCGTGTAAATGCACAGACTGATCCTAAAAACACCATTATCTCAGTTAAGCGATTGATTGGTCGCTCACTGGCTGATATTCAGCAACGATACCCATCTCTGCCATATCAGTTTGAAGAAAGTGATAATGGCCTACCTGTGATTCGTACAGAGCAAGGTAACAAGAACCCGATTCAAGTATCTGCAGATATTCTGAAAGCGCTAGGTCAACGTGCTGAGTCTACATTAGGCGGTGAGCTATCTGGTGCTGTGATTACCGTTCCTGCGTATTTCGATGATGCACAACGTGCGGGTACTAAAGACGCGGCGCAGCTGGCTGGTCTTCATGTGCTACGTCTTCTAAATGAACCAACGGCGGCAGCGATTGCTTACGGTCTGGATTCAGGCAAAGAAGGGGTGATCGCGGTGTACGACTTAGGCGGCGGTACGTTTGATATCTCCATTTTACGCTTGTCTAAAGGTGTCTTTGAAGTTCTAGCAACTGGCGGAGATTCTGCATTGGGCGGGGATGATTTTGACCACCTTGTTGCTGGTCATTTTCAAGAGAAAATGGGATTATCAGAGTTAACGGCTGAGCAGAACCGTGCACTTCTAGATGCAGCAACGGAAGCGAAAATTGGCTTGTCTGAATCGGAAAGCGTTGATGTTGAAGCATTAGGTTGGTCTGGTTCATTAACTCGTGAAGAGTTTGAAGACATCATCAAGCCTCTAGTTAAGAAAACGCTACTTTCATGTCGTCGCGCTTTAAAAGATGCAGAAGTTGATGCGGATGAAGTGCTAGAAGTAGTCATGGTTGGTGGTTCAACTCGTACACAACTAGTACGTGAAATGGTGGGTGACTTCTTTGGTCGTACGCCACTAACCAGCATTAACCCTGATGAAGTAGTTGCGATTGGTGCGTCAATTCAAGCGGATATTCTAGTAGGTAACAAACCTGATTCAGAAATGTTGCTACTGGACGTAATCCCCCTTTCACTAGGTATCGAAACCATGGGTGGCCTAGTAGAAAAGATCATTCCGCGTAACACCACGATCCCAGTAGCTCGCGCACAAGAATTTACTACGTTCAAAGACGGTCAAACTGCAATGACAGTACACACCGTGCAAGGTGAACGTGAAATGGTTGATGACTGTCGTTCACTAGCTCGTTTTGCTCTGAAGGGCATTCCACCTATGGCTGCTGGTGCGGCGCATATTCGCGTGACTTACCAGGTGGATGCTGATGGCTTGCTATCGGTTACTGCTATGGAGAAGAGCACTGGCGTTCAAGCTGAAATCCAAGTTAAGCCTTCTTACGGCCTGAGCGATGATGAAGTTGCTAACATGCTAAAAGACTCAATGACGTTTGCGAAAGAAGACATGCAAGCGCGTGCCCTTGCTGAACAACGCGTAGAAGCAGATCGTGTTATTGAAGGCCTGATTGCAGCAATGCAAGCTGATGGCGATGATCTGCTTAACGAGCAAGAGAAACAACAGCTGCTGCAAGCCATTGAAACGCTGATTGAAGTGCGCAACGGTGACAGTGCCGATGCCATTGAACAAGAAATTAAGAATACCGACAAAGCGAGCCAAGACTTTGCTTCACGTCGTATGGATAAATCAATTCGCGCTGCACTGTCAGGTCAGTCAGTCGATAATATTTAATAGTTAGAGAATAGATAAACATGCCAAAGATTATTGTTTTACCTCACGAAGATCTATGTCCAGAAGGCGCTGTTTTAGAAGCAAAAACTGGTGAAACGGTTCTTGATGTTGCACTAAAGGCCGGTATTGGTATTGAGCACGCATGTGAAAAATCATGTGCATGTACAACATGTCACGTTGTGATTCGTGAAGGTTTCGATTCTTTAGAAGAGAGTGATGACCTAGAAGACGATATGCTTGATAAAGCATGGGGCTTAGAGATGGAATCTCGCCTAGGTTGCCAAGCGAAAGTCGCTGACGAAGACCTTGTTGTTGAAATTCCTAAGTACACGTTGAACCTAGCGTCTGAAGACCATTAAGAACTTCTCTGCAGTCATGGTGTTTGTCGCCATGACTGAGATAACGGTTTAACAAAACTGGCCTAGAATATAGATCATAAAAGTGACTAAGTGTCTCTGATAAATATAAGGAAGTGTTATGAGCTTGAAGTGGATTGATTCTCGCGATATCGCAATTGAGTTATGTGATTTGTACCCTGATACTGATCCTAAAACGGTACGTTTTACCGATCTGCACCAGTGGGTATTAGACCTTGAAGAGTTTGACGACGAGCCTAACCACTCGAACGAAAAGATTTTAGAGGCTATTATTTTGTGCTGGATGGATGAGATGGATTAATCATCACATCGATGATTTGGCTATGGAGTGAAATCAACCCCATATAAAACGCAGCCAAGTTAACAATTCTTACTAAAAAAAGCGGACCATATGGTCCGTTTTTTTATCAAAATGACATTTTACTCCTACATAATGCTAACATCAGTGCGTCAATAAAAATAATCAGGATCACTCAAGCAAGGTGGTTCTCAGACAAGGAGAAATCATGTCTACACAGATGTCAGTATTTTTAAGTCAAGAAGCTGCCCAGCCTCAGTGGGGAGCAAAAGCTATCTTATCGTTCTCGGAAGCAGGAGCGACAATTCACATTGGTGAAGGCCACGATCTTGGTGCCGTTCAACGCGCAGGTCGCACACTTGACGGACAAGGTATTTCATTCGTTTCACTAAGTGGTGAAGGTTGGGACCTAGAGAGCGTATGGGCTTTCAATCAAGGTTACCGTGGACCAAAGAAAAAGAATACATTGGAGTGGGACGCACTGCCAGAAGCAGACCAAGCTGAACTAGAGGCGCGTATCCGTGCTACAGATTGGACGCGTGACATTATCAATAAGACGGCTGAAGAAGTCGCACCTCGTCAACTGGCAACAATGGCAGCTGAATACATCAAGTCAGTTGCGCCAGAAGGCACAGTTAAAGCAAAAATCGTTAAAGATAAAGACCTGCTAACTGAAGGTTGGGAAGGCATCTACGCGGTAGGCCGCGGCTCTGAGCGTACATCAGCAATGCTTCAACTGGACTTCAACCCAACGGGCGACGAAAACGCACCTGTATTTGCTTGTCTAGTTGGTAAAGGCATCACTTTCGACTCAGGCGGTTACAGCATTAAACCAGGTCAGTTTATGACTGCAATGAAAGCGGACATGGGTGGCGCAGCGACTATCACTGGTGGTTTAGGTCTTGCGATTGAGCGTGGCCTGAACAAGCGCATCAAGCTTATTCTATGTTGTGCTGAGAACATGATCTCTGGTCGTGCATTGAAGCTTGGCGATATCATCACGTACAAGAATGGTAAGACAGTTGAGATCATGAACACCGACGCAGAAGGCCGTTTAGTTCTAGCTGATGGCCTGATGTACGCAAGTGAGCAAAACCCTGAGCTTATCATCGACTGTGCAACGCTAACGGGCGCTGCTAAAAACGCACTGGGTAATGACTACCATGCGCTAATGAGCTTTGATGACGAGCTGGCTCACCAAGCACTAACGGCGGCAAACCAAGAGAAAGAGGGCTTGTGGCCACTGCCTCTTGCGGATTTCCACCGTGGTATGCTGCCTTCAAACTTTGCTGACCTTTCGAACATCAGTTCAGGTGATTACACTCCAGGTGCAAGTACGGCTGCTGCGTTTCTGTCTTACTTTGTTGATGACTACAAAAAAGGCTGGATGCACATGGATTGCGCGGGTACTTACCGTAAATCTCCAAGCGATAAGTGGGCGGCAGGTGCAACGGGCATGGGTGTTCGCACACTGGCTCGCATTCTTATCGACCAAGCAAAATAATAATAACGGTGAGCGGTATTTCGATACCGCTCATTGATTACCTTAGATCGAATGATCTGAGTAATTTCAGTATTTAATAACAAAAAAATGAAGTGAAGGAATCCCTATGGCTCTAGAAAGAACGTTCTCAATTGTTAAGCCGGATGCAGTTAAGCGTAACCTTGTAGGTGAAATCTACCACCGCATCGAAAAAGCAGGCCTAGAAATTATCGCTGCTAAGATGGTTCATCTGACTGAAGAGCAAGCGAGCGGCTTCTACGCGGAACACGAAGGCAAAGAATTCTTTGGTCCACTAAAAGAGTTCATGACTTCTGGTCCTATCATGGTTCAAGTACTAGAAGGCGAAAACGCAATCGTTCGTTACCGTGAACTTATGGGCAAAACAAACCCAGAAGAAGCGGCATGTGGCACTATCCGCGCTGATTACGCAATCAGCATGCGTTACAACTCTGTACACGGCAGCGATAGCCCAGAGTCTGCAGCTCGTGAAATCGAGTTCTTCTTCCCAGAATCTGAGATTTGCTCACGTCCAGCTCAATAAGCGACACAGCAAATGATTCTAAAGGCTTCACTTCGGTGAGGCCTTTTTTGTGTGTGGATTTTACGTTCGGGATAGTTTACCTAGTCGCTATTCCCGATAGCGATGAAAGAGCGTAGTCGGGAATCTCTGTTTGTTGTTGGAGACTCCAGATATCTCGCCTCTCAGCTTTGGAGTAGTGGGAACTGAGACTTCATCAACCTTAGGGATTTAATTGATGAGTGCTCACACTTTTCACCCCAAATCCGCTAAATCTCAGCCTGAAAATAGGGTTGTTTGATTTTTAATCACTTAAGTTTGAATGTCTTAGTAAACACAGGGTTTTACAGCCCTTGTTGAACATGCGTAAAGGCTGTACAATTCGCGCCCTTAATTATTGTTCCGTCATTGAGAGGCATCATGACCACAGCTAAAGTCAATCTACTCGATTTTGATCGTAAAGGTCTTCGTAAATTTTTCACAGAAGAATTGAATGAGAAAGCTTTTCGCGCAGATCAAGTGATGAAGTGGATGTATCACTTCGGTGTCGATGACTTCGAAAATATGAACAACATCAACAAAAAGCTGCGTGAAAAACTTCAACGCCGTTGTGAAATTGTTGCTCCCGTTGTTTCTGAGGCTCAACACTCTTCAGACGGCACAATTAAGTGGGCGATGAGCGTTGGCGACCAAGATGTTGAGACGGTGTACATCCCAGACGGTGACCGTGCGACTCTATGTGTATCTTCACAGGTTGGTTGTGCACTAGAGTGTAAATTCTGCTCGACTGCTCAACAAGGTTTTAACCGTAACCTAAAAGTTTCTGAGATCGTGGGGCAAATCTGGCGTGCATCTCGTGAAATCGGTCTAGAGAAAGAGACAGGTCGCCGTCCAATTACTAACGTTGTAATGATGGGTATGGGCGAGCCGCTATTAAATATGAAAAACCTAATGCCATCATTAGAGATCATGCTTGATGACCTAGGTTTCGCACTGTCTAAGCGTCGCGTAACAGTATCTACTTCAGGTGTTGTATCTGGCCTTGATCAAATGACAGATAACATCGATGTAGCACTTGCTATCTCTCTGCACGCGCCAAACGATGAACTTCGTAGCCAAATCATGCCGATTAACGACCGCTGGGATATCCAAGATTTCCTAGCGTCTGTACGTCGCTACATTGCTTCTTCAAATGCTAACCGCGGTAAAGTAACGGTAGAGTATGTTCTATTGGATCATGTGAATGACGATATGGACCACGCTCGTGAACTTGCAGAGCTAATGAAAGATACGCCATGTAAGATCAACCTGATTCCATTTAATCCTTACCCAGGTTCACCATACAAGAAGCCAAGCAACTCTCGTATTGACCGATTCCAAAAAACGCTAATGGAATACGACTACACAGTAACGGTTCGTAAAACGCGTGGTGACGATATTGATGCAGCATGTGGCCAGTTGGTTGGTGATGTTATCGATAGAACTAAGCGTACTAAAATGCTTAAAGCAGCTTCAGAAGCTAACTTGGTTGCCGGTGGTGTGATTGAAGTAAAAGCGGTTTAAAACGCGATTTGAATCTAAACAAGCCAGAAGTCTTACTTCTGGCTTGTTGCGTTTTTGGGGCTTCGTTTTCTATTTTTTGGACTTCTTGCCCACGCTTTCTTACATTTTTCGTCAATTTTTGGACAAAAGCATGAGCTGACGGTAAATTTTGTTGAAAGTATTTTTGCCTTGTAATGGCATTAGCTTATGATTAACTAATCTTAAATTAATTTAAGTGCTCGCTTGTTACCGACCATCAATATGTCTATTTAGGTTGGCTACTTGATAAACTAGCTTCCTGAGAACGTCACTAATAATAAAATGCATGTCGTTCGTCTCTAAGGGTTGATGAGTTGGGTAACAGGACAAATTCCACACAAGTGGGTTGCTAGAATGAGCTTAAACGACAATAAAAAACGCTCTCGTCGACCTGCGATAATATTTTAGAAGTTCACTCTCTATGAACACAGAACACGACACACAAGCGCAAGAACCAATCGCTCCAGCTCTAGAAGCGGGGACGCTACTGAAAAATCAACGAGAAGCTCTTGGTTTAACACAAAAGCAGATCTCGGATCGTCTTAAACTACGCATCTCTTTAATTCAACAAATTGAAGAAAACCAATTTGAGTCAGACCAAGTCGCAACCTTTATGCGTGGTTATATCCGTTCATACGCGAAATACGTCAATCTTGATGAAAAAGTGGTATTGAACGCGCTTCGCCATTCCGGTGATGCTCAACATGAAGATCAAGAAATGCTGAGCTTTTCTCGCAAGACGAAAACAGAAAAGCACAACAGCCGTATTATGCTGCTGACTTGGGGTATCTTTGCAGTTATTGTCGGTATCTCTTCACTGTGGTGGTGGCAGAATCAACAACAAGACACCCTATCTCAATCTCTGGCTAACACTGAAAGTTCAGAAGAGCTTGCGGTGGAAGAGTCACTGGACCCTGAGTTCGCCTCTTTAGAAGTGATTGAAGCTGAACAGAACGACGCTGCGGCCTCTGTGATTGAAGATACTGAAGGACTTGCTGCAATCAGTGATGCAGCAGATACTTTAGCTGCACTTGACGTGGCAGATGAACAACCAGCAGTCGACGTAGAACCAGCTGTTGAATTAGAAACCGTTGAAGCAACACCTGCTCCTGAAACAACACCTGAAGTGTCAACCAAAGCGCTAACGATGCAGTTTACTGCAGACTGTTGGATTCAAGTTAAAGATGCGACCGGCAAAACCTTGTCAACTGGTATCAAAAAAGCGGGTCAGTCACTAAATCTATCAGGAACAGCGCCATATAAAGTGATTCTAGGTGCGCCAGAAGCCGTATCAATGACATTTGCAAGTGAACCTGTCGACCTTTCTGGGTATACTTCAGGCAAAGTAGCTAGAATAACCTTACCTTAGAGTTAATATGCAACACGAATCTCCTATTATTCGTCGCAAATCAACCCGTATTTATGTGGGTGATGTGCCGATCGGTGATGGTGCACCTATTGCTGTGCAATCCATGACCAACACAAGAACAACAGACGTAGCCGCAACCGTTGCTCAGATCCGAGCTCTGGAAAATGTAGGCGCTGATATCGTTCGCGTATCTGTACCGACTATGGATGCCGCTGAAGCATTTAAGCAAATCAAGCAGCAGGTTTCTGTTCCTTTGGTCGCTGACATTCACTTTGACTACCGTATCGCACTGAAAGTGGCTGAGTACGGTGTAGACTGTCTACGTATCAACCCAGGTAACATCGGCAACGAAAGCCGTATCCGCTCAGTTGTTGATTGTGCTCGTGATATGAATATTCCGATTCGTATTGGTGTTAACGGTGGTTCTCTTGAAAAAGAGATTCAAGAGAAATACACAGAGCCAACAGCAGAGGCGCTTGTTGAATCAGCAATGCGTCACGTAGATATCTTAGACCGTCTCGACTTTGATCAATTTAAAGTGAGCGTTAAGGCATCTGACGTATTCCTAGCTGTAGGTTCATACCGTTTACTGGCGAAACAGATTGATCAACCGCTTCACCTTGGTATTACCGAAGCTGGTGGTGCACGTGCTGGTGCGGTTAAGTCTTCTGTTGGCTTAGGTATGCTTCTTTCTGAAGGTATTGGCGATACGCTACGTATCTCACTAGCGGCGGATCCTGTTGAAGAGATCAAAGTTGGCTTCGATATTCTTAAATCTTTACGCATTCGCTCGCGCGGTATCAACTTCATCGCGTGTCCGAGCTGTTCTCGCCAAGAGTTCGATGTTATTAACACCGTAAACGCGCTTGAAGAGCGTCTAGAAGACGTAATTACCCCAATGGATGTTTCTATCATCGGTTGTGTGGTGAACGGCCCAGGTGAAGCGGAAGTATCTCATCTAGGTCTAGCGGGTAGTGCCCGTAAGAGTGCCTTTTACGAAGATGGTAAGCGTCAGAAAGAGCGCTTTGACAACAACGACCTTGTTGATCAGCTTGAAGCTAAGATTCGAGCAAAAGCATCAGTGCTTGATAAAGCAAATCGTATTGATGTAGAAAACCTAGAAGATTAATAAAACGCGATGAGGTGCGGTTGTCTATTCGCATCAACACCTGGTCGTGAGAAATTACGGAATAAATATTGTGGCTAAAAATATCCAAGCAATCCGAGGCATGAACGACTGCCTACCGACTCAATCACCACTGTGGCAGAAAGTAGAAAACGCAGTGAAGAACGTGGTGAGTGCACACGGTTACAACGAAGTGCGTATGCCTATCGTCGAAGAAACAAACCTATTTAGCCGCGCAGTGGGTGAAGAGACAGACGTTGTTTCAAAAGAGATGTACACCTTTGATGACCGTAACGGCGATAGCCTAACGCTACGTCCAGAAGGCACAGCGGGTTGTGTACGTTCATGCATCCAAAACAGCCTTATTAACCGTGATGAACAACGCCTATGGTACATGGGACCAATGTTCCGTCACGAGCGTCCTCAGAAAGGTCGCTACCGTCAATTCCACCAATGTGGTGTAGAAGTATTTGGTCTAGACGGTCCAGACGTTGACGCAGAACTCATCATGATGACGGCGCGTCTATGGCGTGAGCTAGGCATCGACAAGCACGTTCGGCTAGAGCTGAACTCAATCGGTTCTACTGAAGATCGCGCAAACTACCGTACAGCACTTGTTGCTTTCTTAGAACAGCACATCGATGTGCTAGACGAAGATTGTAAACGTCGCATGCACACAAACCCACTTCGTGTCCTAGATACTAAGAACCCAGACGTTCAAGCTATCTTAGGTGACGCACCTCGACTTTCTGAATACTTAGGTGAAGAGTCGAAGCAACATTTTGCTGGTTTGTGTGAACTTCTTGATGCTGTTGGTATCGAATACCAAGTTAACGAGCGTCTAGTACGTGGTTTGGATTACTACAACCGCACAGTATTTGAGTGGATCACTGAAAGCCTAGGTGCTCAAGGTACCGTATGTGGCGGTGGTCGTTACGACGGTCTTGTTGAGCAACTGGGTGGTAAAGCAACACCAGCTGTTGGTTTCGCAATGGGCTTAGAGCGTCTAGTCCTAATGATGGAAACGCTAGAGCTAACAGAAGTTCGTCGCAGTGTTGACGTTTACATGGTTGCAGCTGGCGAAGGCACAATGATCGCGGGCATGCAACTAGCGAATCAATTACGTGATACCGTTGAGGGTGTACGTGTAATGAGCCACTTCGGTGGTGGTAGCTTCAAGAAGCAATTCAAACGTGCAGACAAAGTAGGTGCTGTAGTTGCTCTGGTACTGGGTGAAAACGAAGTAGCAGACAACACTGTGGTATTGAAAGATCTGGTTGGTGGTGAACAAGAAGTTGTTGCCCAAGCAGACGTTGCTGCCAAAGTAGCTGCGCTAATCTAATTAGCCTTAGAGCAAGCGCTCATAACGAATATTAACGTCAGCACTATGCTGGCGTTTAAAGAATTAAAGAGGACAGGAAGTGGAACTTTACGATAGTGAAGAGCAGCAGGTTGAAGCCATTAAAGATTGGTGGAAAGAGAACGGTAAAGCCGTAATCTTCGGTGCGGTTATTGGTTTAGGTGGTCTATTCGGTTGGCGCTACTACCAAGATTCAGTAGTTGAGGCGCGTGAAGCTGCTTCAGAAAGCTACACGACAGTGATCTCTGCTTTAGATGCAAAAGGCGTTGATGCTCAATCTGATATTCAAGCTTTTATTGACGCAAACAAAGACGCTGAATACTCAGTACTTGCGGCTATGCAGCTAGCAAAAGTACAAGTACAAGCGGGTGAATTATCTGCAGCACTTGAGCAGCTAGAGTGGGCAAAAGCGGCAACTAAGGATGCGGCACTCTCGCCACTACTGACTTATCGTGTTGCTCGTATCAAAGCTGAGCAAGGTGAATTTGATGCTGCTTTGTCTGATCTTGCTGCAGTAACGGACGAATCTTGGAAAGGCCGCGTGGCTGAATTACGTGGTGATATCTCACTTCGTAAAGGCGACACAGACGCAGCATACAGTGCTTACACAGAAGCACAGCAAGCTGTTGATGCGAGCCAAACGCTTCAAATCAAACTTGACGACCTAGCTAAATAAGGCGCTTTGAATGAAGAAGATGTTTCCAAAAGCAGCGTTGTGTGCGATTGCTCTTGGCCTATTAGCTGGCTGTGCGGGTGAAGAAGACACCGTAATCATGGCGCCAGTACCAACGGTAAACAGTGAGTTCACTCCTAAACAGGAATGGTCGACTTCGGTTGGTGATGGTGTTGGTCATTACTTTTCAAAACTGACACCTGAGCTGGCTTACGACAAAGTGTTTGTTGCAAGCCGTGAAGGCCTGGTTAAAGCGCTTGATCCTGAAACGGGTAAAGAGCTGTGGAAAACAGATCTTGAGAAAGATGTGCTGGCTCGTTTGTCTGGTGGCTTAACTGCAGCTTACGGCAAAGTGTTTGTTGGTTCTGAAAACGGTGAAGTAATCGCACTGGATGAATCGACTGGCGAAGAGCTGTGGCGTATATCGGTAAACGGTGAGGTGCTAGCATCTCCTGCCACTGACAACAACATGGTCTTGGTTCACACTAGCCGCGGTATGATGCTCGCGCTAGACCAAGAGACCGGTGAACAGAAGTGGACAATCAGTACTGAAGTTCCAAGCCTGACTCTACGTGGCGACAGTGCTCCTGTTGCGGTTTCTGGTGGTGTGTTCTGGGGTACGGCAAATGGTCGTCTAGCAGCAGCTATTGTTGAGCGCGGTCAGTTAATTTGGCAACAACCTGTTGGTACACCCAAGGGCGCGACGGAAATCGATCGCTTGGTTGATGTGGATGCATCGCCAGTAGTACTGGGGGGTACTTTGTACACGGTTGGTATCAATGGTCAGTTGATTGCCATTGATCTACGCTCTGGTAAGCCAGTTTGGAAACGTAACTACTCGTCAGCGATTGATTTAGCAAGTGACGGCAGCCGTTTGTTCCTTGTTACAGATAAGGATCATGTGGTTGCAGTTGATGCTCGTAGCGGTACTGAACTGTGGAGTACTCCACTGCTAGAAAACCGTTTACTGACAGCACCTGCTATCATTAACGGATACGTTGTTGTGGGTGACACAGAAGGTTATCTACACTGGTTAGATCGTTCAACAGGTGAGTTCGTTGCTCAGCAGTTGGTTGATGACAGCGGTTTTGCTGTAGCGCCAATTGAACTGCCTGAAGGCTACTTAGTGACGACTCGCAACGGCGATGTAAAGAAACTGACGATTAGCCAATAAAAGCGTGATATAATTCACAGTCGGCTCCTGGTTGGTAACAGCCAGGAGCCGTTTTGTTGTTAAAAATTAATAAACCATGTGGTTATAGGTAAGAGTTTAAACTTGCGAACAAGTGCTTACCTATAACTACATTAAGAGAAGAAATTGTAGAGGTTGTTATGGTACCTGTTGTTGCTCTAGTAGGGCGTCCGAACGTAGGTAAATCTACGTTGTTTAACCGATTGACTCGAACTCGTGATGCATTGGTTGCGGATTTCCCTGGCTTAACGCGTGACCGTAAATATGGCCATGCTCAACTTGGTGAGCATGAGTTTATTGTTATCGACACTGGTGGTATCGACGGTACTGAAGAAGGTGTTGAAACTAAAATGGCAGAGCAGTCATTAGCAGCGATCGACGAAGCTGATGTTGTGCTGTTCATGGTAGATGGTCGTGCTGGTCTAACACCATCTGACGTTGCTATCGCGAAGCACCTTCGCCAACTAGAAAAGCCTTCAATGCTTGTAGTAAACAAGGTTGATGGTATTGACCCTGATGCAGCAAGTGCTGACTTCTGGCAGCTAGGTGTAGAAGACATGTACCAAATCGCTGCTGCGCACGGCCGTGGTGTTACAGCACTGATTGATCTTGCTCTAAACCCATTTGCTGAAGCACTTAAAGCTGAGCAGGGTGAAATTAGCGATCTAACAGAATTTGAAGACGAAGAAGCAGAGCAGGTTGACTTCACTGAAGAAGAAGCGGAACAAGAGTTCAAGCGTCTGCAAGATCAGCCAATCAAGCTTGCAATTATTGGTCGTCCAAACGTAGGTAAATCAACGCTAACTAACCGTATCCTAGGTGAAGAGCGCGTGGTTGTTTACGATATGCCAGGTACTACTCGTGATTCAATCTACATCCCAATGAGCCGTGACGAGCGTGAGTATGTTCTGATCGATACTGCGGGTGTACGTCGTCGTAAAAACATCAACGAGACCGTAGAGAAATTCTCGGTTGTTAAAACGTTGAAAGCGGTTGAAGACGCGAACGTTGTTCTACTTGTGATTGATGCTCGTGAGAACATCTCAGATCAAGACTTGAGCTTACTAGGCTTTGCATTGAACGCTGGTCGTTCAATCGTGATCGCAGTAAACAAATGGGATGGCCTAGATAACGACGTGAAAGAACGCGTTAAGAAAGAGCTAGACCGTCGTTTAGGTTTCGTTGATTTCGCACGTATTCACTTCATCTCTGCACTTCACGGAACTGGTGTTGGTCACTTGTTTGAATCGGTTCAAGAGGCTTACAAGTCAGCGACAACCCGTGTTGGTACGTCAGTTCTAACTCGTATCATGAAGATGGCGACTGATGATCACCAACCACCTATGGTTCGTGGCCGTCGTGTGAAACTGAAATACGCGCACGCGGGTGGTTATAACCCACCAATTATCGTTATCCACGGTAACCAAGTTCGTGACTTGCCAGATTCATACAAGCGATTCCTGATGAACTACTACCGTCGTTCACTAGAAATCATGGGTACGCCAATTCGCATTCAATTCCAGAACAGCGAAAACCCATTTGAAGCTAAGACGAACAAGCTAACTATCTCTCAAGAGCGCAAGCGTAAGCGTATGATGAGCATGGTTAAAGGACGTAAATAGCCCTCCCTAATAGATTTGATACCCGAGCCTGTCTCGGGTATTTTTTTTAGCAAAATTTACGTTATCTGATAACCGCACTTTGCGAGGAGTTATCAGTAAGTGACCTAGACTAGATTCCAAAAGAAGAACGACATGACAACGAGCGACTTGATTACACCTGCAGCAATCACACCGACCATCACCCAATTCTGCCACCAGACTTGGCAGCTTGAGGCAAAGGTTCTGCATGTTGAAAGTGATGAGAGCAAAGCCTACTTAATCACAGATGTGACTCCTTTTCACCCTATTAGCCACATATGGCCAGATCACCCAGCGGATAAAGGCACTGTTAATTTTGGTGACCTGCAATATACCGTTGATGATTGCTTAGTGGGTGCGATAGAACAATCTACTGGCAAACTTTATGTAGCAGCTGATATTCCTGTTAAGCGAGATACAGAGGGTTGGGTATTTGTGGTGGTCCATCAGCTACCTGCATCTGCTTCTACGATAACTATTAACGAGCAGGTATCGTTATCGGTTGATAAAGAATATCAAACAAGCCTTAGCCGTGGTCATAGCGCGGGACACGTCGCCTTCTTAGCGTTGAATAAGGTCTTATCTGACAGCTATTGGCGCAAAGATGCAGACCGCAAAGATCCACTGGGCAGCTATGACTTTAATAGCTACGCTCAAGTAACCAGCTTTGTAACGCCTGAACAATGTACAGACACTTATCGCTTGGGTAAAACCTTGAAGAAGCGCGGTCTTAATGTGGCAGATATGCTAGCAAACCTTGAGGTCATTGAAGCAGATGTTAATGAGCTGATTTCTGTTTGGTTAGCACAACCAACGGCGGTTACGATGAGGCTAGAGGGGGAGGCGTTAACAGACTCTCGTTACTGGGAGTGGCAGCTTGACGCAGATACTCAGGTGACCATTCCTTGTGGTGGTACACACATTGGGAATACCGCAGAATTTGGTGCGCTGTACGTTAGGTTAACCCAGTTAGATGACCAAAACATTGAAATGCTGACGCATGTAACTCGATGATTTGAGTAATAGATCGGAATGGCTTGTGCTGTTTATCCTGTTTTTTGTTGTCACTTTTAATATAATTGACTGTTTAAAATTGAAATGCAGCACATGTAACTTATGCTTTCGGTGTGTGGTGATATAAATATTCTTTTTGGGGTAGATCGCTGATCAAAATAGATAAAGCGAAAGATCAACCTATGATCTTCGATTGTGTGTCGTGGTAATTAAGTGTGTTATTATTAACCAATAACACGCTAGCATAAGAACAAGCTGTACCCGATTAAATAATTGAAAGCTTTAGTGAATGGAACAACAATTTTTATTAGAAGGCCACCGAGCAGTCAATAGGTTGCTTCGGAAGCTTGCACTTGGGATGGATCGCAAGGACTTAAACCGCAAGATCATAGAGCTCACAGAACAGCTTTTTGGTCAGCGTATGGCTTCAATTTTAATGCTCAACGCTGAGTCTCAGACTTTGCACCTTGAATATGCTCCGGATTTGCCTGATTTCTATAATCAGCAGATAGAGGGCGTTGGTATAGGTGTTGGAATTGGTTCGTGTGGTGAGGCTGCTGCGCTTAAAAAAGCAGTGATGGTCTCAGACATCAATACCCACCCTAACTGGGCACCTTTCTTGGCGTTAACAAACCAAGCTAATCTTCGTGCGTGCTGGTCTGTGCCAATTCTTTCTTCAAATGGTCACGTGCTTGGCACTTTCGCTATATACAGCCAACATGTTTCCGAGCCACATGAATTCGAGCTTGAGATCTTAGAACTGCTCGCTTCTCTATATTCAGTGGCATTAGAAAAGTACGAGCTAGAAAACCAGCTTAACTTTTTTGCGAATCGTGATTCTCTTACTCATTGCTTGAATCGTCGAGCTTTATTCAATGAAGCGGAAAAGATCTTGGCCAAGCGCTGTTTTGCACAGAAGGTGATGGCGTGTCTGTTTGTCGATGTCGATAAATTCAAATCAATCAATGACTCCTTCGGTCACAGCTTTGGTGATGATGTACTATTGGCGGTTGCTAGAGTGCTTGATAATGCCACTTCAGCGGGTGCCAAGATAGGCCGTTATGGTGGTGATGAATTTGTGGTGTTCTCTTGTTTTGATGACAAAGATAGCGTTGTTAGTTTTTATCACCGACTAGAACAAATACTACAACAAGCGCTTTATATTAATGATGTGCAGTTCTCAGTGAGTGTTGGTCTTGCTTGTGAAAAAGATCCACAGGGGTTAGAACAGTTGATCACACAAGCTGATAAGAACATGTACCAAATCAAACAAGCAAAATCCAAGCAGTAGTAGATTGTAAAAAGAGTCGTGAATTAGGAAATACTAATGAGTGAAAATATCTGCCCTAAGTGTCAGTCAGAGCTTGGTTGGGACGGACAATACCACTGTGAAAGTTGTCAGGCACATTTTACTAAAGCAGGGTTTTGCCCAGAGTGCAGTAGTCAGTTAGAGAAACTTCAAGCCTGTGGTGCCGCGAGCTATTTTTGTAATGGTGAGTGTAACGAGCTTAAATCTAAGTCGAGAGTAAAGTTCAAGTTCCAAGCTGCGGAATAACCTTTTTACTGAGTATTCTTATTAGATACAAAAAGCCCTGTCGATTATCGATAGGGCTTTCTAGTTTTTAACGTTCGAATTAGCTCTTAGTTGCTCTTGCCGTCACTTGCGACTCAATCATGCCATCTTCAACCTGAGTGGTGATCACTTCACCGACTTCGACATCGTTAATCGATGACACAGTCTTGCTCGATTCTGAATGAGTAATGCTGTAGCCACGCTTTAGGGTTGCCAGTGGACTGACGGTCTCTAATTTCTCGGCAGCCATCGCAAGCTGGTGGCGAGTGGTTAGCAGGGTTTTATCCATCGCATCTAATAGCTTTTGCTCTGAACGTTGCAGATGCAGTTTTTGTTCACCAAGGCGCTTAACAGGTGAGTTCAATTGAAGTTGGTGCTGCTTACGTTCGACACGCAGTGCGTGCTGCTTTAGGTATTGAGTCATACCACGACGCAAACGCATATCTAGGTCATCAAGCTGCTGACTCTGCTTTTGCAGTTGGTAGGTTGGGTGTTGTCTTTCTAAGCGGTGTTTCAGTGCTTGAGTCGATTGCGCTTGTTTGATCAACACGTGGCGAATCGCACTCACCAAGCGAGCACGTTTAGAGGCAAAAGCTTGCTCTTTATGACTGTTGTCACGGCTAACCAATTCAGCCGCAGCTGATGGCGTTGGAGCGCGCATATCGGCAACGAAATCGGCAATAGTGACATCCACTTCGTGGCCGACGGCGCTGATGATTGGAATCTGGCTTGCAGCAATAGTGCGAGCAACGATCTCGTTGTTGAAGCACCAAAGGTCTTCCAGTGAACCGCCACCACGGCCTACGATTAACACATCACACTCATTGCGTTCGTTAGCACGTCCAATCGCCTGAGCAATCTGAATTGCCGCCTCTTCGCCCTGAACCATGGTTGGATACACCACAACCGGTAGCGAAGGATCGCGTCTTTTCAAGACATCCAGAATATCAAACAGCGCAGCGCCAGTTTTAGAGGTGACAACACCTACGCGCTTCGGGTGCTCAGGAAGAGCTTGTTTACTCGATTGAGCGAACAGCCCTTCAGCAGCAAGGTTCATCTTCAGCTTTTCGAACTCTTGCTGAAGTTTACCATCACCTTCTGGCTGCATGCTTTCGATAATCAATTGATAGTCACCACGTGGCTCATAAAGAGACAGGCGAGCTTTAACTAATACTTGATTGCCGTTTTGAGGCCTAAAGGTGACTCGGCGGTTATTGCCTCGAAACATGGCACACTTAACTTGAGCAAGGGAATCTTTAAGGGTGAGGTACCAGTGACCAGAGACAGGTGCAGAGAAGTTTGAGATTTCACCAACGAGCCACACTATTCCCATTTCGTTTTCTAATAGGAGACGAACCTCTGAATTGAGGCGAGAAACAGTAAAGATGTTTGGATTAGTCATAGAAGCACTATCTTTCCTTGAAGGAAGGTCTTTCTTGGAATCTCACAGGGCGTGAGTATGGAAGATAGCGGCAATATAATACATATCAAGGGGAGGAATGCAAATTAAAAATACAAAAATGTGTAGCCAAGCGATTTCTCCGTGCGTATAATCCCTCCGCAATATCTAATCCAAAGCACTTCATTATGCGAAACGATGAAGTCGGATTTTTCTTTCTACTCCTCAATTGTGAGATATTGCAAATGCTAAGAATTGCCAAAGAAGCGCTGACATTCGATGACGTACTACTCGTGCCAGCTCACTCCACTGTTCTCCCAAACACAGCTGATCTTCGCACTCAGTTGACTAAAAACATTTCACTGAACATCCCTATGATTTCTGCGTCGATGGATACCGTGACGGAAGCTCGTCTGGCTATCGCACTCGCGCAAGAAGGTGGCATTGGCTTTATCCACAAGAACATGTCTATCGAGCAGCAAGCTGAAATGGTTCGCCAGGTTAAAATTTACGAAGCAGGCGTGGTTTCTCACCCGGTAACAGTAAGCCCTGATGCAACGATTGCTGATGTTGTTACCCTGACTGAGAAGCACGGTTTTGCTGGCTTCCCTGTAGTGACTGAAACAAACGAACTGGTTGGTATCATTACTGGCCGTGACGTTCGCTTTGTAACAGACCTTTCTAAGAAAGTTGACGTAGTAATGACGCCTAAATCGCGTCTAGCTTCTGTTAAAGAAGGTGCAACTCGCGAAGAAGTTCAAGAGAAAATGCACGAAGCACGTGTTGAAAAAGTACTTGTTGTAAATGATGACTTCCAACTAACAGGAATGATCACTGCAAAAGACTTCCATAAAGCAGAACGTAAACCAAATGCTTGTAAAGATGAGCGCGGCAGCCTACGTGTAGGTGCAGCTGTTGGTGCTGGTGCTGGTAACGAAGAGCGTGTTGCTGCTCTTGTTGAAGCTGGCGTAGACGTTCTACTTATCGACTCTTCACACGGTCACTCTGAAGGCGTACTTAACCGTATCCGCGAAACTCGCGCTGCATACCCAGATCTACAAATCATCGGTGGTAACGTAGCAACTGGTACTGGCGCTCGTGCTCTTATCGAAGCGGGTGTAAGTGCAGTTAAAGTTGGTATCGGCCCTGGTTCTATCTGTACAACTCGTATCGTTACTGGTGTTGGTGTTCCTCAAGTAACAGCAATTGCAGACGCAGCAGAAGTTGCAAACGAATACGGTATTCCAGTAATCGCAGATGGCGGTATCCGCTTCTCTGGTGATATCTGTAAAGCTATCGTTGCTGGCGCATCTTGTGTGATGGTTGGTTCAATGTTCGCAGGTACTGAAGAAGCACCAGGTGAGGTTATCCTTTACAACGGTCGTTCTTATAAGTCTTACCGTGGTATGGGTTCTCTTGGCGCTATGTCTCAAGGTTCTTCTGACCGTTACTTCCAATCTGACAACGCTGCAGATAAGCTTGTTCCAGAAGGTATTGAAGGTCGTATCGCGTACAAAGGTCGTCTAAAAGAGATTGTTCACCAACAAATGGGTGGTCTACGTTCAAGCATGGGCCTAACAGGTTCTGCGACGATTGAAGACATGCGTACTAAAGCTGAGTTTGTTCGTATTTCTGGTGCGGGCATGAAAGAATCTCACGTACACGATGTTCAAATTACTAAAGAAGCACCTAACTACCGTTTAGGTTAATAATACGTCCAAACGTTTGAATAATGTGCTGATTAAATCGGCACATTATTATACCAATCGTGGTAAATAACTGGTCATCCTAGCTTGTTAAAAACTTCGATAACTTCGTTAGGATTTTTGATTGTAGAATAACTACTCATCAGAAAATCCTGCCTTGTTCTCAAGCTTTTTCCCTGCGCTATTCCTGAACACTTACTGTGATTGATATTATATCTACTGCCTGTTTTGATGAAGGTCTGATTTTCTCAAAACACGAGGTTAAAGATACCTAACGAAAACGTTTGCTTTATTTCTTGAAGAGTTAATCAGAGGTGAGTAAACTCGCCTCAGTTTGATCACATAGCCAATAAGACTGCTTAAAATGACTAAAAATATTCATGACCAACGTATTCTAATTCTAGACTTCGGTTCTCAATACACACAGCTAGTTGCTCGTCGTATTCGTGAGATCGGCGTTTACTGTGAACTTTGGAGCTGGGACGTAAACGAAGCGGATATTCGTGAATTCAATCCAGACGGTATCATCCTATCTGGTGGCCCTGAGAGTGTAACGGAAGATAACTCTCCACGTGCACCTCAGTACGTGTTTGATTCAGGTGTTCCTGTATTTGGTATCTGCTACGGCATGCAAACTATGGCTGAGCAACTTGGCGGTAAAGTAGCAACGTCTACTGAGCGTGAGTTCGGCTACGCAGCGGTACAAGTGACTGGCGAATCAGCACTGTTCGCTGACCTTGAGTCTACTCAAGATGTTTGGATGAGCCACGGTGATAAAGTGGTTGAGATCCCATCGGATTTCACAAAGGTTGCTGAAACAGACACTTGCCCATACGCAGCAATGGCAAACGAAGAGAAGAAATACTTCGGTGTTCAATTCCATCCAGAAGTAACACACACTAAGAATGGCCTGAAAATGCTTGAGAACTTCGTTCTTAACGTTTGTGGTTGTGAAGGTCTATGGACTTCAGCTTCAATCATTGAAGATGCAGTTGCACGTATTAAAGAGCAAGTAGGCGACGACGAAGTTATCCTTGGTCTTTCTGGTGGTGTTGATTCATCAGTAGTTGCAATGCTTGCTCACCGCGCTATCGGTGACAAACTAACGTGTGTATTCGTAGATAACGGTCTACTTCGTCTGAACGAAGCTGAGCAAGTTATGGATATGTTCGGCAACAAGTTTGGTCTAAACATCATCAAAGTAGACGCTGAAGATCGTTTCCTAGAAGCGCTTAAAGGCGAAGCTGAACCAGAAGCTAAGCGTAAGATCATCGGTCACGTATTCGTGGATATCTTCGATGAAGAGTCAAAGAAACTGACAAATGCTAAGTGGCTTGCTCAAGGTACTATTTACCCAGACGTAATCGAGTCTGCAGCATCTAAGACTGGTAAAGCACACGTAATCAAATCTCACCACAACGTTGGTGGTCTTCCTGATGATATGGAAATGGGCCTTGTTGAGCCTCTACGTGAGCTGTTTAAAGATGAAGTACGTAAGATCGGTCTAGAGCTAGGTCTTCCATACAACATGCTTTACCGCCACCCATTCCCGGGTCCAGGTCTAGGTGTTCGTGTTCTTGGCGAAATCAAGAAAGAGTACTGTGATCTACTGCGTCGCGCAGATGCTATCTTCATTGAAGAGCTTCACGCAGCTGACCTTTACCACAAAGTATCTCAAGCATTCACGGTATTCCTACCAGTACGTTCAGTTGGCGTAATGGGCGATGGCCGTAAGTACGATTGGGTTGTATCTCTACGTGCTGTAGAGACGATCGACTTCATGACTGCTCACTGGGCACACCTACCATACGACTTCCTAGGTAAGGTGTCTAACCGTATTATCAACGAAGTTAACGGCATTTCACGTGTTGTTTACGATATTTCTGGTAAACCACCAGCAACTATCGAGTGGGAATAATCTCTTAGAGATTTAACTGCTATTTGATTTAGTTATTAAAAGCCTCGAACTCAGTTCGGGGCTTTTTTGTTTTCCACGCCGCATAGTCAATGGTTGTGGTTTGAGGGGGTATTGAGCGTAAGAAACCAAATTAGTTGGAAACTAGATATCAGCTCAAGAAACCATGAGACGCATTGTTACCCTTAACTATACATAAAACTATAACTCGCACTTTTTATAAATACATACCGTAACAACTAGGCCATTTCTCACGTGCCGCATACTCTCTGATGGACTTATTAAGGACAGATAAGAGAACCCACCATGTTAAAAATCACATATTTGGCGACAGTATTGGGCTGCACTTTAGCAGCACAAAGTTATGCGTCTTTAAACATTCAACCCGATCCGCAAAACCCGAATGGTTACCTGATTGAGAAGTCGGCTTTACAAGCTGCTGAGCAAGTGAAAACCTCGGACCCTATGTACGCGATTTGGTCACAGGCACTACAAACTCGTTCGAACACCATCGTTGAAGCGATAGAACCCGGTTTATCTTCCAACCCTGAGAACGTAAAGCGAGTTGAGCGTGTATTCTCTCAATCTGAATGGAACTTCCTTACTCAGATGGCTGCACCAGAATACACTTACACACGTTTCCTACGTGCGATTGGTAAATTCCCTGCGTTCTGTGGAGAGTACACTGATGGCCGTGACTCTGACGCCATCTGTATGAAATCTATCATCACGTCTTTTGCTCACTTCTCTCAAGAGACAGGTGGTCACATCGCGATAGATAATACTTCTGATAACCCGTTGGCTTTAGAAGAGTGGCAGCAAGCTCTAGTACATGTTCGCGAAATGGGGTGGTCTGAAGGGCAAGAAGGTTACACAACAGGCTGTGGTCAGAACGATTGGCAAAATGCACGCTGGCCATGTGCGGCTGGACAGGGTTATTTCGGCCGTGGTGCAAAACAGCTTTCTTACCACTTTAACTACGGCGCTTTCTCTGAAGTAATGTTCGATGGTGATGCAACGGTTCTGCTGAATAATCCGGGCCTAGTTGCAGATTCTTGGTTGAACTTGGCTTCCGCTATTTGGTTCTTCTTAACGCCACAATCACCGAAGCCAGCGATGCTGCATGTTATCGACCGTACTTGGACACCATCTCAACGTGAACTGGATGCGGGTATTGGTTATGGCTTTGGTACCACCATCAATGTAATCAACGGTGGTATTGAGTGTGGTGAACAGAATAAAGACAAGGGCCAACCGGTTAACCGCATTCATTACTGGGAAGGGCTAGCGGCGCACTACCAGATCCCTGTTGAAGCAGACGAAAAGAATACCTGCTGGCAGCAAACGCCATACGGAAGCTTGAACCTCAACGGCGCAACAGATGTGTTGTACACCAACTGGGATGGTAACTGGAAATACTACGCAGACCGTCCTGAAGGCTACTCATTTGAGTGTGAGTTAGTCGGCTTCCAAACGGCATACTCTGCATTAGTACCGGGCGATTACGAGAAGTGTGTAACCAACTTCTATGGATCTCATGCAAGTTGGCCTGAAGTGAAAGTGGTCGATAAGCTTGATCCGGTAGACCCTGGAACCGATCCCGGCGGTAACGGTTGGAGTGCGACTAAGGTTTACAACGCTGGTGACCAAGTGACTCACAATGGCGCAACTTATGAAGCGAAATGGTGGACACAAGGAGATGACCCTGCCAATGGTGGCCCTTGGAAACTAGTCGCAGGTGAGCCAACACCACCAGTTGTGACAGATCCAACGCCTGTTGACCCTGCTCCGGTAGATCCTAGACCCGTTGAACCGCCTGTGACAGAGCCGCCAGTGGTTGTCGATCCATCTGAATTTATTAGGTGGCAAGTAGGTGTTAGCCAAGTGAGTAATGGCGATAAAGTGACGCATAACGGTAAGTGCTTCGTAGCTAAAAACGGCCCTGGCGTCTGGGAAAGCCCAGTTCAATCGAATTGGTTCTGGGATGAAATCAGCTGTAATTAATCGTTCAGCCAATTGAGTACCTTAACTGATTAATCAAAGCCGAAAGTGATTGCTTTCGGCTTTTGCGTTTCTGCTCTGCGTTCCTCGATCATCTAACGCAAAAATCCCTAGCTGAATGCTAATTTTTCATTTAGAGAATAAAGTCCTGTACAAATGCTTTTGGTGAATTTATATTCACTTTTAAAATTTATTTATTCTTTATTTTAGGGTTAAGATTTACCTATGGAACAGACAGATATCACGTCGCTCATCCCCATTGTGATTACTTTGGTGTTGTCGTTGGCGACAAGGAATGTAGTGATTGGACTTTTTGCTGGCGTACTCAGTGGCGTTGCTATACTCACCGGAATGTTTAGTGAACTAAACCCTCTTGATACCTTTGGAACCATGGTCAAAGACTACCTAGTGCCACAGCTTACTGATAGCTACAATGCTGGCGTCATTATGCTGTTGGTATTCATCGGTGGCTTTGTTGCTTTGATGGAGAAGTCGGGTGGTGGTGTTGCGTTTGCCAAGCGTGTGACGGAGTGGGTCAGCAACAAGTGCCAAGCTAAGTTGTCTGCGTGGTTTGGAGGAATCGTGATATTTTTCTCTGACTTAGGTACTCCGTTAATTGTTGGCCCTGTCTTTCGCCCCCTTTTCGATAAACTGAAACTTTCTAGACAGAAGCTGGCATTTATCATCGACTCTACATCATCACCTGTCGCGATCCTTATCCCATTTATCGGGTGGGGCGTTTACATCATGAGCCTGATTCAAAAAGAGTTTACCGCCTTGAATGTCAACATGTCTGACTGGGATGCCTTTATCGGTGCGATTCCTTTCCAGTTCTACGCATTCTTAGCAATTTTCATCGTTCCTTTGGTTTCTGTTAAAGGTTTAGACTTCGGACCAATGGCAAAAGCTGAACGTGATTGCCAAGCGGGAATCAACCTAGGCGTGAACAGCGAATCACTCAATCCTTTCTCGCATAAAAATGCAAAGGCATCTTTTGTTTGGGCACCATTATTAGTGATGCTCATGGTATTGTGTGCCATGTTAGTTCCACAAGGTTTTCCATTTCAAAAGGTCGCAGGCTCATCATTCAGAGCAGCACTGTCTTCAGCTTATTTCTTTGCCGCGATTACCTTGATCTCGCTGATGGCTTACTACGG
Organism: Vibrio sp. HI00D65; assembly: GCF_001635455.1. GTDB lineage: Bacteria > Pseudomonadota > Gammaproteobacteria > Enterobacterales > Vibrionaceae > Vibrio. The sequence continues at coordinate 56,496 of NZ_LWEH01000025.1, forward strand.
CGTGAGAAAACTGTCGGATAGCGTTTCTGTGTATCTAAAAGGCATGGGTAACATGATGCCGGTTGCAATTATTTTGGTACTGGCGTGGGCATTAAGCACGATTGGTAAAGAGTTAGGCGCGGCGGCTTATATTGCAGAACAAGCGCAAAGCGGTTTCCCTTACTGGTTAGTGCCTGCAGTAGCCTTTTTACTCTCGGCTATTATCTCATTCGCTACGGGTTCGTCATGGGGAACCTTTGCCATCATGATGCCGTTGGTTATTCCAACCGCGATTGCAATTGATGCACCGCTGTTAGTTGCGATTGGTGCGGTGCTTTCTGGTGGCCTGTTTGGTGATCACTGCTCACCGATCTCTGAAACCACCATCCTCTCTTCAACAGGTGCAGGGTGTGATCAGTTTGAGCACTTTAAGACGCAATTACCTTACGCATTAATGAACGGTTGTATTGCTTTAGTGAGCTTTGTTGTCGCAGGCTTAACTGGTAGCTCGTTGGTCGTGTTAGGTGCGCTTATCGCCCAACTGGTTGTAGTAACATTGCTAGCCAAGCGCGACGCGAGTAAGAATGCATCTTCAGAAGTTCAATCTAAAGTGTCTGAATCTAAACCACAACAAGCGTAATTTAAGATTTCAACTGAGAGACTAGATACAGGATGCGAGTAAACGATTATCGAAGAGCTCGCTCTCTATTGTCTTAGTTTGATGCTAAGGACTATCGCTTACTCAAATCTGGATACTCTTTTCTCATCCCGAATCTCGTTACTCGCATCTTTTTATAGCGTGATAGTGAATTCTCAACGCATAGTTACTATGAATATAAATTGCCAAAACCAAATCAAAATCTCAATAGGATCATTTCAACAACCTTAGTTTTCGATAACTGGATTATCCCAAAAGCGATTTATCAATTAAAATTTTATTACAATTTTTATTGGTTTTTTTTAACCCCCTATTTGATAAAGGTAAATTCGCAATGTCGACCAAACTAGCTAACCCAGCGCCGTTAGGCTTAATGGGTTTCGGTATGACCACTATTCTTCTTAATATCCACAATGCAGGTTTCTTTCCATTAGATTCAATGATCCTTGCGATGGGTATTTTTTACGGTGGTTTAAGCCAAGTTATCGTTGGCACAATGTGCTTCAAACGTGGTGACACGTTCGGTACAACTGCATTTACCTCTTACGGCCTATTCTGGTTGACTCTTGTTGGTCTAATAGTAATGCCTAAAATGGGCCTACCAGCAAGCCCAGCAGCATTCATGGGTTGGTACCTACTTCTATGGGGCATCTTTACAGGCTTCATGTTCATCGGTTCTCTATGCTACCCAGTAGCGAAGCAAGTAGTATTCGGTTCACTAACTATCTTGTTCTTCCTGCTTGCAGCTCGTGATTTCACTGGTAACCAACTGATCGGTACTATCGCTGGTTTCGAAGGTATCTTCTGTGGCGCTTCTGCTATCTACTTCGCAATGGCACAAGTAATCAACAACGAATACGGCCGCACAGTACTGCCAATCGGTGAGAAGAAAGCACCTCAAATGGCAACACAAGAAATCGCTGCATAATCTCGCGTTTCTTAGACATATAAAAAAAGGGTTAGCCATGGCTAACCCTTTTTTGCATTTGCTCTAAAGAAAAACAAAATCTAGAGCAACTTATCGTTCAAAAGCTGTAATTGAAAGCCTTACGCTGAAGGCTGTTCTACTGGCTTGCTATCTGCCACTTCAGCTTCTGGCGACTTACCCGTCTTACGCTTGTACTTCTCTTCCCAGTAAGTTGCACCTTTGATGCCTAGTTTTACAGGGTTGAATGTGTACTCGGTTACGCCTTTACTCTGTTGCTCCTCGTAGTCAGCCAAAGCGTTAAGCGCAGGCTTAGAGATGAAGAAGATGATCAGAATACCAACGATGTTTAACCACGCCATTAAGCCTACGCCAACGTCACCCATTGCCCATGCAAGGTTCGCTGCTTTGACCGTGCCGTAGAAAACCGCAGCGATCATGATAAGTTTAAGCGCAAACATCATCCCTGGGATTTTTATGGTGCGTCGCAGGTAAGCAATGTTCGTTTCTGCAATGTAGTAGTAAGCAAGAATTGTTGTAAATGCGAAGAAGAATAAAGCAAATGCGATGAATGGTTTACCAACACCCGGTAGTGCACTTTCAATCGCTAGCTGTGTAAATACAGGACCATTCGCGCTCACGTTTTCAGCAAGGTTTTGCACAAGGAATACACCCTCAGTCCCGCCATGTACATTGTAAGCGCCAGTAATGATGATCATGAATGCCGTAGCAGAACAAACCAGCAGTGTATCGATATAGATAGAGAATGATTGAACCAAGCCTTGCTGAGCTGGGTGATCAACACTTGCTGCTGCTGCGGCGTGGGGACCTGTACCTTGACCCGCTTCGTTTGAGTAAACACCACGTTTTACACCCCAACCAATCGCAGCGCCGAAGCCAGCCATAGGTGTGAATGCATCACCAACAATCATAGAGAACACAACAGGTACTTGGTCAATATTGAGTAGGATGATAATGAAGGCGATGATGATGTAAGCCAATGCCATGAATGGAACAACGATTTGCGTGAAGTTCGCAATACGCTTAACGCCACCAAAGATGATGAAACCAAGGATAATTGAGACAACGGTACCAGTGAAGATTTTAGCGAAGCTGAATGTACCGACAGCTGTTTCTATCATTGCACCTGAACCAAATGCAGCTTCTACCGCATTGCCAATGCTGTTTGACTGGACACCTGGGAGTAAAATACCACAAGCAAAAATCGTCGCGATTGCAAAGATCCATGCGTACCACTTCTGACCCATCGCTTTCTCGATGTAGTAAGCCGGGCCACCACGGAACTGACCTTCGTCCTCTTCTTTGTAGATTTGCGCTAGCGTTGATTCTGCAAACGCAGTCGCAGCACCAAAGAAGGCTACAACCCACATCCAGAATACTGCACCAGGACCACCGAAACCGATAGCTGCAGCAACACCTGCAATGTTGCCAGTACCTACACGGCCAGATAACGAAACAGCAAGTGCTTGGAAAGAGGAGATACCTTTAGTAGAGCTTTTACCTGATAATAATAAGCGCCACATTTCGAAAAAATGACGGATTTGTACAAATCGAGTCATGACCGAGTAGAACAAGCCTGCGCCTAAACATAGATAGATAAGCACTGGGCTCCAGATTATTCCATTCAAAAAATCAACGAATGACTGCATGAGTTTTTTCCCTGTTAGTTTTACTTGTGATTGTTTTTCGAACAACACAATACTTCACTTGTAACTCAATTGTTAAACTATTTATCTATGGGTTAAGATTACTGTGATACAAAGCAACTTCTTGGTAGTAATTGTTAATTTTTATCGCTTTTTATGATGGGGTGAGTTGATTTTTTTGATGCAACTGTATGTTTTTCTTTGTATTCATAGATGTGTTGAAAGAGTGATTGCTCTATATCTTATGTCAATCATTACTGGGTCGGGGTTGAAAGAAGCGCAATAAAATGGGTGGGTATTCTGTGACTGGCTTACATCAAAAGCTATGTGTGGTTAGTTCTTATGTTGCATTAAAGTTACGAATGAGTGCGTCGGGTTAGGACTTTTTTGATTGCTGAACAATCAAGCAATCAGGGCAAGATAGGTGAAGGTGACCGTTGTTTACTGCTATTTCTCAGCTGTACTAGGCTGCGTTCACTTTTCAAGACAAACGTCAGCCTAGTAAATGATGAATAACGATAGTGGTAATCGTGAAGGTTTTGGGAGAGGCCTAATTAGAGCTTAATCATTTTGAAGCGAATTACCGAGCAGAAGAACGGTCGGAATCAAGCTCAGAGTTTTGTTGTGATTCCCATCTAGCGACTTCAGCATCAAGCTCTGCAATCTTCTCAGCCATTAACGCATGGCAGTGATTCGCCAGTTCTCTTGCGTCACTCAGCTTGTATCCAGATACATCAATAGGCTCAAGCATTTCGGTAATCACAATGCCGTTGTTTAGTCGGTTAAAGTCGATTTTGTTGTGAGTGGTGCTCGTGCACATCGGGGTGATAGGTACACCCGCCTCAATCGCCATTCGGAAAGCGCCCGTTTTGAACGGCAATAGCCCGCGCCCTTTACTACGTGTTCCCTCTGGGTAAACCCACACAGAAAGGTCTCGTTGATGAATCGCTTCTGCCACTTGTTTGATCGTATCGCGCGCTTTCGACTTGTCTTCACGGTTGATCAGAATGTTCCCCGTGATCCAATACAGTAGGCCAAAGAAAGGCACTATCAATAAATCACGCTTACCCAAAGAAACGGTACGCGGCCTTAACATTCCTGGGTCAGTGACAAAATCCAACACGCTTTGGTGGTTGGAGATATACACGCTCTTTTCTGGTGTGGGTGCATTCTCTAGACCACGCTGCACCAGTTTTACACCAAGGATCTTCTGTAATTGGTTGAACCAACGACAAAAAAAGTACACATGCTTAGGGTTCTTGGGGCTAAACAAGCAGTAAACAAAAGCAAATAACGTGGTGAAAATAATAAACACCGTAGCCAAGATAATACGAAGAACAGAAAGCAAAATTGACTCCTTACTCACTACAAGAGTGCAGTGATTAAATAGTTTCAGGTATTTGAAGTCTTCACTCTATTTAACTGAAATGCAACAATTAACTGTGTGAGACGTCTTTTTTTAGATCTTTATATAAAACAATGACTAACAAGCAGTCTAGGAGGGGGTTACCGAGCTTACATGTGTTCACTGGTACCTGCTTCTGATGGCCAATATTGCTTATTAGGATCAGACTTGTTTACCCATTCAGGGTTTTGACGGGCTTGTACATAAAGTTGTAGGCCATTATAAGACATAAAAGCCGCAGGACCGCCAAGATGTTCGAAATAGTCAAAATAATCATCTTCAAGCGTGCATAAATGCGCTAAATCTTTGACCTTGTTCGCCAGTGCCCATTGAATCGCAAACACTGGAGCCGTTGAGCCTGCAATCGATATTTCTTCAATATTGGGGTTAAACATCGCATTAGCCTGTTCCAGTAGAATTTCTTGTTGCTCAGATTCTTGCAGCAGCACCTCATCGATGATCGCCAAACGCTTGGTATTTGAGATATTCTTATTCAGCTTTGCAATTCTCAGTGCGTAGCTAAATCTTTCTGATGACACAATATTGACCAGTTCAGACAGCAGTTCTTTGTCTACCCCTGCAGCCTTGGTGAAATAATCGATACAAGAATGGAGTGAAGCATAACGAGTGCCTTCAAACTCAAAGCCACTGGTTTCGTCGAAGGCCTCAATGGCAATGTTATCAAGCGACAAAGGCCAGCCTTGATACTCGACTCGTTGCTTGGCTATTTGATACATCTTCCAAGCGCTGCGCCCAAAGCCACCAAGTGTCGCGCCCGTAAATTCACTGTCTATCAGCTCTTGCTCTGTCCAGTTCTCACCAATACCTAAGTGCTTGGCATACTTATCAATGAGCGCATGCTTTATCTGGTCGCGCACCGCCCAAATCGAAGTTAGGTCTTTGGCATATTTCACACGCGCGCACTCTTTACACGCTGGCAGTGCTATCGGCGCATGACCAACCTTGGCAAAAAGCGAAGCGGTTTTAGGAAACTCAACTGTGTGATTAGAAGGCTCACCACAAAACCAACAGGTGTGGCGTAGGTTGAATGGGATGTCTATGTAGGGGTATTGAGTCATTGAACGTCTATCGCTGAGTGTTGAGGTTGGGAGCATTCCGGTAAAACAATTATCTCTGTTCGGGTGTCGCCTTGCATCTGGTTTGTTTCACTTTTCCACCGAGTTTGATTTTAGGCGCTTGTTATTAGAATGGGTTGGTGGAGATATGTTTATATAAAACAGCGACTAATGATGAATGTGGATGGGAGTGGCTGAACCGATATGTGCAGCTAGTAATCTTGTTAGGTCACTATTACTATGGAGTTAGACTCCTTACTCCGATAGCGCATATGTCTTCATCGATTCCTTTTTACGATAAAAATGCCCACACACTTTGCCAGCAGTACCATTCTGTTGCTTTTGAAGCTGTTCATAAAAGCTGGCAAGCTTATTGGCCTTTAGAGGGCGATAAGGTACTAGATGTTGGGGCGGGATGTGGCCGTGATGCGTTATGGATGCAAAAGGCTGGTGCGGAAGTTATCGCGATAGAACCCAGTGCGTCATTACGCGAGCTGGGCTCAGAATATACTGGGCCAGATGTTACATGGTTGGATGATTCACTCCCATCCTTGAGTCGAACTGAAAACCTTGGAATGCGTTTTGACCTGATACTAGTAAGTGCTGTGTGGATGCACCTTGCACCGTCATATCGAGAGCGAGCATTCAGAAAGTTATCTAACTTACTCGCTCCAAATGGCAAATTAGTGATTACGCTACGTCACGGAGAGTTTCATGACGACCGAGAGGGCTATGAAGTCTCGGTTGAAGAGCTTGAGCGTTTATCGAAGAACAGTGCTTTGTTGGTGCGTCATGTCGATGATAGCCAAGACACCTTGAAGCGCAGTGAGGTTTGGTGGCAAACCGTAGTGATGACCTTGCCAGATGACGGATCGGGTGACTTAAACAAGGTGCGCCACATTATTGTGAATGACAATAAGTCGGCCACATACAAATTGGCTCTGTTAAGAACCTTGCTGCGAATCGCAGATGCCCATTCAGGTGCTGTGATTGATCGAACCGATGGCAAAATATCTCTACCAGTGGGTTTGGTTGCTCTGTATTGGGTTAGGCAATTTAAGCGTCTCATTGATATCGATATAGAAGGCGTTGGGATTCAGCAAAATAGCAACACGAGTAAAGGCCTAGGCTTTGTAAAAGACGATGGCTGGAACAAACTCAAGCACCTCAGTGCCGATGATTTAGCGATAGGCACTCTGTTTATTGGTGATGAAGCCAAAGCATTGCAGAAGTTGTTTTCACAGACGATCAGCACCATTAAATCGGGTCCTGTAACCTTTATTTATCAAGGTACCAAAGAAAATAAGTTGTTTGAGATACTCCCACCTCAACAGCGACGAAAGAGTCGAGAATCACTAGTTATCGACAGTGAATTCTTAGCAAGCTTTGGTTACTTCACACTGGATGAAAGCTTATGGGAATGTTTCAGAATCTATCACTCTTGGATTGAGCCGCTAGTCGTGAATCAATGGGTGATGGAGATGCAGCGTTTTGAGTTAAATCGACAGCGCAACATATCACTTCAGACCTATCACGACTGCTTAGTCTGGATTGACCGAAATCACGACACTCGTGACGTACGTAAAAGAGTTGAGCAACTTAGATCTGAACATGCAGACATTGTCAGCGTTTGGAGTGGAAAATCGTTAAAAAATGAGTATCACGTTGATCACTGTCTGCCTTTTGCTTACTGGCCGAATAACGATAAATGGAACCTCTTTCCAACCACAAGCAAAGAGAACTTAAGTAAAAGTGACAAGGTGCCTACCGCTGAAAAACTTCGCGCGTCTAAAACTCGTATTCTCAAATGGTGGCAATTGGCGTGGAGTGATTCGGCTCATTTTGAACAGCAATTCTTTTCTGAAGCGGTTCTTTCTTTACCTAATATTCCCCAACAATGTCGAGACTTTGAAGAGGTGTTTGATGCAATGGGTCTGCAGGTACGCGGTGTGAAAAGTCGACTGCTAATCAATGAGTGGCATTGAGCGTCATGCTTACCCGCTAATTTAACCCTTTAAGTAACGGTAGAGTAAAAATGAAATACATCGGAATTGATGGCTGTAAGGCGGGTTGGATCGCTTGGATTGTCTCTGATAATCAAGCGCCAGTTTTCAAAGTAGTAAAGGCACTTGATGAGTTAGTGAGTGATCTTATCGGTTCAAAGGCGCTTATCGACATGCCGATTGGTTTTAGTGATGCGCAGGCTCCAGATCGTTTATGCGACAAAGCAGCAAGGCGTTTTCTAACCAGCAAACGTGGTTCTTCGGTGTTTCCGGTTCCGTGTCGTGAGGCGGTTTACCAAACCGATTACATCGCGGCGTGCAATGCCAATGTGCAGCAGCTTGGTAAGAAGTTCTCTAAGCAAACTTGGGGTATTGTTCCAAAAATCCGAGAGCTAGATAAACTCATCGGTGATCACCCACATTTATCGATCAGAGAGTCTCACCCTGAGGTGGTGTTTGCGGCCTTAAAAGGAGAACCGCTTACCTTTTCTAAGCGAACCCAAGAGGGCAAAAAAGAAAGGCTTTCGATTATTCAGCAAATCGCCCCGCAATGGTGTGAGGCTGTGGCGTTAGCTATCTCAAACACCAAGCGTAAAGATGTCGCGATAGATGACATTTATGACGCATTTATAATGATGCTGATTGCTTATCACGCTCCAACATTGTCGTGCTTGCCTGAGCTTTCTGAGCTTGGCGGAAAGGCGGATAAGGATAAGAATGGTCGAGTTCGCGAAATCGTTTATTGGAACAAAGTGCACTAGCGAAGTATGCGCTCTGTTAGGTGAGTGTGTTATTTTCCACTCCCTATCTTTTTACTCTTGATGTTTTTGAGCCTTGAAATGAAACGTTTAATTGTTGGTTTGCTGGTAACTTTGAGTAGTGCGGCGAGTTACGGCCAAGTAGCACCTGTGTCCCAATGGCAATGTGACATGATGAAAAAGAACAAGGTATTGAGTATCGGAGCACCTGTTGGCTGTGAGCGTCTATCCAAAGTGGACTTTGATTTCATTAACTTTAAAGGCGAAACGCAGCAGGGGAATATGATTGTGCTTGATGTTATCGCCCCTTCTGTTGAACAACTCTTTTTAGAACTTAAACAGCGTAACTTCCCACTGCATTCTGCGCGTCTAATGCGTGAGTTCAACGGTGATGATAACGCCTCGATGGAAGCGAACAACAGCAGTGCGTTTAATGCTCGGCCTATCATTGGTGGGGGAGGTTGGTCGAAGCATGCATACGGTGTGGCAATCGACATCAACCCAGTTCAAAACCCTTTCTTAGCGTTCGGTAGTAACGGAACCATCACGGTCAAGCCCTCACAATCGGCGACTAGCTATGTGAACAGAACACGTTTTCGTGCTCGCAATACCATTGAACGCCGAGGCATGGCGGAGGATGTGGTCGAGTTGTTTGCACATCATGGTTTTATGATCTGGGGAGGGGATTGGAATTCCCCAATCGATACTCAGCATTTCGAAGTGGGATCAAGGAAGTTCGTCAATCAACTGCTCTCTAAACCCAAACCAGAAGCCAAAGTATTATTTGAGCGTTACGTCGAAACTTACCGCCAATGCTTTAATAAAAATAAAGGTGAGGGTGTAGAAAAAGCTCGTGCTGTCTGTGCAAAGAAAACAGTCGGGACTTTTTAGTGCTATGTTTATTTAGAACCGTTTGTGTTTTAGCAAGTTAATCTCGCTTCAATGGTATTTTGAATCGCTAAGGTCAACGCGCATCGTTGGCCTTTATATTATCTTTTCAATTTGAACACTGAGTATCCAAAAGTTATTGAGTATCTGTTATTCAATAATTGATGAAATGATGCGATGCAAAGTCATCGGTTTGTCATTGAAAAAGTCATAGCGTAAACGTTATGTGAGAACCATTGCTGGTGGGGGAACTTCTTGCTTTTTCACCAGTATTATTAGTGAACTGATCACAACGGACTAACTAATGAAAAAGATCCCTTTGACTCTAACTCTTTTAAGTTCTCTATTTTTGTCACAATATTCTTTGGCTACAGACACCTCTCACACCACGCAAAACCCGAGTTACGAACTTGATGGTAGAGTGGTCTTAGGGCGAACTGAGAATGTGTACTTCTCTGGCGTTCAAGGACTAAAAGACGTCCCTTTCATGGGTAAAATCGACACCGGTGCAGAAACCACTTCGATGCATGCTGAAGATATTCATGTGAGAAGTCTCCATGCCGACTACAAGAATCTCAAAGATGAAGAGTTGATGGCGGCATTGGTCGAAGAGACTCGGAGCAACAGAGCTCTTCACTACAGTGATTGGGATGGCAGCCACTTTGCAAAGTATCAGGCGATCGTTTCTTTTAAGGTGCAAAACCCGCGGAATGGAGAGAAAGTAAAGGTTGAGGCCCCTTTAGAGCGTGTCAGTGTTATACGTAGCCGCACTAGCAGTAAGTCTTTGCTTCGTCCGACGGTGAAGATGTCCCTGACCATCGCTAATCAAGAACTAAAAACAGACGTTAACCTCACGGATAGAAGCCATTTCTCTGCACCTGTATTAATCGGTAAATCCTTCCTAGCCGACAACGCGTTGGTGTTCGCTGGCTATGATTATTTGCAAGAGCAAGAGAACGCAACGGTGGTTGGTCGTAAAGAGGTGGTGTCTATATCGGGCATGCCAATGAATGCGACCTTCTCTTTAAAAAACCGCTACAGCACCCTATATGCAAAAAATATTGATGTAGACAAAAAACACAGCGAAGTCACGTTTGATATCGTCGGTAACACTGGCAAGCAAAAAGAGGTGACATTACCGTTAGTTCGTATGCTAAGTGTGAGCGGAAATCAGAGGCCTCTTGTGTATGTACCAGTTCAACTCGATGAGAATACCACTAAAGATGTGCTTGTTTATTTGAGCGAGCATTCAGGCGATACTTCTCAGTTAAAGGTGGGGACGAATACCGCCAGCGAACTCTTTATGATTGATACCAATGCTGAGAATTTGCTCTCACAAGGTTCATCGAGTTTTAGCAATGTGGTTGAAGCGGGTTCCCCAATGATTATCTCACCGGAAGAGGACATCACACTTGATGGGTTCTCGCTAAAGGCTGTGGCTTCTTTTACTGTAAACACGCCTCTATTGAAGGTGGACAGCTTTGAGATTGTCGGCAAGGGTAAAGATGAATCGGTTGAGTTTTACCTAACTGACGCGAGTGGTGAACAACAGAAGGTCACAAAACCAATCATTAAAAAGCTCAAGGTGGGAGATGATACTCGCCCAGTAGTTCGTGGTGAGTTCTTGGCTTCTGGCAAGGTTCGCACACAAGAGTTTGCCATCGATGTATTGGACAGTGATGAAAAACAACCTTATTTCATTCTAGGTAAGAAAATGGCGAAAGAGGGGGTTTACGTAAACACGCGCTCTGACTATCTACTAAAAGCAGAGCCTCTGTTTAAAGTTGGGCACATTGAAGTGGTCGAAGTGTACGGCATGACATTCCCTGCCAAGCTAGACACAGGTGCTGATGTGAGCTCTATGAACGCGGTGAACATCAAGCGATTTAAGAAAGATGGCCAAGACATGGTGACCTTTACTTATCAAAATAACCAAGGAGATAAGCAAGAGTTCACCAAGCCAGTTATTGATGTGATGCGTATTAAAGCGAAGAAAGGCGAAAAGGTAAACATTCGTCCTGTCGTAGAAATGAAAGTGAAGTTAGGCGACTTAGAGAAAGAGGTGAGAGTGAACCTTCAAGACCGCTCTCGCTTTGAATACAGCATGATTCTAGGTAAGAACTTCCTGAAGCATGGCGTAGTAGTAAGTAGTGATGAAGATTACGTACTAGGGAAAATGGAATAACGGCCTAACCTATTAAAAGCGAAATAGGGATGTTCTGAACGGCCACACATTTCAGTAAAGGGATGTGTGGCTTTTTGTTATGTGGTGACTTGTTGGGTGTTTTGTATCTAACTCGTTGCTCTGTTAGTTGAGATAACTTGAACCTTTCTATTCAACAACTCTTGGGTGGAACTAAAATTCTTTTCGAAGCTTAAAATCGAGTTAGAAAGTTCAGTATTGGCAAAAGTCGAGAGCATCTCGCTTAATTCAAGCTTTGAGCCCGTGCGGTTTTGTTCTCTCTCATTAGGGTTTATCAGCACCACAGCTCTGCCCAGAAAGTCTCCCTTTTTTCCTGACTCATTCTCGCGACTGTTCTCGATCCAATTTATCGACGAGTGATTTGGTATTGGTTGGATGCTATTGGACATAGATTACTTAGACTCTTAAATCCGAGCTTTGAAACTTAGATGGCAAAGCTTCCATGGTTACATGGGCCGATAACAAGTCTTCCCAAGATTCACTTTGTGTAAGTATTTCAGCTAATGAATCTTCAAACAGCTCATAATCGAGTGACTCTGCTTGAAGCAGTCTATTCAAACATAGCTTGTGCCTGTGGTTATCTAAACTAAAAAACAGCTGATGTTCAGACCAGTGATAGTTAAATGCGACAAAAGAGCGGTAAAGATCAGGGGTTACAATTTGTAGATCAACGATCTCAGCTTCCAATTGAAGTGTCCCTGTTGTTGGGTGAAAGATTACATGTACTCTTATGTTGTCATCAAAAGCCAACCCCAATTCGTCTTCGATCAACTCTAATCTCGGTAACCCTATATGATGAGCAAATTTAAGTAAAACCTCATCTACGATTTGGCGCGCAGACATAGAAGTCATCCTTTTTTTTATTTAAGCTTGAAGTTATGGCAAGTGTGTTTTGTTGTTTATCAATATTAGTTGGATTTTTTTATATAAACGTTTTTTATTGATGAATTAGGGCTTATTAGCTGTGTTTCTTATAACAAAGTTTAATATAGTTAGTGCTTGTATAATGAACGACTGTATATTTGGAACTAACATCAAGATTTTTATCAAACTGAATTCAATGTATTTAATTGTCATTCTTATTTTTGAGACTCGTGATTATAATAATTAAAAGAAATACCTATTGATCTTTGATGCATTTTTATAGAACAATCAAGATTGTTATTTTTATTAAAAAGATAAGTTGATTGAGCATACAGTGAAGGTAAATACGTCTTTTTTATTACTAAGTATATTTCTTTTGAGCGCTTGTACTCACACAGGCCATTTAGGAAGTATGTTCAAAAGCGACTCTCAGGCAGCATTGTACGGATGGGTGTCTTTTGATGAGTATGTTGCTCCTGTAAATACTTTGATTGATGTCGATGTGTGCCAAGTGGTTGATGAACAGTGCATTAGTGTTGCAAGGCAAACTTATCATGGAGTTCAGCTACCTGTGCAATACTCTTTTGTTATAGCGCCGATACAAGCAGGTGAGGGGAAAATGAAGATCCGTGCTGTGTTACATTCTCAAGGAGAAATCATAGCTATTAAAGAAGAGGGCTATATGTTTACGCGAGGGAGATTCCATCAGAATTTAAAACTAAAAGCCTACAATAATGAGTAAATTAATCACTTTTATTTTTAAATGTTAATAAAAGTTAACGGTGAGTTAAGCGAAGGAAGGAGGGCTAAACCCTAAATCTTAATTGTAATAATAGAATTAAACTGCCTTCTTTATATGAATATCAGTTGCACTTACTGTAAATTTTATGTTTATATTCCACCCTTAAGAAAAATCGGTTCGATAAAAATGATTTTAAAAACACGCCATTTTCTTAGGGCTTATAATATAAGTGGTTATACTCAGCACTAGTATTTCAACTTTTTCTAATATAATTTAACTTTTTTTCAATTGAGTAGCGCAAGTTATCGTTGAATTTTAGCAAAAGCTTATTAACCTCTCGAGAAAATAAAAATAACACCGAGAGTTCTCTCCAAGATTACGTTTTGCTACCACTGGTGGCTTTTGAGCTATTTGTAATTTATTAGGGGAGCATGGTCGTGCTATCGCACCTATGCTCTTTTCTTGCTTCTTTAATTGACATCGTTCTGATTGCATATCATGTGTAATTTTTCGTGTTGTTGTAAATCAGGCTTTGGTATTTCTCTGGCTCTGTTAGAGAAATTGGGATTATGAAGGGTAGAAAATGGATGTGTTAGGCCAGCTAAATACAGAAAGGGTCAACTCGCTATCGCGAAAAGTCCATAGTACTTGTTACTATGAAAAATACGATGAAGTTTTTCATTCTCGCCAGTCTCATATTGTAGTCGTTCACAATGGGCAATTGAGAGTTCAAACGGGTGACTGTACGCTCGATGTTGCCGCTGGTTGTGGGGTTTACCTTTCTCAAGGGGATTACTTGCTCGAATATACTCCATCAGATGGCCACTATATGGCATCAATGGTTGAATTTGACAACGAACTGGTCAGCCAATTTTTGCAAAAGCATAGTGAATTACTTATGTCGCTGCCAAAAGTTGAGAGCATTCAGTCTGGGTTGTTTCCATTCACTTTGAACATATTGGTAGATCAAGCGTTATCAGGAATTAAGGCGTTAGAGGAGCAGTCTTATCCTGATACTATTATGCGCTTAAAGTACGAGGAAATACTGATCCTACTGCTTCATGGTGATAAAGGAGAGAACCTATATGCATTATTATCACAACTGACTAACAAAACCTCAGACCGACTGCGTCGTTTTATGGAGGTCCATTACCTGAAAGAGTGGAAACTAACGGATTATGCTCAAGAGTTTGGTGCGAGCTTAACGACGTTTAAAGAGCTTTTCAATGAGCATTATGGCGTATCTCCTAGAGCGTGGATCAGTGAGCGTCGCTTGCTGCATGCTCATAAGTTATTGCTCACCAGCAAGATGAGTATTGTCGATGTCGCAATGGAAGCGGGTTTTTCAAGCCAATCTTACTTTACGCAAAGTTATCGACGTCGATTTGGAACGACACCAAGCCGTGTACGTTCTGGGGAAGAACAAGTGCCTATAGCTAAGTGAAATGTCTGACGACTAAAATTTTCTGACTAATTTTGAAAGGCATTAACTGGCGCAAACTCTATAATGATTAGCGTAACAACGAATCAAACTAATACCTCTACTTCCTTCTGGATTGTTCGAAGTAGATGCGGAGAACAACACCGATGAAAAAGCTGCATTGGCGACGCCGTTCGCTTTTTCCTAATAACATTGTGGCGCAAAGGAAGGTCACTGTCTTGCATAGAGGCACAAGATATGAGGGGCTAACCCAATCATCACAAGTGTCTAATGTTGTTAATGTCAATCACCGACAACTTTTAAGTGAAGGAGTTTTGAGTTCTGAGCAATTGTCTTTGCTGCAACGTTTACTTGACCGTAATGTCGTTGATTGTCTATGTGCTAGCCAAGTGGTCAAAATCTATCAAAGGTTTGGTACCTCTCTAGACCGATTCGCAATGCGCCTCTTTCTCGAAGTGGGTGGGCAATTGAGTGATAGTCATGTGTTGAGCTCTTTTGAGCAAAGGCTGGATTATATTAATGGTCGATTGGGGTTCCGTTTCAATTTGGCATTCCCCAAAACGCTGATTCTTTCCATGTATTTAGCCATTAATGAATGGGTTAACCGAAAGACAGATCAGACGATACTGCATGACACCATTAAACTTGAACAACTTATCAATCAACTGGGTATTCAGAAAGAGTATTGGTTGAGACTGTCGGCGGAAGAGAACAGCGCAATTTTCGCAGATCAGCAGTTATCGCTGATTCAGAGGCAGCAGAGTGAGCTGTATGAACAGCTTGATATTCTTAATGAACAACAAAATCAGGTCGTGGAATCCCACCGAACTAGCGTAGAAGAGTGGAAGCCAACGCTGGAAAAACTAAAGGGCCTATCTCAGCACGGCAAAACATCAGATAAGTTTATCTCTGAATGGAAAGGCTGGTGTGCTGAAGCCCGAGTTCAAGCACCTGAGCTTAAAGACGTTTGGGATGCTTGTGACCATGTTTACAGCGATTTGAATGCGGTTGCGAAGATTTGGCAGTGGTTTCAAGACATGCATACCGTGGGTCATGTGGATCACTATTATTTTGATATTCAGAGTAATCAATGCGGTCAAGCGTGTAACCACCTCAGTCAGATTTAAATAGAGCTAAATATGTTAGATCAAATGATGAAATCTCTTGCGGTAACGCTGGGGGTTGGGGATTTTATTACCTCAAATAATGGTTCCTACGATATCGAAGTCGACCAGATGCTGCTTAACATTCGGCAGCATTCATCATGGGTCTTGTGGGAAACCGTTCTCCCCTTTCAGTTTGAACAGCACCTCGATTTCCAAAAAGAGCAGGCACTCAAGCATTGTATGCAGCTCTCTTTGAAGACACTGCGCGATACGAGAAGCACGCTGACGGTTAATGATAACGAACAGTTGATTGTGCAAGGAAAGATGAAAATGGAAAGCGCAACCACAGAAGTATTGTGCACTCAGCTCTCCCAGCATGTGAATTTGGTCGAGCAGTTAAGTGCTGTGTTAGAGCATCAACGCGTCAATTATACCGTCAGCCACAGTATTTGGATTCCATAATGCTTTCCGTTTTAAAAAGACAACTAAGCCGACTAGTTTGGTCTGTTGCATGTACTTTGAGTGTGTTCGCGGTATTGCCTTTACACGCATCAGAGTTGGATTGGCCTGACCAGCCGTTTCGTTACTATGCGGACAACGATTCTTTAAAAGAACTATTGAATAACTTTGGCGCTAACTATCGCGTTTCTGTGTCGGTCAGTGACAAGGTCAATGATCGAGTTAGTGGCCGATTTACTCCAGAAGACCCAGCCGAGTTTCTCGACTACCTAGCACAGGTCTACAACATGATGTGGTATTTCGATGGCGCGGTGTTGCATGTGTACAAAGCGACGGAAACCCGTTCACGACTGCTACAGCTTGAACTTCTGACAGCCCGTGAACTGCGCAGTACTCTGATATCGACAGGGATTTGGGATTCTCGCTATGGTTGGCGTGCGGCAGAGAACAAAGGGTTGGTTTATTTAGCTGGCCCACCTAGATACGTTGATTTGGTTGTGCAAACAGCCGAAGCGCTGGAAAGCCGGTTGGTTCAAAAGTCCAACTCTACTGATGAGCTGTTTGTTGAAATTATTCCTTTGAAATATGCCTCGGCGACAGATAGAGAAATTACTTATCGCGATCAAGGGGTCACGGTGCCGGGCGTAGCTTCAGTACTGAGCAGAGTCTTGTCGGGTGTTCAAACTCAGATAAAGGCGACTAGAGAGGGTGAAGAAACGGATATTAATACGGCTGCAATCACGACGAAGAATGTTTCTGTGCATGGCGGCGCATCAGTAGAGGCTGAGCCTGGATTAAACGCCATTATAGTTCGTGATACACAAGCGCGCTTGCCCTTGTACCGCAAGTTAGTCGCTCAGTTGGATCAGCCACAGTCACGAATCGAAGTTGCACTCTCGATTGTTGATATCAGTGCGAACGATTTGAGTCAATTGGGTGTGGATTGGCGAGCGGGTCTTGACGTAGGCAACAACAGCATTCTTGACATAAAAACCACGGGTGATGTTGATGGTGGCGATGTAACGCTAGGCAGCGGGCAGACTTTCAAATCATTGCTTGATGCGACCAACTTAAATTATCTGTTGGCTCAAGTTCGCTTATTGGAATCTCAAGGCAGTGCTCAAGTTGTGTCTCGACCTACTTTGCTAACTCAGGAAAACGTGGAGGCAGTCTTGAACAACAGCAGCACTTTCTACGTTAAGTTGGTCGGTAGAGAAACGGCAGCCCTTGAAGAGGTGACCTACGGTACTTTACTGCGCATCGTTCCACGCATTGTCGGAGACCGATTTGTTGAAAGGCCCGAAATCAACCTAAGTTTGCATCTTGAGGACGGTGCTCAAATTCCAGATGGTGGTGTTGATGATGTGCCATCTATTCGCAAGACAGAGATCAGTACGCTGGCGACGGTTAAGCAAGGACAAAGCCTGTTAATCGGTGGTGTATACCGTGATGAAGTGAGTCATCAGCTGCGGAAAGTCCCTTTATTGGGAGACATTCCATACCTTGGTGCCTTGTTTCGAAGTACCACTGATACCACCAGAAGAACGGTGCGCATGTTCATTATTGAGCCGAGAATTGTTGTCGATGGCATTGGTGACAACGTGCTTATCGGTAATGAGTATGACTTAAGGCCTAAGCTCGGTGCCTTGAATAATATTTCAAATAACAGTGCAGGTCTGAAATCGGCACTCGCGCTCTACAGTTGTTCATCTCAAGTACAAGCGGAGCGTCATCAGCAAGACCTGTTGTCACAGGGTAAGTCTTCTGTGCTATCGCAATGCGAGCTGCCTTCGGGACAAAAAGGATGGCGAGTGCAAATCAAAGAGTGTGATGGCTCAGATAATCATTGCCTTCGACCATTAGAGGAGAATTAGCCTCAATGCAGCAATGGAAAATTCGTATTCTCTCAGGTGTTCATGCCGGAGTAGAGGTGACCTTACCCAATGACTCATTGGTTTTGGGGAGCGATGACTTTACCGCCGATCTCGTATTAACCGATTCAGACATCAAGGGGAGTCACCTTGTATTGGTATGCAATGGCGATAGCGTTTTACTGCGTGACTGTGAAGACGTTTCGATCAATAACGAAAGAGTTACGGTTGACGCTGATGGGTTGGAATTATCACGCAACGCTTTGGTTTCGGTTGGTCGCTTAACGTTTGCGGTAGGACACCTTGAAGACAACTTGGTGAGCGATATCGCGAGGGAAACCACAGATAAACAATCAGTATCGATCAGCCATAAAGCGTCATCAGGTTGGAAGAGAACGTTTTTGCTCGGCTTGATGTGTAGCTTGATCCCAAGCGTGATATTTGCCGGTGTTTGGTATAGCCAAATCCGAGCCAGCGACAGCGATACCATCACGGCAGCAGAGCCCATCGTTTTAGTTCGCAATATTCTCAGCGAATTGAAACTCGATGATGTGCGGGTTGAATGGAATGCAACAGTAAGGCAGGCGGTACTGGAAGGATACGTCGAGGATAGAACCGCAAAACTGCAGCTATTGGGAAGAATTGACGCGCTTGGGCTCAACTACAAAAGTGACCTGCGAACCATGGAAGAGATTCGTCGCGGTGTACGCTTTATCTTACGTAACCTCGGTTATCACCAAGTTAAAATTGAGAATGGTGAAGAGACTGGCACGCTGCTCCTAACGGGGTACATTGATGACGCGAGCCGTTGGAGCCAAGTCGAGCAGATATTAGAACGTGATGTCCCAGGACTAGTCGCTTGGAAGGTCGAATTGCAAAGAGCGGGAGCCTATATGGATACGCTCAAAACATTGCTTGAAAAAGCAGAGTTACTAAAGAAAGTTCAGCTAGCGACAAGTGACGATCGTATCGAAGTACGGGGTGAGTTGGACGATATCGAGACCACTCGATTCTATGGGGTTACGAGGGATTTCCGTGAGCAGTATGGCGAGAAACCTTACTTGGTTTTGAAGTCCATTCCGAAAGTAAGCAAGGGAACCAACATCGATTTTCCGTTTCGAAGCGTGAATTTCGGTCAAGTCCCTTATGTGATCCTTACGGACAATGTTCGTTATATGGTAGGGGCTCGAACCCCTCAAGGATATCGCATTTCTAGCGTCACCCCAGCAGGAATTGAGCTGGTGAAAGGCGGGCGAGTGATCACGATCAATCTAGGGTATGAAGGTGGAAATACCAATGACAAATCTTGAACAACTACTAC
This sequence comes from Vibrio sp. HI00D65, assembly GCF_001635455.1. GTDB lineage: Bacteria > Pseudomonadota > Gammaproteobacteria > Enterobacterales > Vibrionaceae > Vibrio. The sequence goes on from NZ_LWEH01000025.1 coordinate 75,862, forward strand.
AAAGCGACTCGGGGCAGGAACAGAAAGAGGCCATTATTCTCAAGTTCAAGCAAGCGCAATCTGCGGTTAAGCGCCAGCTTGATTTAGGCTGTACACCCCATGAATATCAGTTGCTACTCAAACAGCATGAAGCCTATCAAGCGGCCTTAGCTGTGATTGAAACTGTCGAATGCAATAAATAAACAAGAGGCAATACCTATGTCATTTTATGATCCGAGTAATAGTGTTTATCTCGATGATGTTAAAGCGAAACTAGAAGAACAAGCAAAGGCAGCAAATGAGGCCGTGAACGTAGCGATCAAAAACTTAGAATCCAACGCTGATGACCCATCAAAGCTGGCTGAATTGCAGCATACTATCAACAAATGGTCAGTGATTTATAACATCAATGCGACCACAACTCGCGCAATTAAGGATGTGATGCAGTCGATTCTACAGAAGGTGTAGGTTATGGAAAAAGACATGCGTTTGCTGCTGGCCGAAACGGCTTTGATGGCAACCGGTATACATCGCCATGAAGAGGCAGAGACGATTGCATCTTGCCTCGAATCCCAAAGGGGTACTGAGGAGGTCGTTGCAATGATTCGCTCTATGAGTTTGATGAACCGCGGTCGCTACGAAGAGGCTCATCGCTTGCTTGAACCAGTTTGCGAAGACTCTACTGATTTAGTCTGCTTAGCGGCTCTCGCTGCTGGTAAAGCAGGGTTAGCGAACAAAGCTGAATCTTGGCTGGCGATTGCTTCAAAAGGCAGTGAGGAAAGCCAAGCGTTTACTGCGAGCTTCTCTCAGGATATCAGGAACCTTTAATGAAGGTTGAAAACAACTCGCTCAACTATGTGCTAAGTCAGGTTCAGCAGCCAGCCAGAGTTGCTCCGCTCGAGGCACACAAGATGAGCCGTTTGATGAGTGAAAGTGCATCTGACAGCAGTTCATCAAACAAGAGTGCATCGCCAGTGCAAAAAACTACAGACATAGTCTCTCAATCTGAGGCCAAAGTGACGGTAATTAAAGAGTGGTATGAGGTGCTCAAGAGTTCCGGAAACTTCAGCTCAACGGCACTTAACCGCTCACTTGACGGAGTGCTTACTTCTTCAAGCGATCAGAAAGAAGCGTTGTGGTATGCACTTAACCAGGAAAGAAGCGCAAAAGGCACCGATAAAGCGTCACCAGAATTACTGGCTTCACTCGAACAAGAATTATTGGGCAGTTTTTCTGGACGTTTACTAGCAGATCCTCCAAAAGACCGTGAGGAGCTAAAAGTGTTGCTGTCTGAGCATTTCTCTCTCAGTGCGCAAAAGGAACAAGCACTTTGGCATAGCTGGGCCGAGTTGAAAGAGACTTCTGATCAACAGTCATTGTTAGACCTAGTACGGGAAGAGTTGAGTTTTGTTATACAAATCAACTCGATGGTCAAAAACATGCTGACTTACAGCCACAAACTAGATCTTTCATAGGAACGCAGATGATTAATACGCAGTACACCGAAGTCATACAGACGAATCTAGAGCAAGTGCAAGATGCACAAGCTCAGGATGGGCTTAGTGAACGTTTCGAGCAAGCGATGTCGGTCCCGGAAGGAAACAATGGCTTGGAAGGTGGTTTGTTAGAAAACATTAGCGAACTGAAAAATACCATCGATAACGCAAAAAGCAGTTTAGCTGACAGCATGAAAATTGTGGGCGACGATCCTGCTCAGCTTTTGCAAATGCAATGGGCGTTGACTCGAATTACCTTTCAAGAGGAGCTGATCGCCAAGACGGTAGGTAAAACGACGCAAAACGTAGAAACACTGTTGAAGGCACAGTAGCGATGATGAAAGTAAAAGCCATGATGAAAGCAATAGTCATGACAAAGGTAGTAGTTGCAATGAGGTCAGTCACCACAAGAAAAAAAATGCGTGCAGTAAGCATGTTACTGGTTCTATTTTTGGTGGGGTGTCAGACCGAACTTTACACCGGCGTGAGCCAGAAAGAAGGCAACGAAATGTTGTCAATCTTACTTTCTGAAGGCGTCGTCGCCACCAAAGAACCAGATAAAGACAACACCGTCAAGTTGATGGTGGATAAGGCACAAATAGCGTTCGCGGTTGACGCGCTTAAGCGCAAAGGTTATCCAAGAGAGCAGTTCTCGACACTGAAAGAAGTCTTCCCCAAAGACGATCTGATTTCTTCTCCGCTTGCCGAGCGAGCCAGACTTATTTACGCGAAATCGCAAGAGTTGTCGTCCACACTGTCACAAATTGACGGCGTGCTAGTCGCTCGCGTCCACGTTGTACTTGAAGACCAAAACCTTCGTCCTGGTGAGCGCCCAACGCCGGCATCGGCATCTGTTTTTATCAAGCATGCCGCCGATGTCGCGTTGGATTCTTATATCCCACAAATAAAACTATTAGTGAATAACAGCATTGAAGGGCTGAACTACGACCGTATTAGTGTGGTTATGGTGCCATCTTCGGAAGTACGCGTGATATCTCAAGATAATCAATTCGAAAGCATTCTGTCGATTCAAGTGACCAAAGACACGGCAAGCCATCTGATTGCTATCCTTGTTTTCTTGGTACTGCTGATCATTGGCTCTAACGCAGCAACGTTTGCTTGGTGCCGCAGGAACGTGAAACGTGGTTAATTCCGAAACGCCAGTCTCCCAAATTCAGCATCAGTTTAACTATTGCCCTTGCAGCTACATTGACGAAAGTTGGATAACGGAAAAACAGTCTTGGTTGTTAAAACTCCAAGGCTGGAGAAACCAAGCGGCCATCAATAAGTGGTGTATTGAAGACTGGGAGTTATCGCCAATTACAGATCATGCTTTTAATCATCCATACAACAGTTTGGCTTTGCTGCCTGTTGAGGCAACAGATCGACTGCTGTTGATGATTGGCGGAATCATGCATTGCCAAGCGATGCGCCAAGTGGTACTAAAGCAACCTAAACAATGTCTTAATCAGGTTTTTGGGGTGGATGAAACGCGTTTTTTGATCCAACAAGGGCCGATGATGATTTCCAACTGGCCCAGAGGGTGGCAAAAGCCACTGCCAAACAGCCTCGATGAAAAAAGCTTTGAAAAGACAGCCCGAGAGCTAGGGTATTTATGGATCAAGTTCTTATTGGCAAAGTCACCATCAGAGTTAGTGCAACGATGGCAGTTCAAGCTCGAACGTCAACTGACGTTGGCGGATCATAGTGCAGATTGGTTGGATGACACGCATCGCGATCTCGCATATCGACTTATCAAGAAAATCGCAAAACAGGTAATTCCTCAATGGTTTCATTTGTTGAAATAAAAACCGACAACTTGCAATTGGCACCGGGCTTAAAAGTGCTTAAAGCAAAGGACTATGTGAGTTACTTAGATTCACAGCATCTGGTTGAGGCAGCGCACTCAAAAGCAGAAAGCATCATTGCCAAAGCGGATGAAGCCTATGAGTTAGAGAGGCAGCGAGGTTATCAGGATGGCATCGATCAAGCGAAGATCGAGAACGCTGAAACCATGCTGGCAACGCTGGCTCGATGTAACGAATACTATTTGCAGGTCGAGCATAAAATGACAGGCGTTGTGCTCGATGCCGTTAGAAAGATCATCAACAGCTTTGATGATGTGGATACTACGGCAAGTGTCGTGAGAGAGGCGCTCCAGCTTGTCAGTAACCAAAAGCAAGTGATTCTGCATGTACACCCAGATCAGGTTACTGAAGTTCGGGAGAAAGTGTCTTCCATACTCAGTGATTTCCCAGAGGTGGGGTACGTTGAAGTCATTGCCGATGCGCGTTTAAAAAACGGCGGCTGCATATTGGAGACAGAGGTCGGTATTATTGACGCGAGTATCGACGGTCAACTGCAAGCGCTTAAGCAAGCTATTACTAAGCAATTGAGTGAACGCCAACAGATACAGCCTTAACGCGTTTATTTTTGCTCACCGAAAGTCCAGCCATGCTGGGCTTTTTTATTTCCAGTGGTTGGCTATTTCCAGACTTAGCATCAATTTTCTATCACATAAATGCAGATGACAGTTGTGAGCGCTAACCGATAAAAGGTGTCCTAAAAACTTCTGGCCAAAAGTGATATATGGCGAATGCCCTTGCGCTTATCGTTTTGACTACTCAATACGAAAAGGGTCCTCGCAATGAACAAAGAAGAAATCATAAACAACTGGCTGTCTAATTTATCTGGCGGGCAATGGCAGCTTTTGAATGGTCAATGCAACTTGGTTGGCGAAGATGGCATGCATTACGCCACGATTTTCAATTATGAAAACCGCATGGTGGTCATGTTCCCCTTGTCACCAGCCAAACAGCCAGAGGGAGGAATATCACCCTCCAAACTGCTGGCGCTGAATTCTCACCCTGATGTTGTCGGCATTGCGTCGTTCTCGTTAGCCGCAGACAACACCACTGTTGTACTTAATTTTGCATTGCCGGATGAGTCAGTGGTGAATAGCGACCTCAATATCTTTTGGCAAAATGCACTCAGTTTACGCAGTGCTTTGTTTGATGCGATCACTGAATCCACTGCGGGGTGATCGATGCAAACAACGATCAGAACAGACGGCGCGGCAAGCACTGCGGCTTTGCTGTCCCCGCAGCAGACAACAAGCGCGGCTAATATCTCTTTAAGTCAGGTTTCATCGGTCTCCGTTTCCTTAGTCGGCAATCAACCGCCGCTGAACACGCAACCAGCCCCGATGCCACCATTGCGTCAGGCCGAGGAAGAGTTTAATCACGCCATCATGCGTGCTGCCCAGTATGAAGGCAGCATTGAAAATTTAGTCCGAGACAAGGTAAATGCGCAGTTTCCAGCAACCTCTGACGCGGTGAAAAACCAGATAGTCGCTCAGTCGGTGGAAAAGATTGCAGAAGCCAACCAAGCATTTGAGTTTAACCATTTGGGCAATGATCTGCTGGAGAGCCCAGCAGTTGAGTACATGTCCCAATCGTTTTTGCGTCGGATTCTAGAAAACGTAGCGATCGCTCAAGCGAAAGATTCTTCAGTGCCACTAGCAAAGACAAATGAAGACGCCGGCATCGGTTTTCTGGACGGCTGGAGTGATGATGACGCTAAGTGGGCAGAACAGCTCAACAGCGTACTCAAGGACCCTAAAGCCAATGCTCGGGTACTGACCACATTAGCTTATAGCCATTTGAGGGTATTTCGTGATCCTTCACGACTTAAGCTGATGGGCGATGCCGTGAATCAGCCGCTGCTGAATGCTAAGGAAGCAAACCAAAGGCTGAACATTTTCCACTTACATGGTGCAGGGGCGCAGCCAGAGATCTCGACACCGACCACAACCCAGCCCCACGGTTGGGCATGGCTTAAGTATGCCGATTGGAATACAAGTGAAGCGCTCGGCAACAAAACCGGCAATGACTTTATCGGCAGTCGTCAAAATGGCGACCCTCACAAAGGGACCGGATTCAAGTTTCAAGGAATGCAAGAGGCTATGAAGCCTGCGGCTTATCACAACGACGCCGCTGCTTTAAAAGAGCGTTCAGAACATGAGTCCGGCTATGGTGGTTTCGTTATCAATGACAAAACGTTAACCACGATTGGCCACGATAAACCAACTTCGGTTAATTGGCGCCAACAGAACATGGATAAGAAGTTACCTATGTTTGCGGGGCCATCCAGTACCACCTCTTTTATGTACGAAGTGGCGCGCCTTCTCAAAATGCCCGCTTCTGAAGCGCAAGCCTTTCGAGCCTTGCTGTTGGGGTGGATGATTCAGCCGCGAGATCACAGCTTTACAGAGATCATGGGAGCATTGGATGCTTATGCAATGGAGCACAATGATCACGGCGCTGCGACAGTAGACAGTGATGGTATGATGGCGTGGCAAGCCCGTGAGACGGGCAATTGGCTTGGTGCTTATGAGGGGCTGATAACCCAAGACATCGACTTACCCGGTATGGAAGCCAAGACAATCACACTAAATGGACAAGAGATTCATTTACCTGCGATTGAACCGGTGAAAATGAGTGTTGAGGAGTTCGATCATTCTGTCACTCAAGGGAAAGGCTACCCATCACAATATGCAGGGAGTGAGTATCTTGATGTACTGGCGCAGGCCGTGCAGAGTGATCAAGAAGCAGACGATACCTTTGGTCTGGCTTCAGAGAAAATTCACTACGCTGCGCAAAATATGAATGACTTGAAGTTATACAATACCGAGCAGCGAACCATGCCGGAATTGCCTGAGCGAAAACCGTCAGGGCAACCATTTATCGATGGTGTTAAAGCGGAAGCATTAGGTAACTGGTTGGAGGGGCAGTCTCCCGCGCAATACCAACAGCTTCTTGGTAATGCTGCGTCTTTGTTGGCGGAATCTTCACAGGAAGGATCGCTAAGTAATGTTTTTCGTTATGGTGAGCGTAATGACGTGTGGGAAACTTTTCGTACGGTAGATAAGTCGAACATGCTTGACGCTCAGTTGGTGTTAAAAAACAAACCTGATCATCAAGATGCGTTGGCCTTTTTAAAGGATGTCGCGAGTAGTAAAACCACATCAACTGAACGTCAACAAGCGGTATTAGAAGCTATTGGTGATGATGCAAATAACCAAGCGACGCTGATTAACGCTATGCTGCTGGCGACGACTCGATTCTATACAGGGAATGGCGCCAATATTATCAACCCGGGCTACGGCGACTTTGCTCCACCGAAGAACGAGAGTGAAATGGAGATGCGTCTTCAATCGTTTCTAAAACGTAAACAATACACTAGTTCTGCTGAACGAGCGCAGGCGAAGAAAGAGTATCGCCAGAACGTGGATATGTTACAGGCTGCGATAGACTCTCCAATGTTTGAACGATACTCCGGTAAAGTTTGGCATGGCTGTCACACCAGTGTTGCCGATGCGGTGTTAGAGAAGGGAACCGGTTTTCAGTTTCCTGGCTTTATGAGTACAACGCGTGCTCCAGACGTGGCACAAAGTTACATGGCGAAAGGTGCGCTTTTGGTTATCAACCCGGCGCCAGACATTGGGGTTAATATTGAGCCCATCAGTAGAGGGGAAGGTGAGAGAGAAATCTTGGTTCCTGCAGGGACGTCTTTTAATGTTGAACAAAGCTATACCTTACACTTGGAAAAAGGTTACCCGCCTTCAGCCAATACGACGGTGAAAAAGCGAATTTACGATAAAGAAGTGGCTATGGGGCGTCGCCAACCTAATGTGACCATACGCATAACGACGCCAGAGATGGAGAAAGTGGGCTTAAGTGGTCAAAGCGATCCAAAAGGAGAGGCGGAGCTTGCTGACCTGATTGATCATATCAAGAAAAACCCCTCGAACATGGAAGAGCAAACCAAAGTTGTGGTATTGAGCCGAGAGTCCAGTGCACTAAGCGCCAATACAGCGAATGCGGATAAAGCGGCAACAGAAGCCTTTAAACCAATGTACTCTGGTGGCTTTGTTTAGCCAAGAAGCTTAACCACTTAAGTTAGTCTAGCCAACTTGTAAAGCTCAGCACATCATGCTGAGCTTTTTTATCATCATGTGCCTTAATATAAACGGCTTAAAATGAAAAAAAGCCGACCATATCTAGCATATTCCCCCATCTGTATTCAGCATAATAACCACACCAGCCAACACTTTGCGATTATCTAAACCGCAGAGATGTAAATACTAATAAATACAAAATAGGAATGTAAATCAGATGGTCAACGGATTTATATCGACTCTTCTAAACGACTTTGCAAAGCGTTGCCAAATGGAAACGCTGGAATTTGATGAAGAAGGCTGTTGCCAATTAATTCTTGATAACGAAGTAGCAATTACACTTCGCTCAAGTGAAGAGAAGTTGACGCTTATTGGCTTAATTTCAGGTGAGAAACCGCATCCCGATGTTTATTTTAAGCACATGAAAGCAGCATTAACAAAAGATGAGCCCTACGTATGTTGGGATGAAGATGCTGGCTACATCGGTTTTATTCACATTCATCAGATAATGTTAACCGAGACATATTTTGAAACGTCGATTGCTCAATTTGTTGATTGGTTAAAGCTGTCAGCAAGCCCGCAGGAGCAAGTGGCGCAAGAACAGAAACAAACACGGACAATAGATACGGCACAATTTGCCACATTAAGGGTATAAATAATGATTAGTTTTGGAAACGTAAGCGCACTTCAAGCGGCACTTCCGGAAGCGCGAAAAGATATTCTCAATGAAGGTAAACTCAATGTTGGTGGCAAGGAATATAAGGTCGATGCAAATACTCAGCAGTTTGTTCGTTCAAACCCAAGTAATAATGCAGTCGCTCAATTCTTTGAAGCAACAGGTAAGCTATTTAGAGAAGGCAACACAGACTCAGTAGCTAAAGCGATGACAAAATCGGTATTCGACAATGCGCTAGGACAAGCTGAGCGTTTGAAATCCAGCTCTTCAGTAGAGCATGGCCAGATGTTTTTTAAAGATGCTAGTTTAAAAACGCCAGTCGATGTATTGAATGCTTTTAGTCGACTTGATGCTCAAACTATTCAATCTTATGGTGGCGAGCTTAACCAATTGGCTGATCTTGCTATGTCTGAGTTACTGCTTGATACGGAACCTGCCAAAAGCCTAAATACACAAATTGGTGAAGATGCGACCAAGGCGTTAGCTGGTCGTGTCGTGAAAGCCTTCGGTGGTGGTGCTATGGGGGTGAAGAATAATCCGAAGGTTGCTTCTGGGTTAGATATTATTCTTGCCGCTGAAGTTAAGAACTTAAAAGCGGCGCAAACGCATATAGAAGCCCTAGCAAACAAGGACTTGAGCGCTGATATCTATTCTGAAACTTTAGCTGAAACGAAATTTAATAAAACCGGTACAACTGATAATGTCGAACGTGCAACGGCGTGGATCGTTAACGCGTCGAACTCGGAAGGAAATGATGCTGACAAAATGGCTGCACTTTTGAAGGAGTATGCAACGAATGGTAAAGATCTATTAAACATGGAAAATCTAAAAGAGCTTCATGCTCGATTGGTTCCAAATATTGATAGAGATTATCGAGGTCCAAGTATTTCAGAAAGCACGTTACCTTCAAGCATCGGCGGTGAGAGCATGCTTAAGCAACACGTTGAAGTCTTTTTGAAAGAGAACCCAGTAGCAGATAAAGATTTAGGCAAAAACCTGTTTGCAAGTGTTATTGGTTACCATGGCTTTACAGATGGTAATGGACGTATGGGGCGTACTTTATATGCCATCGCTGAATTAAGAAATGATTCATTTACTCCTCTTGCCATGACTGCTGAAAACAACTTACACGGTATTAAGTAAGTATCCAAAAAATAAAAAGAGCGACTTTCGTCGCTCTTTTTATAGGTCTGTCGGCCTTTATTGAAAGCTGAGTAAATTAGCGACCTTTAGTTTTTCATATTCTCAAGCATATAGTTGAGTACGTCATCGTTGTCGTTAATGAGGTTCTCGATTACATCAAGGTGGTCTCTTTTTCGAGCGAGGTAAATGCGACACTCTTGCTCAGCATCAAGCACTTTGGCGTGATATTCCTTTGTTTGTCGGAAGAACTCAGGCGTGTCGAGTTCTGGGACAATCAAGTGCAACGGCGCCAATTCCTCTTCTGAAGGAAAATCATTAAGCAGTGGACTCACCCTCTCCGATGATTCATTGGTCATCTGAATGTTATCGTTCACGAAGCTGTTCACAAGTGGTCGAATATCAAAAAGGCCAGCAATTGAAAAAACATCTTTGAGTTTCTCTTTGCCTTCTGCTTCTGCTCCAAATTGTTCCCAATCTGTTTTATGGAGCATGGATACAAGTTGGCCGCCAGCCGAGTGGCCTACTAAGTAGACTGCGGGAGAATTATTCTCGACTGCGAGTGATAAGATTTCTTTAACGGCAAGCTGCATTTGCTTAAGGATGGACTCCATTGGCGCACCGTTTTTCCAGTCTTGAGCCATTCGGTAACTTGGCATGTAAACCGTAAAACCATTTTGATTGAAAGGTTGTGCGATAAACCCAAATTGTTCTTTTGAAAACCATTGCCACCACCCGCCATGTATGTAGATAACCATAGGTGCATCTTTGGCAAGCCCCTTTGGCTTGTAGATATCTATTTTTCCAGAAAACTCGCCTTCTCCATATGCCATCTCGGTAAGTCCTGTTTCCAGGTTTGTTCGATAACGCTCACTTTGCTGGCTAGTAAATTCTATGTGTTTCGGTAACAAATCATCCGTGGGTAATCTATTGGTCCATAACGTCGGATTGTATTGTTCATCTGCTATCTCTCGTGAGAAGTATTGTGCAATTGAGCTTGTGCTTGTTTTGTTCACTATTTTGTCCTCTTCGGTTGCTTTAGGACATTATTAATGATTTTATTGGTGTGAAAAAGATTGGTAATTTAGTACGGACTGTTTAATTTTTATAAACTATGAACAAGTATATGCGTCATATGATCATCTTCACGAGAGTTGTGGAGACGGGATCTATTACTGCGGCTGCACGCGAATTAAAGGTGGGTAAATCCGTTGTTAGTCAACATTTGAGAGCTTTGGAGGAGGCGTTAGGTGTTTTGTTACTCAAACGCTCCACTCGCCAACAATTGCTTACGCCTATGGGAATAGAGTTTTTTGAACGGTGTAAAAACATTAGTGAGCTTGTTGATGAGGCATGGGATATTGCAAGGATCAGCCAAATTGAGCCAAAAGGAATGGTTAAGATTAGTTCACCCCACGCGTTGATCGAGCCAGTGATATCACCGGCAGTTGGGCATTTAGTCAGTATCTACTCTGAATTAGTTCCTACGATTCTAGCCAATGACGGCAGCGTGGACTTATTTGAAACGGCGGCTGATCTCGCGATTCATGTCGGTGAGCTGCCATCAAGTGAGTACAGACAAAGAAGGATAGGTAGTTTAAAGAAAGTGCTTTGTGCAAGCCCTTCATATATTCAGAATCATGATCTCAGCATCGCGAAACTTATTAAGGATCCGTCTCAGTTGCTCGCCTGCGATTATGTGGCGAATATCTGGGAGGGGAAATCTATTCGATATACTTTACAACACTCGTCCAGTGGTGAGCGAATAGAAGTGTCGCTGGAAGCGAATCGCTTTAATGATTCGGTTCATTCGGTTATCTCTATGGTCAAAGCGGGAGCTGGTATAGCATTAATTCCTGAATTTATGTTCGAAAGCCTCAGACGCAAAGGAGAATTAGAGAACATTTTTCCTGGGTATACGCTTCCCAAGATTCCTATTTATGCTGTTCATAATTACGCAAAAACGCCTCCGCTCAATGTCAAAATGTGCACCGATTTCATTGAACGACAGCTTAGAAATCTTAACTCTTCAGAAGATGCCTAATCGTTTTCTGAACCGCTTAGATCTATCGATTCCATTCTACTTTGTTAGCACACAGTTCTTTTTTGTACTGTGTGCTCTCTGAGCATGATGCACATGATTGTGAGAGAGTTATACTCGCGATTCCTCAGCCTGCTCAAGAGACGCGACCCAACGCAGGATCTCAGCGGTGGCTTCAATAAGATCGCCTGGAATGTACTGGTTTAACTGACCATCGGCATAAAGAGCACGTGCGAGTGGTACTTTTTGCATCACAGGGATGCCTTCTTCGTGGGCTATCGCGATCATACGTTTTGCCATCGCATCGGTTTCTTTAAGGGTTATCACAGGCAGCGGCGTTTCGCCTTTTTTGTAGTACAAACCAATCGCGATGTGGGTTGGGTTCGTGACCAACACATTCGAACGTTTAACGTTATCTCTTTGGTTCGAAGTTTGCAGCTCTTGGTGCAACTGACGACGCTTACTCTTGATTTCCGGGCTGCCTTCCATCTCTTTATATTCGCGTTTGACCTCGTCTTTAGTCATCTTCAGTTGCTTGGTGTGGTCGAATTTTTGGTATGCGTAATCGGCAGCTGCAATCACAATAAAGCCGACGGAAGAGATGATCATGAGTTGTTTCACTAATACGCCGGTGATGGTCGGTACACACTCTAATCCGCATGTCGGGATTTGCAGTAGCGTGTTTAAGTTGCCCCGCAGAGTGACCCAAATAATGCAGGAAAGGAGCGACACTTTAAGAATCGATTTAATAAACTCAATGATGCTCTTTAGCGAGAAAATTCGTTTTGCCCCTTCGACAGGGTTGATCTTTTTGATATCTGGTTTGACGGATTCACCACTAAACAGCAAGCCGAATTGCCCCATGTTCGACATGATGGCGATCAATGCCGTCACTATCAGGATCGGTGCCAGCAAGTAAACCATTTCTTTGGCGATGGCGACGGCTACGTCAAGCAACGCATCCTGAAACCCTTGATAAGCCAACTCACTCGGCAACAAAAGTAGGGCAGAGATGTGCGACATATAGTAGTCAGCAAAGGCAAATAAGACGGCAATTAGGGCTAGGATTAACGCCGAGGAGACGACTTCCTGACTTTTAGCGACTTGCCCTTTTTGCCGGGCATCCCGAAGTTTTTTCGGGGTGGGGAGTTCTGTTTTTTCTCCGCTCATTGCTCTTCCTGTCTGTTATTACCAAATGGTATTGAGCTGTTCTCTGAACAGTACGATTTCAGAGAAAAGGGCTTGAAAGTGACCCATCATCAATGCCAAATAAACAATCAATAGCACGCTGGCAATGGCACTTTTGATCGGCATGGCCAAAGAGAAAACGTTCAGCTGTGGGGCGAATCGGCTAATCAGTGCGAGTCCAAACTCTGCAAGGAACATGGCCAAAACCAAAGGTGCAGACATCAAAACGCCAAGCCACATAAGTTGCTCGAACTGAGCATAGAAAAAGTGCACCCATTCCTCAGTGACGGTTGGGAAAAAACTAATCACAGGCCACGACGAATAGCTGTTAAACAGCGCATAAATAAAAGCGACAAAGCCACCGCCGGAGAAGAACAAGGTGATCAGGGTTTGGGTCAATAGCACAGCCGTTGGCGTTGACTGAGAGCCGAGAGTGGGGTTAAACATACTTGCCATCGCAGCACCACGTTGGTTATCCACTAGAAATCCAGCCGCCTCAATAGCCCAAAAAGGGATTGCTGCAACAAAGCCAATCAGCATACCCAATAGTACCTCTTTGCCTAAGATGACCATCAACCAAATCCCGTCCGTTTCTGCGGGCAGGTCTTGTTGGTTGATCATTGGGAAGATAAACAGCGCAAGCGAACACAAAACACCATTTCTTACCAAGGTGCCACCGAGAGTTTGTTTGTTTAAGATCGGCAAAAATATAAAGCAAGCCATTAACCTAGGGAGCGTCAAGCTGTATAGGAACAGGGCTTGGTGCAAATCATCGTAACTCATCGTATTTGCGGGATTTTATCTAAGGTCAAGGTAGCAAATGAATGCAGTTCGGCGCCCAGCCATTGTGTGGTAACAAATAGGGTTATGATGACGGCGATCAGTTTGACGACAAAGCCTAACGTCTGTTCTTGTACTTGTGTTAGCGCTTGGACGAGAGAGACCAAGGTACCGACAAGTGCCGCAACCAAAATCGGCGGCAGCGACAAGAACAGAACAAGCGTTAGAGCCTGAGTGGTAAAGTGGATGATTTCAGCCGGATTCATGCTTCTCTCCTCATTATCCGTAACTGAGCACTAGGCCATGGGTCAATTTGGTCCAACCGTCTAGCAACACAAAGAGCAGCAGTTTGAATGGCAGTGAGATGGTCATTGGCGAGACCATCATCATGCCCATGGCCAGCAAGATGTTGGATACGATCAGATCGATAGCGATGAATGGCAGGTACAACAGGAAGCCAATCTCAAACGCTCTCGTTAGCTCACTCACGGTAAAGGCGGGGAGCAACAACAATAAGCTGTCTGACTCCAAACGGTCGACGTACTTTTGTGGCCACAAGGTTCTTGCTGCATCGGTAAAAAAGACCGATTCAGTTTCACGGATGTGCTTTTTCAAGAACTCACGGTACGGCTGCAATCCACTCTCGATTAAACCTTCGATGCTCTCCGAATCTTCAAGTGAGATTTCGTGCTGGGTCACGTAGTCATAGGTTTCAAACCCCACTGGCGCCATAATGAAGATCGACAGAATGATCGCCAATCCATACAAGGCCATATTGGGTGGAATCTGTTGTACACCTAATGCGTTTCTTAGCAGAGAGAAAACCACGGCCAGTTTAACGAAGGAGGTCGCCATCATTGCAATGAAAGGAATCAAAGCGAGAAGGGCGAGTGTAACGATGAGGTTCAGTTCATCAGGTAACTGGATCATGCTGGCTCCTGACTGCCGCCAAACAGTTCGAGAACGCGGACACCCAAGCGTTCATTAATGTTCACTAGTTCGCACTCACCAATGATTTTGCCGTTTGCTCGCATAGTGACTGGGTTAGAAATTGGCTGGTTAAGCTCAAAGGTAAAACCCGGTTGCAGCGCGTTAAGCTGTTCTAAAGTAATGGTTTGCTGACCAACATCGAAAGTCAGTTCAATTGGCAATTGCTGGTGGTCGGTCAGTGCTTCAGAGCTGTTGATATCGTTCATATTGGTTTCTTTTTCTTGGATATGGAGTGTCGTATTGTCGAGTTGGCATCGCCAAAGGTTGTGATTGGAGACCTGAAGCAGCACTTTGTGTTGCGCGATGTAGCAATCGTCGAAAAACACCACATCGCCAAGTTCAAGTTGCTCAAATTGACTGAGCGCCAAACGTGTTTTGCCAAAGCTCAACCAGAAGGGCAGTGCGATGTTTTGGCTCAGGTAAGAGGGCGCTTGTGGCAGAGTGTCAATCAACACATCCCGACCTTCGTGGACCCACAGGCTAAGAGAGACATCATCACGATTGATGGTGAGCATCAACACGTTTTCTTCTGATGCGGGCTGCTCATGAACTTGCAGCTTGCTCAATACCGGAAGTTGTCCAAATAAGCGCTTAATCATGTCGGTGTAGGGCTCAATTTGGCTACTGAGCAACGCCAATTGCAAAGAGTTTGGCAGTGATTCAAATGCCGTCGAGTCAAGAATGCCGTGCAACCATTGCTGTAATTGCGCACCGCTGAAATCGATTTGAATGGTTTGTCCGCCAATGAGTAGCGTTAAACGATAGCCAGAAAACTCCGGCTTTTGGCCAAGCGTGACCGATAAGCTATTGCTCTGACTATCTTGAAAGTGACACTGTTTTGCGCACAGTTGATTACTGAGCGCGATGCTTGAAAGCTCGACCTTCGGGAAATCTAATATCATCATTCGTCCTCAGGCTTCCATTCATCGTAAATGCTGCGTTGTTGTCGCGAACGTTGTTGGTCTTGTTGTTGATTCATCTGTTCGCTGACTGCGATCCGAATCGGTTGGTCGATGCCTAAACGTTGCAGACGCTCGATCAACTCTTGCTTAGCCGTTTGGTTGATCAGCGAAAGAGCGTGCTCTTGCTTAATCAGCACGCTGTAGCCAGAACTGTCTTGCTTGATGGAGATCTCGCCACCTTTTAATTGGCCTTCATTTAGAAGAAGGCGAACTTCTCTCTCGTTTGCTGAAGGAAGAGACACGTAGATCTTGTCGACTAACTTATTAATCAATTCGCTTACGTCTTGAGCTCTATTCTGGAGCCCGTGTGTCTCTACGTTTTTCAGGATAATGTCGCCTTGCGCTGTTGCTTGGCTTAGGTTGGGCATCGGATGAAGCTTAGCGTCCGACTCAGAACTTGGATGACGCAGATCGATGTGCTTCACTGCTTTAACCTTCTCTTCAAGCGCGGACAATGCGGCTTTCAAGTCGATAATTTTCGAGTCCACAATAGTAGCAGCGTCTTTTGCCGTAGGGTCGAGTTTATGAGCTGCTGCATCTAACTTATGCAGTTGGCCTTGCTGCACACTCTGCACGGTCTCTCTCTCAGAGAGAGCATGACTTGGCTTTTCTGGATGCAGACCAGCGTCTGACTTTTCATTAGCAGGTTGATCTTTCAAGTTTTCAGGGTGTTCTTGGCCACCGTCGAGCTGCTCTTTCCCCGCCTCAGGGATAGCACTGCTGGCCTTGCCTTTGTGCTTCATGCTATCGAGCTTGTCTGCGTTCAATACAGCAGCGAATAAACGAGAAGTCTCTGACTCATGTTCGCTTTCTGCTTGCGTTGGCTTAAGCGCATTCTTAAAGCGAGATTCAAGCTCTTCTGAGACTTGGTTGACCGGCCTCTGTTGAATCTGTTGCGGATGTTCAGTTGTGTTTGGATGATCGTTTTTGACTCGCATCTTTACCTTCTATGAAACAACAACGTTGCGGAACTCTTCTTGTTCGAGCTCTTCTTGATACTGCGCTTGGCGTGCTTGCTCAGCGATTTCTTGTTCGTTTAATTGAATGAATTTTTCTTTGGTTTTATGGGCGGCCAGAGCGTCTTGCTTTCTTTCCTTGAGTCGCTGGTTCTCTTGTTCCAATGCCTTTTTTTCTTCTGCGACTCGTTGTTTTAAGTCGGCCTCTCTTTCCCTTAACAGCGCGATTTCTTGCCGCAATATTTCAAGTTCTTTTAGAACGACGGTTTTCTGTTTGGCTTTCGCAAAGCGCCGTTCTTCTTCCTCTTCGCGCCATTGACGATAGTCAACGACAGACTGTTCCGCCTTTCGGAGTGAGGCTCGTGCGTTATTGACTCGATACTCTTGTTGCTGAACCGCGCGATCGGCACGGTCGGCACGAATTTTTTTTATCTCTAGCAGTCGCTCGATCATAGGCCTGCAAGTCCTCGCAGCTGCGTGACGCTCTCACCGAGCTCACTTGGCTCGTGCGTACCTTGGCGCAAGAACGCTCCTATATCATCTCCCTGTGCGATGGCCATATCCGCGCGACTGTCGGCACCGTGTTGGTATTCACCAATTTTGATCAAAAGTTCGACTTCTTCATATTTAGCCAGCATTTCACGCATGTGAGCCGCGGACGCTTGATGAGTTTTATCGACGATTTGGTTCATTACACGACTGGCTGAGCGAAGCACATCAATGGCTGGGTAGTGGTTCATCGCCGCCAATTTACGAGAAAGAATGATGTGGCCATCGAGTATCGAACGCGTTTCATCGGCGACCGGCTCCGTCATATCGTCACCTTCCACAAGTACGGTATAAAGCGCGGTGATGGAGCCTTTGTCTGATTGACCTGCACGTTCCATCAGTTTTGGTAGCGCGGCAAAAACAGAAGGCGGATAGCCCCGTCGTGTTGGTGGCTCGCCAGCGGCCAAGCCGATTTCACGCTGAGCTCGAGCAAAACGCGTCACCGAATCCATCAGCAGCAGGACTCGTTTACCTTGGTCGCGAAAGTACTCGGCGATAGAGGTCGCGACGAACGCCGCTTTGGCACGTTCCATTGCTGGCCTGTCAGAGGTTGCGACAACAAGTACTGACTTTGCCATACCTTCTTCCCCAAGGTCGTGCTCGATAAATTCTCTTACTTCACGACCCCTTTCACCGATGAGGGCAAGCACGGTTACATCGACATCGGCAGAGCGAATAAGCTTGGCAAGCAGGGTACTTTTACCACCGCCCGCTGCGGCAAAAATGCCCATCCTTTGTCCTTCACCACAGGTGAGCAATCCGTCGATAGAACGCACGCCCATCGAAATCGGTTTTTCAATCAGCTTTCGCTGCATTGGTGGTGGCGCATCGCGGTAAACCGGATACCAAGCGCTCGGCTCAGTGCTTTGAGAACCATCGAATGGGCGGCCTAGACCATCAAGAGTTTTCCCTAAAAGGTGATCGCCAACACCGACTTCGTGCATTTTTCCAAGCGGGCTCACTTCGGTATTGGATGAAATTCCAAACATGTTGCCAAGTGGAGTAAGCAACGCATGGTGTTGCTCAAAACCCACCACCTCCGCAAGCAGCGACAAGGTTTGATCTGGATTACGTAGCTCACAAAGCTCGCCGACACGAACACCAGGCACAACGGCTTTGATGATAGTGCCAGTAACCTGAGTCACACGACCGCGGATTTGGATCAAACGCGTTTGCTTGATGGCTGATTGTTGAGTTTCGGTGATGTATGAGAAGTCGTTCAATTTAAGAAAACATGCAATAACTGATGCTGGGAGAATAGAAAGGATGACGCCGTTTTTATAGTGACTATTGGTCGGGAGTTTTTAGAAAACTTAAAACGCCCTAAAAAAACACGTCTGATTTTGACAGCCTAATAAAAATGCAATTCCTATAATTCGCTCATATTGTAGGAAGGAGTGCAAATCAATGAGCACTATCAATAGCCAAATTTTTACGGGCAACAAATTTGACGCGCCAATTAGAAGTAACCTCGAGTCTTCCCGCACGGGAGCCTCAGTCAATGGTAACTACCGAGGTGAAACTGTCCGCGTACACAATGCAACTCAGTCGCTGTTTGATGCAATGGAAGAGCTGACGGCGTTAGGTTCAGAAAAAGCAGAAAAAGATCTCACGAAACGCAAAGTAAAAGACGGCAGTATTCGCGTAAATGAAGCGCACGAGCTGGTTTCTGACTACCTAAGAAAAGTGCCTGATCTTGAGAAGAACCAAAAGATCAAAGACCTTGCTACCAAAATGGCAAGCGGTAACTTATCAACGATTGCTCAGTTACAGGCGTACCTCAACGGATTCTCTGAAGAGAAGAGCCATCAGTACCTAGCGCTACAAGCAGTAAAAAAGTTCCTCGGAGCCAATTCAGAAAGTAAGAATCTACTAGCGCTGATAGACCAAGCCATTCTGACCTTTGAGCAGAATCCGGACTCTTGGGCTCAGATTGATACTGAAATTCGTGTTTCAAGCTTCGCGGATGAATACAGCCAAGAGCAAGGCTTTAGCAGTTTGCATCAATTGCGTGGCTTCTATCGCGACACGGTACACAGCTACCAAGGTTTAGGCTCAGCATACAAGGATGTGGTGGAGCGTTTTGGTGCAAAAGAGGTCTCCACGGCGGTCGACTTTATGTTGCAGGGGATGAGCGCAGATTTGAGCGTTCAAGGTAGCAATATTGACTCCGTTAAGCTTCAGCTTCTGATGTCCGATATGCAAAAACTTAAGACGTTGAATACGCTTCAAGACCAAGTTAGTAACCTCTACCAGATGTTCAAACCTCAGCAGGCAAACTATGGCTTATCAAGTTACTGATTTAATGTCAGACGTCATCGTTTTGGTTGAGCAGCGTTGGGTGGGAAGTGCCGAGATATGGAACCTAGTGAACGCCATGGAGTTGGCGTCCACGGAGAGAAAAATCAGCTTTTTTAGGGAACTTCACAAACTTATTCGCCATATTCCAATTGATGTATTTAACGATGAAGAACAGCGACAAAACCTAATACAAGCTGTGCAAAAAGCGCTTGATGAAGCGATTGATTTAGAAGAAGAGGAAATGTGGGACGATGAATTGGATTGATGCATCTGTGGATGATTTTTGCCGAGGAATGGGACTTGAAGCGGTAGACTTCTCGTCAGCAGGACGTGTTCAACTGAGTTTCGAACAGAGCGGCACTCTACACGTTGAGAGGCATCAGGACTGCCTGTTTCTCATGCTGGCGAAACCGCTGCATTGGCACCAATCAAACGAGCCGATTAAAAAGGCGTTGAGTTTTTGCCATTCAGGTCAAGGCTGGCCATTCGTCATAAAGAGCGGTTTACTGGATGAACAGACACTGGTCTTCTCTGCACAAATTGAAGGGGATGAAGTGACTCTACCAACCATCGAGCAAGCGTTCGCTCTACTGGTTCGTTTACATAAAGATGTGGCGGATTCATGAGCCGTATTAGTACATTAAACGTCGGTATTGAAGGCTTTACTCACGTTTCACTTGAGCAGGTTGAAAGCGGCTTCCCACAGCGTTTCCAGTTGTTGCCTGACGGTCAAGCCATCGCAACTCACTTAGAGAAACTGTACGAGCTTCGCCCCTCTGAGCAGTACCTGGTGTCACTGGCCAAGCCAAAATTGACACATTCGGAGCTACTTCGCCCGGACAAGTACCGTCAACAGTTTGATACCACTCAGCAGCGGCTTCAGGAATTGGCACAGAAAAATGGCTCTCATGCGCTCAATCAGGCTGTGAAAACATTGCAAAGTACTCAATTAGACCAACGTTATCTCACTATGGCGTTGAATCTACTAATTCAGGTTTAAAAAGCCCATGTTGAAGACAAAAGACGTGGAGCTTTTGCTTATCCACGCCGCACTCCAAGTTCAATATCAAAAGCCGGAACAAGCGATTATCTTGCTTGATGCACTGCTGGAAATCGAACCTCAGCATCAGGAAGCTCGCCAAACATTAGCGGTAGCATGCCTCAATTCAGGCAGATACACGCGTTCAATTGAGCTGTGCGAAAGATTATTGGAAAGCGAACACTCAAATAAAGCGGGCTTGTGGTTTTGCCTAAGCCAAGCTCGCTGGAAAGAACAGGATGTTGAAGGTGCCCGCCGAGCACATCGACATTATCTACAATCTCTAAATAGTGAATCAAATGAATAAGTTGATTGATACTCTAAACAAAGTCGGACAGCGTAAAGACATCATGCTTGCCGTGATGCTACTTGCGATCGTCTTTATGATGATCTTGCCTCTACCTACGGCACTAGTGGACGTTTTGATCGGTACCAACATGAGCATTGCGGTCGTCTTGTTGATGTTGGCTATCTACATCACTACACCACTGGAATTTTCTGCATTTCCAGCAGTGCTTTTGATCACCACCTTGTTTCGTTTGTCACTTTCTATTACGACAACGCGACTTATCCTGCTGCAAGGTGATGCAGGCCAGATCGTATACACCTTCGGTAACTTCGTCGTCGGCGGTAACTTGGTAGTAGGTATTGTTGTTTTCCTTATCATCACCATTGTTCAATTTATGGTGATCACCAAAGGTTCTGAAAGGGTTGCAGAAGTCAGCGCTCGGTTCTCTCTTGACGCGATGCCGGGTAAGCAGATGAGTATCGATGGCGATATGCGTGCTGGAGTTATTGATGTTCATGAGGCGCGTCACCGCCGTTCATTGATCGAAAAAGAAAGCCAAATGTATGGCTCGATGGATGGCGCGATGAAGTTCGTTAAAGGCGACTCAATCGCGGGCCTGATTATCATAGTGGTAAACATTCTCGGTGGTGTAACTATTGGGGTGACTCAAAAGGGCATGTCTGCCTCTGAGGCACTTGAATTGTTCGCAGTCCTGACCGTTGGTGATGGTCTGGTGTCGCAGATCCCGGCACTGTTTATCGCTATCACGGCTGGCATCATCGTTACTCGTGTCTCAAATGAGGATTCTTCTGACCTAGGTTCAGATATTGGTGGACAAGTGACCGCTCAGCCAAGAGCTTTGTTGGTTGGTGGTGTTCTGCTGATTTTGTTTGCTCTTATTCCGGGCTTCCCGAAGATTACCTTCTTAATTCTTGCTGCTGTTGTTGGCGGTGGTGGTTTCTTCTTATCCTACCAACAAAAGAAACAAAGCGAATCCGACAGCTCTGACTTGCCTAGCTTCGTTGCCCAAGGTGCTGGTTCGCCAGCCGCTAAGCCCAATAAACCGACGCCATCTCGCAATAGCAAAGGCAAGCTGGGTGAGCAAGAAGAGTTTGCGATGACAGTACCGCTGCTCATCGACTTGGATTCTCGCTTGCAAGAAAGTTTAGAGGCCGTGGCTCTCAACGATGAGCTTGCGCGTGTCAGACGTGCACTTTATCTCGATCTCGGTGTCCCGTTCCCCGGTATTCACTTACGTTTCAACGAGGGAATGAGTAACGGCGAGTATTTAATTCAATTGCAAGAAGTGCCGGTCGCTCGTGGTCGAATTGAAAGCGAGAAACTGCTGGTAACAGAAGGTAATGAACAGATCGATTTACTGGGCGTACCTTATGAAAAAGATGACGATTTTCTGCCGGGTATTACGAGTCTTTGGGTTGACCAAAGTCATTATGAAAAACTCCAAAACAGTCATGTGGGCTTTCTGACCCCTGATCGCATTCTGACTTATCACTTGTCTCACGTTCTGAAAGAGTACGCGCAAGACTTTATCGGTATTCAAGAAACCCGCTACCTGCTGGAACAAATGGAAGGTAGCTATTCCGAACTAGTAAAAGAAGCGCAGCGTATTGTGCCTTTGCAAAAGATGACGGAAATTCTGCAGCGTTTGGTTTCTGAAGACATTTCTATTCGTAATTTACGAGTGATCTTAGAAGCCATGGTTGAGTGGGGCCAGAAAGAGAAAGACGTGGTACAGCTAACTGAATATATCCGTTCAAGCTTGAAGCGCTATATCTGCTACAAGTACGCCAGCGGTCAAAACATGCTACCAGCTTATCTATTAGATCAAAGCTTGGAAGATACGATTCGTAATGGCATTCGTCAGACTTCTGCAGGCAGTTACTTGGCGCTTGACCCCTCTGTCACTCAACAATTTGTCAGCGACGTTAAGCAAACCATTGGTGATTTAAGTCGCATGCCAAATAAACCTGTGCTGGTGGTGTCGATGGATGTGCGCCGTTACGTGCGCAAACTGATCGAGTCTGAATACTACGAATTGCCAGTGTTGTCGTTCCAAGAGCTGACACAACAAATCAATATTCAACCGCTTGGCAGGGTAGGTATGTGATGAAATGCCTTCTCACTCAGTCTCTAGTGGCGTCAGGCATCGAAGTGACGCCCTACTTTTGGCAGAAAAGTACTATCTTACTTGGTCATCGTTATGAATGTGATGGGATGGAGCTGGTCTTCCGTGTCGAAGAGGGCGAAATCATCATTGTACTGCTGCGAAGAACCAGCCCGAACCAAGGTCTAGGCAACCCTTTCTCCGCGCTATTTGTGCTCGCAGAACATGCCATCCGTTTGTATCCGCTCGACTGGACTATTCGTGGCAACGTTGATGTATTGCGAGGTAGTAACATGAGCAGCCAACGGTTAGCACAATTCTACTTACGAGCCTGCGGCGCGAGCCATGATCAACAAGAGGATTGGTATTTCTTGCGCCTTAGTGATTACCGACCTTTGAGAAAGAGAAAAATTTAAAAACTCTCGACTGTTACTGACAGCATCCCAAAGATGCTTCGCTTTAAGATAGGACACAAGATGAAGCAACCCTTTACTGAAACCATTGAAAACGCGGAACTTGCTATTCGCAATGCTGAAGACAGAACTGATGTATTCAATGAACTACTCGAAGGATTAGGCGTTGGTCCGGTAGCAGGCAATATTCTGCTCGATGGGTTAAATGCTTCGCCCCAATTGATGAAACAAGCAGAGCACGAGCTGCTTGAAGAAGTACAACGCCGCAGACAACAACAGCATCAGCCACAAGCCACGACCACTAAAGGCATTAGGCGCAAGCGACCGACCATGATGCGTGGCATGGTGATCTAGAGGTTTTTACATGACGGATATGACAACCATGAACTCCATCAAAGGAGTTCTCAATACAACAGCCAATCGTGATTCTCAGATCGCATTCCAGCAGGGTTTGGTTAAGACCTTTTCTCCCATTCTGAGTGATGCCCATATCGATGCGAATCAATTAGAGTCATTGATTCGCCAATTACCTATTGTCGTAGGGCGCACGGAACAAGAAAGCTTGAGTCTTTATGCAGATTCATTGGACACACTGTTAAAGAAGCAGGAGGCCTTTACTGGGACTGCTGCCACTGAGACTACTGCGCATTGGATGCGGTCACTGCAACAACAAGCGTTGAATGGCCAGATTGCACCTAAAGAAGTGGAAATGGGCGTTAATACTACGCTCGCGCATCAATTTCAATCTTGGTTTAGCACACTACTAAAAGATAAGGTCGACAGTTCACTTTCGACCTATTTTATCGCTGATTTCCGCTTGGGGAGCCAGAGTAACCAAGCACTGCAAATTGAAGCTTTGAATACGAGTGATCTTAAAGCAGCAATGGCAGAGATTAGCTCGCTTGTAAATACACTGGCGGTGCAGATGAGTACCAGTGAGGTTCGTGAGAATGCTATTCCGTTCTTGCGAAATGCCTTTGCTAATCTTGGTTCAGTCAACCTCAATGAGCTTAAGAACTCAGATTACTTTTTAACGGAAGAAAGCTTTAGAGCCGCGGTTACCTCTCAGCTGGTTGCCTCTTTCAATAGCATTGGGATCACCATCAGCACCGATGATGCAAAGACATTGGCGAACAAGATTGCTTGGATTCCTGGCATGTCTAAGCAGGAGCTTACCGATGCGATTAATAGCTTAGCGATACAACTAAAAGGACAGTTTGAAAATGCCTACGGTGCAGAGGGTGTCAAACAATTAAAAGCCATTTTGGATTTAGAAGTTGACAGAATTAACGCAAATCCCAATGCGATCACTTTACCAAGTTTGTTTTCTAATATTGCGATTGCACTTATTAACACTCAGATCGATAAGTTCTTTAACGATCTACTTGCTATCCAGGTAACTCAAACGACACCAGAACAGCTTGAGCGTATCAAGCAAAATACCGAGCAAGATATTCGTTTTCTTTTCGAGAAAATAGTTGCCGGAAAAGATATCGGAACCGATTTTGTCACACGTCATCAAAAAATGATGGAGAACCTTTATAAGCTCAGTGAGCGTTTAGCAAAAATCACAGCACAGGAAGTTGATAGTAAAGAAGTAAATGCTGAGCATGCATTGACTGCTCGCGATTTATTGGCAGTTATTGAGTCGAGTATCGGTGATCGCTTTGATGAACGCGTGTTATTTGCCTTAAATGAGCGCCGCGTAGACCGTCTTGAAAAGCGTAATATTTTGAAAGGTGAACTGGAAAACTTAACGATGGAGTTAAGAATTTTTGGTGCCATACAGTCGAAGATACACTCAAAACAAAGTGCAAAAGAAAAATATGAACCAGGGAATACGAGTTTCCAAGCAAGTGACTTTGGCTACGACAGTGAAGCATCTTTTAAGGCCTCTCCCGAGTATGCATATTTGACAAATAATAAGTTCGAAAACCACAAAGACTTTCTGACAAAACAAGGCGTTTCAGTAGCAGCCGATAGTTTTGAGGGCGATCAATTGGCAAGTTTCTCTAATTCAGTAAGTGATCAGTCCAAGGTCAAAAACGATACAGTTCAACTAAAAACGACCGAGCTCAGTGATATCAGCTCTCAATACAATGCAACCGTTGAGGCGATGAACAAATTTGTTCAGAAGTACCACAGTATTTTACAAGAAATCCTACGAGCCCTTTGAGGATAAATAACCATGACTACACAAAACGCGCCAACCGATCTATCTCAAATGCAAGCAGAGGAGCTTCTTTCCTTTTTGGAAGAGGGAGGTACGCTAAAAATGCTGCACGATGTATCGGCAGACACCATTGAGCAAATTTACGCGGTTGGATATAACTTTTTCCAGTCAGGCAAACTAGAGCAGGCCGCAAAGGTATTTCAGCTGCTTAGTATGCTTGATCATTATCAAGCGCGATTTTTCATTGGTTTGGGTGCGGCTCGTCAGGAACTAGGTGAGTACCTGCAGGCGCTTGATGCCTACAGCTACGCTGCGCTTATGGACATTAATGATCCACGCCCGCCTTTCCACTCTGCAGAATGTCATCTCAAACTTGAGCAACTGACGGAAGCAGAGAGTGGGTTTTACAGCGCGAAGGAGATGTCTGCTGGTAAACCAGAGTATGCAGACTTGCATCAACGAGCAGGCATCATGTTAGAAGCGGTGAGAAACAAGAGGAGTAACTAGAATATGAGTTCTATTGCACTTAACCGCATTCAGAATCAGGTATTTATGCCTGATTCTGACCAAACTACGTTAAACAAGGTTGGCAAGACAGCTGCTCATGCATCGCCGTCAGTAACCCTTGAAAACGTACAAGGTAAAGGTGTTGAAGCATTGAACGCCGG
Organism: Vibrio sp. HI00D65; assembly: GCF_001635455.1. Taxonomy (GTDB): domain Bacteria; phylum Pseudomonadota; class Gammaproteobacteria; order Enterobacterales; family Vibrionaceae; genus Vibrio. The sequence goes on from NZ_LWEH01000025.1 coordinate 101,586, forward strand.
CAAGGTAAAAGTTCAGCTTGATGCACCGAATGCCGCTGTCAGCGATCAGGTGAACGACCTGACGCTGAAGGCCATTGCACAGCTACAAAAAATTGTAGACTCGATAGCTGGTGGCTTACATGCTGTTGCTGACAGCACTGGATCACTAGCTGTGAGAATAATTGCAGGCTCAGTGGACGACTTTGAGATTGAGCTGGCTGCTATCGCAGACAAAATTAAGAGTGCTCAAAACAAGCTTAAAATGCAGGAAGTCAAAGTAGCTCAAGAAAAACATAAGCTTGAGATGTCAGAAAACCAGGAGAAGATCAAAGAATCTGAGGCCGCGGCAAAAGAAGCACAAAAGTCGGGCTTAGCTTCTAAGATTTTCGGTTGGGTCAGCGCTGTAGCTTCTATTGTTGTTGGCTCCATCATGGTCGCAACTGGGATCGGTGCTGTTGCTGGCGCGTTAATGATCGCGGGCGGTGTGATGGGTGCTGTCAATATGACTTTGCAAGAGCCTGCTGTTCAGGAGGCGATGAAAGAGGCTGGAATTAATGTCAATGTGCTGAGTAAAGTCGTCATGGCGTTTGAGATTGCGACTGCTGTCATTGGTGCTGTTGTCACATTTGGTGGTTCTGCCGCTGCGGGTGTTGCCAAGTTGGCTGCTAAGAGTGCAAGCCAAATTGCACAGAAAGTCACTGATATCGCCACAAAAGCATCCGCCAGTATCACAAAGTTTGCTGATTGGGGGTCGAAAGCCACAACGACAACTGCAAAAGCGATCCGTTTTGGTGCTGAGGGTGCCGACATCACTGTCAATGTCGGTAAAGCTGCCACGGATAGCGTTCATGGGACAAACAACGCGCGTTTGACCAACATTCAGGCGGACATTACAGAGTTAAGGGCTGAGATGACACTGAGCCAAGCGGTGCTTGACAAACTGAAACAAGAAATTTCCAAGTTGATGGAAGGTTTCCAAGAACTAATGAACGTCATCATGCAAATGGTCCTAGCTAAAGGCGAAACAATGAAAACGCTGACGAATCGCCCTACAAATGTTTAAGGAATAATTATGATAGAAAATATTAGTAATACTGGACACGCAGCTCTTCATGGTTTGGGCGAACTTGACAGAACCAGCCATACTGAGAAAACCCCTGAAACCAAAATCGAAGCAGGTGCAATCCGCGCTAGTGCTGAAAGCAAAGTGACGAATGCGAATCACTACCAATTAGATGGCCCAAAAGCGCCAGCTATTGGAGACCAAGCTATCGCGGTAGCAAAATTGATGGATGAGTTGGCCTCAACAACAAACCTGTTAATGCAAATAACAGAAAACGCATTGGCAGGCAAAGACGTGGCTAAGTCCTCGTCAGAGGCTATTTCTCAGTCACTCTCTCTTATCGCTTTGCTGTATGAAGTATCCAAATTAACCCGTGACCAGCAAGTACAGCAACGTGAAATTGCGGTCGAGGCAAATGTAGCTAGTATCAAGAGCCAAGCAGAAGAGTTAAATAGTGCGGCAAAGGCGATGCTCGCAATGGCTATCGTATCAGGTGTTCTTGCGGGAGCAACAGCAATCGTTGGTGCGATTGGTTCTTTTAGAACAGGTCGAGAACTGAGTTCTGAAGTCGCCCATAACAAGGTTTTGCAGACTCAAAAAGCAGGCTTTGAGCAAGCTGAAGAGCTAATGGCTAGTGGTAATATGTCGACGAAATATCAGGACCAAGTGAGAAAAGCATATGCAGCCGCTAAAGAAAATATTGCTGATACGTCGAGCTCTTTAACCAGCACCGGACGTAAATTTGAAAAGATGGCAGGATCCAATCAGGCGAGAAATGCCGTACTTCAAGCTTTAGGTCAAATGGGGAACTCAGCAGCAAGCGTAGAGCAAACGAAAGCTCAAGCTCGAAGCAAAGAGGATGAAGTATTGGCAACTCGTGCCCAATCAGATAAACAAAAAGCAGACGAATACATTGGTTTCCAAGAGGGTCTGTTAAAAGAGCTACGCGAGCTTTTCCGTTCGATTGCTGATAGTCAAACTCAAGCATGGCGAGCATCCACTCCAACGGTGTAATCGCGTATCAGACATCATATTGTTATTTGTGTTTGGTTAAATCTAGATTAAAGGCAAACAAAAAGGGCCAACTCTTTCGAGTTGGCCCTTTCCAAACGTTGGTGGAGCTGGCGGGAGTTGAACCCGCGTCCAAAAACTATTCATCATTGGTACTACATGCTTAGTCGATCTTTAATTTCACCAGTAACCTGCGAACCGACACGCTAGTTAAAGGCTAACCTGAATTATAATTCGCGCTTTTCCTCTCAGGTGGGAGAAGCCACGCTAGCTTGTTTGGGTTTGATCTCTTGTTGGTCCCCGTCTTACGAGCGGAAGCTAGGGCAAGAGAGCTCTGAGCAGGTTATTAAGCTGCTAGTGCGTAGTTTTCGTCGTTTGCGACTATTTTTTTGCGGCTTTTTACGTGGCCAACCGCCCCACGGCATGCACCTCAGACTTCAAAATTCCTGTCGAATCCTAAATCAGCCCCAAGTGTTATTGCATAGTACCAGAAAAGCTTACACTGTCTAGCACTGTGCGTTTAAGTGCTTAAAATTAGCGCAAATTACTCTTCATAATTCGTGCTTTATCTCTCGCCCAATCTTTTTCTTTCATATCAGTACGTTTATCGTGCAGCTTTTTACCCTTCGCTACGCCGATCTTAATCTTCGCCCAAGAGCGAGACCAGTAAAGTGCGGTTGCGACAAGTGTCATGCCTTCACGGTTAATACGACCGAATAGGTTATCGAGCTCTTTTCTCGACATTAGGAGTTTACGGACACGTGTTGGGTTCGCCACGATATGAGTACTCGCTTGAGTAAGCGGAGTGATCGTCATACCACTAATGAATGCTTCGCCATCACGGATGTAAACGTAGCTTTCTGCGATATTGGTTTTGCCTTCACGTAGGGATTTTACTTCCCAGCCTTGTAGCTCAAGCCCCGCTTCTATTTCATCGTCGATGAAATATTCGTGGCGAGCTTTCTTATTAAGCGCAATGGTATTACTACCGGCTTTTGATTTTGATTTATTCTTTGCCATAATGGCCTCATTATACGGATTGCGCGAAAGATGGGGAATCCTTTTTATTTGCGCTCTGGCTCAATACCATTAAAATTGTGGTTTGTTTAATGTAACGCTGTCTTTAACAGGAGTCTATATGCCAAAGGTTACTCGTTCAGCATTAGTATCATTTAGTGCTGACCAGATGTTTGACTTGGTCAATGATGTTGCTCGTTATCCTGAGTTTTTGCCAGGGTGTTCTGGTTCTCGTGTAATAGAGTTTTCAGATTCAGCAATGGTGGCTTCGGTTGATGTTTCTAAAGCCGGTATTAGCAAAACATTTACAACGTCTAACCGTTTAGCGGATGGCGTTGAGATCTTAATGGAGCTGGTGGACGGCCCATTCAAGAAACTGCAAGGCGGTTGGTATTTTACTCCATTGGATGATCAAGCCTGTAAGGTCGAGCTTAAGTTAGAGTTTGAATTTTCTAGCCGAATGATTGAAATGGCATTTGGTAAGATTTTCAATGAGCTAACGACCAACATGGTGAGCGCATTCACTCAACGAGCGAAACAGGTTTACTAAACCATGACTATTGAATCAGATATGATCCACGTAGAAGTTGTGTTTGCACTTCCGCATGAACAGCGTGTGTTTACTTTGGTCGTTAATAAGAATGCAACCGTTGAAGAAATTATTGCGCAGTCTGGTGTTTTGGAACTGTACCCAGAGATCGACTTAGCGAAAAACAAGGTTGGCGTGTTCAGCCGTAACGTGAAGTTAGATGCAACGGTTCGTGATAAAGACCGTATCGAAATTTACCGTGCACTATTGGCCGATCCAAAAGAGATTCGACGTAAACGTGCCGAACAAGCAAAAGCCGCTGCTACTAAATAGCATCGAAAAGCGTATTCAATTCACAGAGAGCTCGCCAAATCGGCGAGCTTTTTTGTGTCAGTGAGTGAGATTTGGTGGGTTAATTTGTAAGCAAATATTAAAAAGCCTGCTCATTGAGCAGGCTTTTAAGCTTCTTGATTGAGAGCTTGTCTACTGAAAGCTAGCGAAGGCTTTCGAAGAACTCATCACTGGCTTCAAAATCACCGTTGATCGTAACTAGGGTGCCAGTAGCATCAAAGTTCACGACGAGGTTTTTCTGAATTGGGTCTTCGTGACCTTTTTGGTGGTGGTAAATGTAGTACCACGTATCTGGGTAGCCATTTTCGATAAGCATAGGTGAGCCCATAACGTAACGAACTTGTGTTTTTGTCATGCCAAACTTGAGCTGGTCGACAGCTTCTTGTTCAACATAGTTACCCTGATTGATGTCAATTCGATAAACCAACTTCTCTAGTAGAGAGCAACCGGTCAACATTGTTAGTGCAAGTGGAACTGCAACTAACCACTTTTTAATTCGCATAGTTTGAGATCTTTCTTCGCTAAAATACTGCCTGATAATAAACAAGCTCCAGCAAGAAGTAAAAAGCTCCTTGCGCTTTGAGCTTGTTATGACTGGCAATTTTGAATTTAGTTGCAAAATTACCAATATTTTTCGTTAAATTATCAGAAAGTTGCTGAAGATTTAATCTAAGCTGCGACTAATAACTCTTTTGCGTTGGCAAGGGTCGACTCGGTAATTTGGCTGCCACCAAGCAGTCGAGCCAGCTCTGAAACGCGTTGTTGCTCATCAAGTGTGTGCATTTGGGTTTCGGTTTTACCTGATTTCGTGTTCTTTGCCACAAACAGCTGTTGGTGACCGCAACCGGCAACTTGAGGTAAGTGAGTCACACACATTACCTGAGTTGATTCGCCCAGCTTACGCAGCATCTTGCCGACTACAGCAGCGGTTGGGCCACTGATACCCACATCCACTTCATCGAAAATCAGACTTGGTGTATCGACTTTTTGCGCGGTGATCACTTGAATCGCTAATGAGATGCGTGATAGCTCACCACCGGACGCCACTTTAGCGATTGGTTGCATCGGCTGGCCTGGGTTGGTAGACACAATAAAGGTCACGTTATCCATACCCAATGGTGAAGGGTGAGTGTTGGTGTTGTTTACTTCAATCGCAAACTGAGCTTTTTCCATGCTGAGCTCGTGCATGCTTTGCGTGATCAGCTTGTTTAGCTCTTTCGCGTAACGAACGCGAGATTTATGCAGCTTCTCAGACTTTGCTACGAATGATTGGTATTGGTTTTCAACGTCATTCGCTAACTCTTCAAGCTTTTCATCAGAGCAATCCAATGCTTCAACTTGCTGTAGTAAGTCTTGGTGGTGTTTATACAGCTCTTCAGGCAATACGTGGTGTTTACGTGCCATCGACATCACTTTAGAGAAGCGCTCTTCAACGTAAGCCATGCGACCTGGATCTACGTCGATGCTATCAAGATAAGTTCTTAGCTCGCTGTTGGTCTCTTCAATCTGAATAATGGCCTCAGACAGCATATCTGGTAGTTCAGCAAGTCGCTCGTCTAATTCTGCTAGTTGAATTAGGGAGTGATTGGCCGATTGCAGAATACCAAGCGCATTAACTTCTTCACCTTCGTAAATAAGCTCGATAGCTTGCCGGCAGGTTGAGGCCAATTCTCCGCTATTGGCGAGGCGCTTATGCTCTTGTTCGAGCTCTTCATATTCTTCCTCCCCAATAGATAACTCGTTCAACTCTTTGATTTGGTATTCAAGAAGTTGTTTCTGAGCTTGGTTTTGTTGGCTGTTTTCACGTAACTCTTTTAGGTGGTTGTCTGCTTGGCGCCAAGTTTGATAAGCGTTACGTGTCGATTTCAATAGGTTTAAATGGCCCGCGTATTGGTCAAGCATTGCCATTTGGTAGTCGCTTTTCATCAGCTGGTGATGCGCGTGCTGGCCATGAATGTTGATCAGCAGTTGTCCCAGGGATTTCAATTGTGAAAGAGGAACCGGGCTACCGTTAATGAATGCACGAGAGCGACCTTCTTTAGAGATGGTTCTGCGCAGGATGCACTCAGTGCCGTCTAGAAGTTCGTTATCTTCTAACCATCGAGTTGCGTGCAGATTGTTTTCAAGTAAAAATGCGGCACTGACTTCGGTTTTTTCTTCACCTTGTCTAACCATTCCTGCATCGGATCTCCCTCCAAGACACAAACCCAAAGCATCGATTGCAATCGATTTACCCGCACCAGTCTCCCCGGTGATTGTTGTCATGCCTTTAGAAAGTTCTAGCTGTAAAGACTTAACAATAGCGAAATTATTAACACTTAAATGAGCCAGCATTTTTATTTACCTGTATAACTGAACAATACTGTATATAAGTTCAGTATATACTGTTTCTTTATACAGTAAAGCCGACAGGTGAAAATTTTTTGTGAGTTCGATCAAATCAAACTTCGTTTGTAGGTGCCTGATATTGATGTCTATTTGCAAAAAGATATTCCAGATATCTCGCCCCTCAGTTCTGGAATGACGGAGCGGTTGAGAGGAATTGTTCGTAGTCGTCATTCTCTAGAGCGACGAAGTAGCGGAGTTGAGAATCTCTTTGGTAATAAAAAAGGCTAACGAATATCGTCAGCCTTTGAAATTTTCGGTTGTTACTAGTGCCGTTGAGTTAGAACAGCTTACTCGACCAGCCCAGTTTGTTACGTAGGACATGGTAGTAATTGTAGTCTTTTGGATGGATCAGCTTGAGCACATTTGGGCTTTGGTAAATGTGGATCTCGTCGCCTGGAGATACAGGTAGCGAGATTTGACCATCGCAACTGACTTCTTGAGTGCCGCGGTTATCAGGCGATACGATCAATTTAATGTGGCGTTTCCCATCGACGACAAGCGGTCGGCTTGAAAGCGTGTGCGGGAACATAGGTACCAAAGAGATGGCATTCAAGCTCGATGACAAAATGGGGCCGCCGCCAGAGAGCGAGTAGGCGGTAGAGCCTGTTGGTGTCGACACGATCAAACCATCAGAACGCTGCGAGAAAGCGAAGTTGTCGTCGATGTACACTTCAAACTCGATCATGTGCGCGACTTGGCCGGGGTGAAGGACCGCTTCGTTAAGTGCTGCATTGTGGCTTTTTATTTGGCCATGGCGGTGGATCTCTGTTTCAAGTAGGAAGCGTTCTTCTTCCATGAATTCACCTTTGAGAACATCAGTTAGCGCGCGCTGGAAGTTTTCTGGGTTGAGATCGGTCAGGAAGCCAAGGTTACCTCTGTTCACACCAATCACTGAAATATCGAAACGAGATAAGATTCGAGCGGCGCCGAGCATGTTTCCGTCGCCACCGACTACAATGGCGAGATCGGCGCGTTTACCTAAGTCGACCAGGCTAGAAAAATGTTCTTTTGGGATATCGTCTAAAATACTGGCGAGTCTGTCATCAACAAACACTTGATAACCCTCAGCACTCAACCACTGATAGAGTTCTCTATGAGTCTGAATTGCTTGCTGATCTCTAGGTTTACCAATAATGGCGATCACTTCAAATGGCTTTTTCATAAGGTTTCCAAACGAATTAGGCTTGAATCAAAATTCTTCATCCCCATAATAAAGGCAAGTTGAACGTCTATGCGAGTGTTTTATATCAATTTGAGGCGCAAACCCGCCTGTCACTTGCATTGGAAACGAATTCTGGAGATATCATGAGCAACGAAGAAAACAAAGTAACCGAAGAAGAACTAGATCAGATCATTGCTGAAGCAGAAAAAGTTGAAGAAGCTGAACTGAACGCAGACGCGGCTGATGAGCAGGAAGCAAAGATTGCTCAACTAGAAGCGGCATTGCTAGCTAGCGAAACTAAAGTGAAAGAGCAGCAAGATTCTGTTCTTCGCGCTAAAGCTGAAGTTGAAAATATGCGTCGCCGTAGCGAGCAAGAAATTGATAAAGCGCGTAAATTCGCTTTGAACAAGTTTGCTGAAGGCCTACTGCCGGTTATCGACAACCTTGAGCGTGCAATGCAAGCTGCAGACGCTGAAAACGAAGTGGTTAAGTCACTATACGAAGGTGTTGAGCTTACGCACAAAACATTCGTAGACACAGTTGCTAAGTTCGGTCTAAAAGAGATCAACCCAGAAGGTGAAGCGTTCAACCCTGAATTCCACCAAGCGATGTCTATCCAAGAAAGCCCAGATCACGAATCAAACACGGTTATGTTCGTGATGCAAAAAGGCTACGAGCTAAACGGTCGTGTAGTTCGTCCTGCAATGGTAATGGTTGCTAAGTAATTGAGTGGTGCTTGCATAGCGAAAGGTTCGACCTTTTACTGATCAAGCAAGCTGCAGTTACAACATAATTCACTAGTTGATGTGAAATAAGAAGAGAGGCTTACGCCTCTCTTTTTTTATGTCTACCACTTGAGAGTCCACGTAAATGGTTCGTCAAACTGCATTGAGGATGTCGTTCTTTTTATTTCATACAGAACAGCGGTTTAGAGTTTTATGTTATGAAACTGGTTGTTAATAAGAAAATGTTTTGATGTCACACTTGTGATATTTTTGTAAACAAATACTTTTAATTGTTATCTTTGTATGTAAAATCCACTGCCATATAGCGATATTACTCGCATATATAACTATAAAAGTACAAATTTTAAACACAACAGACTGGAGAAGAACGATGGATAAATCGCTCTCAAGTAAGATTTTTGTTGGCCTGTTTGTCGGCCTGATTATTGGTACTGCTATTCAGTACCTATTCAGCGGAATCGCTATTTTTGACACTTACCTACTTGGTGCTGCAGAAGGCGCTGGTGGTATGTTCGTATCACTTATCAAGTTGCTGGTAGTGCCTCTTGTATATGTATCTATAGTTTGCGGTATCGTTGAACTAAAAGATATCCGTTCATTTGGTCGTCTTGGTGGTAAAACCTTTGGTCTTTACATTATTAACACCATCATCGCGATCTCTGCTGCTCTAACGATTGGTCTTATTTTCCAACCTGGTGCGGGTGCAAACCTAGCAGGTACAGTTTCTGAGACGATTGCACTTACAACAACAGAAACCCCAGACATCTTCTCTCTTGTTGTGAACATCGTTCCTAGCAACCCAGTACAAGCATTCGCAAGCGGCGATATGCTACAAATCATCTTCATGGCGATTCTGACTGGTCTTGCTATTCAAGCGCTTGATTCTCGTGGTGGCCCAGCTATCAAGACGTTCAAGATGGCTAACGAAATCATGATGAAGCTTATCGGCCTAGTAATGAGCCTAGCGCCATACGGTGTATTCGCTCTGATGATTCAACTAGGTGCAACGCTAGATGCAAACACGCTAATGTCAGTAGCTGGCTACGTAGCGCTTGTTGTTGCAATGCTTGTGTTCTGGATCTTCTTCTTCTACCCAATGATGGTGGGTTCATTCACTGGTATTTCTCCAAAGCAGTTCCTACGTGCAACTCGTGAGCAAGTTCTATTCTCACTATCTACTGCAAGTTCGAACGCGACTATCCCAGTAACAATGCGCACTCTTACTGACAAGCTAAACGTATCTAAGTCAGTAGCGGGCTTCGGTGTACCACTAGGTGCAACAATGAACATGTCTGGTGTATCTATCTACATCGCACTAGCAACTATGTTCGTAGCAAACGCATTTGGTCAGCCAATCAACACTGCTGATATCTTCACTCTAGGTCTAACTATCTTGCTACTGTCTATCGGTGCTGGTGGTGTTCCAGGTGGCGGTGTAGTAATGGTAGGTGTTCTATTACACCAACTAGGTCTACCACCAGAAGGTCTAGCTATCGTTGCTGCTGTTGACCGTATCTGTGACATGTTCTGTACTTCTTCAAACGTAGTGGGTGACACAGCGGTAAACACTATCGTTGCTAAATCTGAAAACGAAATTGGCTTTGAAGCAGACGAAGAAGTTGAACTGAAGAAAGCAGAAGCTTAATTAAAAGTTCTTCCTTTTATAGACAATGTTTATGTAGAAAGTCTTGATTGAAAACGGAGCCAAAGTGGCTCCGTTTTTTATTGGATGACAAAGATAGATATTATTTGGGGTGCTGTGGGGCAGCGCGGTTGTGTTGAGCTTTTTCTTAGCGTTGATCGTTAGCCATAAGGCTTGTACAGCAATACCAGATGTTATCTACAAAAGGTACAAAGGGGCTTTTGAATCGAATTACGGGTTTATTAGTGTGTTAATGATATGCATTCTTACCTAATCATTCTTTTTATTAAAATAAATGTAAAAAAATCCGTTTTTACCCTTGAAAAGGTATCGTGAGCCCTTATCTATGGTGCATACGAAAGCAAATTGTATTTGCACTTTAATTTTGTGTATTAGGGTTGAATCTCTAATTACCACCCCCACATCAGTGGGTATAGCAAAAACTTAATAGAATATATTTCGGAGATAGCCTGATGGGTAAAATCATTGGTATTGATTTAGGTACTACTAACTCTTGTGTTGCTGTTCTTGACGGCGACAAACCACGCGTAATCGAAAATGCTGAAGGCGAACGTACAACAGCATCAGTAATCGCATACACAGAAGGCGAGACGCTAGTTGGTCAACCTGCAAAACGTCAAGCTGTTACTAACCCTCAAAACACACTGTTCGCTATCAAGCGTCTAATCGGTCGTCGTTTTGAAGATGAAGAAGTTCAACGCGATATCGAAATCATGCCTTTCAACATTGTTAAGGCTGACAACGGTGATGCATGGGTAGAAGCGCAAGGCCAAAAAATGGCTGCCCCTCAGGTATCTGCTGAAGTTCTTAAGAAAATGAAGAAAACAGCTGAAGACTTCCTAGGCGAAGAAGTAACTGGCGCAGTTGTAACTGTTCCTGCTTACTTTAACGATGCTCAACGTCAAGCAACTAAAGATGCTGGTCGTATCGCTGGTCTAGATGTTAAACGTATCATCAACGAACCAACTGCTGCTGCTCTAGCTTACGGTCTAGACAAGCAAGGCGGTGATCGCACTATCGCTGTATACGACCTTGGTGGTGGTACGTTCGATATCTCTATCATCGAAATCGATGAAGTAGAAGGCGAGAAGACTTTCGAAGTTCTTTCAACTAACGGTGACACTCACCTTGGTGGTGAAGATTTCGATAACCGCATGATCAACTACCTAGTAGATGAGTTCAAGAAAGAGCAAGGTATCGACCTTAAAACTGATCCACTAGCAATGCAGCGTGTTAAAGAAGCAGCAGAAAAAGCGAAAATCGAGCTTTCTTCTACTACTCAAACTGACGTAAACCTACCTTACGTTACTGCTGATGCGACTGGTCCTAAGCACATGAACATCAAAGTGACTCGTGCGAAGCTTGAGTCTCTAGTTGAAGACCTAGTACAACGTTCTCTTGAGCCTCTAAAAGTTGCTCTAGCGGATGCTGACCTATCTGTAGGCGAAATCACTGACGTTATCCTAGTTGGTGGTCAAACTCGTATGCCTATGGTTCAAGCTAAAGTTGCTGAGTTCTTCGGTAAAGAAGCTCGTAAAGACGTAAACCCTGACGAAGCAGTAGCAATGGGTGCTGCAGTTCAAGGTGGTGTACTAGCTGGTGACGTTAAAGACGTACTACTTCTAGACGTTACTCCTCTATCTTTCGGTATCGAAACGATGGGCGGCGTAATGACTAAGCTAATCGAGAAAAACACAACTATCCCAACAAAAGCGGATCAAGTGTTCTCTACAGCTGAAGACAACCAAAGCGCGGTAACTATCCACGTACTACAAGGTGAGCGTAAGCAAGCGACTTACAACAAGTCTCTTGGTCAGTTCAACCTAGAAGGTATCCAACCAGCACCACGTGGCATGCCACAAATCGAAGTAACTTTCGACCTAGATGCTGACGGTATCCTAAACGTATCTGCGAAAGATAAAGCGACTGGTAAAGAACAGAAGATCACTATCCAAGCATCAGGCGGTCTGTCTGAGGAAGAGATCGAAGCAATGGTACAAGAAGCAGAAGCTAACAAAGAAGCGGACAAGAAGTTCGAAGAGCTAGTAACTGCACGTAACCAAGCTGACCAAATGATTCACGGTACTAAGAAGCAAGTAGAAGAAGCTGGTGAAGCTCTACCTGCAGACGAGAAAGAGAAGATCGAAGCAGCTATCGCGGCACTAGAAGAAGTTAAGTCTGGTGACGACAAAGAAGCTATCGACGCTAAAGTTCAAGAACTTATGCAAGCAGCTCAGAAGCTAATGGAAATTGCTCAACAACAAGCTCAAGCACAGCAAGCTGGCGCTGAAGCGGGTGAGCAACCTAAGCAAGACGACGATGTTGTTGACGCAGAATTCGAAGAAGTTAAAGACGACAAAAAATAATTTCGTCGCAGAGTAGCTTAATTTCATGTTAGAAATTGAGCTATCTGCTTAGAGATTACGCAGTCTCAATTACTTATTAGTGCGGGCGTCAGAGGAAACTCTTACGCCCGTATATTTGTATTTAAGCTTGTCAATCTAGATAATGGCTCTCGAATCTCGAATCTCGAATCTCGAATCTCGAATCTCGAATCTCGAATCTCGAATCTCGAACCTTTATCTAGATTGATACACAGACTACTGAAGTTACTTTTCGGTAGTAGCAATTATTTTGGTGACCTAGAACATGTCAAAACGTGATTTTTACGAAGTATTAGGCGTAAGCCGCGATGCATCAGAGCGCGATATTAAAAAAGCGTACAAGCGCTTAGCAATGAAATTCCACCCGGACCGTAACCAGGGTGATGAGAGCGCAGCGGACAAATTTAAAGAAGTAAAAGTAGCGTACGAGATCCTAACCGATCCTCAAAAGAAAGCAGCTTACGACCAATACGGCCATGCAGCTTTTGAACAAGGCGGTATGGGGGGCGGCGGCGGTTTCGGCGGCGGTCAAGGTGACTTCGGCGATATCTTCGGTGACGTATTTGGCGACATCTTCGGCGGCGGTCGTCGTGGTGGCGGTCAACAACGTGCACAACGTGGTTCAGACCTACGTTACAACATGGAACTGACTCTTGAAGAAGCGGTTCGTGGTGTATCTAAAGAGATTGAAGTACCAACACTGGTTGAATGTGACACTTGTGATGGTAGCGGCGCGAAGAAAGGTACTTCTGCGCAAACTTGTGGCACTTGTCATGGTCACGGCCAAGTACAAATGCGTCAAGGTTTCTTCGCGGTTCAACAGACTTGTCCTACTTGTAACGGTAAAGGCAAGATCATCAAAGACCCATGTAACTCTTGTCATGGTCAAGGTCGTAAGCAGAAGACGAAAACACTTAACGTTAAGATCCCGGCTGGTGTTGATACTGGCGACCGCATTCGTCTATCTGGCGAGGGTGAAGCGGGAGAGCAAGGCGCTCCAGCTGGTGACCTGTACGTACAAGTTCACGTAAAAGAGCACAACATCTTCGAACGTGATGGCAACAACCTTTACTGCGAAGTACCAGTAAGCTTCTCTATGGCAGCTCTAGGTGGTGAAGTTGAAGTTCCAACACTGGATGGTCGTGTGAACCTTAAAGTGCCAGAAGAGACACAAACGGGCCGTATGTTCCGTATGCGTGGCAAAGGTGTGAAAGGCGTTCGTGGCGGCGGTGTGGGTGACCTAATCGTTAAGCTAGTGGTTGAGACGCCAGTTAAGCTAAGCTCTCGTCAGAAAGAACTTCTACGTGAGTTTGAAGAGACATGTGGCGGCGAAGCGGCAAGCAAGCATAAGCCTAAGTCTGAAGGTTTCTTCAGTGGCGTTAAAAATTTCTTCGATGACCTAACTAAGTAATTAGGTTTTTGAAATATTGAGTTATCGATACTTTAACTTAATGACGAAAATAGAAAGCCTGCTCATGTAGCAGGCTTTTTTGTGTCTGTAGAAAAGAGAAAAGAGAAAAGAGAAAAGAGGTGACACATTAGCTTGATTGTCTTGCCTCGTTATTTCCAACACGCTTCTGGCTCTGAGACGCCAGAGTGGTGTAGCTCCAAAATATCAGTCGTTGAGTCTAAGCAGTCATCGTTTGTCTGTGGGGCGTGCGGCTCAGCTTGAATAGTATAGGTGGTGCTGCTTGCTGAGATAGCGAGCGTGTATCGGCTCGTATTGGTATCGCAAAAACTGCATGTACCGGCGGAAATAATCCCTTGCGCTGCGGATGCATAGTCACCCGTATATAGGGTTTCCACCTCTAATTGTATCTTGGTCATGTCGGTCAACGCGGTGACACGATGTGCTTTCATAACATGGTTGGTGTAACTTGGGTAGGCAATTGCCCCGATTATTCCCACGATGACCACAGCCAGCAATAACTCGATCAATGTCATCCCTCTCATACTTGTGTTGTTGCTGTTGCATATATTTTTTCGAATCATCGCGAGTAGTTTCCTTTCATAGCTTAGTACATTCTTCTCCGGTGGTAGCATCGCTGCAAGATTAAATACGGGTACGCACTGAATTACATAGGAGTTTGGGAAATGACTCGCGGGTTTACTTTATTAGAGGTGTTAATTACGGTATCGGTACTGTCGATACTGATAGCGACGGCTGCCCCGAGTTTTAGTTCGGTGACTCAATCCGTCAAGATGCAGCGGTTGGCTGGGGAGCTCAACGGTTTCTTAATTCAAGCTAAGTCTGAATCGGTGAAAAGGAATCAGGATCTCTGGGTGCATTTTTCTACCGCAAAAAATGAAGTGCAATCGACTGGTGATTGGACGGTAAGGTTGAAGCCGACTGAAGATCTCACTGGAGAAACTTTGCTGCAGTTGTCGGGCGAACCATTTCGCGATGTCTCGTTTTCTCACAATTACACAGGGGAAAGGATCAGCTTTGAGAGTGTCAGGGGGAGACCTGCCAGAGGCACGATCTATATTTCTCCCAATAGATCTTCAACCGACCGTTTATTGATTAAATTATCTAGCCCTCCCGGGCGTATAAAAGTGTGTGGTGAGTCGAGTGCGCAGTATGGTTATGATGCGTGTTAAACCTGTCGTGGTAGGGCTCAGTAAGCAACAAGGCACTTCATTGGTTGAGTTAATGGTGGCCTCTGTGATTGGTATCTTCGCTATCTCGATTATCGGCAGTGTTTTTATTGCAGGACAGAGAATGGCCAAGGACAAAGGCATTGAGTTACTGCTGCTACAAAACCTAACCAGCACCATGCAAGTGATGAAAGAAGACATCCAACGAGCGGGTTACGACGGCTCAAACGGATACTCAATCAAGTTGTCTGGTGCAAGCAATACGATTCAAGTGAGTGGTGGTGTTGCGGTCGGCTTTGTTTATTTCAGAGAGGCTTCGAGCGACAATAAAAACCACCGCAATATTGTTTACCAAAAAAACGGTACCAAGCTGCAAATATGTGAGAAGGGCATCACAGTATCTGAGGCGATCCCCACGTTTGAACAGGTTACTGGCTGCTATTCATTGTTTGATGACACCATTATGGATGTCGATGAGTTCAATATTATGTCTCGGGTATTAGAGCAGAACTCGATAAAGAGCACGCTCACGGATATCAGTATAACTGCATCAATTACAACTGCTGCGGTGACCAAGTCAGTGTCTGTTTCTATTAAGCAGAGGAATTGGCAATGAGGAGATATGCAAAGCAGCATGGCGTAGTGACATTGTTGATTACATCGGTGCTTTTGCTTGGAGCCTTAGTCGTGACGTTAGGCTCCTATCGAAGCATTTTCCATCAGATGAAAGTGGCTCAAAATGAAGTTCAAGGCAGGCAAGCACATTGGCGATCGGAAGGTGGACTGGAGTGTACTTACGCATATCTACTTGAATTGGATAAAAATGTTGCCGACATTCAAGGTGCTAGTACTCGCCCAGCAGACTTTGTAGACTGGTGCTCTCCTTATCAAAATCAGCCTCAAATAGATGTGTCGATTACTGCTAGTTCTAGTACATATTTGGTGACGTCTTCTTCGAACACTAACTCCCTTTATAAGACGATAAGAGAACACTCCCTGTTGGGCATGGGAGCAATCCAGTCGACAGGACCAATAGAGATAGTTGGTACGTTAAGTCTCAAACCAACAGCGAAAGAGGAGCCAATCAGTGGTAATGAATATGAGTGTGTCAGTGTCTCTTTTGCTGACCTGTTTACTTATCAATATGATGCTACTCACGGTGATCCAGGGCTGGTGTTGGGGTTAGAAGTCCTTAATCCTACTGCTGATGGGCCCTTTTCTGGTTTCGATGGTGTTTGTCATAGCGACTATAAAACAGAGATCCCGAAAGGCACTTCCGGCAGTTCCTATTCGATCTATGCCCCTGATTATTATCAAGGAACTAACCCACTGCCATTCAAAAAAGACTTCAATCCAGATCCTAATATGAATCCGTTTTACACCTTCTTTGGTATGGCTAGAACGGAACAAAACATTCTCGACCTGTCGCAAGATACGGACCTGTTTAAGCATGTTCAGCTATTGAATGCGACGGAGTGTGGCCCTGAGATCATGGACCATTTTACGATAGGCCAAACCAAAGGGTTGTGGATTGAAGGTAACTGTCACGTCAATGCGGCGGTAGCAGCTGCAAATAACCCCTCTCAACTTCTCGTGATTCAAGATGGTGTGCTCGCACTGAATGGCGCCATGACCTATAGCGGGGTGATTTATCACTTGGTTGATTACCAAAAGAGCCATGTGAAAACGCGAGTCGATAACTTCTGGAACTCGCTTGCGGCTAACAACGTGTTTGCGCCTTTTATCAAACACATCGATGAGGCTAGCGTGATTAAAAAGAGTGTCGGGATTCAGTTTGCCTCTGGTTTACCTTCTGGTGGCCTTATCTTCGATTCTCCCTTGGGAGTGACGACCATTGTGGGGAATATGGACATGGATTTCGATGCGGATTCGAACCCAAGTGACCCGCCTTCAACGTACCAATGGCATCGAGGTTCGTGGAATGATTTCTAATAATTCTGGCTTCAGTTTACTAGAGGTACTTATCTCTTTTCTGCTGATTGGCGTTGCGTCGTTAGGGCTGGTTAAATTACAGGTGTACGCGGAACAAAAGTCGGATCATGCGCTCCAGAGTGTCGAAGCTTTGCATTTTGCAGAAAGGCAGATGGAGTTTTATCGAACTCGCGCGCTCAATGTTAGTGGTGCGGTAGGGCTTATTCCCTTTGAGGAACTAAATCAGTCGAGCTACTGTCTCAACATCGCGAGTTCAGATCCGTTCTCCGGTTTGTCGGGTTCTGCATATTCAATGACATGTGAAGTTACTAATGCGAGCGGAGCCTTATCTGGTGCCCTCAAAAACATTATTGTCACAGTTGCATGGCAAGATCGTATGAATCGTACGCAAAGTATTTACCTCGAAACTATGCTCTCGAAATACAGTGAGTTTGACTAATCCCTGAGCAAACGTTTACTGCATGCCAAGTCTTACGCCACTCCTTTTACAGACAATTTTCACTCCTCGGACATTGTTTAATTACTGGTTAAACTCATGTGTATGGAATAGTGTTTTTTTGTTTTTATATTGTTGTAGTTGTATGGTATTTTTGCAAAATATGTCTCCATTTATGAAACTTAGGATGGAATCTTGTGCTTTTTATGGGGGCTTTTAATAGAATATGTGTTGTACCAATAGGCCGTAGTAAAAACTTATATTAGGCCTAAACAAACAACATCACATATGGAGTTACAATGAGTAACCAAGCCGTAAAAAAAGCACCATCGACTGACAAGATCAGTGGAATGGATCGCTTTCTAAACTTCATTGAACGCGCCGGCAACAAAATTCCAGATCCAGCAATCCTGTTCTTCTGGGCTCTAGTTATCGTATGGGTAGCATCTGCACTTTTGTCGAATCTTTCATTCGATCTAATCAACCCTCAAACGGGTGCTGCTCTAGAAGTAAATAACCTACTGACTGGTGAAGCGCTGGCTCGCTTCCTAGCGAATATGGTTACTACGTTCACAGGCTTCGCACCACTAGGCATCGTACTTGTTGCTATGCTAGGTGTTGGCGTTGCAGACTCTTCAGGCTTCATTACTACTGGCCTTAAGAAGATGCTGAACTTCACGCCAGCTAAGCTACTTACGCCAATGCTAATCTTGGTTGCTATCGTGTCTCATACAGCAGCTGATGCAGGTTACGTTCTAGTAATCCCTCTTGGCGGTATCATCTTCCATGCTGCGGGTCGCCACCCTCTAGCGGGTATTGCAGCAGCATTTGCTGGTGTATCAGGTGGTTTCTCTGCGAACTTCATTCCTTCAGGTATCGACCCGCTACTCGCTGGCTTCACGCAAACAGCGGCAAACGTTCTTGACCCTGAATACGTGATTAACCCTCTAGCGAACATCTTTTTTACTGGCCTATCTTCAGTTCTTATTGTTGCTATCGGTTGGTACGTAACTGAGAAGATCATCGAACCTCGCCTAGCGAACACGCCAGTTGATGAAGATGCTGAAGAAGCACCTGATCTAGGTTCGTTCACTGCAATTGAATCAAAAGCATTCAAATACGCAGGTTGGGCAATGGTTGCTGGTATTGGTCTGCTTGTTGCAGCTCTAATCCCTGAGAACTCTGCATTGCGTTCTCCTGAAGGTGAGCTAACAGCATTCTCTGCACCAGTTATGAAGTCTATCGTTCCTCTGATCTTCATCCTGTTCATCATCCCAGGTATCGTTTACGGCCGTGTAGCGGGTACTTTCAAGAACAGCAATGACGTAATCAAGGCGATGTCTGAGACAATGGCTACGATGGGCGCGTACATTGTAATGTCGTTCTTCTGTGCACAGTTCCTATCGGCATTCGGTCAATCAAACATTGGTACTATGCTGGCACTTTACGGTGCTGAAGGCCTGAAAGCGATGGACCTTCCTGGTGAAGCGACAATCGTTGGTATGATTCTACTAACGGCTTCAGTTAACCTTCTTGTTGGTTCAGCTTCGGCTAAGTGGGCTCTTATCGGTCCAATCCTAGTTCCAATGCTAATGGTTGTAGGTATCTCTCCTGAGCTATCTCAAGCGGCTTACCGTGTTGGTGACTCAGTGTCTAACATCATCTCCCCACTAATGGTGTTCTTCCCACTGGTTGTTGTTTACTGCCAACGCTACGTTAAGTCTACAGGTATCGGTACTCTAGCTTCTCTAATGATGCCATTCTCGATTGCAATGCTAATCGGTTGGTCTATCTTCCTGCTAGCTTACTGGGCTCTTGGTGTCCCACTAGGTATCCAAGCACCTTACACTTATACAATGTAAGATTGAACTAAGCAAAATTAAGCTTTATTCATTACTAAGCCCGCACCGAAATGTGCGGGCTTTTTCTATTATTTAGATAGAGATAAAGATATAGTTAGAATTAATAACTAACCTCTATTATCTAGCAGGTGGTTATTGTTCATCACCTCTTTGTTGTCCATCATCACTAAGATTAGGTATGCTTCACCGCATACCTTTTTTGTTTCTATTGTTTGTTTTTGGAGTCCCCTTTGTCAGACCATCAATTCACCCCTCAAGATGAAATCTTCATGCGACGTGCCATCGAAGTGGCCAAAAAAGCTGAGAGTGAGGGAGAGGTACCCGTCGGTGCTGTGCTGGTAAAAGATGGTGAGATTATCTCTGAAGGGTGGAACCGTTCGATTGGTAGCCATGACGCAACAGCGCATGCTGAAGTGGAAACCTTGCGTAAAGCGGGGCAAGTTCTGGAAAATTATCGACTGCTTGATACCACCTTGTATGTCACGCTTGAGCCATGTCCTATGTGTGCGGGTGCCTTGTTACACAGCCGAGTGAAGCGCATTGTTTTTGGCGCGCCAGATCTAAAAGCAGGTGCGGCAGGGACGGTGTTGAATTTGTTTGAAAGCCAAGCTTCTTTCCATTATGCCGATGTTGAGCACGGGTTATTAGAAGACGAGTGTCGCGAGCAACTACAGGCGTTTTTTAAGCGTCGTCGAAAAGAGATAAAAGAGAAGCGAAAGCAAGAGCGTCTGTTGGAAGAGAAGCAGCTGGAAGCTGACAAGGCTCGTAAAAAGAAATAGCCTTTAGTCTAAGGCACTCTCATCGTTAGAGTGCCAAACAAACTTATTGGCCTTAGTGTTTACTCGGCAAGCATCTGCATGAAAGCACGGTTACGCCAAATGATCTTCTTCTTATTATTTGAAAGCATACGCTTACGACGGTTTGCAGCAACGGTCTTATCAAGGCGTTTCGATTTCAGTTTCTTCATCATTTCAATGATTTCCTATTGGTCGTCTGAGTGTGTCGTTTGGACTAACGACTTAATTATAGTGTGATTCGTCTGTTTGTTCTGTCGCGTAGAAGCTGACTTAGAAGAGCAATTCTATTCTTAAGCCTCTAACTTCGGCCAATGGTCTAGCCAAACAGAACGTTAATCTTGATTGTGGTGTGTCGTTATAAGGTGCAATTGTTACTGTAATATGACACTGCCTTTTATCCACACCACTCCTTTGTGTAAGGGATAGAAAGCGCAATAAAAAAGAGCAATACTGGAAGGCATTGCTCTTTTGGTTTCTAGTTCGAAGACTCAGAACCGCTAACTGTTGATTCTGCAGCGCTGATGCTGGAGTCAGCCCCAGAAGTCTCTAAAGGTGGAATAACGCTCAATCCTTCAAGACTCTCTTCTTGTTCTTTATTACGTTTATTAACATGGCCGATGATGCTTTGGTAATAACGGCGAATGTTCTCTACGTAGTTTCTAGCTTCATCACCACGTGCATAACCATAACGAGTTTGACTGAAGTATTTCTTCTGTCTCAGTAGAGGCAGCCTGTCTTTTACATCACCCCAAGCATCAGGGTCTCCGCCTTGCGCTTTGGTTAAGCGGCGTGCATCCATCATGTGTCCGTAACCGACGTTGTATGAAGCAAGCGCAAACCAGATCTTTTCGTGTTGTTTGATTGAATCTGGTACTCGGTTAACGATACGACGCAGGTATTCAACGCCACCTTGTACCGACTGTTTAGGGTCGAGACGGTTAGTCACACCAACGCTCTTCGCTGTCGGCAGTGTCAGCATCATCATGCCACGAACACCAGTTGGTGAGCGTGCGACTGGGTTCCAGTGCGACTCTTGATATGCCAGTGCGGCAATCAAACGCCAGTCAAACTCTTGCGAATACTTCTGAAACAGTAGCGACCATTTTGGTAGCTTGCTGTCTAGTGCGCGGATAAAGGCACGAGTATCAACGTAGTCAAAAGTGCCAATGTGACCAATGTACTTTTCTTCTAGCAAAGCAAGTTGACCAGACTGTTTTAGATTGCCGAAGAACTCAATCAGCAATGCGTAAAGGCTTTCATCTTCAGACTTCTCTAAGTACCAAGAGATAGGCTGGTCTTCCGTTAGCTCAAACGCCAGCGCTACGTCTGGGTATAGGCGTTGTGCCAGCGACAGCTCGATTGAGTCGGCAACCGTGAATAGGCGCTCGCCTGTTGATACTTCTTTTAGCAAGTCATTGATATCAGCATCTCTAACTGCTTCGTAGATGAAGTCTTGGTGTGTGTTCTGTAATTGCTTAAGTGTTGGTTCAAAGTGCGAGTCTTTGACCACAACTAAAGAGGGCGTCAGAGTCTCCTTATGTGACGCGTCTTGTGATTCAGCTTGCGCTTTGATGAATTTAGTCTGGCGCTCGTTCTCAAACTTGATCAGTTGATCTAGGTTTCTTGGACGCCATTGGCCTTTTTTGTACACCACCTGTTGGCTTACATAGTAATAAGCAGGCGCTACACGATAAGCACGAGTCAGCTTGTTATTTTGCGTTAACCCCGTAGCGATAAGGTCGATCTCGCCTTTATTTAGAGCTGGGAATAGGCCCGATAGACGGTAAGCCGGTTTAACCTCAAGCTTAACCCCCAGTTCTTGTGCAAACTCACGAGCCAATTCGTAATCGAGGCCAGAAGGGCCATCAGGACCAATGTAATAGGAGAGTTGGTTATTCAGAGTACCGACACGAAGCACGCCACGCTCTCGTATCTGCTCGAGGACACTTTTAGGTTCAGATTCAATCTGGCATGCGGTTAGCCCAAACAGAGCGATACCCAGCAGAAAGAACTTAGACGAAAAGATGAGAGAAAATTTAGGCATCAAAATGAAATCTCGAAAAGTGGAAGCCCCTTTATACCAAACCCCGCCAGACTGGCAAAGCAGGTTTCTTTAAACAGATGTAAAAGTGGTGATAAATGCAGCAAAAACACCATTTGCTCAGAAACATGAAAAAAATCACGCAAACGGTTGCCTTTGGTGTTACGTCACAAAAAAAAATGCTTTATAATGCGCTCGCATTGAAGAGGTGGAATCGGCATAGGTTTTTAAACCTTCGGGAATAGCTTCGAAGAGAACAGTTAGGTTTTTCCTTTAACCCACTGAATTTATTCCAATATCACCTTAATCAACTGCATAAGAGACCTAAGCACATGAGAATTTTGCGTGGCTCCCCAGCTCTATCTGAGTTTCGTGTTAACAAGCTTTTAGAGCTTTGTCGTGAATTAAGCTTACCTGTAACAGGTATTTACGCTGAGTTTGCTCACTTTGCTGATTTAATAGCAGACCTAGACGCGTCTGAAGTTGAGAAGCTAGAAAAGCTACTGACTTACGGTCCAACGATTGAAGAGCATGAACCTGAAGGTTTACTGCTGCTTGCTACTCCTCGTCCAGGTACTATTTCTCCTTGGTCTTCAAAGTCGACAGACATCGCTCACAACTGTGGTCTTGATAAAGTCGTTCGCCTTGAGCGCGGTACCGCTTTTTACATCGAGACATCAACAGAACTTTCTGAGCTTCAACTGGTTGAACTGAAAGCGATTCTTCACGATCGTATGATGGAAGTGGTTTTCACTGACTTCGAATCTGCGGCAGCATTGTTCACCGTTGCTGAACCGGCACCTTATGCGGAAGTTGATCTTCTTACAGGTGGCCGTAAAGCGCTTGAAGAAGCAAACGTTACCCTAGGTCTCGCTCTTGCAGAAGATGAGATTGATTACCTACTTGAAAGCTTTGTAACCAAGCTCGAACGTAACCCGACTGATATCGAGCTAATGATGTTTGCACAAGCGAACTCAGAGCACTGTCGTCACAAGATCTTCAACGCTGACTGGACTATCGACGGCGTTATGCAAGAAAAATCTCTGTTTAAAATGATCAAAAATACGTTTGAAGTGACACCTGATAACGTACTTTCTGCTTATAAAGATAACGCGGCTGTTATGACGGGCTCTGAAGTAGGTCGCTTCTTCCCAGATCCTAAAACTCGCCAGTACAACTACCACCAAGAGAAAACACACATCTTGATGAAAGTTGAGACGCACAACCACCCAACAGCTATCTCTCCATGGCCGGGCGCATCAACAGGTTCAGGCGGTGAAATCCGTGATGAAGGCGCAACAGGTATCGGTGGTAAGCCAAAAGCTGGTCTTGTGGCATTCTCTGTATCTAACCTTAAGATCCCGAACTTTGTTCAACCTTGGGAAACTGACTTCGGTAAGCCAAGCCGTATCGTTAATGCTTTGGACATCATGCTTGAAGGTCCTCTTGGTGGCGCCGCATTCAACAACGAATTCGGTCGTCCAAACCTACTAGGTTACTTCCGTACTTACGAAGAGAAAGTAAACTCTCACGCAGGTGAAGAAGTTCGTGGTTACCACAAGCCAATCATGCTGGCTGGTGGCCTAGGTAACATCCGTGACGAGCACGTTCAGAAGAAAGAGATCCCAGTAGGTGCAAGCCTAATCGTTCTAGGTGGTCCTGCAATGAACATTGGCCTTGGTGGCGGTGCGGCATCTTCAATGGATTCTGGTTCTTCTTCTGAAGATCTTGACTTCGCTTCGGTACAACGTGAAAACCCAGAGATGGAGCGTCGTTGTCAGGAAGTGATCGACCGTTGTTGGCAGTTAGGTGATGCGAACCCAATCGCATTCATCCACGATGTGGGCGCGGGCGGTATTTCAAATGCACTTCCTGAACTCGTTGACGATGGCGAGCGTGGTGGTATCTTCAACCTGCGTGACGTGCCAAACGATGAGCCGGGTATGAGTCCACTAGAGATCTGGTGTAACGAGTCTCAAGAACGCTACGTAATGGCGGTTGCAGACAAAGACATGGCAACGTTCGACGCTATTTGTAAACGTGAACGCGCACCTTACGCAGTGGTTGGTAAAGCTACTGAAGAGCGTGAACTGAAACTTGAAGATTCACACTTCGACAACACGCCAATCGACATGCCGATGGACATCCTATTAGGTAAAACACCTAAGATGCACCGTGACGCAAAAACGCTAAAAGCGAACAACCCAGCGATTGACCGTTCTGGTATCGAAATGAACGAAGCAGTTGACCGTGTTCTTCGCCTACCAACTGTCGCAGAGAAAACATTCCTTATTACTATCGGTGACCGCTCGGTAACTGGCCTTGTTGCTCGTGACCAAATGGTTGGCCCATGGCAGGTTCCTGTTGCTAACTGTGCGGTAACGGCAGCAAGTTACGACTCTTACCACGGTGAAGCGATGTCTCTTGGCGAGCGTACGCCAGTAGCTCTACTAGACTTCGGCGCATCTGCTCGTCTAGCGGTTGGTGAAGCAATCACAAACATCGCAGCGACTAACATCGGCGATATCAAACACATTAAACTGTCGGCTAACTGGATGTCTCCAGCGGGTCACCCAGGTGAAGATGCAGGTCTTTACGAAGCGGTGAAAGCCGTTGGTGAAGAGCTATGTCCAGCACTGGGTCTAACTATCCCTGTGGGTAAAGATTCAATGTCGATGAAGACGAAGTGGGAAGAGAACGGCGAACAGAAAGAAGTAACGTCTCCGCTATCTCTTGTTATCACTGCATTTGCTCGTGTTGAAGATGTTCGTAAGACGATTACGCCTCAACTTCGCACCCCTGATAACCTTGAAGGACTAGGCGACACTTCACTAGTTCTTATCGACCTAGGTAACGGCAAAAATCGTCTAGGAGCAACGGCACTGGCGCAAGTTTACAAGCAGCTTGGTGATAAGCCTGCAGACGTAGACAACGCAGCACAACTGAAAGGTTTCTACGAAGGCGTTCAAGCACTGGTTGCTAACGATCAAGTTGTGGCTTACCACGATAAAGGCGATGGTGGTCTATTCGTTACTCTTGCTGAGATGGCATTCGCAGGTCACTGTGGTGTTAATGCTGATATTGCAGCTTTAGGCGAAGATACTCTAGCTGCACTATTCAATGAAGAGCTAGGTGCGGTAATCCAAGTTCGTAACGACGACCTAGACGCTGTTCTTTCAACTCTTGCAGCAAACGGCCTAGAAGCGTGTTCACACGTAATCGGTTCTGTTGAAGCATCTGATGAGCTAGTGATTAAGTCTGGTGAGTCTGTCGTGATTGAACGTAACCGTACTGAATTACGTACTATCTGGGCTGAGACTACGCATAAGATGCAAGGTCTACGTGATAACCCAGTTTGTGCTGACCAAGAGCATGAAGCGAAGAAAGACAACTCAGATCCAGGTCTGAACGTGAAACTGAGCTTCGACGTAAACGAAGACATCGCAGCACCTTTCATTAACACTGGTGCTAAACCTAAGATGGCGATTCTACGTGAGCAGGGTGTTAACTCTCATGTTGAAATGGCAGCAGCATTTGATCGTGCAGGCTTCGAAGCGACAGATATTCACATGAGCGACATCCTTACTGGTCAAGCGGTACTTGATGAGTACAACGGCCTTGTAGCATGTGGTGGCTTCTCTTACGGTGACGTACTGGGCGCTGGTGAAGGTTGGGCTAAGTCGGTTCTATTTAATGACTCGACTCGTGAGCAATTTGAAAACTTCTTCAAGCGTGAAGATACCTTCTCTCTAGGTGTATGTAACGGTTGTCAGATGCTGTCTAACCTGCGTGAGCTTATTCCTGGTGCTGAGTACTGGCCACGTTTTGTTCGTAATGAATCTGAGCGTTTCGAAGCACGTTTCAGCCTAGTTGAAGTTCAGAAATCAGATTCTGTATTCTTCAACGGCATGGAAGGCTCTCGTATGCCTATCGCTGTTTCTCACGGTGAAGGCCGCGTAGAAGTACGTGACAACGACCACCTAAACGCGATTGAAAACTCAAGTACGGTTGCTCTACGTTATGTTGATAACCACGGTAACCCAACGCAGCAATACCCGAATAACCCGAACGGTTCGCCAAACGCTATCACAGGTTTAACAACGACGGATGGCCGCGTGACTATCATGATGCCTCACCCAGAGCGTGTATTCCGCACAGTCGCTAACTCTTGGTCTCCAGAAGGTTGGGGCGAGAATGGTGCTTGGATGCGTATGTTCCAAAACGCACGCAAGAACGTGGGTTAATCGTGCCGCGTTAATCTAGATTCTGTTAAGCAAAAATGAAAAGCGCAGATCGAAAGGTCTGCGCTTTTCATTTCATTTGGTCAGTATGTTTGAAGGTTGCTCAATAATTAATTGTTATTATGAACGAGGAAATTGTTTTTTATCATTAGATCTATTTACTCTCAGAGTGGATGACATCACTCCGGTTCAAATAATTGAATTGCTTGCTTCGTTTGGTAAGGCAATTTTTGATAAAGACTCAGTCAGCTCCTCCTCCAATTTATCAAGTAGAGCGTACCTTTTTGAGTAAAGGTTACGCTTACTTCTTTTTAAATGGGTCAGGTCTTTGCGTTCTAATTTAACTGGAATCTGATAAAAGAACTTATTTACTTTTTGTCCGCCCATCTCTTCCCACAAAGAGTCATAATCACTGCTAATAGCCCCTCTTTTTGAACCCAAGTATCGCAAAGCTTGATATACATGGCCTTTATTTGATACTGCGATCACTTTGTTCACTTCAAAATACCTAGCAAACATTAAGCTCAAATTGAGCATTAGAGCTTTAGGGCGAAGGCCGTGAAGTGTTCGAGTTATTTCTTTAATCTTAATCTGACTATCAATGACATGACGGTTGGTTCCTTGTAAGCAACCTATGTGTAACACTCTGTCATTTCCTTCTTCAGAGAGGTTACATGTAATTGAATATATGGTCTGGCCAGAATGCAATTCTACAAGCTTAATGCCAATAGATCCCTCTCTTGACTCTCCAGGATAAAGCTCGATCGTGTAAGGTTGACCATGCCGATCTTTGAAGGTTGTTATCTCGAATGGTTTTTCATAAAGGTTTATAACCTTACTATTAAACTTGTCAGTTAAAATTTGAAAATGCGATCGTATCAGATCTAGCCTCTGGGTGGATGAGAAACTAGGAGAGATGAATGGTTTTAATGGCTTTTCAAAGAGCTTGTAGTCGTTTTCAAAGATTGCTGTTAGTTTTTTATCCTTCTGTAAATCGTACACTCCTTGAGTCACTTGGCGATTGAGCAACCCCCACATAACAAATCGAATGTTTTTACGAAGGTAGTCCACTCCATAACAATGCGGATGAACTTTCTTTGATAGATCGTGGAGTTTTTTTAAACTGTGCATGAGAATTTTGTTCGAAATGAGTGGATCAATTGAGATGATTATATAAAACAATAAAACACTGTTCAAAATATCATGGCCATTTAGTTATGTGTTAGCAGGGAATTTGACCCTCTGAGCTGTTTCTGCCATGTGTCACAGGATAAGATGAATTTGTTAGAAAGTGTGTATGTTAGGGGATTAAGGGGCGACATACTTTTGGATACTAGCAAAAGAATGAAGAAAGCCGCTGGATTTCACCCCAGCGGCTTCGTATTTTCTATCATCTAATGCTTGATTAGTTGTTGCTGTGTAGCTCGTTGTTCAGTTCAACAGCAGACTTGTTCGCTAGACACTCAATTTGACCAGTGATCGAGTTGCGACGGAACAGCAGATCAGAAACGCCAGCTAGGTCGCGAGCTTTAATAATTTCTACTTCGTTGCCGTCTTTATCTAGCATGCGAACTTTTGTACCAGCCGTTACATATAGACCAGACTCAACGGTACAACGGTCGCCCATTGGGAAGCCAAGACCAGCGTTTGCGCCCAGTAGGCAGTTTTCGCCGATAGAGATAACCATAGTACCGCCACCAGACAGAGTACCCATGATAGAAGCGCCGCCGCCGATGTCTGAACCGTTACCTACAACAACACCTGCAGAAATACGACCTTCAACCATGCTTACGCCAGTTGTGCCCGCGTTGAAGTTGATGAAACCTTCGTGCATAACCGTTGTACCTTCACCCACATGTGCGCCAAGACGAACACGAGAAGTGTCAGCAATACGAATACCTGTTGGTACCACGTAATCAACCATTTTAGGGAACTTATCTACGCAATCTACAGACAGAGTACGACCTGCAAGACGAGCTTCGATTTGACGATCCGCTAGTTCAGGAAGATCGATTGGGCCTTCGTTTGTCCATGCGATGTTGTGCAGTAGACCGAAGATGCCGTCTAGTACAGTACCGTGCGGCTGAACTAGGCGGTTAGAGATAAGTTGTAGCTTAAGGAAGCCTTCAGCAACAGATGCTGGCTTCTCGTCAGTCGCAAGAACAACAAGAATAAGTGGCTGTTCAGACGCAGCTGCTTTTTCTGCGAAAGATGCGTTTGCTGCGTCGTCGTTTGCTAAGAATGCTTTCGCTAGTTTTGCGCTTTGTGCAGCAGAGATTTCGATAGCTTGGTTGCCTTCAGTGTAACCTGCTACTTCACCAACAGCCGCTACTAGAGCGTCGCTTGGGTTTAGAAGGGGGCTAGGGAAGAACGCTTCAATGATTTTATTGTCGCGGTTTGTGGTTGCCGTACCGAAGGCTAGTGAAAAGAAAGCCATGTTGAATCTCCATGTGTTGAGTCTTGATTTTGCTATTTCATAACAGCGGCTCGAATAACCAGCGCTGTCGTTAGCAAAGTTAATTTAATTGCGTTCATCATAAAGAGAGCGCCCTCGTTATGAAAGGGCGCATCGGGATAAAGTCTGTAAAATGATATTGCTTGTCTTTTGAGAGATATTTTTCTGCGATGAGAAAACGCTGCAGATCAATACAAATGGTGGATATATGAGTCAATATTCCCTTCGAATGACTATTTAAACAAACAGTGCTTTATGAGCTTGCTCGATACCTTCAATCAACATCTGCATACCGATAACTGCCAGTATCAAACCCATCATTCGAGTAATCACGTTCAGTGCGCTTGGCCCTACGGCTTTCACGAAGCGTTCGCCAAACACAAACAATACGTAAGTTAAGGTACACAACAGACCAAACGCAATGATGGTGATGATGGTTTCATAGATGCCCTCAGTGCTAGCAAAGTTCATCGCGGTGGCAATTGTCCCCGGACCTGCCAATATCGGCATGGCCAGTGGCGAGACCGCGATACTCAGCGCTGCATCTTGTTGGGCATCTGAGTTGACTTTCTCTTTCGCCTTTGAATGTGTCGATTCACCTTGTAGCATGTGAAAGCCAATCAAGAAGACCAAAATACCACCTGTGATGCGCAGGGCATAAAGCGTGATACCAAAAAGGTCGAAGATCAACTTGCCAGAAATGGCAAACGTACTGACGATGATAAATGCGATAAACACTGAGCGGAACGCGATCGACTTAACTGTCTCCCTGTCGTTGTCGCCTGTTAAACCAAGAAAGATCGGCGTATTGGCGATAGGGTTCATGATGGCGAAAAATCCCATGAACACGGTGATGGTATGAATGATGAGCTCTTTCATATTATTCCTTTAAAAAGATGCAGTTAAATACACGTGTTGAATAAGAATAGATACTAGAGCAAGTGTGAATAAAAAACAGCCAACATAGGGCTGGCTGTATAGTTTTAGTGATGGGAGTAGAGTTTTGACTGTGTTGGTGTCGATTTTTCAACTAGCGCCTCGGCTTGATCCGCTAAATGCTGACAGTCACTTCTATCATTATGCGTTTTGAGATTCGCTTACCGCGACAGCCAGTGCAACCGTAGCACCTACCATTGGGTTGTTACCCATGCCGATGAAACCCATCATAGCAACGTGAGCAGGAACTGAAGAGCTACCTGCAAACTGAGCGTCTGCGTGCATTCTGCCCATGGTGTCTGTCATGCCGTAAGATGCAGGGCCTGCAGCAACGTTGTCTGGGTGTAAAGTTCGACCTGTACCGCCGCCTGAAGCGACTGAGAAGTAAAGTAGGCCTTGACGAGAACGCTCTGCTTTGTAGATACCCGCAACAGGGTGTTGGAAGCGTGTTGGGTTGGTTGAGTTACCCGTAATGCTCACATCCACCTCTTCTCTGTGCATGATTGCTACACCTTCACGAACATCATCGGCGCCGTAGCACAGGATCTCGCCACGAGGTCCCTGTGAAAAACGGCGACGTTCTGTTTCAATGAGTTCACCGGTTTGATAGTCGTATTGAGTGCGCACGTAAGTGAAGCCATTGATGCGTGAGATTAAGTACGCCGCATCTTTACCTAAACCATTTAGGATAACTTTTAATGGATTTTTACGTGATTTATTGACGTTTAATGCGATTTTAATTGCGCCTTCAGCGGCAGCAAAAGACTCGTGACCTGCAAGAAAAGCAAAGCAGTGACTCTCTTCATTCAGAAGACGAGCAGCAAGCGCACCATGACCAATACCTACTTGACGTTGCTCGGCAACACTACCGGGTTTTGTGAATGCTTGGAGGCCTTCACCGATGATGTTGGCTGCTTGTTCAGCGTTGCTTGCTTTATGGAATAGAGCCATGGCTGTACCTAAAGTATATGCATTGGCTGCGCTTTCAAAAGCAATTGGTTGAGTGTCCATCACCAATGTTTTTGGGTCTACATTGTGGGCTTTACAGTATTGCTCAGCTTGCGCCAAAGAGTCGAAGTTCATTTCTGCCAAAGCGCGAGTTACTGATTCATTAAATTGAGTGTTCATAATATCTTTCCTCTAAATTGGCAAAAATTACTGTTGGCGTGGGTTAATCGTGGTCACAGCTTCATCGAAGCGACCATAAGTCCCTGTAGCAAGGTCAGCCGCTTCATTGGCTGGCACACCTTGATTAATCGCCTTCATCATTTTTCCGAGGTTGAGATACTCGTAACCAATTACTTCGCTGTGGTCATCAAGTGCAAGCTTGGTCACATAGCCCTCTGCGAGTTCTAGGTAACGGACGCCTTTTGCTGCGGTTGAGTAGCTAGTACCAACTTGGCTGCGCTGGGTTTGACCTAAGTCCTCCAATGCAGCACCGATTTCTAGGCCGCCTTCAGAGAAAGCAGATTGAGTTCGGCCGTAAACAAACTGTAGGAAGATTTCGCGCATCGCGACGTTAATCGCGTCACACACTAAGTCAGTATTAAGTGCTTCTAGAATGGTTTTTCCGGTGAGGATTTCAGCGGCCATCGCGGCAGATTGCGTCATGCCTGAGCAGCCGATAGTTTCAATGAGTGCTTCTTCGATGATGCCGTTTTTCACGTTAAGAGTCAGTTTTGCCGCGCCCTGTTGTGGTGCACAAGTGCCAACACCGTGGCTTAAACCTGAGATAGCGATAACATCTTTTGGACTAACCATAGCGCCTTCAACTGGGATTGGAGCCGAGTTGTGAAGGTCACCCCTTTGAATAGGGCACATGGATTGAATTTCTGAAGAGTAATGCATAATGTTTTCTCACTAATAAAGTCGTATTGACCTAAGGCGTTGAGAAAACAGGACGTGTTGGAAGAGGTGCGGCTAAGTCACTACAGATCTTGAGTATCGATAATCCAAAGGAGTAATGGAACTTGGTCTTAATAGACGCAGCCCATTTCAAAATGGAGGAGTAGCGATACATCCAACAGTATTACCTGTTTTCGATTCTGTAGGAGTCATTAGCACGGTTCAAAAGAACGGGCGGTTGAAGCAAAAGCTTAGGTGGAACCCCATCACCTGATGGTCATAGGATAGATCTTTATCACACTTTTGTGCAAGCGAATGTTTAGAGTGATTTCGACTATAAACAAGCATCAGTATATTTCGATAAGTATAAAAAAACGCCAATGACTGCCTCTGATTAGAGGTGTTATTGGCGTTTTTTAGAAAGTTTCAGCTAATTAAGCTGCATCTTCTTCTGCGTCTTCAACCGCTTCAAGCTTCTTCGCTTTTTTCGGAGCTGGTTTACGCTTCGCACCTAATGCGTAAAGAACTTCTTCTTTGTTCTTGGCTAGGTACATTGCAAGTTCTTCTTGCTTGCCTTCATTTTCAACTAAATCGCTTTTGCCTAACAGTTCAAAAAGCTCATCAGCCATATCCAGCATTTTGTCGTATGCGTCAGCTTCGGCTTTAGAGGTAAAAGTCATTTTCTCTTCTCCGTTGCGTTCCACCACGTACTTGACGATAACAGCCATGGTTAATCCTCTAAGTTTGATAAATTTTACTGGCTTTTTATACAGTTTCTGAGTGTCTAAGTCTAGCAACATACCTTTGAATGAGAGATACATTCAATTAAGCGAATACTTATTATACGCGGAGGTGCGTAATATTTTTATGACTGATGGAAATGCAAAATCATCCCTTTATCATTTTTAGCTATTACTAGCATTTACTTTACACTTGTTGTTATAACGTCGTTAGTTAAATGTGAACGCATGTTCTGGATTACTAAACATACTAACACTAATCATAATAGTAGACTGAAAACCCCTAAAAGCAGTTAAGTGTGTAAGAACATAATGATAAGAAAAGTAACAAGAAAAGCCGTAACAGCACCAACGCCGATGGCTGGCTTAGCTCTTGGTATTGCAAGTCTAGGCTGGTGTTGGGAGAACATCGCTGAACTCAATGGGTATGGGCAGTGGTTAAGTGCAGCTGTTGCGAGTGTTTTATTGGTGATTTTGGCAATTAAGTTTCTTTTTCATAATCATGTATTGAGAAAAGAGCTTGCGCACCCGGTTGCAGGTAGTGTTGTTCCGACTTTTGCCATGGGAACTATGGTTGTTTCAAATTCTGTCGGTCAATTTTATAGTACATTCGGAGATGTGCTTTGGTTAATTGCGGTAGCGTTACATGTTTTGTTTTTGATAAGTTTTGTTTGTCATAGAGTAAGAGATTTTGAACTCCATCAATTGGTTCCTGGGTGGTTTGTTCCACCGGTTGGAATCATCGCAGCAGGACTCTCTTTTTCTGGTAACTCCACAATAGAACCAGTTGCATATGGAGCTCTTGTTTTTGGTATGGTATCTCAAGCTGTGATGTTACCAATAATGATTTACCGTTTTATGTTTACACATGAAATCCCAGATACAGCAAAGCCTACAATTGCGATTATGGCTGCTCCAGCAAGTGTATCGTTAGCTGGCTACCTGACGGTGGTATCCTCACCCTCACCAGTCATTATTGCTTTACTATTTGGAATTGCAGTATTGATGACTGTCATTATTTATCTCGCGTTGTTTAAATTATTGAGGTTACCCTTTAGTCCCGGTTATGCTGCATTTACCTTTCCTACGGTAATCAGTGCTACAGCGCTCTTTAAAACAGCCGATTGGATGGCAAAAAATGGGTTAGAGGCTAATTATGTTCAACAAGTTAACGGTATGGCAAGTATAGAGCTGCTTGTCGCGACCCTAGTTGTTGGTTATGTGACTTTTAAGTACGTCAACCATCTTATAATTCAACCGTTTAGGGTTAAGTTGGGCTGTCTTTAGACGACTTTCGCAGCGAGATTATTTTCTAACCCTTCTCGTAAAATCAAATACGGTTAATTTGTCATTTTTAGAAATCGTTACAGATGCTCCTGATTTTAGTATCTAAGATTCATTAGTCTTTCCAACTTTGGCAGAATTCAATAAAGGTTCGAAGGAGTGGACTTTGATATTTTTCCTTGTGGATTAAAACCCAAAAACGACGTTTCATATCTAGT
This sequence comes from Vibrio sp. HI00D65, assembly GCF_001635455.1. Classification (GTDB taxonomy): domain Bacteria; phylum Pseudomonadota; class Gammaproteobacteria; order Enterobacterales; family Vibrionaceae; genus Vibrio. The sequence continues at coordinate 135,285 of NZ_LWEH01000025.1, forward strand.
GGTATGTTTAGCATTTTTACGCGACCATCTTGAATTGCAGGCTGTGTGGACAGGCGTGATAAGCAAGCTAATCCAAGCCCCGCTGATACCGAGTTGATAAGAGCTTCAGTGGTATTAAGTTGAAAAGCCTCTTGCCAGTTCTCTAAGCGTGGGGCGATGGTCCGCATAAAGAATTCTCGGGAGCCAGAGCCTCCTTCTCTCAGAATCCATTCTGTGTTTTCGAGCTCACTTAAATTAGTCAGCCCGCCGTGAAAGTGAGGATAATCCGGTGGGCAGATCACACACATTTCATCTTCAATGAATTGTGTGGAGTCTAGTTCTGGGTGCATGGTTTTACCCTCAATGAGAGCAATATCGAGTTCGTATGCGATCAACATGTCACAAATCTGCGCGGAATTTGAGATGAACAAGCTTTGTGAGCGATGATTCGTTTTAGAACGGAAGTCGCTTAGTAGGTAAGGAGCGACTTGGTTACCAATTGTATCGCTAGCACCAATACGTAATTGCCCCGATAGAGTTTGCTCGTCGTCGAATACATTTTGAATATTTTGAGCTCGGCTGAGTAGTTCATCCGCCAAGGGCAGAAGCCTCTGCCCTTCTTGATTGAGAATTAAGCGGTTGTTTACTCGATCAAATAAATGATGGCCAATTTGTTTCTCTAGCTCGGATAGCGCCACACTTACTGCAGCTTTAGATAGGAACAGACTAGCTGATGCTTCAGTTAGTGTTTTGTGCTGAGTGATCGTAGTAAATACTTTCAGTTGTTTAAGAGAGATATGACTAGGCATGATATTCCGTTAATTAAATTTGAACGTTGGTTTTAAATAATTAGATATATTAGAACGAAGTGCAAGAGTAACATCCCCTTAAAGACAGTTAGCCGAGATTTGAGGTCGTGATGATAAAAAGCGTAAAAGAAAAAATAACAGGAGCTCCAACACCCATGGCAGGGTTAGCACTAGCAATCGCAAGCTTAGGTTGGTGCTGGGATGGTGTTTTAGTCGCACAAGGTATTTTGCACACTCCTGGTTTAGTGCAGTGGATCAGTGCGGGTATTGCGGCAGTATTACTTCTTGTTTTAGCTGTGAAGTTTCTGATTCATGACCATCTATTGCGTGAAGACCTTGCTCACCCAGTGGTGGGTAGTGTGGTTCCAACATTGGCGATGGGCTGCATGGTGGTATCAGCATCTTTAGCGCCGATTTCTCAATTCCTTCAAGAAGCGATGTGGCTAGCGGCGGTTGCTTTACATGTTGTGTTCTTAGTGAGCTTTTTGTACCACAGAGTAAATCAGTTTGAGATTCACCATATGGTGCCAAGCTGGTTCGTACCGCCAATCGGTATCATTGTGGCAGACGTTTCTTTCTCGGGTAATCCAGTTTTAGAGCCTGTAGCGAACGCGACTTTGGTATTCGGATTATTGGTTTACGCTGTGATGCTACCACTGATGGTTTACCGTCTGATCTTCTCTCACGAAGTGCCAGATGCAGCAAAACCAACGATTGCGATTATGGCAGCACCAGCCAGCCTATCTTTGGCGGGTTACTTAACCGTTACTGCTAGCCCTTCACCAGTGATTATTGGTTTGTTATTTGGTATTGCGGTGTTGATGACGTTTATTATCTACATGGCGTTTTTCAAACTACTTCGTTTACCATTTAGCCCTGGCTATGCAGCGTTTACCTTCCCAATAGTGATTGGTGCAACCGCCTTGTTTAAATTAGCTGCGTGGATGCAAGCACAAGACATTGAAGCGCATTACGTTAATCAAGTATTTGGCCTTGCATACCTTGAACTGATTGTGGCTACTTTGGTGGTAGGTTATGTCGCTGTTCGTTACTACATGAACTACAAACCTCATCGCGTTTTGGGTGCGGTAGCCGATAGATTGTAAAGGGCAATAGTTCAAAAGATAAACGGACCTTTAGCTTTCGGTATTTCATAAGCTTATATTCCTAAATCAAACTCAGTACTTATGCTAATCTGGCAGTATATTGTGGCAAGATTAGCGTGAGTGCACTTTGTTTACTGTTTACCATTCCAATAAAGTTGATACTTTAAAAATTCTTCTCGTTCACTTGATCAAAAGTGACCCTTTAGCCAATCCTTTCGAAAAAGAGCAGATCTTGGTTCAGAGCCCGGGTATGTCTCAATGGCTTAAGATGGAACTCGCCAAAGAGTTTGGTGTAGCAGCAAATATCGATTTTCCTCTTCCAGCAACCTTCATTTGGGATATGTTTACCCAAGTGCTTCCTGACGTACCGAAACGCAGTGCTTTTAACAAAGAAGCAATGACGTGGAAGCTGATGAGTTTGCTACCCGCGAAACTTGACCACCCTGATTTCTTACCCCTACAGCGCTATCTTGAAAACGACGAAGATGGCTCTAAGTTGTATCAATTAGCCGAGAAAATTGCCGATATCTTCGATGGCTACTTGGTATATCGCCCTGAATGGATGGCGATGTGGGAAGCGGGAGAGCCCGTTGCAGAATTGATTGATAGTGAAGGGCAACAAGAGCACCCTTGGCAGCCAATTTTGTGGAAGGCACTCTACGAGCAAACACTGTCTCAAGGCCAATCAAAATATCACCGTGGTAACTTGTATCATGACTTCATTGAAGCGTTAGCTAACCAACAAGGGCAATTACAACACTTGCCTAAACGTCTATTTGTGTTTGGTATTTCGTCACTGCCTCCTCGCTACATGGATGCCTTGAAAGCGCTTGGCGAAAAGATTGATGTTCACCTGATGTTTACCAACCCTTGCCAACATTACTGGGGTGATATTCGTGACCGTAAATACTTGGCAAGAGTAGAAGCGCAGCGTCGTAAGCAGTTTGCTCTGGTTGATGGCTTGCCTCAGCTAGAAGGTGAAGTCTCGCCATTGAAAGATGGTATTGAAGCCAATGTCGAAGATGAGCTGCATACTAGCCAAGCAGTAGGCAATAGCTTACTCGCATCCATGGGTAAGCTAGGCAGAGACAATTTGTTCTTGCTGTCTCAATCAGAAAGCGAAGAGCATGAATTCTTTATTGATGTCGAGAGAGACAGTCTGCTGCATCAACTGCAAGCCGATATTCTTGAGTTAGAAGAACACCAAGACGATCACATCTTAGATTCAAGTAGCCATAAACAGGTGGTTGAGTTGGGCGATCGTTCGTTGACGGTACATGCTTGTCACAGCCCAATGCGTGAAGTTGAAGTTCTTCATGATCAGCTGCTAGCAATGTTTGACGCTGACTCGACATTAAAGCCACGCGACATCATCGTTATGGTGGCAGACATCAATGCTTACAGCCCTGCGATTCAGGCGGTATTTGGTAATGCTCCGGGTGAGCGTTATATCCCTTACTCGATCTCGGATCGAACGGCAGACCAAGAGAGCCCGATTCTGACCGCGTTCATGCAGTTGGTCGCGCTACCAAACACGCGTTGCTTAGCTTCTGAACTTCTAGAGCTACTAGAAATCCCAGCGATGATGGCACGCTTTGGTATTGATGAATTTCAATTTGAGCAAGCCAAGCAGTGGGTTGAAGAAGCAGGTATCCGTTGGGGTGTCGATTCTTTTACCGCAACCGAGTTTGATTTGCCTGCGACGGAGCAAAATACCTGGCTATTTGGTATCCAGCGCATGCTACTGGGCTATGCGATGTCGGATTCTGCAGGTTTGTTTGAAACCGAACATTCTCCAATTGCTGCTTATAACGAAGTTCAGGGCATTAACGCCGAACTTGCGGGTAAATTAGCGCATTTTATTGATCGTATTGCCCATTACCGTCAACGCCTTGCTGAGACGCAATCCATTGATATGTGGCGTGAAACCTTGCTGCAAATGATTGATGCTTTCTTCGCGGTTGAGCTCGAAGGCGAGGTGGTGCTTAAATCGATTCGTGATGCACTTTCTCAATTGAATGAACAGCTTGATGATGCCTTGTACGAACAAGAGCTATCGCCAAGCATCATCTATCAGTACTTAAACAATAAACTGTCGGGCGCGCGTATCAGTCAGCGTTTCTTAGCGGGGCAAGTGAACTTCTGTACCCTGATGCCGATGCGTTCTATCCCGTTCAAAACTGTTTGTCTATTAGGTATGAATGATGGAGTTTACCCTCGTTCAATGCCGCCAGAAGGTTTTGATTTGATGAACGGACGTACTCGACCTGGTGACCGTTCTCGTCGAGATGATGACCGCTACCTATTCTTAGAGGCGATGTTGTCGGCGCAAGAGTGTTTGTACATCAGTTATGTCGGCCGTTCGATTCAAGATAATACTGAACGAGTGCCGTCGGTATTGGTTTCAGAGTTGATTGAGTACTGTCAGCAGAACTACTGCCTAAGTGAAGATAAAGCGCTACCAAGTGATGATTCTGGTATCAAGCTGACTCAAGCAATCAGCTTTGAGCACACCATGACGCCGTTCAGCCCGGCAGCCTTTATACAAGGTGATGAAAGTCATGTATTGAGCTACGCCAAAGAGTGGCTTCCTGCGGCTAACCGTTCTGGTGAGCGCAGTGGTGAATTCAATCGCGCGTTGGATGACTTCTTGCTTGGTGCGACTTATCCGTTAGAACTCGACTTGGTTGAGCTGCAGCGTTTCTGGCGCTTGCCGGTGCAATATTTCTTTAATCGCCGTCTCAAAGTCGTGTTTGAGCCACCGCTTCCGGTCATGGAAGACGATGAGCCATTCGTGCTTAATGGCTTAGAGAGCTTCCAGCTTAAAGATGCGTTGCTCCAAGTACTACTCGATCACCCTGAAGGGGCAGATGAAGCGGTTCGCTTGTTTGTTTCTGAACAAAAGGCACAAGGTCGCTTACCGGTTGGCGCTTTTGGTGATATCGAGTTTGAAACCAACCGTGTTCAAGCGGAAGATTTAGCCAAAGAGATTCGATTTGTAAGTGGGCAGCCACAGCAAGATCTCGAGGTAAATATTGAATTTGACGTGTTAGGTGAGGGTAAACCGGTTCGTTTGATGGGTTGGCTGACTCAAAATTATCAATCAGGCTTAGTACGCTTCCGTAGCGGTAAAATTCGTTCGCAAGACTACTTGGCTGCATGGATTGATCACTTGTGTTGCGCAGTGATGGGACACGGTAAAACGACTCACATTATTGGCTACGACAGAAAAGAAGGCGTGGTGCACCAAACGCTACAACCTATCGGCGATACGCAGCAGGCGAAGAGTTTATTGGCTGAGTTAGTGCGACTGTTTTATCAAGGTATGACTGCACCACTCCCGTATTTCCCGAAAACCGCCTTGGCCGGCGTTGAAGCGGGTTTTAGCCGCGGTAAGTGGGTCGATGATGAAGAGAAGTCGCTCAAGAAAATGGCCGATACTTTTAATGACAGCTTCGCTTTTACTGGCGAAGGGCGAGATACCTACATCTCACGTATTTGGCCTAAGTGGGATGATGTGCTGGCTGCTGAGTCGCGTATGTATTCGACGCTTGTGTTACAGGCGGCAAGGTTGGCGGCTGCCGATCTGAAAGATCAGGAGTAAGTGACGGTGATCGACAAGATCAACCGCATTTGGGCAGAGTCAATGAAAGGCGAAAGAGAGTCGCTGGCAAGCGTTTGGAGTGTCTGCTTTTCTAGAGAAGGGAAGCAAGGTACAGGAAATAAAGTGGCCGCCAGTAAATCATTATAGTGTAGGGCGTTCGCTGTACGGCCACAGGTCAGAGGGACCATTATTCTGTGGTTCTAAGTAGGCAATGAGTATAAGACTCGAATCGCGCTCTTGAACTCGTGGGCGCATAGTAGCGAGGCGATCCGAATTGATCCGTGAGAGAGATCGCACTAACTATTAACAAATCAGCGTAGGACGTAAATTGAATGACGTTTTCCACGCTAGGTCACATTTGTAACAACATATTTATCAGAAGGCAGTAAGGCATGACGACCACAAGCAGTGTTCAGGTAATTGCTCCACAGACACTCAATACCATGACGTTTCCACTTCATGGCGCGCGTTTAATTGAAGCATCGGCGGGTACAGGTAAAACATTTACCATCGCTGGCTTGTACTTACGCCTACTGCTCGGACACGGCACGGCAGCACCACAAGGCGAGCTCGCGGAAGCTACCCGACATCACGAGCCGCTCACTGTAGATCAAATCCTAGTAGTGACTTTTACCGAAGCAGCAACCGCAGAGCTGCGAGATCGTATCCGTGCTCGAATCCATGATGCGCGCATTGCGTTTTCTCGCGGGCAAAGTGACGACCCAGTGATTGCTCCTTTGCTGCAAGAGATCGAAGACCATGCTGGCGCTGCGAAAACACTGCTCAATGCCGAAAGGCAAATGGACGAAGCGGCAGTCTACACCATTCACGGCTTCTGTCAGCGTATGTTGACTCAAAATGCTTTCGAGTCTGGCAGCCGATTTGATAATGAGTTTGTGACAGATGAAAGCCATCTTAAAGCGCAAGTGGTAGCCGACTATTGGCGTAAGCAGTTTTATCCGCTACCGATTCAACTGGCTGGTGAGGTTCGTAATATCTGGGGTTCACCGGCTGCACTATTAGCAGACGTCAATCGTTATCTGACGGGCTCTCCATTGAAGCTAACCGTCGATGTGATGTCTAGTGATTTGCAAACCCTGCACAACCAAAACTTAGATAAAGTGAAGCAACTTAAAGCGCTGTGGTGTGAATCCGAAGCGGACTTTTTGGCTTTGATCTCTGCTTCGGATGTGAACAAACGTAGCTACACCAAGAAGTCTCTGCCAACATGGTTAGAAGCGGTGACAGCATGGGCGCAGAGCGATACTCATGATTACCAATATCCAGACAAGTTAGAAAAGTTCTCTCAAGCCACGTTAATTGAAAAAACACCGAAAGGCACTGCACCTCAGCACGCTGTTTTCGAAGCGATTGAAGATTTTTTAAATAACCCAGCCGATTTGAAGGCTCCGCTATTGGCGCACGCGATTACCCATTGTCGAACTATGTTAGCCAAGGCAAAACAGCAGAAGCAGTGGTTGTCATTTGATGACCTACTGACTCAGTTATCTGCATCTATTGATGTCGATGAGCAATCATTGCTGGTGGAAAGAATTCGTACACTCTACCCGGTTGCGATGATCGATGAATTCCAAGATACAGATCCACTGCAATACAGTATTTTTAGCCGAATCTATCTCGATAATCCGCAGTGCGGTTTGTTTATGATCGGTGATCCTAAGCAGGCTATTTATGGCTTCCGTGGCGCAGATATCTTTACCTATATTAAGGCGAGAAACCAAGTTAGTGCTCACTACACCTTAGGCACTAACTGGCGTTCGAGTGCTGATATGGTGAGTGCAGTAAACCAAGTGTTTATGAACTCGGACAGTCCGTTTATCTATGATCAAGACATTCCATTTTTGCCCGTTGCTGCCAGTCCATCGGCTGATAAGCGCCAATGGGTGATGAACGGAGAAACTCAGCATGCACTCACCTTTTGGCTGCAAGAGGCTGAAGACAAGCCGTTGCCAAAGGGCGAATATCACAAGGCAATGGCTGAGGCGACGGCGAGTCAAATTCAAACCATTCTGACCGCTTCTCAAAACCAACAAGCCTATTTTGATAACGGCAAAAAACAACATGCCGTGAATGCGGGCGATATTGCTGTCTTGGTTAGAACCGGCAGTGAAGGTCGTCTGATCAAGAATGCACTCTCTGAACAAGGCATTGCAAGTGTGTATTTGTCTAACCGAGACAGTGTATTCACCAGCTTGATTGCGCAAGATATTCAACGCTTGCTACAAGCGGTGCTGACACCTGAAAACGACCGTGCATTGCGCGCGAGTCTAGCCTCCGAGTTGTTTGCTCTCGATGCCGCATCATTGGATGAACTCAATAACGATGAAGTGGTGTGGGAAAACGTGGTTAATGAGTTTCGAGAGTATCGTAAGTTGTGGCTCCAGCGTGGCGTGTTACCAATGCTGCGCAGCGTGATTAGCAAGCGACATCTCGCGGAACGCTTGCTGGAAGAAGAAAATGGTGAGCGCTCACTTACTGATTTGATGCACATAGGTGAATTGCTGCAGCAGGCAAGACAAGAGCTCGACAGCGACTACGGCTTGTTACGTTGGTTGGCAGAAGCGATTTCCGATGCTCAAAATGGTTTAGGCGGCAGCGAAGACGACATTCAGCGTCTTGAATCAGAGAGAAACTTGGTTCAAATCGTTACCATTCACAAGTCGAAAGGCTTGGAATATGACTTAGTATTCTTGCCATTTGTTGCGAGTTACCGAGAGGCGAGCGAAGGCAAATTCTACGACCATGATTCAGACACCACAGTACTTGATATTACCGGTAGTGATAGTGCCTTAGCCCAAGCGGATAAAGAGCGACTCGCGGAAGACCTGCGTTTGATTTATGTAGCGCTGACTCGTGCCGTTTATGGCTGTTTCATTGGTATGGCGCCACTGCGTAAAGGGCGTTCAACTAAAGAGCCGACCGGTGTTCATTTAAGTGCGATGGGTTATTTGGTTCAAAACGGTCAAGAGCAAGGTATTGCCGAATTGCATCAGGCTCTTGCAGCCATTGAGAGTAAGAACTCAAGTGTCCTGCTAGCCGAAACACCAACCGCGCATGAGCAAGTGTTTGTACAAACAGAGCAAGTGAGTGAAGACTTACATGCTAATGAACTCAAGGCTTCAATCGACAGGGCTTGGCGTATCACCAGTTATTCGGGGCTTGTAAAGCAAGGCAGTCACGGTGCGAGTCATGACGTGACCATTGAGGTGTCTGGTTTTGATATTGACTCGGCTGATGAGCAGGATGAGTCTGAGTTGATTGAACCTGAACGCTCTATTTTTACGTTCCCTCGTGGTGCTCGCCCGGGTACTTTCTTACACACCTTGTTTGAGGAGGTTGAATTTACCGAGCCAGCAGCCAGCGAACACAACACGCAAGTAATCACTCACTTATTAGAATCAGAGCAATACGAATTAGAGTGGCTACCTGTGCTTCAGCAACTGGTCGATACCGTTCTTAACACCACGTTAGATGGCAAGAACTTAAAACTAAGCGAGAAAGATTCAACACAACGCTTAGTTGAGATGGAGTTCTTACTACCAATCGAAGTATTGGCCGCATCTGAACTTAATCAAACCATTCAATATCACGATCCGTTATCGGCAAAAGCGGGCGACTTAGGTTTCCAAACCGTGCAAGGCATGTTGAAAGGCTTCATCGATTTGGTGTTCGAGCATCAAGGTAAATACTATGTACTCGACTGGAAATCGAATCACTTAGGAGATGATGTTGCTGTCTACCACGGTGATGCATTGAAATCGGCGATGGCCGACCACCGCTATGATTTGCAATATCAGATCTATGCATTGGCGTTGCACCGTTTCTTGCGTAGTCGTGTAGCCAATTACAGCTACGAGCAACATTTTGGTGGCGTGTACTATTTGTTCTTACGAGGAATGGACGGCCAATCTCAGCAAGGTATTTTCTCCGCTAAACCAACGCTGGCTTTACTTGATGAAATGGATCAATTGATTGACGGAAAAGTGATAGACAGACGTTCAGCACAATTGAATGACGATGAAACTGGACAGATGGGACTTTTATAATGACAACAACGACCACTAATACCAGCATAGATACTGCGAACACAGCAAAGCCAATTTCACTTATTCCTGAGCAACTTATGGATGTACTCCAGTTTCTTGCGGATAAGGGTTCTATTCGTCAGTTGGATTATCAATTTGCTCGTTTTATTACTCAGCAAGCCACGAGTGACTCTCAAGAGATCGGCTTTCTTGCTGGGGTAGTGAGCCATGAATTAGGCAAAGGACACATTTGTACTCAGCTGATACAGCAGCATACGACTGGCCAAGAACAAACGGTAGATCTAGCCCAGTTACTTGGGTTGTACGGTGAAACGGCTCTGCAATTGAATCAAAAGTTGTTAGGTATTGATTGGTTGGCGGTACTTCAATCGTCCAATTTGGTTGGATCAACCAATGACTGTGTTAAGCCGCTGATGTTTGACGGGCAGCGTGTCTACTTACAGCGTTACTGGAACTACGAGGTTGTGCTGGCAGACACGTTAAACCGTTTAAGTAAGCCGGTAGAGTTCAATATTGAACAGAAAAAGGCGCTGACGGAAACCCTCAATCAGCTCTTTGCGCGCAGCTATCACTTTCTGTTTAACGCCTTAGCCAAGGCTGAAGCAAACCAACAAACGTCTCAGGTACTGCGCCAACAGCTGGTGTGTGATCATCTTGATATCGTCGATGAGCAATCTCTGAATTGGTGGGCAATTGACCAAGCGATCGTCCAAGCTAAGCAGGTAACGGACTTAGGTGTTCTAGACGGTTTAGTACCGCTATCAGCATGTTTGAACTGGCAAAAAGCGGCGGCAGCGGTGGCACTGAGTCGTCGTTTTGCGGTGATTTCCGGAGGGCCGGGAACCGGTAAGACGACCACGGTAACCAAGTTATTGTCGGCGATGGTCGAGCAATCATTAAGCCAAGGCAAAACACCAACGATTAAGCTCGTTGCACCAACGGGTAAAGCGGCGGCGCGTTTAACTGAATCAATTGGTAAAGCGATTGAGCAACTGCCTTTAGCGCCTGAAGTAAAAGCAAACATACCAACGGAATCGAGCACTTTGCACCGCTTACTTGGCGCGATTCCCAACCGTGCTGAGTTTAGACACAACCGACGTAATCCACTTCATCTTGATATCTTGGTGGTGGATGAAGCATCGATGGTCGATCTGTCGATGATGTATAAGCTGGTGGATGCACTTCCTGCACACGCAAGGCTTATCTTATTGGGAGATAAAGACCAACTGGCTTCCGTTGAGGCAGGTGCTGTGCTCGGTGATATCTGTTCGTTCAACTCTGCTGGTTATAGCAATGCGCAAGGCAACTTGATTGCGGAGATGACAGGTTTTGATGCGATAGCCAATACACAGCAGGCAAAAGCGGTAGCTGTTAACCCTCCAGCGATTGCAGACAGTCTGTGTATGCTGCAGAAGAGTTACCGTTTCGATGCCCGCTCTGGTATCGGTCAGTTGTCCAAAGCAATCAATAACGGCTCTGCGAATCAAGTAGACCAAGTGTTTGCCAAAGGTTTTGGTGATATCGAAAATCACCCTCTATCGAGCGACAGCTATAACTTGATGCTACGTACTTTAGTCAATGAGTATGGTGCGTACCTCAATCGAATGAATGTGCCATTGGAAGAGCTAGAAACTCAAGAAGCGAGAGCCAAATCGGTACTCGATTTGTTCAGCCAATGCCGACTACTGTGCTCTATTCGTGAAGGTGATTTTGGTGTTAATGGCCTCAACCACAGAATTGAAAGAGCGCTTGCCGCAAGGCGTTTAGTGAATCCACATAATGATGAATTGTGGTATCACGGGCGACCGGTGATGGTAACGCGTAACGATCATGGATTGGGGTTATACAATGGTGATATCGGTATCTGTATGCTTGAATCGGATCCAAGCCAACCCGGCTCAACCCCTCGTTTGAAGGTGTATTTTGAATTACCTGATGGCAGTGTGAAAGCTGTACTACCAAGTCGAGTGCCTGATCATGAAACGGCTTATGCGATGACAATTCACAAATCCCAAGGTAGTGAATTTGATTTGACCTTAATGATTCTGCCACCAGATTTCAGCCCAATTTTGACACGAGAGCTTATTTACACTGGGATTACGCGTGCGAAGAAACGACTAATGATGTTCAGTGATACGAACGTATTGAAGCGTGGAATTAAGGTGAAAACAGAGCGAGTGAGTGGCTTAGGAAGTCGCTTAACTCATTAGAAATAAATGAGATATTTTTACAAAGCAACCATCCCTGGTTGCTTTGATCGCGCTAGGAATCAGTGCCTAAAAACGCTCGAGTAAACGATATGTGGTTTATCTTGTATTTTGCTTGGCAATTCAAAATAAATTCTTTTAGATTCTCGCTCACAGGGAACACGCAGTGTACGTCTAACCCTTCTAAGAATTGGTTATCAGCCATATCCCAAAAACTTTGCAGCGAGTTACAAACAATGGTTCTCATATCAATGTTGCTCTTTTTGCTGTTTATATCAACGACCAGAGCATCAAGCGCCTGTTGATCGTTAACGGGTATAGCAATCCGTGCAGTAACCACTTCGATTCGCTCAAATGATTTGTGTCATAGGGAAGTCGAGGTGGTCATTCCAATAAAAACATTTGTTATTTTGTTAAAGCGACCAAATTCTAAACAATTTTGTTTGTGAGTGAAAGTGCATACCTAATAAATCTCACATAGAAAACGATTACATTTGCAATTGTTTTTCCTTTGAACTGAGATTTTAGTCCAAAACTTTATTTACACATTTAACGCTAAGATTTTTGAGTTCCGTTGATAGTTGTAAAGGCCCTGTTTTTTCATCGGTAGCTCATCAACTCCAATCTCGTAAAACCCTTGTTCACGGAACCAATGCAGGCTATGTGTAGTTAAAACGAAAATTTGGTCGATATCACGAGACTTTGATTGATGACGCATATAGTCCAGTAATATTTGCCCGCGGTTGCCATCACGATAATCAGGATGAATAGCCACACAAGCCATCTCCGCCATATGATCTTCCGGGTATGCGTAAAGCGCTGCGCAACCGATAATCAGTCCATCTTTTTCGATAATGGTAAATCGGTGGATTTCTTGCTCTAGCTGTTCTCGAGAGCGGCGCACTAAGATACCTTGTTCTTCAAGAGGGCGAATAAGGTCAAAGATACCGCCAATGTCGTCAATCTGAGCTTGTCTTACTTGCTCGGCACTCGCCATCACCACTTGGGTTCCAATACCGTCGAAAGAGAACAGTTCTTGGATCAGGGCGCCATCCACTTTGTAGCTGATTAAGTGGCAACGAGGTACGCCTGCACGACAAGCAGAAATTGCTCCTTTTAGGAAGCGCATGGTCCCGCTGCTCATATCTTCAACTGGATTCTGACTTTCGGTTAAGCGTTCAAGAATCTGTTTAGCATCTTTAGGAAAGAGCTCGGCGAGCACATTGCCGTTTTGGTCTGTTACTCCTTGCTCTGAGCAAAAGCCAATAAGCTTTTCGGCTTTTAAGCGAATCGCTACCTGGGTTGCGACCTCTTCTGAGAGTAGGTTAAAGCTTTCGCCTGTAACGGAGCTGGCAATCGGGCCAAGCAACACGATAGAACCTTGGTCGAGCGTTCGATTAATCCCTTCAATATCGATTCGACGAATACGTCCGCTATGGCAATAGTCGGTACCATCATCCACACCCAATGGCTGTGCTGTAATGAAGTTGCCACTCATCACGTTAAGTTGAGTGCCCGCCATTGGCGTGTTGTTTAAGCTCATTGAAAGACGTGCGGTAATAGCTAGTTGAAGCTGTCCAGCAGCCTGCATAGCCACACCTAGGGCATATTCATCGGTTACTCTAATATTCTTATGATAGGGCGTGTGGCAATCTTGTTTCTCCAGTAGCTGGTTGATCTGTGGTCTTGCACCGTGAACGAGAACAATCTTTACTCCAAGGCTGTGGAGCAGAGCGATATCACTAATTATGTTACCAAAGTTCTTATCGGCAACGGCTTCGCCTCCCAACATTATGACCATGGTTTTGCCACGGTGTGCGTTTACATAGGGGGTTGATTGTCTAAAGCCTTTTACTAGCGCTGTACTTCTTAGTTTCACAGAATAAATCCAAATTGTTTATTTATTCGATAATTTAGCATTTAAATTCAAACTCAAAAAGAATATTTTTGGAATAAAGCGCAAACAATTCTCATCTAGGCTTCTTTATATAAAGTGTCTCAGTGTAGAATGCGCACAGCATCTTCATGAGTAGTAACCGAATGCCACAAGCTTCAGCAAAAAAGAATAAAATCCATGAGATTACTAAAGACCTCTACAGTGAGGCTGAACAGCGCAATCAATCTCCATTGAAGCGCAAGATCATAGAGCGTTGCCTGATGGTGCTGGCTCTTGTCGGTTCGTTTGCTGTCGTATCGCTTTATGGTGATGTCATCACTCGTTTGCAGGAGGCTGCAACGCCAAATCATCTGCTTTATGGCACTTGGATTGAGCAAGATGTGGCTCATTATGCAACGGATGAGTTTGTATTGAATGCCAATGGAGTGTCTGTCGCTGGATCTATTATCGCGACCAGTTTTGAATTTGACGGCAACTACTTCGAATATACAGCGGGAGATAAGACGTACCGCTTCCGAATGACCAATTCTGACAACACAGAAATGACGCTGGATTCAGAGAGTCATTACAATCCCGTCTTTCGTTTAAAAGGCCACACAGATAACTCCGTCCGATAGGTTATCTTCTTGTAAACTCTTACAAACTAAGATTGTGTTATCTGATCGTTTTTGTCATCCTCGATGCATAGAATTTTTAGGATGACTCTTGTGATTAAAAAATGGCTTCCCCTTGTCGCTGCCTCTGTTTTATTTGGCTGTGCTCAACCCACCGATCTCGCTCAACAACACCTTGATGATGAATTTCCTCGCACCTTAAATAAGGTCGATGTAGTGGAGTCTAATAAACCAAGAGACTACACGGCATTTGCTGAGCAAGCTGAGATGGTTGTGTCTCGATCACCGTCGATGGCGAAAATCTACGAGCCACTATACAAGCAACTTAATGAGTGGGCGATGCTAAGTGGTGACCCAAGTGAACTCGCAAACTTTGGGGTTCAAACGGCTCAGCTTGGTGGTGGAGATAAGCAAGGAAATGTGCTTTTCACCGGCTATTTCTCTCCAGTAATGGAACTGCGCCATGAAGCGAATGAAGAGTACCGTTACCCGGTTTATGGCCTTCCGGAATGCGATAAAGAGTGTCCAACCCGTGAAGAGATCTACAATGGTGCTTTAGATGGTCAAGGACTTGAACTTGGCTACGCTGCTAACCGTATCGACCCGTTTATGATGGAAGTACAAGGCAGCGGTTTCGTGCACTTTGGTGATGACGATACCTTGCAGTATTTTGCTTACGCAGGAAAAAACAACAAAGCTTACGTGAGCATTGGTCGTGTGTTGATCGAGCGAGACTTGGTTCCCCGCGAAAAGATGTCGTTGAAAGCGATCAAAGAGTGGGTGTTGGCGAATGACCCTGAAGTCGTTAAAGAGCTGTTAGAACAAAACCCATCTTTCGTTTTCTTTGAAGCAAGAGATGACCTATCGGTAATGGGCAGCGCAGGCATCCCTCTATTACCAATGGCTGCAGTTGCAGGTGATCGCTCTATCTTACCAATGGGAACGCCGATTCTTGCAGAAGTACCGCTGCTAAATGCCGATGGTACTTGGAGCGGGGCACACCAACTAAGACTGTTACTAGTTTTAGATACGGGTGGTGCGGTTAAGCAAAACCACTTGGATCTTTATCACGGTATGGGACCACGTGCAGGTACTGAAGCGGGCCACTACAAGCATTTTGGTCGAGTGTGGAAATTGGGCTTAGATGGCAGTGCGACTGAAGCGCCTTGGGCTTTACCACCTGAAAAGGTTGAGTAAACGACAATAAAATAGGGCATTGAAAGCGAATAGCTAATCCCCTAGACTTTTTATTCAAGAGTGCGTATAAAACGCACTCTTTTCTTTTTCTCAGAAATAAATTGGCGGCAACAATGCGTGAATTGACCACTCCAGCTTCAGAAAACTATGACCAACGATTCGGTGGCACTCGTCGCCTGTATGGTAATAGTGAAGTCGATATACTTAGAGCGGCACATGTGTGTGTGATCGGTATTGGTGGCGTTGGTTCATGGGCGGTTGAAGCGCTTGCTCGTACTGGCGTGGGTGAGCTGACATTGATCGATATGGATGATGTGTGTGTTACGAATATTAACCGTCAGATTCATGCAATGTCAGGCACGGTGGGTAAGAGCAAAATCGAAGTGATGGCCGAGCGTGTTAAGCTGATTAACCCTGAGTGTAAAGTTAACCTGATCGACGATTTTATTGGTCCTGGTAACCAGGCTGAATACCTGTCGCAAGAGTTCGATTTTGTGCTGGATGCGATCGATAGCATGAAGGCTAAGGCTTCGCTATTGGCGTATTGCCGCAGTAACAAAATTAAGGTGATCACCACTGGTGGCGCGGGTGGTCAAATCGACCCAACGCAAATTAAAGTGGCCGATTTGACTAAAACGATTCAAGATCCATTGGCGAAGAAACTGAAAGATACGCTGCGTCGTCATCATAACTTCCCTAAGAATCCTGCGCGTAAGTTTGGCATCGATTGTGTGTTCTCGACCGAGCAGCTTAAATACCCACAAGCTGATGGTAGCGTATGCGCGGCGAAAGCGACAGCAGAAGGACCAAAACGTATGGATTGCGCGACCGGTTTTGGTGCTGCAACCGTGGTAACCGCGACTTTTGGATTTGTTGCTGTTTCGCGTATTGTAGAAAAGATCATTCAAAAGCACAGTAAGTAACTCGTTACTGTACGCCTAATAAGAATTTACTGGATATAAAAATGATGTCATTCCCGAGCTCTCCATTTGGTAAAGAAATTACTAGTGATGATATTGTCGCAAAAATGCAGGCTTTCAACGGTTGGGAAGACCGTTACCGTCAAGTGATTCAATGGGGTAAGAAACTGCCAGTAATGCCTGATGAACTGAAAAGTGAGCAGGTAGTGGTATCTGGTTGTGAGAGCCAAGTGTGGTTAGTTTCGCAGAACATCGACGGTGTTTGGTACTTTTGTGCCGACTCAGACGCACGTATTGTACGCGGACTTATTGCGTTAGTAATGGCGGCATATGACGGTAAAACATCAGAGCAAGTTCAAGCGTTTGATATCGATGGCTACTTCGACGAGATTGGCTTGATTACGCATTTGAGCCCTTCAAGAGGAAACGGACTTAAAGCGATTGTTGAGCAGATCAAGAATCTCGCTAGCTCGTAACTGTCCCAATACTTTTTCACAATAATGCTTTAAAGAGATTCCAGATACTTTGTTCCTAAGTTCTGGAATGACGATTTCTAACTGTATTTCGTCATCCCCTAAAGCGACGAAGGGGCATAATAAGGAATCTCGTTTGGATAGTATTGCTATTAGAGATTCCAGATACTTCGTTCCTCAGTTCTGGAATGATGAATTCTAACGGTGTTTCGTCATGCCCTAAAGTGACGAAGGAGCGTAATAGGGAATCTCGCCATCCCTTAAAGCATATCAACGGCTTTTTCTATCGCCGCTACGAGCTTTTCAACATCATCCATGTTGTTGTAAATACCAAATGAAATTCGAACCGTTCCTTTCACTCCAAGTGCATCCATTAATGGGTGTGCACAGTGGTGACCAGCGCGAACGGCAATACCTTGTTGGTCGAGTAACGTCGCAATATCTTGATGGTGAACGCCATCCATGACAAAAGTAATTACGCTCGAATTGGGCTTATAACCAAGTATTTGGATGTCGTCCAATTGACTGAGTGTTTGATAAGTTTTGTGTTGTAGCTGGTGGATATGATCTTCCACGTCTTGTTGTTCAAACTGATGTAACCACTCGATTGCTGAACTTAAAGCGATAGCACCTGCCACGTTTGGTGTACCGGCTTCGAACTTACCAGGTAATTCAGAAAACGTGGTGCCAGAAAAAGAGACCCGTTCGACCATTTTGCCACCGCCGTGCCATGGCGGCATCGCTTCAAGCAATTCCAGTTTGCCGTAAAGTACGCCAATCCCTGCTGGAGCATAGAGTTTATGCCCAGAGAATACGTAGAAGTCTGCGCCCAAAGTGGCAACATCCACAGGTTCATGAACGATACCTTGTGCGCCATCGACGACAACCACGGCGTTCATCTCATGTACCTTTTCGATAACGTGCTCAATCGGTTGGCGAGAACCCGTCACATTGGTTATCTGAGCCAGAGCAACAATCTTGGTTCGCTTCGTTAACAGTGTATCAAAAGCAGCAAGGTCGAATTCGCAGTCAGATGTCATCGGGATTTTGATGACCTTAGCACCGGTTTGTTCTGCCACGATTTGCCAAGGGACGATGTTGGCGTGGTGCTCCATTTCGCTCACCAGAATTTCATCGCCTGATTGAAGGGTGTTTCTAGCGTAAGTTTGAGCGATAAGGTTGAGTGCTTCGGTGGCACCGCGAGTCCAGATAATCTCTTTCGATGAGGTAGCGCCAATAAACTGAGCAACCTTGTCTCTAGCGGCTTCAAATTGGCTGGTGGCGAGCGCGGTTAAGCTGTGACTACCACGATGAACATTGGCATTCTGCTTGGAGTAATACTGGCTAATGGCATCAATAACTACCTGAGGTTTTTGTGTGGTTGCCGCGCTATCTAAGTAAATCAGTGGTTGCTGATTGATGGTTTGTGATAGCGCAGGGAACTGCTCTCGGATGTGATTGATATCAAGCATCTATTCTTACCTAAATCTTGGAAATTGGTGCCAGCGTTATGCTGAGCGGTATCATTATTTTATCGCGACTTGAAGACTAGCGCAGGTTAATCTTGCTTTTTCCAGCTACTTTCTTTTTCTTTGACTTGCGTGAAGAGTGTTTGGTTAACGGGAACGTCGATTTTATGCTTATGTGCTGTCTTTATTAGAAAGCCTGTAATGAAATCTACCTCGGTCTTTCTTTGATAGAACATATCTTGTTTCATAGAGGAGTTATTCTTTGTCGTCGCTTGAATAACGTTGTTGACGCTAGTTTCCAATTCGTCGAACGAGCAACTAATGCCCTCTGCCTGCATAACTTGCGTCAGCTCTTCAATGATTGCGGTTAGAGTATTACCAAAGCGTGGTTCGGACAGCTCTCCATTCTTGATTTGCTCAAGGCCAGTTAACGGGTTGATTGCACAATTGATCGCGAGTTTGGTCCACAAGGCGGTATTTAATTCTGGGTTCCAGGTGACGTCAGGTAATGCGTGATTAAGGACATCGACTAAGAAGGCGCATTTCTTTCCATTTTGATTAAAAGCCCCTAACTGAGTTTGACCTGCACCTGTGTGAATCACATGATTGCGGTCGGGTTTGAATGCTGCTTGAGTGGTGGTCGCTAATATAACTGGATGAGTATTAACTTGATCAGCTATTGCATCGACAGCGCCCATGCCGTTGTGCATGAATATTAAGATAGCATCGGCGTCGATATATTGAAGCAGTGGCGTGATAGCATCTTTTACTTGCCAAGCCTTGACCGTGACGAGCACTAAGTCACTCGTTGATAGCTTTTCGATATTGTTGTTACTGAAGGAAATCGAAGCTTGTTCGTCAAGAGATAGATCAACAGAGGGATCAGAAGAGCGATTCCACAAAGACACATTATGACCAGCTTGAATCAGTTTTATCGCCCATAAAGCGCCAATCGCTCCGGGGCCTACAATAGTGATGTTCACAGCAATACCGAGATAAGAAAGTAATCCTGCAAGGATAGCGAGGCAGTAAATGAAAGCAACAAAAATGGCACCCGAGGGTGCCATTTAGGAAACTTTCTTAGCAGTTCGATTAGAACTTGTAAGTTACTGCAACGTAGTGTGCAAAGCCAGTAGTCTTATTCCCAGCACTATCTTTGATGCCGTAAACGTCTTTGTAGCCTTTTAGGCCGTAACCTACTGCGAATTGATCTGAATGCCAGTAAAGACCATTAAACATTACACCGCCGTTGCTCGCTGTAGAGTATTTCTCTTCCATACCGAATTGGTAATCGATGTAACCTTGGTAAGAGATGAATGAACCGTTCTCGAAGAAGTAGAATGGCTTGAACCAGTTAGTGGAGATTTGGAAGCCGTTCCAGTCTTTTTCGTTAGAATCGTAGTTACCATAAAGGTTAAGGCCGATTTTGCCTAACCAAGGAACCATTACGTCAGAACCTAGACCGATTTTTTGTTGGTTTACACCAAATGTTTTATCAGTTGTATTTACGCCATCCCAAGTCATTTCAGAAGCTACGTATAGCTCTTGTACTGGACCGAAAGAAAGGTCTTTACCTGTCAAGCCATCTAGAGACATACGAGGCGCAAATTTCATGAACATTTTTGCTTGCTCGTCAGCTTTGTCACTGCCTTTGTCTGAAGTTAGGTTGAATACATCAACGTAACCGTATAGATCAAAAATTCCTGAACGACCACCAAATTCCATCTCTAAGTAGTCGTGAGATGATTCGCCAGGAAGCTCATCGAAAGCACCCATTAGGTTAAATTGAAGCCACTTGTAATCGTTTTTGTGGATGTCGCCGTCAGAATAATCTGCTGCCATTACTGGAGCAGAAGTCGCTGCAAGTAGGCCAAGAGTTAAAAGTGATTTACGCATAATGGAACTCTCTATGTTTAAAATAAGTAACCCGCTAATCCGTGCGTGTTTGTGTGTCCGAATGCCGAGCATCATAGCGATTTTGTTCTCAAATAAAAGTGAGATAGAGTGAAAATTGCAATTATTAAAGTGAGATGGATCACACTAATGATCTAAATGATGGAACTTTAAGGTGATAGTGCATATTTGTGCATATCTTAATTCTATTGATTTTGTGAAATTTGATTATTTTGTGTATTAATTGGTGAATTGGTGCCCTAAGCAAACGATTATACTAAATTGAGTGATATGCATGTCAAAATCAACAGTATTCCTTTCTATGTGGTTTTCTCTCTAAAAGTAGATAAATCTGTCCTCATACCAACCCACTCCCTGATCTATTTTTAACCAACTTCGTAATGGTGGTGGCATCAATTGATGAGCAACCGGTGTGACGAGCGATAACCTTTGAACTTTTTTGACTTGTTTCGATCACCGAGGATTTTAAGACGGTTCCCTACACGAAACACAGAGAGAGTGTTTTAAGATTTTTACTGAGCGTATCTATTGTGTGACGAACCGGTCTAACGTTTTGGAGAGAATACTGATGAAATATTCACCACTGTTAGCTGTCGCTGTGTCAGCGCTATTCATTGTTGGGTGTGATGATGACGATGAGCCTACAACGCAGCTTCAAGCCGTTCATGCATCTCCCGATGCCCCGTTAGCTAACGTACTAATAGACAATCAACCCCTCTGGAGTAGCGTAGACTACGCGCAGGCTTCTGGATACTTGTCGGTTAATCAGGGACAGACATCTGTGCAAGTCGATGTCCAACTTTCCGGAGACGCAGTAGCAACGGTTATCCCGCAAAGCCAATTCGATTTGAGTGGGGATCTTGACTACACCATTATGGTGGTCGGGGATGCCGATGGCTCTAACAATCCTGTGGAAGCCTTAGTTGTGACTCGACCTGCTGAGGGCACAGCAACGAGTTCAACGTTAGATGTACAAGTCGTTCATGCAGCCACGGGTGTTGGCGATGTAAACCTGTATGTGACAGGACCGAGCGATCCATTGGGTGCTCCATTCGGCACCTTAAGTTATAAAGACTTTACCGGTGTTCAAAATATTCCTGCAGGTCAATACCGTGTGAGACTGGAAACGGTCAGTGGTAATGCTATCGCGTTTGATTCAGGAGAGATCACTCTATCCGCTGGTAGCGAACTGACGATTGCTGCTGTGCCGAGAGCTGATTCTAATAGCGCCTCACCTGTGAAGTTAATGGTTATGGACGGTAGTGGCTCCTCGTTAATTTACGATATGGCAGAAACGGCGGAAGTAAGAGTCGGGCATTTAGTCGATGGAGCACCTGACGTCGATGTTTATGTAAACGCGGCTAAGTTTGCTCCTCTTGAGGGCTTAATGTTTAAAGAGGTTCGTGGCTTCTTAGATTTAGTAGCAGACAGTTATGAGATTGATATTTACGAAACGGGGACAACGTCTCCAACATTTATCGATGTTGATGGACTAGCTGTATTCGCGGGGATGGATTACAGCATTTATGCGGTAGGTACAGTGAGTCCGCTAAACTTAGAGCCATTAGTCGTTCCTGAAAACCGTCGTCCGGTGGCAACCAGCGCGGTTCTCAACATTACGCATGCAGCTGCTAATCCAATTGCGGCATCTGTAGACATCTACTTAACAGAAAATGTAGGTATCGCTGGAAGTACGCCAGCGCTGAGTGATGTGAAGTTTAAAGATTATGCGAATGGTATCTATGTTGCGGCTGGGTCTTACTTTGTGACCATTACTGTCGCGGGCCAACCGTCGGTTGTTGCAATTGACTCTGTCCCAGCAACCCTGGCTGATGGTGTAGTTTATCAAGTTGTGGCGATAGATGATTCGGCTGGTACTGGCTTCAACCTTATCGTGAGTGACACAACAGACTAGCGCTTACGAAACCAAAGTAACAAAGTAAAAGACGGTAGCGTGATGCTACCCTCTTTTTATTCTGTTTTCTTTGTCTGTTACTCGTGGTTGCTTTTCGCTTTTTCTAGTAAATTTGTGAAAAAGTGGCGCAGCGAATAGAGCATGATCAAACTTGGAATCACCATGAGTGCTGTCAATATAAAGAAGGTTGGCCAATCATTGAGGTAATCAACCAGCTCACCACTGAAGGAAGCTAAAGTGGTACGGCCTAAATTCCCTAAAGAGGCAAGTAGAGCATATTGAGTCGCTGAAAATGCCTGTCCAGTTACTGCCGTCAAAAAAGAAACGAAGGCTACAGTTGAAAAAGCAGCAGTAAAGTTGTCAACCATAAGAGTGGCAACAAATAACTGTTCATTCGGGCCCACATGAGCGATCCAAGCAAACATTAAATTACTTGATGCCATCGCGACTCCGCCAATCATCAGCCCACGAACAATACCAAATTTTACATTGACCATGCTGCCAATTAGCGTAAACAACATGGTCAGTCCCCAGCCTACTAACTTTGAGTAGTAGCCAATCTGTTCATTGGAAAAACCCACCTCTTTGTAAAACGTAATCGACATTCTCCCTAAGAAAGCTTCACCTATTTTAAAGAGGAAAACAAAGAGTATTAAAGTGAGAGCGACTCTCACTCCATTGCGTTTAAAGAAATCCAGGAAAGGTTCTACGGTCGTAACCGTTAGCCAGGCCAAAATGGGGTTTCCTAAAAGTCGGTTGTGACGGATCTCCGCTTCTGCTTGTAGGTTACTACGTTTGGTCTTAGGCTCCACGACTAATAATGTGAACATCATGAGAACGACTACGATCCCAGCCATGCCGTAGTAAACACCATTCCAACCGATTGAATCTGCATTAATAAAGGCAAGGTAACCAGGTAGAGAGTAGCCAGTCCACCAACCAACTACAGCCATTGCAGAGGCTTGTGGTAGTTTTGAAGCTTCTGATTTTGGGAAGGTATCGATACGAAATGCATCAATCGCGATGTCTTGAGTGGCTGAGGCAATGGCAATAGTGAGCGCTAACATTGAGGTAAACGCCAAATTTTCAGCAGGATTGACGCCAGCAATGAATAAGGTGCTAACTAAGACAATAGATTGGCAGAAAAATATCCAGCTACGTCGTTGCCCTAAAATCGCGTGTAGCACCGGTAATTTGACTCGGTCTACCAGAGGTGCCCACAAAAAATTAATGGCGTATACGGCAAATACACTACCAAAGTAACCAATTGCTGCACGGGTTAAACCTGCGTCTTTAAGCCAGCCAGACATGTTGGAGCCAATAAGAACCCACGGGAAGCCGCTTGAGCAGCCGAGCATGAACACCCACAGTAAGCGCTTATCGAGGTAGCTGCGGAAAGTTTGCATCCAGGAAAGAGAGGAAGTGCCTGATGACATAGAGTGTCCTTGTATAGAAAAACGCCCTTAAGAAGTAAGGGCGTTGCTTTAGATTACTTTAGAAGAGTCACTTTCGTGATGATAATTGGATCAACAGGAATGTCTGCCATGCGTCCCATTCGCTTAGTTGGAATGGTTGCCATCTTTTGAATAACGTCAAAGCCTTCGGTTACTTTACCAAATACAGCATAACCCGGGTTGCCGCCTTTCGCGTTTAGGAAATCGTTGTCTGCATAGTTAATGTAGAACTGACGAGTTGCAGAGTTTGGTGCGTTAGTACGAGCCATTGCGATGGTCGCTGTGTCATTTTTCAGACCATTGCTACCTTCATTTTTGATCGGAGCATACGTTGCTTGTTGCTGCATGTCTTTATTGAAGCCGCCACCTTGCGCCATAAAACCAGGAATAACACGGTGGAAGATAGTGCCTTCGTAACTACCGTCTGCTACGTATTTAAGAAAGTTCTCAGAACTAATTGGTGCTTGCTCTTGGTTTAGCTCGATTGTGAAGTTACCTAGCGTAGTTTCCACATTCACTTTAGGGCCAGCCCACACGCTCACGCTCACTAAAATGAGTGCGATAGAAGATAGAATACGGCCCATTAGAAACGTTCCTTCATGTAAGTTTGCAGTTCTTGATCATTGGCGATCTCTTTAAGCACTAAGTCGATAACATCGTTAAGTACCATTGCGATATCGTCGTTTGATGCGCTTAATGCACCAGTGCGAGTTGCTGTACCATTGAATGTCTTAACCAGTTTACCTTCTGGTGTTTCAGCCGTAACTTCAAGCGTTATTTTACCGTCCATTTGGTTTTCCATAATGGTGTGTTCTACGGTAACTAAAGCTTCTTGAATCTCTAAAACAACAGAGTTTTCGCTGTTTACGCTGGCACGAAAGCCTTGAGACTCAAATTGCTGTGCGATAGCGTTTTCTAGAGAAATACGCATGTTCTGCTTAGCATGAATTGGCTGAATGTTAGCTCGGCCGCTATCAACAAGTGCAACATACTGAGCAGCACGAACATCTTTACTGGTTAGTGTGTAGGTTTTGCCTTGCACTAGGTTGCTAGAGCTTAGTGAAGCTTCTGGCATTACATTGATCTGTTCTTGCTGAGGGGCTGAACATGCTGTCAAAGCCATGATAGAAGCAGCCAAAATCAGTTTTTTCATTCCGTTATCCTTTCTAAATTCACACCAGAAGCTCGGTATTTTAAATTCTTATAAAGCAGTTTACTGCCTATTTGTTAAAATTAGCAGGTTCTCTTGTTGCTTGTAATATCTCAAATTTTTGGTTTAGTTCAAGCGTTTCAACGTTCGCTTCACCAAATAATCTTGCTAGTTTGACATCGTATCCGAGGTGTCGGTTGCCAATAACAATTAATTTGCCTCCATTGCTAAGAACATGCTTTGCATCACAGAACATTTGCCATGCAATGTGATCGGTAATCGCTTGTTGTTGATGGAATGGAGGGTTACACAAAACTAGGTATGTGCTGTTTTTCTTAAAACCGTCCAAACAGTTGTTAGCAATGAACTGGAAGTTGCCTTCTTCCCCAAGGTTATCTTTTACATTTTGACGCGCTGATTCTACGGCCATAAAGCTTTCATCGACACATGTAATACGAGCTTGTGGATTCAGTTGACCAGCTTTAACGCTCAGTACACCGTTACCACAACCAAGATCGATGATATGACGTAATTCCGGATCTTGAGGGATATGCTCCAGCATATAGCGAGCGCCCTGATCAAGTGCTTCCCCTGAGTAAACATTTGGTAAATTTTTCAGGCGGATATCTTCACCATCAACGTCCCACTCAACGAATGGTTCAACTTTGTGAATAGGCTGACAGTTTGGAGATGAGAACACCAAACGGTGCTTTTTCTTCGCCAGTGATGTTTTGGTTTCACCTAAGTACTTTTCAAACAAATTCAGCGTTGATGTGTGAATATCTTTTACCTTGTTGACGCCAATCACTTGGCAACCTTCTGGCAAAGCTTGGCGCAATTGGCTTAGTTGCCACACCAAATGGCGGTTAGTTTTTGGCAGCTGCATCAGTACCAGATCAATACCGTGAGGGATATCATCCATGGTGTTTAAAAAGTTGACGCGATTGCACTGATTACGCTGTAAGTTTTTCAGGGCGCCACGATGAGAGATAAACGAGTCGCTCATCATGGTCACATCGTGATCTTTGGAGAACCAAGCGGATAGGGCACCAAAGCTGTCGTTTAAGATCAGAATGTGTTTGCCAGATTCAAGGTTCATCTCTTCAACATGGTTAATAATGTATTCGTCGCCCGCATCCCAAGCTTGAAGCGTTTCATTTGAACGTTTAGGGAAACGATGTAAGGTCAAAGTTCTATCGTGAAGGGTAAGTTCAGTTTTCATTACTTGGGATACTTATATGAGAAATAACAAAGATATTGTCTCAAATGCGGGCTGAACAAGATAGGGAAAACTCGATTAAACCTATGCTGTTCGTTATTAAATACTCAGACAGCCGCCTTGTTAGGGTTTATACTGACCCCACAGATAATGCCAATCCGTTATTAAGGAATCATAATGATCCAAGAAGTTATCGAAACAAAATTGCACAATGAGTTTTCACCAAGTCACTTAAATGTGATTAATGAGAGTTATATGCACAATGTTCCGGCTGGTTCTGAGAGTCATTTTAAGGTGATTGTTGTGAGCGATGCGTTTGAAGGCTTGCGTCTTATTGCTCGTCATCGAGCGGTAAATAAAGCACTTTCAGAAGAGCTAGCGAACAATATTCACGCTTTATCTATTCACACTTATACAAAAGATGAATGGTTGAAGCAGCTAGATAACGTGCCAGACAGCCCAATGTGTATGGGTGGGGGTAAGTAATAGATTTGATACATATAAAAAGAGGTGGCTATGCCGCCTTTTTTATCGCCTAAATTGTCTGTTTTTTGCCGTTATATCACTCAAATTGATGGTAAATCAAACGTCTAAAATCACCTACAATGAGTAATGTTTTTATTAACAGTGTTTCAACATAACTCATAAAATATTAGTTTGTGACAGAGTGTTAATCTCTTGTTTAAAACATCTTTTAAAAGCCAATTTATCTGTGCGGCTCGTCAAATTTATACATATTTATGAGTCCATATGCTTCAATTCTCACCAAATAAACGTGCTATTCAAGTTATTGGTCATGGCATCAAGATGCCAAAAAATGCTAGAATACGGCACCTGATAAATCTCACATGATTTGTGTGAGAATTTTATTAAGATAATGTTGCGATTTTGGTATCTCAAATTTACCAAAACCGGACACTGTAATGTCGTGTCTAAGGGCGATTTTAAAACGTCCTGAATTTACGCAATTAAAAGAATCTTTTTCCCGATAAAGTAGTGCAAGTGCGTATGATTACAATAAAGAAGGGTTTGGATCTTCCTATCGCAGGAACTCCATCCCAGGTGATTAATGATGGTAAGTCCATCACTAAAGTCGCCTTGCTTGGCGAAGAGTACGTTGGTATGCGTCCTACGATGCATGCTCGCGTTGGTGATGAAGTGAAGAAAGGCCAAGTTCTTTTTGCAGATAAAAAGAACCCAGGTGTTGTATTTACTTCTCCAGCAAGCGGTAAAGTTATTGAAGTGAACCGTGGTGCTAAGCGTGTTCTTCAATCTCTAGTGATTGAAGTAGCAGGCAATGAGCAAATCACGTTCAATAGCTATGAAGCTAACCAACTAGCAGGTCTTGACCGTGATACGGTTAAAGCTCAGTTAGTTGAGTCTGGTTCATGGACCGCATTGCGAACTCGTCCGTTCAGCAAGGTTCCAGCAATTGATTCTGAAACTCAGGCTATTTTCGTAACTGCTATGGATACAAATCCGCTAGCAGCTGAGCCAGAATTAATCATTAACGAGCAGTCTGATGCTTTCGTTGCTGGTTTAGATATTCTTTCAACTCTGACTAACGGTAAAGTGTACGTTTGTAAAAAAGGTACTAGCTTACCTCGTTCAGCTCAGTCTAACGTTGAAGAACATGTTTTTGATGGCCCACACCCTGCAGGTCTTGCAGGTACGCATATGCATTACCTATACCCGGTAAATGCAGAAAATGTAGCGTGGAGCATTAACTACCAAGATGTTATCGCATTCGGTAAGCTTTTCCTTACTGGTGAGCTATACACTGATCGTGTTGTTTCTCTGGCTGGTCCAGTAGTGAACAACCCGCGTCTAGTTCGTACTCAAATTGGTGCTAGCCTTGAAGAGTTGACAGACAGCGAGCTAATGCCAGGCGAAGTTCGTGTGATTTCTGGTTCTGTACTAACGGGTACACAAGCAACTGGTCCACATGCTTACCTTGGTCGCTACCATCAGCAAGTTTCTGTTCTACGTGAAGGTCGTGATAAAGAGCTATTCGGCTGGGCTATGCCTGGTAAGAACAAGTTCTCTGTTACTCGTTCATACCTTGGTCACCTGTTTAAAGGTCAGTTGTTCAACATGACAACGACTACAAACGGTAGTGATCGCTCAATGGTTCCAATCGGTAACTACGAGCGCGTAATGCCTCTAGATATGGAGCCTACATTGCTGCTTCGTGATCTATGTGCAGGCGACGTTGATAGTGCACAAGCACTAGGTGCGCTAGAGCTAGATGAAGAAGATTTGGCATTGTGTACCTTTGTATGTCCAGGTAAGTACGAGTATGGTCAACTACTTCGTGAATGCCTAGATACGATTGAGAAGGAAGGGTAATTTTCATGGGCCTTAAAAAGTATCTTGAAGATATCGAGCATCATTTTGAACCAGGTGGTAAACACGAGAAGTGGTTCGCGCTTTACGAAGCAGCGGCTACTGTGTTTTACACGCCAGGTCTTATCACAAAGAAAAGCTCGCACGTTCGTGATAGCGTTGACTTAAAACGTATCATGATCATGGTTTGGTTCGCGGTATTCCCAGCAATGTTTTGGGGTATGTACAATGCGGGTGGCCAAGCTATCGCTGCACTTAACCACATGTACGCAGGCGCTGAACTAGCATCTGTAATCGATGGTAACTGGCACTACTGGCTGACTCAAATGCTTGGCGCCTCCTTAGGAGCCGATGCTGGTGTTGGCAGTAAAATGCTACTTGGTGCGACTTACTTCCTACCTATCTACGCAACGGTATTTATCGTTGGTGGTTTCTGGGAAGTTCTGTTCTGTATGGTGCGTAAGCACGAAGTTAACGAAGGTTTCTTTGTAACTTCTATCCTGTTCGCACTTATCGTTCCGCCAACACTTCCTCTATGGCAAGCAGCTCTAGGTATTACCTTCGGTGTTGTTGTTGCTAAAGAGATCTTTGGTGGTACAGGTCGTAACTTCCTAAACCCTGCACTTGCTGGCCGTGCGTTCCTATTCTTTGCATACCCTGCACAGATTTCAGGTGACGTAGTTTGGACCGCTGCGGATGGTTTCTCTGGTGCAACTGCGCTTAGCCAATGGGCTCAGGGCGGCGGTAGCGCACTAGTGAACACAGTATCTGGTGAAGCAATCACTTGGATGGATGCGTTCATTGGTAACATCCCAGGCTCTATCGGTGAAGTATCGACTCTAGCACTTATGATTGGTGCAGCGATGATCGTTTACATGCGTATCGCTTCATGGCGCATCATTGCGGGTGTAATGATCGGTATGATCGCTGTGTCTACGCTATTCAATGTGATCGGTTCTGATACTAACGCAATGTTCAGCATGCCTTGGCACTGGCATCTAGTTCTAGGTGGCTTCGCATTCGGTATGTTCTTTATGGCGACAGACCCTGTATCAGCTTCATTTACCAACAAAGGTAAGTGGTGGTACGGCATCCTAATCGGCGCAATGTGTGTAATGATCCGTGTAGTTAACCCTGCATATCCAGAAGGCATGATGCTTGCGATTCTATTCGCAAACCTATTTGCTCCCCTGTTTGACCACGTTGTAATCGAGAAGAACATTAAGCGGAGACTAGCTCGCTATGGCAAGTAATAACGATAGCATTAAAAAGACGCTGTTTGTTGTTATCGCATTGAGCCTAGTGTGCTCAATCATCGTTTCAACAGCTGCAGTTGTTCTTAAACCAAAGCAACAAAATAACGCGGTTCTGGATCAACAAACAAAGATCCTAGAAGTTGCGGGTGTTGACCTTGAAGGTAACATCCCAGCACTGTACGCAGAGAACATCGAACCTCGTCTGGTTGATTTCGCTACTGGTGATTTCGTTGACGGTGATGCTTCTGCATACGACCAACGTAAAGCAGCTAAAGATCCGGCTCAGTCAATCAAGCTTTCAGCTGAAGATGACATTGCTAAGATCCTTCGTCGTGCTAATACAGGTACTGTTTACCTAGTGAAAGACGGTGCTGAAACTACTAAAGTTATCATCCCTGTTCACGGTAACGGTCTATGGTCAATGATGTATGCATTCGTTGCAGTAGAAACTGATGGTAATACAGTTTCTGGTATCACTTACTACGAGCAAGGTGAAACTCCTGGACTTGGTGGTGAAGTCGAGAACCCAACTTGGCGTGCTCAATTCGTTGGTAAGAAATTATTCGACGAAAACCACAAGCCAGCTATCAAGGTAGTTAAAGGTGGTGCTCCTGAAGGTACTGAGCACGGTGTTGATGGTCTTTCTGGTGCAACACTGACCAGTGTTGGCGTTCAACATACATTTGACTTCTGGTTAGGTGATATGGGCTTTGGTCCATTCCTAGCAAAAGTTCGTGACGGAGGTCTGAACTAATGTCTAGTGCAAAAGAAATTAAAAAGAGCATTTTAGCGCCAGTATTGGATAACAACCCAATCGCGCTACAGGTTCTTGGTGTGTGTTCTGCTCTGGCGGTAACCACTAAGCTAGAAACAGCATTTGTTATGACTATCGCGGTAATGTTTGTTACTGCTCTGTCTAACTTCTTCGTTTCTCTAATCCGTAACCACATTCCTAACAGTGTGCGTATCATCGTTCAGATGGCAATTATCGCATCATTGGTAATCGTGGTAGACCAAGTGCTAAAAGCATACTTGTATGATATCTCTAAGCAGTTATCTGTATTCGTAGGCCTAATCATCACTAACTGTATTGTTATGGGTCGAGCTGAAGCATTCGCTATGAAATCTGCACCAATCCCGTCTTTCATCGACGGTATTGGTAACGGTCTTGGTTACGGTTTCGTTCTTATCACTGTTGGTTTCTTCCGTGAGCTTCTAGGCTCTGGCAAACTATTTGGTATGGAAGTACTACCTCTAGTGAGCAACGGTGGTTGGTATCAGCCAAACGGCTTGATGCTTCTAGCACCTTCTGCATTCTTCCTAATTGGTTTCTTGATTTGGGCTATTCGTACGTTCAAGCCTGAGCAAGTAGAAGCGAAGGGGTAAGGTAGTCATGGAACATTATATTAGCCTACTAGTTAAATCGATTTTCATCGAAAACATGGCACTTTCTTTCTTCTTGGGTATGTGTACATTCCTAGCTGTATCTAAGAAAGTGAAAACGTCTTTTGGTCTTGGTGTTGCGGTAGTTGTTGTACTTACAATCGCTGTTCCTGTAAACAACCTTGTTTACACAAACATCCTGAAAGAAAACGCGCTCGTTGAAGGTGTCGATTTAAGTTTCCTTAACTTCATCGCATTTATCGGTGTTATCGCGGCACTTGTACAAATCCTAGAGATGGTCCTAGACCGTTTCTTCCCACCCTTGTACAACGCACTAGGTATCTTCCTTCCACTGATCACAGTTAACTGTGCAATCTTTGGTGGTGTATCTTTCATGGTAACTCGTGACTACAACTTTGCTGAATCTGTTGTTTACGGCTTCGGTTCTGGTGTGGGTTGGATGTTAGCTATCGTTGCTCTTGCGGGTATCCGTGAGAAGATGAAGTACTCTGACGTACCTCCAGGTCTACGTGGCCTTGGTATCACGTTCATTACTGTTGGTCTGATGGCGTTAGGCTTTATGTCTTTCTCTGGTGTTCAACTGTAGGGTAAGCACCCAGTAATAAGGAATAACAAATGCAAAGCATTATTCTTGGCGTAGCGATGTTTACCATTATTGTATTGGCTCTAGTGCTAGTGATTCTATTCGCTAAATCTAAGCTGGTACCATCAGGTGACATCACTATTTCAGTAAACGGCGACCCTGAAAAGGCGATCGTTACTCAACCTGGTAGCAAGCTACTTGGTGCCCTAGCTGGCGCTGGTATCTTCGTATCTTCTGCTTGTGGTGGCGGTGGCTCTTGTGGTCAGTGTCGTGTAAAAGTTAAGTCTGGCGGTGGCGACATCCTACCAACTGAACTTGATCACATCACAAAAGGCGAAGCTCGCGAAGGCGAACGTCTTGCATGTCAAGTTGCTATGAAAACTGACATGGAGATTGAACTAGACGAAGATATCTTTGGTGTTAAAAAGTGGGAATGTACTGTTATCTCGAATAACAACGAAGCTACTTTCATCAAAGAACTTGCACTAGCAATCCCTGAAGGTGAAGAAGTACCGTTCCGCGCGGGTGGTTACATTCAGATTGAAGCTGAACCACATCACGTGAAATACGCAGATTACGATATTCCTGAGGAATACCGTGGTGACTGGGATAAGTTCAACCTATTCCGTTACGAGTCTATCGTTAAAGAGCATTCAATCCGTGCTTACTCAATGGCTTCATACCCAGAAGAGAAAGGCATCATTAAGTTGAACGTTCGTATCGCGACTCCGCCGCCAAACAACCCAGACGTAGCTCCAGGTGTGATGTCTTCATACATCTGGTCTCTTAAACCTGGTGATAAGTGTACTATTTCTGGTCCATTTGGTGAGTTCTTCGCTAAAGACACTGACAACGAAATGGTATTCATCGGTGGTGGTGCAGGTATGGCGCCTATGCGTTCTCATATCTTCGACCAACTTAAGCGTCTTAAGTCTACTCGTAAGATGTCTTACTGGTACGGCGCACGTTCTAAGCGTGAGATGTTCTACATTGAAGATTTCGACGGCCTAGCGGCTGCAAATGAAAACTTCGTGTGGCACTGTGCACTGTCTGATCCTCAACCAGAGGACAACTGGGACGGCTATACTGGTTTCATCCACAATGTACTGTACGAAAACTACCTGAAGGATCACGAAGCTCCTGAAGATTGTGAGTACTATATGTGTGGTCCACCGATGATGAACGCTGCTGTTATCGGCATGCTGAAAGATCTTGGTGTAGAAGATGAAAATATCCTACTAGATGACTTTGGTGGTTAATCCACTTAAGTGATTGATATTATGGCTGACTCCTACGAGTCAGCCATTTGTTTTTCTACGACAGCTTTTGACAACATACTGGCTTATATAAGAAAGAGTAAGGCATTCAAAATACCTATTTTTACTCTTATTTTTCCTTATATAAATCCTCAACATTAGACAGGAGTAAGCAAGTGAGAATTTGGCTTGTTGCGTTAACTTCTTTGATTTTTCTTGCGGGCTGCGAGCAGTCAAGAGAACAGGTGCATTTGAGTGGCCCTACGATGGGCACGAGTTACAATATTAAATACATCAATGGTGATGAATTTCCTGAGTCTAATGAAGTTCATACTGAAATTGATCGTCTACTTGAAGAAGTAAACGATCAGATGTCGACGTACCGTGACGATTCAGAGTTGAGCCGCTTTAACCAATACAAAGGTGCTGACGCATTCGAAGTGTCTGAGCAAACAGCAACAGTTGTGAAAGAAGCGATTCGTTTGAACGGTCTTACTGAAGGAGCACTGGATGTAACGGTTGGCCCATTAGTTAACTTATGGGGCTTTGGTCCTGAAGCTCGCCCAGAAGTTGTGCCATCTGATGAAGAACTGGCGGCTCGCAAGGCTAAGGTCGGTATTCATCACCTTAGTGTTGAAGGCAATATGTTGAAGAAAGACCTGCCTAACCTGTATGTCGATCTGTCAACCATTGCGAAAGGCTGGGGCGTTGATGTAGTCGCAGATTACCTAGATTCTATTGGTATCCACAATTACATGGTTGAAGTCGGCGGCGAAATTCGCCTGAAAGGTTTGAACCGTGAGAATGTAGGCTGGCGCATCGCAATCGAAAAACCGAGTGTTGATGAGCGTAATATCCAAGAGATCATCGAACCGGGTGACATGGCTATCGCAACCTCTGGTGATTACCGTAACTATTTTGAACGTGATGGTGTTCGTTACTCACACATCATCAACCCTGAAACAGGAAAGCCTCTTCATCACAAAGTGGTTTCTGTAACAGTTTTAAACTCGTCTTCAATGACTGCAGACGGCTTATCTACAGGCCTTATGGTCTTAGGTGAAGAGAAAGGAATGGAAGTCGCAAACCAACATAACATCCCAGTGTTCATGGTGGTAAAAACAGCAGATGGCTTTAAAGAGGTTGCTTCTGAAGCATTTAAGCCATACTTAGGTAAATAAGGTAAGCGAGATAATTATGAACACATTTCTAATTACATTTGGTGTTTTTCTAGCTGTGATTACAGCGATGTCGATTGGCTACATCATTCAAAAGAAAGTAGTTAAAGGTAGCTGTGGCGGCTTAGGTGCTGTTGGTATTGATAAAGTATGTAACTGCCCAGAGCCTTGTGATGCACGTAAGAAGCGTGAAGCTCGTGAAGCTTACCGCGAAGAAAAACTGGCTGAGCGTCAGCAAAAAGAAGCAGCTTGGAATAAAGATCGTATTGCTTAGTTTCTATGGACGATTAGATATTTATATTCCCCAAATAAAGATTAAGCTATTTAATAGTAAATTTATTTGGGGAGATCGTTTGTTAAAAATTCAATATTAAATAAATCTTTTTTAAGTTTATCTGTTGGAAGTTAATCTATTTTTCGTTATCTAGTTGAAAATTGTTACGTGCGAAGATGACTTGGTTTTTACCTTGTTGTTTCGCGGTATAAAGTAATTTATCTGCTGCTTTGATCTGCTTATCTAAAGGAGCCTGAAGATCAGTCGCTCCAATACTTACGCTCACTTTGATTTTGTTTGAATTATGACAAACCTCATAGTCTTCAATAGCACTTCTCATTGATTCTAATGCTTCTACAAATTGTACGAATGGTCCACTTGTTAAAATACAAAACTCCTCGCCACCAAAACGAACGGTGAGATCGTTTGTAAAAAAATTCTTAATTATTCTTCCAACCTCAATCAATACAGCGTCACCTGCATCATGCCCATAAGTGTCATTTACGTTTTTAAAGAGATCAATATCCATCATTGCAATACTTCTTTTTGAGGGTATTGTAGGGAGTTGGCTGAACATGTAGCGGCGGTTCCATAGTCCTGTGAGAGCATCCTCGTTAGCATGGCGAAGTAGTTCATTAGTAGCCTCTTTCATATCAAGGATTTGGTGGATACGGCAGAAAAACTCCTCTTGATTGAAAGGTTTGTAAAGAAAGTCATTGGCACCAGCCTTGAGAAATCGAGCTGTTAAGGTGCGATCGTCACTTCCAGAAAGCCCGAGAATTGCGAGTTGGTTACGATCATGGTTCTTACGGATTTCGTGAGTCATTGAAATACCATCTTTGTTTGGCATATCATGATCAGTAACAATAAAAGTAATATCGTTATTTTTATTGAGAACCCTTAATGCGTGGGCACCATCTTCCGCTTCTATTGTTTGAATATATTGGTGTTCAAGGAGTTGAACGATATATCGCCGTACGACTGTAGAATCATCCACAACCAGAGCTTTGTGGTTTCGATTATTTGAAATCCGTTTAATTAATGGAAGTAAATAACTGACAGGGGAAAAGTTGTCTTTTAGGATGTAGTCTATAACCCCCTTCGCTAGAACTGCTTCCCTAAGTGTATTGTTGAATATGCGTGTGAGTACAATAATCTTCTGTTGATAGCTGAGTACAACATCGATAATTTCGCCGTCTTGACCATCAGGTAAACAGTAATCCAAGACAGTGCATAAAAAGTTTGTTTCTCGTTCTAAAATAATTTTAGCTTCTGCGACAGATTGAGCAGTTTCAACATCGTAGCCTGCATTATTCAACTGTTGGTACAAGTAGTTTCTGAATGTTCGACTATCCTCTACTACCAGTATCTTTTCTTTCAAAATTGATTCCTACTTGCACACTATATTTATCATTAATAATAATATCAGAATACGGATAATTATTGAAAATTATCATGGTTAGTTGGGTTGGAGGCTATTTAAAATCGAGTAATCATTGAGTATACTGTTTTTATATACAGTTTCGAGGTTGAATTACTGGTTGATGTGTAGTGCGGACCAAGAGAAAGTGAGAAAAATAATCCATGTCGATATGGACTGTTTTTACGCGGCTGTAGAAATGCGAGATAACCCGGCTTACCGTAATCGACCGTTAGCCGTAGGCGGGCATGAAAAGCAGCGTGGTGTGCTCAGCACATGCAATTATGAAGCGCGTAAGTTTGGTGTTCGTTCGGCCATGCCGACAGCTAAAGCGCTACAACTCTGCCCTAACTTGTTAGTTGTGCCGGGAAGAATGTCGGTTTATGTCGAGATCTCTAAAAAGATCCGTGAGATTTTCTCTCGGTATACTTCGGTGATCGAGCCTTTGTCGTTGGATGAAGCATTTCTTGATGTGACCGACTCAAAGCAGTGTCATGGCTCTGCAACACTTATCGCTGAATCGATTCGTCGTGATATTTGGAATGAACTCAATCTAACAGCGTCTGCCGGTATTGCTCCTATAAAGTTTTTGGCGAAAGTGGCTTCTGATATGAATAAACCTAACGGGCAATTTGTTATCCCTCCACAAGACGTGCAAGCGGTAATCGATGAACTACCACTTGAGAAGATCCCCGGCGTCGGCAAGGTGAGCATTGAAAAGCTTCACCAAGCGGGGTTTTTTATCTGCAAGGATATAAAAGAGTGTGACTATCGCGACCTACTACTTAAATTCGGTCGTCAGGGCGCCTCACTGTGGAAGCGCAGCCATGGTATCGATGAGCGAGGAGTTATTGTCGAACGCGAGCGAAAATCTGTTGGGGTTGAGCGAACCTTTACCCAAAACATATCGACTTACGCTGAGTGTTGGCAGGTGATAGAAGACAAGCTGTTTCCTGAACTTGAAACTCGATTGGAAAAAGCGAGCCCAAGCAAAGCGATCATCAAGCAAGGTATTAAGCTTAAATTCGCTGATTTCCAGCAAACTACAATTGAGCACATTCATGCTTCTCTAGACCGCGAGCACTTTAAAGAGCTGTTAAGTGAAATACTTAAAAGGCAGCAAGGGCGAGAGATACGCTTACTAGGTTTAAGTGTGATGTTGCAGCCCAAAGACCAAATGCGTCAGCTGAGCTTTTTCTAAATACAGAGGTTGGCGAGTGCTTTTCATAAAAACCGACTCAGCTTTGTGGCTTAGTCGGTTTTTATCGTTTAGAGTTATCTTGGAAGCTGTTTTACGCGCGCTAAGGTGTCGGCGAAAGGTTGTTGCTCTAACTTTCCGTAGCCTGCCATTTTGCTTGCTTTAAGTTTGGTCGAAAGTGGTGTGGCTATTCCAGAAAGAAAACGAGTGATGGCTTCATCGGTTATCAGTTGTTGGCTTGCAGAAATAAACTCATGAATCCATGACATGACTGTCTCATCATCGACTAATTCAACATCAACGCTTGGCAAGGTTGCTACTTGACCGCGGCATACGGAGCAGTGACCGCAGGCTTTTGGCGATTCGTTGTCTGCAAAGTAGCTTGCTAGGCGCGAGCTTAGGCAGGAGTCAGCCTCAAAGAATCTCAGCATTTGATTAAGACGATTTATCTCGCTGTTCTCTTTTGCTTTAAACAAGTCAGTGAGTCGCTCAGACAACTGCATCATCTCTTCAGAAGTATTGTGGATCGCGTAAACATCGGTGATCTGTTTACTTTCGAGTTCAATCCAGCCCTGCTCATTAAAGTAATCGATAGCAGCAATTACGCGTTGACGATCAGCTTGGAAGTGAGTCCAAAGTGCTTCGAAGTCAACCTGGCACCAAACTCTCGCTTGCGGAGAACACTGGAAGATCGCTTCAACAAAGTTACGACGCTCGCCTTGGAATTGCTCGCAGATCTGCTGTTTAGGGCGAATTAACTTAAATTTGTAGTCCGCAAAGTAGCTGTACTTCGGCTCAATCACGCCTTCAATTTCGAGGTAAACCAGCAGTGTTTTAAGCGGCAGCTGGCGAATGTTAGATTCACGCGAAAGTTGGTTAAGCATTATTTCCCATTGATTAGCGCCAGATGGCCCAATGTTTTGGTTTTCGTAGATCTCTTTCAATACTGCTTGGATGGATATGTTGTCCGGTGTATCGCCAAACACGAAGTTCTCAAGCGTACTCAAGCCGTGTTTGTTAGCTAGTAAAATACACTCAGAAGCTTGTCCATCACGACCAGCTCTTCCTATCTCTTGTGAGTAGTTCTCTATCGATTTTGGTAAGTCAAAATGAATCACTCGGCGGATATTTGATTTGTCCACACCCATACCAAATGCAATCGTCGCCACAATACAGTGCACGTCATCATTCATGAATTGTTGTTGAATGGAATCTCTATTTTCTGGTTTAAGACCGGCGTGATAAGCCACTGCGTTAACCCCGACATTGCGGAGCTGTTGAGCAACCATTTCTGCCGTTTGTTGCAGAGTGACATAGACAATTGTGGGTGCTTGCGCCGCTTGGTTGACCACATTACACAAGCTTTCTAACTTGTTAGCTTGTTCGCATGGCTGAATAGATAGGTCTAGGTTTTGACGATAGAAGCCAGTGACCACAACACGATCTTCATCGATATCGAACTTAGACTTCATATCTTGAATAACAGATGTTGTGGCGGTCGCTGTGAGCAGCAGCACCTGTGGAATATTAAGCTGCTCTTGATATTGAGGCAGCTTAAGGTAGTCTGGTCTGAAGTTGTGGCCCCATTCCGAGATACAGTGCGCTTCATCGACCACAAGCAACGAGATAGGCACTTGGGAAATAAACTGGCGAAAGCGTTCGTTCTTTAATCGTTCTACTGAGATCATCAGTATCTTTGTGTCACCATTGCGTACGGATTGCATCACTTGCTGGGTGGTTTGTCTGTCTTGGCTTGATTCGATTGCAGCCGCGCTGATGCCTTTGCTGTGTAGGAAAGCGAGTTGGTCTTTCATCAAGGCGAGCAGTGGCGATATCACCAAGGTAAGGTGGGGCAACTCTAAAGCGGGTAGCTGATAACAGAGTGATTTCCCCGAACCTGTCGGGAATATTGCCGCTGTCGAGTGACCAGATAGAACATTATCAATGACTTGCTTCTGTCCGTTTCTCAGTGAATCGAATCCGAATACTTGTTTTAGCTTCTGCTCAATCATTTGTGTTCTACCTGAATTAATAAGTGTTGTCTTGATGCTAAAGCGAGCACTGATTGATGGTAGCGTCACTTGAGGTATCAAATCTCTTGCACCTAATTGTACCTAATTCTATTCTGTAGCTCCTATAGAAAAGCATCCCAATAGTATGAATAAGTCTGAGCTCCGCCAAATAATCTTAGATCAACTTGAATCCCGATTACGTATCGCGCAGTCCGCTACACAGCGCGCCATTGATGCTGCGACTGATGAAGAGACGGTACCTGAACACAAATACGATACGTTGGCATTAGAAGCCTCGTACCTTGCTCACGGACAAGCGGTTAGGGTGCAAGAGTGCGAAGAGGATATTCAGTGTTACCGAAACCTAGTTTTACGTGACAGTGAGAAGGTGACTGTGAGTAGCTACGTTGTGGTGATTGACGAGCACGATCAATATAAGCATTTTTTCATGGGGCCAAGAGTCGGTGGGCTTTCTGTTACTTGGAACGGTAATGAGGTATCAATTGTGACGTCGAATGCGCCGTTTGGTCGGGCGCTTATGGGCAAAGAAGTCGGCGATGAGATTGAGTTTAGCGTCGCTGATAAACCGTTTTGTTACGAAGTGGTTTCTATTGATTGAGTCCCGGGTAAATTGATATAAAACCTTGCCCTGACAAAGAAGTATAAACTCGGGGTATAGTAATCTGGCAGATTGATGAGAGGATGTTATGAAAAGCAATGTATTTATGAAAAACAGTGTATTAATTGCATCGTTAACAGCGGCGATCTCTGTTGTGAGCCTGCCAACATTTGCAGCTCAATGTCGAGTTGATTTGAAGAATGAGTTGCGAATCGATGACCAAAAAGTTGAAATTCATCAGGTAAATGGTGATACAGCCGTATTCGATGATAAAAACGATCTCTACATCCATGGCGAGAAAGTTGAGCTTGATGCTGACCAACAAGCAGCGATTGAAAAATATCGCGAGAGTATGAGTGAGTACATACCGCGAGCTAAGCAGATGGCGAGCGAAAGTCTCGCATTAGCCAATGATGTGATTGACGATATTGCTGTCAGCTTGGACTCTCCAGAATCGTTTGATAACGTAAAAGAGTCGATGAAAACGTTTTTCGCAGACCTAGAGGCCCGCTACTACAAAGACGGTGAATTGGTTTTGCCTGCAGACAGCTTTGAGTCGATGGCCAATGGTTGGTCTGAAGATTTCGAAAAGGCTAAAGAGATCTTTAATCAAGAGTTTATCTCTAGTGCCTTTAATGCCATGTCAGAAAAGATGAAGCAAGAAGGCGGACTCAACCTGACGGAATTGACAGACAGCATGGCTGAACTCAAGCTGAAAGTTGAAGAGCGAATGAAGCAGCACGCTAAGCAGATGGAAGAAGAAAGCGCAGAGTTCTGTGATTCTCTTGATGAGATAGCGGAACAAGAGCAAGAACTGCATGAAATCATTCCGAACTTAAAAGATTATCAAGTATTCACGATTTAATTCTAGTCTAGTGATGGATAGCAAGAGTACCAGTTGGTGCTCTTTTTGTTTGTAGTGTTTGCCCCACGCTCAATATCTGATTTGGTTTTGGGGCGTTCTGATAATCCTTGTATTTATGGTGATGGAAAGCTATTGAACTGGGTTTTTGTTAATTTTGTGGTTCTAAATAGCGCATTGATTGTAAAAATTAGAGAATTGTTCATTTATTGGTTGTGTCTATCATTGCTTTTTATTACTGTACTCCTCAACTAGTTCACTGATTCTTTGTGCGAGCAATATGGACCAACAATCTTCTTCTTCAAGAGAGCTGTTTAGTTCTCGTTTAGGCTTTATTTTAGCTGCGGCTGGTGCTGCTGTTGGCTTAGGTAATATTTGGGGTTTTCCGACTCAGGTAGCGAGCAATGGTGGTGGCGCCTTCCTACTGGTTTACCTAATCATGATTTTCGTGGTTGCGTTCCCTATGCTGGTGGTTGAAATGGCGATTGGTCGTCATGGTCAAGCCAACCCAGTTGATAGCATGCGTTCACTAACGAGTAACCCATTAGGAAAGAAGGTCGGTGAATTTGTTGGTTGGATTGGGTTAAGTGTCCCAAGTGCCGTATTGGCATTTTATAGTATTGTTGGTGGCTGGTTGATCTGCTTCCTAATTGGCGCTGTCGCTGATCTTATTGGTTTAGAGGCTGCTGCTGATTGGTTTAAAGGCTTCAGTGTTGAGCGTAATGTATTTGGTACTGTAGCGTTCTACGTACTGACCATTCTCATTGTACAGGGCGGTGTTAAGCAAGGTATCGAGAAGTGGTCGACGCGCTTAATGCCAGCGCTGTTTGTTTTGTTCGGCTTGTTGTTCGTGTACATCATGACTCAAGCTGGCGCAATGGAAGGCTTAAAGCATTACCTAGTTCCTGATTTTGATAAGGTGTGGGACAGAAAACTGATTCTAGCGGCGATGGGTCAAGGCTTCTTCTCGCTAACTATTGGTGGCTGTTCAATGTTGGTTTATGGCTCATACTTAAGTAAGAAAGAAAACCTGCCAAAAATGGCGATGAGCGTGACGCTGGTTGATACCGCTGTGGCTTTTATTGCTGGCTTAGTGGTTATGCCTGCAATGTTTGTTGCGATGCAAAAAGGCGTTCAAATCTATGCGGAAGACGGTTCACTATTGAGCTCTGACACACTGGTATTCACTGTTCTTCCGTTGATGTTTGATAGCTTAGGTGTGCTTGGTCAGATCTTCGCAATTGTTTTTTTCTTGTTGCTAACAATTGCGGCGTTGACGTCTTCTATCTCAATGTTAGAAGGCCCTGTAGCGTTAGTGAGCGAGCGTTTTAATACTAGACGTACGCCAACAAGCTGGGTGATTGGTGGTGCAATCGCGCTATTTAGTGTGGTGATTGTTTACAACTTTGCTGCGATGTTTGGCATTGTTGCGATGATAGCGACACAATACCTGCAGCCAATTGCTGCATTGGTGTTCTGTCTGTTTGGTGGATGGGTATGGAGCCGAGCTTCAAAAGTGAAAGAGCTTGAGCAAGGTTGCCCGGACTTTCAACTTGGCTGTTTTGGTAAAGTTTGGCCGATGTATGTGAAGTTCGTGTGCCCAATCTTAGTGGCAACGGTCATCTGGGCTTCTTTCGGCTAATTCGCCGTTACTGTTCACTTGTCTATCGTTTAGACCTGAATGTACCAAAGCCGCTCTCATAGAGCGGCTTTGGCGTATCTGAATGATAACGTTACGGGTTGTTGATAAGAAAAAGGCGCATCCCCGATGGAATGCGCCTTTGAAACTTAGGAGATAAGTACTCGCTTACTTGATTTCCATACCTTGTGCTTGCAAGTCTGCATGGTAAGAAGAACGTACAAACGGACCACATGCTGCGTGAGTGAAGCCGAGCTCAAGAGCAATCTCTTTTAGCTCGTCGAACTCTGAAGGCGGCACGTAGCGTTCTACTGGTAAGTGGTGGCGGCTTGGTGCTAGGTATTGACCAAGAGTCAGCATAGTTACGCCGTGCTCACGAAGGTCTCTCAGTACTTGAATGATCTCTTCTTTGGTTTCACCAAGGCCCATCATAACGCCAGATTTTGTTGGGATGTCTGGGTGCTGCTCTTTGAACTTCTTCAGTAGATCAAGAGACCACTTGTAGTTTGCACCTGGACGCGCTTTACGGTACAAGCGTGGCGCTGTTTCCAGGTTGTGGTTGAAAACATCTGGTGGATTGTCTTTCAGTAGCTCTAGTGCAACGTCCATACGACCGCGGAAGTCTGGAACCAGCGTTTCGATACGAATGTTTGGGTTTAGCTCGCGGATCTCACGGTTACAGTCTGCAAAGTGCTTAGCACCACCGTCGCGCAAGTCATCGCGGTCAACCGAAGTGATTACTACATACTTCAGTTTCATGTCTTGAATTGTCTTCGCCAGTTTCTTCGGCTCTTCTGCTTCAGGAGCAACAGGACGACCATGGGCAACATCACAGAACGGGCAGCGACGCGTACAGATAGCACCAAGAATCATAAACGTTGCCGTACCGTGGTTGAAACACTCGGCTAGGTTAGGACAAGACGCTTCTTCACAAACTGAGTGCAGGTTGTTTTTGCGCATTGCTGATTTGATTTCTTGGATACGATGGCTGTCTGAAGGAAGTTTAATCTTCATCCATTCTGGCTTACGTAGTACTTCTTTCTGTTCAGCAGGCATATTCTTTACGGGAATTAATGCCATTTTGTCAGCGTCACGATATTTAACGCCTTTTTCCATTTGGATTGGTTTGCTCATGATTTTATGCTTCTGCTGTAATGTAACTGGTGGCTTGAATGTCTACTTGGTCATAGCCGAGCAGCTCTACGAGCTCTTGTATTAACTGTTGCTCAACGTTCTCTAATTCACTTGGTCCGCCTAGCTGGCTTACTTGTGCCATTTCCATACCTTGGTAACCACATGGGTTAATGCGTAGGAATGGGGACAAGTCCATATCGACGTTCAGTGCTAGTCCATGGAATGAGCAGCCACGTCGAATTCGTAATCCGAGTGAACAGATTTTCTTGCCATCGACATAAACACCAGGAGCGTCAGGTCGGGCAGCTGAATCTATATTGTAAGCTTTCAGAGTGTTGATTACGAGGTTCTCAATATGAGTAACCAAATCGCGCACTCCGAACTTCTTGCGGCGGATGTTAATCAGAAAGTACGCCACTAACTGGCCTGGGCCGTGGTAAGTCACTTGGCCACCGCGATCGCTTTGTATCACAGGAATATCGCCAGCATTTAATACATGCTCAGCTTTGCCTGCTTGTCCTTGAGTGAAGACTGGATTGTGTTCAACCAACCATACTTGGTCTACGTCTTCTTCTGTGCGTTCGTCTGTGAACTTATGCATGGCTTTCCATACAGGTTCGTAATCCTGACGGCCTAATTTTTTTACGATTAGCTTATTTTGCAAAGCGGCACTCCCTCAAGGATTAATAAAGTGAACGCATTATAAACGCGAAACATGTTTCTAACTACTGATGGACTGCAAGGTTTTTCAACTTTCTTTGTATTTATTTAAAATTAAGTTGAATGAATTTGACCGCAATAGGGTGCTATAAACAAAAACAGCGGCAATAAGCCGCTGTTTTTCATGCGTAATCGAGGATTACAGAACCATACGAACGATTTCGATCTCGCCTAGTTCTTTGTATAGCGTTTCCACCTGCTCAATTGAAGTCGCAGTGATGTTGATAGAAACAGAGTGGTAGTTACCCTTTGCACTTGGTTTTAGTGTTGGGCTGTAGTCACCAGGAGCATGACGCTGGATCACTTCTAGCACTAGTTCAGTCAGTTCTGGCTTAGCGTGGCCCATTACTTTGTAGGTGAATGAACAAGGGAACTCTAAGAGGTCTTTTAGTTTTGCATCAGAATTGATGTTCATGATTAGCTCCAAAAGGCTAGACTCTCGCAAATTGGCGGAAGTCGATGAAAAGCGTGTTCGGTCAGTAGACTCGAGTAATAAGGCGGAATATTACGTGTAAATATCACTGAACTCAAGATCAACAAAAACCGCACATGGCGGCTTTTGTTTTACCAAAGAGTAAATAATGAACTTGCTCATTGGGTTAGCTTTCCTACAAGCTAAGGTTTGTTTAGAACAAAACCTTGGACTTACTTAGAATAAGCCTTTGAATAGCAGTACTAGGTAATCCCATAGTCGGCTAAATAGGCTGCCTTGCTCTACGTCTTCAAGTGCTAGTAGTGGGTATTCCGCAACGTCTTCACCATCAACTTGGTAGAAAAGTTTACCAACAACATCACCTTTGCTGATTGGCGCTTCTAGCTCTTTCTCAAGTACAAAGCTTGCTTTAAGATCTTTT
This sequence comes from Vibrio sp. HI00D65, assembly GCF_001635455.1. Lineage (GTDB taxonomy): Bacteria > Pseudomonadota > Gammaproteobacteria > Enterobacterales > Vibrionaceae > Vibrio. The sequence goes on from NZ_LWEH01000025.1 coordinate 180,034, forward strand.
GCTTGGCCGCGAGGCAGAGTTACGAAAGTATCTTCGTCGACACCTAGAGCAACTGTGTCTTTGCTACCCATCCAGATTTTTTCTTCTACGAAAGTCTCACCAGCGGTGTGCGGTGCCACTGTTTCGAAGAAGCGGAAGCCGTAGCTAAGCAGTTTTTTGCTTTCTGTTTTACGAGCGTTGGCATTTTTAGTACCCATCACAACAGCAACTAGGCGCATTTTGCCTTCTGTTGCTGAGCTTACTAGGCTGTAACCTGCATTGCTTGTGTGGCCTGTTTTAATGCCATCAACGTTCATGCTCTTATCCCACAACAGACCATTACGGTTGTATTGGGTGATGCCGTTGTATGTGAATTTTTTCTGTGAGTAGATACGGTACTCATCAGGAACGTCACGAATTAGCGCCTGTCCAAGCAGTGCCATATCGTAAGGCGTTGAGTATAGGTTTGGGTTGTCTAGACCATGCACGTTAGCAAAGTGCGTGTCTTTCATGCCGATAGAGCTAGCCCATGCGTTCATTAGGTCAACGAATGCGTCTTCTGAGCCTGCAATGTGCTCAGCCATAGCAACACAAGCATCGTTACCGGATTGAATGATGATACCGCGGTTCAATTCTTCAACTTTAACCGTTGTGCCAACTTCAACGAACATTTTAGATGAATCAGGGAAGTTTTTAGCCCAAGCATTTTCACTGATTACAACATCGTCGTTTAGGTTAATGTTACCACGCTCAAGTTCTTGACCGATTACATAGCTCGTCATCATCTTGGTTAAACTTGCTGGAGAAAGTTGAGTATTCATTTCTTTCTCTGCTAGTACTTTGCCTGAGTGGTAATCCATCAGAACAAAACCTTTAGCGGCGATTTGTGGTGCATCAGGAACAACAATTGGAGCAGCGAATGACGATGTAGCTATTGTTGCTGAAAGCGCAACAGAAGTAGCAAAAATCGTTTTAACAAGTTTATTAGATTTAATCATTTTTAATGCAATTATTTGGTGAACTATTCATATATTACCAGAATCACTCTGTCACACCAGAGCGCTGATTACCAGAGGTTACTGTCAGATTAATTAGCGAGTTAGCGTGTGCTTCTTGATATAAGCAGAAGGGTAACCCATCAGCTTAACCTGTTCTAATTTCTCTTGAGTCAGAGCATAGTCATGAAATGGCCCAAGCATCAGTCGGTATTGGTCATCATTTGGCTGCAAGAAGCTTGCTACTGCTAGCTTTTCGCTGAGATCTTTGGCTAACTTCTCCGTTCTGTCTTCATGTGACGATGTCGCGACTTGAATAATAAATTGTGGCAAAGCAGCCTTCTTTTTAGCGCCAGTTGGCATTGGAACTTTGATCACTTCAATCTCAACATTTGCAGTGCCAGTCCTTAAGACATCGAGCTTGTAAGCTGCCGCATAACTGAGGTCAATGATTCGACCTTCATGGAATGGACCGCGATCATTAATACGCACAATCGTTGTTTTGTTGTTGTCTGTATTAGTGACTTTTACATAGCTTGGAATAGGCAATGTTTTGTGTGCCGCCGACATCGAATACATGTCGTAAATCTCGCCGTTAGACGTCAAATGACCATGAAATTTTTTGCCGTACCAAGACGCTTTACCTTTCTCGGTGAAGCCTTCTGTTTCCTTTACGATTTTGTAGTCTTCACCACGTAAGGTGTAGTCACTGTTACCACCTAGGCTGTAGGGTTCGTATTGAGGATGTGCATCCTCTAAATGCTCGACCGAAATAGGGGTATCTGGCGCGATATCTGAATCTATATCGTAGCGGCCACTTGGCTTCTGCGAGGAACAGGCATTGATTAAAATTGCTAAGCCCAGAATTGAGACTATTTTTTTTATTGGCAGCTCACAAACCAAAGATGCTTTTTTTGAAAACGTTGTAATAGACATCGATTAGGTCGCCTTTGAGAATGCTTTTCTGTGTGTGTGGATCGACATTAAAATACCAAAACCAGCCATTAGGGTAACCATAGAGGTACCGCCATAGCTGACCAAAGGAAGAGGTACACCTACAACCGGTAGAATGCCACTTACCATGCCAATATTTACAAAAATATAAACGAAGAAGCTCAGTACAATACTACCGCCCATCATTCGACCAAAGGCCGTTTGCGCTTGGCTTGCTAGGTACAAACCACGTCCAATAATGAATAGGTAGATAGCTAGTAAGAACAAGATACCTATCATGCCCCATTCTTCAGCGATAACCGCGAAGATGAAGTCAGTATGGCGCTCAGGAATGAACTCTAGTTGAGACTGAGTCCCTTGTAGCCAGCCTTTTCCGGATATACCACCTGAACCTATCGCAATCTTACTTTGAATGATGTGGTAACCCGCACCTAATGGATCCGATTCAGGATCAAAAAGGGTTCTTACACGCACCTTTTGGTATTCACGCATTAAGAAGAACCACAGTATTGGGATAAATGCGCCCAAGGCAACAGCTGCACTGGCAATGATCTTCCAGCTAATACCTGCTAGGAATATCACGAAGATACCCGATGCCGCGATAAGGATAGAGGTGCCTAAATCGGGCTGTTTAGCGATCAGAATGGTCGGTACAAACACCATAACCAGCGAGATTGCCAAGGTTTGGAATGTCGGTGGTAGTGAACGCTTACCAATAAATCTCGCCAGCATTAAAGGCACGGCGAGCTTTAGGAGCTCTGAGGGCTGGAATCGAATAAAGCCGAAATTTAGCCAGCGCTGTGCACCTTTAGAGGCTTCGCCAAAGAAGAGTACTCCTAATAGCAGAATAACGCCGCCAGCGAATAGTACAGGGGCTAAAGTCTCGTAGGTACGTGGTGATATCTGAGCTAAGAGGATCATTATGCCCAAAGACAGTGCCATACGCATCGCCTGGCGATCCATCATCGCTAGGCTCTGTCCACTCGCGCTGTACATGATTAATAAGGCAAAGCCCATTAAAACTAGAATGCCGAGTAATAGTGGCAGATCGATATGTAGCCTTTCAAATAAGGCTCTGTTTCGTCCTGTTGAAGGATCAAGTTTCATTATTTTATTGGCTCGCTTTGATAATCTTCTGCAAGGATAATGTGGTCTAGAATTCGTCTTACTACTGGAGCACCATTAGAAGAACCACCACCGGCATTTTCTAGAACAATGGTAACAACGGCCTCTGGAGATTCGATAGGTGCGTAGCCTGTAAACAATGCGTGGTCACGTAGGTGCTCAGCGATTTCATCGGCGTTGTACTCTTCATCTTCTTTCAGGCCAAAGACTTGTGCTGTACCTGACTTACCTGCGGTAACGTAAGACATATTTTGGAATGAGCGTCTTGCTGTCCCTTTTTTACCGTGGTTAGCCAGCTTCATACCTTCTTGAGCGATATCCCAGTACTTCTTCTTAACGCCTGTGAGTGGCGGGTAAGTTTCGATGTCCGACATAACTTGCTCGTCGAATGGGTGACCGTTTTCAATGGTGGCACGTAATAGGTGAGGTGCTGTTACATCGCCCTTATTGACCATCACAGAGGTCGCTTTTGCAATCTGCATCGGTGTAGCAGTCCAGTAGCCTTGACCGATACCAACAGGGATTGTGTCACCTTGGTACCATGGCACACGGTGTCTGGCCATTTTCCAGTCTCGGGTTGGCATGTTGGCTTTGCTTTCTTCGTAAATATCGATGCCCGTGTAATCGCCAAATCCAAACATCATCATCCATTTGGATATGCGGTCTATACCTAGGTCATAAGCGATCTGGTAGAAGAAAGTGTCCACCGATTCTTCAATCGCTTTGACGATGTCGACTTTACCATGGCCCCAACGTAACCAATCTCGAAATGGTCGAGTTTTAGAGTTCGGGATCTTCCAATAGCCAGGGTCGTTACGCGTGGTATTTGGAGTAATGACACCTTCTTGTAAAGCTGCAACGGCCATAAAAGGTTTGATCGTTGATGCTGGTGGATAGATGCCAAGTGTGGTTCGGTTTACCAGAGGGCGGTTCTTATCCTGAAGTAGTGCGTTATAACCTTTAGAGGAAATGCCATGTACGAACGCATTAGGGTCATAGCTCGGGCTTGAAACCATCGCCAATACGCCGTTATCTTTTGGATCCAATACAACTGCTGAGCCACGGCGTCCATCGAGTAGCTTATGAACGTAAAGCTGAAGGTTGATATCCAGGTTCAGTACAATATCTTTACCTGGAACAGAAGGGACAAATTTTAGTGTGCGAATCACTCGCCCGCGGCTGTTTACTTCAACTTCTTGATAGCCTGCTATGCCGTGTAGCAAATCTTCGTAATAGCGCTCGATACCGAGCTTACCAATATCACGAGTCGCCTGATAATTGGCGTCTTTTTCTTCGCGCACCAAGCGCTGCATATCACGGTCGTTGATTCGAGAGACATAGCCTATAACGTGGGTAAGCACATCACCGTACGGGTAGAAGCGCTTTAAAGTACCTGTAACTTCAACACCTGGGAATTTGTGTTGATTCACCGAGAAGATAGCCACTTGCTCTTCTGTCAGCTGGTTAAGAATGGGTACTGATTTAAAGCGTCGTAAATTACGGCGCTCACGGTTAAATCGATCAATACGCTCAGGTGGGATCTCAATTAACTCTTGTAGACGGACAAGCGTGTCGTCCATATCTTTAATTTTTTCTGGTGTGATCTCTAGGTTGAAAACCGGACGGTTCTCGGCAAGAAGTACACCGTTTCGATCGTAAATCAAACCGCGGTTTGGCGCGATTGGCACTACCTTAATGCGGTTGTCGTTAGAACGAGTTTTATAGTCTTGATATTGGTTGACCTGAATGTTGTACAGGTTAATAACCAACAAGGACATCATGACTATGATGCCTGCAAACGCAACAAAAGCACGGCTAGTAAATAGTCGTGCTTCTGCTTTGTAATCACGGATTTGGCTACGTTTACGTAACATTAACGCTTATTCTCGATGATAAGGGTGGTTAGCAGTGATGCTCCAAGCTCGATACAAGCTTTCAGCCATGATAACGCGTACTAATGGGTGAGGGAGAGTAAGCGCAGACAGAGACCAACTTTGGTCCGCGGCCGCTTTACATGCAGGTGCTAATCCTTCAGGCCCGCCAATCAGGATAGAAACATCACGTCCATCCAGCTTCCAGCTTTCCAATTGCTCAGCAAGTTGTGGTGTGTCCCACTTTCTTCCTGGTATATCTAGAGTGACAATTCGGTTGCCTTTTGGCACTGCTGCCAACATGGCTTCGCCTTCTTTTTGAAGAATACGAGCGATATCAGCGTTTTTACCACGCTTACCTGCCGTGATTTCAACGAGCTCTAACGGCATGTCATGAGGGAAGCGGCGTTTATATTCGTTAAACCCTTCTTCAACCCACTTCGGCATTTTCGAGCCAATCGCGATTAACTGGATCTTCAAGTTTTAGCCCCAAAGTTTTTCTAGTTGGTACAGTTCACGGTGGTCTTCTTGCATAACGTGCAACATGCTTGTGCCCATATCTAATACAACCCATTCGCCTTCTTGCTGGCCGTCCATACCAAGTGGTTCAAGACCGGCTTTCTTTACTTCGTCAGCAACATGCTGAGCAATTGAAGCTACGTGGCGCTTAGATGTACCAGTACAAACGATCATGTAATCCGTCACACTTGATTTGCCTTCTACATCGATGGTCACAATAGATTCTGCTTTCATGTCGTCAGCTTTGTCTGCAAGAAAGTCTTTTAGTTCTTCACGTAACACTGGGTGTTCCTTAAATCTGAATTTGGTTCTACTAAGATCATAACACGCTTTTATGCGTGAGATGGTATTGAAGCTGAAGGGATACAAAACTCAACGCTCAACTGATGGATTAGTGGCCAAGGCGACTGCTCATACTGAGTTTTTGTTATCAATTCTGCTTGGGTCAGCAACGCAAACAATGAGTGTAATTGAGAAATTGAAACTCTTGTTAGCGCGGCGTTATAAAGCGGCTTTTTCGATTGCCAGATACGATGTTTTTCGAAAACCTGACCGATCGGCATGAGTTTCATTTGTTGCTGCATTTGCAGTAGCAACGCAAGCTCTCTTTGCACGCTTCGCAGCAGAATTACCGGTTCGACACCTTCGGCTTCGAGTTGTCTTAGAATCCTTTGTGCTCGATTCCCTTTCCCTGCTAGTAGGGCGTCACTCCAGTGGAATGGCGTAAAGTGGTTGTGGCGGCTCAGAGACTCTTCTAAGCGTACTAAGGTTAGTTTTCCATCTGGATACTGAAGTGCCAGTTTTTCGAGGCTTTGTGTAAGTGCAAATAGGTTGCCTTCATGCCACTGCGCCAGCATCTGAATAGCTTCAGGGTCTGGCGATAATCCGACTTGACGACAGCGTGCTTGAACAAACTGAGGTAGCCTGCTGACATCTGGCGTCAGGCAGCTTACCCAATGTCCTTTATTAGAGAGTGCTTTAAACCACTTAGCGTTCTCTTGAGCTTTTGTCAGTTTGGTGCCAACAAGAATTAGCAAGATATCGCTGTGGATATGCTCAGAGATAGTCAACAGTTCTTTGGCTATTGCGGCATTCACGCCTGACTCTGGCAGCTCAAGCTCAATGATTTGACGGCTAGAAAATAGGCTTAGCGCTTGAGTACAGTCATAGACTTGGTTCCAGTCCATACTGTTATCAATCGCAAAGCGGTGACGCTCTTCGAAACCTTGTTGTCTAGCCGTTTTTTGAATCGCTTCTCGGCTTTCTTGCAAGAGCAGTGGTTCGTTACCAAAAATCAGGTAAACGTTACTCAGCTGTTTAGCAAGTTGTTCTGGTAAGCGGTCAGCAAAAATACGCATCAAATAAACCTATTATTGAGCAGATTCGCTGTACTCTGGCTGTTCTTCTGTACTTGGAGCAATTTCAACGTCGTCAATCTCAATATTCTTGATGTTGTATTGTTTTTCTAGCTCTTTAACTTGCACTGTTTCTAACGACTCTAGATTCATGCTACCTGCGGCAATATTAGCTTTTAGTCGAGCCATCTGACGAAGGATTTGGCTAGTTGCTAGCTTTCGCATTTCATCTTCGATCATGTCGCGTTCAACCGATTTTGCGAGGGCGGTTAGTGGGTTATCTAGGTAGCTGCGAGTCACACTGGTTGAGAAGGTTTTTGAACCGAGATCTGGAATCGTTACACGGTATGAAGCGCGGAACGTAAGTTCTTTCTCTGCGGCTCGAGGCCCTGTTTGTTGCGAGCCTTGGTATAGGGATAAAGTACGCTCACTAACACCCTCACTAATGATGTGCAGGTTAGGGGTATTTTCAGCAGGGGGGACAATCTCTACATCATTAATACGCAGTTGGCCTTTCATCATACGTGTAAACGTACTGTATTGGTCGTAACTGGTTACCGAAATCTTGTTGAGTTCTTCTGGTACTGAGTAGTCACCGCGCAGGTGAAAACCACAGGCGCTGAGTAGGCTAACGGTTAGAACAACAATAGTAACTTTCAATGAAGATAGTGAAATCAGGCGCATTATTTGATGACTCTCATGAAGGTAGAATACTTATTTAAAGGCTTTAGCTTGTTGATGTGATGTTAGTCACTGAAAGTAAAGCGTTTAAATAAGTAGACAGGGTAATGTCATTACCCTGTCTAAAGACTGCAGAAAACTAATTAAGTTCGTTTTAGTCTATAAAGATTAGTTAGCAACGATGTTTAGAAGTTTACCAGGTACGAAGATAACTTTACGAATTGTTAAGCCATCTAAGAACTTCTTAGCGTTTTCATCGTTTAGACCGAGTTCACGAACTTGTTCTTCTGTTGCATCAGCTGCAACGGTCAGTTTCGCACGTAACTTACCGTTGATCATAACAACGATGGTCTTCTCGTCTTCAACTAGTGCTTTCTCGTCAAATGTTGGCCATGTTGCTGAGTCAACATCTGATTCACCAAGAGCAATCCACATTTCGTAAGAGATGTGAGGAGTCATTGGGTAAAGCATGCGAACTACTGCTTTCAGGGCCTCGTCAAGGATTGCACGATCTTGTGCTGATTCTTGAGATGCTTTCGCCAGTTTGTTCATCAGTTCCATGATCGCAGCGATCGCAGTGTTGAACGTTTGGCGACGACCGATATCGTCCGTTACTTTCGCGATAGTCTTGTGAACATCACGACGAAGTGCTTTTTGGTCACCAGAAAGCGCTGCAACGTCAACAGATTCAGCAGCCCCCTTGGATGAATGAGCGTGAACCAGTTTCCATACACGCTTAAGGAAACGGTTTGCACCTTCAACACCAGATTCTTGCCACTCAAGTGTCATGTCTGCAGGTGATGCAAACATCATGAATAGACGTACTGTGTCAGCACCGTACTTGTCTACCATCTCTTGTGGGTCGATACCGTTGTTTTTCGACTTAGACATCTTGATCATGCCTGAGTGTTCAACGTCACGGCCAGTGTTGTCTTTCGCCGAAGTGATGCGGCCTTTAGCGTCACGTTCAACAGCAACATCAGTAGGTGCAACCCACTCAGTACCGCCTTTCTCGTTCTCATAAGAGAATGCATCAGCCAATACCATACCCTGACATAATAGGCGCTTGAACGGCTCGTCAGACGTTACGTAACCTGCATCACGTAGCAGTTTGTGGAAGAAACGAGAGTACAATAGGTGCATACAAGCATGCTCGATACCACCGATGTACTGGTCTACTGGTAGCCAGTAGTTTGCTTTATCTGGATCTAGGATATCGTCAGCTTGCGGTGAACAGTAGCGTGCGTAGTACCAAGAAGATTCCATGAACGTGTCGAACGTATCTGTCTCACGTAGAGCGGGTTCACCGTTGAAAGTAGTCTTCGCCCATTCTTTGTCTGCTTTGATTGGGCTAGTTACGCCGTCCATTACTACGTCTTCTGGAAGAATAACAGGTAGCTGGTCTGCTGGTACCGGGTGAACTTCACCGTCTTCAGTCGTTACCATAGGGATTGGCGCACCCCAGTAACGTTGACGAGATACACCCCAGTCACGGAGACGGAAGTTAACTGTCTTAGTACCTTTTCCTTCTGCTTCAAGTTTTGCTGCGATTGCATCGAACGCTGCTTGGAATTCTAGACCATCGAACTCGCCAGAGTCGAACAGTACACCTTTCTCTGTGTATGCCGCTTCAGAGATGTCTAGTTCGCTGTCGTCAACAGGCTTGATAACCGGCACGATGTCTAGACTGTATTTAGTCGCGAATTCGAAGTCACGTTGATCGTGTGCAGGTACTGCCATCACAGCGCCTGTACCGTAATCCATTAATACAAAGTTAGCAACGTACACTGGAACTTCACGACCATTCAATGGATGAATAGCAGTAAGGCCAGTAGCCATACCTTTCTTCTCCATTGTCGCCATTTCTGCTTCTGCTACTTTGTTGTTCTTACACTCTTCCACGAAGGCTGCTAGATCAGGGTTTGTCTTAGCTGCTTCTGCTGCCAGAGGGTGACCTGCAGCGATACCGACGTACGTCACACCCATAAGGGTGTCTGGGCGAGTTGTGTAAACTTCTAGGTCTTGTTGACCTTTCACTTCAAATTTGAGCTCAACACCTTCGGAGCGGCCGATCCAGTTGCGCTGCATGGTTTTAACCATTTCAGGCCAACCTTCAAGCTTGTCTAGGTCATCGATTAGCTCTTGAGCGTATTCAGTTATCTTGATGAACCACTGTGGGATCTCTTTTTGCTCGACGATTGCACCTGAACGCCAGCCGCGGCCGTCAACAACCTGTTCGTTGGCAAGAACTGTTTGGTCAACTGGATCCCAGTTAACAGTAGACATCTTCTTGTAAACGAGGCCTTTTTCATAAAGCTTTGTGAAGAACTCTTGTTCCCAACGGTAATACTCAGGGGTACATGTTGCGAATTCGCGCTCCCAGTCGTAGCCTAAACCAAGCATTTTAAGTTGGTTCTTCATGTACTCGATGTTTTCGTAAGTCCAAGGTGCAGGCGCGGTGTTGTTTTTAACCGCTGCGTTTTCTGCAGGTAGACCAAACGCATCCCAACCGATTGGTTGCATTACGTTTTTGCCTTGTAGGCGTTGGAAACGAGATACCACATCACCGATGGTGTAGTTACGCACGTGACCCATGTGCAGTCGGCCACTTGGGTACGGGAACATAGAAAGACAGTAGAATTTTTCTTTGTTTGGGTCTTCACTTACAACGAAAGTTTCGCTGTTATCCCAGTGTTTTTGAACTTTTTGTTCAATCTCTTGCGGGTTATATTGTTCTTGCATCGATGGTGTCCGGTTATCTTGGAATTTGTGAGTTCGGTTAGAACAGAATCTTACAGATCGTCATAGAATACCTAAAGGAGCTGAGTACAACAATAGTTATACCCTTCATACTTGCAGTTGCAGACTTTTAGATGGCGTAATTTTCACTGAATTTCGCAGGGCAACTATACTCAAGAGTATGAATTGTATTTGTTTGTGAGCGAAGGAGCTTTGTAGCACTTCGTTCACTTACTACAACGTTGGTTATCTTAAGGAGGTTGTTATGCCGAAGAAAAAAGCACTCTATGAAGAGGTGGTTGAAGAAGTTATCGAAACGCTGAAGCATAGTCCTGAAGAGCTCAACAATAAAATCGAAACATCAGGCAAATATGCGAAGGCCGCCAATGACATGACTAAAGATGAGCTATCGCTGATCTCAGCCTACGTGAAGTCAGACTTGAAAGAGTTTTCTGAGAGCTACGAAGAGAGCAAAAGCGGTCCATTTTATCTGATGATTGCAGACTCTATTTGGCAGGGGCTTTTAGATATTACCGATCGCACTAAAGTAGAGTGGGTAGAACTGTTCCAAGATTTAGAACACCAAGGCTTGTATCAAGCTGGTGAAGTTATTGGCTTGGGGACGCTTGTTTGTGATGAGTGTGGCCATCAAACTGAATATAACCATCCAACGACTATCATCCCGTGCATTAAGTGCGGCTCGAAAGGATTTAGTCGCAAAGCACTGAAACCATAAACCTCCCCGAATACGACATAAATAAAAAGGGTTGACCAAACGGCCAACCCTGCAAGTTACTTTATATCGAATCTTGAACTTAGCTATTTGGTTTTCTCATAACCCAGCCAATTACCAAGCTCAGTAGTACCCAAATATACAATGGCCAAGTGCCGACCACGCGATAAGGAGTTTGGCCATCTGTTGAAACAAGTTCAGCTTTTAGTACTGCCGTTTCAAACTGTGGTATTTGCTTGATGATGTTGCCTTTGTAGTCCGTCACCGCTGTCACACCGTTGTTGGTCGAGCGAATAAGCGGCTTACCAAGCTCTAGGGCACGCATTTGCGCGATTTCCATATGTTGTAGTGGGCCAATTGAATGGCCAAACCAAGCATCATTTGAGAGCGTTAGAATAAAGTCTGTTTCGTCCGTTACATTCTGCCTTACTTGATCATTAAAGATGATTTCATAACATAGAGCCGGCGCTAGATGACGACCGTTAGCAACAATGTTTGGTTGGATGAAGTCGCCACGACTGAACGATGACATTGGCAAGTTAAAGAACGGTGCTAACGGACGTAATATGTCTTCAAACGGCACAAACTCACCAAATGGTAATAGGTGATGTTTATGATAGCGTTCATCTGTGTCGTAGCTGTATTCACCGTATGGGTTAACACCAAGAGAGAGAATACTGTTGTAGTATTTCTTATCTTCAGACTGGTTCAGTACACCTGTGATGATGGAACTGTTGTTCATTTTAGCTGCGCTGTCTAAGTTACGCAGAAAAGAGGGTATCTCGACTTCAAAAGCAGGGATCGCGGCTTCTGGCCAGATGATGATATCGGCATCCCAGTTTTCTCTACTGAGGTCGGTGTATTTCATCATGGTTGGCCAGCGGTGACTTGGTAGCCATTTGCTGTCCTGATCGACATTACCTTGAATCAACACCACTGAGGTGGTTTTTTCAGGATTCGGCGTTACCCAATCGATATTTCGAATACCAAAGCCAGTGCTAAACACGACTGCGGGAATAACAGCAATACTCCAGGCTCTATTAATTACCGTATAAGAAAACGCTGATGCTGAAACGATGATGGCAAGAGTTACTAACTCTACACCACCAATTGGTGCGAAAGAGCCCAATGGAGAGTCGATTTGGCTGTAGCCCAACCATAGCCATGGGAAGCCTGTCATTACCCACCCGCGTAGCCAATCACTGATCAACCATAGTGCCGGAGCGGCTAGGAAGAATCGGCTTAAATTATTAGCGGGGAAGAATTTGTTTAAGCTCCAAGTAAATAGCCCTGAGTACACGGCTAAGTAGCCAACTAGGAGTGCCATCAAAAATAGGTTGGCTGCTAATGGCATACCGCCAAAGCCGTCAATACTGACGTATACCCAGCTGATACCTGTGGTGAACTGACCTAGGCCCCATGCATAACCAATCCGAAGCGCACTCTTAGGGGAGCGGTTGTGGATCAGTAGCAGTAGTAAAGCTGGGCTGAGAATGGCAAGAGGCCAAATTGAGTATGGAGTGAATGAGAGGGTGGTTATAGCGCCAACAAAAACGGCCGCAAGCGGCCGTAATAGGCGATGAATAAAAGTCTTAGTCATCTAATTTCTGTCATCTCTTTAGAGAGAAGTGGTTATTCTTCGATAGTCGGAAGAGGCTGCTCGTCAGGAATGGTTACCTGTAGCTGAATCACGCGACGATTATCTGCAGAGGTTATTTTGAAATGGTAGTTGTCGATTTCTACAATTTCGCCACGAACTGGCAGATGACCTAGTGCTGTCATAACCATGCCGCCTACTGTATCCACTTCATCATCACTGAAAGCAGTATCAAACGTGTTGTTGAACTCTTCAATGGTGGTTAACGCTTTAACAGAGAAGGTATGCTTACTCAGCTTGCGGATATCCAACTCTTCTTCATCGTCGAACTCGTCTTCAATTTCACCAACGATTTCTTCGAGGATATCTTCAATGGTTACTAGGCCAGATACACCGCCAAACTCATCAACAACGATAGACATGTGGTAACGCTCTTCACGGAACTCCTTGAGTAGGCGATCAACACGCTTACTTTCAGGAACAACAACCGCAGGGCGAATCACTTGTTCGATATCAAATGGGGCACTGTCTGAACCCAGGTATTTAAGTAGGTCCTTCGCTAATAGAATGCCTTCAACATGGTCTTTATCTTCACTGATCACTGGGTAGCGAGAGTGTTGAGCATCAGTGATCAGCGCAATCAATGTATCTAAATCATCGGTGCGTTCTACTGTAACCATTTGAGAGCGAGGTAGCATGATATCGCGTACTCGCATCTCTGAAATTTCCATAACACCTTCGAGCATGTCGCGAGTGTCGTGGTCAATTAGGTCATTAATTTCTGAGTCGCGAATTACATCTACGAGCTCTTGGCGGTCTTTTACCTCGCCTTGAAATAGTTGGCCTAGGCGTTCAAAGAAGGACTTTCTACTCGGACCTTCAGATTTTTTATTTCCCTCAGAAGTGGGGGGGTTACCTTCGTTCATGATTTCTCAAAAAATAACGCTATCAGAAGTGTGATAGCACACATCACAACTCAGATTCCTGAAAAATACAGGTTCGATGAGTCATTGTTTCTCTGCAATCTACGTAACTAGAATCGATTTACTTTTCTAGAATATATGGGTCTTCAAACCCCATAGCTTGCATGATTTCTGTCTCGAGTGACTCCATCTCTTCAGCTTCATCATCTTCAATATGATCATAACCTAGCAGATGCAGACTGCCATGTACAACCATATGAGCCCAGTGTGCTAGCAGAGGCTTATTTTGCTCTTCTGCTTCTTTTTCGACAACTTGGCGACAGATAATTAGGTCACCTAGAAGATCTAACTCGATCCCAGGCGGAGCCTCGAATGGAAAAGAAAGAACGTTAGTTGGCTTGTCTTTACCACGATATTCATGATTTAGCTGGTGGCTTTCTTCTGTATCTACGATACGGATAGTAAGCTCAGCGCTCCTTTGAAACTGAGGTATAGTCTTGTCCAACCAAAGCTGAATGTCCTGCTCTGTTGGAAGCCCTTGCTCATTTTCGACCGCTAATTGTAGGTCTAGTTCAATAGACATCTATTTATCACCTTGTTCTGCAATCACAGAACTATTTTGTGTTGCTAATTGTGTCGTAACCGCTTGCTGAGTCTCAAGAAGTTTTGCTTCACGCTCTTCACGTTTACGTTTTTCAAACTCTTTACGCTCTTTCTGGTCTTTTGCTTCCCATTTCTCGTAAGCGTTAACAATACGAGCAACCACTGGGTGACGGACCACGTCTTCAGACATAAAGAAGTTAAAGCTGATGTCATCGACTTCACTTAGAACTTCGGTCGCATGACGCAAGCCAGATTTTGCCCCACGAGGTAAATCTATTTGAGTGATATCGCCTGTGATTACCGCACGAGAGTTGAAACCAATACGAGTTAGGAACATCTTCATCTGTTCAACAGTCGTGTTTTGGCTCTCATCAAGAATGATAAACGCGTCATTCAGTGTACGACCACGCATGTACGCAAGAGGTGCAACCTCAATAACGTTACGCTCAATCAGCTTCTCAACACGTTCAAAGCCCAGCATTTCAAAAAGTGCATCGTAAAGTGGACGCAAATATGGGTCTACTTTTTGGCTTAAATCACCAGGCAGGAAACCTAATTTCTCACCCGCTTCAACTGCAGGGCGCGTCAATAGAATACGACGGATCTCTTGGCGTTCTAATGCGTCGACGGCAGCAGCGACAGCTAAATATGTTTTACCCGTACCAGCAGGACCAATACCAAAGGTGATGTCATGAGTCACCATATTCATTAGGTATTGTGCTTGGTTTGGTGTGCGCGGCTTAATTACGCCTTTCTTGGTCTTAATGAACACTTCTTTGCCGTGTTCAATATCAGACTCTACATTCTGTTCTAAAACACCAGACTCTTTGATAGCCAAGTGAATTTGTTCTGGCTCGATGTCTGGAATCGTGCCTTTGACCGGAGCAGATTCAACATAAAGGCGCTTAACAATATCGAGTGCAGCAGCAGCCGTGTGAGGTTTGCCAACAATAGTGAAAAAGTTGCTGCGATAGTTAATCTCGACCCCTAAACGGCGCTCAAGGTGTTTGATGTTGTCATCGAATGGGCCACAAAGGCTTGCAAGGCGATGGTTATCTGCGGGTTCTAGATTGATTTCTAGGGTAACGATTTTATTGCTCAAATTAGCCTCTCATTTTGTGCCATCCACTCTTTTCAACAAACAAAGAGCATGAAGCCCGATTGGGACCGGGCTTCTAGTGGCGATTTCCCTTTTTCTAAGATGGTCACTTAGTTAGGTAATTTCAAGCTTTGTTGGTCAGCTTTTTTCTGAACCTAGATGTTTTGCTTATGGCGTAAATGTTGCCACACCCAGCTCATCTTCACGTTTTGTGTTAGCCATCATCTGCGTTGGAGAGATGATGCTTCGTAGGTCCATATCTTTCTCTGTACGAACCAACTCACCACGTAGAGAGTTTGCGAATACGTCAGTGATCTTCACATCGACAAATTGACCGATTAGATCCGCGTTACCTTCGAAGTTAACAACACGGTTGTTCTCTGTACGAGCACGAAGTTCCATTAGGTTCTTCTTCGACGGACCTTCAACCAGTACACGTTGCTCAGTACCAAGCATTAAGCGAGAGTAGCGCATGGCTTGTGAGTTTACGGTTTGTTGTAGTTCGTATAGGCGATCTTTCTTCTCTTGCTCTGGCACGTCACATGGGTAGTCTGCAGCAGGTGTACCTGGACGAGGAGAGAAGATAAAGCTGAAGCTCATATCGAAATCAACGTCTTTGATCAGTTTCATCGTGTCTTGGAAATCTTGGTTTGATTCACCAGGGAAACCAACGATAAAGTCAGAACTGATTTGAATGTCAGGACGCGCTTTACGAAGCTTACGAATAATCGACTTGTACTCGATAGCTGTGTGAGGGCGCTTCATCATCGTAAGGATACGGTCACTACCACTTTGTACTGGCAGGTGAAGGAAGCTCACAAGTTCAGGTGTATCTTCGTATACTGCGATGATGTCATCACCGAACTCAAGCGGGTGACTTGTGGTGAAACGAATACGGTCGATACCATCGATAGAAGCCACAAGACGAAGCAGCTCTGCGAATGTGCAGATATCACCTTCGTGAGTTGGACCACGGTATGCATTTACGTTTTGACCTAGCAGGTTAACTTCACGTACACCTTGCTCTGCAAGTTGAGCAACTTCGAACAGTACATCGTCCATTGGACGGCTAACTTCTTCACCACGAGTATAGGGCACCACGCAGTAAGTACAGTACTTAGAACAGCCTTCCATGATAGAAACGAATGCCGTTGCCCCTTCAGCACGAGGCTCAGGTAGGCTATCGAACTTTTCGATCTCAGGGAAAGAGATGTCCATCACTGGCGCTTCGTTGGATAGAGAAGATTTGATCATCTCAGGAAGACGGTGCAGTGTTTGAGGGCCAAAGATAACGTCTACGTATGGCGCACGTTGACGAATGTGGTCGCCTTCTTGAGTCGCTACACAGCCACCCACACCGATTACCACACCTTCTTTTTTATCTTTTAGCGTTTTCCAACGACCAAGCTGGTGGAATACTTTTTCTTGCGCTTTTTCACGGATAGAACAAGTATTTAGTAGTAGTACATCTGCTTCCTCAGGTACTTCAGTTAGCTCATAACCATTTGCGGCATTTAGCAGGTCAGCCATTTTTGATGAATCGTATTCGTTCATCTGGCAGCCCCAAGTTTTAATTAGCAGTTTCTTACTCATTTTTTGTTCGCTCGATCGTTAGTTTAATTTAAGGGAGCAAATCGCCCGGTATCTATCCGCGAGAGTCTATGGCCATAATTAGGTATTCATTTTATGGCTCACCCTAGCGGCAAGCGGCGTATTGTACTGGTTTCAAAACCGACTGACTAGTAGTCTGATAAAATCTCTTTGGAAGTGGTTTTTATTCTCGTTTACACTAGATTTAGCAAGGGGTAACCCATTTTTCAAATAAGGTTTTTGGTTACAAGTTCGTTGTGAAAACGTACAATCAAAAACAGTCAAAGAATCAAACTGATAAGTGCAAAATATGAACAGTTACGATATTGTGGTCGTCGGCGGCGGCATGGTTGGTGCGGCAACAGCGATCGGTTTTGCTAAGCAAGGAATGCAGGTTGCTGTGATCGAAGGTTTTGCGCCCCAAGCATTTGATGAGTCGCAAGCGATGGATATTCGAGTATCAGCGATTTCTCAAGCGTCAGTCGATTTACTTGACGATCTTGGTGCATGGCAGAGCATAGCAGCAATGCGAGTTTGCTCTTACAAGCGCCTAGAAACGTGGGAACACCCAGAATGTCGTACTCGATTTGATGCAGCGTCACTTGATTTGCCTCGTTTAGGCTACATTGTTGAAAACCGACTTATTCAATTGGGCTTATGGTCTCAGTTTGATGGTTATGACAACTTAGACCTTCTGTGTCCTGAAAAGTTGGATTCTATCGAATTTGGCGAAACTAGTATCGTTAAGCTTCAATCTGGTACCGAGTTGTCAGCGAAGTGGGTAGTTGGTGCCGATGGTGCTAATTCCGCGGTTAGACAGCAAGCGGGCATTGGCATCACTGCTTGGGACTACCGTCAGCACTGCATGCTGATCAATGTAGAAACCGAGCTCCCTCAGCAAGACATTACTTGGCAACAGTTTTTGCCGAGCGGCCCGCGTTCATTCCTTCCTTTGCGCTCTTTTAACTCAGGAGACCAGGAAGTTGGGCAGGGCTCCTTGGTTTGGTACGACTCGCCATCTCGCATTAAGCAACTGTCGGCAATGAGCCCAGACAAGCTTCGCAATGAAGTACTTGCTAACTTTCCTGCGGAGTTAGGGGACATCAAAGTACTTAACTCTGGTTCTTTCCCTCTTACTCGACGTCATGCGCAATCCTATTTTAAGAATAACTGCATTCTGGTTGGAGACTCGGCACACACGATCAACCCTTTAGCAGGGCAGGGCGTGAATTTAGGCTTCAAAGATGTTGCAGCGCTATTGGATGTAACTAAAGAAAAAGGCGAGCTGAATCATTCTGTAGCAAGACGCTACGAGGTGATGAGAAGAGGTGACAACCTAGTGATGCAAAGCGGCATGGATTTTTTCTATAAGACGTTCAGTAATGATATTGGCCCACTTAAGTTTGTGCGTAATGCTGCACTCAAGCTAGCAGAGAACTCAGGGCCAATTAAAGCCCAAGTACTTAAGTATGCCTTGGGCCTTTAATTGAGTGTTTCAGACTGTTTAAAAAGAGAAGGAGAGCGAATGCTCTCCTTTTTTGTATTCGATGAGCTCTATCGCTGCTGTGTCACACAAACAGGCGCATCTAGCTCTAATGAGTATCCTGTGTAAACCAGAGAGCCGTCTTCAGTATTTCGTTTGAATGACGTGATGTTATTCGAGTGCTGGTTTGCGGCGATAAGCCATTCACCGTCATGAGTAATATGAAAATCACGAGGGAAATTGCCTTCGGTATTATAGCTATCAATAAAAATAGGCATTTTCGTTGTTGGCTCGATTCTGAAGCAACTGATCATTGATTGATGTCGACAAGAGACATAGAGGAATTGCTCATCCGGCGATAGTTTTATTGCAGCGGTAGCCTCTCCTTTTTCCATATTTGGCAGCGCGTCGATCTCTTCGACAATACTCCAGTTCCCAAGAGTTTTCTCCATCATCAGTATCGTTTCAGAGAGCTCACAGATCACATAGGCCTTGTCTTCATCCTTATTGAAGGCGAGATGACGAGGTCCATTGCCTGCGGGGACTTTAATGGATTGCATCGGTTCGTCTAGAAACTCTTCCTGTTCCTCATCAAAGCAATAGAAGTTGATTCGATCAGCGCCAAGGTCGATAGTGACAAATTGTGGTGAGTTTTGTAAGAACAGGCATTGATGAGCATGTGGCGCTGTTTGGCGCTCTTTATTAGGCCCTGAACCCACCATAGTTATTGTTTTAAGTCGTTTATCGATATTGCCATTGATACTTAAACTAAAAATATCGAATGAACCTGATGAGTATTGAGAAGTAATAGCAAACTTTTGGCTAGGATCAATCGCGATGTGGCAAGGGTGATCGCCAGCGATTGTGTCGGAGTTCTTAACCGTCTTTGAGTTAGGGCTGGGTATATGAATCAGCTGCGGTTGTTTTGGCTGATCAACTTCAGACGCAGTATAGACCCCACGCTCTGTCGCTACGACAAAAGATGGGTTAGCACACTCTGAAACGAGCTCTAAAGGTAATAGTTTACCATTTTCCAAGTCTAACTGAGCCTGATACACGCCTCGACTTTTACTGGGAGTGTCTGTGTAGCAACCGATCGTTAAAGTGAGGTTTTTCATAAGACGTCATACTCAATTAGAAAGTGGAGCAGACATTGTCTTATAAAAAAGTCATGAAGTGATTAAATAGGGAGAAATACTTGGTGACGTGGTTATCAGATTTACATATTCCAGATAGAACAAAACCCAGCTAAAAAGCTGGGTTCTATTTAATTATGGTGCGGTCGGAGAGACTTGAACTCTCACACCTCTCGGCGCCAGAACCTAAATCTGGTGCGTCTACCAATTCCGCCACGACCGCAGCAAATCTTTATAGTCATATTAAACATTGGTGATTCAATAGGACGTTGTATAAGTGGTGGCTACTGCGGGATTTGAACCTGCGACCCCATCATTATGAGTGATGTGCTCTAACCAACTGAGCTAAGTAGCCAATAATGAATCTAATAGAATCACTATTTGTTCTCTAATGAAAGAGAAATAATGGTGCGGTCGGAGAGACTTGAACTCTCACACCTCTCGGCGCCAGAACCTAAATCTGGTGCGTCTACCAATTCCGCCACGACCGCAGCAAATCTTTATAGTTATACTGAGTATTGGTGACTCAATAAAACGTTGTGCTCATTGCTGTTAGCAAGGAGTTTTAAATAGTGGCTGGGCTACCTGGATTCGAACCAGGGAATGCCGGCATCAAAAGCCGGTGCCTTACCGCTTGGCGATAGCCCAACAATGACATCAATTAAGACATCTAAATAGTGGTGCGGTCGGAGAGACTTGAACTCTCACACCTCTCGGCGCCAGAACCTAAATC